>NZ_BCMG01000001.1 GCF_002217945.1 Secundilactobacillus silagei JCM 19001
GGAAGGATAAAGCAATGGCGATATCCTTTTTTCGTGTCAACATACATAGATTACAGAAAGAAAAATCTGTTGTCGATCATGTCTTGTGACATGACCAACAACAGATATGATAGAACCTCTTTTATCTATATTATAAGGAGTGTGTGATATGAGTCGATTGTCAGAAACTATGAAACACGAATTAAAACAGATTCAGCCATCATCGATTTTGAAGTTCAACCAAGAAATCTCTCAAATTCCCGATATGGTGAAGTTAACCATTGGTGAACCAGATTTTAATACACCTGATCACGTGAAACAGGCTGCTATCCGCAGTATCGAAAATAATGAAAGTCACTACACGGATTCCCGTGGTACGGATGGCCTTCGCAAAGCAGCATCGAAATTCTTGCACGATAAATATAACGTGACCTACGATCCAGAAACGCAGATCTTAGTCACGACTGGTGCCACCGAGGGGATCTTTTCATCACTGACTGCCATGTTGAATCCTGGCGATACGGTCATTATCCCCACACCTATTTTTCCACTATACATTCCGGACACGCTGCTGAACGGTGCGAAGCCCATTTTCCTGGATACTTCCGATAATGGGTTTATCCTCTCACCTGAAAAGTTACAAGCAACCATTGAAGCCAACAAAGATACGGTGAAAGCCGTGGTTTTGAACTTCCCATCTAACCCAACTGGGGTCACCTACAGTCGGAAAGATCTGCAGGCGATTGCGGATGTCATAAAGCAGTATGATATCTTCGTTTTAAGTGATGAAATCTATTCTGAACTGACTTACGGTGAACGCCACGTTTCCATGGGTGAACTGTTGCCAGAACAGACTATTTTACTAAACGGTGTGTCCAAGTCTCACGCTATGACCGGCTGGCGGATCGGCCTGGTATGCGGACCCGTTGACGTGATCACAGAAATTGGTAAAGTTCACCAGTTCGCCATTACGTCGGCCACGGCTAACGCCCAGGCTGCCGCGGAAGAAGCCTTCAAAAATGGCCCAGACGATGGGGTGGCCATGCGGAAAATTTATCAGCAGCGCCGTGATCTATTGTTAGCTGGCTTAAAGAAAGCTGGTTTTGAATGCGCTAGTCCTAAAGGGGCGTTCTACTTGTTCGCTAAGATTCCAGCCAACTTGAATCAAGACAGCGTTGCCTTTTGTTACGAATTAGCTAAGGAAGCTAAAGTAGCCGTTATTCCAGGAGCTTCATTTGGTGCCGGTGGTGAAGGCTACGTTCGTATCAGTTACGCGGCCAGCACCGAAGACCTGAAGAAGGCAGTGGTACGGATTCAAAAATTTGTTGATGCACATTAATTAGGAAGAGGGAACCTGTGTTGAAGTTTTTGTTATATCATGCACGTGAAGATGAATTAGTTGCTGTTAAGGAATGGATGAAGGCGCATCCCGATGTCCAAGTCGATACTAACGACGTTCCGTTAACTGAAAAAACGGTCGGGTTAGCTAAGGGCTATGATGGTATCGTGATTCAGCAGCATATTCCAGTGGATTCACCAAAGATTTACCAGCAGCTGCATGAATTCGGCATCAAGCAGTTGACGTTACGAATCACGGGTTATGAAATTGTTGATTTGAAACAGGCTGCTAAAAATCATCTGGTTGTGACTAACGTACCGGCTTATTCACCACGTTCAGTCAGTGAACTGGTACTGGCTCACGTGATGCGGTTAGTTCGGCATTTAGGCATCGCGCAAGCGCGTGAAGCCCACCACGACTTTACTTGGGATGGCATCGAAGCCAATGAAATTCATAATTTGACGATCGGCATTATTGGCGCTGGTAAAATTGGCAGTGCCGTTGCCCGGATTTTCAAGGCGTTAGGTTCAACGGTGATTGCAGCTGACCCGATTCACCGGCCAGAATTAGGCGATACCTTGACCTATACGGATCACGAAACGGTCTACAAGACGGCCGATATTGTGACCATGCATACGCCACTAACGGATGAGACCCACCACATGATCGACAAGCACGTTTTCAAAATGATGAAGCCATCAGCGTTCTTCATTAACGCTTCTCGTGGCCCAGTGGTCGTTGCTGATGACCTCGTGGACGCACTGGAAAGCGGTGAAATTGCCGGTGCTGGGATCGATACCATCGAAGGTGACAGTCAGATCTTCAGTCAAGACTGGTCTAATAAACAGCTAGATAATCCGCCACTGGAAAAGTTACTCAAGATGCCAAACGTCAGTGTCAGTCCCCACGTGGGGTTCTATACCGATGCTGCGGTGGCTAACATGGTAGAAATCGCCTTAGACGACGTTTTGACCATCGTAAATGGCGGCACCAGCCGGCATCAAGTGACAGAATAAGGTTTAAACTTGAATCGCACTGCGAAAGTCTGCAGTGCGATTTTTTGATGATAATGCTGTAAAATAGTTATCAAAAGAGACTAAGGGTGGTGTTTAAAATGGATCTGCCACAAGCATTTTATTTTCAGGCTGGTGAACCGGCCGTGTTACTGCTGCACACGTTTTCGGGTACGCCCAATGATGTACGGGCACTGGGACGCGGTCTGCAGAAGCAGGGCTACACCGTGTTAGGCCCCATGTTTACGGGGCACGGCACGGCTGATCCGCAGCAGATCTTCAAAACGGGCGATCCGGATCAGTGGTGGCAAGATACGGTTGCTGCCATTCAGCAGTTAAGAACTGACGGCCACCAGCACATCGCTGTTTTTGGGGAGTCGCTAGGCGGGCTGTTTGCCATGAAAGCTCTAACTCAATTTAACGACGTTGTCACCGGTGGCACCATTGATACACCATTGTTTCCGGTGGATACCAGCCGAGTAGCTAACCGCTTTTTGGCTGAATGCCGGCAGTGGTATCAAAAATTAGCGTTACCCGCTAGTGAGGTCACTGCCAGAATGCAGTATCTGACCCAGCATATTAACGCGATGCTGGCTAGCATTGGCACGTACACTGGACCAATTCACGATGAGTTGGCTGGGTTAACGAAGCCGGTTTTTATTGCCCAAGCGGATGCGGATGAGCTGCTTGAACGCAATATTGGTCAACGGTTGGCCGATTATTTAGCTTCAACGGCTCAGGTGACGCTTAAACACTATCCAAACGCACCCCACGTCATGACCTTCAGCCCCCAGGGACGTCAGTTGACGGCTGATATGAGTCGTTTTCTTGAAAAGAATATGCCAGTTTAGAAGTAGCTAAAGTAAGATAACAAGCCTGATTCTCGGTCAAAAAATGACTGAAAATCAGGCTTGTTTTGCTGACCCGTTTGAATTATCTTTTTTTTTAATTTTTTTAAAAAAAGTGGCAGACGGAAACGGCCGAAAAGCGTTGAATTTAAGCGGTTTCAGGCTGATACTAATACTTAGATATACATCTTTTTAGAAGGAGGCCGAGTGAAATGAAAGCACAACATCATTTAGTTAAATTAGGATCTCTTTGCGGCATGGTAACAGTGGTAGTTCTTTTGGAAATTGACCAATTTCCTCAACTAGCGTATGCAGCTACCAGCCAGTTTTTGGACAAGATCAACCGCCAGAACTTGACTGAAGCCGTTTTTATTGGTGTTGGTCTACTGATTTGCCTATTGGGACTATTTGGACTTGATTGCTTTCGTGCTCGGCATCCGCGGGTCAATAAATCAGCATTAAAATCAGAAACTAAACTGACGAAGATGACGTCAGCACAACAAGTGAGGGATTCAAATGAAGCGCATCAATTTAATTAATCAACGTTTTGGCCGGTTGATCGTAATCGGTTTTGCAGGGAAAGCTAAGAATGGTAACGCTTTGTGGCAATGTCGGTGTGACTGCGGCCAGGAAGTGGTTGTTGATGGTTATTTATTGCGTAAGGGCAATACGCGAAGCTGTGGCTGTATCCGGCGCGAACGTGGCAGGGAGGCCATGCGGACCAACGAGCAGCTGATTGCTAATCGCGGGGACGTCAACAATCTGCAGCAAGTCAATGGCACTAGTGTGGTTGCCATCATGAAAAAACGTAAAACCAATAAGTCGGGCGTTGCCGGCGTCTCCTTTGATAAACGCTCACAGCGTTGGGTTGCCCGGTTAATGATCCGCGGTCAGTACGTGTTGAACCATAGCTTCGACACGTTCAATGAGGCGGTGACAGCGCGTAAAGACGCCGTTGAAAATAACTTAGGTGAAGCCCTGGTTCAAAGTGTTAAGGTGGGTCAGTAACAATCATTCTAATTATAGAGATAATAAAAAACTGATCAGTAATCAAGAATTCGATTGCTGATCAGTTTTTTATTATTTTGATCTATATATGGTTAAAAGAGGGAACGACAAAATGATTCATTTCAGATAAATTTTTCAGAAATGAATCATTTATTGCTATCCTCTTGCACCAAGATTGATTTTTCCAGAAAGACTGATGAAGTAAGCAGCCAGCCCAGAAACTGAGTGACCGCCACTGCCGTTATTAGCAGCGGCATGGCCAAACGACTGGCCATTATTAGCAATGGCATCACGGTGAACCTGGCCGTTTCGTTCAGTATCCTTGGAAGTGGCCTGACTGGTAGTGTTTTGAGCAATCTTTTGGTTTGGTTTGGCCATGTTTTGATTAGTTTGATTGCTGTTATCAGAGCTGTTACTGTTATCAGAATTCTGACTATTCGTGCTTTGATTAGTCGCATTTTGATTGCTTGAACCTTGACTGTTCGAAACGGAATTAGTCGTAGCTTGCTGATTATTTGCCATGCTGGTTGTGCTGGCAGCTTGATCAGCAGTCTTAGCGTTAGCAGCTTTCACTGACTGAGAAGCATTACCAAGTTGAGCGACAATTGGCATAGTATTGTGTTTGAACGGATTAGCTTGGCGGGCAGGGTGACTGACTTTGATGGTCATGACCGGATTAGTCTGGCTCAAAGTGGTATTCCCCTTAACGTCATTACTTAAAATAACGTAGCCAGCTTGACGCAGACCGTTAAGCTTTTGCTGAATCTGCGTGCGAACATTAGCACCTAGCTTGCCAATGACGGTAAGCTGACTCAGTGGCTTGCCAGTTTCGGTCACAATGTTGACCGTTGCGGTTGGTGTTGCTACCGGACTGGTTAACATTGAGAGTGGCGTAGTCGTAAGTGAACTCGAATTACCAGTTACAGTCGTTGCAGTACTACCTGCTGTTTCAACAGTACTATCCGTTGTTTCAGTGGTCGTTATAGTAGTCGTTGAAGTGCCGCTGTTATTTGAGCTTGAGCTATTCGTAGTTGTTGTATTTGTTGTCCCAGTTGTCGGTGTTGAGCCACCAACTGTAATGGTAGTGTGACCTGATCCAGCTTGACCATTGTCATAACTGCCGACTTTAACCGGTGCTGACTGATCGCGTTTGAGATAGAGACTGAAGCTGTATTCACCAGTTAGACCAATTGGAGTAGTTTCAGACGTGACGATCCAGTTAGCAGTATTTACAGTTCCAGTTTGACCTAGTTTGGGCTGATAGTAGTAATTAACGACGATTGGATTGAGGTCGGTGTATGACTTAACCGTCTGATCAATGAGACCCGTGGTATTACCGCTATCGTGATCAAAGGTGTAGCCGGCAAATTGCAGTTGGCTATCATCTGCGTCGTAGACTTGACCCTTGGCTGCCATATTGGTTGGCAAAGAATACGTCCAAAGTACATTACTTGGATCCGTTGCGTCAACGTAATGGACCACGATTGGTGAAAGCTGCATATAGGCTAGGTTAGCGGTTTGCGGAGTTTTCACAAAGGTGTCTGGAATGTCTTTATCAACGTTACCAACGTAAGAATATCCCGGAATCGGAGTTACTAGGATAGACTTATCCTTAATTGATGAACCGACAGTTCCTTGATACTCACCGGTAAAGGTGTTACCAGCAATTTTAGTGCCAGTCACACCATCGATGGCGTTAACTTCTAATTGCCCCATCTGACTGACGTTAGGGTTACTCGTGGTAGAACCTTGAGTTGAGACTGATGTGCCAGAAGTTCCCGTTGGTTCAGAAGGCTGTGCAGGCTGCTGATTAGTAGTATTCCCCTGAGTTGAACTTCCCTGGGTCGAACTTCCCTGAGTCGTCGAAGCGGATCCTGGATTGGACGTTACCGTGCCAGTATTAGGCGCTATCGGCGTTTCAGGTGATGGCGTTTGAGGAGTTGTTGGTACCTCAGACGATGGAGTTGGTTGATTAGAATCAGTTTGCGTTGTTGTGGAAGTGGCCGTTGAGTTAGCAGACTGTAACGTCACAGCATGAGCGTCAGTACTTGGTTGGTACCCAAAAGAACCAGTCACTACGCCAGAAACTACTGAATTCTTAGTTGCTGCGTTAGTGACGGCGTTTTGTGTTTGTTGTGTTGGCTGGTCGGCGTGAGCATCTACATGCTGTAACTGAAAGCCAGCTAATACAGTAACTGAAAAAAGACACGCTGCTAGCCATTTATTTTTCGCTGTCCTGCTGAATTTCATCTACGCCACTTCCCTTCTGTGCTGTATCTTGGTTTGGAAATAAACTTGGTAATTTTTGTCGCTTAGCATCTAGAATCAAATCTGCGAGGTTCGACCAGTCAACTGGTGTTGGCGGATCTTGCCAAATCACTTGGGTCTGGCTGACCTTCTTCGAATGAAAATCGGAGATGTAAATGTCGGTATCGGCCGTTAAATGCGCATCGATAATGATGTGCGCGTGGTTGAAGGCGCTAAGTGATTGAATGACATAATTGGTATATAAATTGCCCTGAGAAAAGTCGACACAAATGTGAACTTGATCGCGCATGAGTTCGGCCGGGACGGCATTGATCAATGCGAACATATAGCTGAAGTATAAGTTGACAGCCATTTTTTGGGTCAAATGCAGGTCCTCACGGCGTTGTAACTTGGTAATGCTGTGCGATACAGCAACGTCAAACGCTGGGTAAAGTTCGGCAAAGAACTGAACTTGATCAGGGCTGATAAACGTCGTGGGCTCAATGTAAAACGTCGTGAACTGAAAATGAATACTGAGTAGACTGTCTTCCAGCTGATGATCATCAACCAGGTGAGTGGTCAGCAAAACGTTGGTGTCTTGCATCTCACCCATAAATTGAGCGGTTAATTCATCAACTGCTGGGATGTTAGCGGCTAGTTCACGCATTTTGTCAAAGCCGAGATAACCTTGAGCAATTAAGAAACTATAGAGGTAATTAAATTCTTCTGCGGTGAGTTCCAACTGATCTGCTAGCAGGTTTTGGAGCTGTTCCATCATCGCCTGGCTGGACGCCGTTGGTTTGATCTGAAGCTGCTGATTATTACCAATGGTGTTTTTATCAAGCATCCGCAGTAACCAGATCCGCAGAAAAGTGGCTAATTTGGTTTCCTGTGTGGGGTTCAATTCATCGGGTAAACCGGATTGAATCGCTGCTACCATATTGTCAATCAGTGGGTTAAGCGGTTCGAACGGCTCGGACACACCATTGTATAACGTATAGTAAAGCTGAAATAAATGCAGCCGAACCGTAAACTCCTTACTAGCATATAAACTGCTAGCTTGAAAGAAGTTGTGCTTCGTTAAGGTATCCGACAGGGAATCCAAGGACCGGTAGAAGACGGAGCTGCTCATATAATTAGCAGTCACGTATTCCTTCTTAGTGTACAAGTGGTTATAGAAGAACTGGTATTCCAAAGCGGTAAAAAGCGGTGCGCGATTCAAGTAGAGCAGGGTCACTTTTTGCAGCAAGTAAGAATTCAGCCCAAACGCTTGCCACGTGCCCTTATTAGGTTCATCTAGATAACAGGGCGTCTCTTCGGCAACTGAAGCCAAATCAGTATTCATCGTTTCAAAGTATTTATTCAATTGATAAGTCGTCAACGACAATGATTGAGCTAACTCTTCTTTATTTAAGGTCTGGTCAGCTTGTTGGGTGAAACGAGATAAAATATCGAAACAAATGTGATCATTTTTCGATAGTAAAAACGTATAATCCATGGCAGACATTCCAATCATTTTTCTCGATTACTATTCCACCCTAAATTATACCTTATTATAGTCCCTTTGCGATAATTAAACAGTTTTCCAACATAATTGATTTCGCCACTTTTTTTAAAAAACTAAAAAAAAGTGGGAAGCGCGAAGTATTGTATTTACCGCTGTTTCAAGCCATAATGTTCTTTGTATTAAAGGTGCTCGTGCTTAAGTTTCTGAACGGCTAACTGCTTAGAAAATAGCTGAGAAATTTTAATACAGGGGTTAAACATTATTTGATCGATGTAGTGTTATTGAACAAATGATTGGTTTTGGGAGCAATTTTCAACAGGGCAGTTCAATATTGGAGAGAATGTTGAGCCGACTTTAACTGCTGAGCCAGTGATTTATCTTAATGGCACACGTCCAGTAATGAAGTTGTATCTGTCGAAGTGCGGGGGCACGGCGATGGGCTGCAGCGTTAGATAAAAGTGTTTGGTGACGACGAATCATTTAAGCACTAGCAACACCCGCAATAATGAATAATGACGACTTTAAGGATCGTGATGATCGTTATTGCATCAAACAAGGCTTTACTTCGCGTTCCCTGACAACAGTAAAGTTTTTATAAGCTACATGGGTCTTCGCTAAAGCCAATTAGTGGGATTTGCAAAAAACAGTCACCTTAGTGTGACTGTTTTTTATTTATGGGCAATCAAAAAACTGTTCCCGAGATCATCATCTTAGGAACAGTTTTTTGATTAGTAATTATTATTTTTTAATCAAGCGAGCGCGATAAACCGCCTGAATGGCGTTTAACTGGTCGATAATATTGGCATCCTGTTTTTGGAGGTGTTTGACATCAATAATGGTGTAGGCGACTTTGTCCTTCGCCGCGTTGCTCATGTTTTCAATGTTAATGTTGGCATTTGCTAGAATAGTGGCAATTTGGCCGACCATGTTAGGGATGTTTTGGTGCATGACGGTGATGCGGTAAGGGGTGCCAAACGGTGCCTGCAGATTCGGCAGGTTGACGCTGTTTTGCACGTTACCGGTTTCCAGATAGTCCATGATGGTTTCAGCACCTTGAACGGCACCGTTAGTTTCGGCTTCGCCGGTGGAACCGCCAATGTGAGGGGTAATGATGACATCTTTGCGATTGAGAATCTCATCGCTGCCGAAATCGGTGTAATACCCCTTCGCATGACCACTGTCTAAAGCTTTCAGCATCTCGGTGTTATTCACGATACCGCCACGGGCAAAGTTAAAGACTGTAACGCCGTCTTTCATGGCAGCGAAGGCCTTAGCACCGATCATGCCGGTGGTCTCCTCATTCTTAGGCACGTGGATCGTGACGTAGTCGGCTTTTTTCAGCGCTGTGGCGAGCGTCTTGGCACGGTGAATGTCAGTTGAGATCCGCCATGCGGCATCCGACGACAGGTACGGGTCATAGGCAACGACCTTCATACCCAGCTGGCTAGCAGCGTTGGCAACTAACGAGCCGACGTGGCCGACCCCAATGACGGCCAACGTTTTGCCTAACAGTTCCTGGCCGTTAAACTTGGTTTTATCGTGTTCAGTCCGCTTGGAGATATCAGCCCCGCTATTATGAGCAGCGTAATCAGCGGCAGCAAATAAATTCCGTGAAGCGGCGATCAGCATGGCCACCATCAGTTCCTTGACCGCGTTGGCGTTACTGCCGGGAGTGGTGAAAACAGCGGTCCCGTTGGCTGTCGCTCTGTCGATGGGGACGTTGTTGAAGCCGGCCCCCGCGCGAACGATGACCTTTAGATTTTGAGGCAGTTCCTGTTCGTGCAGGTTTACCGACCGAATTAGGTAAGCATCGGCATCATCGGTTTGGTTGATCTGGTATTGATCGGTGAACCGGTCAAAGCCCGCCTGCACAATTGCGTTATACGTTTTAACTTGATACATATGGACACCCTCCTATAAGTTCTTCTCGAAGTGATACAGTTCATTGACCAGTGCCTGAACGCCTTCAAATGGCATGGCGTTGTAGAGGCTGGCACGCAGGCCGCCAACACTGCGGTGGCCCTTGAGGTTCAATAAACCATGCGCTGTCAGGTCATCGATCGCTGCTTGATCAGTTTTCGGATCACCGGTCATAAACGGTACGTTGGTCAGTGACCGATCGGCATGTTTGACCGGGTTGTTGAAGAGTTTTGACTGATCTAAGAAGTCGTACAGCAGGCTGGACTTCTTCTTGTTTAAAGCCTCCATGGCTTCAATACCACCGATCTTTTTCAACCACTTTAGCGTTAGACCAGTCGCGTAGATGTTAAAAACGGGTGGGGTGTTTGGCATAGAGTTCTTTTTGGCGAACAGCTGATAGTTAAACACGCTTGGAATGTGGTCCACCTTTTTGATCAGTGATTTTTTCACGATGACTAGCGTGACACCGGCAGGGCCTAAGTTTTTTTGAACCCCAGCAAAAATGAGGTCGAAGTCGCTGACGTTATAGTGCTGAGCCATGATGTTAGAGGACATGTCGCCAATCAGCGGTGTGCCGTTAGTCTGCGGTAAATCGTGATAGGCCGTGCCCTCGATGGTGTTATTGGTGCAGATGTGTAAATAATCGTAGGTATCGGTTGGTAAAGTTGAGGTGCGTGCTGGCAGCCGGTCGTAGTGGGTGGCCTTAGTTGACGCCAGCGTATCCACTTGATAGCCCAAATTTTCGGCTTCTGCACCGGCTTTAGCAGCCCAGTGGCCACTGTCCAGCAGGGCAATTCGGTGGTGCTTAGTGGCTAAATTCATGGGAACAGCAGCGAACTGGCCGGTACCGCCACCCTGGAAGAAGAGGACTTCATAGTCATCGGGAATACTCATGAGGTCGCGAAGATCCTGCTGGGCGGTGTTGATGATGTCATCAAACAGGGCGGAACGGTGAGAGATCTCCATGATGCTCATTCCGGTTCCCCGTAAGGATGGGAGTTCGCTTTGAATTTGGGTGATGACTTGGTCTGGTAAGGTGGCTGGACCAGCGGCAAAATTATAAACTGTCATGAGATATTCCTCCAAATAATTTAGAAATTAAAAAATCCTCACAGTGGGCACTGTGAGGGTGATTGATTACAGGTATAGTGGCCTCACAGTTGAATTTTAACCTTCATCTGTGGGAGACCAATTAGGATACATGAAAGCGGTCTACACAGATGTGACTGTAGACCAGGAGGATGATACGATTTGCATGTTTTGTTGCTTGTTCATATCAATAACCTCCCTTTCTTTAATTAAAATTTAACAGACACGGTGATGATTGTCAACGTCAATTCGATAATCAATGGGCTATGAGTTAGCAATGAAAACGGTTTATATCATATAAGGCAAAACTTTAAGGACTGTCAAAATAATTTTAAATTGGAATTGTATGAGGAAAATTGATACTATAAAAGCAATGATTATTTCAGGTTAATGACTAAACATCAAGAAATGAGGAAAACTGCATGACTGAATTTTATTTTATTCGCCACGGTCAGACTGAGGGCAATGCGCTGGGGCTGAAGCAGGGGACCATGATTTCGAATATCACGCTGCTAAATGAGACCGGGAAAAAACAGGCGCAGCATTTACACGACCACTTTGACATTCAGTTCGCTGATCAGTTGATCGTCAGTCCACTGCAACGAACGCAGGACACGGCGGCCATTTTGAACGCTACGGCAGGGTTACCTACTCAGACCGATTCGCGACTGCTGGAAATTTCCTATGGCAAATGGGACGGCTTAAAGAACCGGGAGCTGCAAGCGAAGTATACCGATGTTTTTGATCCCGTTTTGCACGATGTTTTACCAGACTACACCAAGTATGCGACTGATGGGGAAACTTTTGAGCACGTGGTTCAGCGCGTCACCGACTTCATGACGGACTATGCTAGCCAAGCTAAGGACGGCAAGTATATCGTGGTGACACATGGGTTTACGGTTAAGGCGGCGGCTTTAGCAGCCCTGCAGCCCCAAGATCCCATGACGCTGCCGGAACCGGACAATACCAGTGTCACTAAAATTAGTTTAATTGATGGTCGATACTACGTGTGGTTTTATAACCGGCTGTACTAAATTGAAGAACAACAAATAGAGGCTGTACCATAAGTCTATGTTGGTAAGTATCCTAATTAACTTCTTAACTGAGAATAGTAACAAATGGCCATTTGTTCAATCCTTCGATATGGTCTAATAGTGCGCCAAAACTCAGATTCCGGCCATTTAACCCAAATAAGACCTATTCCGATAAAGTTCATCGAAATAGGTCTTATTTGGGTTAAATTCTGGAATCTACCGAGTTTTGTCACACACTCGGTTATTTGTGTATTAGAGTGTTTTAACCATATTGTACCAAGTTTCGCCAGCGTGGGCTGAGTCTGAAACGCCCTCGTTGACGTAACCGTTACGTTCGTAAAACGGGACTAATTTTTTGAGACAAGTGAGGGTGATGGCCGTACGGTTTTGCGCGTGGGCAACTTGGGCTAATTCAGCGAGTAACTGGCTGCCAATGTGTTGGTCACGGGCGCTTTTGGCCACTGCCAAACTTAAAACGGTCTGGTAACGGTCAGATGGTTTGTTAGCTGTCAGATGGGCATACAGATCATCACTGAGATAGCGTTCATCTGAGGCGGGGCCAACCACGTAACCTAAGACCTGCTGATCTTGTGAAGCAACAATAAAAGTGTCACTAATACGGTCGATTCGTTCGGCCATACTGGGCTTAGTAGCGGCCTCGTCAGGGGTGAAGCCCTGATTTTCAATGGTCATAATGGCTGACAACTGATTGGGTTTAGCGGGTTGAAATGTAAGCATGAGGATCCTCCGGAAATTTTAAAATCAAAACAATGCTTTTATTATAGCCGGAGTTATGGTAAAAGAAAACGCCTCGATCAGTTTGACCGAAACGTAGGAATAGTTAATAGTTGTTAGTTAGCGTAAAGCCAGACCCGCATGGTTAAGAGATACTCTTCCACTAGCGGCAAATCATTTTTAGCTGGCAGATCATCGGCTATTATTTCAACCGTTTGTTGTGACCACGGATGAATCACTTTTTCATTGGCAATTAAAGCCAACTGACCTGGCGTAAAGAGTTCGGCTAACCCTAGTCGCTTGACGACGCCATAACGGTACCGCATCGCAACCGTCCACAGATAATCGTAGATCGACTGCTGTGCCGTGCTATCTAACGGGGTGGTCTTCACTAATGCTGCCAGCTGGTCTTTTAATTGCGTTTCTAATTTTTGATCCGCAATTGGGAAACTAGTGACCAGTTGATTAGGCTTGGAGAGTGTTTTTAAGAGGTCTAAGGCTGCTCGGAATAAATAATTCTCCTGGCCGTAAACGGCGACTTGCTGATCAACAGAGAGATCCACGACTAAGTTATAGTGCGCTAAAAAGTCAGAAACCCAGTTTAAATCATGCCGAACAGTGTCATTTTCAGCACCTAGTGTAGCCGCCAGTTCTGTTAGCGGAACGTGCTTTGGTGCATGCACAATTAATAAAAGTGTTAAATGAGTGCGTCTTTTTACGGTTTGCGGATCTTGATCTTTAATCATTCTGAGTCCCTCCCTAGGTGAGCATTGGTTATCATTTTAAGTGTCTATAACCTAATCATCGCAGGTTCCAGAGTCAGTGTCAATCAGAAAGTAAACGGTTTCAGTGAAATGCTGGGCGCTTATTTTTAAACCCTTTGAACACACAAAAACACCTTCAGCAAAAGCTTGTTGAAGGTGTTTTTGATGATGAGTTAAAGCTTAACCAGCTTGTTTAGCGCTAGATACGTGTTCCACTAAGGCAGCAACGGTATCCGAAGCCGTAAACAGAGTCACTTGATGACTTAGAGCCTTGGCTGTCAGTTGCTTAGCGAGGTCACTTTCATCTTCAGTGGCGAGGACGAAAGCGAGGTTCTTCGGCCATTTTTGATCCAGTTGATAGACCTGGTGCGGGTAGCCACCAGCGTCCAGGGCTGCCATGAGGTCGGTGTTTTCGGCGTCATGCGGGGTAACCAGGATTGGCCCAGTGGTATCACTGTCAAAATGATAACTATCGAAGAACGCCTTGTGCAGCGCTTCGGCCAACGTCTTGCCATGGCCGAGATCTTCACCGGTAGACTTCATTTCTGGACTGAGCGCTGTTGGGGCACCCGGTAATTTGGCAAAGGAGAAGACCGGTGCTTTAACGTAAACACTATCTGGTTCCGGATACAGTCCCGGCTGCAGGTTAATGTCGGCCAGCGACTTGCCGATGATCAGCTGAGTGGCTAATTGGGCAAGGTGCATATGCGTGATCTTACTCATGAACGGCACGGTCCGTGAAGCCCGTGGGTTCACTTCAATGACGTAGATCTGGTCGGCAGCGATGAATTGGATGTTCATCATGCCAATGCAGTGAACTGATTTACCAATCTTGGTGGCGATTTGAATGATCTTAGCCTTCTGTGAATCAGTCAAGGTCTGCGGCGGGTACATGGCGATTGAATCACCGGAGTGCACACCGGCACCTTCCAAGTGTTCCATGATGCCTGGAATAAAGACTTGCTTGCCGTCACTTAAAATATCGACTTCACATTCGGTACCCTTGATGTACTTATCGATTAAAATCGGTTCGCCGTGGCTGTGCTTAAGGGCTGGAATCAGGTAGTCATCGAGTTCAGACTGATCATGCACGATGGCCATTCCCTTACCGCCTAAAACGAAGCTTGGCCGAACTAAAACGGGGTAGCTGAGTTTATTGGCGATTGCATGGGCGTCCGGAATATCAGTGGCGGTATCACCAGCTGGATGCGCGATGCCTTGATCGATCAGCAGGTCTTCAAAATCGTGCCGGTTTTCAGTTTGTTCAATGCCAGCCATGTTGGTGCCCAGAATTTTAACGCCATGATCCGTTAACTGCTGGGTTAGATTAATCGCCGTTTGACCACCGAATTGAACGATCACGCCCAGTGGTTTTTCCAAATTAATGATGTTCATTACCGAGTCAATGGTGAGTGGTTCGAAGTACAGTTTGTCAGAAATTGAGAAATCAGTTGAAACCGTTTCGGGATTATTGTTGATGATGATCGCGTTGTAGCCGGCAGCCTGAAGGGCTTTAACCGAGTGAACGGTAGTGTAATCAAATTCAACCCCTTGGCCGATTCGAATCGGACCAGCACCAAGGACGATGACGCTGTTCCCCAGTGGCTTGCTTTCGTTTTCAGTACCCACCGTACTATAGAAGTAGGGGGTGAAGCTTTCAAATTCGGCCGCGCAGGTATCCACCATTTTGTAAACGAGGTGCTGATCAGCCATACTGTGCAGTTTGGCTAACTCCTGGTCGGAAACGTTGGTGACCGTTTTGATCATCTTATCATCAAAGCCGAGTTTTTGGGCTTTAAGAACCGTTTCCGCAGTTAGCATGCCAGTCGTTAATTCCTTTTGCATCGCAATGATATTGATCATTTTCGATAGGAAAAATTCATCGATTTTAGTGGCATCGTGGAGCTGCTTGATAGTTGCACCCTTGGCGATGGCGGCAAAGATTTCAAATAAGCGGATATCCGTTGGCGTTTTGATCTTATCTAATAACTCATCTAAGGATTTATCCTTGGCGTCATCCGGTAACAGGGTGGCCTGCATTTGGGTATCCAGTTCCAATGATTGAACGGCTTTTAACAGGGACTCCTCAATGTTGCTGCCAATGGCCATGACTTCACCGGTGGCCTTCATTTGCGTGCCTAACTTCCGGTCGGCATGGTAGAACTTGTCAAAGGCAAAGCGGGGAATCTTGGCGACCACGTAGTCCAAAGCCGGCTCAAACATGGCGTAAGTGGTTTGGGTGATCGGGTTGATGATCTCGTCGAGGTTGAGGCCCACGGCAATCTTAGCGGCAATTTTAGCAATTGGGTAGCCAGTGGCTTTTGAAGCCAGTGCTGAAGAACGGCTGACCCGTGGATTAACTTCGATGACGTCGTAGTGTTCGCTGTAAGGATCTTGAGCGAGTTGGACGTTGCAGCCGCCTTCGATCTTAAGGGCATCAACGATGTTCAGTGACGCGTCACGCAGGCGCTGATACTCTTTGTCAGTTAGCGTTTGCGTTGGGGTAAACACAACGGAATCCCCGGTATGAACACCCACTGGATCGAAGTTTTCCATGCCGGCGACAATGATCGAAGAACCGTTGTGATCCCGCATGACTTCAAATTCAATTTCCTTATAGCCAGCAATCGATTTTTCAACTAAACATTCGGTTTCCGGTGACATTGTTAGGCCACGGTTGAGTACCGTTTTCATTTCGGCGTCGTTGTGAGCGAAACCACCGCCAGTACCGCCAAGGGTATAGGCTGGCCGGATGATGACCGGATAACCGATCTCATTGGCGAAGTCTAACCCGGTCTGGAGGTCATAAACCGTCTTCGAAGACGGAATCGGCTGCTTGAGTTCCTTCATCAGGTCCTTAAAGGCTTCCCGGTCTTCGGCTTGATTGATCGTGTGGAGGTTAGTCCCCAATAATTCGATGCCGAGATCAGCTAGGGTTCCCTTTTTAGCCAGTTCAACGGCGAGGTTAAGTCCGGTTTGACCACCTAGAGTAGGTAAGATGGCATCTGGTCTTTCCTTCTTTAAAATGGCGGTGACGGAATCTAAGGTCAAAGGTTCCAAGTAAACCTTATCCGCAATTTCATCGTCAGTCATGATCGTGGCTGGATTGGAATTGATCAGAACGGTTTCGTAACCTTCTTCTTTTAAGCTTAAGCAGGCTTGACTGCCGGCGTAATCGAATTCCGCGGCTTGGCCGATAACGATTGGACCCGAGCCGATAATCACAATTTTATTTAAATCTGTTCTTTTAGGCATGCTGTACTCCCCCGTTCGTCTTCATGAGATCAATAAACTTGCTGAATAAGCGCGTCGCTTCGTGGGGCCCTGGTGCGGCCTCTGGATGATACTGGACTGAAAAGACCGGTTTTCCAGGATAGCGAAGCCCTTCGCAGGTCTTGTCATTGATCTCAATGGCGGTGACTTCAAGGGGTGTATCAGATACTGAATCAATGTCCACGGCGTAACCGTGATTTTGGGAGGTGATCACCACTTCATTGGTCAATAGGTTCTTGACGGGGTGATTAATACCCCGGTGGCCAAAGACCATTTTATAAGTCCGAGCGCCGTTTGCCAGGGCTAACAGCTGATGGCCTAAACAAATCCCGAATAGCGGGTAGTGTTCTTGCAACTGTCTGATAACTGGCAGGAAGTCTGAATAGTCTTCCGGGTCACCAGGGCCATTGGAGAGCAGGATGCCATCGGGATGTAACGCAGCGATGGTATCAAAATTGGCTTCAGGAGTGACCACCGTGACGTTAGCACCGAAGTTTTCCAGGGATTTAACGATGTTGGCTTTGACCCCAAAATCGACCAGGACAACGTGGTCCGGATCTTCGTCAGTTGAGTGGGCGAACGTGGCGGACTTAACGATCATATCCACTGACTTGGCCTGGTTAAAACTGCTCTTTGCCAGTGGCTGATTAGTGAGGCTGGCCTTCATCGTGCCGTGGGTTCGAATGATCTTCGTTAATTCACGGGTGTCGATACCAGCGATTCCTGGCACACCAGACTTCTTCAAAAAGTCGTCCAGCGTCATGACACTTTGATAATGAAAAACCGTCGTCGCAATTTCTTGCATAACAACGGCCGATGCGGCAACCGATGGTGACTGGTTCGCGTGCAGCGAAATGCCATAGTTACCGATTAATGGGTAGGTAAAGGTGATGATCTGATTCGTGTACGAAGGATCAGTTAAGGTTTCTTGGTAACCGACCATACTGGTGGTGAAAACGAGTTCACCCTTAATTTCTTTCGTTAAGTCGCCAACGGCAGTACCAACAAATTGATCTCCGTTTTCTAGCGTTAAATATTTTTTCATGTCTGATAACCTCCTCAATTGCCGCCTCGCAGGACGGAGTTAATTGCTTTTTGTATAAGATAAAATTTTTTCGAGGAATTGTCAAGACACTTTATACATAAAAACAGCTATTTTTAGTTAAATATAAGTTATTTTATCTATATATGAATACTTATAGAGATAAAATGTAACTTTATAGCCGAACTTTATGCCGATCGTGTCGGTGATAATTGTCGAGCTAAACCCTCATACAAAAAGATTTACAACAAACAATGGAAAAATCAGCAAACGGTCAGCTCAATCGTATTATGCAGAAAAATGAATATACAAAAGTTTTTTCTGAATAATGACGATTTGCACAACTCAACTTACTAGATTTGAACTGATTTTAAACTATATTTCCGAATAAAGCTAGTCAAAATCAAATAATTTATTCGTTTTTATTAGAAAATATCAGGCATGCTATTATTTATATTGTGTACAATCTTGTAATTTACAAAATATACAAAAAATAAGGGTGGTTCACCACTGATCCGGTGAATCACCCTTATTTTAAAAATGATTTGCTAATGATAAATTACTTAGCGTCCGCAGTCTTCAAGTTGTCTTCAGCAAACTTACGAATGTCAGCTTCAGATTCAGTCATGAATGGCTTCATTTGTTCTTCAGTCTTCATGGTGTCGTGATTGTTGTGCTCCATGAGGTAATCCCAAATGGCGTCGCGAACTGGCATTTCGTCTTTGCTCCAGTCAAAAGCGTCACTCATGTTGTAATCTAAGAATAAAGTCTTATCTACATCTTCTGCCATATTTGAATTCCTCCTAACACTTACATTGTAGTCCTTTATTTCTGTGTGTTAAGTTATTCGCTCATAATTATATTAAGTGATTTTATATAATGTTTAAGGGACTGTTAAATCAATTCCTAAACAGGTTCAATATTTAACAAACTCTCCCATTAGTGCTAACATAAAGTAGTTAGGAAGTCCTAACCAATTAAGCTAAGACAAATAAAGGGAGCGCGATTTAAATGGCTAACAAATTAAGCAAGGAACAACGTAAGGCATTGATCGAAAAGGCAGAGGAAGACCGTGCTAAGCACCCAAAGGCTAAGAGTGGCAAGTCTGGTTTCGCTACTATTGACGAAGCTGCTGAAAAGCTTGAAAACCAAAACTAATTAAAAACGGCTTTGGCTATTGCCAAATGTAAATGAAAAGAACGTGATCGCAGTCAAAATCGACTGTAATCACGTTCTTTTTTGTGCAAATTAGGCGACTTTAACATCGACCAACCAGTTATCCTGAGTTGCATGTTTGGCGAGCTGATCACTTTGCTTTAAGAGCGCGTTATTTCTGGCAATGATGGTGCCTTTAACGGGTGACTGCAACGTTTCCACCGCTTTGGCGCCTTCCATCTCAAGCAGATCATCGTCTTGATCCAACTGATTGTCCGGTGATGAAAAATCCATAAAGGTAATGTCGCCGAGGTCTTCATAGGCT
Organism: Secundilactobacillus silagei JCM 19001; assembly: GCF_002217945.1. Taxonomy (GTDB): domain Bacteria; phylum Bacillota; class Bacilli; order Lactobacillales; family Lactobacillaceae; genus Secundilactobacillus; species Secundilactobacillus silagei. The sequence continues at coordinate 19,279 of NZ_BCMG01000001.1, forward strand.
TGATCGGCAATCCCGATGCGGACCACGCCGGGCTTAGTTTTCTGATACCAGACCCCGTCTTTTTCCTGGGGATCAAACTGGGTGGCTTTACCGCCAAATAAGCGTTTAATGCTGTTAATTAATTTTGTCCAAAATGACATCGCTGTCCACTCCCTTTTGTTTCTACCATACGATTAGTATACCGAGCTTGCTGAGAGAAAGAAAGCGTTTTACATTGGGCTGGTATCAATGACCGAAAAAAAGTAAAATGGATGTAACAACTTACAGAAAAGGAGCGGACATATGTTTTTAATCGATACAAGTCGGGACGGTAAGCCGGTCTATGATCCCATTGTGAATCAGTCGCTGGATAATTATTTGATCAACGACCTTAAATTACCAGGACATGGACTGATCATGTACATTAACGAACCATCGGTCATTGTTGGTGTGAATCAAAACGTGTTTGCGGAGGTCAACGTCCCTTATTTAGCAGAGAATAACATTACGTTAGTTCGGCGGACGTCCGGTGGCGGTTCCGTTTACCATGATATGGGGAACTTGATTTTTGAAAACATTGTGGTGGGCGACACTGATGATGACGCTGAGTGGGGCAATTATTCGGTTTTCGCTCAGCCAATTTTGGCTGCTCTGCACGAATTAGGCGCTACGGACGCGCAGTTACGCGGCAATTCGGATCTTGTGGTGAACGACCATAAGTTTACGGGCATGACGATGGTGAAGTCAGGGAACGCTTATGCGGCTGGCGGGACGCTGATGTTTGACATGGATCTAGCAGCAGCCAGCCAGGCCCTCAAACCGGTTGAAACGCATATCAACGGCAAGTGGGTCAAGTCAAACCGCAGTGACATTGAAAATATTAAGACCCATTTAGCACCAGAGTATCAGCAGCTGACTAGTGAACAGTTCAAGATGCAGCTACTGCTTAAACTGTTTCACGTTGAGCGGTTAGAGGATATTGAAACGTATCATTTGACCGATCACGACTGGCAGATCATTGATGAACGGCTGGCTGAACAGTACCAGACGGATGATTGGAATTTCGGTGCTAATCCAGGCTTTAACCGCTGCCGCTTCAAGCAATTTGACGCCGGTTCTTTGATCTTGAATCTGATGGTAAAAGAGCAGCGAATTACGAAAGTTGCAATCTATGGCAATCTGTTGGATGATAAACTGGCGCGCAAATTAGAAGCACAACTCACGGGCGTCACGTTAGATAAAATCGATCTGCGCAAGCGGCTCAATAAGCACTGGTTGCGGAAGGTATTAAACGACGCAGATCTTGATAAATTAATTGATGAATTGATCATTGAAAAACAGTAGGTGAATAATGGCAAAACCAAAGTACCCAGTTGAAGAATATATTGGTGTGCCCGTTGAACAGGATGACAGCGGGCAATACGTGATTCGTGATGAAGCCAGCTTTCAGCTCCATTCTTGGCGGACTGGCCGGCACACGAAGGGCAAATTGAAAAAAATTGGTCAGGTCTTCTTGACTGAAAACCATCTTACGGTAGCCGTGATTGCAACTAAACCGGTGGCGTATAAGAATCGCCATGCGATTACACCAATGCAGCGGTTTACCAGTGAGTTTGTTAGTGATGATCTGATTCAATTGGCGCGCACCAAACTCAACTGAAAATAATTAAAAATAGCGCATATTAACAACCATCACTTGGTTGAAAATATGCGCTATTTTTGTATACATATGCAGTTTATTTTTTAACGGCAATCGCCGAAACTTTTGGTAACTGATCAACAAACTTGAGATAAGCGGTTTCTTCCGTCGTTGGCTCGATGGTTGCTGTTTCTGTCGTCACGTTCGCACCGTGCAGTTGCGCTTCATCAACTTCAATGAGGTGGGTCTGCGTGGCGTTACCAATGAGATCGATCCAGTAGCGGTCGGCTGCTTGATGAACCTTGGTTTTGACCATGCCACCGGGGTTATAAACCGTGATGGTGTGGTCAAATTGACCGAGATGAGGATGGGTCATAGCAAAGGCCAGACTAGTTGCTGACATACCGGTCCCACAAGCGTTCGTGAAGCCGACTCCCCGTTCATAAGTCCGAACGAAGAGCTGATTCTTACCTAAGATCTGTGCAAAACTAACGTTAACACCATCTGGAAAATAATCATTATGACCGTTTAAGTGAGCGCCTAATTTGCCAAGAATGTCGCTATTCATGGTGTCTTCATCCACAAAACTGATGAGGTGGGGATTAGGAACGGCAATTGCCGTAAAGTTCAATCCGGCAGCAAAGGCTGGAACTGGCTGGTCGATCAAAGCCCCATCACCCAAGTTAGTAAACGGAAAGTCAGCTGGCTTGAAGCGAACGGGTGAGATCTCCACGCTAAATGCTGGGACATCCGGTGCCAAATCGTTTTGACGGCTCACTTGCAGGTCAGCGGTGAGGGTTTCAACTTTGAACTGATTCGTGTGGTTTTTTTCAGCCAAATACCGTGACACCGTTCGCAGGCCGTTGCCGCACATTGAAGCTTCGCTGCCATCAGCATTGATGACGCGCATTTGCCCCAAAACGTTAGCGTGGGCCGATGAATTAACGACTAACAGGCCATCAGCACCGTCTAAAATACCCGTTTGAGGATTGGTGACCTGCTGGGCTAAGGCGGCTAATTCCCCGTCATTTAACGGTTGGTCCAAGGTCGTTTGATCCAGTAAGAAAAAGTGGTTTTCAGACCCGTGTACTTTACGTAATTGCACCATATTTTTTAACTCCTTATCGTTAGCAATAATTGTGATGTCATTCTATCAGTCTTTGACGAAAAAGTCTTGTTTTTAACCTAAATTTAAACTGGATCAGGGCTAAAAAAGGCGTCGTAGATACTTTTAACGGCCGCTTCCGCATCCGCGCGTCGAGTCCCCAGCATAATTGAAATTCGCGAAGCCCCTTGGTTGATCATGTGGACGCCGATGTTGTGCTGAACCAGTGGCCGAATAATTTGTTCAATAACGCCAACCTTATTGCGCATACCTTCGCCGACAACCATAATAATCGCGTAATCATCGATCCATTCCAACGTGTCTGGTTTAAGGACTTCACGAATGTCATGGCACATATTATGAACGGTATCTTCGTCAAACTGGGTGCGGTCAAAAATCACGGTCAGGTCATCGATTCCAGAAGGCATGTGTTCGTAAGAAACGTTGTACTTCTTAAAGACTTGCAGTAATTTCAACGTAAAGCCAACCTCCTTGTTCAGCAGGTAACGGTGAATGTAGAGCGCGGCAAAGCGGGTGGAACTAGCAACGCCAGTAATGGTTTGCGTCGGCTGGAAATCTTTTTCGGGCACGATCAGTGTACCGGGTAAATTTGGCCGATTGGTATTCTTAACGTTAATGGGAATCTGACCCTGAATCGCCGGAATGATGGCTTCATCGTGAAAGACTGAGAAGCCGGCATATGAAAGTTCCCGCATTTCTCGGTAAGTCATTCGCGGAATGGCAATCGGGTGATCGACCAGCTTGGGATTAGCAGCGTAAATGGCGTTGACATCGGTAAAGTTTTCGTAGAGGTCGGCGTGCAGCCCGCGGGCAACGATCGCCCCGGTGATATCAGAACCACCCCGAGAAAAGGTCGCAATCTGACCTTCTGGTGTAAAGCCGAAGAATCCAGGAAATACCAGGACCGAATTATCAACGGGAAGCTGAGCTAAATTTTCATAGGTCTCTGGCAGCACCGTTGCGTTATTGGGTTCATCGCTGACAATAATTCCAGCAACTTTAGGGTCAACAAAGCGTGCCGTGATTCCCACGTGGTTCATCACCGTAGCCATCAACCGGGCGTTTAGACGTTCGCCATGAGCCTTAAAGGCAGCCATCAGATACTCATTGTCTGGGTATTGCGTGGTTGGTAATTTACGCAGCGCCTGCTTGATCGGTGCCAGGGCCTTGTCGTCTAAATTAAAGTAGTTACCAATTGACTGATAACGCGCAAAAATTTGGTTAAATATCTCGCCGGTATCTGCATGTTTAATCGTTAATTCTGCATATTTAATGAGCAGATCGGTGACTTTAATGTCACCTTCATGACGTTTTCCTGGCGCAGAGGTGATAATCACCCGACGCTGAGAATCAGCCTTCATAATTGAGATCACTTTTTCAAACTGGGGTCCGTCAGCTAACGAACTGCCACCAAACTTAACGACTTTCACATCCAACACTCCTTGTCCGTCTGACTTTTATCAGAAACGGTTAATAATTACATTGAATTCTAACAGTTTATTTTGCTTTGGCAAATGTTTTGCAGATGAGAATGCGGGGATTTTTAGGTAGCCTATGTAGGTAGTGAAGTTTTTTTAGATTTTGGTGAGAGGGCTCCGGATACATGGCCTAACTGGGTTCAGGCGAGCAGAGAGCTGCGTGTAAGGTGGCGTGAACATAAATCCAAGCCCGGGATTTTTGCTCACGCCGCCTTACACACCGCTCTCTAACCGCTCGCCTTCACACCTTGTCTTTTAATTTCCCCTTGACTATCTGTGAAAACAATTATAGAATTTGATTAAATCGAAGAGGTTGCAACCGACACCAGTCAGTTCGCTTAGTCACTGTAATGACGAAGAGGCGGACCTAACAGGGACGTTGCCGAAGCGCTGCACTGTTACAGCAGTCAGTTAGCTGGGACGCGATCCAATAAATCACGGACTGTCGCAGATATATAACGTCTGCGGAGCGCTATCGAAAATGAGTCCATAATGAATTTGTCATTAAACTTGGAGTCCTTTTGTTTAGCGTAAACAAAAGGGCTCCTTTTCGTACAACCATAACTAACCATCGGAGGACATAACATGAGCGAGCAATTGACGAACGAGCAGATTAATGAAGCAGGACATTTAACCATTGGTGGGGTCGACGCCGACCAATTAGCGGCCAAGTACCAAACACCACTAGCGGTCTACGATGTCTCAAAGATTCGTGACCAGATTCGCCGGTTTAAATCCGTTTTTGAAGCCAATGGCGTTGATTACGCGGTCAGTTATGCCAGCAAAGCGTTTGCGACGATTGCCATGTTTCAGGTGATCGACCAAGAGCAAGGTCACATTGACGTGGTTTCCGGTGGTGAACTTTACACCGCTATTCAGGCTAACTTTCCAATGTCACGAGTCAGCTTTCATGGGAATAATAAATCCCGGGAAGAATTGGAAATGGCCGTTAAAAACAAGGTTGGCGTTATCGTTTTAGATAACTTCCATGAAATTGAATTATTGGATCAGGTGCTTAAAGAACAGGACGCAACTTCAGCTGTCATGCTCAGAATTACCCCAGGCATTTCGGCGCACACCCATGAATACATTTCAACTGGTCAAGAAGACAGTAAGTTTGGCTTTGATCTCAAGTCAGGTCAAGCCGACCAAGCTTTACAAGAAGTGCTGGCTAATGACCGGATGAATATGTTAGGCATTCACGCTCATATCGGTTCGCAGATCTTTGAACTGAAAGGTTTCCAAATGGCCGCCAAGAAATTAGTTGAGATTGCCGCTAACTGGCACAACCAGTATCAGTATCAGCCGGAAGTGATCAACGTCGGCGGTGGCTTTGGGATTCGTTACACCAAGGATGATCATCCGTTAGCACCAGAAGATTTCGTTGATGCCATCGTTAAGACCATCAAGCAAAGTGCCGCGGATCAGAATTTGGACATGCCGGCCGTTTGGATCGAACCTGGTCGTTCGATTGCTGGGCCAGCCGGTTACAATCTCTATACCGTTGGTTCTCGCAAGGACGTTCCTGGATTAACTTCGTATTTGACCGTTGATGGCGGCATGGGCGATAACATCCGCCCGGCGCTTTATCAAGCCGAATATGAAGCCGTGTTAGTTGATCAGCCTAACGCGCTACCCACTGAAACGGTGCATGTTGCTGGTAAGTATTGTGAGTCCGGTGATATCTTGATTGATAAGCAGGCTTTACCAGCAAGCAAGCCCGGCGATGTACTGGCTGTCCTGGATACGGGTGCCTATGGTTACTCAATGGCTTCCAACTATAACCGTAATCCACGGCCAGCAGTGGTTTTTGTTGAAAATGGTGAGTCCACGCTGGTGGTTAAACGGGAAACGTACGCTGATCTGACGCGGTTGGATCAGCCACTACCCAAAACATTTTAAATAAAAACTACCTATTATAGACATTTTAGAGAGACGAGGAAATCACATGGCAAAATTAGATGCACAACAAATTATTGATTATATCGGCAATGCGCCAAAGAAGACACCCGTTAAAGTTTACATTAAGGGTGATTTGTCCAACTTAACGGTGCCGGATAGCATTAAAGCCTTCATTGAAACTAAGACTGGGGTGCTGTTCGGTGACTGGGCCGATGTTAAAGGGTTTCTCGACCAGCATCAAGCCGAAATTAAGGATACTGAAATTGAAAACCAAACCCGTAATTCAGCCGTCCCGTTACTTGATATGAAAGATGTCAACGCCCGGATCGAACCCGGTGCCATTATCCGGGACCAAGTCCTGATCGGTGATAACGCGGTCATCATGATGGGTGCGACCATTAACATCGGTGCTGAAATTGGTGATGATACCATGATCGACATGGGTGCGGTTCTCGGTGGCCGGGCCATCGTTGGGAAACATTCCCACATTGGTGCCGGTACCGTGTTAGCCGGGGTGGTGGAACCCGCTTCAGCTGAACCGGTCCGCGTTGACGATAACGTGTTGATTGGTGCTAACGCCGTGGTGATCGAAGGCGTTCACGTGGGTGAAGGTGCTGTTGTAGCGGCGGGAGCCATTGTGACAAAGGACGTGGCACCGCATACTATGGTTGCTGGCGTCCCGGCTAAATTCATTAAAAACGTTGATGAGAAGACTGAATCTAAAACCGGTCTTGAAGACGATTTAAGAAAGTTGTGATGAGATGGCAGCCTTAACGGAAGAGTCACTGATTAAAATTCGCCGGCATTTACACCAGATCCCTGAACTGGCATTAAAGGAAATTCAGACGTCAGCATATCTGGAAAAAGTAATTGCCGGTTTTGACCAGACCCATTTACAAGTTAAAAAGATTGCTGATCTGCCAACGGCCATCATGGTCAGAATTGCAGGCAGTGCGCCGAAACGGACACTGGGTTACCGTACCGATATTGATGCGTTACCGGTGACCGAAGCAACTGGCTTACCCTTTGCCTCCAAGCATCCCGGTGTGATGCACGCCTGTGGTCACGATATTCACATGACGGTTGCCCTGGGTGTTTTGAGTTACTTTGCCGCGCATCAGCCAACTGATAACATGATCTTTTTCTTCCAGCCAGCGGAAGAAAGTGAAAATGGCGGTAAATTAGCCTATGAATTAGGCGTGTTTAAAGACCAGTGGCGACCGGATGAATTTTACGGGTTGCATGACAATCCGGATCTACCGGCCGGGGCGATTGGCTGTCGTATGGGAACTTTATTTGCTGGAACCACTGAAGTCAACATTGACCTGGAAGGGAAGGGCGGTCACGCCGCTTATCCCCAAGATGCCAACGATATGGTGGTCGCAGCAGCTGCGTTAATTGAACAAGTGCAAACGATTATTTCTCGAAGTATTGATCCCATTGAAGGCGGCGTCATCACACTGGGCAAGATGGAGGCCGGCACGATCCGCAACGTGATTGCCGGTCACGCCCACATTGAAGGTACGATTCGCGGTTTGACCCAAGTGATGATTCAGCACATTGATCAGCGCCTGAAAGACGTTGGTGAAGGCATTGCGAGGAGTTTTAACGCGAAAGTCACAGTTGGTTTGAATCAGGGTGGCTATTTGCCGGTGGAAAACAACCTGGCATTAACCAAACGCTTCATTGCCTATATGAAACACAATCCAGACGTAAATTTTGTGGAAACTGAACCGGCCATGACCGGTGAAGATTTCGGTTACCTGTTATCGAAAATTCCTGGCACCATGTTTTGGCTAGGCGTTGAAGATGACTCACAGCTGCACTCAGCCACGCTGAACCCGAAAGAAGCTTCCATTGAAGCCGGCGTTCAGGCAATTACTGGGTTTATGACAGCCAGAATGGCCGAATAATTAACGATAATCCGTACGAGACTAAAAAGGAGACGTTACCATGACAACACTAAAAAACGTAGATTTAATGACGGCAATCATCACCCCATTTGATGAAAATGATCAGATCAACTACGATGCTTTAGAGAAGTTGACCAACCACTTGATCGATACTGGCAGCAAGGGCTTCGTCATCGGTGGGACCACCGGTGAAACGCCAACCCTGACTCACGATGAAAAGATCGACCTGTACACCCGCTTTGGTCAAATTATTGGCGGTCGCGTACCGGTAATTGCCGGTACTGGTAGCAATAACACCCGCGAAACCGCGGCCTTCACTAAGGAAGTCAGCGAAATTGCCGGGGTCGATTACGAATTAGTCGTCGTCCCTTACTACAACAAGCCGAGTCAACGGGGCATGGTCGCCCACTTTATGGCGGTTGCAGACGCTGCTGAAAAGCCAATCATTATCTATAACATTCCTGGCCGAACCGGCGTTACCATGGCTAACGATACCGTCGTTACCTTATCTCAAAACCCTAACATTATTGGGGTTAAGCAGTGTACTTCAATTGACGACATTGAATTTTTGGTTGAACACACCCCAGACGACTTTTACGTTTACAGCGGTGAAGATGCGCAAGCCTTATCCGCTCGAGTCGTTGGCGGTGCCGGTGTGATTTCCGTTGCTTCCCATCTTTATGGTGATCAGATTCGCGCCATGTACGATGCCCTTTATGCAGGAGACTTAACCAAGGCTGGTGGCCTTAAGCGTCAACTGACCCCAAAGATGGCAGCTTGCTTCATGTTCCCATCACCATCACCCGTTAAGGCGGTGTTGAATGCTCAGGGTTACAATGTGGGCGGCTGCCGTTTGCCAATTCAATCACTCAATGATGACGAGAGCCGTCAGTTAGCGGTTGCATTAGGCATGGACGCGGATGCATTATTAAGTCAATCAGTGAAGTAGAACGGAGAATATTTTAAAATGACAAAAGTTTTAATTGCCGGCTTTACCGGTGCAATGGGTCAAAAAGCGGTTCGGTTAGTTCAAGCAAGCGATGGTTATGAACTCGTCGCTGGTCTGGCCGCTGGAATCACTTCTAAAGATCCCAAGGATTACGATCTGCCAGCCGGGGTTGCCATTTATGGCGATTTGAACGAGATTCAAACCGATGCTGACATCTGGATCGATTTCACGTTACCCAGCGCGGTTTACGCGAACACTAAATTTGCGATTGAACACGGGATCCATCCCGTGATTGGGACGACTGGTTTAACGGATGACCAGGTCAGTGAACTGCAGGGCCTAGCTTCAGCTAAGCATCTGGGTGGCTTGATCGCACCAAACTTCGGCATGTCTGCGGTACTGTTAATGAAATTCGCTAAGGAAGCTGCCAAATACTTCCCAGACGTAGAAATCATTGAAATGCACCATGACAACAAAGCGGATGCGCCTTCTGGAACGGCCTTGAGTACCGCAAAATTGATCGATGAAGTTCGGCCCGAACATGAACAGGGTAACCCTGACGAAACCGAGAGTTTGTCAGGCGTCCGCGGTGGCGACTACCATGGCATTCACATCCACGCGGTGCGCTTACCCGGTTACGTTGCTCATGAACAGGTGCTCTTTGGCGGTCCCGGTGAAGCTTTAACGATCCGCCAAGATTCATTTGACCGGCAGTCCTTCATGACGGGGGTCAAAGTGGCCATGGATCACGTGCTGGATTTAAAAGAATTAGTGGTTGGGCTCGAAAATTTGCTTTAATTGTTTTATAATTTTATTATCAAATATTAATTTAAATTAAAAATGGAGTGATATTTTGCCTCAATTAGCCAGTGATTTAACCCAGCAAGTCAATCAACGATTGAATCAAGTCGGTCCTTCCGGTATTCGGGAAGTTGACCAAAAATTCTCATCCATTCCAGAGATCATCAAGTTAACTCTGGGTGAACCGGACATGAACGTGCCAGAACACGTGAAGGCAGCCGCTATCAAGAGTATTCAGGATAACGACTCCCACTACTCACCGCAAAAGGGGACCATGTATTTGCGGGAAGGTATCCATCATTATTTGATGGAAAGCCAAGGCTTGGATTACGACCCGAAGACTGAGATCATTGCCACGGTGGGTGCTACTGAAGCCATTTGTGCCTCACTGTTCACGATTTTAAATCCTGGTGATAAGGTGGTCATTCCGACACCGGCATTTGCCTTGTACTTCCCGTTGGTTACGATTGCGGGTGCAACGACCGTTCAAGTCGACACTTCAGATAGCGACTTTGTTTTGACCCCAGAACGGCTGGAAAAAGTCTTGGATGAAGAGGGTGATTCAGTAAAGGCTGTTTTGCTGAACTATCCTTGCAACCCAACCGGTGTTGAGTACCCGAAGTCAATGATTGAAGGCTTAGCCAAGGTGATTGCTGACCACCATCTATTTGTGATTGCGGATGAGATCTACAGTGAACTGACCTATGGGGTTGAGCACTATTCGATTGCTAACGTGATCCCAGAGCGGACGATCTTGGTCAACGGACTATCCAAGTCTCACGCCATGACCGGTTACCGTATGGGCTATCTAGCTGGACCAGCGGAATTGATCGCTAATGCTACCAAGATGCACGCCTTTATGGTGACTTCAACGTCGGACTCTTCTCAAGCCGCTGCGGCTGAAGCACTGCATAACGGGCTGCAGGACCCAGTTGCCATGCGTAAGATCTATCAAAAGCGGCGTGACTTTGTCCAAAAGTCGATGGATGAAATGGGCCTGTCAATGGCGACCCCATCCGGTGCGTTCTACGCCTTTGTCAAGATTCCGGCCAGTTACGGTCAAGATGACGTGAAGTTTGCCTATGATCTGGCCGAACAAGGCAAAGTCGGTGGCGTTCCCGGCAGTGCTTTTGGTGCCGGCGGTGAAGGCTACATCCGCTTTTCTTACGCGGCATCTGATGATGATATCGCGGAAGCCATGAAACGGATGAAGGCGTTCGTGGCCAGCAAGGCTTAGCACTTGACTAATTGTGCAAAATACAGTTTAATGCTAGTTATTAAATTCTGATTTGAAAACTATGTGTGATGAAAACGAGGTATTTTTGATGAGTGAGAAACTACGAGTAGGAATCATTGGTGCAACGGGTATGGTCGGTCAGCGGTTTATTAAGATCCTGGCTGATCACCCTTGGTTTGAGATCGAGGTATTAGCTGCCAGTGCCCACAGTGCCGGCAAGACGTACGCCGAGGCTGTTAAGGGCCGCTGGAAGATGGAAGGCGATATTCCGGACCAAGTTAAGGATATGGTGGTGCAAGACGCTGCTAAAGTCGACGAGATTGCTTCACAAGTTGACTTTGTCTTCAGTGCAATCAAGTTAGATAAAGCCGACACCCGTGCTTTGGAAGAAGCCTACGCTAAGGCTGAAACACCAGTTGTTTCTAACAACAGTGCTCACCGCTGGACACCGGATGTGCCAATGGTAATTCCCGAAGTTAATCCACAACATACGGATGTGATCAAATATCAAAAGGCCCGTTTGGGGACTACTCGTGGCTTTATCGCCGTTAAGCCTAACTGTTCGATTCAAAGTTACACGCCAGCCCTTTCTGCTTGGCGTCAGTTTGAACCCACTCAAGTGATTGCTACCACTTACCAAGCCATTTCTGGTGCCGGTAAGACCTTTAAGGACTGGCCTGAAATGAAGGGCAACGTGATTCCTTACATTGCCGGTGAAGAAGCCAAGTCGGAAGGCGAACCGCTGAAAATCTGGGGTCACGTCGATGATGACAAGAAGGCCATTGTCCCAGCTGATGACACGGTGATTTCTTCGCAGTGTATCCGAGTCCCAGTTTTGTACGGGCATACGGCGGCCGCTTTCGTTAACTTCCGTCAGAATCCATCGAAGCAAGATCTGATCGATGCTCTGGAAAGCTATTCTGGCGAACCGCAGCGTTTAGGTCTGCCAAGCGCACCTAAGCACTTCATTCGCTACATGACTGAAGATGACCGCCCTCAAGTTCGCCTTGATGTGAACTATGAGCACGGGATGGGCGTTTCGATTGGCCGGCTGCGTGAAGATAAGATCTTTGATTGGAAATTCGTGGGTCTGTCTCACAACACCGCCCGTGGTGCCGCTGGTGGCGCCGTTGAATGTGCTGAATTATTGAAGGCACAAGGCTATTTGACCGCTAAATAAATTATTAAAACGTTTGCCGCTAGGTCCTGCTGTATGTAGGGAACTAGCGGTTTTTTAATACCGGTTAAAATTTGATTTCACTGATTAGCGTAATTAACACTAGGACCTAAATTCTGTTAAACTGGAAGAAGATTATTTTGAAAGGAACTGAAGTCCATGAAGCCGCAGACCATCTTAAAATCTCAGTTCGGCTATGATAGCTTTCGGACGGGGCAAGAAGAAGCCATCAATGACGTTTTGAACCACCAAAATGTGCTGGCAATCATGCCCACTGGTGGCGGTAAATCACTGTGTTACCAGATTCCAGCGCTAATGCTGGACGGGGTCACACTAGTGGTCTCACCTCTGATTTCTTTGATGAAAGACCAAGTTGACGCGTTGACTGAAAACGGCATCGCAGCCACCTTTATCAACAGCTCACTGGATTATGACGAAATCAATTCGCGGTTCAACCAGGCTGCCAATGGTGAGGTAAAACTACTCTACGTGTCACCGGAACGGCTGGATTCGGGTTATTTAAGCCGGCTGGCAGAATTGCCGATTGATTTGGTGGCCATTGATGAAGCCCACTGTATTTCACAGTGGGGGCATGATTTCCGGCCCAGCTACCTGAATCTGGCCCAAACGATTCAGCAGTTGCCTAGTCAGCCAACGATTATTGCGCTGACGGCGACCGCAACACCGATCGTGGCACAGGATATTATGCAGCGGTTAGGTTTACAGGATGAAGTTAAGACGGGTTTTTCACGCCCTAATTTAGCGTTTAAGGTGATCAAACATCAGGATAACGATAAGTACTTGGTGGATTATTTAAAACAAAATGCTGGTCAATCTGGCATTGTTTACGCTAGTACCCGTAAAGAAGTTGAGCACTTAACGAAGTTATTAAATAAAAAACACATTGACGCGACAATGTATCATGGTGGCCTGCCCAAGGATGTGCGCCGGGAAAATCAGGAAGACTTCCTCTACGACCGGGTGCCCGTCATGGTGGCGACCAATGCTTTTGGAATGGGGATCGATAAATCTAACGTCCGGTTTGTGATCCACGCTCAGGTTCCCGGTAGTATTGAATCGTATTATCAAGAAGCTGGCCGTGCCGGGCGTGATGGTCTTCCCAGTGAAGCTATTTTACTGTTCCGGCTGTCAGACGTGCAGATTCAGCATTTCTTGATCGACCAGTCTGACCGCGACGATGCTGGTAAGCAGCGTGAATATGATAAACTGCAAGCTATGTCGCAATACGCGAACACCCAAGAATGTCTCCAGAGCTATATTCTGCAGTACTTTGGCGAAAAGGGCGAGAAGTGCGGCCGCTGTTCGAACTGTTTGGATGACCGCAAGGAGCAAGACATTACCGTTGATACTCAAAAGGTGCTGTCCTGCGTGAAGCGGATGAACGAAAACTTCGGTAAAATTCTAGTGGCGCAGGTTCTAACGGGTTCAAGTGTGGCGCGGGTCAAACAGCTGCACTTTAACGAATTATCCACTTACGGGCTGATGAAGCAATCGTCACAAAAGTCGGTTGCTGAGCTAATCGATTTTTTGACTGCAGCCGGTTATCTCTTGTCGGTCGGCGGCCAATACCCAGTACTTAAAATCAGTGATTTAGGTGTTGCGGTTTTAAAGGGTGAACAAAAGGTTTACCGCAAAGTTGCCATCAAGGCAACCCATGTCTTACCCGAAAATGATGGGTTGTTTGAGCGGTTGCGCGGGTTACGTCGTGATTTTGCGAAGAAACAGGGCGTCCCACCGTTCGTGATCTTTTCAGACAAGACGCTTCATGACATGTGTGCCGTGATGCCGCAAACCGATGAAGAGATGCTGACCGTCAGCGGCGTGGGTGAAAGTAAGCTCCAGAAGTATGGCGGGGCCTTTTTAACGGAAATCAAAACCGCTAGTGAAGCCCATTCGGATAACGATGGTGTAACTGCTAAGTAAACTAAAAGACCGATTTCAGCAATCAAACTGAAATCGGTCTTTTTGTAGCACTTATTTAACCCAATAAGCACTCTTATAATCTTCAACGACACCGCTGATATTATGGACGACACCGTTGAGCTTGGGATTGGTTAAGAAGCTATCAGCTTGCTGGTACAAGGGGGTTACACCCTGCTGTTCAGTGAGCCGCTTTTCAGCAGCCAGCATCTGTTCCCAGCGTAATTGATTGTCCGTGCTCTGATTATTGCTGATGGTGGCAACCTGACGATCATACGCGGCGTTATGCCAGTGGCCGTAGTTATGACGGCTGTTACTGGTCATTGCCTGTAAAAATGACAGCGGATCAGGGTAGTCAGCGCCCCAGCCAGTTAGCAGCAGGTCAAACTGACCAGCCTGCACGCGGTCGTTTAAGTGAGTTGAATCCGGCGAAACCACTCGTACGGTCAAGCCTTTCAACTGGTGCTCCAACTGAGATTTAAGGTTGTTGCCGACCCGTACGCTGATGGCGTCGTTTGACGTAGCCAAGGTTAGCGTTGCTGATGACGCGTGCGACTGGCGCTTGGCTGCTGCCCATTCTTTAGCGGCTAACCGTGAATTGCCTTTGACATAACGAGATGCTTCCTGCTGGTTAGCAAAGTCAGAATGGTTGAGATTATTTTTACTTAGGCCAGCAGTGACGAATCCCTTGGGTGGCAAAGAGGCATTTTGCAGGGCATTATTAATCAGTTTACGACGACTAATTGCGTGCGAAATTGCCAGCCGTGCGTTACGATTATTAATGAGTTTCTGATTGGTGGGATTGGCTGTGGTAAAATTATATTCGATTATCCGCATCAAAGAAAACGGCCGGACAACGTAGTCCCGGTTATTTTTATTTGCCGGGATCTGGCGGCCAATCAGCTGAATCTCAGCGACTTTGCCAGCGCGGTAGGCTTTTAGATCTTGGGCTGGCGATTTGGCAGTCACAATGGTTAAGCGCTTTAAATAGACGTGGGCTTTGTCCCAGTAATACGGATTGGGTTCCAGCGTCCGAGTGGCGCTATTAGCGTGCCACTTAACGAGCTTAAAGGGACCGCTGTAGATCTGCTGATTAGCGCTGTCACCATAGTGAGTGCCATACCGCTGTACCGTGGCCTGATGTTGCGGCGCAAATAGCGGGTAGGCTAAAAGGGTCTCAAAGTAAACCATGGGGTGATCTAAAGTCACCCGCAGTTCATGGTTTGAGAGGGCTTTGACACCCAAGTCAGTTACTGGCAGTGTTCCCTTTCTGATCTGATCAGCGTTTTTGATGCCGTCAAATAAATTCGCGTTGACGGAGCGAGTCTGCGGTTTAACGCTGCGTCGCCATGAGTAGACAAAATCGGCTGCCGTGATGGGCTGGCCATTACTCCAGCGGGCATTTTTGCGCAGTTTAAAGGTGTAGGTTTTCGCGTTCTTACTGATACGGTAAGATTGGGCGAGACCGGGATTAACACGGCCGTTTTTACCTAAGCGAAACAGGCCCTCCGTTGAACTGCGCAGCTTGTTAAAACTGTTGACCTTTGAGATGTCAACGGTGCTTAAGCGCGTCTGTTCAACCACGGTGACGTTTTGATTTTGTGACATGACGCCTTTGCTGTCGGAAACCCGTTTGGAATTCGACAGATTTTGCTGACAGCCGCTTAGAACAAGAACTGCCGCGAGTATTACGATGAGTTTTAATTTTGATTTCATAACTTAATCCTCTCAATTCCAATAACTCTATTTTGATAATAATAACGCAATTTCGTAGCGTCAAGCACGGTGAATACTTACGAGGTGAAAAGCATTGATAGAAGGACAACAACTTTCAGCGGGACAATTTGCCCAGCTCTTAAAAATTGATCGGCACCTGTTAAACCGGTTTGATGAACTGGGCTTATTTAAACCGGCCAACCGAGATAAAAATGGACACCGGTCATATAATTTAACACAGGTTAACCAGTGGCTATCGCTGCAGGCTACCGTTGGTTTGGAAAATGACCTTAATCAAACTAAGACCACGTTACAGACTAATGGCAAGGATCACCTAGCCATGCTGAAATATCAGCAGCAATTAATTGAACAGCAGCTTAATCAACTTAGTCTGGCACGCCAGCAAGTCTCTCAAGAGATCAGTAATCAGGAGACAGCACGTCAGGCCATCCCAGAAGCAGCAGCGGTGGTTGACCGGTCGCCCATTAATCTACTTGCAACGATTTTTCCGGAAGAAACGGAAGTGACTGGCAAACAGGTTCAGCAACAAGTCAACCACGTGCTGTCAGTGTTGGACACGCCACCTATTAATCTGGCCATTGGCCGGGTCCACCCGCGGCACGCAATTGAAGCGGGGAACACTGAGCCGATTACGGCGCTGTATACGCCGCTAACGGCTGACAGCAAGGTTAAAGCCGATATGACGCAGTTAGGCGGCCACGTCGTGATTGAATACCACCATTTGAACACACCATTAATCGAAGGGTTTAACCATTTGCGTGAATATGCTGACCAACATCATTTTGCTTTAGGCACTCATTTTTACGAAGAACCCGTGATTAGCAGCTGGCAGACGGCGGATCCCGCACAGCAAGTGGTTCGGCTGTTAGCAGAAGTAAAGGAATGATGAGATGATTGAATGGTCGCAAAACCAAATTCGCGCTTTTCGCAAAACACTGCTGGACTGGTATGATGCTCACGGCCGAGATTTGCCGTGGCGCCACGATCACGCCCCGTATCACGTCTGGGTCTCAGAAATTATGCTGCAACAGACCCAAGTGAACACGGTCATTCCCTATTACGACCGGTTTATGGCCCAGTTCCCAACGGTTAACGCATTAGCTGATGCCCCTGAAGCACAGCTGATGAAAGCTTGGGAGGGTCTGGGATACTATTCCAGAGCCCGTAATTTACAAAAAGCTGCCAAGCAAATTGTATATGAACGTGATGGTCAGTGGCCGCAAACGGCTGAGGGGTTACGTGAGCTGGCCGGAATTGGCCCGTACACGGCCGGTGCGATTGCTAGTATTGCGTTTAACGAACCGGTTCCAGCGGTGGACGGCAACGCGTTTCGGGTATTTGCCCGCTTGCTGGAAATTGATTTGGACATTGCTAAACCACAAACCCGTCCCGTTTTTGAACAGATCATCGGCCGCATCATGTCACCATCACGACCGGGTGATTTTAATCAAGCAGTGATGGATCTTGGGGCCAGTTATATGGCGGCTAAAAATCCAGATTCCGCACACTCGCCGGTCAAAGAATTTGATCAGGCTTATTTAGATGGTGTTGAAGGGCAGTATCCCGTGAAGTCCAAGAAGCCGCGACCCGTTAAAGTTGCCTACTATGGTCTGGTGATTCGCCATGGGGATCAGTTCTTGATGCAAAAGCGGCCAAGTGATGGCTTACTGGCGAACTTTTGGACCTTCCCGCTAATTGCCGAAGATGACGTGTTAGCGTTGAGCGAGACGCCAGAACTGGTGACGGATGAAGAACGGCTGACGTTACTGGAACAGCTGGTCAAACAAGACTTTGGCCTGACCGTTCACGTGGTACCGATCGGTGGTAAGCCGGTGAAGCACACCTTTACACACCGTCAGTGGGTGATCTCGTTGCTGAGCGCTGATTTGCCAGCGAATACTGATCTCAGCTTTTTTCCCGGGGAATGGTTATCGATAGAAGCGTTACAAAAAATTGCGTTACCAAAAGTACAAGCGAAATTATTCACACGGATACGCTAAGGTAAATGATTAGCGCTATCCGGTTTTTTATCAAATAAATTCAGAAAGAAAGTGATGTTATTGTCTGGAGATGGACATACGCCAGCACAGCCCGTTGATCAAAATGGGCGCCCGTACAACCGAATAGCATTAGTGTTTACGATGCTTGTGGGAACGTTTAGCACCTTTTTAACCTCGACAATGCTGACGACGGCTTTTCCAACTTTGATGAAGTCGTTTAGTATTTCGGCTAATACCGTTCAATGGCTGACCACCGGATTTATGCTAATGATGGGAATCACGATTCCCATTACCGGCTTTTTCCTCCAGCGATTTGATTCGGGGAAACTTTACTTAGCTGCAATTATCATTTTTTCAGTTGGAACTATTCTGTGTTACTTTGCCCAAGATTTTTGGATGATCTTAATGGGCCGGTTGATTCAAGGGGCTGGTGTTGGCATTACCGCACCGGTTTACCAAACCATCATGACGTCCATTTTTCCACCGTCGCAACGGGGGGCTGCTATGGGAACGGCCGGAATGGTCATTGGACTAGCACCCGCCATTGGGCCGACACTTTCGGGTTGGATCTTGATGCATTATTCTTGGCGGATGCTGTTTTTGTCCATCCTGCCGATCTCACTATTGGTCGTAATCATGGGGCTCTTTACGCTACGCAAGGTATTACCCACTAAAAAAGCGCCGATTGATTGGCTCTCGGTTTTGCTGTCGATGATCGGTTTTGGATCCATGCTATTTGCGTTCTCGTCAGTTGGCGATTATCAATGGACGGATCCAATCGTTTACGTCACGTTGACGGTGGGTGTAATTGTGGTCGCACTGTTTATTTGGCGGTCAGTGAAGATCAGTAATCCGTTACTGCAACTGAAAGTCTTTAGTCACCGGGAGTTCACGCTTTCGGCAGCGCTAGTCGCGGTGTCGTTTATGTCCATGAACGGGTTTACATTGATCTTGCCATTATACTTACAAACTATTCGGGGTGAGACACCGTTAGCATCTGGGCTGACCCTGTTGCCGGGGGCCATCGTTATTGGACTGATGAACCCGGTTACCGGGCGGATATTTGACCGGCTGGGTGGTCGCAACATGGCCATGGCCGGGATGTTTTTACTGATGGTCACGACCGGTTCCTTCATCCCGATTACGGCAACCACACCGGTGATCGACATCGTGTGCCTCTATTCGGTACGGATGCTGGGGATCTCAATGGTCATGATGCCAGTGACCACGACTGGAATGAACGCCTTACCACTGAACTTGATCAGTGATGGGACGGTGGTGAACAATACGGCGCGCCAAGTTTTTGCCTCCATGGGAACCGCCGTTTTGGTCTCGGTGATGTCCAACGTCACGAAGAACCACATTCCCGCTCACGGGGTGGCCAAAGCAACACCGATCCTATTTCGTAAATTAGCCTTGCACGCGAACGTCGTGGGCTTTCGATACGCCTTTGCCATTGCCACGTTATTTGCGCTGGTGGGGTTCGTGATGACCTTCTTCTTGAAACGACATAAGGAGGCGGTCTAGATGATTGCAATCACGTTATTTATTGGTGCGTTACTCTTTGCCGGCAGTATGATTTTTATTTCTGGCGGGATTCCAAAGGCGGTTTGGGTGACCATTGGGCTGATCCTAACTGTTGGTAGTATTGGACTGATGATTTTAAATTATAGTCAGTATTTGGGGATGAAAAAGGTGACGGTCCAGCAGACTTATCCGCTAACGTCCAGCATAACTGCTAAGAAGCCGGTTTTACTGTATCATCCAATCGGGACGCAAAACGAGCGGGTGTACCTCTATAAGACCAATCCCCTTGAACACGGCCTGCAGCGGACGAATCCGACTCAGGGACCGGTTCAGGTAACTCGCAATGCTAGCCGTAATCAACTGAAAGTCACTAAGACTTATCGGGTTTATAAAAGTGAAGAGCTGCGGCTGCTATTTAGTACTGGCGTTCAAAACCACGAGTATGTCATGACCCAGTGGCACTTTAGTTTAAAGCCGGGCTGGCAGCTGGTTTCGACCAGGTGATATTCCTGAGTTGGATTAGCTTTCACAGCCTAGCAACATCGTGTATAATGAGCACAATGTAAAATACAAATTGGGGGAGCCGAACATGGATAACGTTTTTGATATATTAAAGATGATCACGATCAACCATCATGGCGTTGATGGGGCACAGCTTGTTGTCACGGATCTGGAGGGCAAGCCGAATAGTCTGCTGACTGATCTGTTACGTGATACGGTGGGTAACATGCGGTTATTTATTGATATGCAAAAAGTGGACTCTCCTGATGATGTTTTAGCCGAATTAGGAGACACCACACCGCTGCCGGACGACGTACTGGATGAGTATTCTAAGATCTTGAAAGAACCTGTGGTAGGCCTCAATTTTGCGCCTCAAAAAGACACGATTGAATTACTGATTCGCTAAAATTGATAACTAATTGCTAAATTAAAAATAATTAAATGAATATGGTTCAACGGCTGATTGGCACCTGCTAATGGTGCTAAAAGGGCGTGATAGCAGGTATTGTCTGCAGTTAGAGCGGCAGTCTTCATTTAAAATAAAGTTTTGCTTCGCAGGAGTTTATTGTTGCACTTCTCAAAATTACCTGTTATAGTATTGGTAATGTATTTATGCTTCGGGATTAAGGTACAACGTTCTTTTTAGAATGGCTCCTTATTCAAAAGTTTCAAATGCAAAATTTATTTGCGCATAGCGCATGGAGGTTTCATTCTAATGGAACAAGGTACTGTTAAATGGTTCAACGCTGACAAAGGTTACGGTTTTATCACTCTTGAAAACGGCTCAGATGTATTCGTACATTTCTCAGCTATCAATGCTGACGGTTTCAAGACCCTTGAAGAAGGTCAACATGTAACCTTAGACGTTGAAGACGGCGACCGTGGCCCACAAGCTGCTAACGTTACTGTTGCTTAATTTAATTAAGCCCAACGGAACCACTGATCATTGTGATCAGTGGTTTTTTTGTGTCTTCGGTGGCGTTCAGACGGTTATTTTCAATCTTTACGCAACCAATACACAAATGACAACTGTTTATTACAGACGAGCGCTAAACTAATCTTGAATAGTAAAGGTGTGGCTGTCACCGCGGCTTATAAATCCTAGCGCTATTCACAGTAGTCCGGTCGCTACTGTACTCTCCCTATAAGACACTGCAAAAAAACGGTTTTGAGACAGCCTACTCTCAAAACCGTTTTGTAGTTACTGCGCATAATCGCTAATATGAGCTTTAGCGATACCAGGTAGTAATGGGTGTGATAAGATGAGCATAATTAGAAGTATTAAGCTTATGTGAATTGGGGGGCGGTTTTATCAAAACTTTAGTCGTTGTAGGGCATCCGCAGATTCAAGATTCCAGTACCCAGCAATTCTTAAAGGAAGCAGCTGCTTTACCAGACGTTACTTGGCATCCGCTCAGTACGTTTGATTTGAACGTTGCTGAAGAACAGACATTGATTAACCAAGCGGATCGCATCGTGCTGCAGTTTCCGCTGTATTGGTACAGCGCACCAGCCATCTTGAAGAATTGGCTGGATCAAGTGTTGACGCGTCACTTTGCTTATCCTGACGCCATGGGAAGCTTAGTTGGTAAAGAACTGGGAATCGCCGTGAGTTTAGGCTCACCAGCGCGAACCTTTACTGCTGGTGGCAGTGAAGGCTTTAGTCTTTCCCAGATCATGACACCGTTTCAAGCGTTGGCGCATAAATTACAAATGACGTTTTTGCCAACCTTTGTGATCGACCAATTTGGCTACCAGACGGATGATGACAAGGCCAAATTACTGGTGAATTATCAGCGCTATCTGACTCAGGCGCAGTTGGGGCACTTTGATGACCGGACCAATTGGTTAATGGATCAATTGACTGAATTGATACCGACCGTTTCAGCCGACAAGCAACAGCAGCTAACTTTGATTTTAGAGCAGTTAAAAAATGATCAGGCAACGTTAACGGATCTGCAGACGAACCTGAAAATGATTCAGGACATGGAGGGATAATTAATGGCAGAACAGACTTGGGCGGCCCAGCAACTATTTGCGTTAGCTGCCAAAACGCCGCAATTTAAAGAACGTGCGCTGTATTTGGCGCTGGCAGAACTGAGCGAAGAACAGCAGCGACGAATTCAACTGGCCCAAGATGAACTGGACGGACGAACGTGGAATCCGTCGCGGTGGTAGCGCTAGGAATTACCCTGATTTACAAAATTAGCGTTACAATTAAAGTTAATTAAGTTTATAGAAACGGGATGATGACTTGTTATTGGGGTACGGGTTTTTATTCGCGGCAATTATCTTTGAGATTATTAGCAGTTCGTTGTTGAAGGAATCCGATGGGTTTCACCGAATACTGCCAACGCTGCTGTTAGTCATTGGGTATTCCATTACCCTGTTTTTGTTTTCCAAATCACTGCGGTGGTTAGATTTAGGTGTCGCTTATGCGTTATGGGGCGCTATTGGGACCCTT
Organism: Secundilactobacillus silagei JCM 19001; assembly: GCF_002217945.1. GTDB lineage: Bacteria > Bacillota > Bacilli > Lactobacillales > Lactobacillaceae > Secundilactobacillus > Secundilactobacillus silagei. The sequence continues at coordinate 41,650 of NZ_BCMG01000001.1, forward strand.
TTTACAACCATTATTGGGATTATTTTCTTCCAAGAGCAGGTCAACCGCTCGAAAATCGTCGGTGTCGCCTGCATCATTCTCGGAACGGTGATGTTAAATATACTGTGAGGTGATAGCGGATGTTTAAATACTATGTAGCGCTTGGAATTGCGATTGTCACCGAAATTATTGGGACCATGTCGTTAAAGCTGTCGAGGGGATTTACACAATTTTCATGGACTTTTTTGAGCATTGCCGTTTTCTTGATCATGCTCTACAGTCTGTCGTATGCCATGCAAGTGGTGCCGCTGAGTGTGGCTTATGGGCTGTGGTCAGGAGCTGGAACAGTTTTAACTGCAGCACTTGACGTGATCATGTTTCACGAATCGTTTTCCATTGGCGAAATTTTGGGCCTGGGGCTGATTGTCGGCGGCATCGTGGCCTTGAACTGGTCTGGTGAAGCTGAAGAAGAAATCGACTATGAATCGCTGCAGGTAGAAGAAAAGATGAAGGTTTAGGGCTGAGCGCGAGCGAGGCTCTTTTTTTTCACTAAAAAAGCTGATTGATGTGAGTCAATCAGCCTTAAGCAGGGAAATATTACGCCTGAGATGAAGCCTGTGCATCTTCGTTAAACTGATTCACATCAGTGGTGTAGCCCACAACTGAAATTAAATCATTTTGCCGGAGTTTATCGTCCGCAGTGGGCGAGAGGTTGACCTTGCCATCGGTTTTAATGGCGATGATATTGATATGGTATTTATTACGTACGGCTAGTTCGTTGAGCGATTTGCCCACGAAAGCCGGGTTATCAACCTTAACTTCCGCCATGGTGACTTGGTCATTTAACATGAGGTAGTTCACGATGTTGGGCTGCAGCTGATGGAAGACAATTCGCCGAGCCATGTCACGTTCTGGACGGACGATTTGGTCGGCACCGATCTTCTCTAAGACCCGGGCGTGACTTTCATTTTCAGCCTTGCAGATGACGTCTTTAGCGCCCAGTTCTTTGGTCAGCAGGGTGGCCATGATACTGGCCTGAATGTTTTGACCGATGGAAATGAACACGTGGTCGAAACTGCCCAGTTCCAGTTCTTTCATGGTATCTTCATCCTGGGCATCGGCAATTACCGCCCGGGTCACGATGTTAGTGAACTCGTTGACCTTTTCTTCACTAATATCAATGGCTAGCACTTCTTGCCCCGCTTCAACGAGGGACTGACAGATGGCACTGCCAAATTGTCCCAGGCCGATCACGGCGTAGTTTTCACGTTTATGTTTAACCAATTAGAACACTCTCCTCTGGATAACGGTACTTCGGTTGCTTACGGTTGGCGTTTAAAATCGAGAACATCACGGTGTAGATACCGACCCGGCCAATGAACATCAAAAACATGATGATCAGCTTGCCCAGAACGTTTAAATGTGGCGTTAGTCCTAGTGAAATCCCGGTAGTCCCAAAGGCTGCCAGGACTTCAAAAGTAACCGACTGCAGGCCATCATTTTTAGGCAGCGGCTGGGTGGCGCAAAGAATCAGTGTGGCTGCTGCTAGGATGGTCAGTGCGACAAAGATTAAGGTCAGTGCCCGGAAAATATTATCTTGTGTGAAGCGGCGGTGGCCAAAGGTGGCGTCCCGCTTACCGCGCAGGGTTGCAATACTTTGAATGGTAAGTAGACCAATAGTCGTTGTTTTCACACCACCGGCAGTTGATCCGGGGGTGCCACCAATGAACATTAAAATCATGGTAAAGGCAATACTGGCAAGGGACAGATGCTGGTAGGGCAACGTGGTCAATCCGGCAGTCCGCGGCGTGATGGCCATAAACAGGGTGTTCATGAGCCGGTGGCCGTACGAAACGTGCTGGCTAAGGACTTGCAGGTTATTTTCGCTGAGCAGGTAGACCACGATTGAGATTAAGGTGATGACCGTTCCGGTTCCCAGTGCTAGTTTAGTATGCAGTGATAATCGCCGCCGTTTAGGATAGAGCAAGAGGTCCTGCCAGACCAGGAAGCCAAATGAACCGGCAATGATGAGGATCGCCATGATACTCAAAACGTAGGGGTCGTTCGTGAAGTCTTCTAAACTGTTGCCGAATAAGTCGAACCCGGCATTACAGAAAGCTGAAACGGCGTGAAAGATACTGAACCAGATGCCCTTAGTCCAGCCGTATCGCGGGTAAAAATCAAGCATTAAGAGCCCAGCACCCACTAGTTGAATGATCAATGAGAGCAGTAAGATTAATTTGATTACACTGAGCTGTGAGAGATTATCGAGGTTAAGTGATTCTTGCGCTAACAGTCGCGTTGAGAGTTTCATTTGGCGACGCATGAATAAAAATAGCATGACGGTGAAGGTCATGAAGCCCAGACCGCCAATCTCCATCAAAAATAAAATTACCGTTTGGCCAAACAAGGTCCAGTGAAACGCCGTGCTGACTAGCGTGAGCCCGGTCACGCAGGTGGCGCTGGTCGCGGTAAAGAAGGCGTCCATTACGGAGGTCGTGTGCGTACCGCGCGTGGCAATCGGCAGGCTGAGCAGCAATGTGCCAATTAAAATGATGATCAAAAAGCCCAGGGTGAGAATTTTGGGCAGTGACAGATGTTGCTTTTGAGGGATTGACATAGCTGACCTCCTTTCCAGTTTCTGTTAGTTTCACTATAGCGAAAATCATGCTGGTTTAAAAGCCATATGACAAGAAAACCGTGGCCGCAGTATCGGCGTTAAAAATAGTTTGTGGCAAAACGAACAATACAGCTAATGTGAGGTAGCTCCCGTGTTATAATTTAATCGTAATGATTAACTAAAACTGCTGGAGGTAGTAAGAAGATGTTGATACAGCAAGTGTCAATTGAGAATAGCGAAACCTTGAAAGACGTTCGAATTGAAGACGGCAAGTTTGTTGAAATTGCTAACCACATTACACCCAAAGAGAGCGAAGGCTTGATTGATGGCTGTGGGAAGCTGTTATTGCCACCGTTTGTTGACCCTCATGTCCATTTGGATGCCACCTTAACAGCAGGGGACCCGGAATGGAATCAATCCGGGACGTTGTTTGATGGAATTCGAATCTGGTCGGAACGCAAGAAGAAGCTGACCGTTGAAGACGTTAAAAAGCGCGCCATTCAGACCTTAAATAAACAGGCGAGTCACGGGACCCAGTTCGTACGTTCACACGTTGATGTGACTGATCCTGACTTGACGGCGTTAAAGGCGTTACTGGAAGTTCGAGACGAAGTGAAAGACTTCATTGAACTGCAGATCGTGGCTTTTCCACAAGAAGGCATTTTGTCCTTCCCGCATGGTAAAGAGTTAATGACCAAAGCAGCTGAGATGGGCGTCGACGTCATTGGCGGGATCCCGCACTTTGAATTCAACCGTGAATACGGCGTGGAATCACTGCACTTTGTCAGTGATCTGGCTGAAAAGTACGATAAATTGATCGATGTGCACTGTGATGAAATTGATGATCCAGCAGCCCGGGGTCTTGAAACCCTGGCAACCTTAGCCTACGAAACCGGGATGCGCGACAAAGTGACCGCAAGTCACACCACTGCCATGGGCTCATACAATGACGCTTATGCTTACAAGCTGTTCCGGCTGCTGAAAATGTCCGGCATCAACATGATCGCCAATCCACTAGTCAACACCTTCCTGGGTGGTCGGTTCGATACTTATCCTAAGCGTCGGGGGATGACCCGGGTTAAGGAATTGACCGAAGATGGCATCAACGTTGCCTTTGGTGAAGATGACATTAAGGATCCCTGGTACCCAATGGGTGACGGCAATATGTTAGATCCGCTGCACCTTGGTCTTCACGTGGCACAGACTATGGGCTATGACCAGATCATGAATTCATATAAGTACGTGACGCAAAACGGTGCCCGTGCGATGCACGTTTTGGACCATTACGGCATTGAAGTTGGCAAACAGGCGAACTGCATTATTTTAAACCGCGGTAACTTCTATGATGCCCTTAATGAACGGGCGGAAGTTTTGTATGCGATCCATCATGGTATCGTAACCGTTAAGACGCAGCCACAAGAAGTAAAAACTTATTTTGATCAAAATAAATAAATAAAGCACAAAAAATCCCTTAGTACAGCAATCTTTGACTGACTGCACTAAGGGATTTTAGTCACTATTTTAGGAATCCTGACTGTCACGCGCAAAATAAAAAGTTCTGAGTAAATTCAGAACTCATCAGACTAAGCGTGTTTCTTTGGTTTATGGGCACGGGATTCTGAAGCCTTCTTTTGGGCGACCGTGTCCTTGTGTAAAGCCCGGAGCTGTTCTTTATAACTTTCAATTTCCTCAGCGTGGTTTTCATGCCATTCCTTAAAGGAAAATTGGCTGTCGGTATCACCGGGCTTGAGCCCCGTTTGCAACCAGAATAACGCTTGGGTCAAACTTGAAAAGTTATGCATCCAAAGGGTTTGACCATTTTCGGAATCAAAGGCAACGTAGGATTTGAAATGCTTCTTTAAAAAAGTATGTTTCCGAATTTTAAATGCTTCCCGTTTACGAGTCAGCCGATAATCTGGTAGGATATATTGGCCAGTAAGTGTCAGTTCAGGAAAAAATTCGTTGGCTTGACTATGTTGCTCTTTCAACAAAGCGTGAGCTTGTTTAATGTTAATGAGCTGCGCGTGAATTTCAGACATCAGAGTTATTCCTCCTCTTGAACAACTGGTTAATAATGGCAAAGTTCATAAATGAACGTCGATTTTCTACATAAAGTGCTTACACTAATAACTTTAGCATAATTTTCACAAAATTAGTATAATTGACGATTGTAAAGTGGAAATTGTAATAGGAATTTATTAAACTTTAATAATCTTTAAATGGAGAGCAGGTGACGTTTTTGGGTAAATATTATGCGGTACGAAAGGGTCAGCATCCCGGCATTTATACCAGCTGGCCGGAAGCGCAAAAAGAAGTTTCGGGCTTTTCCGGTGCCGAATACAAAGGATTTAAGACGGAGTTAGAAGCCCAGCAATTCATGGGTGGGTCCACGGCGAAAAAAAACGTTACTCACGATGGCCTGATCATTGGCTATACGGATGGGGGCACGCGTAATCACGGTAACGTTAAGGGCGGTCACGTGAAGACCACCGATCCCGCTGCCTGGGCCTACCGACTGGAGCTGCCTGATACGGTCCTCAGTGATTCCGCTGGTGAATGGGGGGCCACCAATAACCGAATGGAGATCATGGCTCTGATCAAAGCGCTGAACGCATTGATCGAACAAGACCAGCAGACGGCTGACATCACGCTGGTACTTGATTCCAAGTACGTGCTGGATGCAATCAACAAGGGCTGGCTAAAAGGCTGGCAGCGACGTGGCTGGCGACGCTCCGGCGGTGAACTGATGAACGCTGAGCTTTGGCAGCAAGTCAATTCGTTATTGCCGCAGTTTTCTAAGCTGTCGCTTGTTTGGACTAAGGGCCACGCGGATAACCAGGGTAATATTTTTGTTGACCATTTGTTAAATCAAACGATGGACGAGATGGTTAAGACTGATCGGCCAATCGCAGGACGCCAGGTTAAGGCTAAAACGGTTAGACCGACTAAGCCTAAAGCTAAGCCGGCAGTATCAACTAAGCAGCCTGCTGCTAAACCAGCACCGCAACAGCAAAAAAAGGTTGATCAGTCAGTTTCAGACATTCAAAAAGCACTGGAACAATTGGATTTATTTAAAAATCCATAGCCCAGTGCTGATTGTGTCAGGTTTAGTTTTGCTTTTCTTTATGAGTTACTTTTCTGAAGCGGCGCTCAACTTCCTTACTCCAGAAGCCACCAGACATTTGGGTGGGTTCGTTGACCATGACAAAAGCTTCTGGTGCCAATTGATGGATCAGATCCATTAACCGGCGATCAGCTTTTCTGGGGGCTAAGATGTTTAAGATCAACCGCGAACCATCACGGCCATAGCCCCAAGTTTCCGTGACCCCGTAACCATTGTTACGCAGATCCTCCGGTAATTTTTTATTTTGCTGATACTTGGGATCGTCATTGTCGATTTTGACGGTGACTTGGAAATTAACGTAGCCTAACGCCACGTGATCTTCAATCAGAATACCTAGGTAAATCCCAATCCCGAAACCAACAGTATAAGCAATGACGTTGATCGGTGAGTTGATGTTCTTCAACGCAATTGCCAGTGCAATCACGTAAACGAATTCTTCAAAAACGGCTAGCAGTGGTGCCCATAGTTTTTGTCTGCGGACAACTAACATTGTCCGAAAGGTGTTTAAGGTAATGTAACAGGCATTTAAAACAAAAATAGTAAGCGCAAGTTTCAAATAAATCGCCTCTTTTATAAAGATAAAATTTAAAATTATTCTACTACTACAGTTTAGTGCAAATCACGGATGATGAAAGCAATTTAACTCAAAATTGTAATCTGTGATATGCTTTTAGCAAAGGAGTGTTGTTTTGTATGGCTACAGAAAGAGAAAAGATGACTGCCGGTGAACCGTACGATGAGCTCGATGGCGAACTTACTGCTCGCCGGGACTATATGCGCCAGCAACTAGAAGAAATTAATCATATTACTGATAATCAGAACCGTAATGACCGTTTCAAAGCGTTAATTGCCGATACTGGCGATAACTTTTTCGTTGAGACCAGTTTCAAATTTGACTACGGCTTCAACATTCATTTAGGCGATCATTTTTACGCCAACTATGATGTAACCATGCTGGATACGTGTCCCATCACCATCGGGCCGTATGCCTGGATCGGCCCTAACTGCGGTTTTTATACCCCAATTCACCCATTAGATCCAGTTCTGCGACGGGATGCCGACGTTGAATTAGGCGCTCCCATCACCATTGGCCACAGTGTATGGATGGGCGGCGGCGTCATCATCTTGCCTGGTGTCACGTTAGGTGATAACGTGGTCGTGGGTGCTGGCTCCGTGGTGACTAAATCATTTGGGGATAACGTCGTGATTGCTGGTAATCCAGCGCGGGTCATTAAACCCGTTCCAAAACACTCAGATAAGTAAATATGGACGATTAATAACCATTTTCTGCAAATAACGATCTTTCAAAGGCGGTTTAAACACCGTTATTTTGAAAAATCGTTTTTATTTTTCACTTATTTTGCTAAAAAGCCCGAGAATTCGGCAAATATAGCTTGTGGATAACTCCGCTAAAGCCTATGTATAAGCCAATAACATGGGTATTTTTCTTATCATTTTGACTGATTTTACTTATTATTTCAAACGTGTATAATAATGATGTAAATTCAATCGGGTTACATTGGAATTGGCAATTTGTTGCAGGCAGAGCTGTTGCAGGTGGTCGTAGACGATCTCGGCAGCTCTTTTTGTGCTTTCTACTTTGTCGACCCGAATGAAAATACGTTGGGTGCTTTCAGAGTTGAAAGGTTACAATTTCATTGTGGTTTCAATACGATGCTTGACGATATCGTTGCTATAACGGTATTTTGATCAGGATCCATCGGTAGGAATAATAACGAGAACGGTTATTTTTCTGAAAGTGGGGTTGATTGATACATGGACAAGACGTATTCCCAAGCTAGACCGCAGCGTGAACGGCAAGTTTTAAAATCGTCGCAGCGTGTTCAACCCTCTAGCTTGTTCCACACTCTGCATCCAATATGTACAATTATTAGAGGAGGAATATTATTTTAAGAAGCAAGTTAATCAACAAGTGGGTCTTTGTACCAACTGTGGGATTATTCTTACTGGCAACTTTAGTGTTAATGATAGGTGGAAAAGGGTTACAAGCACCTTTATCTAGTCTATTGAGTTGGATGAACCTAAAGTTAGGGTGGATGTACCTTGGTATTTATATCATCAACTTTGTCTTCTTAATCGGATTGGCATTTAGCCGATATGGGAAAATTAAAATTGGAAAACCCGATGACAAACCGGTGTACAGTGGTTTCAAGTGGGGCGCAATGGTGTTTGCAACGGCGATCGATGCCAGCATCATGATGTTGTCCATTACTGATCCACTGACGGTGATTCAGAATCCGCCATTTCACATTAAAGCTTATTCACACGCTGCTTACATCTCTGCTACGATGATGGGCCAGTTTAACTGGGGCCCAATGGCTTGGATGATGTTCGCACCAGCCGCTGTTTTGATTGGTTACCTGTTATACCGTAAGGGTCAGCCCGTTCAAAAGTTAAGCGACGGGATCAGTATGTTAGATGGTGACAAGCACCAGTCATTGAAGAAATTCTTTGCGGGCTTGATCAACATTTTGGTTGTTATTGGTATCATCGGTGGTGTCGGTTCATCAATTGGGATGGAAGTCCCAATCACTGCTAAGGCCTTTTCAAGTGCAACTGGCCTGAAGTACGGTCTGCCATTGGAAATGGCATTGTTCATTGTCTTATTCGGTTTGTTCGCCGTCACGGTCTTTAAAGGCCTGAACGGTGGGATCGACCGTTTAAGTCAGGTGCATATTTGGTTAGCCATCGGTTTTCTGGTTTTAATTTTATTCTTTGGTCCGGCTCGTTACATTATTGGTAACGAAGCACAAAGCCTAGGTATGTTAGTTCAAAAATTCGTACCAATGGCCACTAATACGCATCCAAGTGCCACTCAGCAGGATACGATCTTCTACTGGGGCTGGTGGTTGTCATATATGCCTGTGATGGGATTATTCATTGCGAAGATCTCACGTGGTAGAACGATTCGCCAGATGCTCATGGGGATGTTAATGTATGGCTTTACTGGCTGTGCATTGTTCTACGCCGTCATGGGTGGTTACGCACTTTGGTTACAACAAAATGGGGTCATTAATTTGGTCCACATGTTGAACACCCAAGGTCAAGCTGCCGTTATCGCAACCGTAATTGGGACGTTGCCAATGAAGCAGATCATGACGTTACTGTATTGCTTGTCATGCTTTATCTTCTTAGCAACAACCATTTCTGGTTCAGCTTACATTCTGTCATCGTTTACCAGCACCCCATTGAAGCACCGCGAACCAACGCGTTTCAACCGGATGACTTGGGTCGTCGTCTTCATGATCTTTGCCATCTCACTTGTTCTAGTAGGTGGTTTCAAAGTTATTCAGACGATTTCCGTCATGGCTGGTTTCCCGTTGATTGGGGTCTGTGCCGTCATCCTGCTGTCAATTCGGCGGTTGGTCAAGCACGACCACGAGCTGGTCTTCACGCCATCTTCAGAAGTTACCGATATGGGTATGGCACATCAACCAGTTACGGTGGAACGCAAGTCAGCGATTCATGGTAAGCTGATCTTGTCACCAACGCAATTAGCTAATTAATTTAAATAATTAAGAGAAGTTCTGATAAAAATTGTTGCAGACAATTTTCATCAGAACTTTTTTAGTGGACAGGATTCAAGATGGAAACTAGTTCTTTACAGAATTCAAATTGTGAGAGAAACTAACACTGATTGGGTTTAAAGTTGAGTGAGAAAGGGGGCAGCTGTTATGCTGGCATGGGCCATTCGTGGGATGACATTTGTGACTAATTTGTTGTTACTAACGGGGTTTGCACTGCTCTATGACTGGCTGCAGCGCACCCAATTTCAAATTCAATTCTTGAAACGGTTTCGAGGTATTTGTCAGATCTTACTCACCATTGGCTTTCTGGGATTCTTTCAGCTCGCCTCCGTGTTTCGGATTATGGAAGCCCATAATCGAAAGGGGTTTGGCTGGAGTTATCTCGGGTTTCAAATCGGGGTGCTGATCATTGCTCTATTCTTTGAAAAAAGTCGGGGGCTGTTCCCGGTGGCATCATTTCTTGTACTGAATTGGTACTGGCTGTTACCCAACTTGGTATGGTGGGGCTATGCTTTCGTTTTCACACTCGTGTTAATGCGGGTGGCGGAAAAATTCGGCCGGCAGATCATTGATCGACCACTGCGGTATTACCCATTTTGCTTTCTGTTTGCGGCGCCGTTTATGTGGGCCAACTGGGTTTCATTACGCGGTATTGAAGTGGGCTGGCTATGGGAAATCTTTGCTAGTTTAGTTGTGTTTTACCTGATTTGGTTTATTTACTATGAGCTAAAACTGCGAAATCAGCGGCACGCACTGCTGCTCTACGAAGCCAGACAGGATAATCTGACGCAACTCTATAATTTTCGGGTGTTTAATGAAGATCTGAACCGAGCATTTCGCGATTATCATAAAAATGGCACACGGTATTTGCTGTATACCTTTGATGTTGATCATTTTAAACGGGTCAATGATCGTTATGGTCACTTAGAAGGCAACGCCGTATTGCGAAAAGTCGCCGCTGAATTAAAACAGATCGTGCCTGAAATCAGTAGTCATGCTGAAGCTTATCGGGTTGGCGGCGAAGAATTTTCCATTCTGGTCTTCGATGTTGAGACCCAGCACTGTTCGGCCAACATGGCTGCCAATCGTGTTCGTAAAGCAATTGGCAACTTGAACTTTACGACTCAGCAGGGCGAACAGTTTCAAATCACCATTTCGATGGGCCAAGACCAAATTGACGCTGAGGATCAAAATTATTTGGACTTGTACAAACGTGCCGATAAGCGGCTATACCGTTCAAAAGAAGCTGGTCGAAACAGAGTGACAACCTCTGACGTGGGTTAATTAGGGTGTTTTAAATCAAAGCATGGTAAACTTTAAATAGTAAACGACTCTTTAAACAGAAGGGAATTTTTAAGATGCAGAAAGTAATTATACCTCAGGTTGCTGACAAGCAAACTGACCATTATTTAACTAAGAAGGGTTATGAAGTCTTGATGGTACCCGATCCAACGGAAGCAGCCATCTTGGCGACAGCACCTGATGTCGCGGGCATTATGATGTTTGTGGCACCATTTCCAAATACTTTATATGACAAACTGCCTAATCTAAAAGTCTTAGCTCGCTATGGCGTTGGCTATGACAGTATTGATGCCGACTATGCGGCGACCAAGGGCGTTTGGGTCACCAATACCCCTGGTGCCAATTCGGTCAGTGTGGCTGAAAATGCGGTTACTGATATCATGCTGCTGGCAAAGCAGTCGTTTAAAGTGTCGACTTTGATGCGTTCAGGACAGCAGCGGGCTGCTAGACAGATCTTTGGTCATGAACTCGCAGGGAAAACGGTGGGTATCGTTGGTTTCGGTCACATTGGTCAGGCAGTGGCCAAGATGCTAAGTAGTTTTGGTGTCAAAACGTTGCTCTATAATCGTACTAAACGCCCCACGAAATATGGTGAATACGTTGATTTAGAGACGTTATTAAGACAATCAGACTTCGTGACGCTGCACATTGCCGCCACTAAACAGACTGAACATTTGATCGGTGAAAAAGAATTAAAGATGATGAAGTCTAGCGCCTCGTTGATTAACCTAGCGCGTGGTTCCGTGGTTGACGAACAGGCACTGATCAAAGCACTCAGCAGCCATCAAATTGCCAACGCGGCCTTAGACGTCTTTGATGAAGAACCGCTGCCAGACGATAGCCCGTTATTCAAACTTGACAACGTCTTCTTGACACCGCATACGGGTTCCAATACCGTTGAAGCCGGTGAAAACATGGCCATGGGTGCCGCCAGAATGATCGATGAAGCATTATCGGGTCAAAAACCAGAATGGGCCGTTAATCAGCCACAGTTCTAAGATTATTAGCATTCTTCCCCGTATTTGAGTGGCTGAAAGGTTAGCAGTTGGGAAAACTAAAACCATTTAGTTAACAAGCTAAATGGTTTGGAATCGCTTCCATACGTGCTACACTACAGGCATAAAATACAAAAGGGGGATCCAGATAATGGCTATTAATGGATCGTTGTATCATACAGAGGCAGTAAATGAAAAAGGCTTAAGCGGTGTCAGCTTTATTCGTGGTAATGAAGGTTTAGCACTGGGTGTTAGCAGCTCACTGGTAAAGGGTTCTGGTACAAATCCCGAGCAATTAGTGGGGTTAGCAATCAGTACCTGCTTTAACGCTACCATTGAAATTATTGAAAAGCAGCATAACCTACCGCATACCAGTGTAGTTCACACGGGTGTGGATCAATTAAAAGACGATACGGGTTACAAATTCGTCGTCCGTGTTCAGGTTTTGATGAATGGTGTTAAACGTGATCAAGCACAGGCATTAGTTGATGAAGCTAAGAACTATTGCCCAGTTGCTAAGATGATCAAGCAAAACGCCAACGTTTCATTTGAAGTTGTGGATGAATTTGCGTTCTAATTGAACTAAAAAGCTCGTTGCATGATTGTTATGCAACGAGCTTTTTGAGTTTATAAACGTTGATGTTTTAATTTTTTAAAGACGTAACGGTCACTTAAAGCGATAAACGTTCCCTGGAAAAGCAGAGCCACTACGGTCCCAATATTGACGGCCCAAAGATGGCGCTGAATCAGAAAACAGATGGTTGTAATCGTAATGGGAACGATGAAGGCCACCAGTGAGGCAATCACTGCGTTACCATGGAAATACTTAAACCGCAAGATCTGCATAAAATCATCGTTGGGGTGAAGAATTAAATTAACCCGTTGATAAATAGAAACACCGCAGCCAATCATCATAACCCCAATGATATCGAGAATCACTGACGGGACTAATGACAGATGCTGGATGTGAAAGACCGTTAACATTTGGGCAATGCCACTGACGAGGTAACTAAATGGCACCATGAATAAGACGTTACCTAACATTCGGCGCCAGTCAAAATTTCTTAGGATCAACGCGTTTGAAAGAATGATTGCAATTCCTTCCAGTAACAGAATGTTGCCCAGATTCATGCGGAATAGGTGGGCCATGTTCACGGCAGAGGCGGTCCACAGTGCACTGCCTAGGTTAAGAGACACTGTGAGTGCGTTTCCTAATGAATTGATTATAATGGAGATAATAAGTAGGGTACAATCTCCTAAAATAGTTGGTTTTCCGTTATCTTGATACACGTGCGCATCCCTCCATAACGGTTCTAATTATACGGGATTGTAGCCAAAATAAAAGGGCAATTGTCCTTTAATCGAGGTGATTTGAATGGCTAAATTTGATCAATATACCGGTGTTCTTTTTGATCTGCATGGCGTGATTGCTGATTCTTCTCAGTATCACCTGCAGGCCTGGCATCAATTAGCGGATGAACTGGGTATTACTTGGACGCAATCACTGGCTGAACGAGTGCTTGGGATGAGCCGGCAGGATTCCTTGACGACCATCTTACAAGCTGGACATCAATTAAACCGTTATACGGCAGCTGAACAGGTGAAATTAGGCGACCGTAAAAATCAAATGTACCTTGAGCTGATTTCGCAGATGTCGCCAGCGGATGTTTTGCCTGGTATCATTGATTTTCTAGATGAATTAAAGGCGCAGCACTACGGTATCGTGCTGGCGTCCGCTTCGGTGAACGCGCCATTGGAAATTAAAAAAATGCAGTTGACGGACTACTTTCCCTTAATTGTCGATCCAGCGACACTGACCCGTAATAAACCGGATCCAGAGATCTACGTTCGAGCAGCCAGCTTATTGAACCTGTCGCCGACTAACTGTCTCGGTATTGAAGATTCGAAAACGGGGCTCACTGCCGTCAATGGTGCCGGTGCTTTATCAGTTGGGGTGGGTGCAACAGCTGAAATTGCCACGGCGGATGTTAAGTTCGCGGATACTGCGGAGCTGACATTGGCCGGGATTCAGAAGCAAATTGAACAGCAACATTAAAAAAGGTCACTGATAAGAGTGATCTTTTTTAGATTATAATTGTTGTTCGATGTATGCTTTCAATACCACAGCCTGGTTATGGGCTTCATCCTTAGCACCGTAAAGCATGATGACATTACCATCAGCTAAATGAGCCTTAACCAGTGCTAAAAATTGGTCACGGTCAGGGTTGACATCTAACTCAGCTCGATAGCGGGTTTTAAACTCGTCATACTTAGCTGGATCATGACCGAACCATTGGCGCAGTTCCTTGGTTGGCGCAATCGTTTTAAACCACTCATCAAGGGCGGCCTTTTCTTTGGAAATTCCCCGTGGCCATAGGCGGTCCACTAGGATGCGGTAACCGTCCATGTCAGCGGGTTTCGTGTAAATCCGTTCAATTTTGAGTGCCATTTCTAATCACCTCTTCTATAATGACAATATAGCATAATGACGTTGGAGGGAGAAATGATGACAACTATGGCAGCTTTTTTTAGCGCTCGTTCAACGGGTAACATCACCCGTGAATTATTGGGTAAGCTGTTGCGTTATGAGTCACCCCAAGGGCTGGTCAGCGGCTACATCGTGGAAGCTGAAGCCTACTTAGGTGTGGCGGACTCTGCTGCGCATGTGTATAAGGGGCGGCGGACTAAGGCGAATGATGCACTGTACGGCGCTCCGGGCAACGTTTATATTTATACGTCCCGCGGCTACTATGCGTTTGATGTTGCAACGCAAGCTCAAGGTGAGCCGCAAGGGATCTTGATTCGAGGTGTTGAACCCAAAGATGGTTTAGACATCATGCAGGCTAATCGCCCGAAAACCGGTTCAGAACTCACTAACGGTCCCGGTAAATTAATGCAGGCCTTTGGTGTGACCGACCTGCGCTGGAACAACGTGATGATCACTGACAGTCCGTTTAAGATTGATTTACAAGATCAGCGCGTGCCGGCACAGATCCTGACGTCAGCTCGAATTGGCGTCAGCAAGCGCGGCGGCCAAACTAATTCACCCTATCGCTACTACGTGGCAGGCAACCCATACGTTTCTGGTATGCGCAAACGCGAGATGAATCTGGCAACGCATGGCTGGCTAGCTCAATAATATCAGTTTTAATTAATTTTCAGTGTATGCTTTGCGAGCTAGGTGTACAGCAGCCGCACCCATGTCAAAAGTTTGATAGTTGATATGAGTGAAACCAGCGTTATCATACATCTGAGCTAGTTGTTTAGCATTTACAAATTCAGTCGCGGTGCGTTGCAGATAAGCGTAGTCGTGATAGTCGTGAACGGCAATCTTAGCCATCATTGGTACCAACTTGAAGTAGACTTGCCAGCCCAGTTTGACGACTGGTTGGTTCGGCTGTGATGTTTCTAGTGAGGTCACTTGACCACCTGGACGAACGACCCGGTGCATTTCACGCAGCACTTGATTGGCGTCTGGCACGTTGCGCAAGCCAAAGCCAATGGTGACCACATCGAACTGATCATTACTGTAAGGCAGCGTCATGGCATCACCCTGAACTAAAGTTACACGGTCGTTTAAACTGGCTGCGGCGACTTTCTTTTTGGCGACTGTAAGCATCTCCGCACTGAAATCTAACCCAATGATTTGACCAGATGGACCAGTCGCTTTAGCGAGTGCAATGGTCCAATCTCCAGTTCCGCAGCACAGATCGAGCACGAAGCTGCCGGGCTTAAGCATCAATTTAGTCATAGCGACTTTGCGCCAGTGCTTGTGAGTGCCCAGTGAAATTAAGTTGTTCATTTGATCATAGTTACCGGCAATTCGTTTAAAAAGACCTTGGACCTGTGATTCTGGTGTCTGGTTAGTCAGTGACATGTTGGGCCTCCCGCATAAATTTAATGTAATAAGCATACCAAAAAACGTCCCGCAAGTCTGGTTTCGACTGCGAGACGTTTATTATTTAATATTAAAGGTACTTAGCATCTAAGTCTGGATCTTGAGAAGTTAATAACTTAGGACCATCATTGGTGATCTCTAAGGTATGTTCGTATTGAGCTGAAGGGGTGCCATCAGCTGAAACGTAGTATTCCCAAGTATCGCCGGGAACCGTCTTAGTAGCAATCTCCCAGGTCCCAAGGTTAACCATTGGTTCAATGGTGATCGTCATACCAGCACGTAAACGCAGGCCTTTGCCTGGTTCACCGTAGTGAGGGACGTTTGGTTCTTCGTGCATGGTCGGTCCAATACCGTGGCCGATCAGTTCACGAACATCGCCCATGTGGTTTTCGTCTTCAACGTAGTGTTGAATGGCGTAACCAATATCACCGATCCGGTTACCAACAACGGCTTGGTCGATACCGAGGTATAAGGCCTTCTTGGTAACGTCCATTAAATGCTGCTTTTCCTTGCTGATGGTACCAACAGCGTAGGTCCAGCAAGAATCGCTCATGAAGCCATCCAGGTTAACTACCATGTCAACGGCAACAATGTCACCGTTCTTAAGTAAGAGGTTCTTACGGGGAATGGCGTGAGCGACTTCATCGTTAACGCTGACGCAGGTCGCGTATTTGTAACCTTCAAAGCCCTTTTCTTCGGCCTTGGCGTGGTGTTCTTCGATGTAGGCATTAGCAAACTTTTCGATATCCCAGCTAGAAATACCGGGCTTGATAATGTTACGCAGACCCAAGTGAACACCAGCCAAAACGGCACCGGATTTACGCATCATTTCAATTTCACGTTCTGATTTTAAAGTAATCAAGAATTTCTGCTCCTTTATGCTTTATATTATTTCAACAATGTTAATGGTACACCAAAATACCAAGGTGTGAAAGCGGACGTTTTGGGAGTGGCGTGTAAGGGTGGATTACAATGTAAAACCCGGGCTTGGTTTTATATTGTAATCCACCCTTACACATAACTCCCAGTCCGCTTGAACCCGATTAGGCAATGTAAACGAAAAAGCGCGGTTTGTTTTTAGATTGCCATTCACCTTTATACATAACGTCCAGTCCGCTTAACCCCGCTTAGGCAATGTAAAATTAAAGTAGTCTCTCCTAATCCTTAAGCATTCCTTAAGAAGATTGTCCCAACCCCAATAACTTGCTACAATGTTCTGCAACGATAACGCTAAATAATATTTCTAACAACTGATTTAATAGATAGGAGGGCTTCAATGACATCACCAATTTTTGCCTTTTTTGATCCAACGTACATTTTAGTTATTGTTGGGTTGTTGCTTTCAATGGCCGCTTCGGGTTACGTTAAGTCGACTTATGCTAAATATGATCGGTACCGCGCTCAAAGCGGTGTTACCGGAACCAGTGCGGCGGAATATATTTTACAGCAGTCGGGCATTAATGACGTGACCGTTCACCCAATCGCTGGGGACCTGACTGACAATTATAATGGTGGTAACAAGACGTTAAACTTGTCGGAATCAACCGCCAATTCGTCATCGGTTGCCGCCGTTGGGGTTGCCGCCCATGAATGTGGTCACGCGGTGCAGGATGCCAACAATTATTTACCAATGAGGCTGCGGACGGCCATCGTACCAATTGCTAATCTCGGGTCGACGGTCTCTTTCCCGCTGATCTTAGTTGGGGTGTTAATGGGGATGAATCAGACGTTGATCCATCTCGGTATCTTGCTGTTCTCACTGGCACTGTTGTTTCAGCTGGTGACGTTACCAGTGGAGTTTAACGCTTCTCATCGAGCACTGCGCATTTTGAGTGACGGTGGGCTGTTGTCTGCGGATGAAGTGCCGATGGTTCGCCGGGTGCTAACGGCTGCTGCACTGACTTATGTGGCTGCTGCGTTAGCTACCTTTTTACAGCTATTGCGACTAATCATTCTCTTCGGAGGAAATCGTGACGACAATTAGACAGGTTTGACTTATAATGGTAGGGAAGACGAAAAGGCTGGTGGATAAGATGGACTTAATTTCATATTTAAAGGATCAAATCGAATTTTTAACTGAACAATTTAATCAAGCAGAATCTGACAAGGACGTCACGATGAAGTACATTGTTGAGTCTCGCTTGGATGAAGCAAAAAAAATCAAAAAAGCAATTGATGACGGTACAATTAATAGTCTGAGCTAAATTTTGACACGGTCAATGTGACCGTGTTTTTTTATGTCATACAGTTAGGTCAACTTGACTTAAAAGTAAACGAAATCGGATTTTTAATCTATGCTACTGCCTAATCTCCGTTTTGCACAATTGATTTTAATTTTATTTACGATTATGATTGTGATAGTAAGGGGGAATTCGAAGATGAGTCAAACAACTACTCTATCTGGCCGCTCACGTTTGTGGTTCGTGACGACGCTGTTGCTGGGGACGTTTACCATGTCCATCAGTCAATCTGCGGTGTCAACTGCCTACCCGACGTTGATGCGGTATTTTTCAATTTCAGCTTCGACAGTTCAATGGCTAACAACGGGGTTCATGTTAATTATGTGTATTATGATGCCAGTGAGTCCTTGGCTGCTGAGCAATATTGGGTTTAAGTCATTATTTCTATCCGTGCTCATTATGTTTGATGTGGGGACACTGTTAATTATTTTGGCACCAAACTTTCCGCTAGTCCTGTTAGGGCGTGCGCTGGAAGCAATTGGTGTCGGCATTCTGTTTCCATCGTATCAAACGGTACTGTTGACCATTACACCGCGTGAAAATCGTGGCGGTGCAATGGGTCTAGCGGGACTAGTCATGGGGTCAGCGTTAGCGGTGGGTCCCATTATTTCAGGAATCGTGCTGCGCTTTACGAGCTGGCAAGGATTATTCGTCGTGTTCATGATCATTATTTCTTGCGTGATCGTGGTTTCACTTTGGGCAATCGTTAACGTCATGCCTAAGGCGCCTTCACACCTTGACTGGCTGTCAGTGATCAGTCTGGTGGGCTTTATTGGGGTTTTGTACGTGGTCAATCTGGTTGGTAAATCAGGCGTTAACTGGGGGACTGCGACAATCATCCTAGTGATCAGTATTCTTTTGCTATTATTCTTCGCTTATCGCCAATTACACTTACCAGAACCGCTACTCGATCTACGGGTCTTTGCGGTCGGTCAATTCAACGCGTCAGTTTGGTTAACCGGACTGTCCTACATTGCGCTGATCGTGGTGACAATCGTGTTCCCACTGTACTACCAGATCATTTTGGGTGTCAGCCCGTTTATTTCCGGGATGGCGCTAGTTCCAGGAGCTGTCTTTCTGAGTATTTTGAATCCATTGACGGGTAAATTAGCTGATAGAATTGGCTTTAAAAAAGTCCTGCTGATCGGGATGACGATGATTCTGATTGGCTGGGGAATTCTAGCTTTGATTCCCGCAAAGTTCTCATTGTGGGCTATGATGCCGATTGCCATGCTGATCGAAGGCGGCAATGCCTTCGTGATGATGCCCGCAACAACTTTAGGCGCGGATGCGCTGCCTAAGGAGAAGATTTCTCACGGAACGGCGGTCATTACCACGATGCGTCAACTGCTCGGTTCGACGGGGGTTGCCGTAGCGACTATTTTGCTGTCATTGGGCGGTGTGGCCACAGCGACCTTAGGTAATTTTCACATTGTGTTCATTACCTTCTTTATTCTTGAAATTATTGGACTGATTTTAGCACTGAGTTTAAAGGAAAAGAAAGCCAAGGCTTGATCACGATTAAAATTCAAGCGGTAGGGGGTTCATTCAATTCTAAATATTTCAAAAAATTCTCTCATTTTTGCAATATTAAAAGGCAATGGAACCCTATTCGCACGGTATTTCGACTCTTTTATTAAATTCTCATTTTTCTGTTTTCGTTCGGCTTTTTTTACGCTACAATAGACCCATGGCAAGTTAGTTTCATTTGATTGGAAGGAGAATTACCTACATGACTGAATCAGAAAAAGTTGAAACATCTGCGTTATATATGAATCCAGATCGAGAAGTTGCGGTAATTAATTACACGAGCAAGTACGTTACTGATATCTTTACTTTAATTAACAGTAAAGAAGCAGAAGAAGTTGTTCGTCTATTCCTGGAGGATCGCCGGCATACGCCCGAAAGTAACCGCAGTGACTTTGAAGATGCTGATCCTAAAACGTACATTAACACGTTGAAGGCGGTGCTGCTTGATCGGCCCGATGCCTTTGATACTTATAAACGTGAAGAAATTTTATTCAGCATTGAAGAACTGTATTCATATTATCGGTCATACTTGAGAATTGGGGTCGTTAACCAGCATGGTAGTGCAGCAACTGCTAAGAACTTCATGCAAATGGATAATAAGTTCAACGATGTTGTGATCGAAGCTTACCGGACTGTTGAAGAAAAATTACAGGGATCTCCTAATAAGACTTATCGTCAGGTAAGTGCTGGGACTTCTGCATGTATCCTGACGCAATCTGTTGACTGGCCGATTCCAGAAGGTTATGAGGCCTTGAAGCCAATTCGTTTTCTGAACACGATATCGTTACGGCCACCAATGATGATGAAGACGCCTTCCAACAAGCGTGAAGGGACCTTCACCGCGGTACCTGATAATCCAATTGCTAAGTTTCATGGGGCACGTGATGAATGGTATTGCTTCCCAGCCAAAATTGGTGAAAGTTTAGCTTATATCTATTTCCAGCGTGATTACTTTGTTAGTGGCATTTCGTTAGCTAACTTATTTGAAGTTGCCAGTGAAAAAGACGTTGCTGGTCACAAGCCAGATGAAATTTTACTGTTTGGCCTGCCAAAGACTGAAGGCGATGTTTGCCATTACCACCACGATGAAGAAAACGATATCTGGGTCGGTGAAGTGCCATACAACGATAAGACCACTTACTTCGGCTATATGAAGAAGATGTGCCTGACGTTGCATAATCTACACATGATCTACGAGAACCGCCTGCCAATTCACGGTTCAATGGTGCGTATCAAGTTCTCTAACGGTAAGAATAAGAACGTGGTGTTCTTCGGTGATTCAGGTGCCGGGAAGTCCGAATCCTTGGAAGCATTGCAGGAAATTGCGGATGATAAGATCCTGAGTCAGGAAACGATCTTTGATGATATGGGGAGCTTCACCTTAACAGGTGATGGTGATCTGTACGCGCAAGGAACTGAAATTGGGGCCTTTGTTCGACTGGACGATTTAAGTTCGGCCGTAGCCTTCAATAACATGGACCGTGGGGTGTACTTAAACCCAGACCGGAAGAATGCCCGGGTTATCATTCCAGCTGATACGTATAACCGGGTTGTCGGGCATCATGGTGTAGATATGTGGATCTACGCGAATAATTACGATAAAGATATCGGTATCCACCAATTCGATAACGAAGAGGATGCTAAGGCAACCTTCATTGAAGGTAAGCGGTTTGCTTTAGGGACGACTGATGAAGTTGGTATGAGTACTACCTTCTTCGCTAACCCATTCGGCCCAGTGCAAGAAGAGAAGCGGACCCGTCCAATTATTGATAAGGTATTCAAGCACTTCTTCGATAAGGGAACTTATGTAGGTGAAAT
Organism: Secundilactobacillus silagei JCM 19001; assembly: GCF_002217945.1. GTDB lineage: Bacteria > Bacillota > Bacilli > Lactobacillales > Lactobacillaceae > Secundilactobacillus > Secundilactobacillus silagei. The sequence continues at coordinate 62,704 of NZ_BCMG01000001.1, forward strand.
TTATACCCACCTTGGTACTGATAAGAGTAAAGATAGTTTGAATGAAAGTGCAAAACAGCTGTTGGATGTGCTGTGGAACAGCTAGAGCGTGAACCGCGGCGTTTAGATAGCGGTGTGTAAGACAAGAACCACCTAAATCCCCGAACTTGGGATTTGGGTGGTTCTTGTCTTACATGTAGCTATCTGCCGCGGTGAACGCGTTTCGGCAATGTAAACTTAACGAGCCCCTGAAGGTGGTACACACAAACACACGCGTTTCAGCAATATTACGAAATGATTAACATTGTGTAAACCCCTAGCATTTCTCTTGTCAGTCTTTTGATTTGCAGATATACTATCTTAAAATCAAAGTTAAGAAAGCAAAGAGGGATGATAACGTGCAATTAATTTTTACAAAACTACTCTGGTCAATGTTAATGGTCACCGGGCTAATTGGGTCAATTATTGGCTTCGTGCTACCGATCATCCCTGGAATTCCATTTTTAGTATTGATGATTTATAGCCTTAAAAAAATTTCACCAGCTTTTCATCGTTGGCTTACACGCACCCGATTGGCTGAATGGTTAAGAAAGCATCAACCAACTCTGGCCAAATGGCTGGTTGGTTAATTACCAGCTAAAAATACGCCTCAAAGCTGTTTACAGCTCCGGGGCGTATTTTTATTGCGCATTTACAAACTAAAAACCAAAAGTTGAGTCCGGTGCGTAAATGTATTGACTATAGTCATTACTATCAACGTTAGGTGTCAATTGTTTAATGAGCCGATAAGGTTTAGTGGCACTAGTGCTGGTTTCATCAGTCGCATGGACGTTGATTTTACGGGGCCAGGTTTGCAATTCAGGGCTAATATCTACTGAGTAGCGTTCAACCCACTTGCCATTAACAAGTTTGTAGTCCCAGAAACCACAGCCTTGGATCTCACGATAAGAGGTGGCACCGTCACGAATCAGTTGTGCCTGCATATCGGCTTTTTGGCTGCCTGAATCAGCAGGTGTGAACCAAATGCCGTGAATCTTAGTTGGTTGAGTTTCTGACAGGGTCAACAGATCGCTAGTCTTGACGTAGTATGTCCGGTTGTTGCCAGTGGTGATCAATGTAAAGTCACCCTTAGTAGCCAACTTGGCAAAACTAGTTAAATCTAATGGCCAATCAGCTTGCTGAATAAATGCTGACTTGTCATCAGGGAAAGCATAGAAAGGTCCAATCAAATCGGTAATGCTTGTCGTTGATGTAGATGACGGTGCACCCTTACCGTACTGAGCTTGTGCCAATATACTTGCTGCGGGAATAGGATCTTCTGTCCATTCACCGTGAAGCGTTTGATCATAATCCGGATCATCGACAGGGGCAGTAAAGGTTTCAACGGCTGGAATCGTTGTCTTGCCGTCACTTCCCAGAACTGGTAAGTCGACAATTCGGAATTGATAGCCTTTGTAAGCATGTGCGGTTTCATAAGCGACAATCGTGTTAACTTGGTCGGTGGTCAACTTTGGCGAATTCGACTTTATGGTAGCAGTTGTCATTGTTTGTAACCACTTGCTTGGTTCAGTGGTAGCTGGATCATAGTCGTCTACTTTAGTGCCCTGATAAGTTGAAGCGTAGGGGAGCGTTGAATAATAGATGCCCTTACTTGGGTAGCTGTAGTTACCAGATTTAGGAGTATTGTTCTGAACGGGTGCAGTCCGGTTACCAAATGGATTACCGGGTGCTAGGTACCCGTGCCAAACGTAGCCGGTGATCTTTTTATTGCCGCTGGTGACCCGATAATAGATGGAACTCTTCTTACCCTGAGTCATTTTGACACTCTTTGAGAGATACCAAGTTGTCTTGGGGTAGTGTTTTAGATTATGCAGTTTCTTAGTGTGCTTGGCATTCCACATGTAGGCTGTAGTGCCTTTCTTTGCTTGGTGGTAGGGCAGTGAACCCGAATAATTTTTAACCTTCGTCCAGCGATAAGCCGCGTGGCCAGTAGCTGGTTGGGTAGCCGTACCCACAAGGCCAACGGTGGTCATTAAAGCCGTTGCCAGAATAAGCTTTCTAAACTTCAAAATGAATTCCCTCTTTCAAGCTAAGTATACTATAGGCTAGATTTCAGATAAGCAGGAATTCCCATTTCTTAATAAATAAAATCGGATTCGTTCATTATCAGTACAGTGAACGAATCCGGTTTATTTAATAGGTTGTATGCAATTGAGGTTAGTACTGAATATTCAGTAACTTAGCGTGTTTAATATCTGCCACGGTCTTAGTCCCAGCTAACTGCATGACGATCTTTAGTTCGTTATTCAAATGTTCAAAGACAGAGAAGACCCCGTCAGCGCCACCTAAAGCTAGTCCGAAGAAGGCGGGACGACCAATGCCGACTAAATCGGCACCCAGCGCTAGGGCCTTAAAGACATCGGAACCACGCCGAACACCCGAGTCAAAGAGGACGGGCACTTGGTGGTTAACCGCCTTAGCCACGCTCTCAAGGACATCAAAACTAGCGGGGCCACCGTTGAGCTGCCGGCCACCGTGGTTAGAAACGTAGACGCCAGCAGCCCCAGCACCAATTGCGTAAAGTGCGTCTTCAGGAGATTCAATCCCCTTGACGATTACTGGCAGGTCAGTGTAGTCGATGATGCGTTGAACGTCTTTTGGGCCGATCTTTTGGGCGGCAGCGGCGTAAATTTCAGAAATGCCCTTACCCTCGCCATCGCCTTGGCTGAACTTGACCAAGTTAGCCATTGGGATTGGAAACTGGAAGTGGTTTACGATATCGGCTTCACGATAGCCGCCAACAGTGGCATCAACCGTGAGGATAATCGCTTTAACACCGGCCTTTTTTGCTTCATCCAAGATGGATCTGTTAAAGTCCCAATTTTTACTCATGTAGAGCTGGAAGAATTGGGGCGCACCGCCGCCACCAGCGGCAACGTCTGCGATTGAGGCGGAAGAATAAGTGCTTTCCGTCATCAGTGCGCCGGCTTTGGCAACTCCTTTAGCAGTATCAGCTTCACCTTTGACATGGGCTAAGCCTTGCGCGGCAGCCGGCGCCATTATAATGGGTGTCTTTAAGTCGATACCAAATACGTTAGTGTCCGTTTGCGGTTTTTCAATGTTACTTAACGACCTAGGCACAATCTGGCGATGCTGAAAAGCCTTCCGATTTGCCTGCAAAGTAAATTCATCTTCCGAGCCACTGGTGATATAACCAAATCCGCCAGCAGGAATAATCTGCTTAGCTTCTGCTTCCAATTGAGTCAAGTTAACGATGTCGATGAGTCTTTCGTTTTCGTTTTGCTTGTAACCATTTGTTATTACCATAGTATGGCCTCCAATGAAGCTGATGAGTTGAAGTAAATGAGCTGTAAACGTCTTTAGTTTATCGGCCTGTAATGGGAGAGTCAAGACTTACGTGTTACCGCTTACAAAAACGTCACCCGTTAACCGATTGGATGACGATCAATTAACGGGTGGCATCATAGATGACGATAGCGTTTAAAGGATGCGAAGTCCTGGTTAACCTGTTCGACGTAAGCGGCCGTCCAACTTTGAATCGCACTGTCAAAATTCTCGGAATGGCCGGTATAGCCAAGAATCACACCGGCAGTAGGGCTTTGAGCGTGGGCAATCCCCAGTACCCAGGCACAGGTTTTGGCATAGGCATCAAACTGATCCCAATCAAGGGCTGAAAGGTCAATCGACGCCTTCATATCACGGAATTGACGCACGTAGAAGCTCTTTTTTTCGGTTGCAAAGTAACCTAGAAAGGCATCGGAAGCCGATTGGAGAATCTTTTGACAGTCAACGATTCGCTTACCTTCGTTTTGCTCGTACTGAACGTTTTGGACGTTGACCTGATCCGCTAATTGACGGTGCGGCAGGGCTTCCTTAATTTGCAAAACCAGGTGGGAATCATCAGTTCCGGTCAGTAGCAGCAGGTAGCAAAGTGAACCAAAGCTACCAACACCGACACTGTGGCGGACAATATCGGTGACGTGATACTGCGACAGCATCAAACTGACGTCGGGGGCCAAGGATTGCCGGTATTGACTGAGATATTTGGTAATGTGCTTGGTTACGCGGTCTTCAACGTGGCGCGTGCGTGGCGGGGTTTCTTTAAAGGCAATTTGGCCGTCACTGTCCGTGACCGTAAATTTACGGACGACCTGCTCAGAATCGCGTTTACCAGCCTTATCGAGAAACTTTTTAAGCTTTTTAGTCTGCGCTTCTTTTAAGGGGATGGTGCTCAAAACGGTTTCTACGCTGTTGACAGGGTAGAAGCGGTTAAGCGCGGTTTTCTTAAACATTTCTTGGAGACTTTCACGGTAGGTCTGGCCCAGCGCTTTGACTAGCGTCGTTAGTGCTTGCTCGTCAAATGAATGTTCACGGCCAGCCAATAAAGTACTGACGGCTAACCGTTTAAGATCCCACTCAAAGGGGCTGATGCCGGATTCATCGAAATCATTTAAGTCGAATAACAGCTGCCGTTCCGGTGAGCCAAAGAACCCAAAGTTACCAATGTGGGCGTCACCGCAGCTCACCGCGTGAATCGGTGAGTTGGCTTGCTGCGCGAGATCGTACTCCATAAGTTCTGCGGTACCACGAAAAAAAGCGAAACTGGACTGGTTGACACGTTGCGTTCGTTCCGGCAGCAGCTCTGGAATCAGAATGGCGCGGACTTCATCCATTAACTGATTCGGGTCACGATCGGTTGCGGTATAGTGACCGAGTTCTTCAAACGGAAACGCTGTCCGCAATTTTTTACCGAACTTTTTTTGTTCTTTTAAGGGTTGCTGTACGAATAACTGACTAAAATCAAATGGTTTAACACTCATCACAATTCACCTCATGATTATAATTACGTCTAGTTTAACACTTGAAAGGCTGTCGGCTTCGCTATTGCACTGCAAAAGAATTTGAAAAATGATAAAATTGTAAGGGCCTTCAAAGCACCAAAGTTTAAAATTGTTTAGTAAAATTTTTACTATTTTGGGGCATTTAGTTCTATACTAAAAGTGAAGACATAAAAGAGAATGAGTTATTTAAATATCAAATCATGAGGAGTGCGATACGATGACTTGGCAAGATAATTATCAAGTATGGAAGAACTACCAAGACTTAGATCCAGCACTAGCACAAGAACTAGCCGATATGGCGGGTGATCAAGAAGCCCTAGAAAACGCCTTTACGAAACCAATGGTCTTTGGGACTGCCGGCATGCGGGGCTTAATTGGTCCTGGTATCGGTGAAATGAACGTTTATACCGTTGGTGCCGCTGCTGAAGGGTTAGCCCGGTTTATGGATACGTTAGATGATAAGGATAAGCAACGCGGGGTTGCTATCAGCTTTGATTCACGGTATCACTCACGGGAGTTTGCCCACCATTCAGCCCACGTTTTGGGTGCCCACGGGATTCCAAGCTTTGTGTTCGATGATATTCGGCCCACACCAGAACTCTCATTTGCCGTTCGTCACCTGCATACGTACGCCGGTATCATGATTACCGCCAGTCATAACCCGAAGCAGTACAACGGGTTTAAGATCTACGGTCCTGATGGCGGTCAAATGCCACCAAAGGCTGCCGATCAGATCACTGAATACGTTAACGGTATCGATAATATGTTTACCGTTAAGACGGTAAAAGAAACCACGCTGCGAAAGCAAAACCTGATTCACATTATTGGTGAAGACGTCGACGAAGATTATTTAGCCGGTGTTAAGGCCGTCTCCATTAATCCGAAACTGGTCGATGAAGTTGGTAAAGATATGACTTTGATCTACACGCCGCTGCATGGGACTGGTCATATCATTGGCTACCGGGCCTTAAAGGATACCGGCTACAACCACTTTACGATGGTTAAGGAACAGGCCATTGCCGATCCTGAATTTCCAACGGTCGTCCACCCTAACCCAGAATTTCCAGAAGCGTTCAATATGGCAATCAAGTTAGGTAAGAAGGAGGGCGCTGACCTATTAGTTGCCACCGACCCAGATGCTGACCGTCTTGGTGCCGCTGTGCGGATGCCAAATGGTGAATATCAGCTGATGACGGGTAACCAAATCGCTTCCGTACTATTAAACTACATTTTAAAGGCTAAGCAGGATGCTGGGAAACTCCCAGCTGACGGCATGGTCGTTAAGTCCATTGTTTCCACTGAATTAGCCACTAAGATCTGTGAACACTATGGTGTCAAGATGGTCAACGTTTTGACCGGTTTCAAGTACATTGCTGAACAGATCAAGCTGGCTGAACAGAACCACGATCACACCTTCCTGTTTGGGTTTGAAGAAAGCTTCGGCTATCTGATCAACCCGTTCGTTCGTGATAAGGATGCGATTCAATCGACGATCTTGTTGGCTGAAGTTGCCGCTTATTACAAGCAGCAGGGCTTAACCTTGTATGACGGTATTCAACAATTATACAAGACGTATGGCTATTACAAAGCCAAGACCACTGCTAAGGAATTTGACGGTGTTGATGGGGCCGATAAGATGGCTGCCATCATGAAGTCGTTACGGGATTCCCACCCAACTGAGTTTGCCGGTGTCAAGGTTGAAACTACCGATGATTACCAGACGCAAGTTGCCACTCATCAAGACGGCAGCACGGAGAAGTTAACGTTGCCAGTTTCCAACGTTTTGAAGTACTGGTTAGCTGATGGCACCTGGATCGCTGTTCGGCCTTCAGGGACTGAACCTAAGATCAAGTTCTACATTGGCACTAACGGTAAGACGGATGCAGCAACTGCTCAAAAACTAGACGACTTTGAAAAAGCTTTGACCCAGTGGGTTAAGGACTAATTATTAAGTCAATCAATAAAAGCAACCCAATTTAATCAACCTTGACTAGATTGGATTGCTTTAGTTGTCTAGTCGGAGTAAGTTCGTCTGGCAGGGACCAATATTGATCAGTTTTGAACACGCCGAAAGATTGATTTAAAGCTAAAGAAAACGATTTCATTTTTCATTGACATTGGCCTGAAATTAGGTTACGTTAGAGATAGTAAAAATTTAGTAAAATTTGTGGAGGCATAATTATGGACTATCAAAGCTTAAAAGATGAATTCAAGAAAGCTTTTGGCTACGAAGGTGATCGGGTATACTTCGCACCAGGTCGAATCAATTTAATTGGTGAACATACTGATTACAATGGCGGTCACGTTTTCCCTTGCGCAATCACAATGGGGACTTACGGTGTCTATAAAGCGCGTGATGACAACCAAGTTCGCGTTTATTCCGCTAACATTCCAGATGCCGGCGTTTTGACCTTCCCAATCGACAAACTGGATTTTGATAAAAATGATAATTGGGATAAGTTCCCACGTGGTGTGATGTATGAAATGGCTAAGCAGGGCAAGACCGTGGATCACGGGTTTGACCTCTTCGTTCATGGTGACCTGCCAGATGCATCCGGTCTTTCATCATCCGCATCAATTGAATTATTAATTGGTAACATTTTAAACAAGGAATTCAACTGGGGCGTTGATCAATTAACCTTAGTTAAGAATGGCCAAGCCGTTGAAAATGATTACCTCGGGTTAAACACCGGTATCATGGATCAATTTGCTATTGGCATGGGCAAGAAAGATCAAGCAATTTTGCTGGACACCAACACCTTGAAGTATCAATACGTTCCCGTTGAATTGGGCGATAACGTGGTTGTGATCATGAACACCAACAAGCAGCGTCAATTAACGGATTCGAAGTATAACGAGCGTCGTTCTCAATGTGAAAAAGCCGTCGCATTGCTTCAAAAGGGCGGCGTTGACATCAAGACGTTGGGTGAACTTTCACAAGAAGAATTCGATAAGGAAGCTTACTTGATCAATGATGATACTTTGATCAAACGTGCCCGTCACGCGGTCATTGAAAACCAGCGGACCTTACGCGCTCAAAAAGCTTTGAGTGCCGGCGAACTTGAAGAATTCGGCAAGTTAGTTAATGCATCACACATTTCCTTACACTATGACTATGAAGTTACTGGTAAGGAATTGGATACCTTAGCTGAAACCGCATGGAAGCAACCCGGTGTTCTTGGTGCCCGTATGACCGGTGCCGGATTTGGCGGCTGTGCCATTGCCATCGTCAACAAAGCTAACGTTGATGACTTCATTAAGAACGTCGGTGATGTTTACAAGAAGACAGTTGGTTATGCAGCTAGTTTCTACGTTGCAAGCATTGCTGATGGTCCTAAGGAAATCACAGCTTAATAGAATTTAAAAAAGCGCAAAGCAATTAAATTTGCAGAGCGCTTTTATATCGGAAATGAATTACAGAGAAAGTTATGGAGGTAATCTTTTATGACAGTTGTTGTATTAGGTGGTGCGGGCTATATTGGTTCACACACAGTTGACCGATTAATTGAAAAGGGGTACGACGTGGCAGTGATCGATAATTTGATCACGGGTCACCGGGCAGCGGTCAATCCTAAAGCCCGTTTTTACCAAGGCGATATTCACGACCGGGCCTTTTTGGATGAAGTCTTTAACAAGGAAACTAACGTGGAAGGCGTTATTCACTTCGCGGCCTTTTCAATCGTGCCGGAATCAATGAAGGATCCATTGAAGTACTTTGATAACAACACTGGTGGCATGATCACTTTGCTTAAAGCAATGCGGGATCACAATATCAAACGGATCATCTTCAGTTCAACGGCGGCCACCTATGGCGAACCAAAGCAGATTCCAATCAAGGAAACTGACCCACAGATTCCAACCAACCCATATGGTGAGAGTAAGTTATGCATGGAAAAGATCATTCACTGGTCTGATCTGGCATACGGTATCAAGTTTGTTGCGCTGCGTTACTTCAACGTTGCCGGTGCTAAAGCTGACGGCTCGATCGGTGAAGATCACCATCCAGAAACCCACTTGATTCCAATTATTTTACAGGTGGCTGCTGGTGAACGGACTGGCCTAAAGATCTTTGGGACCGACTATCCAACTAAGGATGGGACTAACGTTCGTGACTACGTCCATGTTGTGGACTTAGCGGATGCTCACATTCTGGCACTGGAATACTTGAAAGCCGGCAATGACAGTAATGCCTTTAACTTGGGCTCATCAACTGGCTTCTCTAACAAACAGATCTTGGAAGCTGCTCGCAAAGCAACTGGTAAGGAAATCCCTGCCGAAGATGCACCAAGACGTGCCGGTGATCCAAGCACTTTGATTGCTGCTAGTGACAAGGCTCGTAAGGTATTGGGCTGGAAGCCGCAGTACGATGACGTTGAAGAAATTATCAAGACGGCTTGGAACTGGAAGACGTCTCATCCAAAGGGTTACAATGACCGAGGTGAAGCCTAAGATGACAGAAACTGTTAGTAAGTTTGTTGATGCCGTGCTCGATAGTGGCACCTATCAGCCACTCGACCGAATCTACGTCACTAACCGGGTTTTAGGCTTAGTTGGTGATGGTGCGGCGGTTAATGCCAAGAGCGATGAACTTTTGGATATTGTGGACGCATTGCTTGAAACGGCGGTTAAAAACGGTAAAATTGAAGATGGTCAATCTGATCGTGATATTTTGGAAGCTGAATTAACTGATCTGCTGACGCCAACGCCAGCAAAGGTTAATCAGGAGTTCTGGAATGAATACCAAAAGTCACCTGAAGACGCCACTAATTTCTTCTATGATTTAAGTCGTAAAAATGACTATATTAAAACCCGTTCGATTGCTAAAAACATCGTCTTTAATGCACCGACGCAATATGGCGATCTCGAGATCACGATTAATCTATCCAAACCCGAAAAGGATCCTAAAGCCATTGCGGCAGCCCGGACACAGAAAACCAATACGTATCCGTTAAGCCAGTTGGCCATTGAAAACGAAGGTTACCGTGGTCGTTTGGGCTATCCAGCTCGGACGAACCACCGGGTGATCCGGTTGGACCTTGGCGGTGAACCTTGGGGCTTCCAATATTCACCATATGCTTACTTTAGCGAACACGCGATCTTCCTGCTGCAAGCTCACCGGCCAATGCTGATCAACCAGCATACGTTTAGCAACTTGCTGGAAATCGTACGGCTGTTCCCACACTACTTCGTGGGTTCCAACGCCGATCTGCCAATTGTTGGTGGATCCATGCTTTCACAGGATCACTATCAAGGCGGCCGTCATGATTTTCCAATGATGAAATCACCAATTGACCGTAAGATCAAGTTGGCTGGTTTTGACGACGTGGATGCGGGTATCGTGAAGTGGCCAATGTCGACGATTCGGCTTTCAGGTGATACGCCTGAACCCTTGATCAACGCTGCCACGGCCATTGCGAATAGCTGGCAGCACTATGATGATGAATCCGTCGATGTCCGTGCTTACACCAACAACGAACGGCACCATACGGTAACGCCAATTGCTTACCGCCGTGGTTCTAAATTTGTATTAGACATCGTGCTGCGGGATAACCAAACCTCTGAGAAGTACCCAGATGGTATTTTCCATCCACATCAGGATGTGCAGCATATTAAAAAGGAAAATATTGGTTTGATCGAAGTAATGGGTCGGGCAATTTTACCAGCTCGGCTTAAAACGGAGATGCAAGAAGTGAAGCACTACGTCTTGGGCGAACCAAACAAGATGAAGGATTATCACAAGACTTGGGCTGATCAGTTGAAAGCTGACAACCAGTTTACTGCTGATAATGTCGATAAAATTATTGATCAGTCGATCGGTAACGTCTTCGCTCGGGTTCTCCAAGATGCCGGTGTCTTCAAGTGGGATGACTCAGGTCAGGCTGCATTTGACCGGTTTATTGCCCAAATTGGGTAAGTTAGAATATAAAGAGGGGAAGCATCAGTCATGAAAGTCACTTTGAAAGATATCGCTCAAAAAGCGGGTGTTTCCCTGTCCACCGTCTCTCGAGTCCTTAACTACGATACGACACTATCGGTTAGTGATAACACGCGCCAGCGAATTTTTGAAATTGCCGAAGAACTGAACTACACCAAAACTAAGCGGGTCACGCAGACGCCTGATACCTACAAAATTGCGGTTGTTCAGTGGTATTCGATCAATAAAGAGTTGGATGACCTTTACTATATGAAGATTCGTATGGAAATTGAAAGACGCAGTCAGGAATTGCACATTCAAACGATTCCGGTCTTTCAAAACCAGGTTTCTGAAATTAGTAAGGACGTCGACGGCATTATTGCGGTCGGCAAATACAGTCAGGCGCAGGTTGAAGAACTGAATGCAATCAGCGATAATCTTGTATTTGTGGACTGGGATGAAATGAGTCAGGGGTTTGACAGTATTGTTACTGAATATGGGCCAGCAGTGCTCAAAGTCATCGATTATTTGTTGCCTAAAAGCCAAGATTTGGGGATTATCTACGGCTCGGAGTACACCACGGATGGCGTGCTTAAAATTCCCGATCAGCGCTTTAAAGCTTTCAAATCAATCATGACGGAAAGAAAGTTGTTTGAACCCCGGTTTGCGTATGAAGGTAATTACACCAACCAATCCGGCTATGAAATGATGAAAAAAGCGATTCATGATTTAGGCGATGATTTGCCGCACGCCTTCTTTATCAGCAATGACCCCATGGCCATTGGTGCTTTAAAAGCGTTAGGCGAAGAAAACATTGCCGTACCGGACCGTGTCAGTCTGTTTAGTTTTAACGATACCTCGGTTGCTAAGTACGTTTATCCAGAGCTCAGTGCCGTTCACGTCGCTACTGATCAAATGGGCGTGAGCGCGGTTGAGCTGATGTTAACCCGTTTGGAAAACGGACGGGAAGTGCCGTTAAAGATCATTGTCGCAACTAAACTGATGGTTCGTAAGAGTACCCGATAAGAAACTATATATATGAAGTTAATAAACCTAGTGAGGCTGTTTAGCCCAGCTAGGTTTTTTATTTGGCTTATTTTACTGGTAGGTGGGTTTCACAAGTCAAAAAGTTTAACCAGTTAGACGTTGATAAGGCAACGTTATGACTTTATCCCGTTTAGTGAAGGCGTAAAAGAGGTTGCAAACGATCCTGACACATGTTAAATTAATCACTCAATTAATACAGCGACTTTTTGTGATTTATCAAAAATAGTTTTAATAAATTTAAAAAAATCGGTTATTTTTTTAAAAAAATGAACACTTTTCCGTAAAATGCAGTATAATGAATGTGACTTAAATAACAAACAAAAAATACATGGAACGAGTCATTAGATATCAGGATTGACTGAAAGGAGACTGTCATTATGATTAAAAAACACCGTAAAGTACTACTAGTTGGTGACGGCGCTGTCGGATCATCATTTGCTTTTTCATTACTTCAAAATTGTGGGATCGATGAATTGGTAATCGTTGATCTTCAAAAGGAACACGCTGAAGGTGATAGCCTTGATTTGGAAGACCTGACACCAATGATGACGCCAGCTCAAATCAGAACTGGTGAATATTCAGACGCTGCTGATGCAGATATTGTTGTGATCACAGCGGGCGTTCCTCGTAAGCCAGGTGAAACCCGTCTGGACTTAGTTAACAAGAACACCAAAATTTTGGAATCGATCGTTTCCCCAGTTGTTGACAGCGGCTTTAACGGTATCTTCGTGGTATCAGCTAACCCAGTTGATATTTTAACCGCTTTGACCCAGCACATTTCTGGTTTCCCAAAGAACAAGGTCATCGGAACTGGGACTTCATTAGACAGTGCCCGTTTACAAGTTGCGCTGAGCAAGGAATTCGACGTTAACACCAGTGAAGTCGATGCCTACATTTTAGGCGAACATGGTGACAGTTCATTTGCTGCTTATGATGAAGCAACGATTGCCGGTCAGCCATTATTGAGCTTGCCAAACGTTGATCTTGACCGTCTAGCTCAAATCGAAGACGACGTTAAGAAAAAGGGTGGCGCAATCATCAACCGCAAGGGCGCAACGTTCTACGGGGTTGCCGTTTGTCTGATGAAGATCTGCCGGGCAATCTTAATGGATGAAAATCTGGTACTGCCAATCTCAGCACCAGTTAACGGCCAATATGGTCTGGAAGACGGTTATATTGGCTCACCAGCTGTTATCAACGGCAGCGGTATTCGCCAAGTCATCGAAGTTAACTTGACCGATGAAGAAAGCGTTAAGATGCAAGAATCAGCACGTAAGATGAACGAAGTCCTATTAGCTGCTGAATAACGCGCTTAAAATAGTCATTATTGAACGAGTTGGGTAGGCAGTTGCTGACAACTCGTTTTTTAGTTGAGGTATACAAAATGAAATTTACAACGAGTGATCATGTCAAACTAGATTTTACTGATGAAGGTGACGGGCAGCCGGTATTGCTACTGAGCGGTATTGGTAGTTACCGTGAGATCTGGGCACCAACGATTCAATTTTTATTAAACGCGGGTTACCGGGTCATCAATTTAGATGCTCGCAATCAAGGCGCTTCGCAACGGACGCTGAAGGGGCGCCGGATGAGCCGGCACGCGATGGACGTTAAGGAGTTGTTGGACTGGCTTGATGTCAATGACGTGGTCGGTATCGGTAATTCAATGGGGGCCAGCACGCTGTTTGCGTACGCGTCTTTGTTTGATAGCCAACGGTTCAGTGCTTTTATCGATATCGATCAAAGTCCCAAGATGATCAGTGATGATACGTGGTCCTTTGGTTTTAAGGATCTCACCTGGGAGAATTTTCCAGCGGCTTTAAAACTGCCGATGGGGGCAGCAACCGCAACGCCTGTGTCGGAGGAAGTGCGGACCAGCGTTCAAGCCGCTCGACAGGCCCGGCCCTACGATGCTGAGCAGAACTACGCCTGTTTAGTGGATCATACCTTTCAGGATTGGCGGGACGTTTTACTGCGACTGCCAATTCCGCTGTTGGTGATTGCGGGTGAGAAGTCGCCTTACTTCGATCCGCAATTTGCCACTGCTACGGCTCGGTTTGCACCTCAAGGGCAAGCCCAGATCATTAAGGGTGCCGGCCACATCGTGATGGCGGAACAGCCAGACCTATTTAATGAAGCGTTATCGACATTTTTGCAACAATTAGATGATAAACAAACCAACCGGCCAGTGCCGGCGATATAAACCAAAAACAGGTACGCAGTCAAGAAACTGCGTACCTGCTTTTGGTTTTATATTCTGAAGTTAAACGTCCGTTGGTTTACGAGCGATCCATTTCCAGCAACACCCGGTTTGCAACGGATTCATTAGTAACAAAGTCGGTTAGCAGGCCACCGCGGATCGCACCCAGTAAGGCCCGGCCCTTGAACTTACTCTTCACGATCGCAAAGCGATGCGGAACGGTTAAAATGACGTCCAAAGAGGAACCAAAGAGTTTATCATGACCAGTATTTAGGATGTGACCATAGATATCATATGGACGACCATATAACATCCCGGCAACGTCATCGGGTTCAATGTTACCCAAAATTTCGCTGCGGTGATTACGCCAGAGCGGAATGGAGTCAACTGAGGCCAGTGTCCCAACACCGGCAAATAACAGGTCCATTTTAGCCATAGTGGTAAAGGCGGGTACCAATGCTGGTTCTTCCTTTAACGTCGCACGAGTTGAATCGTTAATGATATACAGTGGGGCGGGAATCGTTCTAAAGCTGGCACCGAATTTAGCGGCCGCCTTTTGCACTAACGGCGTCGCACCCAGAGTGGAGTTGTATTTTAAATTATCACCCATGTACTGCGTAAAGACGAGGTCATCTAAGACTTCAGATTGAAAGTGGTTGATCACGTTGGCAACTGTTCCGCCCCAGCCAACGCCGATGACGTTACTGCGGTGCAGCATATCCTGAATTTCCTCCGCTGCGAACTCCACGACGTTTTCATAGTCTTCATTAGTATTGTCAGCGTCTTTTAAAATAAACGCGTTCTGCAAGCCAAACTGTTTTTTAAAGCGGGCTTCCAGTTCCATATTACGGTCAATGGGGGCATTGATCGAAATCTTGACTAGACCGTTGGATAAAGCATCGTCCAATGCTTTGGTGATCAGGTAACGGCTCAGGTCGTATTTTTTTGAAATTTGCGAAATGGTTAATTTAGATAAGTAGTAGTCACGGGCAATATTAGCCAGTTGCTCGCGAGACTTCGTGTTTTCCAAGTGAGTTCCTCCTATAAAAGTCTGTCCGACGGGTTCATGTACAATGTTCGTCTTCTTTTCATAAATGCGGAATTCAAACTCGGATTCAACATTAATCAAGTTATTTGTGCTTAGTTCTTATCATAGCATGTTCAACCCAAAAAATTCATTTTTTTTGAAAACTTTTATCAGAACGGAAAACATTATTTTAAATATTTAAAAAATCAGATTTATATTTGAAAAAGTTAAAGTATCGGTGTAGACTATAAGAGTAGAAAAGCTTGATAATAAAATCACAAGTGTCAGTTCGAAAGGAATGGTGCGATTGACAGATACTAATGAAATTTTAAAAGTGCATGAGGATCATACGGGTGTTTTAGACATCCAATCTGACCTTGGTGTCCACAATAAGGCTGATTTGGGTAA
The DNA here is from genome assembly GCF_002217945.1 of Secundilactobacillus silagei JCM 19001. Classification (GTDB taxonomy): domain Bacteria; phylum Bacillota; class Bacilli; order Lactobacillales; family Lactobacillaceae; genus Secundilactobacillus; species Secundilactobacillus silagei. Next base: position 78,141 of record NZ_BCMG01000001.1, read on the forward strand.
GGCGTACACCCCTGGCGTAGCAGTGCTCTCAAAGCTGATTGCCAAACACCCAGAGTTAAAAAATAAGTATACGGTCAGTGGTAAGCTAGTGGCTTTGATCACTGATGGTTCCGCCGTTTTGGGCTTAGGTAACATTGGCCCAGCTGGCGGCTTGCCAGTCATTGAAGGCAAGGCTTTATTATATAAAGATCTGGCCGGTATCAACGCCATTCCAATTGCGGTTAATCAAGAATCACCTGAAGAAATCGTTAAAACAATTCAAAATATTTCGCAGTCCTTTGCGGGAATTCACCTAGAAGATATCGCAGCACCAAAGTGTTTTGAGATTGAAGACGCGCTGAGTCAAACGCTCAACATTCCCGTGTATCACGATGATCAAGAAGGGACGGCAATCGTTGTTCTGGCCGGTTTGATCAACGCTGCTAAGGTCGTTGGCAAAGAACTGGCAGACCTGCACGTTGTTATCAATGGCATCGGTGCTTCTGGTTTGGCAACGGCTAAACTATTATATGCAGCCGGCATTACCCATTTGAAGCTGGTTGACGTTTACGGTGTCGTAACCGCCAATGATTCACGCTATAATCATTACCAACGTGAATTTGCCGCTCAAATTGGGACTCGTGACGATCAAAAGGGCCTTAAATTAACGGATGTTATGGATGATCAGGACGCCTTTATTGGCCTTTCTGATCAGCACCTGTTATCCGGTCACGATGTGCAACGGATGGCCCAGGATCCAATTATTTTTGCATTGGCCAACCCAGTGCCTGAAATTGAACCGGAAGAGGCTGCTAAAGCCGGTGCTAAGGTAATTGCGACTGGCTCCAGTCAGCACCCTAACCAGGTCAACAACATCTTATCCTTCCCAGGATTATTTAAGGGCTTGTTAGCCAGCGGGATTACTCACGTTGATGCGCAATTACAATTAGTTGTCGCTAAAGCACTTGCCAGCGTTGTTCCAACACCTACAGCTGAAGAAGTTGTTCCTGGTGTGTTCAACAAGCAAGTTGTTGAGACAGTTAGTCAAGCAGTCGAAGATTACGCTGACGACCAAGATCAGCAGAGAGAATTGGTTACGGAGGATTAAAGTGGACAACCAAATTGTCGATTTATATTTGAATGATCCCAAAGTCAAAAAAGACTGGCAAGCTTTTTTAACCAGTTTGAATATTACTAACTTTGCCGCTAATGAAGTTGATCAAATCGACTACACGATCGGTATTTATAACGGCGATGATTTGGTTGCCACCGGTTCGGTTGCGGGTAACGTGCTGAAATACATTGGCGTGTGCAATAAAGGGGTCACTAACGGTTCGCGCTTTAACGCCATCGTTTCCGAACTGGTAAACCGCCAATTTGCACAGCATATTTATCATCTATTCGTGTTTACCAAGATCAAGTACAGTGAGAGCTTTCAGCACATTGGTTTTAGTGAACTGGCCCATTCAGATGAGGCGGCCTTTCTAGAGACCGGCAGTCCTGACGTGAACGATTTTCTAGCTGAGATTCCTCGAGTCGATGGTCAAAACGACAAGCAGGTTGCCGGCATCGTCATGAACGCCAACCCGTTTACGCGCGGTCACCGTTATCTCGTGGAACAGGCAGCCAGTCAAAATGACCTGGTTTACGTGTTCGTGGTCAATACGGATGCTTCCTTATTTACTACTGCGGAACGGTTCCAGTTAGTTCAGGCGGGTACCGCCGACTTGGATAACGTGATCGTGGTCGACGGTGGTGACTATATGGTCAGTTACGCAACCTTTCCAGCCTACTTCCTAGCGTCACCGGATCAGGCTGTGACCTACCAGACCACGCTGGATGCCCGCATTTTTAGAAACGTGATTGCGCCAGCGCTGAATATCAAAACGCGCTACGTGGGGTCGGAACCATTATCGCGCACCACCAATATTTATAACGAAGTGCTCAACCGGGAATTACCACCGGCAGTTCAGGTAAAGGTAATTGATCGGACACAGACACTCACAAGTGATCAGCAAGTGATCACTGCAACACAAGTCAGACAGTTCATCAAAAATGGTGAACTGAGCAGTTTATCAGACTTTGTGCCTGAAACGACAGCCCAGTTTATCCAGCATCATCTAACACCCCTACAAACAAGGATTCAGGAAGGAATGAACATTGATGGAAATTAAAGAAACAGCTGTTGCTGGTACTTTGGAATCATCAGATATTCAGATTATGATCTCTAAAGCAGCAACCGGGATTCAAATTGATTTACAGTCCGATGTTGAAAAACAATTCGGCGACCAAATTAGAAACGTCATTACGACTACGCTTAACGCCTTAGATGTCACAGCAGCTAAGGTCAAAGCAGTAGACAAGGGTGCGCTTGACTGTGTCATTAAAGCACGCACTATCGCGGCAGTGCAACGCGCTAGCCAGACCACTGATCAACCAGCGTGGGAGGTATTATAATGGCTGAAAATGAAGAACGTTTACGTCGTACAATGATGTTTGTCCCGGGTAATAACCCAGCAATGGTCAAGGACGCCGGTATCTACGGTGCCGATTCCATCATGTTTGACCTTGAAGATTCCGTTTCAATGTCCGAAAAGGATGCTGCCCGTGTTTTAGTATACGAAGCACTCCAGACTCAAGACTACGGTAACGCTGAATTAGTTGTCCGGGTCAACGGTCAAGATACACCTTATTACGCCAACGATGTTAAAGCCATGGTTAAAGCTGGTATCGATGTGATTCGTTTACCAAAGGCTGAAACGCCAGAAATGGTTCACCAATTAGAGGATGATATCTTAGCTGCCGAAAAAGAATTTGGCAGGGAAGTTGGTTCTACTCATCTGATGGCTGCCATTGAAAGTGCAAAGGGCGTCTTGAATGCCCCTCAAATCGCCGCTGCTTCTGACCGGATGATTGGGATCGCCCTTTCTGCTGAAGATTACACCACTGATATGAAGACTCACCGTTATCCTGATGGTGCCGAATTAGTCTTTGCCCGTAACATGGTGCTTCACGCCGCTCGTGCAGCTGGTGTGGCCGCCTTTGATACCGTCTTTACTAACATGGACGATACTGAAGGCTTCTACCGTGAAACTGAATACATTCACCAACTTGGCTTCGACGGTAAGTCACTGGTTAACCCGCGTCAAATTGCAATGGTTAACAAAGTATACGAACCAACCGAAAAAGAAGTGCTGAACGCTAAGAACGTGATCAACGCCATTGAAGAAGCGCGTCTGAAGGGTTCAGGCGTTATCTCGATGAACGGTCAAATGGTTGACCGACCAGTTGTTTTACGTGCTCAACGTGTGATGCGGCTTGCTAAGGCTTCCAACCTAGTTGATGAGGAGGGTAATTACATTGAAAAATAGTGTTAATCGCGACTTACCAGAAGATGTTATGAAAGACTTGAACTACAAACCATTCGAAACGACTGAAATCGGCCACCCCGAAATTCAACGGGTCGCCCCTAAAGTGCACGTTTCCACCGGTGACGACAAGGTTGTTACCTCAATCAAACAAGTCATTAAAGATACCTTAAAAGACGGTATGACCATTTCGTTCCATCATCATTTCCGGAACGGTGACTTCGTCTTTAATACGGTTATGCGTGAGATCATTGATGCTGGTTATAAGGACTTAACTTTAGCACCTTCTTCATTGACCGGTGTGATGAACGATATGGTGATCGAAGCTATCAAGGCTGGTACCATCACTAACATTACCAGTTCAGGTATGCGTGGCTCATTGGGTGACTTTGTGTCACATGGTGGCTTAAAGAACCCCGTTATCTTCCGTTCACATGGTAACCGTGCCCGTGCCATCGAACACGGCGACATCAAGATCGACGTTGCTTTCTTAGGTGTTCCTAATGCGGATGCCCTTGGTAACGCCAATGGTATGGAAGGCGACGCAGTCTTTGGTTCATTGGGTTATGCCTTAATGGATGCCCAATATGCCGACAAAGTTGTTTTATTGACTGACAACATTGTTAGTTATCCAAACACGCCAGCTTCAATCAAGCAGACCCAAGTGGACTACGTGGTTAAAGTTGATAAAGTTGGTGACCCAGACAAGATCGGTTCTGGCGCAACTCGTTTCACTAAGGATCCTAAAGAATTGAAGATCGCCTCAACCGTTAACGATGTGATCGTTAACTCACCTTACTTCAAGGATGGCTTCTCATTCCAAACCGGTTCCGGTGGTGCAGCCTTAGCCGTTACCCGTTACCTGCGTCAAGCCATGATCGACAACAAGATCAAAGCTTCATTTGCCTTAGGTGGGATTACTAAGCCAACCACTGATCTGTTAAAAGAAGGCTTGATCGACAAGGTCATGGATGTGCAAGACTTTGACAAGGGTGCTGCTGATTCCATGCACACCAGTGCCAACCAACAAGAAATCGATGCTTCATGGTACGCTGATCCTGATAACAAGGGTGCCATGGTCGACCAATTAGACGTTGTGATCTTGAGTGCGCTTGAAATTGATACTAAGTTCAACGTGAACGTCATGTCAGGTTCTGATGGTGTTATCCGTGGTGCCATTGGTGGTCACCAAGATGCTGCAACTGCTAAGTTGACCATCATTTCAGCACCATTGGTTCGTGGCCGGATCGCTACCGTTGTCCCAGACGTAACCACCATTGTTACGCCTGGTGACTCAGTTGACGTGTTGGTTACTGAATACGGGATTGCTATCAACCCTAAGCGTAAGGACCTTCAAGAAGCACTTGGTAACTTACCTGGTGTGCCAGTTTACAAGATTGAAGATCTGCAAAAGTTAGCTGAACAAAAAGTGGGCAAGCCAAAGCCACTTGAATTCACTGACCGCACTGTTGCCATGATCGAATACCGTGATGGCTCAATCATTGATACAGTTAAAGAAGTTAAGGACTAAACTTATTCGTTAGACAATTCTCTGAAAGGACTGAGGTTATGGTCGCCATATTTCAAACGGGTCAGCCACAGACAATCACCGATGTGCTGGATAATCGTGATGCGCGGGTGGCACTGCAGCAGCAATTGCTAAAGCAATACCCGATGCAAACACTGATTGCCATTAAGCTGAATATTCCTGGGCCAATTAAAAATAATGATCAGCTTCGGCGGTTATTTTCAGCTGGTATCAACCGGTTTTATGACCAGCTTAAGGCGCAGACACGGCACTTCCAAACGGTGACACAGTGGGACAAACCAACTGGAAATGAACTTTTCATTGTGGTTGAACTGGACCCAACGGCCGTTAAAAAATTAGCGGTTGAATTTGAAGACCATGACCACCTTGGCAGATTGTTTGATGTTGATGTGGTGCACGCCGGCAACGCACGGGCATTATCCCGGTCTGACTTTCAAATGCCAGTCCGAAAATGTCTGCTTTGTAACCGTGAAGCTAAAGACTGTGCGCGTTCCAGACGCCATTCTGTCTTGGAATTACAAACTCGAATCAGTGAGATCTATACCGCTGAATTCGACTCTGATGGAGGACGTCAATGATGGACGATACTCAAAAGACCACACTGGTCAGCGATGCTTTACGGGCATTGCTATACGAAGTGAGTGTCAATCCGAAGCCTGGGTTGGTGGATCCCGTTTCCAGCGGTCCGCATCCCGACATGGACGTATTTACCTTCATCGACAGCGCCGTCAGCCTGCGACAGTACTTTGACCGTTGCGCGACCCATGGCGCAAACTTCCAGGGCGATAACCTGCACGACCTGTTCTTAGGGATTCGGCCGGATGGGGTGGTTGCCGAACACACGATGTTTGGTGCCACTGAAGGGGTCAACACGCATAAGGGCGCCATCTTCTCATTGGGGATTCTCGTGACGGCGGATGCGTATCGCGTGGACCATAACGAATACTCTTTACAAGATATCGTGAAGGCAATGCTGAAAGATCTAACCGTTAATGATTTTAAAGACTTAGATGATAAATCGCCCGAATCGTTAACCGCTGGTGAAAAACAGTATTTAAAATACGGTATTAAGGGTATTCGCGGTGAGGCTGAGGCTGGTTTCCCAACGGTGATGAACGTGGCGCTACCCGCATTACGGAAACACCAGGGGACTAAGAATCAGCGCTTGCTGGATACCTTAATGACCATTGTCGGCAGCACGGTGGACACCAATTTGGTGAAACGCGCGCAAACCGACTCGGTGGTCGACTGGGCGCATCAGCAGTCGCAGCATTACTTTGCGTTAGGCGGTAGCCGAACCGTTCAGGGAATGGCCTTTCTTAACGAATTAAACGCTGTCTTCACCGAACGTAACCTCAGTTTAGGCGGATCAGCTGATCTGCTGATCCTGACGATTTTTATTGGGTTGCGGGAAGAAATTATATAGAGTGTGAGACAACTCGGGTTGATGCCAGAGTATAACAAAGAAGAGTCGAGTTCCCTAGGTTTGGGGAGCTTGACTCTTCTTTGTTATACGGCCGGGATCAGAGTTGCAGAACAGGTTTCGGTAAGATATCAGTATGCAGCAAAAGAGGAGTCAACGTCCAAATAAACGTTGACTCCTCTTTTCATTTATCTTATTAATCAGCTGCACTTTTAGCCAGTTCATCGATCTTATCAAAGAATGCCTCAGCGTGAACGTTGGTAACAAAAGTAATGTCACGCCCGGTATCAGTGATATATGTCCGTCCTTCAGCTGGCGCATGGTCGATCACCGCGCTTTTAACCGGTTTTGAATCCACCAGATCAGGATAGTCACTGACCAGAGTAGTTAAAACGTCCCAGAGATAATAAGTGGAGTTCGCTTCAAACGAATGGACCAGTGAGTAGCCTTGACCGATGAGATCAAGGGCTGGATAGCGTCGCTGTTTCGCCCAGCGAATGCGCAGTTCCTTGGTCAAAGGCACTTGATCAGTACTGTCTAGGCCGACCATGGTAATCTTTAACGGTGAAGCCCAAACCGTTTTAACTGCTTGAGCGTCCCAGTAAGCGTTCCATTCTACGGTACCATCTTGGCCGGGTTCGGAAACGTTGCCTTGGTTGTTCATGGTGCCACCCATCCAGTACAGCTGATCAATGTTGTCGGCGATAGACGGATCGGTCGTTAACGCGCGAGCTAGATCCGTTAACGGGCCGGTCATCACCAAGGTGACTGGTGTATCTGATTGCTTGATAGCATCGACCATATCGAGATGGGCCGGCTTTTCTGCCAGCGGTGTTTGCGGTGCGCCATGTTCATTTAAGATTGGAAAATCGTCAAATGAAAAGGCACTTAACCGCCATTCTTTGGGAAATTGGTGCGCTGGCCGGGAATTAGATTTGGCAACCGCTGCCGGTTTGCGATCAGTGTGGCCGAACAGATCGATAATTTTTCGGGATGCTGAAGAAGCGGGATCAACGTAGCCATCGGCATCGATGACACCGACACCAATTAAGTTAACATCGGGCATCTGCAATAACAGTAAGAGTGAAACGAGATCGTCAACGTTACCATCATGATCAAAATAAACATTGTGCATAAGACAAGGCCTCCACCTATTTTTAGAAAATTTTACGCAGAATTAAGTCAGTAGTCAAGACTGAGGACCATATAGCAAACCAGCCAAGGTTTCCATTTAAAGGGAACCTTGGCTGGTTGTTATAAAACTTTAGTTATTACCAAATTTTAACGCGATCAGCAGGTACCTTATACATCTTGTCACCAGGTTGAATGTCAAAGGTACTAAAGAAGTCATCCAGGTTTTGAACTTGAACGTTGGCACGCAGTTTGGCTGGGGCGTGAACGTCAATGGACAAGAGTAGCTGTTCCCGTTCTGGCGTGGCCTTTTGGCGCCAGATCTTAGCCCAGTTGAGGAAGAAGGCGTTTAGATCCACGTCAGGTTCACCCTTAGCCGCTTCGAGGGCACAGGATAAGCCGCCAGCGTCGGCGATGTTTTCGGAAACCGTTAGTTTACCATTGACCTTTTGGCCAGCGTATGGCATACCATTGAATTCCTTAACCATGTTTTCGGCGAGTTCGTGGAAGTGCTGATTATCAGCTTCCGTCCACCAGTTGTTCAGGCTCCCATTTTCATCAAACAACGACCCATTATTATCAAAGGCGTGGGAAATTTCGTGGGCGATTACCGCGCCGATGCCACCGAAGTTTTCGCTAGAGGACTGCTTAAGACTGTAGAATGGGGCTTGCAAAATAGCAGCTGGGAAAACAATGATGTTGTAAAACGGATGGAAGTAGGCGTTGACGGTGTCCGCACTCATTTCCCAGCGGGTTTGGTCCACTGGCTGGTTCCAGCGAGCAAAGTCATCTTCGTTGCGGATGCGGGTGAAGGTCATCAGGTTTGATAACACCGTTCCGCCATCGCTTGCGGGCGTGACTTTGAATTTACTGTAAAGCGCATCGATCTTATCTGGATAACCCACTTGAATCCCCAGTTTGTCCAGTTTTAAAATCGCCTTTTCGCGGGTTGCTTTACCCAGCCAGGTGTTGTTAGCCAGCCGTTTTTTATAAACGTTGACCATTTTTACGACCATATCATGAACGTCTTTTTTGGCGGTTTCGCCAAAGTATTTGCGGCCATAGTAGTCACCGACAACTTGGTCAAAGACACCAGTGGCGAGATCATAAGCGGATTTAGCTTGGCTGCGGGCTTCCTTACGGCCACTCATGGCCCGGCTGTAAATGGTGCTAGCCTGACGCTGTTCTTCGGTTAAGTAGCCAGACAGGCCCATAACAGCCTTAAACAGCATCCAGCTCTTCATCATCTGGAAGTGATCAGCAGTTAGCAGATCATTCAGTGCATCGAAGTAGGCGGGTTCAGTAGCGATGATCTTTTCTGGGGTACCGTGAACTAAGCTGGTAATTGCAGTTCTCAAGTCCAGTTGATCAGTACTGTTATCAATCTGATCCAAAGTACGTGGGTTATACATCTTACTGTAATCTGCACCTTCTTCAGCTGATTTGACGTGTGGCGCGATCAGTTTATCAAAGGTGGTTGCCTGTTCGATAATTTGTTGCGCCTTAGCATCGTCATAACCGGCGAGTTTGAACAATTGCGCCATCATCTTTTCAAGGACGGGCATCAGTTGTTTAGCCGCCTGGTTATCCTTATCGTAGTAGGTCTTGTCCGGCAAGAACAGGCGGGGACCACTGGCGAATAGAGCGTAATTATGAGACCCCTTCATATCGGAATCAATATCCAGTGAAAACGGTGTTGGTAGACCCGTTAAAATCCAGTCAGCCAGCTGATCACTGAGATCTTGATAGCTGTTGAGGGCTTCAATTCGGTCAAGGTAGGGCTTTAACGGTGCACTGCCATCTTTTTCACGCTTGTCAAAATCACTGACCAGTTCATAAAATTGCTTAAATTCACCCATTTCAGCGTTTTGCGGTTTTAATTTACCAGCTAATAAGTCCTTAAAGTCGGCCATTAAAGTTTTTTCAATGCTATCTGAGAGGTCAGTAAAGCCACCCGTTGTTGAGTGGTCACCTGGGATAGTGGCCGTTTTAAGCCATTCGCCGTTGACGGCGTCGTATAAATCAGTTTTGATTAAACTGTGATCAATTTTATCTGCCATTTGACAACCTCCATATTATTAGACTGTTTTCATTATACTGCAGACTGCTACATTTTGATGCGGGTAGAAAAAAGACGGTGCTAAAGTCGTTAATAACTTTAGCACACGTCAGATTTACGGTAGCTATTCAACCATATGGTGGCTGAACAGTTAGTTTATTCAAATTGTGAAGCTCTTAAACCGGTACGCCAAAAACAAAATGCAAACGGATCGTGAGTCGGCCTTCAGAAAGTTGATTTCAGCTTAAAGCTTCCACCATTTTTTCTCGATGACGGTCACGTCGTTTAAATCTCCCAATTCAAACTTTTCGATATCACCATTGTGAGTCAGGTAAAATACACCGTGACTGGGAGAAGTATTTACCATTCCCGTGACAGCTTGAGACCGGCTTAATGTCAGCTTAATGACCCAGTTGTGATGGTAAGCTTCCGTGATTGTTGATGATAGATTCTGTAATGTCTGTTGCATTGATATCCCCCCGATTCAAAAACTCAGACTCCATTATAGGGAGCCAAAATTTGGAATTCAATCTTGACATTTCGGCAAGGTGAAGCGACGTACTGTTATGTGGCGATTTAGCACAGTAAAATTTTTTTAACAGCGGTTGCGATTAAAATTGACCAATTAATTTGGAACAAATTTTTGCGGTAGCGCTTTCAAATGTGGTAGCATAAAAATAAGAAAACCGATGGAGGTGGCACTCATGTTTGAAAAAATTTTGGTTCCAGTAGATGGCAGTGAAAATGCTTATCGGGCACTTGATGCTGCGGTGGATATCGCCAAACACTATGATTCAAAGATTACCGTTGTGGCGATTGCTAACGATCAAAGCTATACGCAGTACGGGGCAATTTTTGGTGATGATATCATGGCCCATATGAAGGAACAGGCTGAGGCAACACTTAAAGACGCGCAGACGCGGGCGAAGGCTGCCGGCGTGGACGTGGCAACCGATTTTGAAGTTGGCATCCCGAAGCAGGCCATTTCGGAGACGTTACCCGACCTGTTAGATACCACGTTAACCGTTATTGGTAAGTCTGGGGTTCACGGCTTAAACCGTGCAATCATGGGTTCTACGACCTCCTATGTGGTTCGGCGCTCCATCACGCCAGTCTTGGTTGTTGGAGATTAATCGATTAGAAGCAAGCAATTAACGAACGTGTTTTTCCGCCATTATTTGGTAGAAGGGCACGTTTTTTTAGTCAGCTAATTCGCAAGTGCTTTTTCCATAAAAACGCTGAAACTCATGGTAAACTTACTGTAATTTCAACACATGGGGGGTGTGTGAGTTGCTGCGCACATTATTGAAATCAGTTCGTGAGTATCGATTTCAAACGATTATTTCGCCATTATTTGTGGTTTCAGAAACCGCCATTGAGACGTTTATTCCGTTTTTAATGGCGGCCATTATTGATCAGGGTATCCGGCCTGGTCACTTATCAGTGGTACTTAGAATTGGCATCTTATTATTGTTGATGTCAGTGGTATCGCTGACTTGTGGGGCCAGTGCCAGTTGGTTTTCAAGTCAGGCAGCAGCTGGGTTCGCGAAGAATCTGCGGCACGATATTTTTAGTCAGGTACAAACTTTTTCCTTTCAAAATCTCGATCATTTTGCCACTTCCAGTTTAGTGACCCGGTTAACTACGGACATCACTAACATTCAAACGGCTTATCAGATGCTGATTCGAGTGGCAGTGCGGGCACCGTCCATGCTGTTATTTTCAATCATTATGGCTTTCTTGGTGAGCAGCCAAGCCGGCTGGCTATTTGTGTTCGTGGTCCCGGTACTCGCTGTTGGCTTGTTTTGGATCGTTAAGCATTCCCGGCCGCTCTTTCGGCAAGTGTTTAAACAATACGATAAATTAAACCGCGTTGTACGGGAAAATCTCAGGGGAATCCGGGTCGTCAAAACCTATGGGCAGCAGGGTGCTGAAATTTCAAAGTTTCGCCAGTCAGCTAAAGAGATCGCCCAGGTTTTCGCTAAGGCGCAGCGAATCGTGGCGTTCAACATGCCCTTAATGCAGTTCGTCATTAGTACCACGATGCTGATTTTATCGTGGCTGGGGGCGAAGCTGATTGTCGGTAAAACTCTTCAGATCGGGCAATTTGTCAGTTTGTTTACTTATAGTACCTCAATTTTATTTAGTCTTAATATGCTGGCAATGATCTTTTCACAGTTGTCCGTTTCGCAGGCCTCGGCGGAACGGGTCGTTGAAGTGCTGGAAACGGCGCCGGACATTGTGGCACAGCCAGACGCTGAGACGGAAGCTTCCGATGGCAGTATCGATTTTGAGCACGTCACCTTCCGTTATCCCGGCAGTGATGAAGACCAGTTAAACGACGTTAATTTACACATTCCAAGCGGTGCGGTCGTCGGCATTATCGGCGAGACTGGGACCTCCAAGACCACCTTAGTGTCGTTGATCCCCCGGTTATACGATGTGGCCAGCGGGACCGTGCGGGTGGGTGGTAAGGACGTGCGCCAGTATGCGCTGAAGACCTTACGTGATCAAGTGGCCATGGTGCTGCAAAATACGATCTTATTTTCGGGGACGATTCGGGAAAACTTGCGCTGGGGTGATCCGGACGCAACGGATGAGCAGCTGAATCGGGTCCTGCAAGAAGCGCAAGCGAAGGATTTTGTCGATAGTTTGCCAGATGGTCTGGATACTAAGATTGAACAGACCGGCCAAAACGTTTCAGGAGGTCAGCGGCAGCGGTTAACGATTGCGCGAGCGCTGTTAAAGCAGCCGAAGATCTTGATCTTGGATAATGCCACCAGTGCCACCGATACGCAAACGGAAGCCCGCATTCGCCAGGCGTTTAAGCGTGATCTGCCCCACGTCACCAAGCTGATGATCACGCAGCGTGTCGACAGTATTATTGATGCCGACCAAATTATTATCATGCGCCGCGGCGGTATTGAAGCCATTGGCACCCACGTGGAATTACTGGCTAATAATCAGTGGTACCGTGAGCTTTACCAAGCACAGCAGAAGCAGGGCGGGGGTGAGACGCATGAGTAAACGACGTGAGACGTTCTGGCGGCTGTTACGCTTGCTGGTGAGTGATTATAAGGGCTGGCTCAGTATCAGTCTCATAACCATCATTTTAAGCGCTTTATCCGGGGTAGCCGGATCCCTGTTTATTCAGCGGCTGATCGACCACTACATTATCCCGCTGATGCGGGTGGCGAACCCGCGTTTCGGGCCGCTACTATTGGCAATCGGCGTCATGGCGGTGATCTTCTACGTGGGGGTGATTGCCACCGTGATCTATACCCAGATTATGGCAGTGATCGGCCAGCGAATTCAAGAATCAATCAGAGACCAGATGTTTGCCAAAATGCAGACCTTACCGCTGCGTTACTTTGATCAAAATGACTATGGCAACGTGATGAGCCGTTACACTAACGATGTGGACACGCTGATGCAGTTGATCACGCAAAGTTTTCCGCAGTTTATCGTAGCGCTGTTTAACGTGACGTTTGCCCTCGTGGCCATGGTGGTTTTAAGTCCGGTACTGACGTTAGTTTCTCTGGCTATTTTTGCCACCAGTATCATTATCGTACGCTGGCTGACTCATCGCAGTGCGAAGTATTTTCGGGCGCAGCAATCAGCCATTGGGCAACTTAATGCGTTCGTGGAGGAAATGCTGAACGGCGAACGGGTCATCAAAGTTTTTTCCCACGAAAAACCGGTTCAAGCAGCATTTGAAACTTATAACGATGCGCTACGAAACGATGCCCGGTACGCGAACGGTTTTGCCACGATGCTGTTCCCAATTATGGGCAACATGGGGAATTTGCTGTACGTCTTAATCGCGATACTGGGTGGCGGGTTAGCCATTATGCACCCGAACCTGCTGACGTTGGGGACCATTGCTGCGTTCCTGCAGCTGAGTCGTTCTTTTAGTCAGCCAATTGCCCAGATCTCACAGCAGTTAAACGCAATCATTCAGGCGATGGCTGGTGCTGGGCGCATCTTCCAGTTATTGGATGAAGCACCTGAAGATGATCAGGGGACGACGACCTTGGTCAAACAGGGTGACGATTGGTTCTGGCAGCCGGCCGATAAATCCGCTTCACGGATACCGGTGAAGGGGGAGATCACCTTTGCCCACGTTAACTTCACCTATCCGCAGTCACGCGCGGGGCTGCACGATCTTAACTTTGAAGCTCAGGCGGGTGAAAAAATTGCCCTGGTCGGTGAAACTGGGGCGGGGAAGACCACCACGACCAATATGCTGAATCGATTTTATGACATCAGCAGCGGTCAAATTAGGTACGATGGGGTGGACATTGCCACGATCAAGAAGGCCGATTTGCGACGGGCCATGGCGATTGTCTTACAGGACACCCACCTCTTTACTGGCACGATTCGGGACAATATTCGCTATGGTGCTCCCCAGGCAACTGAGTCAGAAGTGATTGCGGCGGCCCAATTAGCCCGGGCAGACGTTTTCATTAATGAACTGCCGGCTGGGTATGATACGGAGATCACGGGTGATGGTGAAGAATTGTCTTCTGGCCAGCGCCAGATGCTAGCTATCGCGCGAGCCGCCATCGTGGACCCGCCTGTGATGATCTTAGATGAAGCCACTTCCAATATTGATACACGAACGGAGCGTTTGGTTCAGGCTGGTATGGATAATTTAATGGCTCACCGAACAACGTTTGTGATTGCCCACCGGCTATCGACCGTCTTTAATGCGGATCTGATCTTAGTTATCGATGATGGCCGCATCATTGAGCGCGGCACCCATGAAGAATTGCTTAAGCAGCACGGAAAATACTATGAACTGTATCAAGGATTAGCCTAAAAAACAGCAAAAAAAGCCTCATTTAAGTGACCATGCATAGTCGCTTAAATGAGACTTTTTTACCTGCAATGCTTGCAAGAAGTAACGAATTACTTCTTGTCGCTCTTAAGCCATTGTTGCAAGTTTGAAATTTCCTTTTGGCGCTTCGCGTCCTTCTTTTGGTTCACTGGACGGCGGCCTTGTACTCCATGTGGATGTGCTTTTCTCATAATGTCTAACCCTCACTTTATAAATCTGGTGTAATCAATCACTCGACCATTTTAACCTATCCACCCACTCAATTGCAAGGGCAGATAATTAAAAGTTTAAAACTAACGGTTAGTTTAAATCTGTCGGCACTTTTCATTCAGCAACTTTCGGTATGATATGATGTATGTGATAAGGTGGTAGTGAAATGATAAATCAAGCAAATAAGACGCATTCTTTGTGGCAACGCTGGTGGCCGTTTTTAGTGGTCATTTTGGGTGCGTTATTAGTTTTTGGTGTGGCACACGATGACAGTCTGTATCAGACACCAATCTTAAAAATTCAATCCATTAAACAAATTAGCTCAACAAAACAGTCTGATCAGTTTCATAATGAGGACCGTCAAGTAGAACAGGAGCTGCACGGTGTGATCACTAACGGCCGTAATAAAGGGAAACACCTTAAAATTGAAAATACCTATTTAAAATCGGAGTCAACGACACTGGGGTATCATACCGGCCAGAAAGTCTTTTTGACGGCGCATCATCATAACGGTCAGCTTTCGGCAACGATCAGTAACCTTAAACGGGATACGGCACTGGCCTTCACTGTCTGGCTGACGGTGAGCCTGCTGTTAGTTCTCATGCGATTTAGCGGGTTAATGGCTCTGACCAGCGTCATTGTTAACGGCATCTTATTCTGGCTAGCCGTGAGCTGGAACGCCGATACGCAGGGTGGCATTGTACTGATGATCTTCGGTGGGCTGGCAATCGTTTTTGCGGCCCTCACATTAGTGATCGTGATCGGGTTCAACCGGCAAATGCTGATGACGTTGCTGTCGACGATTGGCGGGACGGCATTGTCAATCATTGTCGCCTTGATCGTGTTTAGTTTGACCCATGAAAAGGGCGTTTACTATGAATCCATGCAGTACGTGACCCAGTTGCCACGACCGCTGTTTCTAGCTGAAACGATCTTAGGTTCGTTGGGCGCCGTGATGGATGAGTCAACGGATATTATCGCGTCGCTAACGGCGTTAAAAGCCGAAAAACCAGATGTTTCTGCAAAACAGATCTTTAAATCCGGCAGGCAGATCGGTGGCGAAATTATGGGCCCGTTAGTCAACGTGCTCTTCTTTATCTTCGTGGCTGAGACGTTGCCAATGGCGCTGCTTTATTTGAAGAACGCCAATTCATGGAACTATTCCTTTAATATGACCATGTCGTTGGGGGTAGTTCAAAGCCTCATCAGTGGCATCGGCATCGTACTGACGATTCCGTTAGCCTGCGGAATTACGAGTCTCATGATAGGAGGTGGCCGTAAATGGGGACGATTACAGCATTAGGCTTAATTTTACTGATTTGTATGGTCGCTGTGGGTGGTTCTCAGGGACTGCAAGCTTGGATCAGCCTGATCTTTAACTTTGGTGCGCTGTTCTTTGCCATGGTACTCATGGCCTTTCATTTGCCGCCGGTGCTGGTCACGTTAGTAACTGGAATCATTGTACTAGCAATGACGATTTTTTTGGGTGGCAAAGATTCTACCAGCACCATGGTTGCCTTTTACGCGTCCGTGGCGGTTTTGATCCTGTTGGTCATTATCATTATTCCAGTTGAACACTGGGCCCAGATTCAGGGGTTCGGCCAAGAAGACAGTGAAGATCTAGAAGGCATGTCCACCATTTTAGGCATCAGTTACTTAGACGTTGCCATTTCGACCGCTATCTTGAGTACGTTAGGGGCGATTGCTGAAGCCGCCATTGCGATTGCGGCCGGGTTAGCCGAAATCTTGGAACAGCACCCTAAGATCACGCTTAAAAATCTGCAGGGAGCCGGCTTCAGAGTTGGGTCACAGATTATTGGAACCACGTTTAACACGTTGTTCTTTGGCTTTTTTGGTGGGTTTTTGGCGCTGTTCATTTGGTTTGCCGGGGTCCACTACTCGATGGGTGAGATCTTAAACGATAAGATCCTTGTTGGAGAAGTGCTGATGGTGCTGTTTTCAATGATGTCAGTCATCGCCACGATTCCACTGACTACTTGGGCGATGGTCGCTAGTGAACGGCAAGCCCGTAAAAAGTTTGTTAAATAAAAAAATAGGATAAGGGAGTCAAAATGCGACGGTATTTTGATTCCCTTTTTTGATACATTAAAGCGTCGCGCAAAAAACGCAGCCATCAGGAGATGACTGCGTTTAGTAAAACTACAATTCTGGAGGGTGGCAATAGCAAAATTGCTACGTCAATCCTGGCTTGATATCTAGACTATCGATTATTTGTCGTCGGTTTCTTTTCTTCTGAGACCAAACAGACCCAATAGGCTCAGCATGATCAAGCCAAGCACCCCTGCAGTTTGAGTTTGATGCGATTGTTCGTTAGTTTGTGGTAGTTGACCGCTAGTAGTTTGACGCGTTTCATTTGAATTCGTTGCCGTTTCATTAGGCATTGCCTGACCGGCAGCTGATTGACCAGCAGTTGTGACTGCACTGGATAAGTTTGTCGTCGGTTGCTGACCAATTGCGGATGAAGAATTGGTAGCAGAAGTATTCGGGTTGGCTACTACGGTGCCGTGATCAGTTGATTGACTGGTGTTCGAGTCTGCTGACTTAGTCCCATTTACACTTGGGGTCGTGGCTGTTTTGCTGCTTGACCCTGATGGGGTTGTTGGCGTGGTTACCGCAGTACCTGGTTGAGTGGTTGTATCAGTAGGTGAGATAACGTTTCTATCTTGAGAGTTGTTATCTAGATTGCCTGAGTTACCAGTATCACTAGGATTGCCAGTTTGCCCATTATTATTACCAGGGTTTGGTACGTTCGAAGTGTTTGAAGTATAGGTGACATAACCGGCATCGCCAGAGGTTGCCTTAGGATCATTGACGGTGATTGAGCCATCTGGGTTAACGGTTGCGAGAACTGCTGATTTATCAGCCGTATAGCCATCGATCACTGGCACTGGAACAGTAAAGATATCGCCAACCCTGCCACTTACATTAGAAACCGTTTGATTTCCCTGGTTGCTTGGAATCGTGACATCAGCAGTGGTTTGATTGCCAATGTAGATGATTGAGATATCTGAGGGATTCTCAGGCTTAGTCCCCATAATCATGGGGTCAGCTGCAGGAACTTCTGTAGTATCTGTTGTATAGCCACTGATAGTTGGAACGTCAAGGCTTGGATACCAGCTTATTGGGGTGTAGACGACAAACGAATTGTCCTTAAATGGGACTCCAACCCAATATACTGGTTGAACAACATCAGGGGCAAGTGATTTGCCATTGCTATTTACCAAATGAATGGTTCGAGTTGTAACTAGAGTTGTTGAAAGAGGCAAAGTGACGACCTGATTTTTTGTTGCGTCGGCATCAAAGTTAATTGGGGCACCCACCGCAGTCAGTAAGTCTTTAACCGGGCCTACCAAGGCATCGCCCAGAGGGACCAAACTCGTGATTGCGGTAGTATCGTAATTAATTTTACTGCCAGATTCACCAGTAGTCGTCCAATTTTTATCACCGACTTGGACGATCACTTTTTGAAGGTTATCGGCAATGTTATCTGTGTCGCCGGCCTTCAAATCTGGGGTATTAACAGTATCAATAACTTTTCCGGAAACATTGGCTACAGGTTGATTTTCCTTACTATCACTAGTAACCACAGTCGGTGATTCGTTACGGCTACCTGGATTGCTTAAATCCGTGGAAGCTGCACCTGACTTATCAGGTGCAGGAACAGTAGGATCAACTGTTGGGGTTGATGTTGCTGGTGCCGGAGTAGCAGGTGATTTCAAAGCAGTTGGTGTATTAACAGCCGCTTGCTTACCCGCGTTAGATGCTGTGTGAGTATCAGCTGGCTGTGTTTGTGAATCAGGGGTTGTGGCTGCAGCCTGACTTTCAGTAGGGTTATCACTGGATACGCTATTCGTACCAGCAGCCTTATTCATTTGGATTGATGTATCAGCATTACCGGTTGCGGCTGGAGTATTGATAACGACTTCAGTGCCTGATGTAGTTGTTGGTGCAGATTGACTAACGTTGGCGGTAGGGTCATTAGTCGTAGTTTCTGCCGCATTAGCAGTCGTGCTAGTGGCAAATGAAATTCCAGCAAGAGTCGCCAGGGTAATACCCATAGCTACCCATTGTTTACCTCTCTTATAGAGCTTTACGTGATACTTATTTTCAGTAAATGATGATTGTAGATTATTTTTTGACATAGTAAATTGCCCACTCCTTTTTATTTAATCCCTCGTTACAAAAAAGTAACAGTATTCTACCCTCCGACATTAAGATAACATAAATTAATAATGAAGTGGCTAAATATGCTTAAAACAATAATCTGTAATAATCACTTGCTTATCAGTATTCGTGGACATGTTTTGAATGTAATCAGTAAATACAAAAATTAAGTTTCTAAGAATCATTTTATATAAATGTGTCTTTCAGATAATCAATATCCGTACTTTGACCCATAAATGATCAATCAAAAAAGCAGCTCCCTTCATCAAAGAGAACTGCCATTGCATGCAGACATCGTTTATTACGTTTTGTCATGCACCTTTGAGTTAAATTTTAAGATTAGTCAACGTCAACTGCATTAGCGTATGCCCAGTACTGCTTAGCATTCTTAGCAGTGCTGAAGGTGAACCGGTACCAAGTTGTACCAGCCTTATCCTTAACACCCTTGTTGTTGATGTAGACGGTTTTACCAGCGGTAGCCTTAACGGATGACCAACTGTATTTTGACGTGTTGGCGTAGGCGTTTTTAACGTGGTTATAGAGTCTGTAATTAGTGTATTGGCTGGAAAGCTTACCAGTTGCAGTGGTCTTAGTGTAGGTAACTTTGTCCAGTTCCGTAGCGGTTGCTGAACTGCTTGGTTTTGAAGCCGAGCCATTAAAATTATCGTAGTAGTAAGAGTGGACTAATTGATAGAAGTCACTCATCTTGTAACTTTGACCAAAGTACCGCTTACCAGTGGTTGCGTAGTAACCAACGGGATCGGTATGGTCTGAACCACCTAGGTGCTTAGCAACGGAACCGTGAGACCAAACAGTACCCTTACCATCATAAGCGGCATCGTTTGGTTTCAAGCCGTATTGGTGAAGCAGGTAGGCGGTGTACCAAGCGGCGTTAGAGATTTCGTGGGCAAAGGCACTCTTGCTGTGAACCTCGACTTGTTCGAATTGAACGAAGCGTGAGTTACCAGGGAAACCAACACCCCAAGCTAAATACTTGGTATTAGCAATGTTGATGATGTGTGAGGCATCAACGAATGAATGGACGAAAGCACTGCGGTAATGAGACTTCATATAAGCGATTTCGTTATAGATCGTTGAATTCGGGTTGGCAGTTTCGTGCACAACGACACCCTCTGGTTTACCAACACCATGACGGTAAGCATTTTTAGGAAAGCCACCCCAAAGTGCACTGGTAACTTTAGCGGGTTTGATATTTTGACTGGAAATATAATTATTTACAGCTGAACTGGCATGAGCAGTGGTGGTACTAGCGGTTCCCACTGTGAATAATGTCAGCAAGCCGGTAAGAAGTAAGGAAAATTTTTTCACACTAATCATCTCTCTATAAACAAATTTTTTAATGAACGGTCGATTCATTCTCTGCGACTATACTACCGATAATAAAGACCCTTGACAAGTAAGTGAAAGCCAAGAAAGCCTAATATTACAGTCATAGACACTGCTTTAGCAGGCTAAAGGGGGCTTGTTTTCATTCATGTTAAAAACAAGTAACAAAACTTTCAGTTGGTGGCTGTTTGTTACAAAATAAAGACCACATCAAAAAGCCGAGTTAACTTAGACGCAAACTAACTCGGTTCCAATTTAAGTTAATGGCTGGCTACGAGGCTAACGTGACGCCCTTGGCCTGACATTCAGGACAAATGCCGTATAGCTCGATGTGACACGCGTTAAAAGTATAACCAGATTGCTTTTTAGCCGTATTTTGGAGCATGCCGTCAATTTGTGGCAGGTTAGGATCATAAATATCGGTGACCTTACCGCAGTTTTCACAAATGGCATGATAGTGGGGCCGACCAAAGAAATCGTAGCGCACACCACCGTTTTCGTTAGGAATTTCAATGACGATTCCTAGTTCTACAAATAGCTTTAGAGTATTATAAACAGTGGCTAGACTCAGCGATGACATTTGGGGTGCCAGTTCCTTATAGATTTCCTCAACTGGTGGATGATTTTCATGATTCATTAAGTAGTCTAGAATTAGTTTACGCTGGGGCGTGATCCGCACGTGTTGTTCACGGAGTTTTTGAAGCGCAGTACTAAGAGTATCGTCAGGTGCTTTCATGATAATAGTCTCCTTTCAGATTAGATTAATTATTAGTTATCTTCATTTAAACACTTTTCTTAGAAAAATTCCAGAGAACATCATTTTAAATTGACTAACAGCTGAAAACTTTGAAGTTCGTTTTGGGCAAATTCAGTCATGTAGGTTTCAATTTCTTCTACTAATGATTGATTATCCTTAGCCACTTGGGTGATGGTGAGCTGGGCCTTTTTAAAATTGGCATTCGCTGGTGCTAAATTGACGATGGCCAGCAGATCATCCTGCTGCTTATCGCTGACGCCCCAGGTGAGGGCTTGATCGTTCATGATCGTGCTCATTTCGCGGTTGACGTAGTTCGCTGTTTCAAGCATTGATTCGGTCGGATGACCGGCTTGACGCAGGGCGTTCACGTCCTTAACTTTAAAATTGGTCAGCCAATCTAGCTGGTAATGCGGTGTTAAGATTGGATGGTAAAGTTCAAATTTGGCCATGTCCATACTTCCTTTTTGTAAATAGATGCCCTAAAGTGTAACACAAAATAGTGGTGATTCGAAAGGGTTTAATTCCTCGTAAAATTAATCACAAACATTTAGCGATGATATAAAAGTCGGCCTAGACCTGTGCTATAATTAACGGGTAGAAATTAACTATAAGCATAGTGGAGGATTGAACATGATCGAAACATTTTTAATCGGTACCTATACGCATAAGAGTAGTGAAGGTGTCTATGAACTGCAATTAGACACAGACAAGCAGCAGTTACAAAACCTTGAATTAGTTGGCCGTGCTGGGAACCCAACCTACGTTGCTGAGTCCAAGACACACAAGGTTTACGCAATCGATGCAGAGTCAGCAGATGGCAAAAAGATTGGTGGCTTAAAGGTCTTTGATGCTGCCGAAAAGCCGTTTAAGGAATTGGATAAGAACCTGATTTCAGGACCTAATCCAGCCTATGTTGCCGTTGACGAAGACCGTCAATTGGTCTTCACGGCGAACTATCACACTGGTGTTGTGACGGTTTACAAGATTGCGGCGGATGGTACCCTGACGACGGCTGACACCGTTCAGCATACTGGTAAAGTGGGCCCTGCGCCTGAACAGCAAGACGGCCCGCACCCGCACTTTGCTGACTTAACGCCTGATAAGCGGTTAGTTTGCTGTGATTTAGGTGAAGATACCGTCTATCTTTACGATCTTAGTGATGAAGGCAAGCTCACCGAAAAATCACGGTTCAAGTGTGCTGCCGGGTTTGGCCCACGGCACATCGTGTTCAACACCGACAAAAACGTGGCTTACCTAGTCGGTGAACTGGGCAGTGGCATTGAAGTATTGGACTACGATGCTAAAGCTGGTCAATTCACGTTACGCGAAGAATTGAAGACGATTCCCCGTGACTGGACGACTCATAACGGTGCTGCAGCTATTCGGCTATCCAGCGACCAGAAGTTTGTCTATGTCTCCAACCGTGGCTACAACTCAATTGCCACGTTTAAGGTTGAAGATAATGGTGAATTATCATTGATCGATGAGATTCCTTCAGAGGGGGATTTCCCACGTGATTTTAACTTCAACGCGGATGAATCTTTCATCATCCTGGTTAATCAAAATACCGATAACGCCACCCTTTACAGCCGCGATGCTAAGAGCGGTAAATTAACCCTAGTTCAAAAGGGCTTTGAAGTTCCAGAAGGGGTTTGTGTCGCACCCGTTAAATAAGTAAAAAACGGTTTATAAATAAGATTCATCTAAGCGTTCTCATTTTTAAAAGCCCGTGCCTATCAAGTTTAGGACACGGGTTTTTGAGCTATATTAGAACTTGCTAAAATCGGTTATGAATCCCTATAAATCGGTATTGGAAGCGTTACAATGTCCTTGGATAGAAACCAATAAGGATAGGAGTGAGTTAGACATGATGAATCGAATTAATCTTCAGTTAGTGGCTATGGGACGAGAGGTAACGTGGGGACGAGTCTTGATATTAGCGCTGAACTTTGTCACCTTCATCAGTTTGATCTTAGGCACATCGGCTTCCTTATATGCAGCTTTGCTATTTGCAAGCATGATTCTATTTAGTGGTCACTTTATCGTTTTTGACACGACTAAGCAGGCACGGGGATTACAGGAACTAGACCTGTGGCTCATCGGTCTGACACTGGCAGCGGGTTATTTGAAATTAGTTTTTGGTATTTAAAAGTGCATTAAACCATGCGATAAGTTCAAATATAGATTAAAAATGGGTATTCTTAATTTAGGAATACCCATTTTATAATGGCAAACTTTTTTGATGACTGCGAAGTATGGCTGACTCAGAAATGTTAAAATAAAGAAAGTAATGACAGAGGGAGAAAAAATGTTTTGAAACGACATGCAGCAACAAAGAAACCCATTTGGAAACGGCCATTCTTTTGGGTGATTATTATTTTGATCGTATTGGTCGGCGGTATCACGATCGGTCGGCAAACAGGGACCACCTTATCTCACCATGAAAAGGTGTCTAAACCAAAGCCTAAGCCGAAACCAAAACCCGTCAAATTGACAGCAAAAGAGAAAAAAGTGGCCAAGAAGTATGCTCTAAGTCCTCAAGCAACGGCTCATGCACACACCGCCAAAGTAACGGCCATCGGTGACTCGGTCATGGTCGATATTACGCCGGAACTGAAACAGGTTTTTCCGCACGCGTTGATCAATGGCGCCGTGGGGAGACAGTTTTATGATCTACCAACTATCGCCCAAAGTTTAAAGGCTGAAGGTAAACTCGCCGACAACGTGGTGGTCAACTTGGGCACCAACGGACCACCAGAAAAGAAGGATATTTCGCGGTTTCTAAAAGTGGTTGGCAGCAAACGGCAAGTTTACTGGATCAACACCCACGTCCCAACGCAAAGATGGGAAGGGCAGACCAACCGGCTGATTGCGTCAACCGCCAAAGCCAACCACAACGTACACGTGGTGGATTGGCATAATTTGAGTAACAATCACGCTAACTGGTTTGCGGGCGATGAGGTCCATTTACAAACGAAGGGTGCCACTGCCTACGTTGGCCTGTTGGCTAAAACGATGGCTAAATGAGCAACTAGATAACATAAATAAGCGCTATTCGGTGTTTACCGAATAGCGCTTATTTATGCTGTCTAGCTGGCATCCAGTTTAGTTAGACACCGTTATTCAATTTTAAATATCTTGCCATAATTTCCAAATGGTGTTCGATCGTCAAAGCTTTCAGCACGCCCATGCCAGGAAAGTGGTGTTCATCGGCTAAGGCGACTAATCTTGTGGAAGCAGTCGTCTGGTTGATGGCCGGTTGCGTTTTGATCCACGCAACTGCTTTAGTTAAAGCTTCAAAAAACTTGTCACGCTGATGTTTAAAATCCTCGTGTTGATCAGAAACAAAATGGCGGATGCGAACCTGATCATTAGCGAGATAAATTAAATGCAGGGTCACGGTTCGGCTGGGATGACCGTGTTCAAAGTACGGCGCGCCCTGAGTGAGATAATCGCTAAAGCCGATTTCGTGATACTGCTGAGCAAACTCAATGTCACTGCTCCAAAAGCTGTCCGGCATGGCTGAAAATTCAAAACTGTGTTCCGGAACGGCGTAGTGATCAAACAGGTGGCCGAACCGACGCCCAGTCAGTAATTGGCGAATCCGAGCTTCTGGCGGGACTAACAGGGTGGCGGAGTCTGGTAACCAGTCATGGGCTAAAAACAGCTTCAAATCAGCGTAGTGCTGAACAATGACCAGACTGTTAGCTAATAACTGAGGGGGCAAAAGCGGCGTTAAAATGTAGGCCCGCTGAATCTCAGACTGTTGAAAGAGGGCTTCAATTGGATAGCGTTTAGCGGCTTGAAAGTGATAGTGGTCCACCTGCGGATTTTGAATCACGGCTAGTGGCTGCTGATGCTGACTGAAGGCCTTAATGGTTTTGGGCAGCGCCGGCACGTCACGGACCGGTTCGATAATGGGCATCACGTTTGGCGTAGCTGCTTGATTGGCAAATTCGGTTAACGCGCGCAGGTCGAATTGACGACCACGAAAATAGGGGTAATAAATCATTTGGAAGTTACCTCGTAAAGCTGGTGCTGCAGTTTGGCAATTTCTAAATTAAGCGCGTCGATCTCTTCTTGAAGCGCGGTCACGGCATTGGTCTGGGTTTCATCGATAAAGCGGTCGTAGAAATTATTTTCCGGGTCATAGATGTCGTAGTGCTGATGACGTTTCTTTAATTCCTTGAAGAGCCGGTCAGTCGAATACTGGCTGATTCCCGTTTCAACGCGCTTAGCTTTGCGGACTTCGCGGGCTAATGAATAGAGAAAATGGCGCATTAGATCCCTCTGATCCAGGGTGATCTCCTGGAAGCGGGGCTTTTTTTCCACCGTTAAATAGCCCGGTGCTAAAACGGGTTCAGTAGCAGCTTCTAGTTGGGATGGGTCGTATTTTTGGTAGCTTAAGACGCCGATCTCAGTCGGAATTTCGTCCTTAAGTTCCTGATAGAGCGACAGCGGCAGCACGAAATAGTTATAGTTGCCCACAAAGGAAAGTTTGGCGTGGGAATGAAAGTCACTCTTTGTCACTTTTAGTTCATAGCAGCGCCATTCGTCCGAACCGTCTGGCAGGTGCTGGTAGCTCAAAGTATCCACGATACCCTGATCATCTGGCATGGTGACTTCTTCCACTGCGATGCTGCCAGCTTCAAGGCAGGTTTCATAGAGGGTCTTCTCAAGTTCTAGTGTAAGTTTAGTTTTCACAGTTAATGTTCCTTCTTATCAGTTTTAGCGGTCATTTCCCAGAATTGTTCAATGGTGGGGGCCAGTTCATTTGCGGTGTGCAGCACGCGGTGATACTGCCAGTGCGGCGGAAAGTAACGCGTGTAGCGCTGACTGGCGAAGCGCTGATCCATTAACAGGATGACACCGTTGTCAGAAGCACTGCGGATCAGCCGGCCAGCAGCTTGAAGCACGTGATTCAGTCCTGGCAGCTGATAAGCGTAATCGAAACCGGGTTCACCCTGGGAATCAAAATAGTCTCGTAACAGGTCGTTTTCGGTACTAAGACCGGGCAGACCCACACTCACGATACCCACGCCGATCAGCCGGTTAGCGGTCAGGTCAATGCCCTCAGAAAAGATGCCGCCTAAAATACCAAAGCCCACCAGTGATTCGCTAGGTTCAGGGGCAAAAGCGGCTAAAAAGGCACTGCGGTCGTCCTCGTTCATATTGGGTTCTTGAATAACCGTTTTGACATCCGGATAGGCCATCTTGAAGGCCGTGGTGACGGTACTTAGGAAACTGTATGAGGGCAAAAAGATGAGGTAGTTACCCGTTTTACCGTTGATCAATGTTTTAATACTGGTGATAATTTTAGCTAAATTAGCATCGCGATTACGGTAAGTGGTACTGATGTAGTCGGTGATCAGAATGCTTTGATGTTTCGGTGGAAAGGGTGAGGGCAACTGATAACAGAGGCTGTCTTCGTTGCCGCCAAGGACGCGCTGATAGTAATCCAGCGGCGAAAAAGTAGCTGAAAAGAGCACGGCGCCACGGCCCTTAGACAGACAGTCATGTAAGAATTCACTGGGATCCAGGCACAGCTGTTTAAAGGTGATTTCGCGGTCAGTATTATCGCCTAAATTAATTTTAGTCCGGTAAGTTTCATCGTAAAAATCAGCAATTTTTAGGTAGCTGAGGCAGGCAAAATAGTAGTCTAAGACGGTCTTCGTATAGTCAGTCTGCGGTCGTTTTTCATCGCCCAGCCAGTCACTGATGTGGTCACTGAGCTTTTCGACGGCTTGATTAAAATCGTTGGCAGGACTATTAAAGACACTTTCCCGGTCGTCGCTTTCAATCAGCGGGCCAGCAATCTTGAAAAAAGCTCGGCGCATGGCGCGCAGGGCTCTTAGTAAAGTTGGCGTTCCTTCATCGGCCTGCTTAGTGGCAGCAATCAGATCCGTTAGCGGTGCCAGTGACAGTTCGGTGGAATACATATCCCGAGAACGGCTGACGAGGTTATGCGCTTCGTCCACTAAAAAGAAGTTATCGTCATCGTGGTCGATGGCAAAGAACCGCTGCAGATAGACCTGTGGATCAAACAGATAGTTATAATCGCAGATGATCACGTCACAAAACAGACTGATATCCAGTGAAAATTCAAACGGATCCAGCTGATGTTTACGGGCGTAAGTTGTCACCGTTTCCCGGGTGATGGCAGTTTCGTTGGTTAAAATATCTTTTAAACCGGGTTTTAAACGGTCATAATAGCCCACCATGAAAGGGTTGTCCTCCGGTGCGAGGTCGGCTTCTTCTGGAAAAGTGATGGTATCCTTTGCGGTCAGTGTAATGCTGCGCAGGGTCAGTCCCTGCTGCGCCATTAAATCTAAGGCCTGCTCGGCAACACGCCGGGTACTTTGCTTGGCGGTGAGGTAAAACAGCCGCTGAATCTGATCTTCACCCATGGCTTTAATACAGGGGAAGACGGTTGAAATGGTCTTACCGGTACCAGTGGGTGCTTCGATAAAGAGCTGCTTTTTTAGTCGGATAGCCTTATAGACGGAGACCGCTAATTCCCGTTGACCAGTGCGATAGTGGTCAAACGGAAACGGTAAATTTTTAATCGAAGCATTGCGACTGTGGCGTAAATCGGCCTGTAACTTTAGCCAGGTTTCGTATTCGGCCGTGACAGACTTAAAAAGGGCGGTGGCTTCCGCTAGAGTGTAAGTGATCTGACGCGTCGTTACTTCTTCAGTGGTCCGGCGATAATAAGTTAATTGTAACGTGAGCTGGTCCAGCTTTTCGTCAGTCATGAGAATGTAGGCGTACATTTTGACCTGACCCCAGTACAGCGTCAGCGTGTTTTCAGTGAGATCTTCGAAAGCGGCATCGGAGGTTTTGATTTCTTCGATCAAGGTGTCTTCGCCATTTAAAATGACCCCGTCAGCCCGGCCGTGAATCAAGTAGGGTTTACCTGCTAATTTAACTTCGTGTTCCAGACTGTATTCTTTTTGGTAGTGCTTGCCACGCGATTTTTGCAGCATCCGGTGAATTCGGGCACCCTCTAGTGCGGTATTCATGCTGTTCATACTGGCGTTGAGATCGCCGGAGCGCAGCGTAAATTCAACGAGTTCGCGGATGCCTAATTTGGTGATTGTCATTTTGTAGTCCTCTTTGTTCATAGCTGAAACCCATTATAGCATGATATGTGATTAACGAAATGGCACCCAAAAAGGCTCAAAAAAGTTTAAAAAAAAGCTTGTTTCAGGCAAGCAAACGAGGTATGATACCAGCAATGAAACCTTTAACAAATAGTCCTGTGAGGCTAAGAAGGAACGGTGAACTAGGCGTGCAGCCTAGATTTTAGTGAACCTCTCTACCCACAGGCGGCAGAGAGGTTTTTTGTTGACTGACGATTTAATTGTCTCCCGTGAGAGCAAAACGTCCAAAGGTTAATACACCTAACAGGCGCGCTTTGCAAACACGGCAAGGCGCGTTTATTTTAGGAGGATATTATCTATGATTGAAACCACCAAGCCGTTAAGTTACGCAAACGTACTCAGTATGAAAGATCTAGAAGCCGATGAAGTGATGGCATTTATCAAAGAAGCCCAGCAATTCAAAGCGGGCAAGCAGATTCAACTGACCAGACCAGCGTATGCCGCAAACCTGTTCTTCGAAAACAGTACCCGGACCCACACCAGTTTTGAAATGGCGGAACGCAAGCTTGGATTGCAGGTCGTTGATTTTAACCCAGCAGTCTGCTCAGTCACTAAGGGTGAGAGCATGGGCGATACCGTTAAGGCCTTGCAAGCCATTGGTGTTGACGTGGTCGCTATCCGCGCCCGGCAAAATGAATACTACAATCAACTCGTTAATGACCGCCATATTCACCTGGGAATTGCTAATGGCGGTGATGGCTCTGGCGAACACCCATCACAATCGTTGCTTGACATGATGACGATCTACGAAGAATTTGGGACTTTCACCGGGTTAAAGGTTGCCATCGTTGGTGATCTCTCCCATTCCCGAGTTGCCAAATCAGACATGGAAGTTTTGAATAAGCTCGGTGTTCAGGTCTACTTCGGCGGTCCCAAGAAGTGGTTCGACGACCGGTTTGACGCCTATGGAACTTGGCTGCCAGTGGATGATCTGGTTGAACAGATGGATGTCATGATGTTCCTGCGGGTTCAGCATGAACGTTTGGATGCTTCAGAAAACAAGACCTTTACGGCAGCTAAGTACAATGAAAAGTATGGTCTGACACCTGCTCGCAAGGCACGGATGCAAGATCACGCCATCATCATGCACCCAGCTCCCGTTAACCGCGGGGTTGAAATTGCCGATGAACTCGTTGAATGCGACAGTTCCAGAATTTTCCAGCAAATGGCGAATGGTGTGTTCGTTCGCATGGCAATTATGGCCAGTCTGCTGCGGTATCAAGGGCTGGTGGATGAAGATTAATGATGAAGCGACTAATTAAAAACGGCCAGTGTTTGATCGACGGGCATTTACAAGTTTGCGATATTTTGATCACCGATGACAAAATTAGTCAGATCGAACAACACATTACGGCTGACGTACCAGTTGATCAGATCATTGATGCGCAAGGCCTATTTGTAAGCCCCGGATTAGTGGATCTGCACGTGCATTTGCGCGATCCTGGTCAAACAGACAAAGAAACGGTTAAAACGGGCAGCCTGGCAGCCGCTCATGGTGGCTATACCACCATTGCGGCCATGCCAAACGTGATCCCAGCACCGGATACCCCGCAGCGAATGCGCGAGATGCTGGCTTTGAATCAGCGTGACGGTGCGGTTCACATGGTGCAGTACGCGACCATTACCACTGAACGCGGTGGTGATGAACTGGTGGATATGGCTGGCTTAAAGGCAGCTGGGGCCTTTGCTTTCAGTAACGATGGCAACGGGGTGCAAACTGCCGGAACGATGTATCAAGCCATGAAACAGGCGGCTAAGTTGCAGATGGCAGTGGTCGCCCACGCTGAAGATGATAGTTTGACCTATGGCGGGGTGATGCATGAAGGCAGCGTGTCAAAACGACTGGGGCTACCCGGCATTCCCAGTGTTTCTGAAACTGCTCAAGTGGCGCGCGACGTTACTTTAGCTGCTGCCACTGGTGTTCATTACCACGTCTGCCACGTGTCTTCGGCAGCTACTGTCCAGGTCATTCGGGCAGCCAAAGCAGCCGGCGTCCACGTGACCTGCGAAGTGTCACCGCACCACTTACTATTAAGTGATGAAGATATTACCGGTGATAACGCCATGTTCAAGATGAATCCGCCGCTGGGCAGTGAGCAGGATCGACAAGCGTTAATTGCCGGTTTACTGGATGGCACCATTGATTTAATTGCGACGGATCATGCACCCCATACGGATGCGGAAAAGGCCCAGTCCATGCTCAAAGCGCCCTTTGGGATTACTGGCAGTGAAACGGCCTTTGCGATGTTGTATACCAAGTTTGTCAAAACCGGGCTTTTCAGCCTGGCACAATTGATCAACTGGATGGCCGTTCAACCGGCAGCCTTATTCGGCTTGAATGCCGGCCGGCTCACTGAAGGCGCGCCAGCAGATTTAGCGTTGTTTGATTTAACCACGCCCACGACCATTGATTCAGCTGACTTCTTATCTAAGGGGCACAACTCACCGTTTATTGGCGAACACATTTTGGGGAAAACCGTGCGGACGTTAGTAGCGGGGAAGGATGTTTATGGGAGTAAACACTAAATAAGTTTTGGAAAGGGTCTTGTTAAAAGAACTTGCTATCAACGAACTCCAATTACTATAATTAAAACGTTAGGATTGGAGGAAATTGTATGACTGAGGCAGAATTAACGGCATTAAAGCCACTGTTGGCTGCGTATAATGTTGAACTAAAAACCAGTGGCACGATGATCACTCATGTGAATGGCCACGAGGCCCAGCTTGATGCTAAGGGCTACATGCCAGATCAGCTGATCAAGGTGGTTTTAGAAATTATTGGTGCGGATTTGCGCGCGGCTTTGTTCCAAAAGATGCACGAGTAATGTGACAAACGTGTGACAATTATTTCAAAAACTTGATAAATATTAATTTGGCTGAGATACCCACGTAATTTTCTTTGACTATACTAGTTCATGTTGTATTAATACGAATTAGATTGTTGAGGGGAATTTTATCTTGTCACTTAAAACTTGGGTAGCGAGCCTATTACTCGCTGTATCAATGTTTGCGGGCGTTGCTGGTTTGACCGGAACGAACGCAGCTGCAGAAACTGCATATAATCCGAAAGCGGATGCGGTAATGAGTATTTCAGCCTTCAAACGAATGGGCCGTGTTCATTATCACAAACGGGTCTTCACGTACTATTCACCAAACGGTTCTCACGTCTATGGGTTAGGCGCTTATACTTCAGATGGCACTTATACGTTGAATGGTCATGATAAAAATGGCTATTTGATCTTAGCTAACAACAAGAAGTTTGGCACCAAGATCAAGACACCATTAGGTATGGGTGTCGTTCATGATCGTGGTACTTATGGCGGTCATTATGATATCGTTGTAAAATAAAACTGCATTTTAAAACAGCAAAAAAGCTGCGTTCTCCAATTTGGAAAACGCAGCTTTTTGCTGTTTCATTAGGAACTGGATCAGTTAAACTTCCAGTCATCCAGCTGTTTTTCATGGTTGCCAAGATAATTGATTGCTTCGTGAGCCAGTGATTCTGATTTCTTTTCGTTTTGTTCTGCGGATTGACCGTTATCATAGTCCGAAAGAAAGCCTTCACCAACGGCTTGGTAGAAATGTTCACGGGCTTCACCGTTATCTTTGAATAGGGTATCTAAGCCCTTAATATCATCCTTTGCTGCATTATAGATAACCTCAGCTAAATCATCTCGGTTACCTAACTTTTTGGCACCGTAATCCATTAAGAAGTCGTTCATATCGACAATAACGCTCTCTTTAAGTTCTCTTTCAGATTTTTTCAAGAATAATCACCTCTTACTTCATTTTAAGGCTTTACGGGGTCAAAATTCAATGCAGATGTTTCAACAAAGCTGGCAGGTAACTTGATTTGCGTCAAGTTGAATAATTAGTTTATGGACTATAATCAGGTTAGAATAAATGGAAGATCTTTTCGATTGGAGGTTACCACGATGTTAAAACACCATGATGCGATTGCTTGCGTCAAATTAGTCCCAATCTTTCAGCAATTAAATCACGACACGCTGGCTGAGGTGGCGAAGCTGGTTCAAGAACGGCACGTTAAAAAGGGTGAATTTGTCTTTATGGCAGGTGATCATGCAGACTCGTTAATGATCATGGCCCACGGGCAGGTAAAAGTCACTCAAAGTACGGCTAGTGGCCGTGAGCAGCTGATTCGGCTGCTGCAAACTGGGGACTTCGATGGTGAGTCAGTCCTGTTCGAAGATGCGCAACGGCAGACTAGTGCAGAAGCGTTAACTGATACGCAGATCTGTTTGATCACCCGGCAGGATTTTCAAAAATTGATTCAGCGGTCAGCAGCAGTGGCAATCAACATGTTGAATGCGCTCGGAAAGCGGGTATCTGAGCTGGAAGCACAGGCGGCGGCTACCTTAACTACCAGTGTTGGGGAGCGGTTAGCCAACTATTTAGTTGAGACGAGTTCTGAATTAGACACGGCGGATTTTGACTTACCGCTGCAAAAAAAGGATCTGGCTCTTTATTTAGGCACTTCGCCGGAAACGATCAGCCGCAAGTTAAAGCAGTTTTCAACGTCAGGCTTGATCATCCAGCGTGGACGGAACCATATTAAACTCGTGAATATTGATGGTTTGATGATGGTGAACAGCTAATTAGTCATTAACTATTAACAGTCGGCCAGATAAGTGGTAGTCTGTTAGTATTGTTGGGTCCATAGCTCAGTTGGGAGAGCGCCTGCTTCGCATGTAGGAGGTCGACGGTTCAAGTCCGTTTGGATCCATTTTTGTTTACCTAAAAATAGGTTTTTGATTGTATTGGGTTCTCGTTTTACGCATGATTAAGATTAAGTTAGTGCGTTGAGTTGTTTTTCTTTAGGGGGAAACTGCGATAATGAAAAAATTAGGAACAAAATTGCTAGTCGCGTTGACAGTGGTTCTTGGTGGTCTGGTGGCTTCGCAGCAGCCGGTTACAGCACATGCCGCAACTACTTTTTCATCTTCAATAATTCCAAGCGGTCATTTTCAAAATGCGGCGAACCATTATGCGTTTCACTGGCAAAGTTTTAAAGCCGGTAAAAGTAAGGGCCAAGTCCTTATTTTCGGTAACTTTAATGGTGATGTTAAGCACCCAGCCATTCAATTCGGGGTGCCAACGAAGTATAAATTGAGTAAAAATCGCCGTACACTGACGACTTATTATCGGTTAACGAGTGCCAAAGGTAAGCTGAGTAGTACTTACCGAATGGATCTTTATAAGTATAGCAACAGTAACTATCGCGTTAAACTTAATCAGTATAAGGCGGGGTTACTGCCAAGCTACAAGGGGTCCTCTTACACGTTTAATTTGACTAAGAACTCGCCAGCACAGGCGTTTTCAGCATTTACAACTACTCAACTGACTAATTATGGAATTGCTCAGGATACCCAGTCGGTTCAAAAACAGCGTGAACAGGGTGAAACTTCCGCGGATCCAAATTCTTCAGAAGTTCAGCAGCAAATTCGGGATACTGTGACTAAGCAGGTTACCCCAGTGGTTTCAAGCATGGTTGAAGCGTATAACACGACGCATTAAATGGTATTAATAAAATTACGAGGCACAGTCACATTTTTGTGGCTGTGTTTTTTTTATGGGCAAGGAGATACGTTCTCTTAAGGACGTACTGAATTGCCTATATTGGGGGATAGCAAGCATAATAACACGGTGCGAAAGCGCTTGCTAAAAAATGGCTTTTCGATTGTATTGGGGTCTCACACATGATAAGGTTAAGTTAATGTGTTGAGTTGTTTTTTTAAGGGGGAAACTGCGATAATGAAAAAGATAGGGACAAAATTATTAGTTGTATTGGCAGTTGCACTGGGTGGCGTTGCGGCATCACAGGAGCCAACAACGGCAAAGGCGTCAACCACCTTTTCATCGATTCCAAGTGGTCATTTTCAATCGAGCAAGGCGCATTATGCGTTTCACTGGCAAACTATGAAGAGTGGCAAAAATAAGGGACAAGTACTTGTTTTTGGTAATTTTGATAAGCCTTCGGTTCAGCTTGGTGTTCCTAATAAGTATAAATTGAGTAAAAATCACCGAACTTTGACCACTTATTATCGTTTGATGAGTTCAAAGGGGAAACTTGAAAAAACGACTTACCGGATGGACGTTTATAAATATAGTAGTAGTAAATATCGTGTCAAACTAAACCAATATAAGGCTGGTCTGCTTCCAAGTTCTAAGGGTTCAGCCTATACATTTAACGTTACTAAAAAGTCACCCGCTCAGAATTATGCGACAAAATATACCAAGCCTAAACTTTTTAACGCAGAATATAAGCCAACATATGATGCAAACTATAAGTCAAACTATGAAACAAACTATAAATCAGCATATAATGCATATCTTAACGAGGTAATCTCCGAAATTAATAAGGGCGCTCAACAAGATTATAAAGATGGTAAAAACGGGGATCCAAGTACACCCGAGGCGCAACAGGATATCAAGAATGCGGCACTTAAATATGTTAACGACAATACTGACAAAATTACCCAAGCAGTTACCCAAAATGTCACCAAGAATGTTACCAAAAGGGTGACCCAAGAAGTTAACAAAGATGTCAACAAGTCGCTTGAAAACCTGGTTTCAGCGTACAATAACTTAAAATAAAAAGTTTTCTGTCAACGCAGGTTGATGAAGTATTTAAGAAGGCCAATTCATTTATGAATTGGTCTTCTTTTTCGTCTCAACACTAAATATCACAGAACCTTTTATTTTTAAAAAGGAAACCTGTTTGGCGGTTTGGAATCAAAAATGCTATGCTGTAAATGAATGAAATTAACTTTTACGAAAAGGAAGCAATGATATGGCAGAGCAAGATTTTTCAATTAAAGCTGATAAGCATCAAAACGGTGATGAAAAGCCTGAAATTATCACCAAGGATTTGACTAATATTTTGATCTTCTTACAAGAGTTCGGTGTCGATATGGATAACCCGACACTTGAACAGCAATTGAGCAATACTGTAAGTAGCGGCCAATCTTCAATTCAACCAACTCCGCTTAAGGGGAAGAATCAAATGACAGTTGATTTCAAGCAAACTAAGGAAAAGAACAACAAGTTCTCAATTAATGTTTCAATCGAACCGTCACCAAAGTAACCTAAAAAGTAACTTGAATTACTGGCACAGTCACATTTTGTGGCTGTGTTTTTGTAGATTCAGTCTTCTAAGTACAAAAAAGCCACCTGCTAGGCGGGTGGTAGGTAACTGCTGATAGGCGTTAATGTCGAACTGAACGGTGATTGCCGCCGCGACGGCCCTTGATGATCTTACGTTTAAATTTGGGCTTGGCATTATCGGCTTCAAACTTAAAATGATGCATTTTGCCAGCAAAGGGCTGACCGCTCATTCGGATACGTAACCAGGACTGCATGGTCGCAAGCATTTGCTTGGCGTTTTCGACTTGAGCGGGCTGACCTTCTTTTTCAGCGGTTGGAAGGACGTCTTCTTGAATTTGTTTGACTAATTTTTGGTGATAAGCCACTAATTCCATGGTTAAGGGTGCTTGGGCGTATTGATTAAATAGACCCTCAATGTAGCGCAGAGCATCCTTGGCATTTTGCGGTTGGTAATAACGATCTTCTGTCATGTTTTCACCTCGCATATTAGAATAGCAGGCTTAATGGGGTTACGCAAGAACGGTCAGCAAGTACTGGTGCTATTGGGTCAAGTGTTTGATTAAACCAGTAAAAAAGCGTAAATTTATAAACTGAAATGGTTATTTTTCAATGAAAGCAGGTGCAACGTGGCAACTAAAAGTTATGTAACAGATCCGCAGGTTCAAAAACATCGCTGGTGGATCTTAGCGGCGGTGGGACTGTTTACGTTCATGTCAACGCTGGATGCCAGTATTGTCAATATTGCGCTGCCCGTTATTTCCAGTGATTTAAAAGTGCCAATGAACCAGGCAGAGTGGGTCGTATCGATTTATTTGATCGTTATTTGCGCGCTGTTATTGCTGTTTGGTAAACTTGGCGATTCACTGGGTAAAATTAAAATTTTTCGAATTGGCACGGTGCTATTTGTATTGGGGTCGCTGTTAGCCGGCTTTAATGGCAGCTTTTACCTGCTGTTGTTGGCACGAATCGTTCAAGCGCTGGGGGCTTCAATGACCATGGCGAACAATAACGGGATCGTGACGGAAATCTTTCCCTTTGGTGAGCGTGGCCGGGCTTTAGGCATGATCGGTTCGTTTGTCGCGTTAGGGGCGATTGCCGGACCAGGCCTGGGCGGAATCGTCCTGTCCCAGCTGTCTTGGGGCTATATCTTCTGGTTAAACGTGCCAATTGGGGTCGTGACCATCATTATTGGGCAGACCATTTTACCCGCGGACCTGACTAAATCGCACGAAAAAATTGACCGGTTTGGGGCGCTCACCATGGCCTTATTTATGGTTTCGCTATTCGTGGGAATCTTTTTAGGCCAGGAAATTGGCTTTACTAAACCGCTGATTTAGGATTATTCGCATTTGCACTTATTATTGGCGCCGTTTTTGTTCATATCGAAAATTACCATGCCAGCCCGTTACTGTCATTTAGTTTATTTAAGAACGGTGCGTTTACCATGAGTTTACTATGCGGCTTTCTGATTTTTGTAACGAACTTCTTCTTTAATGTGATCTCGCCATTTTACTTAGAAAATGCGCGGGGCTTAAAGCCTAATCTGGCTGGATTTATCTTAATGGCGTATCCGATTGTTCAAGTAATCGTGGCGCCGTTGGCAGGAGCACTGTCAGATAAAATTGGACCGGAATTGATCACCTTTTGCGGCTTGATTTTAATTCTTTTGAGTCAAATTGGGTATATGCTGACAGACTTGGGCACACCGCTGTGGTTATTCACCGCCATTATTGGTTTTGTCGGGTTTGGCAACGGCATTTTTCAGGCACCGAATAACACGATTGTGATGAACTCAGTTGAAGCCAAAGATTTGGGCGTTGCCGGTGGGATGAACGCGCTAGTCCGTAACTTGGGGATGGTCGTCGGCATTTCCTTTGCGACAACGGTGCTCTTTGCTGCGATGAGTCATTATAAAGGGACCAAGGTGACGACTTATATCAACGGTCAACCTGATGTTTTTATTTACGGCATGCACGTGTCATTCTTAATTGCGGCTATTATCTGTGCGGTGGCGGCATTGATCACCGGCTACCGATTAATTAAACGGCCAACTCAGCCAACGAAAGGGAAATCATAAATGGCATACCAAACGTTACTTTTTGACATCGATGATACGTTACTGAATTTTCAAGCGGCGGAAAAACAGGCGCTGGAAGGATTATTCAAAGAGCTTAAACTACCGTTGGACAGAAAGATCTATGATTTTTATCATGCTGAAAATTTAGCCCTCTGGCAGCAGTTTGAACTAGGTAAGATCAGTAAGCCTAAGCTGCTTGTTAAACGGTTTACGACGTTGTTTGCTCATCTTGGTATCACCACCGGTATCGATGGCCAGCAGATGGAGCAGCGTTACCGCTATTACTTGGGACAAGGTCACGAGCCGATGCCGCAAGCACCGGAAGTTTTAAATGACCTTAGCCAGAAACATGACCTGTACGTTGTGACTAACGGGGTGGCTAAAACTCAGCAGAAACGGCTTTCGGAAGCCCACATTGACCGCTTCTTTACTGACGTGTTTATTTCTGAACTAGTGGGCGCGCAAAAGCCTGCCCGAGCGTTCTTCCAGCGGGTGACGGCCGATATTCAATCCTATGAACCCGCCCAAACCATCGTTATTGGTGATTCATTAACGTCAGACATTAAGGGAGCAGCTGGTTTTGGCCTGGATTCGGTATGGTTTAATCCTACCCATCAGCCTAACCAAACTGCGATCAAACCGACGTACGAAATTGATCAGCTGGAAAAACTGGAAAACATCGTGGCATAAAAAAACGTTAATCTAGTCAATTTAGGCTAGGTTAACGTTTTTTTGCTTGAGTCGTTACTATTTTAGTCTTTTAAATCTGACAAATTATCCTTCATTTAATAATGAACTAAATCTTATCCAACCCCTGTTTCAAATCGGCAATCAGATCGTCCACGTTTTCGATACCAACCGAGATCCGGATGAGATCTGGTGTGATACCGGTCTGCTTTAACTGTGCTTCATTGAGCTGAGCGTGGGTCGTTGATGCTGGATGGATGATGAGTGAATGAGCATCACCAACGTTTGCGAGTAAGGAGAATAGATCAAGACTTTCGGTTAATTTCTTCCCCGCAGCTTCACCGCCTTTAAGTCCCAGTGTGAAGATTGAGCCGGTGCCTTTAGGGAAGTACTTCTTGGCTAAAGCGTGGTACTTACTGTCTTCAAGATCCGGATAGTTTACCCAGGCAACCTTTGGATGGTCGTTTAAGAACCGGGTGATCTTCTCCGTGTTGGCCACGTGGCGTTCAACCCGCAACGATAAGTCCTCTAGTCCTTGAATGAGTAAGAATGAGTTAAACGGACTAATAGCGGCCCCCGTATCACGTAAGGTTTGGGCACGAACCTTAGTTGTGAATGCTGCGGGTGCTAGATTGTTCCAAACTAAGCCGTTGTATGATGCATCCGGTGTCGTAAAGTCAGGGTA
This sequence comes from Secundilactobacillus silagei JCM 19001, assembly GCF_002217945.1. GTDB lineage: Bacteria > Bacillota > Bacilli > Lactobacillales > Lactobacillaceae > Secundilactobacillus > Secundilactobacillus silagei. The sequence goes on from NZ_BCMG01000001.1 coordinate 116,726, forward strand.
TTTGCCCGATGCGGCATAGTCGAACTTACCGTTTTCAACGATGACACCGCCCATGCTGGTACCATGGCCGCCAATGAACTTCGTTGCTGAATGAACGACCACGTCAACACCATGGTCTAGCGGTTGAATCAGGTATGGTGTTCCAAAGGTATTGTCGGCAATCAGAATAATGCCATTGTCATGGGCAATTTTGGCTACGGCTTCAATATCAATGAGGTTAATGCCGGGGTTACCAATGGTTTCAATGTACAGTGCCTTGGTATGGTCATCGATGGCCTTGGCAAAGTTTTGCGGGTCATCAGGATCGACAAAGGTGGTGGTGATGCCTAGTTTAGGCAGGGTGACGCTGAATAGATCATAAGTTCCGCCATAAAGGGTGCTGGCTGAGACGATGTTATCGCCTTGGTTGCAGACGTTTTGAACAGCGGCTGTTACCGCCGCGGCACCGGTTGCTAAAGCGACACCGGCAGTCCCGTTTTCAAGGGCAGCGACCCGCTTTTCAACCACGGCTGTCGTTGGGTTGGTGAGCCGGGTATAAATATTACCTGGATCAGTTAAAGCAAACCGGCCAGCCGCTTGGGCAGCATCCTTGAAAACGTAAGAAGTTGTTTGGTAAATCGGCACTGCGCGCGCACCCGTTTCATCGACAACTTGACCTGCGTGTACCTGTTTTGTTTCAAAATGTAATTGCTTTTCCGTCATATTGATCTCTCCCTAAATTAGTATTGATAAAGCTGTTCCATTATTTAAATATGTGTGTTAGAAATGAAAAAAGCGTTCGTCCCATACCAAGCCTAAAGCTTAGTATGGGACGAACGCCGTGTTACCACCCATCTTCGCAATTCACTCACATGAACTGCCTCAATGACACCTTTTGATGTCTGGGATGGTAACGCATCCTTGCGGGTCAGTTGCGTGAACAGCTAACCATCATTTGCGGGTTCATTCGCCAAATTGAACTTTTCCTGCCTTTCACTAACTGCAGGTCGCTGGGTAAAGTCGCATTGGGTACTACTCCCATCAGAATTTCATTTTCTAATTACCATCTAATATAGACGGTCTTAATTTAGAAGTCAAATCTTTTTTTAGATTTAGCAGTAGGGGGTCATTTTTTCGGCTTCTTGGTAAATAGTGATTTGACCCAGCCAAAGAGCGGTCCCCAATCCATCATGCCGCCTGAACTGGGGGGCGTTTTAACATTCAATTTGATCTTTGGCATGCTGTGATATACATAGGGTTTACGTGGCTTTTCTGGCATCATCATGCCTCCTCATTATTGAAACAAAACTTTAATTACATTTTAACGCAAATCGATTGTTTTCAAACTTGAAATAGCGTAAAGTTTCAGTGTTATACTAGATGAAATCAACGAACAGAGAGGTGGTGCGCAATGAATTCAATTATGAACGATCTGCAATATGCCTTGCAGCGCAAAGCATTAGTCAACGTTTATCAAGTGAAACAAGATGTTGTTTATACGGGGTACGTTGATATTGTGGACGATGCGGGGATTATTTTAACGACTTTCGACGATACCGGCAGCGAAGACGGCGCGGTTTATCTCACCTTTGAGGTGATTGAACTGGTTGAGTTTGAAAGCGATGACCTCGATAACATGCGGTTTCGGATCGAAAACGCGACGGCTGAACACTTCTTCACGTTTGGTCGGATGACAACTGAATTTAATTTAAAACGCCCACTGATTCGGCAAGTATTGGCGACCGCTATGGCGGATGAGACGGCCATCATGGTCTTGGATAAGCAGAGCGGTGAACTGCACGAAGGTGAAGTCACCCGAATCGCAGAACAAGATTTTGACCTGCAGATTTTCAATAAATTTGATCTCAGCCAACACCCATTACTAACTTTCAAACATCAGGATGTTGCGTTAATTGAGTTTGAAGGTAAGGAACTGACCCTGCAGACGGCTGCTATGGGCTATCTGCAGACGTTAACGCCCGTTAAAAAAATGTCAGTGACCAGATTGACCGAGATTGCCGCGGTGCTGCACCAGGCCGAGCAGACTCAGCAGTTGATTTCCATTAATCCCGTGGCAGACGAAGGGATGTTCTTCGTTGGCCGGGTCAATACGATTGGTGAAAACAGCGTTGTGATTAATCTGATTGATATGACCGGCCAGTTTGGCGGTTATTGGTTAGTTAGGCTGACCGCTATCGCACAAGTGACGACCCAATCTGACTATTTAGCAGTGATGAAAACTTACATGACGTTGGACCAGACGTTGGGCGTTGTTGCCCAGCCGGAGTTAAACGATGAACGGCTGTTTGACGGCACCGATAACCTCTTTCAGGCGGTCTTAAGCCAAGCTAGTAAATTCCACCGGGTCATTCGGCTCCAGTTGAACGGTGATGACAATGTCGTTGGCTACATCAGTAAATTTGGCGGCAACGAGATTATCTTTCACTTAGTTGAACAGGGAACGGTCATCGACACGATGGGAACACTCATCGAATTAAGTGATATTGATGAAGTTGCGTTTGATTATTTGGACGCCATGTTAACTGAGAAACAGCTACGTAATCAAGGTGAACTTTAGGAGGTAATCTCCGTTGATGAAAAAATGGCAGCAGCTACCTAAGTGGTTCAAAGACACGATGCAAATTATCGTGCCCATGGTCATTTTGTTAATCTTGTATGATTTATTGGCACCGCAGTTCACGCATCAGCCCTATTCGATAACGACCCTGATTGCCTTTCCGTTTCAAGTGATCATTGGGTTTGCGCTGGTCGCACTCTATAACTATTACAAGCTCAAATCGCTTGCGAAGCAACAAGCACAAAAGGCTGAGGCTGAACGAATCGAACGGGTCAAAAAAGAACAGCAAAAACGGCAGCACGCAGAAAATAGTCAGCGTAATCAGGCTGTGAAGCAGAAGCGACAGTAGTAACAATTCTTATAAGACAGATAAAAACCAATCCTCAATTTTATACTGAGAATTGGTTTTTTTAGTTGATTTTCTGCTGTCCTCATAAAATTATTGCTGAGTGGGATGCAGCCACTTGTTGACTAGATTCCTGTTCAAATACAAGACCGGCATCAGTAACAATAATGCCAGAATACCGCAAGATGGGAATCCCCATGCTCCGGAGAAGACGTCCATCACGCTGCCGACAAACAGGCTGCCGATTGGCGTAGTTCCTTGGTTAAGCAACACATAGATACTCATTACCCGACCACGCAGACCGTTGGGAATCGAAAATTGAAACGAGGCGTTTGATTGATTGAGAAAGACCATGTTACAAAAGCCGATGGCAACCATCATCGCGATGGCCAGGGGATAAGTGTGAACAAAGATCATTAACGTTTGTAGCGTAGCCGTTCCCAGTCCCACTGCCAGGTAGATATTGCGTTGCAGGCCAAAGCGGGAAAGGTAACTCATCAGAAACGCTGCAATCAACGAGCCAATGCCAGTGGCTGATAGCAGGCTGGCATAGGTTTGCGCGCCAGAATTGAGCACGGTTTTCGCAAATATTGGGATGATGACGTTATTGTTGTAGTTGAGTGTGCAGACAATGATCATTAATTCGGCACTCATACGGACGGCAGCGTGTTGCCAGACGTAGGCGAGGCCTTCCTTGACGTCTTTCCAAAGATAGCGTTTTTGAGTTTTGGCGATTAACGCTGGCGTCTGCTGAATCAAGAATAGACCCAGTAACACGGCTAGGTAGCTGATTGAGTCAACGAGAAAACAGAAGCCAACGCTAAATTTGACCATGAGGATGCCGGCTAGGGATGGTCCAGCAATTTTGGCTAAGTTAAAAACGGTGGAGTTAAGCGAAATGCCGTTCATCAGATCCTTTTGGCCGACAAGTTCCACAACGTAGGACTGACGGGTGGGGGTATCAAAACTTTGAAGCACCCCGTGGAGGATCGCAATTAACAAAATTTGCCAATACTGGATGATTTTGGCGTAGACCAGGATGGTCATGATGACACCCAGAATGAGGAACCCAGTTTGAGTTGTGAGCAGGATCAATTTTTTTGGGTGGCGATCAATCACGGTGCCGGCAATCAACGTCAACAATAGGATCGGAATGAATTGGCAAGCGGTCAAAACACCGACTAGAAATGCCGAGTTGGTCATTTGATACACGAGCCAAGTCTGGGCGGTGCGTTGGATCCAAGTGCCCATCACCGAGATGATTTGACCAAACCAAAAATAACGGAAGTTTCGATTTCGAAGTGAAGAGAAGGTACTGCGAAAAACGTTCAAGATAATGACCGGCTTTCAGAATGAATCATTGATGATCGATTTAATAAGATTTAACACTGTTAGTGAGTGAATTATATCTGTTATATCACAGAACGATGTGAAAAGACTGGTCAAAATTAGAAAATAAATTCTTGATTTCTCAAAGAAAAATCACCTTATCAAGGAAACCAATTTGGCTTTCTCGATAAGGTGATTTATTTGTAGCTTCATAATGCGATGATTCGGTTAATCAGTATAAAATTCAATCGCCAGTGCGCCCACGCTGGTATACGTGCTGATCACTGGGCCGGCTTCATGAATGGTCACCAGGGTATCTGGCAGCGCTGATTTGATACGGTTAGCGACCTCACTGGCTTGAGTGAGATTATCCACGTGAGTAAGGCCAACTTTAGCCGGGGCCACCGTCTGGATGCGGTCGACTAGTTCATCCACTTCCTTACGAATGAACCGTTTGCCACGGCCCTTAGCGGCTACTCTTAACTCGCCGTCTTTGACCTCCGCCATAACCTTAATGTTTAACAGATTGGCGATCCCACCAGCAGCTTTGCTGATACGGCCGCCTCGGATGAGGTTTTCAAGGGTGTTGAGAAACACGTAAATTTCGGTGTGAGAACGGTGCAGGTCAATGGCGTTAAGAATGGTCTCCAGTGGCGCACCATTTTTGGCGAGTTTGGCAGCGGTGATCACTTGAAAGGCCAGGCCACGGTCGATTGAAAGCGAGTCAACAACGGTGACTTTGGTATCGGACATGTCGGCGGCTTGCCGGGCAGCGTTGACGGTCCCGCTCAGAAAATGAGTCAGGTTGAGACACAGGACTTCATCACCATTTTGACCAAGCTGATCAAAGACTTCTAAAAATTGGCCGATTGAAGGCTGACTAGTCTTAGGGAGTTCGTCGTCATTCACTAGATGACTGAGAAATTGAGTATTAGTAATTTGAATACCATCATTTAAAAATTCTTGTTTACCTAAACGGACGACCAGCGGCACAACTGTGATCGGTAAGGTTGCCAGTTCATCAGGCGTTAGCTGCACGGTCGAATCCGTTACGATTTGAATAGACAATAGGTCCACCTCTTTAAAAAGATCAATGCCATTAACTATCGGGCATCGTCATTCACCAATAATAAATTTGGCAGTATACTTAATTATACCGTAAAATGAGTATAAAACATGAAAGACGGGTTTAAAATGACGGAATCGAAAAATTCTGATACGCAAGATCAACCCACCCCCGCAAAGACGCCGCTGAACCTTAACGATTTGGCCTCTAATCCAATGCGGGTGGGCATGGCACGGCTGGGTAAGCAAAAACGGCCGCAAGCGAAGTCTAAAAAGAAACACTGGTGGTCGAGAAGAACCAGATAAGGAGTGATCAAATGGCTGATTTAAACTTGATTCAAGGCGACATTACGCAATTCAAGGGCGATGCTATTGTGAATGCGGCCAATACCGGTTTGGTTGGTGGCGGTGGCGTTGATGGCGCGATTCACCGGGCTGCGGGACCAGAGCTGGATATCGCCTGTCGTAAGCTGCATGGCTGTCCAACGGGAGAGGCTAAGGTGACGCCCGGTTTTAATTTGCCGGTTAAAATCATTATCCACACGGCGGGTCCAATCTGGCGCGACGGGTCGTTTGAAGAACCTAAGTTGCTGCGAAACTGCTATGAGAATAGTTTAAAACGAGCGGTGGAAAATCATTGCCAGACGGTGGCTTTTCCATCGATCAGTACGGGCATCTATGGCTATCCATTAGACAAAGCCTGTAAGATTGGCGTATCAACCATTCGCAATTTTGAGGCAGCGCTTCAGGTCACTATGGTGGCCTTTGATGAAGGTACTTATCGGGCGTTTGAAAAAGCGATGTTAGCGTAAAAAGACAGTCTGTTTATCAGAAAAAACTGATAGACAGGCTGTTTTTAATACTGCATAACATTTAATTATTTGAATGCTAGCGACGAATTAGTTGACGCCGATAAAATGATTCAATGCCGCGGCTTCTTCAGTCGTTGCGTCACTTTCCTGTGACTTGATATTGTGTAATCTTTCAACCGTAATGTGAAGATTTAAGGCCAGTTCAGTATCTGTAAGATTATGTTTCTTTTGATATTGAATGATTTTTTCCGCAATACCGCTAACTTCTTGCTCCATAATATACCTCCACCTGATATGACTTAAAACTAAACACAACTAATGCCTATACTTCATTATATACGATTTTAGCGAGTGCACCAAAGAATTAGGGCGCAACTCGTAAAAGAACCGCCATTAAGGGAAATTAAAATCAGTAATGACAGTGTCTAAAGGGGGACCGGTGTAAGTAACCAGCCAAAAGTGCGATGTCAAAAGATCATTGTTACACAAACTCAATTCGGCTGTAATCTTTTCGTGATAATCTTCCTGTATTATTAATACTATTAAATACTTAACATGAGGTGATACTTATGAAAATGACAAATAGTTTACTGATACTCACAGCTGCCGTGTCCTTATTTGGTGCTACGGTTACCACAGCATCAGCTGCCACGATCCAAGCTTTACCTCATCAAGAAGCTGTTCAAGCAGCTCACGATGCTGTTGAAAATCATGATAGTGAAAATAAAGTTGCGTCTACAAGTGCCAATCGTTCTGATCAGACAGCCGATACGCATTCGGCTACGGCTAATTCAACGACGACTAGTCATGCTGCGACTGTTACTAATGACGGTGAGACTGCTAATTCGTCACGCGGAACAGCCGTTGTGAATTTAGCTAAGAAATTAGCTGCCATGAATATTCCCTATGTTTGGGGCGGTGAATCACTAAAAGGAATGGACTGTTCCGGTTTAACGGATTACGTGTACGCGCACGTGGCCGATATTCATTTAGGCCATTACACGGTGACTCAGGAATCTAAGGTCACTAAGAAGCCCGTCTCACAGGCTAAGCCAGGAGATCTGCTCTTCTGGGGTGCGGATGGCGGGACCCATCACGTGGCGATCTACATCGGTAACCACCAGTTTATAGCTGCGCCGCAACCAGGACAAAACGTTGGTGTTGAGACCATCAGCAGCGCCTTTATGCCGGACTTTGCTGGGACTGTTAAGGAATGATTTGCAGGATCCGCCTATCTGTTTGTGCGCATGTTATAATGAGCGTAAATAAGTAAGGGGGGAGAGGCAGACTCCGTAGGCTGAGCTTGCCGATTACAAATGATGAAACCAGTAATTAAATTCGTATTACCATTGGCAGTTCTGGGGCTGCTGGGCGGCTGCGGGTCACAGACCAAGTCGCATTCGGCGTCATCTAATAAGCCGAAAACTAGTAAGGTTGCAAAGAACAAGGCCGTTAACAGCAGTAACAGTGCGGCAAGTCAGTCTTCGGTCACTCAGTCATCTTCTGATTCGGAGTCGTCAGTGGCATCTTCTCAGTCTTCAAGTTCCAGCGAACATCAACATTCAGTGAAGTCTCCAGCGACTTCACAGCAGCCAACTAAAGCCAGCAGCGCTAAGACTAAGATGACGCAAGCCCATCCGGCAGTCACACAGCAGTCGGTGGCCAGTAAAATTTCCCAGACGTTGGGTGGCCAATATGCGCCTCAAGACCTGGCCTTTCAATTTAGTCAGTCGGGTGCTGGGACCTACACCGTTCAAGTGCAGGAAAATCACCAGTCACCTAACATGAAGGCTAAGGGTGCCGACCCGAGCACCAGCCCAACAGTGGCCTGGTTTAAGACTAATACCAACGGGCAGCTGCTGAAGTCAGTTGACGGCGGTGCCACTTACACAGTCGTAGGTAATGCTTATTAACTTTAAAAGACAACAAAATAACCTGTTGATCGTTATTCACTAACGACCAGCAGGTTATTTTTGTGACTTAATAGACATATTCAAGTAGCATCTGTTGATATCAAGTTACCACATACCGTGTTTTTCGCGAATCGATGATCTAAATCCAAACAGCGCAACGATAAAGGCAAAGAATGCGATAGCGGCAATCACCGTCCACAGCCAGCTGCTGGTTTGGACCAAAACAAAATAACCGATACCGATAGAACTAAAAAGTGTTAACAGCAAAGATAAAAAGAGATTTTCAATACCGAAAAATGCGTGGCCAATGGTCAGCATAATGGCGCCGGTAAAGACGGTCTCAGCACTAACCATACTGCCTGCGTGATAGAAAAATGCACCAAATTCAAGCAGTACACCCAGTACCATTACGGTTACCCCAAATGCTGTAGTGAATTTAAGTGGTTTTCGAGCCATAATGATCACCTTCTTTAACTTATATTATAATTCTTTTACGTTAAATGCGGTAATCATATTACTGAAGATGAAAACCAAACAGGGCCACTTGCAAAAGTACCAGACTGCCGAGCAAAACGAGCCAGTCCCACCAGCGGACACGAATTTGCTTGAAATAGGTGCGGGGAGCTTCTTCCGAAAAGCCGTGTGATGTCATGGCTTCGGCTAGATTTTCTGACCAGTCTAAGGAAGCCAGGATCGCTTTAAAATACAACTGTGGTGACCAGACGTGCAGGGCCTGTCCGCGCATGTTACCAGCGGCCCGAATAATGTTAACTTCACTGACAATTTTAGGTAACAAATTAAACGCACCTAAAAAGCCATACGCAAACTTACTGGGAATGTGGGTGTTTTGCTCTAAAGACATCACCAAATCAGAAACGGTGGTGGTCAAAGTGGCTGCTGAACCAACGAACACGTAGGCGTAGATCCGAGTAAACAGGACTAAAGCAAAATGAACACCAGCATTTGACTGAAGCAAAATCGCCACTGCCAGAGCCGAAGCTGGGATCAACGGCACAAAGAACAACAGGATGAGTCGTTTGAAAGTGGGGCGGCTGGTGAGAATGAGCAGCAGCCCAATTACTGCCAGTGCAAGATTCACGATCCAAGTACTGGTGAAAGAAATTTCCAGTGCAATCAGCACTGCTAATAAGAATTTAAAACTCGGGTTCACGCTAATCCCCCCACATACTGTAATTGTCGATCCTTAAGCGTTACGTGATAGTCGACCAAAGCATCCAGGCCGAACAGCTGATGGCTAACAATGACCATGGTCTGCTGGCAGTCATGCGCAACGGTCTTCATGATTGCCATAACGGTTTGCAATGAAGTGAAATCAAGGCCGGTAAACGGTTCATCGAACAGCTCGACCGGGGTTGCCATGATCAGCATTTCTAAGATCTGCAGCTTCTTTTTCTGACCGCCGCTTAAGGTGTAAACCACGTGCTCTTGCAGCTGTTCTAAATGCAGCTGTTTTAAGAAGCCTGGTATCCGATCCTTAAAGTACGCTGGCTGCTGACTGTTTTTGAGGGACAGCGCCAATTCCTCTGCGACCGTCACGTTTAAGAATTGCTGATCCGCATCCTGAAAAATTAACGCCACTTGCTGATAGAGCTGTTTACGATGCATTTTAGCAACTTCATTTTGATTCAGTAACAGCGAGCCAGCGTATTGGTGCAATTTAGAAATTGCGAGCAGCAGGGTTGATTTGCCGGTCCCGTTGGCGCCCGTTAGCAGCGTGATGTGATGCTTGAAAAAGTTTATTGCCGGCTGTTTAAGCAGGGTCGCGTTACCCGCGGTGAGGGTCAGCTGATGCGCGGCAATCACGGCTTGATCAGTGGTTGCTGGCAATTGCAGTTGTTTATTGGAAGTATCCTGACGCTGAAAGGCAGCCATTTTTTGTTGTGCGGCGGTCTGATCAAGCAAAGTCAGCGAATCACCAGTGCCGTTCAGGATAAACAGGTGGTCAATGTATTGATCGTAGTCTTCCAAGTCGTGATCAGAGATCAAAATCGTTTTGTGTTCTTCGCGCTGCAGCCGAGACAGCTTGGATAACAAGAGTTGGCGGGCAACCGGATCAACGCTTGCGAACGGTTCATCTAATAGGATGGTATCCGCGCGCATGGCGATGATTACCGCTAAGGCGACTTTTTGCTTTTCACCGCCCGACAAACTGTTTAGCTGCCGGTGCCGCAAGTCAGTAATCTCAACGTAATCCAGTGCCCGGTCGACTCTAGCCATCATGTGGTTGGGGGCGACCTGCTGATTTTCCAAAGCAAAGATCAGTTCCCGTTCCACCGTGTCCATGGCAAATTGCTGGTTAGGATTTTGAAACATCATCGCCACCAGCTGACCCCGGTCACTTTCCGGAATGTCACTGATCTTGGTGTCGTTTAAACGAACTTCACCCGCGGTAATGACACCACTAAATTTTGGGTAAAGACCACTGATGATCTTCATGAGGGTGGACTTTCCCGAACCGGAAGGCCCCGTGAGCAGTGAAAAGCCGCCACTAGGGAAGGTGGCTGAAAGATCGTTTAAAGTTAACGGGTTTTGACCATCTTCGGTCGGGTAGGAAAATGATAAATGATTGACCGCAATAGTTGCCATGAAGTTACCTCAATTCTAGCGGGCTTGGGTCTGCATCAAATGTGTCCGATCCAGTAATTTAACGATTGCCTTAGTCAGCACACCAGCGAAGATCCAAGTTGAAATCAGGCGGATAACGAACAGTGCAATCAGCAAACCGATATTGTACTTTGCGTAGCCGTTACGAATCATGTCCCAGCCAAAGGTGACGATGGTGGTCGTCAGCACACTGAGGTTTAAGCTAAACCAGTCGTAGCGTTTATAGCCGGTAAAGGTAAAACCAAGTTCTGAAGCGATGCCTTGAACGATACCAGAAATCATGGTGCTGGCACCCCATTGACCGCCGAGAAACATTTCGACAACTGAACCTAAGAATTCACCTAAAGTCGCTGAGCCGACTTTTTTGAAAATGTAACCGGATAAGGGACCGGCCATGACCCAGATCCCCATTAAAATATCGTTAGCTGCGGGTCCCAGACCAACTGGTGTTAAGGCAACCGTTAACAGGTTGTAGACCGGGCCGACAATCCAGTAAATGACCCCAAAGAAGATCGCAATTAAGGTTAATAGAATAATGTCGCGTAAATGCCAAGCATTTGAATATTTCATAAGTATGAAGCCTCCATCGTTTAGTAACTAAATGTTTTCCAGACTAAAAACGAGTCAAAGATAAACGCTTATCTTTGACTCGTCCTTTTGGCTTCTTTTATTAATCGAAAAATGAATGCATTATGCTCCCTTCGCTGGTATTATCCAGATCAGGTTCAATGGGTGTATCTCAGCCAAAAGGCACCCCAGATAACGTTTAGTTCTAAATTAAAGTGTACACGGAGTTACCTGCTTTTGCAAACGGTGCTGGTTCATCAGCGCATCTGAGCACGGCCTAATTTTTTCAAATTAGGAATCGTGAGCATGGTGCAAAGACTGATGATATACAGCACGGACAGGAAGCCCATGACGACGATCAAGCTGTAATGGTCCATCAAAAAACCAATGGCAACACTGGAAAAACCACCGATGGCCCGACCAACGTTGACAATCACGTTATTGGCTGTGGAACGGACCTCAGTTGGATACAGGCGAGAAATCACCGCACCGTAGCCGCCAAACATCCCGTTTGAGAAGAAGCCAAGAACAGCACCAGCCAGGGGTAAGGTGACTTCGTTGAAGGCCAGAGTGATACTAAAAACGGAGATGGCGGCGCAGACTAAGAAGATACCAAATGCTCGGCGCGGGCCAAAGTAATCTAAAATGCTGCCAAACGTCATCATCCCGATACTCATCCCAACGATCGTGGCAATCATCCAAATGGAAGAGCCAGATACGCTGAGATGAAGCTTTTGCTGCATGATGGAAGGCAGCCAGTTCATTAAGCCAAAGTAGCCGGCAATTTGGACGATCACCATTACACTCAGAGCAGTGGTTTGATAGGCCAGTTTTGGCGTCTTGAATAAGGCACTGATGCGGACCCGTTTATTGGGGTCAGTTTCGGCTTTTTGGGCTGCCAGAAATTCGTCACTTTCATGTAAATGTCGACGGATGAAATACGTCAGGCCTACTGGAATGAGACCGAATAAGAACAGGGCGTGCCAACCAAATGCGGGGATAATCAGGGCGGCTGTAATAGCGGCGAGGATTGCCCCAATTTGGCCGCCAATGGCCGCAATCGAGGTCATTTTACCAATTTTGTGATGGCTGAAGTTTTCGGCAATCAGGGTAATACCGACGCCGTATTCACCACCAGCGCCAATACCGGCAACTAAGCGGCAGAGATAAATTAAGGTAATGTTATTAGCAAAGTACATGGCAGCAGTGGCAACAGCAAAAATAAAGACGGTGTACGTAAACGTTTTGACGCGTCCGAAACAATCAGCGATGATGCCAAAAAAAATACCGCCCACTAGCATCCCCAAATTAGTGATCGATGAAATCAGCCCTGCCTGCGCACCGTTGATGTGTAAATCAGCGATGATGGAAGAAAGTGCAAAGGAGAGGAATAAAACGTCCATGTTCTCTAGTGCAAATCCCGCCGAGGTAGAAGCAATCGTCCACTTTTGGTTCTTGCTTAGCGCGTGGTGTCGTGCAGTTGTTTCCATATTCAGTTGCCTCCAAAATGAGTGCTCACAGGCACTTGTTATTTTTGCGGCTATGGTTCTAACCGTTGGGGGTATTGTGACATAGTTCGTTGACGAATACAAGGATATCTTGACGGTGACCGGCGAACTGATGTAAACTCAATGCAAGATATCTTTAACTTAGCCCAGAGAGACTAACAAGTTTACGGATGAAGACCACTTTTAGTGGGACCAGTGAACCGTTTAGCGCTCGAGCTAGACGGTTTTTTTCTGGATTGAAAGGAGAAAATTATGCGACCCATCATTATTGCATTAGACTTTGAGGACCGAAATCAAGTATTCACTTTTCTGGACCGATTCGAGCATCAAGACCAGTTATTTGTGAAGGTTGGGATGGAATTATTTTACTTCGAAGGGCCAAAAATTCTGGCTGAATTACGGAAACGGGGCATTCAGGTTTTTCTTGATCTAAAACTGTACGATATTCCCAACACCGTTGAACAGGCCATGTATCAGCTGGGCCAGCAGGAAGTATCCATGGTGACCGTCCACGCGGCCGGTGGTGCAGAAATGATGCGTAGAGCAAAACAGGGCTTACTGCGGGGCAGTCAAAAGGCCGGGGTTAAGCCGGCTAAGTTGCTGGCAATTACGCAATTGACCTCGACTTCTGAAGAACAGATGCGTGCAGAACAGCTGGTCAATGCCAGTTTAACGGAATCGGTACGGCATTACGCGCAACTGGCGCAGTCCAGTGGGGCGGACGGCGTGATTTCTTCAGCGCTCGAAGACCCGATGATCCACCGTTCAACTAGCGATGACTTTCTCTGCATCAATCCTGGGATTCGGCTAGAAAGTGACAGTGCGGATGATCAAAAGCGGGTCGTCACACCAGCGCAGGCTGCCGAATTAGGCAGTAATGGTCTGGTGGTTGGCCGGTCGATCACTAAAGCGGCTGATCCAGTGGCTGCGTACGGAAAAATTGCACAAGAATGGGAGAAATAAATCATGACAGAAATTGCGCGTCAAATTGCTAAAGACCTGATCGATATCAATGCGGTGACGTTGTCGCCCAAGCGGCCCTTTACCTGGGCCAGCGGAATTAAGTCACCAATCTACACGGATAATCGGCGAACGATTGCTTTTCCAGCGGTGCGGACGCATATTGCTGACGGTCTGGCAGCTTACATTAAAGCTAACTTTCCTGAAGCAACGGTGGTCGCCGGCGTCGCAACGGCTGGTATTCCCCACGCTGCCATTGTCGCCGATAAACTGGGCCTGCCCATGAGCTACGTCCGGTCAAAACCGAAAGATCACGGGACCGGCAAGCAAGTTGAGGGTCAAGTCTTGCCAACGGATAAAGTGGTTTTGATCGATGATTTAATTTCGACTGGCGGCAGTGTTTTAGGGGCTGCTAAGGCGGTTCAAAAAATGGGCGCAGAAGTGCTGGGCGTTTTGGGTATCTTTTCGTATGAATTACCAGACAGTGCGACTAACTTTGCTAACGCCGGGCTTTCCTTGCATACCCTGACCAATTACAGTACGCTGATTCAGCTGGCAAACGAAAACCATGATATTACCCAGACAGAGTTGAATTCGCTGCAGCAGTGGCGCAAGGATCCTTGGCACTGGGTACCAACTAAAACGAAATAAGTCACGGAGGATGATTGAATGGCCATCAAATTAATTGCGGCTGATATGGACGGGACTTTTTTAAATGATCACAGTGACTATGACCGGCCACGATTTCAGCGATTACTGACCACCATGCAGGCCCAAAAAGTCCGCTTCGTAGTTGCTAGCGGCAATCAGTACCCACATTTACCGCAGTATTTTACCGGGTTGACCGGCGACATTACTTATCTCACTGAAGATGGCGCCCACATTGTGTCAAATGGGCAGACCATCAGTGAAGACGTGATTCCCCATACTTTATTGAAGGCCTTTTTAAACTGGATGAGCAGCCAGCCCTTATTCAAGCACGCCTGGGTGCTGTTTTCGGGTCGTCAGGCCGCCTGGACGGAAATCCTGCCAGTCGCCAAACGGTTTAAACAATCGAGTTATTTTTACGGTAATTTAACCCACGTCATGGATCTGGCGGAAGTGACCGATGCGATTTATAAGATTGATATTACCTGGCCAGCCTTTGACGTTTCAGCACAGGAAGCTTTAGTTAACCAGGCGTTTAAAGGCCAGTTACGAGCGACCTCCAGTGGTCTGGGCGGTATCGATGTCATTTTACCCCACGTAAATAAGGCGTATGGTCTGGCCAAATTACAGCATCAATGGCAGATCGACTACAGTGAAACGCTGGCCTTTGGTGACAGTGGCAATGATGTCGAAATGCTGCAAAAAGCGCGTTATGGTTACGTTATGAAAAACGCGCCGGAGTCGGTTAAACAGCAGGTTGATCTAATTACGCCGTTAACGAATAACGACAGCGGGGTCCTCGCCGTGATGGAAGATTTTCTCAAATCGCGCTAAATGAGTTATACTAAACCTATTGTGAAAATTTTAACGACGAGGTGGATGAGATGATTAAATTAGTGGCTCTGGATCTGGATAATACGTTACTGACCAACGATAAAAAAATCAGTAAGGTGAACGAACTGGCCTTAAAGAAACTGTCTGCGAAGGGTGTTAAAGTGGTTTTGTGCACTGGCAGACCGATCAATGCCATTTGGCACTATATTGAACAGCTGGGGCTGACGGATCCCGCTGATTTTACGATTACCTTTAACGGGGCTTTGGTGATCAATAATACCAGCCGGAAAAACCTGGCTAAACAGGGCTTGAGTAAGACTGATTTAGTTCCGTTACACGAATTCAGTAAGGCCAACGATTTTCCACTGGATATTTTGAACTTTGACCAGGTTTATCCGATTACGGATCTGGTTAAATCAACTTATCAGCTGGGTGGCGGGATTAAATTCGAACCCATGACCTTTGATGAGTTGCCTGATCAGCTCTACGCCAAAGTAGTGGCTGCTCAAAAACCAGCTATTTTGGATAAAATGGTGGCCGGTTTAACCCCTGAACTTAAAAAACAGTATCACGTTGCCCGTTCGCAACCGCATATTCTGGAATTCTTAAGCCCCACAACCGATAAGTCAGTCGGGCTGCATGCGTTACTGCAGCATTTTGGCTGGGATGAAAGCAACCTTATGGCCTTTGGTGACGCCGAAAACGATGCCGGCATGCTGAAGAGCGCCGAAATCGGTGTGGCAATGGCAAATGCACAGCCAGCAATTACCGCTATGACGAAGTATCACACTGGCACTAATGAAGAAGACGGTGTGGCTGAGTTTGTGGATAAGTATTTTAAATTAGATTAAATAGATAATGAAAGGGACTCAGGGAAAATGATTTTTCCCCTGAGTCCCTTTTTTACTGCTTTAAATATCTATTGAGTAAACGTGTTCAGAAAGCCTGCTCTCGGCCACCTAACGCAATTAATCACAAAATCCAAAACCGGGATTTTCCGATTAATTGCGTTAGGTTCTGGGAGCAACCCGGCTTTCTTCACACTCTAGTTTTTAGCGAATAATCCAGTTAGGTACTTCATAAAGGTTGCCAGATAACGATCCGCATCTACGTTGATACCGACGTTCACGTTAGTCTTTGGTTGATCCAAGCGGGCTTGGTCACCAATTGTCCGGCCATAGGTTTCTTTGTCAGTTGAGACAAACATGTTTAGGCCAAGAGTAGTAACGAGGCTTGGGTCTAAGGCGACCCCAACGGCCAGTGGGTCATGCAAAGCACAACCTGGTACTTGGGGGTTGGTTTCTTCGTAGGCTTCAATGTAGTAGTCAACGATGTCAGCAAAGGCAGTCCCAGCCTTGGTATTAAGCTCACGCCATTGCGAGGTTTCTTTACGGGTCAAAAGGGTCCGTAAAGTCACGTCCAGACCAACCATGGTTAATTGCATCGGACTAGTGAAGACCGCGTTAGCTGCTTCAGCATCTTGATTGATGTTGGCTTCGGCATACGCGTTGACGTTGCCTTCAACGGTCAAAGCACCGCCCATGAAGGTGACGTTACCGATCTCAGTCGCAATTTCAGGGGCCTTTTCCAATGCCTTAGCCAAGTTGGTCATTGGACCAGTTGGAACCAAGGTGAGGTCTTTACCATACTTTTTGACTGAATCGATCAGGAAGTCGACACCGGAAGTGGTCTCTAATTGACGCTTAGGTTCTGGTAAGTCCACTTGGCCGATTCCGTTTTCACCGTGAATACGAGCACTGACCTGCATCCGGTCGAAGTGGTCACTTGTAAGGGAGTGACTTTCGCCAAGGTAGACAGGAACGTCAGGCGCACCAAGTAATTCCAAAATCTTCAGTGAGTTGATGCCGCCTTCCTTAACGTAGACGTTACCATATGAACCGATGATACCAATCAGATCAACATCGGGTGCTGCTAAGGCGTAGGCAATTGCCATTGAATCGTCGATACCAGTATCCAAATCCAAAATCATTTTTTTTGTAGCCATCAGAAAACCTCCATTGAGTAACTTATACCCAGTCACTCGTTGATATTATTGAAAGCGCTGTACTATACTCTTTAATGATAAATGATGCATCATTGAAATACAAGAAATTTACGGCGATATTCAGGTATAGTTACCGTATCGGTGGGGTTTAGCCACCGTTAATTTAAGTCGATCCAACTCGTACGGATAGTGACATGTGGTACAATATTTTTATTCAGTGTCAGCAGAGATTCATGAATTTGGAGGGAATTATGACTCAAAATTTATCGGAAGAACAATTGAAAAAGAAGCGTCGTGAAAACCTCCTGGACGATGCTACCAAAGAACTGAATGAGTGGACCGGGGATGATAATGCGGTTGAGATCCATTTATTCCGGATGTTTTCGGAAGTCTTTAAACGTCATGATAAAGATCAAGCGGATGCGCTATTTATTGTTGGCACTAAAACGACGACGCCAAGTCTAGCCGAAGTTTCCTCGGCCCCCGTTAAGCCGTGGGTCTTCTCACGGGTGCTAGCACTATTGGGGCTGAGTTTTGGCTTATTGACGTTGTTATTCCTAGTTTTTCACAGCGATAAAGCCGTTCCCGGAATGGTTTTTATTGGGTCGTTGGCAGTGCCGTTTTCACTGGCAATTATGTTTTTTGAAATTAACGTTTACAAAAATATTTCCGTTTTTCAGGCCACGGAAGTTTTCCTGATTGGTGGCATTGCATCACTGGTGGCAACCATGGTCTTGTATCAGCTGATTCCGTCTGGAAATGGCGTGGATCTGATGTCCGCGCTGGCCATTGGGTTTATCGAAGAAACGGCTAAATTACTGATCATCGGCTATTTTATTAATAGTTTTAGGGTCAATTATATTTTCAATGGCATGTTGATCGGTGCCTGCGTTGGGGCCGGTTTTGCGGTGTTTGAAACCTCCGGCTATACCGGTGAATTTGGGCTGGTCACACTCTTTGTCAGAAGCTGGCAAGCCATTGGCACGCATACCATTTGGTCCGCAATTATTGGCGCAGCGATTATTCTCGCTAAGGGGCGTCATAAACCAGTTAAGGGCAAAACGATGGTTCGACCCAAGTTTTTACGGTTCTACTTGCTGGCGATTTTACTACATGCCGGCTGGGATTGGCAGGCACCGGTACCGTATTTGGCCGCCTTTGACATTCAAAAATGGCTGATCATCATTGCCGGCTGGATTGCAATCTTTGTCCTAATCGACGCGGGGTTACGGGAAGTCCGCACCTTGCAGGGACAGCGAATTATTAATTAAGATAAATGGAGGAATCGAAGTTGGATAAACAGTATGATATCACAATTATTGGTGGTGGCCCCGCCGGTATTTTTGCGGGGTTTTACGCGGGATTACACGAAGCTTCTGCGCAGTTGATCGAAAGTTTACCAGTGCTTGGCGGTCAGGTCAGTGCGTTGTATCCAGAAAAGCGCATCTTGGACGTCGCCGGGATTCCCGATATTCAAGCACAGCAGTTGATCAACCGGCAGATCGAACAGTTTCAGCAGTTCCCGGTTGATGTTAAAACGGAGCAGAACGTCACTAACATTGAGCAGACGCCAGAGGGCTTTACTGTAACGACCCCCAAAGAAGTGACTCATTCAAAAACGGTGGTAATCGCCGTTGGTAACGGCTCATTTTCACCGCGGCCACTAGTTATTGATAACGTGAAGGAGTTTGAAGGTAAATCACTTTTTTATGCGATTACTGATTTAGAGCATTTTAAGGGCCACCGGGTATTGATCGCCGGTGGTGGTGATTCAGCTTTAGATGAAGCATTGATGTTGGAACCGGTAGCGAAGACCGTTCACCTGGTTCACCGGCGCAATGAGTTTCGCGCCTTGGAACACACGGTTGCCCAGGTGAAGAACTCGACCGTTGATATTCAAACACCGTATATGATCAAGGCGATTGAAAAGACGGCTAGCGGCATGTTAGTGACCATCAAGAAGATGCGGTCTGATGATACGCAAACGATTGAAGTCGATGATGTGATCGTGAGCTATGGGTTTACTTCCGACCACAAGATCGTTGATGGCTGGGACATCGACTTAGCTACTGATCACCGGTTATTTAAGGTCAACACTCAGATGGAGACCAGCGTTCCTGGCATCTACGCCATTGGTGACAGCGTGACTTACCCCGGTAAGCAGGCTTTGATCGCCACAGCTTATGGTGAAGCCCCGATTGCCATTAATTCAATTATGGCAAAATTGTACCCGAATCGTCGGGGACCGGCGCATTCATCATCGATCATTCGGCAAAAATAACGTTTATAAAAGACAAAATAGGTTCGCAGTCCAAACGACTGCGAACCTATTTTTTATGCTACTTATCACCACTGTTAGCATCCGGGTTAGTAATCTTGATCCGGTTAGTATCAGTTGATTTATGATGCAATTCTGGCGCATCGGTCTTGTAATCTGATTGCGTAGAGCGATTGCCGTTTTCACTATAGAGACTAGTTGACTTATTTTTTAAGCGACGTTCAATTTTAATTTCCTTGCTTAAACCATCAGCGTAATTGTACTTTTCCGGATTGATTGGTTTCAGTCCCTTAGGATGGTAGAAGCGCAGCAGGTTCTTTTGGTTAAGCGAATCAGACAAACTCAGTTCCAGCTTGACCTTGGACTGCATCTGATCGATCTTAGCCTGCAATTCTTTGTTAGGATGCAGTTCCTGACCGGTCTTATTGTCGTAAACGACCCCGGATAGGCAAGTATACTTGTCGCTGACCCAGTCCTCGTTTCTAAAGGCTACCACGGTGTCGTGTTCCTTTGAAAACAGGTCGGTACCGAACTGAATATACTGTTTAGTACTGATACCCAGCAAGTGTAAGAGGGTCGGCAAGACATCAATTTCACCGCCGTACGTATGGTCAATGTAGCCGCCCTTAGTACCGGGCATGTTAAACATTAACGGGACGCGTTGCAGCTGCGCATTATCAAAGTCATTCCAGGTACTTGGATTTTTACCCAGGGCCTTTGCCAGATTGGTGTTTTCAGAGTTGGAAATCCCATAGTGGTCACCATACAAAACAATAATGCTCTTCTTATCCAGGCCAGTTTTGTGCAGATAACTGTAAAATTCTTTGATGGATTCATCCAGATAGTGGGCCGTCTTAAAGTAGTTATCAACGGTTTTATCGCCAGTATTGGGCGCTTTAAACCCATCATCTTGGTCCTCTTTATCCAGGGAGAATGGGAAGTGGTTGGTCACCGTTAAGTATTTAACGTAAAATGGCTGCTGCAGGCGCTGCAGGTACTTCACGGAGTCATTGAACAGTAACTTGTCTTTCAGGCCAAAGCCCAGCGATTTATCGCCTGAGGTATCGTAGTAGCTGGCATCAAAGAAGTATTGGTAACCCAGATTCTTGTAGGTGTTATTCCGGTTCCAGAAGCTGGCCACGTTACCGTGAAAAACAGCGGTGGTATAGCCGGCTTTTTGTTTCAGGATCGATGGTGCGCCCTGGAAGGTATTATCAGAGCCTAGCTGAGCGAATAAGGAGCCCTGCGGCAGCCCATACGTGCTGGTTTCCAGCATGTTTTCAGCATCACTGGTCTTACCCTGACCAACTTGGTGGTAGAAATTATTAAACGCATAGGTTGATTGGCTGTGATAGAGGTGATTCAAAAACGGGGTGACTTCTCGGCCATCGACCTTTTTATCGATCATAAATTGCTGGAAGCTTTCCAAATGCAAAATGATGACGTTTTTACCCTTGGCTTTACCAAAATAAGCTTGATTGGGTTTCGCGTAATGCCTGTGCACAAATTTAAGGATGTCGTTGAGTTCGGATTTCTTGGCAGTTGCCCGGACATCACTGTTATGCTGCGTGTTGACAGCATCGTAGATCGTGAAGGAATCCAGACCCAGATATTTGACCACGTAAGAGCGATCAAAGGTCTTGGTCAGTAACTGCGGCCGGTTCATTTCACTGATCGCCATGTTGAACCCAAAGGCTAAAAAGCCCAGTGAAGTCACCGCGAAGCCTGCCCGCCAGTTTAATTTGCGAGTGTCAGTTTTGATCTGTCTGGTCAGCAATAAGATGGCAATGATGATCAGGTCGAGCCAAAAGAAAATATCGTGGAAACTGGTTAGTGCAACAGAACTGCCGCTAAGCCCCTGATTGACCTTGTTGTAGCCCAGCATGGTAGCAACGGTCATGAAGTCGGTGAACTCACGGTAGTAGATGACGTTCAAGTAAAGCAGAACGGTGTTTAAAATATCCAGCACAATGATTGACGTGTAAAACAGCCGCGTACGCTTAATATAAAGCGCCAAACTGTAGAAAATAATTGCGGTGGGAATTGGATTTAAAATATATAAGATGAACTGTAGCGGATCGTTGAGGGAAACCCGAAAATCAACGAAGTACGCAATCAGTGTTTTTAACCAAAAACAAAGCAGCAACAAAGTGGCGAAGCCAATTCGCGTGTTTGTTTTCTGCCATAAGCGTTTCATAAGCTGCAAAATAATGACTCCCTTTAATCGACGTATTGATGTTCATTAGTTTAGCAGACTTTTGGACCTTGTGCCTAATAAGCAGTAAAATTTATTAAAATGTAAGAAGTAATCGCTACTGGTTAGCGCTTCCATTTTTGCCGTTTTGGTTCCCTTCAGATGGTGATATACTTAACGTAATTAAAGAAATGAGGTGTCAATCGATGACTAAACTCAATTTATATGTTGTTCGTCATGGGCAAACTTATTTTAATATTTACAATAAATTACAGGGCTGGAGTAATTCACCCCTGACGCAAAAGGGAATCGACGGGGCGGTCACGACTGGTAAACGGCTGGCTGATATTCACTTCGATGCCGCTTATTGCAGCGATACGACCCGGGCAATGGATACGGCCAAATTGATCCTAAAAGAAAATCGGGCTTCCGCTATTAAGGAACCGCAAACGGCCATGTTTTTCCGCGAAGAGTTCTACGGCTATTATGAAGGCAACGATATGGCGCAGGCTTGGTATTTGGCGGGCGCGCCACATGGACTGCCGACCTTTAAGGACATTGTGACCAAATACTCTATCGGCAAGGCCAAGGATTATTTAAAGGCCGCTGACCCCTTTCATCAAGCTGAAAATAATGAGGAATATTGGGCACGGGTGGATCAAGGCTTCGATTTGATTCGGCATAATTCCGACTTAAAAGATGGCGATAACGTTTTACTTATTAGTCATGGTAATACCCTGTTAAGTCTAATGGAGCGTTACGGCGGCGGTAAGTACGATGTCACGGTGCGTCCAGCTAACGGTAGTCTGACCAACTTAACGCTGACGGATGATGATGTGATCGTGGAGAGTTATAACAAGTAACAAGGTGCGAAACCAAGCGGTTAGAGAGCGAAATATAAGAGAAGTCCACCAGAATCCCATGAATTTGGGGATTCTGGTGGACTTCTCTTATATGCAGCTCTCTGCTTGGTGTAGCCCGATTAGGCTATATAACAGTTAATTTTCAACGTTAAAATTATCCTGTGAGCTAAGATCGCCATCATCGCTAAAATCAATGCCTTGCTTAGCGTAATAGTCCATGATCGTCTGCCGCTGTGATTCGAACTTGGGTGGTAAGCCCAGACTATTGCCTAACGTTAAGATGGGTTCGTCAAGACTGAATCCAGGAGTAGGGGTCGCGAGTTCAATGCGGTTATCGCCGGGTTCACGAATGTAGAGGCTCTTGAACCAGCCACGGTCACGGTACATTTCAATGTCCCAGCCCTGTTCCTGTGCGAGTTGGTAATACTGTAACAGTTCTTCTTCGTTAGCGACACGTAGAGCCACGTGGTCGATCGAGCCACGGCCAAAGCGGGTGACTTGCTCAAAGTCGGTGGTTGCCACCAGCTTAATTTGTTCAGCACCCTCTAATTCGACGATATTGTCGGTGACGGTTAGGTGTAATAATTGCTCGAAAAAGGCTTGTGAAGCGCTTACATCTGGGACGTGCAATTCAGTGCCTAGGAAGCGTGAAATCTGGTATTTAGGATCAATACCGTTGTGGGGCACGATCTGCCATTCAGTTAACTGGTTGTCGGTTTCGACCATCGTGATTGGAATTTGATCCGGGTCGTTAAATATCAGTTCATTGCTGGTCTCCATCGTGGTAATGCCGTTATCAAACAATCGGTCCTTCCAAAACGTCTTGCTGCCGGTTGGAATGGCTAACCGAAAGCCGTTGATAAAATGATTACCATCAGTTCTGTGTCCTAATAGCGGCACCACAAAGAAGGTGATCACGGAACCGGGAGTGCCCAGATAGTCACCGTAAAACAAGTGACGAATATGAATGTTTTCCTGGTTAACGGAATTCTTAACGAGCCGTAAACCTAAGACCTGGGTGTAAAAGTGAATATTTTGTTTGGCATCCTTCGTCAAAAGTGAAATGTGATGAGTTTGCATGACTGCGCCTGCTTTCGTAATATTTTGCCCTCAGTATAGCATATTGGTGCTGGTCCCCGGTGTATTTCGCCTACTAGATATAGGGTATAATAAGTGATTAAGGAGTGTGAGTCATGAAAATTAAATCAGCGTTAGGGACCCATAATCAAGTCTATACGGCGGCCATTGGTATCCGCCAGGCTGTATTTGTAACGGAACAGGGGATTTCAGCACAGTTAGAATTCGACGGTCAAGATGACCAAGTGACGCACTATGTTGGCTACATCGATGATCAGCCGGTTGTGACGGCCCGAATTCGGCATGAAGGGCAGGTCGTGCATATTCAGCGGGTCGCGACTTTACCAGCATTTCGGCATCATTGTTACGCCATAGCATTGTTGCAGCAAGTGCTTGCGGATGTTGCTGCTGGATCGGCTATCGAACTTAATGCGCAGGCTACCGCCATTGGCCTGTACGAACGACTGGGGTTCAAGCAGACTGGCGCTCCCTTTGAAGAAGTGGGCATTCAGCACGTTAAAATGGTTAAAAACGTGTAACAAAGCAACGGACTAAAAAAGCTTGATTATCAGTTCATCACTGATAACCAAGCTTTTGTTATTTATCATTATTTATATATGTGTAAATTAATTTTGAGTAGCAGTGGCTGATGCACTGAAGTCAGTAACGTGTGCGTAACCAACAACGTGCCACCATGGTGCGTGAACGCGTTCAGTAACAACACCGCGGTTTTGGGCATCGATCATTTTGCCGTTACCAACGTACAAGCCAACGTGGCTAATACTGTGGGTGCCGTAACCAAAGAAGACCAAATCACCTTTTTGAACGTTAGTGCCGCTGACGTGCTTGTAAGCATTGTATTGGGCTTGTGCAGTTCGTGGAATGGTAATGTTAGCTGCTTTCTTGTAAACGTAGCCGGTAAAACCTGAGCAGTCAAATGCGTAAGGACCAGTTGCACCCCAAACGTATGGGTGACCTAACTTTTGCTTAGCGGTAGTTAAAACGGTACTGTAAGATGCGTCCGTGCTTGCAGCGTGTGCTGAAGTAACCTGTGAACCAGCAACTGCGAAGCTAAAGAATGCGACGATGGCGATAATACTTTTTGTAATTAAATTCTTCATTGAACTTGAGACCCCTAACTTTTTTCCGTTTTTTTTATGTACAATATTTAGTGTACGGTTTAATTGTTTCAGTAATGTGACAAACCAGTGTCAATGACGTTAAACAACTGGTTTTATACTGTAATTTACGTAATATTTTCACAAAAAGGGGCAAAACGGCGGTTATTACTGGATTATAGGTGCAATTCACTTTGCTCATTAGGTTGGAATGTGAAATAATAAGGTTGCAAAACCTGAGAGGCGGTTATTCAATGAGATATCGAATCCCTAATTTAGTCAATTTCGATCAATTTGTTTTTCGAATTGGTGAACTGAGTCGAATGACTGGTGTATCATCGCGTCAGCTTCGTTACTGGGAGCAGCGTGATTATATTTCAGCCATTACCCGGGATGATCAAAACAAAGCACGCGTTTATGACTTCCATACGTTTATTCAAGTTAGTATTATTAAAAAGCTGCTGGACGAAGGGTATCGCCTTCCCGCAGCAGTGGAGAAGATGCGCAGTATTGAAAAGGAAATTTCACTTTCCAGAAAGTTCTTCCAAGTTGCTTTTGATGGCGTAGACGTCATCGATGGGAAGATGTATTTGAATCTGGGCTACTTTGACAAAGCTAAAACTCAAATCTTGTATGGTTTGTATGAAGATGGTCAAGTTAGTTATGAGATTCGGCCAGTGAGTGAAGTTCAGGATAATTAAAAAATAGCGACGGTGACGTAAGTCTCTATTGGTAAGTATTTCAACTAACTGCTTAACTGAAAATAGTAAAAAGATGACCATTTAACTCAAAAAAGCCTATTCCGACAAAGTTCGCCGGAATAGGCTTTTTTGAATTAAATTCTGGAATTTACCGAGTTTTATTACATACTTTATTTTGCATGTCGTTTCAGATGTGGTCGCTTTGAAGGCAAGGTCACGGTCAACTTACCAACTGAAGTGGTAATAATTGGCAAGATGATATCGAAGATGACCGTTGCAAACAAGATGATCAACCCGGCCTGGGTCAGTGGTGCGAAGTTAGCACTGAACAAGACGAGGCAAATGATAATGACCGTAAAGAGCTGGTGGCGAATGTTTTGCCCAAGTGAACTGATACCTGGCAATAACCAATCCGTCATGCTGGTTTCTTTGAAGCGGTAGCTAATGGCGAGTTGAATCAATAGACTGGCACTAACGACCAATAGCGGTACGAACGCGATCATTGGTGCTTGCCAGTTAAAGCTAGGATCACCAGACATGAAGTGATTCGTCATCTGCGCGAGCTGAACGCCACCCATAACGGCCAGCGCTAGACTGGCTAACCAGTAGATTGGCTGCAGAACAGACCCGCTGATCATGGCAATGATCAAGAAGCTTAGCACACCGATGGTTAACATCAGCCAACCGAGATTAGCGCGGACAGAATGTTCAACCGTATTTTGAACCACTGGCTGGCCAGTATAGGCAATCTTAGCGTGACGCAGTGAAGTACCCTGTAGCTGTGTATTAACTTCGGACTGCAAATGCTTTAAGGTCGCTGCATTGTTATGACTAGCGGCTGAATCCTTCAGGTAGACCTGCAGCTGCGTTGTCTTGTAATCCTGACTGGTATTTGTCATCAAGGACTGCTGGAACTGCATACTGGTTAACTGTTCTGGTGTAATGTAATAAACTTTAGCAGCATCTGAAGTCTGTAATGCTGATAGGTAGCTGTAAATATTGTTATAGGACTTGATCAGACCGTTTAAACTGGTAGTGGTCTTCTTCAAACTGCTGCGAACGGAGGAGACTTGTGAAGAGTAGTCTGAGACCTTGCTTTGAACAGCTTGCCCATCATTACCAGCGGACGTTGCTTCATCGTTTAAGACCCGCATGTTACTTGCAACGGTTTGCAGTTGGCTGCTGACCAGATTGAGTAGCCGCTGGTAATTTCTGACCCGTTTGGAAGCTGATGAAGATTGTGATACGCTCGCCCGACCAGCTACTTGAGAGACTTGGGAACGGACCGTACCCGTGTCATCGCTTAAACGGTTAGCTTTTGAAACCAGTTTATCTAGCTGATCAGCAGTATCGCTGAGCTTAACTTGGCTCAGATCACTGCGGTTGCCCTTAAGATCAGATTGAAGTTGTGACAGCTGATCCGTGGCGCCCTTGAGCGACATGTTCATTTGATTCAACTGGGTGTTCACGTAGTATTCATGCATTGGCTGGCCGTTTGGCTGAGTTAAAGACGTGACACCGGAAACTCCAGGCATGGATCTTAGCTTAGTGGTTAAATTATCGATTTGAAGCAGGGCTTTTTCATTATCGACCCGGTTATTGCTGCGAATATAAACGGTGACCGGAGTTGCTTTACCCGCGCCAAAATGCGCGTTGAGTACCCGCATCCCAGCAACAGCTTCATTATTAGGCGCAACCGTTTTGGCGGCCGAAAAGTTCAGATTATCCCGGTACAAAATGGCAAATGGACCAACAACATAGAGTACAGCGATAATCGCAATGAAGGGTTGCCAGAGGCCGAAGCGGGCCATCCAGTTCCAGAAGCGGTGTGGCCGTGAAGTCGACTCAACGGCTGGCCAGAAGAACCGCTCACCTGAAAGCTGCATGAAGATCGGTGCAATTGTGTAAAGCCCAATCGTAATCACGATCGTAACGATGGCTAAAGCGGAAAGTGCCCGAATCGTTGAGAAGCCAAAGGCGTAAAAGCTTGCGAAGAGAACCGTTAACGTTCCCCCAAGAATCAGCAGGAAGTTACGAACAGCGTGAACACTGTGAGTGGTCGCTGCCGCCGCGTCTTGACCGTCAGCGACGTTTTGCTTAAAGGCATTAAAGAGATAATAGTGACCCAGCGTCCCTAAGACGAGTGTCAGCAATAACGTGAGTAATGGCAGATACTCGGAATATGGGAAACTAGTGCGGTCAGCTAAATTATTGATCAGACCTAAAGAAACAACGTACATCATCAGCATGGACAATGTGGAGATCAATGGGGCAATCAATGATTTAAAGATGACACCAATGATCAGCAGACTTAAAACAAACCCGAGGATGGCGGCAAAGGTCGTGACGTGACTAATATTTTCGTTGGCCGCGTCGTTAACCAGATCTGGACTGGTCAAGTAAGTTGATAGACCCGCAGTTCGAATCTGGGTTCGTAATTGCTTGGCCAGGACCCGTGAATTACCCTGGTTTTGATCAATTGCCAGCTGAACGGTTTCCGTGGAGCCGTCTTTGGAATAGAATTGAGATTTGGCAGCTGGATTAGTGACCATGGTCTGAATTGACCGAATGCCATAAGTCTTCTGTTTTTCAGTCAAGCGCGAAACAGTCTTATCGATACTGGACTGCTGCGCTTGGGTCAGCTTACCATTGGGATTGTTGAAAACTGCTGAAACATTATATGTACCGGAAATGTTTCGGCCCCAAGTGTTTTGCATGCTTCGGGCCACCATGGGTTGACTGTTGTTAGCCAATTGCGGCTGACCCTTTGTTTGAATCATATCAGAGGTGTTAGGCATCATGACGATTGCAACAAAGATTGCAATGAGCCAAAACAGCAATGAAAAGATTCGATGATTGTGTAACTGACGTATCCGCTCTTTCATTGAATAATATCTCCCTTAAAATGTCGCCGCTATAGGCGCCTATATAACTACTATATTACCATAGCTGATACAGGATTGTATTTCAATTGCCAAAATTGAAATAATTCGCTAAGTGGTACGAATCTAAACTGAAATTGATAAATGAATTCAAATCGCTATGATTTACGGCAAAATTTGCTTATAATGAAAATTCCTGAAATGAAGGGTGGAAAAAGAAGATGTCAGATCACTATCAGAGTCGTTATGCTGGATTAAATACAAATCAACGGTTTTTAATTGCTAATCAATTAGCTGCTGATTATCATTTAGATGTCAGCCAAGTTTTATTTACCTATTTAAAGGTGGCTGAGCCAATCTTGGCAAAGCAAACTCATACCAAACAAATTTCTGAAGCGACACAAAAACAAATCGATGAACAATTTGAACAAACATTACTAAAATTGAGCCATACAAAGGAGTGAGTATGTCATGTGTACCAGTATTTATCAGATCGCACAAGATGGTACCCACGTACTGGGCCGGACAATGGACTGGCACGCTTTAGGGGCTGGACCGGTTTTCGTGCCCCGTCAATTTCAGTGGCGCTCGGTTTATGATAATCAGGCGTATCAAAATCCTTACGCCATCATTGGCAGCGGTGGTGCGCACGATGATGAAATCGATATTTCTGATGGCATCAACGAATATGGCCTGAGCGTTCAGAAGCTGACCTTTGCTAACGGCGCCCGCTTTGACTCTCAGCCGGATATTAATAAACACTCAATTGCACCGTTTGAATTACCCCTATATTTATTGGGGCACTTCAAATCGATTGCGGAGATTGAGGCGCACATGGATGAACTTCAGCTGATGAGTGGCGAACACGCCTTTAAACGGTACGGCTACCCCGAACTGCACTATGTTGCAGCTGATATAACTGGACGAATCGTTGCCATTGAAACGTCGGCTAAACCGCTTAAAATCTATGAAAATCCGCTGGGAATACTGACCAATGCTTATAATTTTGAACGCCAGCTCAACCAGTTAAAAGATTATATGACTTTTACCCCAGAATTTGAGGCTGACCAAGTACCATTGAATACAGCCCGGGTGACGACAGGCAGTTTCTCAGGTAAGAAAATCCCGGCTGGGTCATATACACCAAGTTCGCGGTTTATTCGGGCGGCCTATTATAAGGAAAGAACGGACCAACCGCTAGATGAAGCGTCCGGAATTGTGAGCATGTGGCATTTGTTAAATGGCGTGAGTGTTCCTAAGAGCACCATGTATCAGCAAAACTATTCGGTTTACCGGGCAGCCACCGTCACCGATTCGCTATCCTATTATTTTGAACCATATAATCGGTTGGGCGTTGTTAAACTGCAGTTGACGCCAGAGTTGCTAACAGTCACAACGCCACAGTTTTACCAAGTACCGGATAAGTTGCAGACGTTCAAGTTAAATTAATGAATTATTAATTCTGTGTCAACTAAATCTCATGGTAAACTAAACTTAGAGTAACAATAATTTTAATGAATGGAGACACAATTTTTTGGCCAAGAAAAGACGGCGTAGTAAAAAGAATAACTCACAGGCTGTTGCGACACTAATCTTTCTGTTAGCACTATTTGTCATCGGTGGGGGGATGGGTGTACGCTATGTAATGAATAATTACATAGCTAACCAAAGAACCCAAGCGAGTAAGCCGACTGAATCAGAAACACCTGAACAGCGCCAGCAGCACCAATTTATTAATTCAGTGGCGAAACCCGCGGTTAATGTCTATCAGGCCAACCATCAAGTTTTGCCCAGTATCGTGATCGCTCAGGCAATCGTCGAGTCCAATTGGGGGCATTCCCAGCTCTATCAAGAGGCTAACAATCCGTTTGGTATTAAGGGCAGTTACAATGGGCAGACTAAATCGTTTCCCACTAATGAGTATATCAATGGGAAAGAGGAACGGATCAATGCCAACTTTCGGGTTTATCCGAGCTTAAAAGCGGCCATCCTCGATCACGATGAAGTGGTTGCCCGGCAGTTTTTACCGGCTAACGTGACTGATTATCACAGAGCGGCAACACTGTTACAGCGAAATGGGTACGCAACGGATCCGTCCTACGCGAAGAAATTGGTCAACGTCATTAACACTTATAGTTTAAATCGGTTCGATGGTTACTAAATACAACGCAACTTCCTACGCGATACCACTAACAGTGGTTTCTGTATGATGCGAATATCAAAACAATGATAGGAGATATGTACAAATTTGTTTGATCTAATAGGAAAACTCTATGGTCCATTTTTTAACCTTCACAATTGGGAAACGGTTATCAGCTCTGGGAGCGACTGGCTAGTGATCTTTTCACTGGTTCTGATCGAATGTTTGCTTTCAGTGGATAATGCCGTGGTACTAGCGGCCCAAACTCAAGCACTGCCGACCAAAAAGCTGCGTGAAAAATCGCTGTTCTATGGGATCTGGGGTGCCTATATTTTTCGCTTTTTGATTATTGGGATGGGTGTTTACCTGATCAATTTTTGGGAAATTAAGGTTGTCGGCGCGGGTTATTTACTGTTCTTAAGCATTCAATTTTTTTCCAAGTCACGGGTCAAGCATACCCGTAAGCTAGTTTCTAATAAAAAGCGGCCGATTTCATTATTTTGGTCGGTCGTCATTCAAATTGAGTTAATGGACATCATTTTCTCAATCGATTCAGTGTTAGCTTCGCTGGCCATTTCACCTAACCCAGTGATCGTTTTGATTGGTGGGATGATTGGCATCCTCGCCATGCGTGGGGTTGCTGAATTGATTATGAGACTGATGCGGGTCATTCCGGAACTGGAACCAATGGCCTATGGGCTGATTGCCTTAATTGCGGTTAAGTTGTTTATCAGTATCCCAATAATCGATATTGAAATTCCAGCAGCTGCCTTTGGGCTGATCGTGCTTGGAGCAGTTGTGGTGACGCTGATCATTCACGTCATTCGAAAAAAGAGAAAGGTGGCACAGACTTCAGATGGCAGTCACGATAACTAAGGATAATTTAGCTGAAGAAACCGCTTCTGGGTTAGTACTGGTCGATTTTTGGGCTGACTGGTGCGCACCGTGTAAAATGATGGCCCCCATCTTAGAACAACTGGAGACCGTCTACGGTGACCGCATCAAATTTGGTAAATTAAACGTGGAACATAATCAGGATCTGGCGATGAACTACAAAGTCATGAGTATTCCCAGCCTAGTTTTCTTTCGCGATGGTAAAGCAGTTGAAAAGGTGACGGGGCTGTACCCCAAAGAAAAATTAGCCAAGTATTTAGATCAAAAGTTAGCCACCAACTAGGGGGTAAGCGTTATGAAAATCGGATTTATCGGTACCGGCGTCATGGGCGGTGCCATTGCGGAACATCTATTAGATGCTGGTCATGAGTTAGTCGTCTATAACCGTACTAAAGCCAAGACGGATGCGTTAGTTGCCAAGGGTGCCACTTGGGTCGAGACACCGGCGCAAGTTGCTGAAAAGACAGATATCATTTTTTCCATGGTGGGCTATCCCACTGATGTCGAGGCGATTTACTTTGGTGATCAAGGCATCTTTAGTACGCTAACGGCGGGTAAAACCGTGATTGATATGACCACCAGTACACCGACCTTGGCCGAGAAGATTGCGGTTAAAGCACGGGCGCTAAACGCCCATGCACTGGACGCACCAGTTTCCGGCGGTGATGTTGGTGCTAAGAACGCCACGTTAACCGTGATGGTTGGTGGTGATCAGGCCACCTTTGATGCCGTGAAACCCTTGTTTGAGTTAGTTGGCTCGAAAGTGCATTTATTCGGCCCAGCCGGTAAGGGTCAACATACTAAAATGGCTAATCAGATCATGATTGCCGGTACCATGACTGGGACTGTCGAAATGATGGTTTACGCCAAACACGCTGGCCTCAATATGAACGATGTCCTCGACACGCTTAGCAGTGGTGGGGCGGACAACTGGAGTATGGATAACTACGCCCCGAGAATTTTGAAGGGTGATTATACGCCAGGGTTCTTCGCCAAGCACTTCTTAAAAGATCTGCGAATCGCACTGGATGAAGCTGACAAAATGAAAATAGACTTACCAGCAACTAAGCTGGCCAAGCAACTTTACGAAACCATGGTTGATGATAAGGGCCTTGGTAACGACGGGACTCAGGGATTAATCAAGTTGTATGAGAATTTGTAAAAATGGTTAACTCAAAAACGGCTAATGAACAGTAAATGTTCATTAGCCGTTTTTGATTATTCTTGTAAATCCGAGAAGAAACTGTATAACTTTTCTTGTGTCAGTTGCTGCTTTTCTTCACCGGAAACGTCATAGGTGATCTTGCCATCACTAATGACGATCAGCCGGTTACCGTACTTTAATGCGTCATCCAAATGGTGGGTGATCATTAGACAGGTAAGGTTTTGGGCAATGATCCGGTCGTTAGTAGCGGTCATTAACTCCTGTGAAGTCTTTGGATCCAGCGCAGCCGTATGTTCATCCAGCAGTAAGATGTCCGGCTTCTTCAGCGTGGCCATCAGGAAACTAAGGGCCTGTCGCTGCCCACCAGATAAACTGCCGGTTGGTGTGGTCAGCCGTTCGTTTAAACCGTTGCCCATACCACTGGTCATCTCTTTAAATTCAGCCATGTGCTGGTTCAAGTGACGGGGAGCTAAATGCCGGTGTTCACCGCGTTTAGTTGCCAGCAAGAGGTTTTCGGCCACGGTCATCCGTGGCGCGGTTCCCAGCTTGGGGTCTTGGAAGACCCGGCTCAAAAACCGCGTGCGCCGTTCTTCTGATTCGTTGGCAATCGATTCACCCCGTAACAGGATATCACCAGAATCAATGGTTAAATTCCCAGCAATGGTGTTAAACAGCGTTGATTTACCAGCACCGTTAGATCCCAAAATGGTAATAAAGTCACCTTCGTTGATGGTGAGATTTAAATCTTTCAGCAGGGTAAGTTCTTCAGGTGTGTTGCGATTAACTTTGGTCACAACGTGGCGTAATTCTAGAATTGGTTTAGTCATGAGTCGAGATCCCCCGTTTCCAAACGCGCTTTAAATTGAACATGTCCCGGAAAACTGGCACCATCATGCAAAGTGCTAATACGACGGATGAGAACAATTTTAAATCGTTAGTATTAAAGCCTAATTTGAGGACGATCAGCAAGACAAACCGGTAGAGAATCGACCCTAAAGTGACGGCAACTAGCCGCTGGTTCATGGTCAGTTCACCAAAGGCGACTTCACCGATGATGATGGACGCTAAGGCAATGACGATGACCCCAATTCCCATGTTCACATCAGCGTAACCGTCGTTTTGAGCAACCAAGGCGCCACCAAGACCGATGACCCCGTTAGAGACCATCAGGCCCATGATCTTCATGTTGTCGGTCTTGATACCTAATGACCGGGCCATTTTTTCGTTATCACCGGTAGCAATGAACGCCTGACCGAGGTCGGTTTGCAGGAAGTAGATCAAAACTAAGGTCAAAATGACGATGACTGTAAAGCCGAGGAAAACACTGTCAAAATACATTGGTGAATGCGCAAAGATCGGTAATTTCAACAGTGAAGGTTTATCCAGCAAAGTCAAATTTGAGCGACCGTGCATGATCCGCAAGTTAACGGAGTATGCGGCGGTCATGACCAGAATACCAGCTAACAGGATCGGAATTCGGCCCTTGGTATACAGTAAACCGGTTGCGAGTCCGCAAAGCATGCCGACCCCAATGGCAATCAACGTTGCCCAGATGGGGTTGATCCCGTTATTGATGGCAGCTACACAGGCGGCTGCCCCCATTGGGAAGGTTCCTTCAACGGTCATATCGGGGAAGTCTAAAATCCTAAAGGTTAGAAATAATCCCAGCCCAAGAGTTGCCCACAGCAGCCCTTGGCCGATAGCAGAAACGCCTAATCCAAATGTCATTTGATGATCTCCCCTTTCTTTTGAGCTTCTTTAACCAGTGAGCTAGGGAAGGTGATCCCTAACTTTTGAGCTTCTTTCATGTTCAAAATCAAATCACCGTGACGGATGAATTTGATTGGTGTGGTTGCGGGTTTCTTACCCTTTAAGATATCAGCAGTCATCCGGCCGGTGAGCACGCCTAACTTGTATTGGTTAATACTGTAAGTGGCTAGGCCACCAGATTTGACCATGGTATCAACAGCGGGGAACACGGGAACTTTAGCGGCGTTGGAGTTTTTGACCAGTGTCTGCATGGCGGAAGCCACCGTGTTATCGGTTGGTACGTAGACCGCATCCACGTTTTGAACCATTTGCTGTGAAACTTGGTCCACGTCGTTCGTGTTTGAAATTGAGTAAGCTTTTAACTTCACGTGTTCCTGCGCACACAGAACTTTGAATTGCTTGTACTGCGCGGCCGCTGAATCGTCACTGGAGGTATAGAAAATACCCAGTGTCTTCATCTTAGGCATGACTTGTTTGATCAGACCTAACTGTTCTTTTAAGGGTGCCTGGTCAGAAACACCGGTGATATTGTGGCCGGGTGCGTTATTATTTTTAACTAAGCCAGCACCTTTAGGATCAGTAACGGCTCCTAAAACAATCGGGATTTTGGACGTTGCGTTTGCTAATGCCTGAGCTGAAGGCGTGGCAATTCCGATCGTAGCATCCGCATCTTCGTTGACAAAGCGGTTACTCATGGTCATGAGGTTACTTTGATCATTTTGAGCGTTTTGAAAATCAATTTTGATGTTTTTGCCAGGATGATAGCCCTTTTCTTCCAAACCGTGGATGATTCCATGATGGATGGCATCCAAAGCCGGGTGAGACATCAGTTGTAAAATACCAACGGTGGGTTTGGCAACCGTAGCTGGTTTACCGGTTCCGCCTTCACCAACGAAAGCGAAGCCGAGAAAAATAACAATAATCGCGATTAATGCGTATAGTCGCTTCATGATTCGATTCCCCTATCTAAAATAGAATTAAAAGTGCAATAAAAAAGGCGACTCCTCACAGAAGTCGTCTAAGAAGAAGCGCGACGTGCAAGGTTAGTCATGCAGCGTCACTCAATAACAAAGTAACCGGCAAGACACGTGTATGAACATGTTGTCCAAACCGCGTCAAAGACAGCGGTTTGCTTACCGGAATTGCCAAGCTTTAAATGGGTTAGCGTACTTTGTCATTTGAATTCCTCCGAACTAGAATATCTACTATTATAAAGACCGAACCCGTGATGTGCAAGTATCACCTGCGTTTCAGCCGGGGTAATTCAGTCCAAACAAAAGGACCCAACCTCATCACTGAGGCTGGGTCCTTCCGCGCTTGATAAGCTACATTAGTAGTTATCGTAGTTACATTATACACCTTGGTTTGTAATATAGAAACAAGAATATACATTTTTTCACGTTAGAGGACTGCCCACAGGTTGTTTACAAAATGCAGTATGATGCTGTATCTGATATCTTTGAAGTACAAATAGGCACCCGCTAACACCCAACCCAATGACGCATAAAACAGGGTAGTTACAGAAAACGTCATCGTATGCAGGTAGCCAAAAATCAATCCGCTAACAAAAACGCCAAAAACGTTGCTCCAAGGCGAATTTTTTGAAAAAAAGAAATTGAAAAAGAAACCTCGAAACAAGTATTCTTCAAAAACCGGGGCGATCACCACGCCATAAACCGTATTCCAGAAGGGCAATTGCTGGATCTGACCATCTAGTGCCGATTGATTGGTCGGCATGGGCAATAGGTGGTGGCTAATGAGCTGTGACCAGGCAATTTGGACGGCCAGCATCAGCACGAAAGCCAGTAACAGTTGGCCGAGCCGATGACGATTAAAGGCCTGGTGACCAAATTGGCGCGGATTATGGCGCTTTAGTTGCCGGTTGTACAGCCAGGTGTACAGCACTAAAATAGCAGCTACCATGATCAGCATAGCACCGATGAAACGGTTGGCCAGGCCCGCGTTCTTGCTGGCGTACTTGGTGGCAAACTCCAGCAGTATCGAGTTTGAGAGGTACGCAATCAGTAAGAGGATAAACCCACCAATGCGCAAACCTTGGCGTCTGAGATAGGTCATCATTTTGGCACCTCGATTGTAAATATTAATAGGTAATAATTTTGATCAGATTATGGTCTGGATCACGCACCCATAGTGCAGTGGCAACTCCTTTAGCCCCTTCATAGGGGATGGGACCGTTATCAATTTCCACGGCATAGTTAGTGAGGTGTGAGAGGGTGTTTTCCAGTGGATCGTGCGTTTCTAAAGCAATTTCAGCACTTCCAGGTGTGACCACGTGAGCAGCAATTTTGGCACCATCATCTTTAGTTCGAAATTCCAGACGGTGATGACCCAGTCTTAAACTGGGACGTTTAGCATCCTTAATGATCGGCAGGTCAAACACTTCGTGATAAAAACGGACGGAATGGTTGATGTCAGTGACGGTTAGTGTCAGACTATCAATATCTTTAATATTCAAATTTGTCATCCTTTATTGATTATTTTACGGCAATTAATTATACCACAGAGAGAAAATAGGCTAGTTGTGGTCAGTCGATAATCGTCAATTTCAACAACTAATTAATGAGGCTGTAAGCGTGACCAATTAATTCACAAGGCAATTAAACAAATTCTAAATGATGTTTTATAAATCCCGACATTAGCTTGTTTTCTTGCTATTAAAAATGTTTCGTGATAGTGTAAAGTGTTGTGAAAAAATGAAAATAAATGTAAATTTAGCCTTTTATGGCGGTTTAAATGATGGTGTCCCGGCAAGCTGAAAGTCCCTTAGATCGACTTAACAACTTGTCCGGGCACCCTTTTCAAGGAGGTATATTAAAAAAATGTCTTTACTAGAAGTTGAAGACCTCAGTATGGCTTTTGCAGACAAACGACTGTACGATGACGCGAGTTTTCAACTAAACAAGGGTGAACACATGGGAATCGTCGGTCAAAACGGGGTTGGTAAATCAACCCTGATCAAAGTTCTGACCGGTGATGAATTGCCATTGTCCGGTTCCGTTAAGTGGCAACGTGGCGTTCACGTGGGTTACTTGGATCAATACGCGGATATTCCAGAAGGGATGACGCTGATTGAATTCCTGCATACCGCGTTTCAAGACCTATACGATAAAAATGACCGCATGACGCAGCTGTATACGGACTACGCTGAAACGGCGGATGATAAATTACTGGAACGGGCCGGCCGGATTCAAGAAGAGCTGGAAGCTAATAACTTTTACGATATCGAAACTGAAATCGAACGCATCATTACGGGCCTTGGCCTAGATGATATTGGCCGCGACCATGAAGTAGCGCAAATGTCAGGTGGACAGCGGTCTAAAATTATTTTAGCCAAGCTGCTGCTGCAAAATCCGGACGTGATCTTGCTGGATGAACCGACCAACTATTTGGATGTGGCCCACATTGCTTGGTTAGTGGATTATCTGAATAATTTTGAGGGTGCAGCGATGGTCATTTCCCATGATTATGATTTCCTGGAAAAAGTCACCAACTGTATCATTAACGTGGCCTTTGGTAAGATCACTAAGTACCGCGGGAGCTTTAAGTCAGCCATGAGACAGCGGACTGAACGCGAAGAAGCGCAACGTAAAGAATACGAGAAGCAACAGGTCAAGATTGAAAAGACCGAAAAGTTCATTGCCAAGTTTAAGGCCGGGACTCGGTCAAAGCAGGCGAAGTCCCGTGAGAAACAACTCTCGCATATGGACTTGGTCGATCCGCCTTCGAGTAACATTCAGGCGACCTTCAACTTTCCGTATGAAGATACCGGTTCGCAAAACGCCTTAGTGGTGGACCATCTCTCGGTCGGCTATAACCGGCCACTGTTAAAGCCGGTCACTTTTTCCGTGAATACCGATGAAAAGGTTGGCTTTGAAGGCTTTAACGGGGTTGGTAAGTCAACTTTGATCAAGACCATTTTAGGTCTAATCAAATCTAAGGGCGGTACGGCTGAATTTTCACCATCAGCCAAGGTCAGTTATTTCAGTCAGGATCTGGAATGGGAAAACGACCAGGAAACACCGCTGAAGATCATTCAGGCCAAGTATGAAAAATTACCGCAAAAAGCCATCCGGACGAAGTTAGCTAGGTGCGGCCTAGACGCTGCCAATGCGATGAAACCCATCGGCCAGCTTTCTGGTGGTGAACAGACTAAGGTCAAGTTAGCCATGATGGAATTTGAACCCAGCAACTTCTTGATCTTAGACGAACCGACGAACCATTTGGACGAAGAAACCAAGGAAGCCTTAAAGGACGCCATCAATAAGTTTCCTGGCAACGCCATTGTCGTTAGCCATGAGGTCAGTTTCTACGATGGTTTAGCGGATAAAGTTTTGAACGTTGAGAAACTAAGCCTTAAGAATCAGTAATAATATCTCTAGTTAAATAAAATGTTATCTTTTTGAAACATTTGCATGCTACAATAATAACTATTAAGTCATGTTTGGGGATAGGTTTATGAAGCGGGTTTTGCAAATAGTTGCTGTCATTATTGCTATTGCGGTATTGGGCGTCACGGCTAATCATTTAATGACACCGAATGCCAGTGACCACGCAGCAACACAAACGACTAAAAAAGTAAGTACCAAAAAACCGGTTGAAAAAAAGCCGGCACCAGCTCAGGTCAATTGGCGGAAACCTTCTGAGAGTAAACCGTATCCTAAATGGGATCAGCTGAAGAAACCTTGGATTCACGTTTCGGTGAGCCAGCAGCGGGTCTTCATTAAGGATGGCAACAAGACGGTTTATACCATGTATGCCTCAACTGGCGTCAATAATTCAACGCCACGCGGCACCTTCCATATTCAACAGGAACGAGGAAAGTTCTTCTATAACGCTGAATCTAAGGAAGGCGCTAAAGATTGGGTGTCCTTTAAGGACCACGGCATTTATCTTTTTCATACGGTGCCCACCGATCAATACGGCAATTTTAACGTTAAAGAAGCCAACCTGCTGGGACGAGCAGCACACTCACATGGCTGTGTGAGATTGGCGGTTCCGGATGCAAGATGGTTCTACAATAACGTTACTTATGGCACCAAGGTTGTCATTGATTAATTAATAAGGGTTACTAAAAAAGGCGTCGAACTTCAGTTGAGTTCGACGCCTTTTCGTGTAGTCATTTGATCAGAAATTAATGATTAGTCGTTAAAATTGTTGCTTTCAACGTCTCTGATAAAGGTTGCCAAATGATCATAATAAACGGGTGCGTTATCGATCATGTGATGGTGACCGCCACCGGGAGTAGTTACTAAACGCGCATGGGGAATCTCAGTGGCCATCCGTTTAGCGGTTGAGATCGGCATGGTTTCGTGTTCGCCAAAGGTCAGCAACGTTGGCACTTTGATTTCCTTTAGGTGGGATTCAAATTGCCATTCCTTTAACTTACCAGTGATGACGAATTCGTTGTCACCCTGGAAAGCGCCGTAAACTGGCCGAGACATGGTTGGAATCAAGTGGGAAATGGCGGCTGGCTTTTTACGGTCAACGTAGCCGTCATTTAAGACATCCACGTACTTTTGGTATTGTGGGTCATCGTAGTTGTTAGCGGCTTCTTGCTTCTTCATGTAAGCCACGGCATCGGCTGGCAGGGCTTCTTCTCGGACCTGGTTGATGTGGGTCACGTATTCGTCGATGTTATCCACCATTGAGGAAATGATGGCACCCTTCAAATGCTGACCGTACTTAGCAGCATACATTTGAACCAGCGCGCCGCCCCATGATTGGCCGATCAGATAGAAATGATCCAAACCTAACTTTTGACGGACTTCTTCAACTTCGCCTAAGAAGTAGTCGTAAGTCAGGTACTTTTTAGCAATTTCGGGATCACTGTAATCGGGTTGATCGGAGTACCAAGAACCTAATTGGTCATACATATGAACTTGAACGTTGAGACCCTGTTTTTTCAGTTGTTGGGCAGTATCTTCCCAGTATTCATGGTTGCCACCAGGGCCACCGTGTAATGCCAGCAAATGAATATCGCCTTCACCTTGGGTATTGGTCCACAAATGGTAGCCGTTATCTAGCGTAATGATCGTGGTGCCTTGTTTCATGAAAATTACCTCATTTCAAATTAGAGTTATCTATCATAATATCACGAAGTCTATAAGTGGGGAAGTTCTAGCCAGCTATTCGCTAACGATAAGGTGTAAGTGATCTTCTGGTTACCGCGGACGGTCATGCCAAAATCAGTCGCGTAAACGATCAGCGCCAGTTGGTGACCGGCTGTCAACTGATAATGGGTCGGCTGTAATTCCAATGTGATGGGGTAAGTCACGCCTGGCTTAACGGTGTCGACTTGCGTTAATGAAGTCCGGTTTTGCAGGTTCATGTGAGCTTTGGAAATCAGTTGGTAGGGCGTGGCCTTTTTCGCTAATTGGAATTCACGTAAGTCTTCTTTTCGATAATGGTAACCCAGCACCATGGCTTGTCTGGCTAAAGTGGTTGGCAGTGGGTTTAGCCGTTTGAAGCTGCCGAGATCAACTAATTCCGTACTGATAAGCCCAATTGGCTGATTGGAAGCCACGCTTAAATGCAATTTGGCGCAGCCGTCGATCACCAGTGTGTCAGTTTGAGCGGGTGCCTGGAAGATTTGTCGGTGACCAGCCAGCGGTGACTGAGATTTGACCAAATCTTGCTGCCACTGAGCGTTATTTTTGGCGTATTGCTGGAAGTTCGAATCGTCTAGCTGATCATCAAATTGAACCGTTTCTTGACTAGTGGTTTCAGTGGAAAGTCCCTTGGTGGTCAGATTATAGTGGGCGGTCGGGTTAGAAGTAGCGCCCCAATCGGGATAGGCCTGCCAAGATTCGATCTGGGTGTTATTTTGAATCAAAACGTCCGGTAAGATTTTTTCAGCGTGATTATCCAGATCGTACAGTTCATGAGATAACCAGAGGTTCACCATGTCGGTAAAGTCCAGTGAACGGAAATTGTTAATGTAGATGTGGGGGCCTTGGTGCAAGATAATTTTATGGTTAATGGGTAGACCACTGATTGCCCGCCACAATTTTTCGGCGTTACGGGGTTTGACGTTCCAGTCGTTGAGTCCGTGTACGATCATGACGTCTGCTTTAATGTTTTTGGCGTTTTTACGGTAGTTCCGCACATCCCAAAAATCGTTGTAGTTACCGGTATCACGATCTTGACCAGTTTTAATAGCAGCTAATTGACGCTGCCATTTTTGCTCTACACGACTGTAATCGC
Source organism: Secundilactobacillus silagei JCM 19001 (assembly GCF_002217945.1). Classification (GTDB taxonomy): domain Bacteria; phylum Bacillota; class Bacilli; order Lactobacillales; family Lactobacillaceae; genus Secundilactobacillus; species Secundilactobacillus silagei. Next base: position 158,201 of record NZ_BCMG01000001.1, read on the forward strand.
CGGCTTGCTGCTGGCGGGAGAAGGTTTCTTCAGCCAGCACGTCAGCGTCTTCACCTGGGAAACCGCCGGGAGCAATCACTAAGCCGTTTTCCCGGTAGTAATCGTACCAGCTGGAAATTCCGGCCTCACAAATGATGGTCTTGAGCCCATCCACACCGGTTGTAGCCGCAGCGGTAGCGAGCGTGCCCAAATATGATCTGCCGGTCATGGCCACGTGGTGATTGGACCAGTTGGCGTCAATGGCAATGTTAGCAGTGCGGTTGGTGAAGGCCGTCCGTTTCCCGTTTAACCATTCGATGATGGCTATCGTGGAAGTCGTTTCTTCGGGGTCACCGGTAGTACGCAGCCCGTCCGATTCCTTGGTACCAATGCCAGCAGCGTAGACCACGGCGAAACCGCGGGCCAGAAAATAGTCGTTAAGACTGTAATCAAACGAGTTGCCAAAAATTTCGTCCGCCTGATCAGTATGACCGTTGACGACTCTGGGGTCGGGCAACTGTACTGGTTGTTTGGAAGTATCGCTAAGCGTGCTGGCCGTGACGGGCTTTTCGGTTAACGGGACGTTGACGTTGTGCGTCAAAGCATCGCCAGCAGCATCATTGGTGCCCTGATTATACGGTGAAGCGGTGTACAGTACAGGCACTGGTTGAAGATTAGATTCAGCTGGCCGCGTGATTTCCACCTTTAACAGGTCCAATAAACCGTCATGGTCACTATCCTGAGATGATTCAACGTAGACCACTTCGTGAATCAGCTGCGTGGTGTCAAAGACCGGCTGAGCCTTGCCGTTGAAGAACAGTGGCTGGGGTAATTTGACGCTGGCCTGCAACCGGTGATAATAACCGCGGCTGGCCAGCTGATCCAGAAAAGTTTGACCAGTGGTGGTGTGGGTGATGAGCAGCTGGTACCAGGCGTGCAGCAGATCCGCATTGTTCAGACTGTCATGGTCGAACTTGGGCAGGTTCACATTGGCCGCCATTTTTTCTGGGGCATCCAGTTGAAAGTCTTGACCGGCTTCAAAGCCTAGTAATTGTAAATATAGATTGAGGATATGTAACGGCTGAATATCAGCACTGATCTCAGTTAACGACCGGGCATCCAACTGTTGGGCTGCCAGTAAGTTAGCCAGTTTACCGTCAGCAGCTTCCGTACTGGTGACTTCCGGGAAACTTTGCTGCAGCAGCCGGTGCAAGAACCGGTGCGACGTCAGCTGTAAATCGGCCTGACTGATAAAATGAATGGCGAGTAATTCCTTCTTTTCATCAGCCAAGGTCATCGGTGCAATTGCGAATTGATTGATCTTCATTTAATAAAACCTCCTGCGGTCGAGTAATGGCTTTATTATAACGCAAGGCGGTTCCCATAAGCCGAGCTGATAGCCAGAAACGTTTGGGCCATGATACACTAGTAGTAAATTGTTGCAGGACACAAATAGAAAGGAACGGTTATTTGAATTATATCGGCGGAATTGCCCTGATATTGTTTGCGACCACTATTGCGGGGGCCTTAAGTCAGCGCATCGGAATTCCCAGCGTGATCGGCCAATTACTGGTGGGGATTGTGCTGGGACCCGCTTTGCTGAACTGGATCAGGCCCAGTGAGTTACTGTCCGCTGGGGCTGAAATCGGCGTGATCATTTTGATGTTTATGGCGGGGCTGGAAAGTGATTTGAAACTGCTCAAGAAGTACTTTAAACCGGCGATCAGTGTGGCCACGCTAGGGGTGATCTTACCCATGGTCTGCTTTTATATTTACGGGGTGCTCATGCATCAAAGTTTCGAGCGCGCGATTTTCTGGGGTGTCGTTTTTGCGGCCACTTCGGTGTCGATTTCAGTGGAAGTTTTGCGCGAATTCGGTAAATTAAATACTAAGGAGGGGGCTACTGTTCTTGGGGCTGCCGTGGTTGACGACATTATGGCGGTGCTGATTCTAAGTATCTTCGTCAGTATGTTTTCCGGTGGCAGTAGCAGTCAGCCTAACCTAGTGTTAAGCATTGCGGAACAGCTTGCTTATTTCGTGATGGTCTACGTGGTCATTCGCTGGATGGCACCGTTTTTGATCCGACTATTCGAACATTTGCCGGTGCCGCAAGCTGTCCCAATCATGTCACTGATTATTTGTCTGGGAATGGCTTATCTAGCTGATCTGACCGGGTTAAGTGCTGTGATCGGCGCGTTTTTTGCGGGGATCGCGGTGGCTCAGACCCATGCCAAAGAAGAGGTTGAAACGAATATCAGCCCCATTGGCTACGCCTTTTTCGTGCCCATCTTCTTTGTCAGCATCGGGCTGGAAATGCGTTTTGACCATTTCTGGAGCAACCTGTTACTGATTATTGGAATGACCATCGTGGCGGTGTTATCCAAACTGATCGGTGGCGGCTTAGGTGCCCGACTACTGGGATTTAGCTTTAACAGCGCCTACGTGGTGGGGGCCGGTATGGTCTCCCGTGGCGAAATGGCGCTGATCATCGCTCAGATTGGTTATCAGGCCAAATTACTAGCACCGGAACTCTATTCCGAACTGATCGTGGTCATCATCTTAAGCACGGTGATCGCGCCACTATTACTGAAACACGCCATTGCCCGGCTGGAATAACGGTTAGATTAGATACTAAAAGCCACAGAAATCTTTTGGGATTTCTGTGGCCTTTTAAAATTATTTAGCGTCCGGCTGGTTTAACCGGCTATGGTGCATCCCATAGCTAAAGTAAAGGATCAGGCCCAATAAGAACCAGATGCTGGAAGCAATCCAGGTTTCGGCCTGCAGCTGGGTCAGCATGAACATGCATAAGAACCCTGAAACGATTGGCAGTACCGGGTACCATGGAACTTGGAAGCCATGGCTGTTTTCAATTTCCTTGTTGTGCCGAAGGGGAATGATCCCAAAGGAAACAAACAGGAAGGCAATTAAGGTCCCAATGTTGACCAGGTTGGTCAGTTGATCCAGAGGCACGAAGCCACCCATGATCGCAATGATCAGGGTAATGGTCCGCAGACTGTTGATCGGGTTACCATGAGCATCGATCTTACCCAAGAACTTAGGTAGCAAACCATCGCGGCCAATGGAATAGATCAGCCGTGAGGAACTGTAGATCATCGTGACCATCATCGTAAACATCCCGGCTAAAGCGCCTAGCGAGATGATCCCAGCAGCCCAGTTTTGGTGAACGACTTGCAGGGCGAAGGACACCGGATCGGCCACGTTGAGTTTCGTGTAGCTGATCATCCCGGTCAACACGATGGCAACTAACACGTAAAGCAAGGTGGCAATGATCAAGGTGCCAATGATTCCAATTGGCATATTGCGTTTGGCGTTTTTAACTTCCGCTGCTGAAGAAGAAACGGCGTCAAAACCAAGGTAAGCGAAGAAGACCGCTGAAGAACCGGCTAACACCCCGTGAACCCCAAAGGGCATGAACGGATGCCAGTTACCCGGCTTGATGAAGAACGCTCCAACGACCACGAACAGTAAAATAATGGCAATTTTAACAAAAACAATGATGTTGTTTAGCCGAACGGAAGTTTTCATCCCGTGAGCTAACAGTGATGAAATGATTAACACGATGATAATAGCGATCCAGTTGCCGTAGGATCCGTGAGCGATATCTAATGGTCCCACAATGGCTGCCGGAACGTTAATTCCGAAGCCAGACATGAAGGATTTAAAGTAAGCGCCCCAAGCACTGGAAACGGCCGCAACGGCTAGCACGTATTCCAAGATCAGCGCCCAGCCAAGGATCCAGCCGATGATTTCTCCGTAGACTAAGTTGCCATAGGAATAGGCACTGCCGGCAACTGGCAGGGCTGAAGCAAATTCGGCGTAGCACATGGCAGCAGTTGAGCAGACCACGGCCGCCAGAACAAAGGACAAAATAATGCCGGGACCGGCTTTAGTCGCGGCAACGGTACCGGGGAGAATAAAGATCCCAGTCCCAATGACGGCACCGATTCCCAGTGCAATCAAATCGACCGCGGACATGGTTTTGACAAATTTCTTGTCCGTTTCCAGATAGCGGTCGACTTTTTCTCGACGAAATAACCGTGAAACTAATGATGACATATGGGTTCCTCCAAAAATAAATAATTAAAGATTGAAAAGAATTTTAAATCTATTCTAACCATATTGACCCTTAAAAGCAATTCGAGGCGGTAAGGCCAAAGTGAACCTTGACGATTTTTTTGAAAATTTTAGCCAAAACTGGCTTTTCGGAGTTTGCTTGCCCCCCCGATTAGGCTAAAATAAGGGGTATCAACAATTTCGGGAGGACTGATTTAAAATGACAACAGAAGTAGCCAGCGGCGCAGTGGTTTATCGGGTTTTAAAGGGACAGCCAGAGTATCTACTATTGAAGAGTGCAACCAGTGACTTTTGGGGTTTTCCTAAGGGGCACGTTGAAGGTGATGAGAAGCTGGATGAAACAGCGATCCGCGAAATTCGCGAAGAAACGCAGCTTCACGTGACCATCGACACCAACTACCATGATGAATTAAAGTATGAACTGCCCAACGGCAATCATAAGGAAGTTCACCTGTTTATCAGTGAAGTTCCGGTTGATGTTAAGGTGACTAAACAAGACATTGAGATCAGTGATTACGGCTGGTTTAACGAGACCGAAGCAGTTGAGCGATTAACCTATGATAATTTAAAACAATTAATGAAACGGGCACATCAGTATATCGTGGCTAAGATCGCAGCTAAATAATGGGGGAAAACATGAAACACGTCATTGTCATTACGGGTGCAACGGGAACCGGTAAAACAACGGTCAGTACCTACTTAAAAACTAAATATCAAATTCCACGGATCATTACCCATACCACCCGGCCCATGCGACCCGGTGAAAAAGATGGCGTGGACTACTATTTTGAGTCTGACGCCAGTTTCAGTAAGAACCATTATTTAGAATCAGTGACCTATGCGGGCTATCAGTATGGCTCATCGTATGAGGGACTGGAGCGGGCCTTTGAAAAGTCAGATCTGGTCAGCATTGTGCTTGATACGAAGGGCGCTGAAACCTATGTGCATGAACTTAAGCAGCAGGCTTTCATTCTTTTCTTGACGGTAGGGAAGTCAGTGATCTTACACGAACGGTTAAGGGACCGCGGCGACCAGTTAGAAATGATCCAGTCGCGAATCAAAAGCAAGGAATACAGCCGTGATCTTACCCTGCCGGCGACTTTGAAACAGGTCGCTACGGTAATTCAAAATGACGATTGGAATCAGACACAAGACAAACTGACAGCCATTGTGACCGGCTTGCAGGCACCCTCTTTGTAAAACGTGATGGACATATGTGTCATTGTGCATGTATTTGTGATACACTGTCTTAAGCGTAATCATTATTATTTAAGATGGAAGTTACTCTCAAAGAGGTGTCCAGACATGCAAACTGAACTTACACAGGCGTTATCAGAACTAAAAAAGAATCATTTAAAGGTCACTAAACAGCGTAAAGCGCTGTTAGGCTGTTTACTTCAAAACCAAGATCACTACCATGACGTGACCCTCGTTGATGAGTACATGAGAAAGCAGTTCCCAGGGATGAGTCATAATACGATCTACCGCAACATTAAGGAATTTGAAGAAGTTGGTATGGTGGAACAGCAGGTTCAAGGCGATCGCGCACGGGTCAAATACCAGTGTGATTTTCGGCACCTTCACCACCATCACTTTATTTGCCAAAATTGCGGTAAGGTTACAGAACTGAAAGAATGCCCAATGGACGTTTTTGAGGCGCAATTGCCAGGTTACGACATTGTCGGCCATCGAATCGAACTCTATGGGATTTGTCCGGATTGTCAAAAATTACTCGCAAAGTCATGATCTGTAAACAAACCTTATTTAATATTTAAGGTTTGTTTTGTTGTTTATTAATAATAATTTGAGATACTAATATTATAAGAAAAGTCGTTTTTAAGGGAGGAATGAAACATGGCATATCGCACACCACCATTTATAACCCCGTTTGCAATCGTTTCGATTGCGATTGCGTTGGGTGCGACCAACGTGGTGGTTAACTCAGTCAGTCATTCTAATGAAGGCAAGCCAACGAGTGCCCAAATCGTTTCAAATAGTGCCGTCTCAGGTTCTATGAAGCAGTCATCTGATTCTGATAGTAAATCTTCAGACAAAAAGGATTCCAGCAGTGACAGTTCCAAGAAAAAGGATTCCAGTTCACAGGACAGTAGCGACACGCAAGACGAAAATAGCTCAAGTACGAGTACGCCAGAAACTGGAACGAGCAGCGCTAATCAAACCAGTACGCGTTCTAAGAAATCTGGTAGTAAAACCACTGAAAACACCGGTAATACTGGTAATACTGAGCGGAAGACAACGGGTTCTAAGTCAACAACGAAGACGCCGCAAACCAATAATACCAACAATGCGAATACGACCAATAATGCGCAGACCAATAATGATTCAGGCGGGACTGGTGACACTAATAACGCGGGTGACACTGGCAATGCCAATCAAACATCAGGGCAATAAGGAGGGGACACCACTTGTTTAGTTTCTTAGATATGATCAATCACTACCTGGGATATGTAAACCTAAACGTTAAGCTGAAGAACCGAATCTACACCATTCTTGGCGTTTTGGGTGTTATCTACTTGCTGTACGTGTCAGTTCGTTGGATTAAAAACGGGTTCGGTCTACGTGGCAGTTTGATTCTGTTAGTTGCCATTATCTTGGCCTATTTTTCAGTGATGAACGTTTTTTACTACTTCACTAAAAAGAAGGCGCCACTGGATATCTCGCCCAAAATTGAAAAAGTACTGGGAAAGACGCTGGGCGGCAACGTTGAAGAGGCCGAAGAGACCAAGCAATCAGGTCGTGAACGACGCGGCAATGACCTGTTAAACGGGGCTAACATTCCGGCTAACGGTTACTTTGACAGTAAGAAGATCTTACCTGGTAAAGTAGCGGTTAATTCAGAACAGAGCGCTAATATTTCCCAACTGGCTAATCAGCTGCAGCAGATGAACCTCATGACCCCTAACTACGGTGGATTAGGGTCACGGGAACTGGCTCAGCAGATCACTCAAAATAAAAAGCCCGTCTACGCGATCGGCTTAGGGGTAAACATCCCCTACTTTGAGCTGCAGCAAGATGGGCAGCAAATGATCGTGTACGCTGGCATGAATCAGGCCCAAAAGCAGCCGATGGGTAAAATTACCACGGTTGGATTGCAGCCAATCGCGGATGTCTACGATAAAGTGAAGCTTTATCTGGCGAACGTGATTTTAGTTGGTGGACCATACATGGTGATGGGCCGCAATGAACCGATTGAAAAGCAAGCACCATACACCATTCGGGTTCAGTTAGCCTATGAACGAGAAGCTCGGGCACACGCTGAGCAACCTGGCGAACGCACCGCGGCTCAGCCAAGTACTGCTCGGCCAACGTTAACGACTAGGGAACCAGCTTCAAGAATGAAACGGTACCACTAAAAAACAATGGATCATGCAAACGGGTTCCCAGACTAGGGGACCCGTTTTTGTCTGTCTTAAGCAGTGGTCTGGTACAGGTTATCTATTTTAAGTTCTAATGAAAGTCCCATAATTATAAAATGAATATTTTGAAATAAATGAATATTTTTCCGGCCGATGAAAAAATTAATGCGTTTAAATAAGCGTGATTTAGCAGTATTTTGGTGGCTATACAAGCCGATATGACGGACTTTAAGCGGTTACGTGCTTTGACCAATGAGTGAATATGGTTTAATATTTATAGTGAGTTAAAATTAGAAGTGTATGAAATTAAACTGGGTATTTCGGTGCTTCAGACATACACTTTCAACCAAGCGCAACTCAAGCGAAACTAATAGCTAATGATTTCCAGCCATTAAAGCGAGCGGGCTGTATGCCTCTGTCGGATCCATGCAGCTTGTTCGCTTATCTCGTTGTAGATTATTTTAGCCATTAGTCGCTATTTTCATAAGGCGGAGGGGAAAAAAATGTCAATGATTGAATTTCACAATGTTCAAAAGTATTACGGCGACTTTCATGCGCTGCATGATATTAACCTAACCATTGATGCTGGTGAAACTGTGGTGCTGATTGGCCCATCTGGTTCTGGTAAATCAACGCTGATTCGAACGGTAAACGGGTTGGAGCGGATTCAAGAAGGCCAGTTGATCGTCAACGGCCAAGATCTAGCTAACCGCAAAACGGACATGAACCGGATTCGAAAGAATGTCGGGATGGTGTTCCAACACTTTAATCTCTATGCGAATAAAACGATTTTGGAAAACATTATGCTGGCACCGCGACTGGTTTTGAAACGACCAGAAGAAGAAAATAAAAAGATTGCCATGGATATGCTGGACCGGGTTGGTCTGGCTGATCAGGCACCTAAGATGCCAGCACAGCTTTCTGGTGGGCAGCAGCAACGAATCGCCATTGCCCGCTCACTAGCCATGCGGCCCAAAGCACTCCTGTTTGATGAACCAACCAGTGCGCTGGATCCGGAAATGATCGATGATGTGCTCAACGTTATGAAAGACATTGCTCGTGATTCTTCCATGACCATGTTAGTGGTGACCCACGAAATGGGCTTCGCTCGTGAAGTGGCTAACCGGGTCGTCTTCATGGCGGATGGCCATATTCTGGAAGATGACAGTAAAGAGAAGTTCTTTGATGGGCAGCCAAGTAACGAACGTGCGCGTCAATTCTTAAGCAAGATTATCACTCATTAAAAGTCAGGAGATGTGAGCATGAAGAAACTATTCCGATTGGTCAGCGTTATTGTCTCTAGTCTTGCTTTACTGCTAGTGCTTACTGCCTGCGGGTCAAAACCGCTGGCGGATCAAAACGTGGTGACACGTGCTAAGCAGAGCAACACGATTACTTGGGGTGTTAAAGCTGATACGAAACTGTTTGGTTTAATGGACGTTAAAAATAGTCAGATCAAGGGTTTTGAAGTTGATATGGCAAAGGCGCTCACTAAACAAATTTTAGGACCCAAAGGGAAAGCGGATTTTGTCCAAGTTACCAGTTCAACTCGGATGCCGTTACTTAAAAACGGGAATATTGATGCCATTATGGCGACCATGACGATTACCCCAGAGCGGTTAAAGCAGGTCGATTTTTCACGATCATACTTTGACGCTGGTCAATCATTGTTAGTTAAAAATGGCAGTCCGATCAAAAACGTGAAGGATTTGAATAAAAACGGTGCTACCGTTCTTGGTGTGGTTGGTTCTAACTCGGTTCAAAACGTTGCCAAGTTTGCGCCAAAAGCGAAGGTGCTGCAGCTTTCCGATTACGCGCAAGCCATGACGGCCTTGAAATCAGGTCAAGGTGAAGCCTTAACCACTGATAATGGTATCTTAGCCGGGATGTCAGTTGAAAATCCCGGTTATCATCTAGCCGGTGGGGCCTTCACCAAGGAACCATACGGGATCGCCATCAATAAAAACCAGCCTGAGTTTAAGCATGATCTCAATCACGCTTTGACCAAGGTTGAACAAAGCGGTCAGTACAACCGGATTTTGAAGAAGTGGTTTGGGAACGTACCTGGGTTAAACTATAAGGAGATGGAACGATGATAGCTATCTTTCATAATTATGGCAGTCTATTGCTCCAAGGATTCGGTCAAACCTTATTATGTAGCGTGATCGCGCTGGTCTTTAGTTTGATTATTGGATCAATGTTTGCCATCTTCGAAACGACACCGATTAAGGCTTTACGGGTCATTGCCCGAATCTATATTGAAGTTTTCCGAAACATTCCCTTGCTGGTTATTACGATGTTCTTCTTCGTGGTCATTCCCATGTTTATCACGAAGATCAACGGGTTTACTGCTGGGACGATCGGTTTAACCATTTATACCTCAGCCTTCATTGCTGAAACGGTTCGTTCTGGGATTCAGTCAGTGGATCCCGGACAAATGGAAGGGGCTCGTGCCAACGGGCTATCGTTCTGGCAAGCCATGCGCTACATTGTGCTGCCACAAGCCTTTCGTTACGTGATTCCACCACTGGGTAACCAGTTCATTAACTTAGTTAAAAATTCATCAGTCCTCGCCTTCGTGGCTGGGTTTGATCTGATGTATCAAGGTAACGTCATCGCGTCAGATTCCTTAAATACCATGAGCACTTATATCTGTATTGGGATCTTATACCTGATCATTACGCTGCCGCTGAGTTACTGGATGCGGTATCTTGAAAAGAAGTTAGCCTAGGGGGTGCAGTCATGAAAGACTTTCTCGATGCGTATTCGTGGATCAATATCCATTATTTGTTACAGGGCCTTTGGATCACAGTGGCTGTGTCCGTGGTCTCGATTATTGGCAGTTACATTTTAGGTTCCATTTTAGGCATCATCCGTTACGTGAATATCAAGGTCGTCTCACCAGTGATTGGGCTGTTTATCGATATTATTCGTAATCTGCCATTACTGCTGATCATCTTCTTCACTTACTTTGGCCTGCCAAACCTCGGTTTTCGGCCAAGCAGTGTTTGGGCGACCATCTTTGCCATGACGATCTTTGAATCAACGATGATTGCTGAAATCGTCCGGTCAGGGATCGTGGCCGTTGATCCTGGCCAAATGGAAGGTGCCCGGGCTAATGGCTTGACGTATGGCCAGGCACTGTATCACATCATCTTGCCACAAGCGATGAAAAAGATGATTCCGGCGCTGGTCAGTCAATTTATTTCCTTGATCAAGGATACGTCACTGGCCACCATCATTGTGCTGCCAGATCTGATGCATAACGCGCAGATCGTTTACGGTCAAAATTCAACCTACATTTTGCCGATGTTCTTAATGATCGCGATTATGTACTTTATTGTTTGCTACGCCTTATCAGTGCTGTCACGTTCGCTGGAACGGCGAATGGGTTAGCGGTTCTGATTCTGGTATAAAAAAATAGAAGTCAATTCTCCTTAACAGGGAAACTGACTTCTATTTTTTGTCTATTTTAAGATTTTACTGTTCCAAAACGTATTTTTCAAATCGTTGATAATCGACGCTAGTGACTTCGGCTTCGATCTTGGTACCGTTAGCGAGGTAGTCAGTTGATTTAACGCTGGCATGCTCGTTTAAGTACGACACGATGTCGCCTTTTTCAAACGGAATCAAGAAAGTGGCGGTCACGTAGTTCTTGAAGACCTTTTCTCTGATCACTTGAACCAAGAGGTCGATTGAAGCGGGATCCTTGGCGGAAACTACGAGTTCATCACCAGCTCGAGAAGGATAGTCCTGGTCAGTCAGATCAGCCTTGTTGTAAACGGTGATCATTGGCAGGTCCGGTACCCCAATTTCCGCTAAGGTTTGTTTGGTCGTAGACATCATATCGATCCGGTTAGGACTGGAATAATCGACGACTTGGACTAACAAATCGGCGTTGGCAGCTTCGTACAGAGTGGACTTGAAAGCTTCGATTAAAGTCGTTGGTAACTGGGAGACAAACCCAACCGTATCGCTGAGCAGCAGCTTCTTAGCGTCGTCGAACTGCAGTTGACGAACGCTGGTATCCAAGGTGGCGAAAAGCATGTTCTTCACCATGACTTGTTTGTCCTCGTTCATACCGTAACGTTTGACCAATTCATTCATGATGGTTGATTTACCAGCATTAGTGTAGCCAATTAACGCCACGTTAGGCAGTTGAATGCGTTCGCGTTGCTGACGCTTGACCGCGGCGGATTTGTCGACGTCTTTTAGTTCATGTCTGACATGGTTGATTTGCCGCTGAATCGTCCGGCGGTTTAATTCAACTTGTGCTTCACCAGCACCACGGTTGGTGAAGCCACCACCAGAACTGGTCCCGGTTTGTTGATCCAAACGCTGGTTCATCGCGGTGTGCAGCCGCGGCATTTGATACTGCAGCTTGGCCAGTTGAACCTGCAGTTTAGCTTCACGGGATTGCGCCCGGTTAGCGAAAATAGCGAGGATTAAACCGGTTCGGTCCATCACTGGGACCTTGACGATCTTTTCGAGGTTTCTGATTTGGCTAGGGGTTAATTCGTCGTTTGCGACGACAATTTCAGCCCCTGTATCCACGACAATGTCACGGAGTTCTTCAACTTTACCAGTTCCAAAATAGGTTCCGGCAATTGGCTGACTGAGATTTTGTACGGTGGTTTCTACCACGTTCATGTTATTAGCTTCTGACAAAGCCTTTAATTCTTCCATGGCATAATCAAAGTTATAGCGTCCTGTATTAAGGCCAATGTTTACGACCGGCACAAGTTCGCTGTTATCCATGTTGTCACCATCCTTAGTGTTTAGCCCCAGTATAACATAGTCCCGCCGGATAGAGCGGGGAGGTAGCGGGGCCTAATGGCTTTAGACAATTGTATTTAAGCCAGCGGCAGTTTACAATAATGAGCAGGTTTATTCATCTTTGAGCCGGGGGATTAAATAAAGAAACGGTTCCTGAAACGAAAAGTTATTCTAATTAACGAAAATATATGCAGATTTTGTGACAAACAATCCCGAACTTAGCTGAGTTAGACGGCTAAGATGATAAAATTACATTGATTTTAATCCTTTTCTAATATACAATTTACTACAAGAATTCTTTCATACTTGTTATTAAACGTTTGTCTGGAAACTTGGGGAGTGAAATAACGATGAGGTTGAGTCAAATTTTAGCATTAGGCACTGTTTCGGGCGCTGCGTTGCTATTATTAACCGCTTGTGGTGCTCAAAATAATCGGCATTTAGCTCGCAGCCAAACGCTGCACTGGGTGGAAAGTGCTGATCTGCCGACCATGGATCCTTCAAAATCCACGGATGTTGTCAGTGGTGATGCCCTGCATAACGTTGATGAAGGTCTACTAAGAATTGGCCAGGGGTCGCGCTTACGACCAGGTGTTGCGAAATCGTATCGGGTGTCAAAAGATGGTAAGACCTGGACCTTTGATCTGCGGCACTCTAAATGGAGTAATGGCAGTCCGGTGACCGCCGCCGACTTTGTCTATGGCTGGCGTCGAACCGTTAAACCAAGCACCGCGTCGCAGTTTGCTTATCTCTACGATCACGTTAAAAACTACGCCACAATCAATAAGGGTAAGCGGGCACCCGCTAAATTGGGTGTCAAAGCGCATGGTCCGTATCAGCTGGTCGTGACGTTATCGCGTCCCCAGAGTTACTTTAAATACCTCGTTGCTTCCCAAGCCTTTTTGCCGCAGAATCGGCAGGTCGTTGAAAAATACGGGTCCAAATTTGCCACCAACTCTCGCGATGCGGTGTACAACGGACCGTTTAGACTGACCGGCTGGCAGGGAACCAATGATGACTGGACGTTAAAGAAAAATCGCCAGTATTGGGATGCGGGCCAGACGAAGCTTCAGGCAGTCAAGGTTCAGGTCATTAAGGACCAGGGCACTTGGCTCAGTCAGTATCAAAGCGGCAAGGTTGATGAATTGATGACTGATGGGACCCAGTACCGTCAGTTAAAGAACTCACCTGAAATGCACATCCGCGATTCAGCTTCAATGTTTTACTTGGAGTTTAATCAACGGCAGGGGTTCTTTAAAAATAACGTTGATGCCAGAAAGGCCATCGCGTTAGCGATCAATAAACCATCGTTAACCCAAAATATTTTGGCCGATGGGTCACAGGCACCCAAGGGCCTAGTGCCTACTCGACTGGCGAAAAAGGGCAGCACTGATTTTGCGGATGACGCGTACGTGAAATCAGGGACGACTTATAATCTGCGGCAGGCCCGGCGCCTTTGGAAAAAAGCGCTGCGACGATCTGGTCGATCCAGCATCACGCTGAATTTACTGGCAGATGATACACCGGGCGGTAAGAAGACGGTTGAGTTTATTCAAAGTCAGATGGCTAAATTGCCGGGTTTAAGATTAACCACGACCAACGTGCCGTTTAACGTTCGGCTAAACCGGTCCACTACTGGGGACTTCAATATGGTTGTGAGTGCCTGGATCGCCGACTTCCCCGATGCCGTTTCATTTAGTTCGCTGTTTACTTCCCATAATGCCTATAATCGTGGGCACTGGCAGAATAAGGATTATGATGCGGATGTGAAAAACGCTGAGGGTAAGGACGCCAATGATCCGGATGCGCGCTGGCATGATTTGGTAAGTGCCGAGAAGACCTTGATGCAGCAACAAGGGGTCGTGCCGCTTTATCAGCGCAACCAAGCGCAGATGCTAAAGCCTTACGTGCATGGTGTGCAGTACTTCCCAACGGGCGCGCAATGGGACTTTAGCCGGGCCTATATTTCTGATCACCAGTAAAGGCTTACCGGATAAGTGAGTGAGTTGTGCAAATGAAGCTTGACGTGATGTCATGCCAAGCTGTTACATATTTAAACCGTGTCATTAGTGTTAACTAGTAAGTAGAATGAGAGGTATTTTCATGGCGAAATATTTATTAAAGCGGATTTTTTATCTGCTGTTAACCTTATTCATCGTCATCACCGTGACGTTTTTTCTGATGAAGTTATTGCCTGGGACACCACTGCAAAACCAGCAAAAACTATCCCCTTCAGAACAGCACCTGATCTTGAAGCAGTATGGGTTAACTAAACCGATTTGGCAGCAATATTTGACCTACGTTGGCGGGGTGCTCCATGGTAACTTTGGGACGTCCTTCCAGTTCAGTGATCAGCCGGTCTCTTACTTGATCTCAAGTCGGATCGGACCGTCACTTTTGTTAGGGACTCAAGCAATGATTTTAGGGGTTGTTCCCGGGATCTTAGTGGGTGCCTTAGGTGCTATTAAGAAGAACACCTGGGTCGATACCACGACCACGATCGTTTCCATTCTCGGAATTTCGATCCCCAGTTTCGTGCTGGCGGTCTTATTGCAGTACTTCATTGGACTGAAATTACACCTGCTGCCAATTGCTGATTGGGGCGGGTTCGCCTACACCGTTTTGCCAACCATTGCGCTGGCCGCGTCGCCGTTCGCGGATACGGCGCGGTTTACGCGAACGGAAATGGTGGATGTGTTAAATTCTGACTACATTGAACTGGCTCGCGCTAAGGGGCTGAGTAAGTGGGGCGTGATCTATCACCATGCCTTGCGAAATAGTTTAATTCCAGTCGTCACCATCATTGGTCCATTGGCCGTTAACATCATGACCGGGTCCATGGTGATTGAAAACATCTTCTCCATTCCAGGGATTGGGGAACAATTCGTCAAGTCGATCTTGACCAACGATTATCCAACTATCATGGCCGTTACCATCGTGTATAGCGTCATGCTGATGGTCGTTCTACTGATTACCGATATCGTTTACGGCATTATCGATCCACGAATTCGAATTTCTGGTAAGAGCAATTAATTAGGAGGCAAAAAATGGCTGATGAAGTAAAACTTCCTGCAGATAGTTTTGAACCTCTTGATAAGTCAAAACATCTCGACAGTGAAAAAATTGCAGCGCCTAATCTGACTTTTATGCAAGATGCATGGCGTCGCTTAAAGAAAAATAAAAGTGCTATTATTGCGATGATCATCCTCGTGATCTTCTTCGTGTTGGCGTTTGGTTCAGCGTTTATTTCACCGCATAATCCGAATGCAGTGAACCCGCAGCTGGCAAACTTACCGCCCAAATGGCCGGGAGTTAACATTAACGGGGTCAACGGGACGCTGGTTCAAGCAGGTAGCCGGGTCAATGCGTACCAGGCTGCTGGTGCCGGTGCCGGCGTGCACTACTGGTTAGGGACCGACTATCTTGGCCGTGATATGCTTTCCCGGATCCTCTTTGGGACGCGAATTTCCCTGACTGTTGCGGTGGTCGCCACAGCGGTAGACTTACTGATCGGTGTGAGTTTCGGTCTGTTTTCCGGCTGGAAGGGCGGCTGGATCGACAACTTCATGCAACGGGTGATTGAAATTATCATGTCAATTCCAACGCTGGTTGTCGTTGTGCTGTTAATTTTGATTTTAAAGCCCGGCATGACGTCGATCACGCTGGCCATCGCGTTTTCAAGCTGGACGACCATGGCCCGGCTGATACGTGCCCAGACGATGGAACTAAAGGGACAAGAGTACGTGCTGGCGGCGCAGACGTTAGGTGAAAGCTCAATCAAAATTGCCTTCAAGCATCTGCTACCAAACCTGTCCAGTATCATTATCATTCAAACGATGTTCACCATTCCGAGTGCGATCTTCTTCGAAGCCTTCCTGTCCTTTGTCGGGATCGGGATCAGTGCACCGCAGGCTTCGTTAGGGACGTTGCTGAATGACGGGCAAAAGAACTTTCAGTTCCTGCCATATCAAATGTGGTATCCAGCAATCGTGCTGTCAGTGATCATGATTGCCTTTAACATCTTCGCTGATGGGTTGCGTGATGCCTTTGATCCGCAAACGAAAGAGTAGGTGAAGTTAAACTATGCAAAGTAAAGAAAACATTTTGGAGGTCAATCACCTCAAAATCAATTTCAAAACCTACGCGGGAACGGTCAAGGCGATCCGAGACGTTAGCTTTAATTTGAAAAAGGGTGAGACCTTAGCCATCGTTGGCGAGTCCGGTTCTGGTAAGACGGTGACGACCCGGTCCATCATGGGGTTATTAGCGAATAACGCCGTGGTTGCGGGTGGTAACGTCTTATTTCACGGTCAAGACGTTTTGAAAATGTCACAAAGAGAACTGGAAAACTTACGTGGGGCAAAAATTGCCCAGATCTTCCAAGATCCCATGACGTCGCTGGATCCCACCATGCGCATCGGCCGGCAAATTGCCGAACCGCTGATGGTGCATAAAGGGGTTAAAAAGGCTAAAGCCATGGCCCAAGCCTTGGAAATGATGAAATTGGTTGGTATTACGGATGCGGAGAACCGGATCAACGACTATCCGCACCAATTTTCAGGCGGGATGCGGCAGCGGATCGTGATTGCCATTGCGCTGATCAATTATCCAGAGATCCTGATTGCCGATGAACCAACGACTGCTTTGGATGTGACCATTCAAGCGCAGATCCTGGATTTGATGCGTGAGCTGCAGGATAAGATTGAAACTTCGATTATCTTTATTACCCATGATCTGGGCGTGGTTGCCGGCATGGCGGACCGCGTGGCTGTCATGTATGCGGGTAAGATCGTTGAATTTGGGACCGTCGATGAGATCTTCTATAATCCAAAGCACCCATACACGTGGGGACTTTTGAGCTCAATGCCTACCTTGGATACCAACGGTGATGAACTGCCATCCATTCCTGGCACGCCACCCGATTTGCTGGATCCACCAAAGGGTGATGCTTTTGCTGCGCGGAATTCGTACGCCTTGAAGATCGACACGGAAAAGGAACCGCCATTCTTCAAAGTTTCGGATACCCACTACGCGGCCACCTGGTTATTGCATCCGGACGCACCTAAAGTCACGCCACCAGAACAAATTATTGAGCGGCAAAAAAAGTTTGCTAAAATGCAGCAGCAATTAGAAGATAAAAAGTTGCACCATAAAGTTGAGGAAACGGAGGAACAGCCATAATGGAACTGGATAACGCTAAAAAAGTGCTTGAAGTCAGCCATTTGAAACAGTACTTCAACATGGGTAAAAAAGACGAAGTCAAGGCTGTTGACGATATTTCCTTCGACATTTATGAAGGTGAGACCTTTGGACTAGTCGGCGAATCCGGTTCGGGTAAGACCACTGCAGGTCGGGCGATTATTCATCTTTATCAGCCGACTAGCGGTTCGATTAAGTTTAATGGCCAAGAAATTGTTGGCCTAAAAGATCACAAAAAGATGCAGCAGTTTCGCCGGGACATGCAAATGATCTTTCAAGATCCCTATGCCTCACTGAATCCACGGATGAAAGTTAAAGACATCGTGGCTGAAGGCATCGACATTAACCATCTGGCGAAAAATGATGACGATCGCAGTAAGCAGGTGGCGGACCTCTTGGCCACTGTTGGTCTGAACCGCGACCATGCCAGCCGGTATCCTCACGAATTTTCCGGTGGGCAGCGGCAACGAATCGGCATTGCGCGAGCACTAGCGGTTCAGCCGAAGTTTATTATTGCTGATGAACCAATTTCGGCGTTGGACGTTTCGATTCAAGCACAAGTGGTCAACTTGCTGAAGAAATTACAGCGTGAGCGGAAGTTAACGTACCTGTTCATTGCCCATGATCTGTCGATGGTCAAGTACATCTCGGACCGCATCGGCGTGCTGCATTATGGCCGGATGCTGGAAGTCGGCACTTCGGATGAAGTTTATAATCACCCGTTGCATGACTATACCAGAAGTTTGCTGTCGGCGGTGCCGGTACCCGATCCAGAGTACGAGCGCACGCGGACGCAGATCAAGTATGACCCGAAGTACGAGGATGGCTCAAAGAAGCGTGAATTAGTCGAAATTGTCCCGCATCACTTTGTCCAGTGCAGTCAGGATGAGATCCCGATGTATCAGGAAAGAGCGAAAGAGATGGGACTGAGTGTTAGAGCGTAGAGCGTGAAAGAACACGGGTTGATTCCAGAGTATAAGGACACAAAAACAGGTTTCCCTGAACTGGGGGAAACCTGTTTTTGTGTCCTTATACGGCCGGAATCAGTGTTCTTGAACGCGTTTCAGCTAGATAAAAGTGAACATCCAACTATTCAAACTGTGCATCATACAGCTTCTTATAAGCCCCGTCAGCCTTCAGCAAACTCTCATGAGTGCCTTTCTCAACCACCTGTCCATTTTCCAGCACGATGATCTGATCGGCATCGTGAATCGTGGACAGCCGGTGGGCAATCACTAAGGAAGTCCGGGATTCCAGCAGATTATTCAACGCGCGCTGAATCGCCTTTTCAGATTGGTTGTCCAGACTGGCGGTGGCTTCATCTAAAATGATGATCGGCGCATTTTTCAGCAAGGCTCGGGCGATTGACAGCCGCTGTTTTTGACCGCCGGAAAGCTTGACGCCCCGTTCACCAACTTGCGTGTCTAGTTGATCAGGCAGGCCCTGGATGAAGGTGTCAAGGTCGGCGAGTTTGGCGACTTGCCAGACCTCATCGTCGGTAGCGGTGGGCCGACCGTACAAAATATTGTTGCGAATACTGCCATCAATAATGAAAATATCTTGGGAAACGATGGCGATATTTTGCCGTAACGACGCAATATCAATGGACTGAATCGGCAGGCCATCAATGGTGATGCTGCCGGATTTTAAGTCGTAGAACCGGTCGATCAGGCGGGTGATGGTCGTTTTACCAGAACCAGACCGGCCCACCAGTGCGGTAGTCTTGCCATAGGGGATCGTAAAACTAATGTCCTTTAACGTGGCGTCATGACTATCGGGATGCTTCGCCGCGTCGTAATTGAAGTTAACGTGGTCCAAAACGATACCCTGGGAGAATTGCGGAAATGGTTTCGGATCAGCAGCGTTTAACACTTGTGGTCTTTCTTGCAGGATTGATTGAATCCGCCCGTAAGAAACCAGGGACTGCTGGAGCTGATTAAGTAGCCGGGTGAAGGCCTGAATCGGGGACTGCACCATGGCAACGTAGCTCAAATAGGCGACCAGTGCCCCAACTGTGAGCTGCCCTTTGATGATAAAGTAAGCGCCTAAAGCCAGCACAATGGCGATTCCTAACGTATTGATCCCGTCAATTAAGGGCGAAAAGATCGCCTGGTTACGGCCAGCTGTGATCATATCTTTGCGGTTGGTGTCCGCGAAGTGATCGAACCGACTTGCTTCAGTATCTTCACTGTTGAAACTCTTAATGAGGTCGATCTGCGTTAACGTCTGCTGCATTTGGTTAGACATCCGCGATTGAGAACGACGAGCGTTCATGAAGGCCGTCCGGATTCGCACCCGAAAGACCCGGTAGACGATAAACATTAGTGGGAAGGTTAGGCTGACCGCCAGTGCCATTTGCCAGTTGATGTAGAAGATCAGGGCTAAAACGCCAATGAACGTGAACAGGTTGCCCACCATGTTGAGCATATTAGCGGAAATTAAGCTTTGCAGGTTATTAATATCACTGGTGAGTCGAGTCATGAGATCCCCGGTCTTGCTGGACTCGAAAAACGTGGTATCCAGTTTTAATAGATATTCATACAACTGGTTACGTAAGTCGGTGATGGCGTTTTGACTCATGATGGTCATGTAGTAGGTGGAAATGTAGTTGAACACCCCCAGCACCACCGCTGTTAGCAACAGGATGACGATGGCTAAAATCAGCCACTGAAAATTACGCTGCGGGATCACTTTATCGATAATGAACTGTTCAATCTGCGGCATGACGAACTGCAGCAGCGTGATCACTGTTAAGGCCAAGATGTTTAGGACCAGTAACCAGCGCTTTTTGAGCACTTTGCTGAACACAAAGCGAAACATTTCAAGCAGTGACCCGTCTGTTTGAGTTTTCTCAGTCTTGTTTGACATGTTACTCCCCCCCGTTATTTGTAATTAATCCGTCCGTTAATGTAGCACAGCCACACCGGTACTTGCAACCAAAAGGGTTTGGAACCAAAAAGGCGACTTTCCTAAATTGCCGGAAGTCACCTTTTATCTTTTTGAAACTCAATCTAATTGATCATCCACGCGGTTATAGTAAGCCACGGAAATGTCATCACCGCGAACTTTCAGCTTAGTGACGGAACCGTTCAGCGCAGAAACGGCGATGTTGATGTCGGGCTGGAACCGTGACACGATGCTGCGGATGGTCGTACCGTGGCTGGCCACTAAGACCTTATCGCCGTCGCTGCATTCGGCCATTAACCGGTCAAAACCCGGTTGTAACCGAGCCCAGTACGTGGCGTTATCCTCAGCGTCATGGTAGGGGTCCAAAGCGGCAATGCGGTCTTTCATGCCCTCAATGGTATAAGCCGTGATCATGGCGTTAAATGTATCGTTGCCATCGGGGCCGCCAATCATGTGCCAGGACTGCAGGTCATCGTTACCTTCAAAATAACCGAAGTTTTCTTCTCGAAAGGCTGGTTCAACAGTCGCTTCTTTAACCGTGCCGCTGTTAGCTGCCAAAATGTACTTAGCGGTCCGCTGTGCACGGAGTGAGTCGCTGGTATAAGCCTTAGTAAAGGGAATCTGTGCCAGTCGTTGTCCTGCATCCTGGGCATCGCGGACGCCCTTATCAGTGAGTGCGGAATCGATCCACCCTTGAATCCGGTGGTATTTGTTCAAAACGGTTTGCCCATGACGGACAAAGTAAACGTCAAAATTAGCCAATGGTTGTTGCCTCCGATAATAGATTATTAGTTGAGTTTACCCAGTTCTTGGCGAATCCGGGCTGAATCTTGCTTGTTACTGGTGAAGAGGATCCGGTCGTTTAATTTCAACGGGGTGTCACCGCTGGGCCGAACGAAACGCTGATCACGGTAAATTTGCGCGATGGTAATGTCGTCAATGAAGGGCAGGTTGCGCACCTGAATATCGACGTATTTGCGGTTGCGCAGCTGAACTTCGTAGACGGATGCCGTGGTCGACGTGATCAGTTCGATGGTGGATGGTGTTTCGATCAGACTTCGCAGCATACTGATCTGCACATCAGCATTACTATAAACTTCCACACCCATTTTTGATAAGGTATCTTTACGTTCATCGAGAATGTTAGGATCCTCGAATCTGGCAATCACTCGAGGCACCCCGTACTGCTTAGCCGATTTGGCCAAGCGATAATTTTCCTTCGAGTTGCTTTGACCGAGAATGATAATGTCGGTGTCGAAAACGTCTTGTTTGACCAGGTCGTCAGGGACTAGGTTTTTTAACAAATGGACGTCAACTTCACTGTTAAAGGCCCGGTAATTACGTTCCTGATCCGTGTACATATGAATATCATAGCCGTTTTCCGTCAGTTGCTGAGCCACGGGCACGGTCAGCAGGTTGGTGCCGATAAAGTGCACGGTGAGCGGTTTAGCATCAGCCGGTTCAACGCTGTAGCGGCTATTGAAGATCAGCGGGCCAATGACGCAGGTGAGAATGGCAGCTAACAGAAAGGCGCCGGACTGCTGGGCAGTAATGCGGTGTAAATGCTGTGCCACTTGCAGGATGGCTAGCACAACGGTCAATGTAGTCGTCGTCATGGCTGTTCCGGCAAAGGCGTTACCTCCTTTGAACCGGAGCCGTAAAATTGGATAGACGGCGATTTTGGCCACTAAATAAGCCAGCAAAAAGACGGGAATCAGAATCAAGGTTTTCGGATCAGCCAGTAGGGTCCGCAGGTTCAATCCCACACCACTCATAATGAAGAAGATCGGGATAAAGAAGCCGTACCCGATGGAGTCTAACCGCACTTTAGTCTCTTCGTGAGGCTGCAGTAACTTGATAACGATCCCAGCTAAAAACGCACCTAAAATGCCTTCAGCACCCACTGATTCAGCAATCGTGACTAATAACACGATGACGAAAAACGACAGCCGGACATCCAATTGAGTCGTGGATTTATTGATGCGGTCAAAGAATTTGAAGAATGGTTGAAACCGCCAAACTAATACCGCGGCGGCCAATAGAATCAGCAGTAAGAGCCACAGTGACTTAGAGGTTGGACTGTAGACCGAAGCATAGAAGGTCAGCCCCAGCATGGGTACCACTTCACCTAACGCCGAAATCAGCAGAATGGTTTGCCCAAAAGGTTTACTCAGCAATTCCTTTTCTTTTAGTGCCGCAATGACGATTCCCAGTGAAATGGTCATAAATAAGATCATGGCCAGCCACAAATCAGAGAACAGTCCCGAGAGTTTCAACAACCCAGCCAGGATGAATGCCATCACGATGATCGTGGCATAGCTCATGAACGCCAATGCTACCGGTGAATACTTGGGGGCGTTGACGGACTGCTTTTGTTCCAGCGGTGTCAGTTCATTGCGCTTGCGGCTGAACAGGCTAAAGTCAATTTCTAGTCCGCTCAGGAACAACAGCACGATCACACCGACGTCCTTTAACATACTCAACGTGGCGTTGCCATGAATAATGTTCAACAGGCTGGGCCCCAAGATCACCCCAACGATGATCTCGATGACCGCGGTAGGCAGCAGGGTTAATTTAAACCGGGCCATAACTAGCGGAATGACCAATGCCGCTAACAGAATAATCACTAATGAAAGTTGATCCATAATATTACCTCGAATTTAAAGGGTTTTAATGAAGCGTGTTTGTTTCTTATTAGATGTAATTAGTGCTATACTTGACTATCGAATTTATGACTGGAGGGCGCTATGGCAGAGACGATTAAACAGCAAGAACAAGCACATTTAAATGTGGTGATTGATAAGATTAAAATTGCTCAGGCTAAATCGCAAGAACGAATCGACAACGCAAAGTCAGATGAATCGGGTATTCGTAATAACCTGGTCAACGAATTGCGGCTAAAGACCGATTCCTACGAAGGCATCATGGAAACCGGCCTGTCCGTTCATCAGCAGCAGCAACAGTTAAATGAGCGTCAAAATAGCTGGCAGCATGCCACCGATGAATTAAATACGTTGAAGAAAATGGAGAAGACCCCCTATTTCGCGCGGATCGATTTTCATGAAGAGGGCGAACCCAAAACAGAGGCGATCTATATTGGACTGGCATCGTTTTCGGATGAACCTGATCGTTTTCTAGTATATGACTGGCGTGCGCCGATTTCTAGTGTTTATTACGATGGTGGCCTCGGCAACGTGACCTACCAGACGCCCGATGGCGAGCAAACGGTCAATCTGAAGCTGAAGCGTCAGTTCCAGATCGTAGACGGGAAGATCAAAACGGTGTTTGACACCGAAGAAGCCGTGGGTGACGCGATGCTGCTGGATGCGCTGAGTGAAAAGTCCGATACCAAGATGAAGAGTATCGTGACCACCATCCAAAAAGAGCAAAACCAGATCATTCGTGATACCAAGTCCGACCTGCTGTTCGTTCAAGGGGCGGCCGGCTCCGGGAAGACCGCGGCCGTGCTGCAGCGTGTTGCTTGGCTGCTGTACCGGTATCGCGGGAAGTTAACTTCTGGCCAAGTGATCCTGTTTTCACCGAACCAATTATTTAACGACTACATTAACCAAGTGTTACCAGAACTTGGTGAACAAAATATGGTTCAAATGACGTATTACCAATACACCGGCCACCGGGTCCCTAAGCTGTCAGTGGAAACGCTGGCGCAGCGCTTCAACGAGGATTACAGTCCGGCTGAGGAACGAATCGACTCACTGAAGGGCAGTCTGGCCTTTTACAATGCCGTTACCGCCTACGCCAACCATTTGGAAAAAGAGGACATGATTTTCCGCAATATCAACTTCAAGGGAAAACCGTTCTTTACCAAGGAAAAGATTCACGACATTTATTACAGTTTTAATGAAAATTATCGGCTATTTAACCGGCTAGACGGCACGCGCGAACAGCTGATCAAGCTGCTTAACCGGCGGATCAGTTCTGAAATGCGGGCCAAGTGGGTCGAACAAGCCGTGCAGGACCTAAGCGCGGAAGAAATGAACCAGATGAAGGGCGAAGATCCTAAAGAGATTGAAGACGCTGACAAGGAATACAAGTTCTATGCCCGTAAGATCGTCATGAAGGCCTTTGCGCCCATTCGCCAAGCAGTCGTCCGTAACCGCTTCTTGAGTATCAACGGGCAAATGATCCATATGCTGCGCAGTATTCCGGCGATCATTAATTTGGCGGACTATGACATCACCAAGGCTGACTGGAAGGCCAGCGTTGAGCGAGCGATTAAAGAACTTAAGCAGTCTAAATTAACGTTGAGCAACATTTCACCCTACCTCTATTTGTACGATAAGATGACGGGCCACAAGGGTGAAAAAGAGATGCGCTACGTCTTCATTGATGAAATTCAAGACTACACGCCATTCCAGTTAGCTTACCTGAAGTTTAGTTTTCCACGGGCTAAGTTCACCCTGTTAGGGGATCTGAACCAAGCTATCTTTACCAAGGAAAACAGCAAGACCTTGCTAAGCGAACTGAGCACCATGTTCGATCCGGAAAAGACCCGGGTCGTGCAGCTAACGCAATCTTACCGGTCAACGGAGCAGATTACCGACTTTACCCGCCATATTCTAGTCAATGGTGAAGCGGTGAAAGCCTTTGACCGTAACGGCGCGCTGCCAGTCATCAGCGTGCAGCCGGACCACCAAGCAACCTTGGACCGGCTGATCAAGCAGCTTAAAGAAAACAACCATGAAAAAGAAACGACGGCAATTATTGGCAAGACGTTAGCTGAATGCCGGAATCTCGCCAAAGCATTGCATGACGCCGGGGTCAAAGCCACTTTGATCCAGTCGGAAAATCAGCGGCTGGCACCAGGCATCATCGTCGTGCCATCCTTCCTGGCCAAAGGTTTGGAATTTGACGCGGTGATTGTCTGGGAAGCTTCTGATCAGACTTACCATGACGATGGCGAACGGCAATTGCTGTACACCATCTGTTCGCGGGCGATGCATCAGCTGACCGTGCTGGCAACGGGGACGCTATCGCCACTGTTTGACACGGTGCCAACGGATGAGTATGTCAGAGAATAGGGCTTATAAGAGGCGTTAAAATAGGTTTAAAAAGCGATTGGATCCGTTAGTGGTCCGGTCGCTTTTAAATCATCACCGGTTATTGCATTTATAATATAGCGCTTACTAGATGGCTCGTGTATAATAGGATTCAATTTAGCATTTACGGAATATAATGAGGCTGACACGAATGATGGATTTGATGAATTACGATGTATTTAGCAAACGCGAATGGCGCGACTTTTATCAGGACGCATCAGTACCATTGACTCAAGCGAGTCTGAGACAGATCAAGGCTTTTAATGACCGTATCTCGCTGCAGGATGTGCAGGATATTTACATCCCCCTGGTTCACTATCTCAGACTGCTGATCAAGCACTTTGATGAGTGGCAGGATTCTAAGGCCGGCTTTTTACGGCAGAAGCCCCGGCACGTACCCTATATTATTGGCATTGCCGGTAGTGTGGCGGTGGGGAAGAGTACCACGGCCCGGCTGCTGAAAGTGCTGCTGAATCACTTTTTCTCAGACCAGCGGATTGAAATGATCACCACTGATGGGTTCCTGTATTCCACGGCGGAATTAAAGAAGCGTGGGTTGATTACACGCAAGGGCTTTCCGGAAAGTTACGACATGAAGGCCCTGATTACCTTTTTAAACGATGTTAAATCGGGTAAGCAGCTGATGGAAGTTCCGGTCTATTCCCACAAGATCTACGATATCGTGCCCAATGAGGTACAGGAAATCGAGCGGCCGGACGTGCTGATCATTGAAGGCATCAACACGCTGCAACTGCCCAGTTCGGAACAGATTTACGTTTCGGATTTTACCGACTTTTCCATTTACGTGGATGCCCGGCCTAAATTGATTGAGGAATGGTATCTGGAGCGGTTTAAAGCCCTGCTGAAGCTGGCGGAAAACGATCCGGATAACTACTATCATTCCTATACTAAGATGCCGTTAAAAGACGCGGTGGAAGAAGCCAAGAGTATTTGGTTCAACGTGGATCTGCCGAACCTGGAAGATTATATTTTGCCGACTCGCAGCCGGGCGAACATGATCATTCATAAAGGTGAGCAGCACATTATTGATCAGGTGATGCTGCGGAAGTCATAATGGTGGCGGGAATGTCTGGTAAACGTAACCGTTAACAAGTTGAATGGGTCGCTTTGATTAAAATGTTCGTTAGAAACCGAACAATTAAAACTTGCTCATTTTGATTGACCGTTATTAGAACAATCTGTATAGTGTAACTAATGGTTTCAAACCCTGTTTGATATAAGAAAGGTGTGAATGGATTGGCAAAGGTGGATTTATCGTCCTTTGATAAGATCATTGTGCTGGACTTCGGTTCACAGTACAATCAGCTCATTACCCGTCGGATCCGTGACATGGGTGTCTATTCTGAATTGATGGCCCACACGATCACGGCAGACGAGGTTAAGGCTCTTAATCCCAAGGGTATCATCTTCTCTGGTGGTCCCAACAGTGTTTACGCTGAGGATGCATTACGAGTCGACCCTGAGATTTTTAAGTTAGGGATCCCCATTCTGGGAATTTGTTACGGAATGCAGTTAATGGCTTACACGCTCGGTGGTCAAGTGAAGTCTGATAACGGCCAATACGGTCGTGCAGCCATCACGGTGACCAGCGATGACGCCAAGTTATTTGCCAACACGCCTAAGGAACAAAATGTGTGGATGAGTCATGGTGACTTAGTAACTAAGGTGCCTGAAGGCTTTACGGATGTTGCCACCAGTCGTGACTGCCCAATTTCTGCTATGCAGGATACGGAACGTAACTTCTATGGCATTCAGTTCCACGCCGAAGTCCGTAACACAGATTACGGTAACGAAATTCTGAAGCACTTCGCCTTTGACGTATGCCACGCTGAAGCGAACTGGTCAATGGATGACTTCATTGATCTGCAGATCCAGCATATTCGCGAGACTGTTGGCGATAAGAAAGTGCTGTTAGGCCTTTCTGGCGGGGTGGATTCTTCTGTCGTCGGTGTGCTGTTACACAAAGCCATCGGTAATCAGCTGACCTCCATCTTCGTGGACCACGGTCTACTGCGGAAGAACGAAGCCTCCCAAGTGATGAACAGTTTGAAGGGTAAATTTGGTCTGAACATCGTTGAAGTCAACGCTGCTGACCGGTTCTTGTCCAAGCTGAAGGGTGTCAGTGACCCTGAAAAGAAGCGGAAAATCATCGGTAACGAGTTCATCCAAGTGTTTAACGATGAAGCTCAAAAACTGAACGGAATCGACTTCTTAGCGCAAGGCACGCTGTATACCGACGTGGTTGAATCTGGGACTGATACCGCGCAAACCATCAAGTCGCACCATAACGTTGGTGGCCTGCCAGAAGACATGCACTTCCAGTTGATCGAACCATTACGGACCTTATTCAAGGATGAAGCCCGTGAATTGGGTGAAAAACTCGGCATGCCTTCAGAGCTGGTTTGGCGTCAGCCATTCCCTGGTCCTGGTTTAGGAATCCGTGTGCTGGGTGAAATTACACCTGAAAAGTTGGAAATTGTCCGCGACAGTGATTACATTCTTCGAGATGAAATCAAAAAAGCCGGCTTAGACCGCGATATCTGGCAATACTTTACCGTCTTACCAGGTTTCCGTTCTGTCGGTGTCATGGGTGATGGCCGGACCTACGATTACACAGTCGGTATTCGGGCCGTAACCTCTATTGATGGGATGACCGCAGACTTTGCACATATTCCATATGATGTGCTGGCGAAGGTTTCTACTAGAATCGTAAACGAAGTGAAACACGTCAATAGAATTGTGTATGACGTTACGAGCAAGCCGCCGTCGACAGTTGAGTGGGAATAAGGTTCCTGCTCGGTAAATTGAATTTAAGATTGTAAAAAGCCCCGATTTATTCGGGACTTTTTGTTTACCTAAATTTTATAGTTGATTTTGACTAATAAAGAAGTGACAGGGGAAAATAATGAAAATTAAACGTATAGTTTGGATAGGTGCCATGATTGCATTTTTAGGTATTGGTTTTTCAGTAAATTCACAGACTGCACATGCTGTAAGGTATTCTTGGAGAAACAGCCATTGGGTCACAATTACGAAGGATGTTACAGTATTAAAAATTAGAACAGTTTATCCTAGATCATCAAGTTATTCAGTGGACAGTTATACAGCTCAACGTGGTGAACATTACAAGCTAGCTCATTGGGGTGTTGATTTCTCGTGGGTTTTACAATCAGGAAAGTTTAGGGGAAATTCTAAATATATTTATGTAGTAGATGCCAGTGAAAATGGTGGTTGGTTCAAAATGGGAATTCATCATTTGAAGAATTATAAACTTTTACATGGCTTTCGAATGGCAATCAATGACGATTATAGTTTCAATACTAACTATGATACAAACTCACATACGACTTTTTCGTTAAGACGACCCACTCAGAAATCTAAAGTGATGTTTGAACCGCGGACGCATGCGATACCAACTCACCATAAGTGGACAGTCTATAAGGAACATAATGATGCTGAGGTAGATTATCAATATTATAATGGTTCTTGGCATAAGGTCGCATCACGGAAGGCTACAATATGGTATTAAGAAATAATTTCTAAATTAAGTTGATTTCTGAATCAGTAAAGAATTGATATCGCATTGTTTTATTTGTTTTGGTGAGATATTTATTAAGAAGGATGTTGAACTTGCTACAGTCTCTATGTCGATGGATTTGTTAAATGATTAGCACTTTCTGTAGTGCTTTTTTAGTACTAGCTATTTTTCCCAACTTTCCATAAGTGTATGATTATTAAGTGGGAGGGCGATAATTTTGAAAAAATTAGTTCTAGTTACATTGTCTTTAATCGTAGGGTTAGTTGGTGGTTTATCAGCAGTCGGTAATACGGCTAGTGCGTCAAGCTTACAAAGGGGTTTACCACGGGCTTTACGGAATAGTAAATGGCAATCAAAGTCTCGGTACATAAAAGGATTACATGAATATCGATCAGCTACATTAGTTTTTCATAAAATGTCGATTGTTCATTATGGGCCTCAAAAGGGTGAACCGGTCGATATTTATGGTTTAAGTTACAAATATGCTGGCCATCATATTTATGAATTGCATGGTCATCTTGAGAAGCAAGCGGTAGCGTTGGGACTACATTGGGCTGGTGAAGTTAAAATTTACAGCAGCCATAAAATCAATTACGCAGATTGCAATATAACGGAAGATGGCCAGATTTTTACCAACAATCTTGCAAATACAGTCTATAACCGAAAATAACTCTTAATTTATGTACTTAATGGAGCTTTTATATGTTTTCTAATTCCGCCGAAAGATACATTCACTTCAAGATCTAAGACGATTTTAGTTCACTAAAGTATAAAAAGTTTGGGTCAGTAAGTTCATGTTGATAGAGAATGTTTTCCAGTTTTAAAATTAAAAGGAATCCTGAATTTTCAGGATTCCTTTTTATGTGGGATGATATAAACAATTCTTGTAATTTGTAAAATAAACAAGTCGTGAATAGTTGTTACTACTCTGAGTCGTGCCCAGTTACACTAATTTTTTGAGCTACAAGCGTAGGTACAGTATTTGATCCACCAGCTTGAGTATCGTAATCTTCACGATCACCCAATACACCATTAATAGTTACGTAGTCATCTTTGACTGCGTCAGTGGTATCAGGATAATAGATCATGAATAAATCATTTGAGTAGTCATCCGTATACACAAGTAAAGTGGTAGCGCCATCGCTTTCGTTGGCTTGAAGCACTTCGGCATTTGTAATGTCGTATGATTGCCCATTGTAATCATCTGATTTAAGTAGCTCACCATAAGATAACTTATTTCCGGCTGCTTCTGTAGCATCATAATCTGAAGCTGAAATACCTGCAACGGAGTCATTAGTAAAATCACCAGTGTCGTCATCATCTGAATCCTCATCGCTAGAATCCTCATCTTCATAATCTGAGTCATCATCCGAATCTTCTGTATCGTCAGAACTTGAATCGTCTGGAGTTGAATCATTAGAACTGCTGTTATCATACGATCCCGCAGCTTCAGTGGTGGAACTAGAACTATTAATAGCATCTTTTGCTAATACGAAGGCAAAAAGAAAGAGTGCGGCAATTAGAACTATTGCCAGTCCATGTTTATACCATGGCTTTTTAGGCTTGGCTTTTTCCGGAATGTAAGGCTTAAATTCATTATGAAATTCTTTTTTGGGTGTTTCAGAAGAAGGTGTAACGATGTTCTTCGCACCAGTTTCGTCTTGATTTATCTTTGTGTCATTGTTTTGAGGATAAAATACTTCGTTTGGTCGTTCGTATTGTTTCTCGAGTGTTACAGATACTTTTTTTAAGACTGGTTGCTTGAGACCACAGTACGGACAAAACTCGGCTTCGTTAGGTAACTCCTTACCGCATTTGACACAAAATTGTTTTTCCACTATATATTCCCCTTCATATAAATAAAATAAGTGCGCTTATCTTCAAACTAGTTGTAGCAGTTAATGAGCGTTTCATCTTGTCTCCCACATGAATCTAGGCTTGTAGGTAGGGTTAGATAAATTTAAGTTATTAAAACAGGATCAAATATTTTGAACACGTAGATTTAAAGTTGAATTTTTGTTATCACTCCCAAGCTTATGAAATGTACGGAAACGGTTTTTGAAATTAAAAGAAAATATTGAAGGAGTGTTGACATAAAAAGTCTGAGCTTAGCTTTCTCCAATTAAATTTAAATGTTAACCAGCCAATACTGATTGTTATGTATTTTACACATTTCATTCTTCTTTAACACATCCACAATTAACGTAAGTATAAGTATAGCAAATCTTAATCCATTTTTGGACAAGTATTTGATATTCCAGAAGTAAGTGATCTTATTTTTAGTTAAGACGAGTGTTATATCGTTAAAGAGGGAAATTAGGATACTAAATCTTATATTTTTATTTTCTGCTTATTCTTGGTAGTATTAACTAATAAAAAAGATACACAAAAATGTGTATCTGAGCAATATCATTTAATAATAGGTTGATGCATTATAAATCGAATCTTTATGTACTTAAACCTGTACCCGCAACAAACTGTGTACCCAATTATCATACAAACGGATGCTGTCATTTTGCCAGGTATTAGTTGGTTTAGATGCCGAAAAGTAGTTTTTAGGCATCTGAATTGGCAGTCCCTTCTCACGGTCACGATTAAATTCATTAAACAAAGTGTTGGTTTCGTACTCTGGGTGACCACTAAGATAGGTTGAACGTGTCTGTTTGGATGCTAAAACTACCGGACCGGCTTCTGGGTCACTAGCTAATACATCCAGTTGCGGATCGTTAATGTGACCAAGGGTGGCATGACGTGATTGTGGCATTGATAACTGATTGAACCCAGCTGTCAGTTCAGTCTGCTGGTCAATTCTGCAGCGATAAACACCGAATAATTTTTGAGAGATAATCCGCTTATTAATACCAAAATCAGCATAGATACCGGCTTGGGCGGCCCAGCATTCAAAGATTGATTCACGGACATGATCGTGACGCCAGTTGAGGAGGGTTTTGAATTCATTCCAGTAGTCAACTTGTTTATATTGAAGTTCTTCTACCGGTGCGCCGGTGACAACCATGCCATCAAAATGATGGTCGTAAACGTCAGCCAAAACGGCGTAGAATTGCTGCAGCTTAGCTTCTGGTGTGTGCTTGCTATGATGAGTTGCCATCCGCAAAAAAGTGACTTCTACGTCCATTGATAAATGGCTAAATAAGTGCACAAATTGCCGTTCAGTTTCCAGCTTATTTGGCATCAGGTTGACCACCAAAAGTTTAACTGGTTGATTGGTGCAGACTGTATTGTCTACGTGTTGTTTTAAAAAGCCATTTTTTAATTGCACTGTCATATGTCATGTCCTCCTTTGAATAGAATAAATAAAAAACGTCTCTAGCTGTTAAATGCAGCTAGGGACGTTTTTACGCGGTACCACCCATCTTTGCAGTAGTCTCACAACCACTGCCTCAAGAGTACGAATACTCAGCAGATATCGGTGCCCCGTGGCGGTAGCCTTCACGACCCCGTCAGTCTCCAAGTTCATCTTCGTCATGCCACCCGGTCCTGTTTCAGCAATATCAGGACTCTCTTTCTCTAGGTGTTATGACTACTCTTCTCATCGTTGATTTATTATTGATCTATTTTTCTAACTATTTTCTAATCTATCACAGAAACCGTTTTCGGTCAAATGTGAGAAGCAACCAATCATCCTTTCCTATTTCTAATTGACTAATTTCTATTATTCTTATTATGTTATATTTAATACAAAGTTATTTTTATGTTTATTTTGAGGGAACTGATTAAATCTATTTAATCTTGTTTCCTAGATTAGTATTAACGGATTATTATTTTTGATTTTATCAATATGACCAATAAAGAATCTTAATAAGAGGTTACTAAAATGGATTATGAAGAGATTTCTAAAGCACTTATTAAATTTCGGGATGAACGACACTGGCAAAAATATCATACTTTGCCAGCTTTAGCGAGAGCTATGTCAATTGAAGCTGCAGAGGTAAATGAACACTTTCTTTGGAAGGATAGTCAACCAGACAAAGAACTGTTTAAGAATACAGAAGATATTGAATCCTTAAAAATGGAAATAGCTGATACACTCACATATGCTTATTATATGTGTGAAAAATTGGGAGTTGATCCTAATGATATTGTGTATGAGAAATTACAAATAAATAAAAAACGGCATTGGAAATTCTAAAATTGGTTAGGAAGTATGATTATGAGCGAGGTTGCAGCACCAGTAATAAAAGAAGCTCAGTATAGTCCGTTGGGGTTAAAGGCGTTCACGGACGAGATTAAAAATACCTCATTAGGTGAACTATTACTTGACTATCCGACTGTCTATATTATTTATAAGAAAAATAAAAAAGATATGTATGATGTTTACGTCGGGGAAACGAATAACATTCGGCAAAGAACGACTCAACATTTGTTAGAAGATCCGAAAACTAGATCTGATTGGGATGCTTTTAGAGCTGATAAAAGCACTAAAATGATCGTTATTGGGCATGATAGGTTTAATAAGTCATTAACTTTAGACATTGAAAATAAAATGATGCTTTATATGTCCGGAGTTAGTAGTGTGGGAAACTTAAATAATCGCCGAGAGAACGATCAAAATAAATATTTCACGGAAAATGACCGTGACGATATCTTTTCTAAGGTTTGGCGAAAACTAAGAAAGCTTGATAATAGACTATTCCCACTAGAACAAATTATCCGTGATTCAGCATTATTTAAAGCGTCACCCTTTCATAAACTAACGCAAGAACAGTTTGATGCTAAAAATCTAGTTCAAGATCGCATCACAAAGGTTTTGTTGGCAGGTGAGGAAGATCAACTCATTTTAGTTCAAGGTGAGGCTGGTTCAGGAAAAACGGTTCTTCTCAGCACAATTTTTTACCAGATGTTTCAATATAGTAAGAGTAAAGATCATTCTCAATTTAGTGACCTTAAGATGAACCTGATTGTTAATCATGATGAACAGCTTAAGGTCTACAAAGATATTTTAATTAAGTTAGGCATCACAGATAGTAAGGATCAAGATACTGTATCAAAAGCAACACGGTTTATTAATAATCATGATTCAAAAAATAAAGTTGATATCGTATTAGTTGATGAAGCCCATTTGCTTTGGACTCAAGGAAAGCAGGCTTATCGAGGTAAAAATCAGTTAGATGATATTATGGCTAGATCAAAAGTTACTGTTGCAATTTTTGATCCCAAGCAAGTTCTAAAGACTGAAGAATATCTTGAAGAAACAGACATTGAGAATATTCGAAATAGGTCTAAAAGCCAAGGTAATTTCATTGAATTAAAAAATCAATTGCGGGTACAAGCAGATAATCAGACCATTGATTGGATTCGCGCAATAACGGATTCACGTAGACAGATATTGCCGTTTCATGCTGATTCAAAGAGGTATGATTTGAAAGTATTTGATGATGCTGCGGAAATGTATAGACAGATCAAGCAAAAAAATGCAGATCAAGAAAATAGTGGCATCTCACGACTGGTTGCAACGTTTGACTGGAAATATACTCAGAACAAACGTAAAGACGGTAAATATTGGATGGTAAATGCAGGCAATTTGAGTTTACCATGGAATCTTCAATTGAAGGCTGAGCGTTCAATTGAAAAATTAGCGTGGCCAGAACAGAGTCAAACCATTGATGAAATTGGGTCAACCTATACGATTCAAGGCTTTGATCTGAATTATTGTGGCGTGATTATTGGACCTTCTGTTACCTATCGTGATGGGCGAGTGCAGTTTGATCCTGAGAAGAGTAAAAATAAGAATGCAACTCGTCAAAGATCTCTAGCGAATGGGGAAAAGGTTGTGGTGAGTGACGAGTTGTTGGCAAATGAACTGAATGTGCTGCTAACTCGTGGGGTTAATGGCTTATATATTTATGCGGTTGATGATGCGTTGAGAAATAAGTTA
Organism: Secundilactobacillus silagei JCM 19001; assembly: GCF_002217945.1. Taxonomy (GTDB): domain Bacteria; phylum Bacillota; class Bacilli; order Lactobacillales; family Lactobacillaceae; genus Secundilactobacillus; species Secundilactobacillus silagei. Next base: position 193,052 of record NZ_BCMG01000001.1, read on the forward strand.
TTTGAAATATTTAGCGCTAAATAAACTAAGATGAATCGAAATGGAAGATAGATCTGTCCTATTTCGATTCATTTTTATTTTTCTAATTAATGTATAAAAAATTATTGTAATTCCTCTATGCATAGGGTATGATTAATTTTAAGATAAATTAATATATGTATAATGGCTTTTTAGATTAATGTAGTAGGTATTTTGTCTAAATTGTTTATTTAAAAATTAAGCTTATCGGTGTTATATGTTTTAGAAGTACGTTAAATCAATGAGGTCAATTTTTTTTGAAGAATTAAATTTATTATACTAGTGTTATATTGTAATAAATTTTTTACGTAGATAACTTAAGGGGTACACCAAGTGGATTGTCCAAATACTGATCGACATTAAAAGCTGAAAAACTTAGGGGTTGTTTTTAAAGTGGCAAAAAAGATTCAGGGTGCTGATGGCAAGATGTATAAACAAGTGAGTACATCTTCTAACGCTGGTGAAGGACGAAAGCGGACTTTAGAAGTGGTGTTAGGCGTTATTAGCTTGGTTTTATCTATAGTTTCACTAGCTTCGGGATTTGGCGTGGCAGCAGTAGCGGATTCATTTGGTGGTGGCGGTTCATATACAATGGAGCTTTTCTTTGGTATTTTACTATCCATCGCAGCTTTTATATTAATATTCTTTCTTAATAAAAAGCATACTTTAATCAGCATTGCTATTATTGTTCTTGGTATTGTGCTTTTATTCTCTTGCGGTAATTTTGGTGTTCTTGGTGGTATTTTTTTCACTATTACTGGAATTATTGCACTCTTTAGAAAGTAGGAAAAGTTAATGTCTAAAAAGCAATTCGTTGATAAAGATGGTAATAAATTTGTGGAAGTAACGCCATGGTATAAAAAATGGTGGGTATGGGTAATTGCAGTACTTGCGATTTGTATTATTATTTGGGCTATCGGTGGGTCAGGCAATGACTCAACTAATAAATCTAATACAGCTTCTAAAGTTGCAGCACATAATACGACTAGCGAAGAAAAAGGTAAATCTCAACAGGGTGCAGCTTCGTCAAAAGCATCATCATCAATTACAGTGGATGATGACCAATATGATATTTCGGATAAAAAGGCTTACAGTGTTGATTATACGAATGAAAACTGGTCTGCTGCTAAAGTTAGCGTTGATAAAGTAACTGTCTACAAGTTAACTAAGGAACACAAATATGATTCAGCTAATGATGGGAAATTTAATATTTCTGGTTTTGTTCGTTTACACTTTATTATTTCCCCAACTAGGGATATTGACGCTTATCCTACGCAAGGTACTGTAATCTATAGTAATGGCGAACAACATGAGGCTGACTCTATGGAAAGCTGGGATGGTGAGATTGCTAAAGGCGTTACAAAATCGGGTAATGTCACATTGCCAATTCAAAAATTAGAAAATGTTAAATCATTAAAGACAGTTAGATTTAAATTTGATACTGATTATGAAACTAATAATGACGACGATGATAATTCTGATCACACATATGACTTCACTATAAATCTTCAATAGTTAATTAGCTTCCTGCTTCTTGGGAGGCATACATATGTCCAAATGCTGATGACGTAAAAAGCTGATTTGATTTCATAAAGGGGATATTAGATTTGGAATATGATGCGGGTCTTGATATCGGTAGTAATTCAGTAGGTTTTGCGGCTTTAGATGAAAACGCACATTTGGTAAGAACTAAGAGTTCAGAGGTCATTGGCGTTCGCTTGTTTGGTACAGCGGCAAAGGCAGAAGAACGTCGAAGCTTTCGTACTACTCGTCGCCGCCTCAAACGTCGTAAATGGCGTCTCGGACTTTTGAATGAAATTTTTAGTCCGCATTTAGCTGAAGTAGATGAGAACTTTTTACCTCGCCTTCGCCAATCTAATCTGGTAAGCTCAGATCCTTTAAAATCGGGAACAAAAAGTTATCTTTTTGGTACAAATGATGATCATCAATTTAGAATAGATAATCCGACTATTTATCATCTTAGAAAGAAATTAATGGAGGAAAAACATCAATTTGATTTAAGAGAGGTTTACTTAGCAATTCATCATATTGTTAAGTACCGTGGTAATTTTCTATATGGTACGCCGGTATCACAATTTAAAACTGGTGAATTAGACTTACAAGGTAATTTTCGGCGGTTAAATGGTTTATTTAAGCAACTAATGCCTGAAACACCCTTTAAACTAAATCTTACTCACTTAGAAAAAGTTGAATCTATTCTTCATGATGATTCTCGACAAAAGTCAGATCGTCAACGTGAACTTTTAAAAATGGTTTATGCACAGTCAGAAGATAAAGTTGAAAATAATATTAATAAAGAAATTGCTACGAATTTATTAAAAGCAATTTTAGGACTCAAAGTAAAATTCGACGTGATTTTTCAAGTTAAATTAGATAAAGATACCAGCAAAGATTGGAGCTTTAGTTTAGCTGATGCAGACGTTGAGGATAAGCAAAATATGTTGTTTGAATCACTTGATAGCAACCAAGTTGAAATCTTTAACATTCTTTCAAGCTTATACAGCAGTTGTCTTCTCACATCAATTTTAAGTGATGGAAATGGTGGTACTTTTGAAACGGTATCGGATTCAATGATACACAGATATGAATCACACAAGGAGCATTTGGAATTACTTAAAACATTTGAGAAACAATTAAACGAAAAAGATGCTCATAAATTAAAGAATCTTTATGACGAATATATTGATGGTGTTAAAGGCAAAAAATTATCTCAAGAGGATTTCGGAAAAGCAGTTAAAAAACAACTCGATGAATCAAAAATTGCTCAAGAAATTGAAGCTGAAATTGATTTAGGTAAATTTATGCTTAAACAGCGAACTCGAGAGAATATTGTGATTCCACATCAACTTCACCAACAAGAATTGGATAAAATTATTGAAAATCAGTCTCAATATTATCCTTGGTTGGCAGAACTTAATCCAAATAAGCAACGTCGTAAAGATGCTAAATACTTACTGGATGAGTTAGTTGCTTTTAGAATCCCATATTATGTTGGTCCACTAGTAACACCTGAAGATCAAAAAAAGGGTAGTAATGCTAGCTTTGCTTGGATGGTTCGTAAAGAGCCTGGCCGAATAACACCATGGAATTTTGATCAAAAAGTTGACAGAATGGCGTCTGCTAACCAATTTATTCGGAGAATGACCTCTACCGATACATTTTTACTTGGAGAGCCAGTATTGCCCTTAAATAGTTTGCTTTATCAACGTTTTATGGTTCTTAATGAATTAAATATGATTAGAATAAATGGGCAGCGTATCACTCTTGTACAGAAGCAAAATGTGTTTGAAACATTATTTAAGAAGCATAAAAATGTGACGATGAAAATGTTACAGACTCACTTTCGAAGTGAAGGAGAATATAAAGCCAGTGAAAGCATTGAGATTACTGGTCTAGCAGATCCGCAAAAATTCAATAGTAAATTAGCAAGTTACTTAGACTTTAAGAATATTTTTGGCTCTCGAGTTGATCAAGCTAATTTACAAAATGATTTTGAAAAATTTATTGAATGGTCAACGATTTTTGAAGATGGTACGATTTATCAAGAAAAATTGAAAACTGTTGAATGGCTGACTGATGAAGAACGGCAGAAGCTTGCACGATTGCATTATAAGGGATGGGGTTCATTATCCCATAAATTGCTTGCTAAGTTAGTGAATGCACATGGCGAACGAATGATTGATGAGTTGTGGAATACAAATCAGAATTTTCAACAAATTCGAACACAAGATGATTTTCAGCAAGCAATTCAGCAAATTAATCAGGGAAATTTAACTGAAAATTCAGTAAATAACCAAATTGATGATTTAAGAACTTCTCCTGAAAATAAGCGAGCAATTCGACAAGTTATTGCAGTTGTTGAAGATTTAAAAAAGGCCATGCATGAAACAGTACCTAGACGACTTTTTGTCGAATTTTCAAGGGATGAGGAAAATCTCAATCACACTCGAACTGTTAGCCGTGCTGAACAGGTTAAACAGGCCTATCAAATAGTTGCTCAAGAAATTAGTGATCTACCAGAATTTAGGAAACAAGATGCTGATGAAAATGGGCGAATGGCAGACAAAGTCTTTTTGTATTATATGCAGATGGGCTGCGATATTTATAATGGTAAGAAAATTAATATTGATGATTTAGAAAATTATGAAATTGATCATGTCATTCCACGATCCTTTATGTGGGATAACTCATTAGACAATCGGGTATTAACAAAATCTATAATTAATAAGCAAAAAGGGGATCAGCTTCCTCAAAAGTTATATGGTCAAGCTCAACATAATTTTTGGGTTAAATTAAACCGATTACATTTAATTTCTAACAAAAAATTTTGGAATCTAACGTTAGACGATTCACGATTAACTAAATATGGTATCCAAGGATTTATTAATCGCCAACTTGTGGACACCCGTCAAATTATTAAGTATGCAGTTGAAATATTGGCAAATAAGTATCCCAATACTGAAATCGTGACAATTAAAGCAGATTTAAATCATCAATTTAGGCAGAATTATCACCTCTATAAAAATCGTGAAGTAAATGATTATCATCATGGTTTTGATGCTTATCTTTCAGGCTTTATTGGACAGTATTTGCTGAAAACGTATCCTAAACTACGTGGATACCTTGTTTACGGTGACTATTCAAAAAAAATATCAGATGATTTTCATCTTAAAAATTTATTGTCAGGTTTTTTTAAGCAATTTAAAGCTGAAGATAAATTGAAAGATCAAAAGGAACCAGTTGATTTATCAATTAATGATCAAAAAGATATTTTTGATTATTTAGTCCATGTTTATTTCTTTAAAAAAGTTTTGATATCCAAAGCGGTTCACTTTGATACAGGGGCACTTTATGGGCAAACGCTTTATAAGGCAATTGATGATACTAGCCATGGTAAAAAGGGTCAGCATAAAACTTTAATTCCTGCTAAGACAAACCGACTAACAACTCTGTATGGGGGTTACACTAAACGATTAGAAGCCTTTATGATACTGATTAAAATTGAAGACAAAAAAGGTTCAATATACCAGCTAAAAGGAATTCCTGTACTCAATCTTTCTGAAATTAAGCAAACATCTAAAACAGAGTTAAAAGCGAAAGTTAAACAGATTCTTTTAGACGTTGATCCTAGGCTTCAATCTAAATCATTTGAGGTATTACTACCTGTTATTCAGAAAAATCAATTAATTGTGGATGAAAAAAAGCGTTTCACAATGGGGAGCAGTACTGTTATTCATAACGCTCAACAACTTGTATTAAGCTGGTATAGTTTAAATATACTCCGTAAAGCACCAAAAAATTTACATGAAACTGACAGTGTAGATTTAATGAATGTCTACGATGAAATTTTAGAACAAGTCGATCATTACTATACTTTATTCGACAAAAATCGTTTTAGAGAAGGCCTGAGGAATGGCAGAGAAAAGTTTGAAAAATTACCGGTGAAATCTGTCTATAAAAAAAATAAATTAATAAAAGTAGGTAAAAGAGAAGTTTTGAGTAGCATTTTACAAGGGTTACATGCTAATGCTACTAAGCCTGATTTAAAAGTTATCGGTATAAAAACACCATTTAGTTTTTTCCAAAATAAGAAGGGATTTAAATTATCCCCCAATGCTCAAATTATTTATCAATCGCCTACAGGTTTATTTGAACGCAAACGTCGAGTAAGTGAAATTAAATAGATAATAAAAAAGAAGCTACCGAATAAACGGTAGCTTCTTGAGCATAAGCTCTTAGAAAGATAAACTTTGCTTTCGCATTGTTTGATTTTAACTTAAGTACGTCAAATCAATAAGGTCAAGATGGAGTGGTTAACTCCAAATACTATTGTATATGATTAATTAAAATAATCAAGAGGTGATTTTTAATGAGTTGGCGGACAGTTGTAATTACGCAACATTCAAAGATTTCTTATTCTGGAAGACGAATACTGGTTCAGACTGACAGTGATAATTTTGAAATTCCAATTGATGATATTCAAGTGCTTTTAATTGCGACAACTAGGGCAGTTATTACTAGTGCAGCTATGGCTGAGTTAACTAAAGAACAGGCAAAAATTATTTTTACAGATAATTCTGGTGAACCTGTGTCAGAAATGGTTCCTTTATATCCAAACAATCGAAGCAACGAAATATTGAATGCACAGATGGCATGGTCATCAAATCGCAAAGGAATTCTCTGGACAAAGATTGTTAGTGAGAAAATGAAATTGCAAACCTTTGTTTCGGAATCTTTAGGTAACAATGTAGAAGAGCTTCAAGATGAAATCTCTAAATTAGAATTAAATGATCAAAGTAATCGTGAAGCGGTTGTTGCACGAAAATACTTTAAAGAAGTGTTCGGAAACGATTTTTCAAGACATAATTTTTCACCCGTGAATTCTGCATTAAATTACGGATACTCAATTATTCTTGCGATGGTTAATCGAGAAATAGTAAAAAATGGGTATCTAACTGAGCTTGGAATTCATCATTATTCAACAGAAAATAACTTTAATTTAGGCTCAGATTTCATGGAACCTTTTCGCCCGATTATTGATTTTTGGGTGGCTAACCAAAAGTTTGAAGAATTTACACAAGATGTTAAGTTTGGATTAGTAGAACTTCCTAATTTGGAGATTAGATTTAATGGTGAGTCCATGATCCTTAGAAATGCGCTTACAAAGTATGTCTCAAATTGCTTGAAATTTCTTAGTGATAAGCTTAAGACTGTTGAAATAGGGGTGGAACTACCAAATGAGGTACAGAATAATGCGCTTAATGATCATGTTTGATTTACCAGTAGAGACCAGTGAAGATAGACGAATCTATCGTAAGTTTAGAAAAGCACTTTTGAATGAGGGATTTTTAATGATTCAGTATTCAGTTTATGCCAGAGTTTGTGTAGATAGAAATGCGGCAAATTTTTTGGAGAAGCGTATATCTTTAATCGCACCTGCAAAGGGTTTAGTTCAAACTCTAATGGTGACTGAAAAACAATATAACAGTATGCACTTCCTGACTGGTAATTTTAAGAAAGATGTGCGTAATTCTTCCGAAAGGACAATTATTATATGAAAATTACAATGTATCCTTTTAAGCCCTTTGAAGTTAATAATGGTCAAGTAACCATTATTCAAACAGCCAGTTCTAAAGTGTACGTGAATTTAGTAAAGCTATTTAAGAATGAAGATGATAGAATTGGGTTAATTACTCAAAATGATGAGGAGGTGAGTTTAGCTGCCAATACGGAATGGTACGGTGACCCACTTATGAATGATTTAGATGCTTTGTTTAAATCCAAAGTGCAACGTAAGTTAACGACTTGGATAGATAACAATAGTAGAGAGGATTTGATTCAACTAACAAATCAAATGAATGATGTCATGACAGATGTTTTGTTTGGCATGGATCTACCGATTACAGTTTCCAAAGAATGGGATTTGTTAAAATGTCTTAAGTTTTTAGGAATTCAATTTACTGAGTTAGCTCGCAACAATCCATATGATATAATTGAAGCAATTTTAAAAATATCACATGATTTAAAAGATTCACAAGTAATTTGTTTAACCAATGTATTTCACTATCTTGACATGGAGCGGTTCTCCGAATTAGCCAATTTAGGGAAGACGTTTGGCTCAAAAATATTTCTAATTGATTTCTCAGAAACTAACCAGCGTGATAAATTTAAAGATTACTGCTATTACTTTATTGATGACGACTTAGTAGAATGGCATGATTGAGTAATTATTAAAATATTATGTTGAAAATACGGTTTTAGAAGTACGTTAAATCAATGAGGTTAAGAACCCACCGCATAGTCCACAGCGCATTAGACCAGTTTTAGAAGTACGTTAAATCAATGAGGTTAAGAACAAAATGATAAGGAGAACAACAATGAAACTAGTTTTAGAAGTACGTTAAATCAATGAGGTTAAGAACTTACATACATATAAATTGAACGATAAGTCCGTTTTAGAAGTACGTTAAATCAATGAGGTTAAGAACTAGCGATATTGAGGGGTGGTTAAGTTGACGGTTTTAGAAGTACGTTAAATCAATGAGGTTAAGAACTTTGTCATACGCTATAAACGCATTCAGCGCGTTTTAGAAGTACGTTAAATCAATGAGGTTAAGAACCGGCGTGACCCTAACACCGGTAAAGCGCTTGTTTTAGAAGTACGTTAAATCAATGAGGTTAAGAACAACCAACTACGAAATGATCTTTTTGCGATTGTTTTAGAAGTACGTTAAATCAATGAGGTTAAGAACTTGAAAAACTATCAATATTGTTTACAACAGGTTTTAGAAGTACGTTAAATCAATGAGGTTAAGAACCGGAACACTACTTAGAATTAATGAATGAGGGTTTTAGAAGTACGTTAAATCAATGAGGTTAAGAACTTAATTTTTACACCAGCATTAACAGAGCGCGTTTTAGAAGTACGTTAAATCAATGAGGTTAAGAACTCTTGATTGGCATTTCTAACGCCTCCTGTAGTTTTAGAAGTACGTTAAATCAATGAGGTTAAGAACACGATCAACTGGTTACATGGTACTGATTTTGTTTTAGAAGTACGTTAAATCAATGAGGTTAAGAACTGGCTGTTAGCCCTTGAACTTGACCTTAAGGTTTTAGAAGTACGTTAAATCAATGAGGTTAAGAACTGCCATTTTTGACGGCATTGCCCTGGACCTGTTTTAGAAGTACGTTAAATCAATGAGGTTAAGAACAATGACCTTTTCTTGAACCTGTGGAGTACCGTTTTAGAAGTACGTTAAATCAATGAGGTTAAGAACAGGCAGTGGCAGCGTTTCATCAAAAAATATGTTTTAGAAGTACGTTAAATCAATGAGGTTAAGAACATTCCACAAGCATACTGGGACGGCTTAAAGGTTTTAGAAGTACGTTAAATCAATGAGGTTAAGAACATTCTAGAAGATTTATATAACTATGCTTTAGTTTTAGAAGTACGTTAAATCAATGAGGTTAAGAACCTAAACAGGATGCACCTCAACCAGTTGAAAGTTTTAGAAGTACGTTAAATCAATGAGGTTAAGAACAATTAAGTAGTTTAATGACCTGCTCAGGTCAGTTTTAGAAGTACGTTAAATCAATGAGGTTAAGAACTGATCCCTTTTAGTGCGTATTGCAAATTAGGTTTTAGAAGTACGTTAAATCAATGAGGTTAAGAACCAGATCAACTTTAGGTATGGCAGCAATTGCGTTTTAGAAGTACGTTAAATCAATGAGGTTAAGAACCAGAGAAATTGCTCGGGCCTGTTCAACTGAGTTTTAGAAGTACGTTAAATCAATGAGGTTAAGAACACTCATCAGGTTTTAGATCAGTTTGAAAAGGTTTTAGAAGTACGTTAAATCAATGAGGTTAAGAACAACAGCGCCAAGAGTTTAAGGGGCATTGATGTTTTAGAAGTACGTTAAATCAATGAGGTTAAGAACTTACAATTGGCTGATGGTACCTATATCAGTGTTTTAGAAGTACGTTAAATTAATAAGGTTAAGAACTTTGGAGAAATGACACACGACCTATTTTTTTGTTTTAAAGGTACATTAAATCAATAAAGTTAAGGATATCGATAACTTTATAACTTTTTTAAGCTATAAGCATAATTATATTTTAATGTAGGAGAGAAAAATGTTTCTATCAAGAATTAAAATAACCGACAAAAAGCTACAGCAAATCCAAGAGCATATCACCGTAGAGCCTTCTCACAACTGGGATAAACACGTTTTGCCCGGAGAACTGCAGCCGTCAGTTCCGCGGGAGCACTACTGGCAATTCGAACGGATGAACAAGCACTGGTATCTATATATGTTGAGCGAGGTTGCGCCAAAGGGTGCGAAGGTGGGACCAACTAGTATGGCAACTGGGTTAGCTTCTAAAGCAAACGAGCATTTACTAGATTCTTTACTAGCAGATCAACCCATCAGATTTCGGATTACCGCCAACCCACCGCGCACTGGTGAAAGTGATGAAAAATTAGATCCGCAGGTAATCGTTGCAGAGCAACGGGAATGGCTGCTTAATCAGCAAGCCCAAAATGGTTTCCAGATTCTGAGACAGATTTCGGTCCTCTCTAACAAGGACGAGAATGCTTATGTATCTGACGTTGCTAGTTCCAATCGACCAATTTTAGGCCGTCAGCAAAATGGACATAGCGAGGCTAGTCGTGTGACCTTTGCAGGCGACTTGGTGGTTAAAGATTTGCTGGCATTTGAAAAAATGACGCTGAACGGAATGGCCAGCAGCAAGAATTTCAACTTTGGGTTACTGACCTTAATGCCGGGAGCTTAAGATTTAAAATATACTTAATATTCAAATTCTCTTCAAAAAGACTGGCGAATTTTCCGATGAATGGTAAGATAAAAATGGCAAGTTATTTATAAGGTAACAGCAAACTTGAAATTTTTTACGTGGGCTGGTGTTATTCATTTAAATAGTGAAATACCACTAAGCTACATTACCATTCAAAGGAGACCTCATTTATGAAATACTTACTGACCGGTGCAACCGGCAACCTTGGCAGCAGAGTCATGCAGGATTTGATCAAGATGGTGGGTGCTGAATCACTCACGGCAGCGGTTCATACACCCGCTAAAGCAACTGACCTAAAAACTCAGGGGGTTAATGTCGTTGCCAGTGATTATCTGAGTGTTGACACGATGACCAAAGCTTTCACCGGCCAAGACGTTGTCATTTATATTCCTAGCCGAACCTACAGCGTTTTGCAACGGATTACTGAATTCGAGAATTCAATCGAGGCGCTGAAGGCAGCTAAAGTCGAAAACGTGATTTTCGTGAGCTTCTTTGCGGATCAAGAAAACAATCCGTTCCAGATGTCACCATATTATGGTTATGCACCACGGAAATTAGCGGGTAGCGGCCTACACTATGCGGTCATCAAGAATTCACTGTATGCTGATCCGTTAGTGCCCTATTTACCAGAACTAATTGAACGCAAGCACCTGATCTACCCGGTTGGCAAGCAAGCCATGAGTTTCATTTCATATGACGATAGTGCTGAAGCCATTGCGTCCTTGGCTGCCCGTGCTGATTTACGCGGTGCTGGTCAGACGTATACGGTCACTCAGGAGAAGAGTCTAACCATGCCAGAACTTGGTAAGATCATGACCGCAGTCACCGGTCATGAGATCGGTTATGAACCAGTAACCTTGAAAGAGTTCGGCCGCATCTACGCACCTGAAGGCGATGGCGAAGAACTGGCCAGCATGTACGCTGCTGGCGCAATGGGCTTATTCAGCCACGCAACGACTGACTTTGAGACGATTACTGGACATATGCCAGAAGATATGACGAGTTTCTTAAAGCGTAATTATATCGAGAAATAACAGATATTTAGCTAATCAAAAAGCATTCAGCTCAAAATTGAGTTGGATGCTTTTTAGCGTTGATGGACTAATTTAAATGGAGTGACACCTTTAAAATTCCGATTATGTTTGTATTGACCGTAAGTTTGAACTCTTAGCTCGTTACCTTGGCGATCATACATGTAGTCTTCTTTATAGCCAGCATGATAGGAATTGCGATTAACGTGGCCTTGAATCCGGTAATATTCACCGTACTTGTGCCACTTTAAATTATTCGCTTTAAATGCCGTGTAGCCAGATGGTGTGTAGGTGATCGAATGAGCGGTGATCAGCATTCCGCCACCGGATCGACCGGGTACTGATTCCGCAAAGTAGTTACCCTGCAGACTTCGGGGTGAGCCTAGGCCAAAGCTGGTTAATTTAACGACTAAAGCGACAGCAGCAACGAGGATCACAACTATTCCAATGATTTTTGATAATTTCATCACGCGACACACCTCTATTCAAAACCGATTATAAGATTAATTGCTGGATTCGGCAATATGATGGTGAAGACAATAAAAAATGGTATCAGCGATTGCCAATACCAAAATTATCGATCAAGTTAACTTAAAAATGACTTCTGTTGAAACTCTGGATTCGGGTAGTGATAAAAGCCTTCGCCAGATTCAGCGCCAAGCTTGTTTTCAGCAAGCCGTTCTTTGAGCTTGGCAGTAATCGTTGCCGCAATCTGACCATCTTCATCGCCCGCCTGAGCTAAGGGGACACTGATGGCAGTTCGCAGACCAATCATATCAATAATCGCAAACGGTCCCATTGGTGCGCCGGTGGCAATCATCCAGGTTTTATCGATGGTCATGGGATCAGCGACACCCTTTGCCCAAAGCGACATCCCGGCAACCATCAGTGGTGTGAGCATCGAGTTAAGGACATAACCCGGCTGTTCTTTCTTAACTTCAATCGGCACCATTTTAATATTGCGCGCAAACTGCACGATTGTTTGGTAGGTGTCAGTACTCGTTTGTTTCGTCCCCATAATTTCAGCCGTATTCATGACCCAGATATGGTTGGCAAAGTGCATGTTGAGAAATTGTGCTGGCCGACCAGTAAATTTTGCGAATTGGCTGGGGAGCATGGTTGAAGAATTGCTGGCAAAGATCGTGGCCTTAGGTGCAGCATCGGCAATGGTTTCGTAAAAGTTTTGCTTAGTGGTGAGATTTTCAGGAAGTGATTCGATTATTAGATCAGCCTTAGCGACGGCAGCATTTAAATCTGTTTCATAGCTGATATTGGCTAAACCAGCGTCAAATTGGGCGTCGCTGATCTGTAAATCATGCAGATAAGCCGGACGCAACTGTTCGATTCGTCCCTTAGCTGCCTGAATGGAACTATCGCGACGGCCATATAAGGTGACGGCAAAACCGCTGAAAGCAGTTTGATAGGCGATTTGGCTACCCAGAACTCCGCCACCAGCAACTGTAACGTTTTTGATTGTCATTTTAAAAACTCCTTTTTAATCAAGTTGACTACGAGTGAGTTGATTCTTTGATAAAACTATCACAAGACAAAATGATTTTATCAAAAATTGACGTGCTGTGGGAGAGTCAGAATTCGCAAAACTGTGTCATTTTGCCATCAGTGTATCCAGTGTGAGGTCGTAGTTAGCTAGGATACTATTGGTGAGCCGGGTCATAATGACCGCCATTTGCGCCGGTGAATGGGCATCATCTTCAGTCAGCCAGTTAATGGCGACACCAATATGCGCAGAAACGATATAGGTCGCTATTGTCTTGATTGGCGCACTTTCGTCAAGGTGTTTCGTCAGTAACCGAGAATAGTTATCGGCACCTGATACCAAGATTTCACGTTCAAAGTTTTGCCAACGCCCCTCTAAAATGAATGATTTAAAGGCTTGACGATAGTCAGCGAAGTGCTGAAAAAAACGCGTGTAATAGGAGATTGGAGTATCGTTGCTGTAATCATCTTTGAGGAATAGATTCAATAGATAGGATTTCACCCAGTCAAAGAACCTAAACTTATCCTGAAAATGGCGGTAGAAGGTCGAACGAGAAATACCAGCCGTCCGGATCAAATCTAAGGTAGTAATTTTAGTGAGCAGCTTGTCATCCAGCAAAGTGACTAAAGCAGTTAATAATTTTTGAGAGCTTTGAAGCATGTCGACTAAGTCCTTTCGTTCGCAAATGATAGCTCTATTTTACTTCAAACTGGTTTAAGTATTGGGGATAATTAAAAATGTTAAACTAAAAACTATGCAATCGCATAGAAATGTGCTACACTACTTTTGGTTTAAAAATGAAGTATCATTTCTTAGACATTAACAGGAGGTTTTATTAATGAAACTCATTACAGTTGAAGAACATTACGATACAGACGAAAATATCAAACAATTTAAGCAGTACTCAAAAGTGAAGAACAATAACCCTTACCAAGATAAACTCAAACCCAATTTAGTTGATTTTAGTAACAAGGTGGCCTACATGGACGAACATGGTATCGACTTCCAAGTCGTTTCCGATGCCGGCAATTCCGCACAGGTGCTGCCTGACCAATACGCCGTTCCGGGCGCCCACGCGCAAAACGAAACGTTGGCTGAAAAGATCAGCCAATATCCTGACCGTTTTGCCGGGTTAGCTACTTTACCAGCTAACGTGCCTGACAAGGCTGCTGAAGAACTGGAATATGCAGTGACTAAACTTGGCCTAAAGGGCGGTATTATTAGCGGCAGTATCAATGGTCAATTCTTAGATGATCCTAAGTTTGAAGCCATTTTTGCTGCCGCCGATAAGCTGGGAACGACCCTTTACTTGCATCCCGGTGTCATTTCTAATGATCAAAAAGCCATGCTGTACGACAGCAAGTCTTACTCCAAGATGGCTGCTAACATGATGGCTGGCGCAATGTGGGGCTGGCACATGGAAGCCGGCATTCAGGTCATGCGAATCATCACGGCTGGTTTGCTGGAAAAATATCCGAACGTTAAATTGGCTACTGGCCACTGGGGCGAATTTATCCCGATGTTTATGGAACGCATCGATGGCTTTAGCCCAATCGTGACCGACCTGCCGCATAAGTTCTCCGACTACTACAAGCGTCAGGTTTACCTGTCACCATCCGGGATGTTTACCGCACCACAGATGCAGATGGTTTTGACGCAAATGGGCGCCGATCACATCATGTGGTCAGAAGATTTCCCTTACGTTCAATCAGGGGACACTGTCCGGAAATTCTTGGAACAAGCTGACATCACTGACGAACAGCGTGAAGCAATTGCTCACGGAACAGCAGAGAAGCTGTTCAAGCTATAGAGGGTCGCGATGATTGCAGATAAAAACGACGCGACAATTAGTAAGCAACTGCACACCGCGTCTAACATTGCGATTCGGGTACTCGAGAAGCGCTTGAAACCGTTGGGCGTCAACAACAGCCAATTTTTCTTTATTTTAAAACTGCACGATGATCCTGGTATCACTCAAGATCAACTAGTTCGGGCAGATAGCCGCCACCAAAGTAACGTTAACCGGGAGATTGCTAAGCTGGCCGACATGGGTCTGGTTGATAAGCAAAGATTACCAACTGATGGCCGTAAATTCGTGCTCAAACTGACTGAGGCTGGCGAAGAACTATATCCCAAAGTTAAAGCTGCATTAGATGCACAAGAGGTTGCTTTGAGTGACTGTTTAAGTGTGACGGATGGCCGAGTGAGCCAAGCTGATTTCTTAGCGGTACTGGAACGAATTACAAAACTTGACTCGTAAAAGGGAGGATATCGATGACAAAAACAGTGATCATTACCGGTGCTAATTCCGGATTAGGTTTTGAAACAACTAAACAGATTGCAGAAAAGGGTATTGAATATCAGCTGATTATGGCCTGCCGGAATATGACAAAAGCACAGGCAGCCAAGCAGGAGATTCTAAAGGACATTCCTGACGCTAATATCACCTGTCTTGAGTTAGACACGTCTTCATTAGCCAAGGTGCGAGCCTTCGTTGACGCATTTAAGCAACTGAACGTGCCACTTTACGGTTTGGTCTGCAACGCCGGAATCGCCGGCAGAACGGTGCACCAAACGGATGATGGCTTTAGTGACATTTTTGAAACCAATTATCTGGGTCATTTTCTGCTCACGCAATTGTTACTGCCGCTGATGGCTGATGATGGCCGAATCGTGACCGTCAGCAGCGAGCGCCACGATACACCACTGAAGGGCGTTGCTTGGCCTGGAGTGGATGCTTTGGCTTATGGTGGTAATCCACAGGTGGATAGTATGAGCTACCCGTTCTCTAAGTTATGCATGATCTTGTTCGCTTATGAACTGGACCGCAAATTGACTGATTCTGGCAAACACATTGCGGTCAATACAGTGAACCCAGGTCTAATGATTGAAACCGGACTGGCCAAGAACAAGTCACGTTTCACACCGCAGGCACTGGCCAAATTCGCCGATATTCTTGGAACTGCCAAGGGTTCAGCAACGATGGTCACGAATTTGATCTGTGACGATAAATTTGCTGACGGACCCGTAAGATACTTTGATCGAAGCAGTGATAAACCGGTCGCATCATCTAAGCTGTCCCATGATAAGCAGGTGCAGCAAGAGCTCTGGGACTTTAGTATGAAGGCTGTTGGCTTGAGTAAATAACAAAAATGAATGGAACTAAAAAAGCCTGACACATTTTTTGTGTCAGACTTTTATTTATAAGCGGATCATTGTGCAGTATAGCCACCATCCGCAGCAATCTCCGCACCAGTCATATAACTAGATTCATCGGAAGCCAAAAAGGCCACCACGTTCGCGATTTCTTCTGGTTCACCGATGCGTTGCATTGGCACAACTTTGGCGGCCATATTTTGCTGGTCATCAGAGACGTTGGCCTTATTTTGAATTAATGGGGTGTTGATGACGCCAGGATGAACGGAGTTGACCCGAATTTTTTCGTGAGCTAACTCAAAAGAAGCATCCTTCGTCATGCCACGAATGGCAAATTTACTGGCACCATACGCGATGGATTTGGGCATACCCACAAGGCCGCCGATTGAGGAAATATTTACGATCGATCCGCCACCGGCCCGGCGCATGGACGGCAGGATGGTTTTCATACCATAAAAGACGGAATACTGATTCACTTTGATCACTTTGTCATATTCTTCTGGGGTCATCTCATCAATGGTCTTCATGATACCCATGCCGGCATTATTGACTAAAGCGTTAATGGGGCCAAATTTGGCTTCTCCATCGGCAACGACTCGTTTCCAGTCGTTAAAGCTGCCAACATCCTGTTTCAAGAATAAACTATTGGCGCCTAATTCGGCTTGAACCTGTTTCCCAGCCTTTTCGTTTAAATCAGTCATGATAACCTTGGCACCGGTTTTAATAAACTTTTTGGCGCTGGCTTTACCCATGCCACTAGCTGCACCGGTAATCAGCGCGGTAATATTACTCATATCAGCCATTTTA
Source organism: Secundilactobacillus silagei JCM 19001 (assembly GCF_002217945.1). GTDB lineage: Bacteria > Bacillota > Bacilli > Lactobacillales > Lactobacillaceae > Secundilactobacillus > Secundilactobacillus silagei. The sequence continues at coordinate 209,901 of NZ_BCMG01000001.1, forward strand.
AAAATCTCCTTAGTTAAATTAATATTGTGAATAATGTTTCATACTCATTCTATACAAAATTTACCAAATGGAGGAGGGACAGAATTTGCCAAAAAGTCCCATTATTTGGATGAAAAGTGAATAAGCATATTTATTTGCGCACGCAACTAATTGGTGCTAGAATCATGGTGGATTTACGATCAGAACAGGAGGCTAGAGATGTCATGGTAAAACTAATCGGGGTTGAAGAACACTTTCTCAGTCCGGCAGCGCAGTCGGCGCCTAAGCCGGATCAGTCCAGCAACAAGTCAGGTATCGATGCCCGTGTTGGCCAAGCTATTGGTGGTGGTTTAGCACAGTACTCAGCTGATGAGCAACTAGCGGAATCAGTTGACAAGCGAATCACCTTTTTAGACCAGCACGGTATGCAGATGCAGGTGTTGTCAGATGACGGGTTGGAGAATACGCCAGCCAAGATAGCGGTTCCGTTGGCCCAGCAGATGAATGCCCAGCTGGCTGACATTGTGGCTGCTCACCCAACTCGGTTTGCGGGTTTTGCTGCGTTACCGCTGCAAGACGTTGATGCGTCGGTGAAAGAACTGCACCGGGCAGCTAAAAAGGGTCTGCATGGTACGATGATTCATGGCCGAGTCGGCGGTAAATGGTTGGATGATCCGGTGTTTAAGCCGTTGTGGCAGGCAGCTGCTGACCTGGATATGCCGGTATATATTCACCCGGCAATTACTAACCCGCAAGTGATGTCGACTTACTACCTCAGTGATCAATATTCGTTAGCTACTGGTGGGGCCTTAGGTTTACCAGGTTTTGGCTGGCATACTGAAACCGGTTTGGAATTTGTCCGGCTGGTCCTCGCCGGTCGGTTTGATGAATTTCCCGGGTTAAAGATTATGATGGGTCACTGGGGCGAAGTGGTTAGCTTCTTCATGCACCGCATGGATGAAACTATCATGCCAACGCATCCGAATATCAAATACGATATTTCCGATTATTTCCATCAGCACCTATACGTGTCACCCAGCGGGATGTTTGATCAAAATCAGCTGAACTGGGCGGTATCGGAATTTGGCGTGGATCACGTCATGTTTTCAACCGATTATCCCTATGAGCCAACCGATAAGATTCAAACCTTTCTCACGGATTCAGCGTTATCCGCCGCTGACCAGCAACAGATTGGCAGTCAGACGGTGACGGACCTGCTGCATTTATAAAGAAGGGGTTGATCAAGTGATCGATACCGGTGATGATTCGATCGTTAAATGGCTCATAATTGCTGGCCGTCAAGTTAGTCAGCACCTTGGCCAGCAGCTGGCTCGACTTAATGTGAGCGCCAGCCAGTATTACTATTTGCTGAAGATTCACGATAATCCAGGGCTAACGCAAAAGGATTTGATTGAAGCTGAGTTTATTAATCCCAGTAACGTCACTCGGGCAATCAAGCAGCTAGTTGAACAAGGGCTGGTAGATCGGCGCAGATCGATCAAGGATAAACGGGCGCAAGTACTGCAACTGACACCGGAAGGTCAGCGGATTTATCCGCAGATCAAGGCTATTTTAGATCGTGAAGAGGCACTATTTCGTCAAGTAACTAAAAAACAGTTCCCTAATTTTGATTCTGAGCAGTTGGCTACAATATTGCAATCATTTGCTCATCTTCATGAGGGTACTGATCAAACTAATGAATGAAAGGAAGTCGCTAAAATGAAAGCAATTGTCATTGAAAAAGCCGGCGGACCAGAAGCGTTACAGTTAAAAGAGGTACCGACACCCAAAGTTAAGCCGGGCTGGAGCTTGGTTCGGGTTAAGGGTTTTGGTATCAACCGTTCTGAAATTTACACCCGGAAAGGTGAATCACCAACCGTTAAGTTTCCACGGGTTTTAGGCATCGAATGTGTCGGTGAAATTGCCGATACCACCGATGCTAAACGGTTACCAGTTGGCCAGAAAGTAGCCAGCATCATGGGCGGCATGGGCCGTGATTTTGACGGTGGTTATGCTGAATATGCATTGCTGCCTAACAAACAGATCTACGCTGTGAATACTAATTTACCATGGGATGAATTTGCCGCCATTCCAGAAACTTATTTCACTGCTTATGGTTCACTGAAGAATGCCCATATTGATGACGCCAAGACGTTACTAGTTCGTGGCGCCACCAGTGGGGTTGGTAGTGCCGCTATCAAATTAGCTAAGGCCATTAATCCGGACATTACAGTTAGTGGCAGCACTCGTAATGATAAGAAGTTCGATAAACTTAAGTCAGTTGGCTGTGATAAGCCAGTTTTGGATAAGGATGGCAAGGTTCAGACGGATGACCATTTTGATGCCATTCTGGAATTGGTTGGGGTTGCGACCCTTAGTGATTCATTATCACATCTACAACCAGGTGGCTATTGCTGTTTGACTGGTGGTTTAGGAAATCAATGGGCCGTTAAAGAATTTGATCCCTTTGTTATCCCAACTGGTGCTAGTCTGACGGTCTTTGGTTCTGGGGCTGAAAGTAATGATGCGGCCTTTAACGATATGCTGAGTATCATTGAAAATCACCATATTGATGTGAAACCAACTAAGACGTTTGATCTCGCTCACACTGGTGATGCTCAAGCAGCCCTGGATTCAACCGATAGCTTTGGTAAAGTAGTTGTTCTTCCCTAACATAATGAAAGAAGGTTTCTAATGACAGCGTTAACGATTGCTGGTAAAACTTATCCAGATTTACAGATTCCAGATGGTTATAAAATCGTGGTCAATAAACTCGTCCCACGTAACGATGAAAAGGTGCATCTGCTGCGCTACCAGCCGGCAGATTTACCAGAAGAAGCACTTGGTCGAGAACACGTGACGGTTATTTACAAAGACGATGGCGGTATTTATTCGTATAATGCCCTTACTCAGCCATTAACAGGTGCGGTACCCAGTGAAAAACAGGCCTTTGCGCTTGCGGAAAAACTGTGGCAGGAAGTCGCACCTAAATACCGGGAACAGCTTGAACCGCTTAGAAGCTTAGCTGGTCAAGAACGGACTTACACGGACGCGGATGGCAAGGCCGTTACGATCCCATTGATCTGGGCAAAGTATGCTAATATGCTGGTTGAAGGCAGTTACGAATGGGTCGGTTTCGGCCCGAATGGCCATCTCGTGGAGTTCGAACGGTATAACTTCTGGGACTATGAAGCTGGCCGCCAAAAGACGGAGATGTGGTACGGTGACGATTGGATCCGTGCTCGTCGTGGTCTAGGCCCGCAGTTGGACGCACCGTTGCCGTTAGCTTAAATTTAAATACTAAAAGGGTTCGCAGTTTGCGAGCCCTTTTTGTTGTTTAAAATGCGGAATTACTATTTCAATTAGGCGGTGATTGACCTATTCTATGGGTGAGAATTGACTGTCAGAATTGGTGATAATAAAGGAGAAAAAATCCATGCCAGAAACTTATCGATTGCAGCTTGGTCCACTTGTCCGTCGTTTACCGATTATGAAATTACCTAATGACGTGACGATTGCTTCGTTTGTGTTATTAGGGGACGCGGAGCTGACGCACTACGCTGCTGAAAGACTGATTGAGCGGGTTAAAAACGTCACTTTTGATTATTTTGTTACGGTAGAAAGTAAGGGGATCCCGTTAGCCCAGGAAATGACGTGGTTAAGCGGGCGCAAGCAGTATTTTGTCTTGCGGAAGGCGGTGAAAGACTACATGGTCTCACCGCTGAGTGTACCGGTTGAAGCCATTACGACTTCGGCTGATCAGCGACTGGTCTTGGATGGGACGGATGCAGCTAGATTGAAAGGCAAAAAAGTGATTATTGTGGATGATGTCATCAGTTCTGGCGGTTCACTGCAGGCAGCCGAACGGTTACTTCAGCAGGCTGGTGCAAAGGTGATTAATCGGTTAGCAGTTTTGGCAGAAGGTTCCGCCAAGAATCGGCAAGATATTAGTTATTTAGGAACATTGCCGTTATTTTAGAATGTAAAAGCTGGGATTGAATTCAATCCCAGCTTTTTTGTCTCTAATTTAAAGGTTTAGGTGCAACGTTTGGAACCGTCGACTTTTCTCGTGAAGCGAAGAAGCCGAAGACGGCACACCAGACGATGCCTAGAATTGCGGGAATCTGGTTATTGGCGTCTAAGAATAAGCTCAGATAAACGATCCCGAAGAAAACGATCAGCAGCGGATCAATAATTTTATAGGCCGGCATCAGGAAACCGTTTGGCAAAAAGTCAGCGGATTGACGGTAACGATAATGAGCTGCAATGGTCAGCGCGTAAACGATCAAGTAAAGGTCACTGCAAGCGGCCGCAATCAAGGCGAAAACGTTTGAAATTCCTGGTAACAGACTGAGAAGCGGTGCTAATAAGCAGAGGGTGACCGAAATTAGAATGCCACGGGCTGGCACACCATGACTGGAAATGTGGTTGAAATGTTGCATAAATGAGCCATTGGAATCAAGTGACAGCTGGTAAAAATGGCGCCCAGCTGAATAGATCACGCTGTTAATCGAAGAAGCGGCTGAAGTTAACACAACGAAGTTAACTACCGCAGCGGCAGCGCGTAGGCCAATCAATGAAAAGACCTGCACGAATGGACTTTGACTAGTCGAAAGACTGCGCCATGGATAAATCAACATGATGACGAAGAGGGCACCAACGTAAAAGATCAGGATCCGGAAGATAATTTCATTGATGGCTTTCGGTAGGACCTTACGGGGGTTCTTAGTTTCAGCGGTTGTGATCCCGACAAATTCCATGCCGCAAAAAGCAAAGAAAACCATTGGAAAGGCGCTAATAAAGTTTTTGATCCCATTGGGAAATAGGGTGAATCCTGAAGTGATGTTGGTTAAACTCACAGCACCACTGGACGTTTTAAAGTGAGTGAATAACAGGAAGAAGCCGGTGGCAATCATCGCTAAAATGGCGATAATTTTAATCAAAGCGAACCAGAATTCCGCTTCACCAAAGAGGCGAACGGCAATGAGATTAACACTGGCAAGCAGGGCTAAGAAGATGATTTGAATCAGCCAGCTGGGGGCGTGCGGCAGCCAAAACTGAACGTAATTGGCAATCGCAGTCAATTCGGCCATGCCAACACAGATGAGGTTGATCCAATAGGTCCACCCAGCAAAGTAACCCGTGCGTTTGCCCAAGTAACGACTGATAAAGGCGATGAACGTGTGCTGAGAGGGATCTGCATACAGCATTTCACCCATGCCACGCATCATTAAGAAGAAAAAGATACCAGTAATCATATATACAAAAATAATCGATGGTCCGGTTTTTTTAATGGAAGTACTTGCCCCTAAAAACAGTGCGGTACCAATCGTACCACCCAGTGCAATCATTTGAACATGTCGGTTAGATAAGGCCCTTTTCGTGCCGTCAGCGTTAATATCTGTTTGTTTGTCCATAGACTCACTCCTTTTATCATTAGTTCGTATTTAATCACTAAATGATAGAAAATTCAAGCAATTGATTAAATTTTGATTTGAATCAGCTAAAATATGGTTATTAATATTCATTAAATGTGCTGTAATACCGGTAAAAGAAAATAATTATTCATATACTAATTAAATTTTAATTTTAAATATGGACGTGCATACTTGAATAAATAGTTACATGATGATGTGAGCTTAATCATCTCAATTGGGCCTGCTGGTGTTATCTTTACGCTGTTTCTGAAGGATTCGGCATTGGCTGAATTAAATTTAATATCAAACTTAAAAGCAGCCTTCGAAAGTTTAATTTCGAAGGCTGCTTTTGAGTGGATCAATAGTAATTAATTGTTTGCTGGAACACCGCTATTTAGGCGATCCATGATGACTGAAACGGGTTCAATTTTGGTGATCTGGGAGATACCTAATCCAAATGATGCGTAGCCATGTTTCAGATCTCCCTCTAACATGCCGATGCGCATGCCTTCATAACCAGAGGCCGCTTTGTAGATGTCTTGACGGCTGGCTCCAACCTGATCTAAGCTGACCAATTTATCCGGTAATTTACCAGGAAGGGAGCGGTAGTAGGCCGGCACTGTGCGATACATCACTAAATCATCGGCATCAGCAGTTAGCGCAGCTTCTTTAATATTTTGAGCCATGCGGCTTTCTTTTGACATCATGAAGGCCGTGCCGACGTAAAGGCCTTCTGCGCCTAACGCGAAGACTGCTTTGGCTGTCCGGCCATCAACGATGCCACCGGCTGCCATAACGGGCATCTCACCAGCAGCATCGACGATCATTGGCACGACTGATAAAGTACCAATGACTTTGGTTGGCACGGTACCGCCTTCGTCAAAGCCGGTCGCAACAAAGATATCGACACCGGCTGCGGCAGCTTGTTTTGTGATTTCAACAGTTGGCGTCAATGGCCGGAAGACGACCTTGATACCGGCTGCCTTTAATTGCTGGATGCGGTCAGAAACCAGTTCGCCAGCACACACCGCCACCGGCACTTTTTCGTCGATCATTAATTGCAGGGTGGGGCCGAAGAAAGGATCCTTATCCCCTGATTGCAGGCCAACGTTTAATCCAAAAGGTTTGTCAGTTAAGGCTTTAACTTGATGAATTTCATTTCTCATACGGTCGATGGTTTCATCTAGTGAGCGGGTCACCGTAGTTTGACCGGCGTTAAACCCCAGTACCCCTAGGCCACCAGCATTGCTGACTGCGGCGACTAATTTAGCGTCAGTCAACCACAATAAGGGTCCCTGAATGATGGGCTTTTCAACGTTTAGAATTTGTGCGACACGATTAGTCATAAATTATTCGCTCCCGTTATAATTTTATTAGTGATACTATTCACTTACAAGTGCTATTATAGTGGCACAAGCGGAAACTGGCTATTAACTATTAAATTTAAAATTATAACTAAAACGATATGATTTTTCCATGGAGGTTTAGGATGAGTACCCATCGAACGTTACTGAATATTTTGAAGACAGTTGAATATTCGCAGACACTGTCAGACGTTGCTGAGCGACTTTATATCAGTCAGCCGTACATCAGCAAGTTACTAAAGGAAACGGAAAATAATTATCACGTAACGCTGGTAACGCGCACGAAGCCAGTCAAACTAACTAGTGCTGGTATGACGATGATCAATGGCCTCCAATCAATTGTCGATGAGGAAAATCAGCTCAAAGACACCCTAGTTACCAATTCCGAGCTGCATCACCAGCCCATCCACATTGCCATGACCGATCCCTTTTTGAGCAGCATTGTGAGTGGTGCTATGACGAAGTACTATGCGCAGCACTCCGAACGGAAGCTCGATATTAAACTGATCAACGATCTGTCCGTCGTCAATGAGGCCGATATGAGTAACGTGGACATTTTAATCGGTAAACGAATTCGTGATCCGCACTTTAGTCAGATTGAATTACCCAGTCGGCAGCTGAGTTTATTTATCTCTAGTCACTGTCAGACTTTTGATCCCAAGCTGCTGTACCAGCGGTTTCAGAATGGGTCGCTTGAGGCCTTAAATGACTATTCGTACGTTGGTTTTGCAGGCTATGATATTTTCCAGCGGTACGTCGATTTAAGCTTTAAGAAGGAAAGCATTAATCTCGCAACTTCAATTACGGTTCCAACTGCAGCTGACGCACTGGAAGCAGTGAATAATATTCCGCATGCAACGACGATAACGACCTTGGCAACGGCTCAAAGGGTCTTTCCGGATCACAACTTTAACTTAATGCCATTACCGGCTAACTTCATTAGTTTGGAAACGACGATTAGCTATCGGGATATGACAAATGATAGTGAAATTATTGAGATTGCTAGATATCTATATGGTGAGCTGCAAAAAAGCGATAATTCCGTTGCGGTATGAAAGCCTAATTGTTTATAGGTTCACAGCTTTTGATTAATCACCTAATGATAAAAAATCACAGATTAAATTAAAATTCAATTTGAAATGGGACTAGAATTTTTTGGAGAATACTGCTATATTTAGTTTACTAACAGCGATTACTATGATTATATCCATTAATCAAAACTTAATAATTGGTATATCTATTATTGAATTGAATAAATAATGAATTTACTATGTTAATTCAAATACATAGGTGATTACTGTCATGATTAATCATTCACTTGGAGGTACTTACTTTATGGAAATCAATCAATTAAATCCCGATATTGTGTCAGTCGCACCATCCGCGCTACGGGTGTTCGACCATGAGATCAGTGCAGACCCTGATATCGTAAAATTAACGCTGGGCGAACCCGATTTTAACGTGCCGGAACACATCAAGCAGGCAGCGATTGCGTCCATCAATGCTGATCAGTCGCATTATCCGTACTACTGGGGCATTCAGGAGTTACGGGATGCTGCCTCAACGTATTACCGGGAAAAATTCGGCTATCAGTATACGGCTGACCAAATCGTCTGCACGGTTGGTGCCACGGAAGGGTTATCGGCGACTTTTAAGACGTTATTTCAGCCTGGCGATGGCGTGCTGATCCCAATGCCGGCTTATCCGGTTTATAAGGCGATGGCATTAGTTAATCATTTGAAGCCGATCATGATCGATACCACCGCAAACGGCTGTGTGCTTAAGCCACAGCAGGTGACGGATGCCATCAAAGCTAATCCGGATGTGACCATCAGAGGCGTGGTGATCACTGATCCGTCCAATCCAACTGGTGTGGTCTATTCTGAAGACCAGTTAGCCGCCTTAGTGCCAGTATTGCGCGATAACAAGATTTGGGTGATCAGCGATGAAATCTATGGTGAACTGACCTATGGTGTCCAGCATTACTCATTGTCGCGGTGGTTGCCAGATCAGACCATTATCATTAATGGACTATCGAAATCTCACGCCATGACCGGCTGGCGCATCGGCTTTGCGTTTGGCCCAACTGGCGTGATCGACCAAATTGCTAAAGCCCATCAATTCCAAGTCACAACGCCAACGTCAATCGTGCAATACGCCGCCGTTGAGGCATTGACGCATGGTCAAAATGACGCTGCAGCAATGCGAAAAGTCTATGAAAAACGCTGTGATTATCTCAAACAGGAACTGACGAAATTAGGCGTGACTTACGTTGAGCCTCAAGGTGCGTTCTACATTTTCATGAAGATTCCAGAACAGTGCCAGCTCGATAGCTTTGCCTTTGCCCGTCAACTGGCGAAGGACTACCACGTTGGTTTGATGCCCGGCGCACCGTTTGGCGATCCCCAGGCACTACGGATCAGTTATGCTTCCAGCAATGAAAACCTGCACGCTGCGGTGGATGCACTGACTAAGGAATTAACGAAACTGGGCGTATTGGCTTAAGCTTAATTAGTAGAAGATTATTAAATTGATATTTAAAGCCACACAGATTTTCCGTTGAGGGAAATCTGTGTGGCTTTCGTTTGCTGTAAATTAAGATTGACTAATTAATTGAACATAGTTATTATAGACTCTTATTATCTATGATTATTAATCATTGTGAATTAAAAGGGGATAAAGCATATGCCAGCAAAACGTAACGCGGAGATTCAGCAACCGGATGAACCGATTGATTTTATTACATTATTAGAGGTTAGGGCCGATGAGCTAGAAACTTTCATCGAGGACTGGAAACGACGATCGGTGATTATGGAAAAGGCGGATGGCTTCATTTCGGATACCTTGGAAAAATCTCAACTTAGTGACAGCGCCTACCAGATCATTAATATTTCCCACTGGTCGTCTTACAATAAGTGGTTAGCAGCTACGAATAATCCAACGTACGCTGCTCAACTGGCGGCTGACCATAGTCGGGCAACACACGTAAAAGTTACGCGCGGTTTTTATCGGCCGGTAGCGGGCGGGATGCATTTTTATGATTAGGAAAGATGGCGTAGGTGAGAGCAAATCCTAGAGATGGGGATGCTCTTTTGTTTTAGGATTAACATTTAATTAAAACTAAAAAGTGATGGAAAACGAAGAAAATATCATGTAAGATTGTTGTAGTGACGGGATTTGTTTAGTGTATTCCCCGCGTATGCGGGGGTGATCCTAACAGTAGTTTTACATGCAGGGGTATTATTAAGTATTCCCCGCGTATGCGGGGGTGATCCCATGAGCCGGTTTGCTACGGTCTACGCCGTGGAGTATTCCCCGCGTATGCGGGGGTGATCCCACGACAACCAGACGAATAACTGCACCCGAACTGTATTCCCCGCGTATGCGGGGGTGATCCCAAAATTGTCACGCTGCTAAAAGATGAAACCATGTATTCCCCGCGTATGCGGGGGTGATCCCTAAACTGCCAGGCGCTATGCTTTCCCGCGGGCGTATTCCCCGCGTATGCGGGGGTGATCCCTTGCGTGGTGGTTATCGTTGGGTCAGCCAGTGGTATTCCCCGCGTATGCGGGGGTGATCCCGGCGCTGGGACGATTGGGTAGTCTTACTCGAAGTATTCCCCGCGTATGCGGGGGTGATCCCCGTTTTTAACTTGGTTGAGGTCTATTGCTGTGGTATTCCCCGCGTATGCGGGGGTGATCCCTACTACGAAGACTGGGAGTATGCCCTGTTAGCGTATTCCCCGCGTATGCGGGGGTGATCCCTTGATTTGATGTTGAGCGACTTTTCCGTTCAGGTATTCCCCGCGTATGCGGGGGTGATCCCTCAAACCGGTATCATCGGCATACTCAAGGTAGGTATTCCCCGCGTATGCGGGGGTGATCCTGAAGTGAGACTAAAATAGAAAGTGAGATCTTGGTATTCCCCGCGTATGCGGGGGTGATCCTGTAAAACGAAACAAAGCGGCTGTAAAAAGCGCGTATTCCCCGCGTATGCGGGGGTGATCCCATTTGGGCTAAAGCAGTCCATCTGAATTGTCCGTATTCCCCGCGTATGCGGGGGTGATCCCACAGCCCATATGCTCACCAGCAACGCCCATCCGTATTCCCCGCGTATGCGGGGGTGATCCTGAATTTATAAGTAATGAAAGTGACGGGGCTTAGTATTCCCCGCGTATGCGGGGGTGATCCTCGCCTACAAGCTCACCGGATGCCAAATTGTACGTATTCCCCGCGTATGCGGGGGTGATCCCTTGTCAATTTCCTTTTGCATTTGTTTGACCGTGTATTCCCCGCGTATGCGGGGGTGATCCTTCTTACGCGATGGCCGAAAGCCAAACTCATGAGTATTCCCCGCGTATGCGGGGGTGATCCCAAGGGACAAGAGTACGCGACTTTCACAGAGACGTATTCCCCGCGTATGCGGGGGTGATCCCGATCAGGATGTGCCGATCACTACGGTTGATAAGTATTCCCCGCGTATGCGGGGGTGATCCTAAGTAACGTTAGTAGCGCACATGATTGTAATGGTATTCCCCGCGTATGCGGGGGTGATCCCGCCGGGAAGCCTTTAGACTTTTCCAAGGATGTGTATTCCCCGCGTATGCGCGGGGGTGATCCTATTGGCGAGGGCAGAACCATGAACCTTTACAAGTATTCCCCGCGTAGCAGGGTTGATTTCTTTAGTACACTATGTACTTATTCAGAATTAATGTATTTCTTGCATATTTAGGGGCGATATTCCATACATAGTATTATAATAAGAAAATAACCGAGAAGATGAAACGATTAAGGGCTTTTCAAATGATAAAAAGATTTGTGAAAAGTAGATTTGTATAATCTGTTTTACAACTACGTTTACAACGCTTTGAAAACATAAAAAAGAATTTGATCATTTTGTTGTATGTTTTACCAAGTGCTTGATTATGACCGCATAGGTATGGGTCACTGTATGTATTATAGGTTGAAAGAATTAAGTAGTTGGATAATTAGCTAACAGTCGGAATGTAAGAAAACTTATGAGTATCTTGTGTTTTAAGCGAGTGGTAATGTTCACGATAGTCTATGTTATCAGCACCGTTTACTGTTGGAGATACACCTTTTTATTACTGCTATTAGCTATAATGGGGTTATTTTGTTTGTTCGTGGGCAACTGATGGATTATGGGAACCAAAGGAGGCACTATTAAAGTGGCAAGAATGACGATGAGGCCGCAGGAATTTGCAAATAAATTGGGTGTGACTAAAAAGCAGCTCAGCGAGTGGCAAGATAGTGGAAAATTAAAACCGAGAATGACTTCGACAGCCGGCCGGAAGTACTATACCACAAGGGATATTAGTCGTGCAGAAAGCCTAATTAATCCCGAAAAGTCTAAAAAACAGTACCGACTTAATGCGATAATGACGGAAGCACGAATGTTTATTTCACGAGCAACTAGTACCGATTTAGCGAGGTACAAGCAAAAACTGATTGACCGGAAAGAGGAGCTAAAGAATGGACAATGAAGATCGGCGGAAACAGTATAAAAGTTTGTGGATGCAGATGAAACGAGCATCTAAACAGCCCGGATTTAATGAAGAAGCATGGCAAGACCGACTAGATGAGTACCGGTTACGGCCACGTGGCACCGTAGCACCCTCGAAAACTAAGCAATACCGGCGCGAGCAGTCTCAGAAGTGGCGTGACCGGTTAAAAGGTGGTGCAGAGTACAAACGGCTACAGTATAATGCTAACGGTCTATTAAAGCGTGATGACGTTGCTGTGGACAATATCAATGAACTACTGAACTTGGTGGAAGACCGCGAGATGGAAGTATCCCCGTATATGCAAGGGTGATTCCATCAATTAAAAAATATCACATTGGTTAATTAGTTATTCTCTGCATATGAAAGTCACTTTATTTCTGTGCTTTTTATATGACATATACAGCGGATGATTTTGTACGTTACCGATGATACTTGTTATGCGGATCTTATTTTTCTGTATAGAAAGTGGGTAATGATTTTTGCAATAGCAGTACACATTAAAATTTTTGATGGACAAGAACCATGATATAATGAACTAGTTATTTGAGTTCAAGGTTCAAATTAAAGCTTTTATTCCCAGCTGAAGCGGGTTGATCCAATTGAATTGTTGGACAATAGGATAATAAATTAGTATTCCCCGCATGTGCGGGGGTGAATCATTTTAAAAGTACAGCTTTAAATAATAAAATATAAACATTGAATTGTTTGAAACTATATTAATTTAAAAGGAATTATGATATTATGAAAAATGTAAAAGAATGGAGGTGAATTTATTGAGCATAGAATTAGAAAATTTAAGTCAAAAAACACTTGATTTATGGGCAAAAAAGAAAACAGTGGAAGGAAAACAACTATGGCTACCGCTACTGGCACATTTAATTGACACTGAAAAGACAATTAACTTTTTATTTAATACATGGTTAAGCTCTGGTACAAAAAAATTTTTAACAACGTCCATGTCTGAGGAAAAGCTGCAAAAATTGGTTAAATTTTTGGGCTTCTTTCACGATGTGGGAAAAAGTATTCCGGCATTCCAGGTAAAGCCATCCTTCGATGGTGGGAAAGAATTAGACGGAGCTTTGGTTGAAAAATTAATTCGTGATGGATTCTCCAATTTAGATGAAGACAAAGAGAAAATTTTACTTTCTGATTATAAAAAATCGCCGCACGCCTTGGCTGGAGCAGAACTGCTTAAAATTCATAAAGTTCCTAAGTCAGTTAGATCAATTATTGCTGGGCATCATGGTGATGCAGGAAATGAGACTAATTATAGTCAGATTGAAGAATTTACTTCTAATTACCTTCAAAATGACAATGATTTAGGTGTCCAAAAAAATTGGAAAGAAGTTCAAAATCAGCTATTTGACTATGGAATGAGTCGTATCGGTTATCAGGCGGTGACGGATATTCCAACGGTTACTCAACCTCAAGCAGTTATTCTGGAAGGGTTGCTAATTACTGCTGATTGGTTAGCATCAAGTGAATTTCTTGGTTATGATCAAACAAAACCATTGTTTTCTTTGATTTCAATTGATGAATCTTTAAATGATATTGATTTGGAATCACGATTTGAGTCCGCGATGAATACTTGGGATTTAGGTGGACATTGGTATCCCCCAAAAGTTCAAAGTGATGCTGATCTTTATGAGCGGCGTTGGGGATTTAAACCTCGACCAGTACAAGCAGCCTTGATTGATGCAGTTAGTGAAGCAAAAGATCTTGGAATGATGATTATTGAAGCACCAACTGGAGTAGGTAAGACAGAAATGGCCTTGCTTTCAACTGAACAATTAGCCTATAAGACTCAACATCCTGGATTATTTATTGGGTTGCCAACTCAGGCAACTTCAAACGCGATGTTTGATCGCGTGCAGGACTGGCTAAATGAGCTGGCAAAAGATCAGGATGAACATTTTCCCATCAAATTGATGCACGGTAAAGCCCAATTTAATGAGTCGTTTAAAGATTTACCTAACGCTTCTAACGTTGATGATTCAGGTGGCGTGGTTGTTAATGACTGGTTTAGTGGGAAAAAGTCAATATTATCGAAATTCGTAGTTGGTACAATAGATAATCTTTTATTGATGGGATTGAAACAAAAGCATCTTTTCTTACGACATTTAGGCTTTAGTGAAAAAGTGGTTGTCATTGACGAAGTTCATGCCTACGATTCCTACATGAATCAGTATTTGTACAAGGCCATTGAATGGCTAGGTGTTTATCATGTCCCAATTATTATTCTGTCAGCAACACTTCCAAAACAAAAAAGGAAAGACTTAATAAACGCTTATTATCATGGTAAATACGGTAAAAAAATGAAAGCGCTAAAAACTTCATACGATTTATTGCCTGATTGGGTCAAAACGCAAGCGTATCCATTGGTAACTATGTTGGATGGTGATCAAGTCGAGCAAATCTCTAAATTTCCTGGTGTATCAGATCAAAAGCCTCTTCAAATTCAAGTTACCAGAATTAATGAGGATGACAGTACACTCATTGAAACGGTTTTAAATTCGATAAAAGATGGTGGAATCGCCGGGGTAATTGTTAATACGGTTGGTAGAGCACAGGAGCTTGCCAATCTTGTTCCAAAAGAAATTAAGTTAATGGTTTTACATTCGGCATTTTTAGCACCAGATAGAGCTGCTAAAGAAACTGAATTGCAGAATGCTATTGGGAAGAATGGTAAGCGTCCAGATAAAATGATTATCATTGGAACTCAAGTTTTGGAGCAATCACTTGATATTGATTTTGATATTCTCTTTACAGATATAGCCCCGATGGATTTGATATTACAGCGTGCAGGGCGACTCCATCGACACAATATTTCTCGACCGGAAGCTTTACAGATACCCAGACTTTACATAATGGGTATTGAGTCTATGGGTGAATATGAAGATGGTAGTGAAACAGTTTATGGTAAGTACTTGTTGATGAAGACGGATTATTTCTTAAAAGAAACGATTGAAGAACCCAAGGATGTGTCTAATCTTGTTCAGGCTGTCTATGATGATCAATTAGATCCCCAAATTAAGGGTATCGAAAAGGCCAAGGCAAAGTTTGAACAGAATTTAGCAAAAGAGAAGGTTAAAGCACGTGCTTTTCAAATTGCGGATCCTAAATCTGATGCACACCATACTTTATATAAGTGGTTAAATCGTTCTACTTCAGATGTGAGTGGCAGTGATCAAAAAGCTGCAGCGGCAGTTAGAGATATTAAAGAATCATTGGAAGTTATATTGCTGCAACATACTAATAATGGAATATTTCTGTTGGATGGTCGCTCAATTGAAGACTGTCAGTCAAGAGAAGTTGCGGAACAATTAATTCGATTGCCTTCAGGACGAACTCAACCAATTAATACCTATATCGAGTTATTAGAAAAATTTACAGCTAAAAAATTTCCGGGGTGGCAACAAGATAAGTGGCTTAAAGGCGCACTTGCACTAACGGTAGATGAAAATTTTTGCGGATATTTGGGAGATAATCAGTTTAATTATTCTTCGATATATGGCCTGCACTTTAAAGAGGAGGACGATGATGTCAAAAAAACAGTTTAATTTGGTAGCAGATCCATGGATTAATGTAATTGAAACTAAGACAGATTCATTGAAAACAGTATCGCTGATTGAATGTTTCAATAACGCACATCAATATCGGCAATTAGCTGGGGATATGCGAGCCCAAGATTTAGCAATAATGCGATTTTTACTGGCAATTTTGCATACTGTATATTCACGTTTTGATATGAATGGTGAACCTTATGAATGGGTAAACATTGATTCGGAAACATTTCATGTGAATACACCGGTAGACGAGGATGATTTTGATGTAGAAGATTTATTTCAGACTTGGGGAAATTTGTATAAGTCTGGTAAATTTTCGAAAATTATTACGCAATATTTGGATAAAAATCAAAGTCGATTCAATTTATTTGGTGATCAAGCATTTTATCAGGTGACTGAAGAAGAATACGATAGTTTTGTCCCTAAAAAAAAGTATGTTGCCACTGGGACTGGGACAGTTGCTGTAAAGCAATTGAATCGACAAATTTCCGAAAGTGGTAATACACCAGCTATTTTTACGCCAAAATCAGATACATTTAAGAATCGTCTGAGTTTGTCGGAATTAACAAGATGGTTGATTACCTATCAAAATTTTACCGGTGTTACAGATAAAACTAAAGTTCAAACAGAAGAAAAATTTTCTAATCCAGCAGGATGGGTTTATCGGTTAAATCCAGTTTTTGCGAAGGGTAAATCATTATTTGAAACCTTAATGTTGAATTTGGTTCTTGCTGATGAAGAACACTATCAAGCACAGAAACCGGTTTGGGAATATAAAAGTGTTACTGCTTATGTAGAAGAACGAAAAAAAGAAATAGCGCCAGATAATTTGGCTTTTCTATATACGGCGTGGTCCAGAATTTTGCACATTAAATGGGATGAAAATGATGAACCAACCATTTTTAGTGCTGGTATACCGATGTTTAGTAATGAAAATATGTGGCTTGAACCAATGACTGTGTGGAAAAAAGATATCAAGGCTTCTAAAGGCGGTGACGATGTTTTTAAGCCAGCTGTTAAGGGGACTCGTTCACTTGGTATTGCAATGTGGCGTCATTTTGGTGATTATATTAACGCTGACCAAGCAAATGATCATCATGAACCAGGAATTGTTTCATGGCTCAATACACTTAAAGAAGCCGAATGCATTGACCCTGATAGGCTAATTACATTAACTTCGGTGGCACTTATTAGTGATGGCAATGCAACGTCTCAAGCACCTGTGGCGGAAGTGTATGATGATATGTCGATTAATGCGGATGTTTTATTTGATACTAATGAAAATTCACGCTGGCCACTGAGAATTGAATCCGTTATTAGTTTCACACAAGCTATTGCCAAAGACTATTGGCGATTTGCAGCTGATGTTGCTCAAATTAGAGGAATTGATTCAAAAATTTTTGCTAACAAAATGGGTGCACAATTTTATGATCGTTTAAATGAACCCTTTAAAGATTGGTTAGTTTCGTTAACTAATCAGGATAATCGTGATGACAAGATAATTGAATGGAAAGACCAACTAAAGTCGCTTGTCTTCTCATCAGCAAATGAATTGGCGCAGAATAGCTCACCACGGGATAAAGGTGGCATTGTAACCGAGAAAGGGCCACTGAATATTTTTATTGCTAAAAATCGACTCGTATACAACATTCATAAACACTAATTTAAAGAAGGGGTGACTGACGAATGACCTATGAAATAGCGAGTGCAACTAAAGGAATTATCCTAGATTTATATGGTAATGGGAACCTTAATAAAGCAGTTTTAGCGGATTTTCAGAATTCTAGGGACATTACTAGTTTGAGAGCGAGAGGTACTTGGCCTGTAATAATGAGTCATTTAAATCAAAAATATTTGAGCCCAACTGGTAAAACAACAAAGTCTGAAACGGCTATTTTTGCCGCAGTACGATTATTTGCAATTCAACAGCGAGGAGAAGATCAACTCGTTTATGCTGCTTCCTATCCTCGTGATCAAGCAGAGGGTGTAACTATTTTTGATGTTTTAGCAGACATGAGGAAAAATCCTGATGATCGAACTCGAATAGATGGACGGGTGAAGCCGCTGCTTGAAACAACCAATATTAATACAGTAATTAATTCACTTAACCATTTAGTTAGTATGATTAAAGGCACTAAAAGAAAAGTAAAAATTGATTATGCACAGCTAGCACAGGAATTATTTTGGTTTCAGGTTAGTTTCGAGCAAGCCAGCCAGGTTCAAATGGCATGGGGACAAAAATACTTTAAAGCTATTCCACAAAAAGCAAATTCCGAAGGGACGAATAAATAATGACAAAACAAAATTTATACATCGACATTCACGCATTACAGTCAGTTCCAGTATCAAACATTAATCGAGATGATAATGGTGAACCTAAATCAGCAATGTATGGTGGTGCAATGCGTGCCCGTGTTTCATCTCAAAGTTGGAAGCATGCTATGAGAGATGGTTTTAAACATACTGATATTACTTCAGCTAATAGAACCAAGATGGCAGCTAAATTATTGGCAGATAACATTCAAAAAGTTGATTCTTCTTTGGATGATGAAGCTGCAATGAAAAAGTCAGAAGAAGCTTTTAAATTAGCAGGGGTAAAAGTAGATAAAGAAGGCAATACTGGTGCCTTATTAATGGTTAGCCCTGGTCAGATCACTAAATTAGCTCAATATGTCGTTTCTAATGATGAACTTGATAAAAAGGCGATTAAAGCAGTATTAAAAGGCGACCAATCGCTAGATTTAGCGTTATTTGGACGAATGGTAGCTGACAATCCGGAATTAAATGTAGATGCCTCAGCACAGGTGGCGCATGCAATTTCAACACACAGAGTAGAACCGGATTATGATTACTTTACTGCTTTAGATGATTTACAGCCGAAGGATACTGCTGGTGCCGCAATGCTGGGTTCAATTCAATATAATTCTTCAACGCTATACCGTTATGCAAACTTGAACATGCATGAATTAATCCATAATCTTGGCACTGAAGATGCATTTAATGGCGCAAGTGAATTTGTGAAGCAATTTTTGCTTTCAATGCCAACGGGAAAGCAAAACACGTTCGCCAATAAAACCTTGCCTAACTACGTCATGGTAGTCGTACGAACGGATACTCCGGTAAACTTGGTATCAGCATTTGAAAAGCCGGTCCCATCGACTGAAGATGGGTACGTAACAGCTTCAATTACAAAACTTGAAAAAGAATATACTTCAACGCTTTCGATGGTTGAAAAGCCAATTTTGAAAGTTGTTTTGAATCGTGAAGATTCTACATCTGATGGTCAAGTGGAGAATTTAACCGAACTATTAAATAAAGTCACTGAAAGCTTAAAAGAGGCGGTGCAGGATGAAGACACTGACGATTAGATTAACTGCACCTTTGCAGTCGTATGGTAATGAAGCAACTTTTGCTAGAAGGACTACAAGTGATCATCCCTCTAAAAGCGCGGTAATAGGAATGGTGGCGGCTGCTTTAGGATATCGTCGGGATGATCAGCGAATATCTGATTTGAATAAATTAACCTTTGCAGTTAGAGTGGATCAACCTGGCAGGATTCTGGAAGATTTTCAAACTGTTGAATGGAAAAAGGATAAGCGAAAAGTTACTTATCGTGATTATTTACAAGATGCAGTTTTTGTTGTAGCGCTTGGTAGCAATGATGAAGCTTTGATCAATCAAATTGATGAAGCACTTCGGTATCCTAGATTTCAATTATTTTTAGGACGGCGATCTAATGTTCCCGCTGGCCCATTGAAAATTGAAACTTTTTCTGATAGTAATCCTGTTGATGCTTTATCTACACTTAAGTGGCAGGCGTCTGAGTGGTATCAAAAGAAGAAAGCAGCGCATTCAAGTTTTAAAGCAGAATTATTTGCTGATGCAGCATTAATTCCAAATGGGCGAGAAATGATGGTTAAAGATCGAGCTGAGTCTTTTGATCAGCGAAACAGACGGTTTAGTTTCAGAGCTGTTACAAAAAAATACGTTGAGTTTAAAACAAAAACAAATATCGATGTTTCACATAGTGAGGGTGGCCACGATGCTATGGGTGCAGTATAGAAGGGAGAACAAATGTATTTATCAAGGATTGAAGTTGACTTAAATAATCGTCAAAGGATTAAAGATTTAACGCATTTAGGTGCTTATCATAATTGGGTTGAAAATAGTTTTCCTGAAGAGATTCAAAATAATAGTCATAAGCGGCATTTATGGCGATTAGATCCATTATCTGGAAAGCAATATTTACTAATTTTAAGTGAAAATCGACCTGATATTAAATTGCTTTCTCGCTATGGCGTACCTGAGACAGCACTTACTAAACCGTATGATCACTTTTTAGATTCATTAGCTGAGGGACAGCGGATGAGATTTCGGTTAACTGCCAACCCAACTTATTCGGTTTATCAGGGTGAAGGTAAACGTAGTAAGGTGTACCCTCATGTGACGATTGAACAGCAACGTAAGTGGCTACTTAAAAAGGCCGATGCTGCAGGATTTCAAATTGTTTCTCAGAAAAGTGAAGCCATAGAGGATATTGATAATCTGGCGTTTGATATTGTGCATCGAGATCGTCCTGTTCTTCATCGGAAGGCTGAAAAAGGACGGACAATTCACATTAGTCGCGTCACCTTTGAAGGTGTTCTTCAGATTAAGAATATCGATGTCTTTAGACAAGTATTGATTAGTGGGCTTGGCCGTGAGAAGGCATTTGGCATGGGCCTTATGACTGTTATTCCGATAGAGTGATGTTATGAAAATACAACCTGGAGCAAAAAAACCAGAGCTTTCAGAGTTAAGTCGGATTCGTGACCGAATTACCTTTTTATACCTTGAACATGCCAAATTAAATAGACAGGATAGTGCCATTGTTGTTGCGGATAATCAGGGAACAGTTTTTGTTCCGGCAGCTATCATCAGTGTTTTAATGTTGGGGCCTGGAATAGACGTGACTCATCGAGCAATGGAATTAATGGGTGATTCTGGAATGAGTGTCGTTTGGGTCGGTGAACGAGGTGTACGTCAATATGCTCATGGCCGGGCGTTAAATCATTCAGCTTCTTTAATTGAAGCTCAAGCAAAATTGGTTTCTAATAAGCAATCTAGAGTTGCGGTAGCTCGTCAGATGTACCAAATGCGTTTTCAGGGTGAAGATGTTTCACAACTATCAATGCAAGAACTGCGAGGAAAAGAAGGCGCACGGGTCAGACGGGTGTATAAAGAGGAGTCGCAACGGACAGGAGTTCCTTGGTCACGTCGCGAATACAATCCAGATGATTTTGATTCAGGAACACCTATTAATAAGGCACTGACAGCTGCTCATCAAGCACTATATGGGTTGAGTTATAGTGTTATCGTTGCGCTTGGCGCATCCGCTGCTTTAGGATTCGTGCATACAGGGCATGATTTATCATTTGTGTATGATTTTGCAGATTTATATAAAGCTGAGTATTCAATTCCCATCGCATTTTCAATGGTTAAAAAGTATGGTGATGATAAAGATATTGGTTCTAGAACACGGCTAGCAATGCGGGACGCATTTGTAGACGGTAAGCTCATGATTCGGATGGTTGCGGATCTGAAAATGCTACTTGGTGATAGTAATAAAGCTGAAGCCGAGACACTAAATCTGTGGGATGATCGAATGGGTTTACAAAAATTTGGCGTCCAATATGCTGAACACGAGGATAATCACTCATGATTGTAATTACTTTAACGAAAGTACCACCATCGTTACGTGGTGATTTGACAAAGTGGTATCAGGAAATTCAAACTGGCGTATATGTGGGCAATGTAAGCGCACGTGTTCGTGATCAATTATGGGATCGTGTCATGCGTGATATTGGAAATGGTCAAGCTACTATGGTTTACAATGCTAAAAATGAATTTGGCTATCAGTTTAAAACAACTAGAAAAGATAGACGGGTAGTTGATTTTGATGATATTCCCTTAATGAAACGATTAAATACTTTAGAAGAGCCTGTGAAACTTGGTTTTAGTAATGCATCGAAATACCATCGAGCACGTTTGAGTTCCAGAAAAGCGTTAAAGCCTGAGCATCCTGGACATAGTGAGCGTAGTACCCAACTAGTTGCAATCGATATTGAAACTACAGGGCTGGATGCAGTGAAGAATCAAATTATTTCTATTGCTGCTTTTAAAAGTATTGGGATAAAAGAATGTCAGCATTTTGATGCCTATATTAGTATTGATCAACCAGTTCCTGAAAACATTGTTAAATTGACGGGGATTACGGATTCAAAATTAAAGGATGAAGGCATTGAATTAGTTGATGCACTAAGAAGCCTGAAAAAATTTGTTGGGAATTTACCAATTGTTGGTTACAATTTAGAGTTTGATGATAAATTTATTTCACTGGGATTTAAAAAATACAATCAAAGTGGAATAGATAATAAGATGATTGATTTAATGCCCTTAGTGAAAAAAGCAAATCGGTTTTTGGATAATTTTAGATTAAATACAGTTTTGAAAAAGTATGACATTTCTAATGAGCATCCACATGAGGCATATGCAGATGCACAAGCAACCTTGGCCCTTGCAGAAAAACTCATAAAAAATGGTGATTTAGTAATTTAAGAATGTTGATTTATAGGGATTTATTTAGTGTATTCCCCGCGTATGCGGGGGTGATCCCGTCTACTGGAATCGATTCGATTGAAGCAGACCGTATTCCCCGCGTATGCGGGGGTGATCCCATGCACATCTCAGGTGGTTCAGTATCCGACCAGTATTCCCCGCGTATGCGGGGGTGATCCTGGCGTTTGGCGCGTTTAGTACCAATGCCCAAGGTATTCCCCGCGTATGCGGGGGTGATCCCTGAATCTCACTAAGCCTAGTAGATCAGAAACAGTATTCCCCGCGTATGCGGGGGTGATCCCTCCACGTCCGTTATTAACGTCTGTTACACTAAGTATTCCCCGCGTATGCGGGGGTGATCCTTTCACGTCCGGCTTAGCCTTAGATGATACCGTGTATTCCCCGCGTATGCGGGGGTGATCCCATATCCAATTTTAATTTTCGACTCAAATTGTAGTATTCCCCGCGTATGCGGGGGTGATCCCACCGGGGAAGCATAAAAACTTTTATGGCCCGGGTATTCCCCGCGTATGCGGGGGTGATCCTCACAAAATTGATTTAATTAACTCGCTTTCAGTGTATTCCCCGCGTATGCGGGGGTGATCCCACGTGGAGCCTGATTCACTAGATGAATTTTTTGTATTCCCCGCGTATGCGGGGGTGATCCCGAATCCGAAACAACTAGATACATGAAAGAAAAGTATTCCCCGCGTATGCGGGGGTGATCCTCAACACGAAACAGGGCGAATTTAAGATTTCTAGTATTCCCCGCGTATGCGGGGGTGATCCTAGAGAGCATCTTTACCTAAATCGGTCAGTTTCGTATTCCCCGCGTATGCGGGGGTGATCCTACCACTATCGAAAAAATTAAAGTTTCAGTTACGTATTCCCCGCGTATGCGGGGGTGATCCTGCCTTGCAAAAACACTATTGAAAGATGAAATAGTATTCCCCGCGTATGCGGGGGTGATCCTGGGACACGTGAATACCCGAATAGCCTTGATGAGTATTCCCCGCGTATGCGGGGGTGATCCTGCACTTGTAAGCAAGCGCACGGGTTGGAGCGTGTATTCCCCGCGTATGCGGGGGTGATCCCGCACTATTTCGGTTAAGTGACGACTATGAAGAGTATTCCCCGCGTATGCGGGGGTGATCCCAAACTTTACGTTTTTGCTCAAATTTAAAGTACGTATTCCCCGCGTATACAAGTGACAGCGTTATAGACTTATTGTATTCCCCGCGTATGCGGGGGTGATCCTAATTTGTACTCGACTTTTAATTTTAAACGACAGTATTCCCCGCGTATGCGGGGGTGATCCTTAAAAATGATTGATACTATGGAAAAAGTCGAAGTATTCCCCGCGTATGCGGGGGTGATCCTCTAAGATCAGAATAAATCTTAGGTTGGCTTTTGTATTCCCCGCGTATGCGGGGGTAATCCCGTTGATCAAACACCCAAGATGGTCAACAATCCGTATTCCCCACGTATGTGGGGGTGATTCTATTAAAGAACGTGCCTAACTACGTATTTCCGATTATTTTCCACTGCCTTTAATATCCATTTAAAGCGACATATTACTTATGTGTTTCCAGTATAGAAAATTTCGTGTTCCCCATACAAACGGGAGTAATCTTGTTCAGATGAGTCGGATGAGCAACAAATCTGTTATTCTCCGCGTTTTTACCTAGTTATTAAGACGGCACGGATTATATTTTTTATAAATATAAGATTTTTTCGAAATAAGGTTAATAAACGGATTCCAGGACTGAAAGAGGTGACTTAATGATAAACGATAATCAATTTCAAATTTCTTTAAATGAAAAATTGTTGATAAGTATACAAAGCTATCAAAAAAAGCTTCAGTTAACGAATCATGCTATCCTAAACATTATTAGTTATGAACCCACAAGAGAGAATCAATTTTTCGCTGGGGAGGCTAGTCATACTAGCTATGTAAAAGCCGCATACGTCTTAGATTCAATTTTTCAATTTTTAAAACAACACCCATTTAAATCAGTTGATTACTTACAGCAATTACGGGCTTTACCACCGCACAATATCTTCTTACGCAATCGCTATGCCTTCTGGTTGAGTAATTTCATCAACGCGGGTGGGACTAAAAATGACCTGATTCAGGATGCAAAACTGAATGGGACTGACATTTTAGAGCAAATTGTCTGGAGCGGTAACTACTTAATAACAACCAAGAGTGTCGCGCATTTAAAGACACATACTAAGCAAATTGTTGATTTATCAGCTAACGAATATCACATCGTCCGAGACATCATGAAGAAATTTTCAACTGCATCCCGGCTATTCTACGTTAATTTTGATCAGTTATACCAAACGCGAACGATTTTAAAATCTGCTGAATTACAGCCTTATTGGAATCAAGTTATAGAGTTTAAAAAAACAATGATGTAAATAAAAAAACGTCAGAAGAAGTTTTCTTCTGGCGTTTTTTGAATTTTAAGCTGTGATTTAATCTTTAGCCGAAATTTTAATGGCGTCCTGACGGTAATCCGCCTCATGGTGCAGCATTTCTGCCAAAACGATTGCCAGTGAAGCAATGCTAATTGGACCGCCGGAAACGGGCTGATCCTTAGCGTCTAAAACCGCGTGCTGGATAGATTGATCGTAATTGAAGAAGTGAATCATAAGTAGCGTACTGTCTAAATGGGTAGCTTCGATGATATCAGCAGCTTGACGCTGGTTTTCAACGTAGCCGCGTTCAGTCGCTTCGTCAAAGCCGAAACTAGCAGCTAATTTCAGATTTTCTGGTGAGATACCATCGTCATAAATTTGAAATTGAGTGGACCAGAACAACCGACTAACGCCAGCTTCTTGCATGGCTTGTACCAGTGGGGTGGCAAAAGTTTCAACTTTAAATGGTCCGAGAGTTGAAAAGACCACGTCGACACCATTTAAAGCGTCCTTTAGATCAGCAACGCTGGTGGCATCACCCACGATATGTTCCACAAAATCAGGGTAGGTGACCCCCTTTTTACCGCGGTCAAAAACGCGTAGGTCAACGTCTGGTAACGGTGCTAGTTGCTTGACTACTGCCTGTCCTAGGATACCTGAACTGCCTAATATCAAAATTTTCATGATGAAACACCTCCGAAAGTTTAGTTTATCACAATCGGTTAAATTAATAGGTGAAAAAGACTCGGCAGGCAGATGCAGAGAAATAATCGAAATAATACTGTTGACATTTGTCCAGTTAGGTGCAAAAATAGCTTTCAACCGTAGATAACAAATATCCAAGGATAAAAGGAGCTTTTAAAATGACAAATAAAACAACTGATGCAAACATTGTTGACCAAAAAGTAGCAGAACTCGCAAGATTAACCCCTCAGCTTAGCCGGGCGATTGCCAATACTGGTAACGAACTGAACGCTAACGCCATTATTGGTGACCGTGAGTGGGCGATGACCACTTTTGCCATGCTGATTGGCATGGGCGACATGAGTGACCAGCTTCAAGTTTACGTTCAAGCAGCGCAGGCGGCCGGTGCCACGGATGATGAGATTCAAGACGTGATCAACTTAGCCAGCATCTACGCCGGTAATCCCCGTGCGGTCAGTGCAGCCCGGACAGTTGCACCTTATTTAAAATCCGAACAGCTTCGCTTACGTCCAAACGTCACTGAATCATTAGTGAACGTGGGCGACCACGAAACGATAGTTTGGGATAACCACGCGGATGGCTTCCCAGTCGTTTTGATTCATTGTTTGGCGCTGGATCACCGAACTTGGCGTGAAGTATATCCAGAAATTGCGAAAACGGGCGCACGGGTAATCGCTTATGATATTCGTGGCCATGGCTGGGCACGTCAGGCACCAACAACGCAAAACCTTGATCAGCTGGCTGACGACTTGCACCATTTATTAGCTAAATTAGGCATCAAACAAGCTGACGTCTATGGTGCTTCATATGGTGGTGCTGTCGCGCAGTCCTTTGCCGTTGACTATCCACAAGAAGTCCGTTCATTGGCACTGATTGCTACCGGGTTAAAGGGCTTTCCAGTGCTAGCAGCCAGAGCAGACGCTGCCGAAAAAGATGGCATGGAAGCTCAAGTGGCCGTTTCACTGATTCGCTGGTTTACACCGGAAACCATTGCTAGAAATCCATGGGAAGTTCGCTATGGCCGTGAATGTGTTCGTCACATGAGTGTTGCTAACTGGGCTGCTGCCTGGCGGGCAATGGCAGCCGGCGATGCGACTGAAACGGCGCCTAAAACCACCGTGCCAGTCTTAGCACTGGGTGGCGCGCAAGATGCTTCCGCTGTACCACAAATCATGGCGCAGATGGCCGCTGCTTATCCAAATTCCAAACGGGTTACCATTGACCCAGGTACCCATATGATGCCAATGGAACAACCTCAGGCAACGGCAAAAGAACTGGTAGAATTTTACCAGTCAGTTGATAACCAGACCTTCAGAAAGGACTAGTGTTCATGGCCAAAAAGAAAGTTTTTGTCGTCACTTATACGCATGATGATATGGTGGGCTGGACGAAATATTTGCTGGCACACATTAAGTATCTGAAACAACACGTGGCTGCCGGTGATTTAATCGTTTCGGGACCCAGTGAGGGTGACCATAAGCGTCAGGCTATCCTGATCTTTGCGGTTCGCGATAAAGCAGCTTTGATGGAATTGATCCATCAAGATCCCTATTTCCAGCATGATCTGATTACTTCGATGACCATTACACCGTGGAAACCGCAGTTTGGTAATTTGGATGAAAGTCGGTTTGAATCACAGGACGACTAGTTAACGTTCGTAAATAAACAGCACCTTACAACCATTTAGGCTGTACGGTGCTGTTTTTAGTTGTTAGTATCTGCAATGTCGTTCCAGTCCACGAACGAAGCCGTTTCATCACTTAATAAATCGGCAATTGAGAGTTTCGCTAGGGTGGCTTTATAGTTCTTCTCAGCTTGCTTGAATTGTAGATTGACCTGGTCGAATTTTTGTTCAAACGCGTGGTTGTCTAAGCGCAGTACCTGGTCACGCAGATTATTCCAAGAGGCAAATGAATCAGGACCTTCAATTGCTTCAAAGATATCTAATAGTGAAATTTCGCTGGTCGGACGAGCGAGCGTTAAACCACCAGTTTTGCTGGCATCGGTGGTGATGATATGCTGAACGGCTAATTGACGGGTAATTTTGTGGAGGTAGGAGTCAGAAACCTGTAAAATCTGGCTCAGTAATTTACTTTTCAGGGGCTGCTGATCCTGCTGACGAGCGAGGATCACAACCACGTAGATGGCTTGTTCAACGCCAATTTTAATTTTCATAGGCTACTCCTTTTGATCGATTATAGGATTACTGAATATTACTCTAATGCTAATCGGGGGAGTAAGCAACTTTTGAGAGGTTTTTAAACGATGAATTCAAAAAAAGAAGTACGCCAGTTGGCGTACTTCTTTTTGATATTTAGTTAAAGAACCATTCACTGGCCTCAGCATACAATTTTTCAACCGTTTCTGGTTTGTCATCACCAGGCTGGCCTTGATCAGCTTTTTGACCTGAACGTGAAAGGACGTAGCAAAGACATTTATAGCTTTCACGATACTGATTAATTTTATCGTTATCGAGTTTTAAGTTTGAACCAGGTAGGGTTGGTACCAGTGAGTCACGTTCGTAAATGCAGTCGCCATAGACGATCTTCCATTGACCATTGATCTTTTGCAGTTCACTGAAAATGCGAACGTAAGAAACCAGGTCAAATTCGTTACCATCGATTTCTTGGCGCGGAGACAGCATGGTGACGGACATTTCGGCAATCGCTTTATCGCCATTTAACCAGATCATGGTGCTGTTCATTTTATGCTTAGAGCCACCGCCACCGGCAGCCTTAGTTTTGGCAATGTAATCCTTAGCGGCACCGCTGAACCAGGAAACGTGGATAGTAGCATCATCACTGTAGCAGGCACCTTCCTGATCGAAGTAGCCGTTGTCTCTGGTGTAGCGTTCGTATTCCAGTAATTCACGAATCTTTAATCGGTCCATGACTTCTGCATCATCAGTTTGGTCTAAAACAACTTCATGAAAGTCTTTTGTCATATGGCAGTCTCCTTTTAATTAATTAACGTCATTATAATGTACGGGAATGAAGCGGTAGCCCGTGGTTGTCGTGTTCTTAACAATGTGGCCAATGCCAGGAAATGGCAGGTGGGCACCGGCAACTAATTCTTGCGTGCTGGCCACCTGTTCAACTGTTTTCTTAGCCGTTGCAATTTCAATAGCAATTCGTTTTTCATCCATCTTACCAATGACGACTTCAACGTCTAAATTGGCAAGTTGCACATCCGCGTCATGAATGATATCGCCCCAAGCAAACAGCTTGTGCCCAGCAGATTCAATCTGATAGCCGGTGTGACCAATCGAATGTCCTGGTAATGGAATGGCCGTGATGCCATCTGCAATCGGGTCGCCATCGTTGAATAAAACGCACTGATCTTTCTGTTCATAAGGTGCTAATAGACTCTTGAGATTAGGGAGAATGTTGACCCAAAGATCGTAGTCGGATTGTTTCAAATAAACCGTGGCGTTAGGGAAGACCATCTGATCATCGAGCACCAAACCGTTAATATGGTCAGGATGAGCATGGGTCAACATGATCTTATCAACGTCTTCTGGCTGATAGCCGGCAGCTTTCAAATTAGCTAGCATTTTGCCCATAGTGGGTCCGAGAACTTTCCCACTACCGGTATCAATCAAATACAGTTGCTTGCCAGTATCGACTAAGTAGGCGTTGGAATCCGCTTTGATATTCGTTCGGCCATCAATCACAGTGGTGTTAGTGTAATTGTCTGCCCAAATTTTTTCGACCGTTTTAGGATTGCTCCCAAAATAAACGTCGCCATTGGCACAGGCGAAACCATCATATAAAGCGGTGATCTCATAATCACCAAGGGGGTATCTAAAGTATCCGGGGACTTGTTGTTTAACCATTAATATCATCCTTTCCCATCAATTGAGTGACTAAAGATTATCATCAACTATTGTTTTTGTCAATAGTTGATAAAAACATTTATTTTTGCTATTCTTAATGTCGAAGGAAGTGATCAATTTTGGCATCATTAGGTATCGGAATTTCGGTCGGTGTCTTTTCGCGCAAAACTCAAGCGTTCATGAAAGCAGTTATTAAGAAAATGGGGATCAAGGAAGTTGATGCCATTATCTTGATCAACGTCAAAGAAAACCCGGGCATTATTCAGGATCAAATTGGGCATAATTTATCAGTCGACAACGCCATGGTGGCGCGAAGCTTAAAACGGATGGAAGCCGATGGACTCATCAAGCGAGTGGTTGATGAAAATAATCAGCGGACGAAACAGGTCTATATTGAACCTGCTGGGACTAAATACGTCACCAAGATCATTGACGAGATGCAATTTTGGGATTCGATTATTTTAGAAGGTCTTTCAGACCAAGAAAAGACCGCTTTAGCAGCCAACCTAGCTGGCTTGAAAAAGCGGGCAGAACAGATCGATATTGAAGCGGTGCTGGCAGCTAGAAATGGTCAGGAAAACTAAAGATAGTTGGCTTTTAAAAGAAACGCCATCCAAGTCTCTATTTAGGCTTGTGGTGGCATTTTTATCGTTAAAATTGTAAATGATTTAAGCTTTTAAAAAGTCAGGCTGTTGAAATTCAGGGTTAGGGTAGTGGTAGAACCCTTCACCGGATTCTACGCCAAGTTTACCGTCAGCTAGCCGTTGCTTTAAGCTGGCAGTGATCTTGCCATCGGGATCAATAGCAGCAGGCAGTGGTACCGCTGTCAGTGTGCGGGCACCAATCATATCCAAAATACCAAATGGTCCCATGGCTGCTCCAGTGGCAATCATCCAGGTTTTGTCGATGGTCTGCGGGTCAGCAATGCCGTTGACCCATAACGACATACCGGATGCCATCAATGGGGTCAGTAAGGAATTTAGAATGTAGCTGGAATGCTCCTTCTTTAGCTGAATAGGAATCATACCAATTGATTTGGCGAACGTCACAACTTCTTGATAAACTTTGGGGTCAGTTTGAGAGGAGCCCATAATTTCCGCCGTGTTGTTGACCCAAATATGGTTGGCAAAGTGCATGTTCAATAATCGAGCTGGCCGGTCAGTTGCAGGGGCTAATTGACTTGGCAGCAAACTCGATGAATTGCTGGAAAAAATCGCTGTAGCGGGTGCCAATTCACTGATCTGCTGATAAAATTTAGTCTTTAAATCAAGGTTCTCAGGAATTGCTTCGATGATGAGGTCAGCGTGTTTAACGGCTTCAGCTAGGTCACTCACGTAGGTCAACCGTGATAGGGCCGCATCGAAGTCCGCGTCACTTGCCTGTAAATCGGTCTGGTAACTGGGACGTAAAGCGTTGATCCGCGTTTTCACAGCCGTTAAAGCAGCTTGATCGATATCATAAATTGTTACTGGGTAGCCTTTGTAGGCTGCCTGGTAGGCGATTTGACTACCTAATACACCGCCACCGGCAACCGTTAGTTTTTTAATGGTCATTAAAAACCCTCCTTGTTTGTTATCAATTATAGGAACAGTGATAACGAATAAGGAGAGCCAGAATGGTTAATTGTGTCCCACGTCCAATTTAAAAAGAGCTGCAAAATCAATGTGGTAAGCAGCCAACGCACCAGTTGTTAATCGTGTCAGCTGTTTCGCTAATTCGTCAGGCGTACTGGAATCATCTGTCCGCAGCCAGTTAATTGCCATACCAACGTGGGCTGACACAATATAGGAAGCAATGGTTGCGACTGGAATATCTGGCTGATCGATTCGACTGAGGATTGCCGTGTAGTTAGCCATGCCAACGTCTAACAAACGTTTTTCAAATTCCAGCCAGTGATTGTTGACGATAAAGGACTTATACGCCAGTCGATAAGTCTGACATTTTTCAAAATAGCGTTTATAAAATGACAGTGGTGTTGCAGCATGATAATCGGTATCTTGCAGCTGGCTGAGCAGATAATCCGCTACCCAATCGTAGAAGGCAAATTTATCGGCGTAATGGCGATAAAAAGTCGACTTTGAGACATCTGCTTGAGTCAGCAAATGACGAGTGCTGATTTTATCTAACGACTCGCCAGCGTTAAGTAACTCAATTAGGGCATGAAATAGGTCAAGGTCACTCGGACGTGCATCGGAAATGGGCATTCATTTCACCTCAGTTCAAAGATTTGATCGACTGCCTAAATTTTAGCATAATCGCGTTAATCAGATTGATTAATTCAGTAATACCAGGGTTAGTCGTGTGAATGCCTTTCCAATTTAATAAATTGTGTTTATATAATAGACAACGGTCAACTTAGTTGTTACTATTAATGTTATGACTACAACAATAAGAGCTACGAATTGTTTGGTCACAATCTTAAATTGGCAGGTATAGAACATGAGGAGTAACGATTCAAGTAGCATCGCTGATCGGCTGCATAGCCTGGTCAGTCGCGAAATTGAACTGGTTAACGTTCGGCTAAAGGAAATCGAGCTTAATAATCAGCAGGCACGGTTAATTAAATTCATTGGCGAACATCCCAATACGATTCAAAAAACAGTTGCCCAATTTCTAAATCGGCAAAATGCCACGGTAACTAATATGTTGAAGTCATTGGAAAAACAGGGTTACATTACCCGGACAATTCCCGATACTAATGAGCGGCAAAAGCAGCTCAATTTGACGGTTAAGGGGAGTGAAACACTGGTTGCCATTGACCGCGTTTTCAACGAACTGGAGGATACCGTTAAACTGGCGGTTCCAGAAGATGAAAGAACTGGGTTGGTCACTAACTTAAACCACATTAAGCTAGCGTTAGACCTTCAGCATTAAGGTGATTAAAAAAGTGAGTCCGCAAATTGCGGGCTCACTTTTTTGGTTACATTAAGTTTATTAACCAAGGGTCTTCATAAATTCACTTAACTGGTCCAATCCATTCTGCAGTTCCTGACTCTCAAATGCATAGCCGATTCGCAGCGCATGTTCAACGTCGAATTCGGCACCAGGAACTAATAATACGCCAGTTTGCTTAAACAGCTGGTCGCAGAACTGTTCGCTTGGCAGGTCAAAGTCATAGTGTAGCAATGCGGTGGTACCGGCTTGCGGTTTGACCCAGCTGATATGCGGCTGAGAATCAACCCAGTCACTTAAAATGGCTAAGTTTTTCCGGACGATGCCACGGTTACGTTTCAGTAAAGCGTCCTTATGATCTAAAGCCACTTCGGCCACCATTTCATCCAGCACGCCACAGCTAATGGTGTTGTAATCGCGGTGTGACAAAATCGTCTGCATGAAGGCCTCATCGTGAGTCGCCACCCAGCCCAGACGCAGGCCAGCTAACGAGAAGACTTTTGACATACTGCTGGTGGAAATGCCCTTAGCGTATAAATCGATGATGGAAGGGGAATAGTTGTCTGTTTGCGTCAAATGACGATAGACCTCATCGCACAAAATGTAGGCATCAACGGATTTGGCCACGTCAATGATCCGTTGCAGGTGCTCCTGTGGCATTAATGAGCCAGAAGGGTTATCAGGGTTATTGAGGATAATTAATTTAGTTTTGTCATTGACCAGGGCCTTTAACTGATCAATATCTGGCAGGTAGTCATTTTCCGGCTTCAAGGCTAATAACCGCACGGTGGCGCCAATCGCTTCTGGAATGGATTGCAGCTGTTGATAAGTTGGGGTGACGACGACCACTTCATCGCCGGGCTCGACGAGGGTGGTCAGTACCAAACTGTTAGCGCCAATGGCACCGTGTGTGGTTACGATGTTTGCCGGTTTTAAGTTTTGATACAGTTGGGTGATGCCGGCCCGCAGTTCAGGTGCGCCAACGATATCTCCATACGTGAGCCGGGTATTCAGCATCTTTTGTGTAAATTCAGTTTCGTTGGTTTGTGTGAGATTCAGCAACGCGTGCAACGACAGTGGTGAGACACAGGTTTCGCCTAAATTATAGGTGGCAGTTGTTTCGTATTCGTTCATCCATTGTTCGACACCAAAAGTTTTCATTTTCATGATCGTATTCTCCTATAGGTTAATTGTTTGACCGAGGTTTAATTGAGCAGCTTTGTCCAATGCTAAGTTAGCCGCGGCAATGTCTTGCAGGGCGATACCGGTACTGTCAAAGAGGGTGACGGTTTGCGGATCCCACTGATTTTCAGTAGTTTTGGCCAGTAGATCACCAATCTCTGGCAGCTGATCTTCGGTGACGATGCCGGCTTTAACTGCCGTTTGGGCTTCACCCACACTAGCAGCCTGTGTCCGGTCATCAACAAAGATCTTAGCGGTGTTAAAGAGCTGTTCATCAACCTCTTGCTTACCGGCCATGTCGGCTCCCATCGTATTAATGTGAGTCCCTGGCTTTACCCAGCCAGCTTGGATCATAGCGCTAGTTGATGGCGTTGCGGTGACGATCACTTCGGCCTGTTGAGTAGCCGTTTTAAGATCTTCGCTGGCATTCACTTTAAGCTGTGCGAGCTGGTCAGCCAGTCGCTGATAGTCCGCACTATTTTGGTCAATGGCTGGCAAAAATTGTCTGGTTAACTGGGTAGTGAGTT
Organism: Secundilactobacillus silagei JCM 19001; assembly: GCF_002217945.1. GTDB lineage: Bacteria > Bacillota > Bacilli > Lactobacillales > Lactobacillaceae > Secundilactobacillus > Secundilactobacillus silagei. The sequence continues at coordinate 243,913 of NZ_BCMG01000001.1, forward strand.
TCTTCGCCACGGTTTTAGCTTCTGCTGGGTTAACCGGGTTAACGATGGTTACTTCACTTAACTTAGGCAAGACCGTTAATTCGGCCATGACTTGGTAAGCAGCCTGGGAACCGGAACCCACTAGCAAGAGCTTCGTAGCGTTGGGGTTAGCCAAGAATTTAGTAGCCACGGCACCAGCGGCACCAGTCCGGTAGCCGGTCAAAGCAGCGGCGTTGACGATGCCTTTAGGTAAGCCGGTAGCATCATCGTAGAGGTTTACTGTTCCGTTTAGTTCAGGTAACTGTTTAGCATCGTTACCGGCAAACCAGGACAGTAATTTCATCCCGTAGACCCCTTGTGATTTCAGGTAACCGGAACGGATGTCCATATCGGCCTGATCGGCAATGAATTCATGGTAGATCATTGGCCAAATGGTGCCCTCACCGGTTGTCTTTTCCCGGTAAGCGTCCGAAACCACGTTAATAACGCCTGGAAAGTCCAATACTGTTTGTAAATCAGATGCATTTAATACACGCATGCTGAAGCCTCCTTAGAATAGTAAAAAAGAAAAAAGGTATTCATCATTCAACCCTTGTAACGCCATGCGGCGCCGTACCTACGGGTAGAATAACAAATACCATTGTGCTTATAGTTGAATATATCCGGTGACATACCAACCAAGTTTATTTAATTGACATGAGTTTAGCATGCTGTAATTTGGAAGTCAATTTAAATTTAATTTATGGGAGGATTCTAGCTACCAGTCATTTATTGATTATTCGCTAAGTTCGGTTTAAAACAATCAAAATGACAGCGCATTCAGATATAATAGACGAAAACGGAAGAAGACGATCATTCATGAAAATCCGCAGTTGGTTTTTGCAGCTGTGTTTGCTGGCAGCGAGTTGTTTAGTCATTTTACTGGCCGGGTTGCTTTTTTGGCGGATTCCCATTCACGCGGTTCCGGCTGGAATGCCAGCCCTTCAAGCGTACGCGTTAACGATTGGCTTGTACGTGAGCGCCATTTCGTTCATTGTTTTAGCAGTCTTTGCGTGGCAGTTATTGCACTTGATCAGCCAGCAACTGGTCTTTACCGCTAAAACGGTGCAGCTATTCGTGGCGCTTAAGTGGTCGTGTGTGGGAATTCAGCTGGGCGCCTTGACCATGTTGCCGGGAATCTACCTAGTAGCGGACCGCACTGATGCCCCAGGCGTCATGGCCATGGGGTTGATTTTCTACGCAGTTTGGCTCTTCATGACGGTTTTCTTTGCCATTTTGCAGCGCCTATGGGCCACCGCGGTCGCTTTTAAGCACGTCAGTAACGACAGTGAATGATTGACGACTATAACTAATTGAAATGAAGGGAAAAACAAATCATGAGAATAAATGTTTTACAGCACACACCAAGTGAGGGACCTGGCAGCATTGCTGACTGGGCTGAGGCTCACGGATATCAACTTTACATCTACCACCCGTATCAGTTCAACGGTGTTCTGCCCAGCGCTGACGATACCGATATGTTAGTGATTTTGGGCGGTCCGATGAGCCCTAATGACGATGTTGATTGGATTGCAGCGGAACGACAACTGATCAAACAACTCCTAGCCCAGCATAAACCGATCTTTGGGGCTTGCTTTGGCGCTCAGCAGATTGTTAAAGCGCTGGGTTATCAAGTCACTAAAGCACCACATAAAGAAGTTGGCTGGGCGCCGGTCTATCGGCAAAACGATGTAATTCCCGGTTTACCCAAGCAGCTGACAGCACTGCACTGGCACGAAGAGATGTTTGAGGTCCCCAAAGAAGCCCAGTTGCTGTTTACCAGTGACCTAGTTAAAAATCAGGGCTTTATATTAGCCGATAACGTTATTGGCCTGCAGTTTCATTTGGAGCCGAAAGCCATCAACGTGCGGACGATGGTCATCAATGACGGCCAGTACGCGCAGACGCATAATGCGCTGCAGCAAACGCCAGCAGCAATCTTAAAAACGGCTGTTCCCACAGACAATCAGCGAGCAATTGCGACCCTATTTGATTTTATGACACGTAAGCACTGATTCCCATTAATTAACCGGTAGTTGTGCCTGATGCTTTAATGGAGTAAACCCTTAAATTTGTCCGTTATCCAGCGCTCAACTTGTGATATCATAATCTCTATGAACATTTTTTAGGGGGATGATAGTATCATTGAGCTGTTTGAAAAGGCACCAATACCCAAAGCGTACTTTACACTGGCATTGCCAGTCGTTTTTGGGACGGTTATTTCCATGATTTATAACTTAACGGATACCTTTTTTATTGCGCAGACGCAAAATGCCAATTTAGTTGCCGGCATTACGCTTTGTACACCGCTGTTTTCCATGATGATCGCCCTGGGTGACATGTTTGGATTAGGCGGCAGTTCCGCTATTTCACGGTTATTGGGGAAGAAAAAGTATCAGTTGGCTGGCCGCGTCAACAGTTTTTGTTTCTACGGCGCGCTGCTGCTGGGAATCATTGTCATGATCTGTCTGTTTGCGTTTAAAAAACAGGGTTTGAATCTATTAGGGGTGACACCCAGCACATATCAATATGCCAATGTTTTCTATGAAATTATGGCGGTTGCCAGTATTTTGATCATTATCTCACTGGTACCCATTAATACTTTACGGACTGAGGGCTTAGCTACTCAATCGATGATTGGGACGGCGACGGGTACGGTTTTGAAGATCTTCTTAGACCCGCTGTTTATTTTCGGCTTTCACTTAGGGGCTGCAGGGGCTGCTTTGGCAACCGTTGTCGGCTACATTGTGACTGATACCATTCTGATTGGTTATACCGTTAAACGGGCGCGGTATCTGCAGGTCTATATTCAGCAAATGCGCATTCCGTTAGCTGAGGTCAAAGATGTCTTGATGATTGGTCTACCAGCTTCCATGACTAATTTTATGACCATGCTGGGGACGGCGTTAATGAATAACTTTTTGATCGTGTACGGTGCGAATAAAGTTGCGGGTTTTGGAATCGCAATTAAAGTTGAAACCATCGTGATCATGGTGCTGGTTGGCTTCTGCTTTGGTTCTCAGGCGCTGATTGGGTATAACTATGGGGCGCGAAATCGGCAGCGGTTAAAGAAGATCATTCAGTTTGACCTGCTAGTAAACGTGGTGTTTGCCTTTATCATTGCGCTGGGATTAATGGCGATTGCACCCGGCCTGTGCAGTCTATTCATGAAGAATCAAAGCGTGGTTTCGTCAGCCAGCTACATGTTGCGCTGGTTCTTGATCACCACGCCGTTTATTGGTGCGGTAATGGTTTTCACCACCATGTTTCAGTCGGTCAATCAGCCATTAGAAGCTTTCGTCATGTCGATTTCCCGGCAAGGCGTGGTCTTTGCGGCAGTGATCTTTATCATGGCAGCTGCCATGGGTTATCAAGGTGTGGTCGTCTCACAACCGGTTGCAGATGTGATTACAGCCATTATCGGTTTAGGACTGTATTATCGTGATTTTGGGCCTAAAGGTAAAGTGACTGAAAAATGGTAAGGTGCGTTTATTAAACGGTTCTTACCGGATATATTTCCGGTTTACCCAGCAACTGACAGTACTGTACTGTCAGTTGCTGGGTAATTTTGGTAAACCATCAATTTTACCGTTATCCGGCGTTCAACTTGTGATACCATGACCTTTATGAACATTTTTGGGGAGATGATAGTATCGTTGAGCTGTTTGAAAAGGCACCGATACCAAAAGCATATTTTACACTGGCGTTACCAGTTGTTTTAGGTACCGTGGTTTCCATGATTTACAACCTAACGGATACCTTTTTTATTGCGCAAACGCAAAATGCTAATTTGGTCGCGGGCATTACACTGTGTACGCCCTTATATCCCATGATGGTCGCATTAGGGGACATGTTTGGGTTGGGCGGCAGTTCCGCTATTTCACGATTAATGGGCAAAAAGAAATATCAACTGGCTGGTCGAATCAACAGCTTTTGTTTCTATAGTGCGCTGTTATTAAGTATTATTGTGATGATCTGCATGTTTGTCTTCAAGCGCCAAGGCTTGAATCTATTAGGGGTTTCGGCCAGTACTTATCAGTATGCCAATATTTATTACGAAATTATGGCGGCTGCCAGCATCTTAGTTATCGTGTCGTTAGTTCCCATCAACACCTTGCGAACTGAGGGGTTGGCCGTTCAGTCGATGATTGGGACGGTAACTGGGACGGTATTGAAGATCTTTATGGATCCGCTGTTTATTTTCGGCTTCCATTTAGGCGCAGCTGGTGCGGCGTTAGCAACGGTTGCGGGTTACATAGTGACGGACTCTATTTTAGTTGGTTATACCATTAAACGGACGCGGTATATTCATATCCATATCCGACAAATCAAGATTCCGTTGAGGGAAGTTAAGGATGTATTAATGATTGGTCTGCCAGCATCAGTGACTAATTTTATGAACATGCTGGGAACGGCTTTAATGAATAACTTTTTAATTGTCTATGGGGCGACTAAAGTGGCCAGCTTCGGCATTGCCATGAAGGTGGAAACCATCGTCATCATGGTTTTGGTTGGTTTTAGTTTTGGTTCCCAAGCATTGATTGGCTATAACTACGGGGCTAAAAATAAGCAGCGTCTAAAGAAGATCATTCAATTTGATCTGTTGGTAAACGTTGTGTTTGCGTTCGTGATTGCCCTGGGACTGATGGTTGTTGCACCAGGCCTGTGCGGGTTATTCATGAAGAACCAAAGTGTGGTTCAGGCGGCCAGTTATATGCTGCGCTGGTTCCTGATCACAACGCCATTTATTGGCGCTGCAATGGTCTTCACCACGATGTTTCAGTCAGTCAACAAGCCATTAGATGCATTTATCATGTCGGTTTCTCGTCAAGGCGTGATTTTTGCAGCTGTGATTATTATCCTGGCCGCGGTGATGGGTTATCAAGGGGTGATTATCTCACAACCAATTGCGGATATTATTACAGCCATTATCGGTTTAGGGCTGTATTATCGTCAGTTTGGACCTAACGGTAAGGCGTTTGAAAACTGGTAAGGCTCGCTATCTTAATATCGTAAAAAAATGAAAACGGCTCGCTTATGAAACGGTTCTTTCCGTATAAGCGGGCCGTTTTCTGGTTTAATCACTGGATTAAATAAATATAAATATGAAAACTAGGATTACTTTCAGTTATCGCATATTATGTGATTAAAATAGCAAGCCTTTAATTTTTCTAAGAAAAAAATAATTAAATTATTTTCTGTAAACGCTTTATTTTTTGCTGGAAAAGAGCTATAACAGAGTTGTAAGCAAATGAGAAGCAATTCACAAGCAATCCTTTCATACGAATGAAACTATAACTTTTTAATTATCATTAGCGTTTTAAGGATAATTTGTAAATTGATTTTCATCTCAACTTTCATCTAATTATTTTGTTTAATTTGTTTAAATTAATCATTTGGAGATGATGGAGTTATGCGTATCAAAGCAGCAGTTGTTGATAAAAAGGGTGCTTCATTTGAAATGCGCGATGACGTCGAATTAGCACCAATGCAAGCAGATGACTTGCAGATTCATATGGTAGCTACAGGGATTTGTCATTCTGATGAAGCCTTACGTAAAGGTGACGCCGAAATTGGTTACCCAATTATCCTCGGTCATGAAGGTTCAGGAATCGTTGAAAAGATCGGCCCAGAAGTTAAAAACTTCAAAGTCGGTGATCACGTTGTACTTTCATTCTATGGTTGCGGAAATTGTGTAAACTGTTTGAAAGGTGTTCCAACACAATGCTTGAACTACGCGGCTAATAACTTATCAGGAGTTCGTCCAGATGGCAGTGCTCACTTTACTGAAAACGGTAAAGATGTTGCTGATATGTTTGACCAATCATCATTCACTACAACTACTGTTGTTCGTGAGCGTAACGCTGTTAAGGTTGACAAGAGCCTTGACTTACGTAAATTAGGACCTCTGGGCTGTGGCTACGTTACAGGTAGTGGTACCGTCTTAAATACTTTGAAGCCACGTCCAGGTCAAACAATCGCCGTCTTCGGTACTGGTGCCGTTGGTCTTGCAGCTATGATGGCTGGTAAGATTTCTGGCTGTGTTACCGTTATCGCGGTCGATGTTGTTGACTCACGTCTGAAGCTTGCTAAGGAATTAGGCGCTACTGATGTTATCAACAGCAAGAGTGAAGATGCTGTTGAAAAGATCAAGTCATTAACTGATGGTCATGGTGTTGACTTTGCTGTTGATACTACCGGTGTTAAGAAGGTCATGGAAGATTCTATCCAAGCCTTAGCACAAGGCGGCACTTCAGCTTGCATCGCCGTTACTCCTAACCATGTTGATCTGGATACTTGGAACGATCTTTGCACTAGCGACCGTTCAGTAATCGGTGTCAACATGGGCGATGCTGTACCACAGATCGATGTTCCTCGTTTGATCAAGTTCTATCAACAAGGGATGTTCGACTTTGATAAGACCGAAAAGTTCTACAAGTTCGATCAAATCAACGAAGCTAATGCTGATTCTGGTAGTGGTAAGACGATCAAGCCTGTTTTGGTCATCGACCCAGATTACGTACCAGGCAAGTAATAGTTAACTAATATAGTAGAAATAAAGTTTAATTTAATTTGATTTGAAAGGAAGCAATTACCGTGTCAGAATTAAAACATTATAAAATGTATGTCAACGGTGAATTCAAAGATTCCAAGTCAGGTAAGTTACTGACTGTTATCAACCCATCAACTGGTGAGAAGATTTCGACAGTTCCTAGCGCAACCCGTGAAGAAACTCAAGAAGCCATTGATGATGCTTATGAAGCTGAAAAAACATGGAAATTCGTACCAGCCGCAACCCGTGGCCAGTACTTACATGATGTTGCTACCGAAGTTCGTAAGGATGCAGATCATTTGATCGATATGCTCCAAGAAGAACAAGGTAAGATTCGTTCATTAGCAACGACTGAAATTATGTTCTCAGCAGACTACTTCGATTACATGGCATCTGCTGCTCGGACTTACGAAGGTGAAATTCTTCAATCCGACAACGCTAATGAAAACATTATGATTACGAAGCAACCAATCGGTGTTGCAGCTGGGATTCTCCCATGGAACTTCCCATTCTTCCTGATTGCTCGTAAAATGGGTCCGGCTTTGGTAACTGGTAACACCATCGTTATGAAGCCAAGTTCAGATACACCAAACTTAGCTCTTGAATTTGCCAAGATTGTTGACAAGATTGGTATTCCAAAGGGTGTTGTTAACTTCGTTACTGGACCAGGTTCAGTTGTTGGTGACGAATTATCAAAGAACAAGAAGATCGGCATTATCAGTTTGACTGGTTCTGTTGGTTCAGGTAAGCATGTCATGGCTTCTGCAGCTACTCATATGGCTAAAGTTTCATTGGAACTTGGCGGTAAAGCACCTGCTATTGTCATGGATGATGCTGACATTGACTTGGCCGTTCAATCAATTATTGATTCACGTGTCGACAACAATGGTCAACTTTGCAACAACTGTGAACGGATCTACGTTCAAGAAGGTGTTGCTGATGAATTCATCAAGAAGCTCAGTGCTAAGATGTCAGCTATCAAGGTTGCTAACCCAATCACTGACAAAGACTCAGGCATTGGCCCTCTGATCAACCAAGCTGCCTTGGACAAGGTATCTGGTATGGTTGACCGTGCCGTTAAGGCCGGTGGTAAGATCACTGCTGGTGGTCACAAAGTTCAAATCGAAAATGGTTTCTACTATGAACCAACAGTTATTACCAACGTTAAGCAGGATTCCGAAATTATCCAGGACGAAATCTTCGGACCAGTTCTGCCAGTCGTTACCTTCAAGACATTGGATGATGCCATTGAAATGTCTAACGACAGTGACTTCGGTTTGACTTCATCAATCTTCACCAAGGACATTGATAACGCACAACGCGCTGCCAACGAACTTGAAGATGGTGAAACCTACATCAACCGGTTTAACTTTGAAGCTATGAATGGGTCTCACTCAGGCTGGAAGGAATCAGGTATCGGTGGTGACGATGGTCGTCACGGTATCGATGAATTCTTGAACACTCACGTTATTTACTTACAAGGTCACCCACAAAAAGCTTAAAGTAAAATGATTTTGTAAAACAATTTTAGGAAAAGGTATCTAGGGGTGATTGTCTCTAGGTACCTTTTCTGTTAAGCTATAGATGGTACCGTTTACAATTATAAATGCAAATTATTTCGATTGGTGATGTAACTTGCAGCTATGATTGTAAGTGCGCTACCTTAGTTTCAATATCAGTCAAAGGCTTTCACTGAGTGACCGCTGTTCAATGAGGGCGAGTGGCTGCTTGAAATTAAAGTTTCAGAAAATACTTCAAATTATGGAGTGGAGGTAATTTTGATGAGTATTGTGGTTTCTGCTTTAAAGGAAGAGCAGCCCCATGAAAAACGGGTTGCCATCGATCCAGACGTTGCCAAACGACTGATTAAGTCCGGCATGAAAGTCTTGATCGAGAAGGGAGCAGGGGTTGCTTCTTATTACAACGATGACAGCTATAAAAAGGCTGGCGCAGAAGTGGTTGATCGAAAGACTGCGCTGTCTCAAGCTAATATCGTTGCGGTAATTAACCTGCCCAGTGATGAAACACTGAAGGCTTTGAAGTCTGGCCAAGTTATTTTAGGGTTATTGAGTTCGCTCATTAAGCCTGACAAGATGAAGCAGTTAGCTGATCAGAAAGTCAGTGCATTATCGTTTGAACTGTTGCCACGGACGATCAGTCGGGCACAAACGATGGATGTTTTGAGTTCTCAATCCAGTGTTGCCGGCTATAAAGCAGCCTTGGTTGCCAGTGATACCTATTCTAAGTATTTCCCAATGATGATCACCGCTGCTGGTACCGTTAAGCCAGCGAAGGTCTTAGTTCTTGGAACTGGTGTTGCCGGTCTGCAAGCCATTGGGACTGCTAAGCGGCTGGGTGCTATTATTTCCGGTTATGATGTTCGGCCAGCTTCTAAGGGTGAAGTTGAATCCTTGGGTGCTAACTTCTTAACCAGTTCAGTTTCTAACGGTGCTGGTTCCGGTGGTTATGCTCGGGCATTGACTCCAGAAGAAACGGCTGCCCAACAAAAGGAATTAGCCGGATTCATCGCCGATAACGATATCATCATTACCACGGCCCAAGTACCTGGTCACAAACCACCGTTGATGGTACCTCAAGCTAGTGTTGATAACGCTAAGCCTGGGACGGTCTTCATTGATTTAGCCGCCAGTGATCTTGGTGGTAACGTTGCCGGCAGTAAGCCAGATGAAACGATCGTTACTGATAATCAAGTTACGGTCGTTGGTGGCAATAACCTTGCCAGTGAATTATCAAACTCAGCTTCACAGTTATACGCCAAGAACGTTCAGGCAGTGATCAATGCCATGGTCGATAAAGATGGTAACCTCAACATTGACCCTAAGGATGATGTCTTTAGTGGACTGACTGCAACTACGAATGGTGAAATTATTAACGCACGCTTGCGTGATGCCCTTAAGCTCGCTCCGTTGCCAAAGGATGAACCAGCTAAGGACGAAACCGACGAAAAAGCTGAGCAACCAGCAAAGTCGAAGGGAGCTGAGTAGAATGAGTCAGGAATTATATACGAATCTAGCCATTTTTGTATTAAGTTTATTAGTTGGTTTTGAAGTTATTAGTAAAATTCCAGCAACGCTGCACACCCCAATGATGTCTGGTGCCAACGCGATTCATGGGGTCGTTGTTGTCGGTGCGATTTTGGTCGCCTTGGAAGCTAATACGACAACCTTTTACGTGATTGCCTTTATTGCGGCATTTCTTGGTGCCATTAACGTTTCCGGTGGTTATGTGGTTACCGATCGGATGCTTGAAATGTTCTCGAAGCCTAAGGACAAGGGTAATAGTAATAAAGGAGGCGACAAGTAATGTCAGGGTTAATGACACTTGTTTCTCTATGTTATTTGATCAGTGCGATCTGCTACGTGATGGGTCTGCACATGATGCGGACGCCTAAGACCGCCCGTAATGGTAACCGATTATCATTTGTTGGTATGATCATTGCCGTTGTCATGACTTTCCTGATCGTGTTGGAAAAGAATGATACCACTATGGCAGCTTGGTGGATCTTACTAGTTGCTCTGGTACTTGGTGTTGGTTATGGTGTTTATCGTGCCCGAACCGTTAAAATGACCGATATGCCACAACTGGTTAGTCTATTCAACGCCGTTGGTGGTGGTGCCGCTGCCGCTATTGGGACCTTTGATTATTTGAGCAAGGCAAATGGCAGTTCTTTATCCGTTGCCTTTTCACTACCCGTTATCTTGGACCTGATTATTGGTAGCATTACCTTCTCAGGTTCATTGATTGCTACTGGTAAATTGGCTGGTAAAGTTTCTGGTAAGCCAATTACCTTTCCAGGCGCTAAGTTATTAAACGGTATCGTGGTTTTGATTATTATCGCTGCTATCGTCTTGACGGTTGGCTTCCCAACTAGTGTTTGGACCTTAGTTACCGCTATTGTTGCCAGTTTAGTCTTTGGTATCTTAATGACCATTCCTATTGGTGGTGCCGATATGCCCGTTGTGGTTTCACTGTTAAACGCCTTCACTGGTTTAGCTGTTGCCATGGCTGGTTTCGTTATCAACAACCAAGTCTTGATCATTGCCGGTGCCTTAGTTGGTGCTGCTGGTACCATTTTGACCTTGCAAATGGCTGCTGCCATGAACCGGTCAGTTGCTAACATCATTGCCGGTGGTTTCGGTACTGGTGATTCTGGCGGTACTTCAGCTGCTGACGATGTACCCGTTAACGTGAAGGAAACTTCTGCTGATGATATTGGGGTTCAACTGGCTTATGCCCAGAACGTTATGATCGTTCCTGGCTATGGTTTAGCTGCTGCCCAAGCTCAACATGAAGTTGCTGAATTAGCTAAGTTGTTGACGGATAATGGTATTCATGTTAACTATGCTATTCACCCAGTTGCTGGACGGATGCCTGGTCACATGAACGTGCTGTTAGCTGAAGTTAATGTGCCATATGATCAAATGAAACAATTGGAAGATGCTAACTCAATGTTTGAAAACACCGATGTTTCATTAGTCATTGGTGCTAACGATGTTACCAACCCAGAAGCACGTAAACCAAATACCGCTATTTCTGGGATGCCTATCTTGGATGTTGACAAGTCGAAGTCGGTCGTTGTTATCAAGCGTTCTATGAGTACTGGTTATGCCGGCATTCAAAACCCACTGTTCTCTGATGATAAGACCAGCATGTTCTTCTCAGATGCTAAGAAGGGTCTGCAAGAAATCATTGCTTCAACCAAAGAGTATCTGGATCAATGATAGAATTTAATTCATTTGCTCGCTGTTAGGTGTGCAGGTGAGTTCAGACTACGTAAAATGGCCACTGATGGGATTTCCCGTCAGTGGCCATTTTTGCGTTAAAGTAGTGCATTTATAATGCGAGTGTGTAGAAGCGGCTGTTTCGATTTGGAAAGGCATAGTCAACGCCTAAATCTTCGTAACGGCACTGTTTAAATCCCTGGCGTTCATAAAAAAGGTGCGAGCGGTGTTCAGCTTCCGGTGTATCGAGAACCAGTCGCTGAAAGCCAAGAACCTTTGCTTGCTGTAACAGTTTTTGGTAAAGTTGCCAGCCTAACCTCACTGGCTGGCCTCTAAACTGCGGGTAAACGAAGAATTTTTTGAGTACCGCGGTAGTTGCTGAAACTCGTAAAAGACCGATACAGCCGGCAACGTGGTCAGTATTATCAAGTGCTACCCAAAATTGCCCGCCAGAAGTCTGATAGTAATCGGAAATGGCGAACACATCTGGCTGTTCAGCCATGGTGATGCCCAGCTTAGCTTCCGTGTTTTGACAGTACAGAATCAAATCTACCAGTTCGGCAACAACGGTTGGATCGTTTTTAAACGTTGTAATTCTCATAAAAAACCTCCTCATATTTCCTAATAACTGATAGTATATAAGCAGCTATTAGTTCAGTATAGTAGAAATATTTAAACGGTTAATTCGATAACATTGAAGTATTAAGAAAAGGGGCAGAACATTTGGAGCTTAAGTATCTTGAAACGGTTCAAACAATCAATGAAGTAGGCAGTTTTCAAAAGGCAGCTGCGTTACTTAACTATGCGCCATCGACAGTGACTTTTCAGGTGCAACAAGTGGAGACACAGCTGGGTTTCAAACTTTTCACCAAAGTGGGTCGGAAGATGGTGTTTACGAGCACTGGTAAGGCCGCTATGCCACTGATCAATCAATTACTGACCGATGCCACTGCTCTGAATCATTTTGCTGACCACGCGGATGGGTTGGTGGGGCGGCTCGTCGTGGCCGTACCGGAAACGTTGCTGACTTATGAGCTGCAGGGTGTACTCCAGCGCTTTAAACAGCAGGCACCAAACGTCGAACTGGTGATTCGGGTACTCAATTGTTATGACATTTATGCGCAAATGCTTGACGGAAAAGTGGATATCGCGGTGCATTACGATGTGCGGCTGTATCCAGCCACGATTCATACTGGGGTGCTCAAAAAATATTCACTGTCACTGGTGGCGGCACCGCAATTAGCTGATGAAGACTTCATTACACCGAATCAGGACAAGTCAGTTTGTGCGTTGATGAATGATCCGCACGCTCGTTATTTAGAACTATTTAACGATTATTTGGCTGAAAAACACATCCGTTTACGCCCCAACATGGAACTTTGGAGCATTGAAACCATCCGCAATTCGGCGATTTCTGGCTTAGGGGTGGCTTTTCTGCCGACGTTTTGTGTGCAGGATGCGTTAACTGCCGGAAAGTTAGTGACGATTCCGACTGCCATGTCTGCAAATCAATTAACGGCTGTGTATGCGTATCGACAGCTTACTGTTGCTGGCAAAGTATTTGTCGATTTCCTCAATGAAATACGGCGTCAATAGCAATTCTTAACCCATTCTTTAATCACTAAATGACTTAAATTTCAAGTAATAGCAGTTCGAAAGTGTATAATACAAGTGAAAACAATCCGAAGGGAATGAGTCGTGATGGGGAGACACTATAGGTCCACCAAAAGCCATTTGCCATTATTACTGTTCATTATTTCTGCTATTACCCTATTTCTGGGTGCTGGGCTGATTAACACCTCGGTCCACGCTGCACCAACGCAAAAAGAGGTTACGAGTCAGCAAAGTGCAGTGAAACAGCGACTGCAAAAATATGTCAATTCAGTCAGCAAGGATGGTACCGTCAGCGTTTCGTTCTATAACTTAGGCGCTAGTTCGACCACTTCAGCCGGTTCCAGTAACAGCGCGGGGTTCTACAAGGCTGGTCAGTTAGCCGTTGGTAGTCCCAATGCCCATAAAGCCTACACGTCAGCCAGTACGTATAAGATGTTTATCGTTACTAACGTGTTATCACGGATCGATGCCGGTACGCTAGATAAGAGCATTCTCAATTCATCTGGCTTTCAAGAAATGATCGTGCACAGCCAAAATGATTTTGCCGAAGGGTACTTGAATTCGTATGGCCTCAATAATATGAACAACTTCGTCAAACAGCAGGGCTGGTATTCACATCCGTTCGTCGCTAATCAAGCTGCCAAAACGACTTCAGCGACTTTAGTCTCCGTGATGCGGAAACTCGATCAATCACGCTATCCCTTTGACAATGCGGCAAATCGCAGTCAGGTGCTTTCCTTAATGGGACGTCAGGTTTACCGTTCGGGTATTCCAGCCGGAGCAGCTCAGGCTACTCCGGGTTCAACCGTGACCAATAAAGTCGGCTGGCTGTGGTCGTATAACAACGATGCCGGTATTGTGACGTTGCCTAACGGTCAGCGGTATGCAATCGCCATTATGACGCACGGTCATGGGCAGCACGGCTTTAGCGGCTTCCCCAAGATTGCTAAGATCACCAAGAACGTGCAAAACATCGTCTATGGTCAGACCACGACGAAACAGGTCAATCAACTTTATAATTAATATGAAAAGAGTGTGCGACAAAACTCGGTAGATTCCAGAATTTAACTCAAAAAAGCCTGTTCCGGCGAACTTTGTCGGAACAGGCTTTTTTGAGTTAAATGGCCGGAATCTGAGTTTTAGAACACGATTAGACTATATTGAAGTATTGAACAAATGGTCATTCTTTTGCTATTTTCAGTTAAGAAGACAGTTAAAATACTTACCAATATAGACTTATGTCACGGCCTCTTTTACGTGGCTTCAATGTTGGTGTCATAGTTCATCCAAGTGGTGCAAGGCAACTAACAGCATTTGCTGAAAACTAACGGTTTCTTCGACCGTTTCGGTTGTAAACCAGCCGCGGCCCACGTTGACGATTTCACCAATAATGAGATTACGAATCAATCGCATGGCATTCAATAGCAAACCGTCGTTAAGGCCCATTGAACTCAGAATCTGTTTCAGAATGTTCTTCAAATCTTGAGAACTTGATGAACCATCATTCAGCAGTTCACGGGGAATCGCCAGCACGAACTGGGTGATTTTAAAACGCTCCAGTGCGTATTGGCGACAGACTGATGCAAATTTAAGCACCGCTTTTTCACCGGCTAAGCCCAGTAGCTGCTGCTGTAATCGAGTAACGAGTTTGGCGTTATAAGCTTCATCAATGGAGGCGCTCAGTGCCGTTACGTCGGGAAAATAGTTGTAGAGCGCTTGTGAGTGGGTCCCTAATTCACGGCTGATGTTGGAGAAGGTCAGCGGTGTTTGCTGTTCAATTAAATGCATGGCGGTTTGAACGATTTTATGCGTATTTAAAGTTCGACTGGTCATATGATCTGCTTCCTTTTAGTTGAATTTTACACATTATCATTTATAATTACAAGTTGTAAGAATGAATGATCTTTATCTCGAGAAAGAAGACGTTAATGTGAATACAGTACTTTTACTCATTGTCGGTTTGATCATTGGCATTGTTGTCATCTCAATGGGTGGTGGCGGTGGCGCCATCTATTTGGGCCTGTTAGCTTCGGTGTTTAAAATTGCGCCGCTCTCCGCTGCCGCGACCTCGCTTGTGACCTCGTTACCTTCAGTAATTATTGGTTCTTGGGGGTATTATCGGCAAAAGAAGATCAACTTTCGGCTGGGGAATCAAATGCTGCTTTCAGCCATACCAGCCGTCGTGATTGGTGCTTTGCTGGCGCCGTATATTCCCAACCATATTTATCGCTGGGTAATTGGGATCATTTTGATCATTCTGGGTCTCAGGATCGTTATTCAGAAAAACCAGCAGTCGTCAGTGAAAAAACATACCCTCCTGATGGCCTCAATGTACGGTATCTTAAGCGGCCTTATGGTGGGGATTGCCGGCCTCAGTGGTGGCGGTCCAGTCTTAGCTGGCCTATTAATTATGGGGTTAGATATGTTTCAGGCGGTGGCCACTTCGTCCTACGTATTAGTTGGGTTAAGTGTCATCGGCGCAGGGATGCACTTAACGGGTGGTCAAGTTGACTGGCAACTGGGATTGCCGCTGATGATCGGGGCTGCTGTTGGGGCCCTGATTGCGCCGTTATTAGTGAAGAAAGTCTCATCTACATCGCATTCGGGTGCGGTAAAGTGGGTGATGGCCTTATTGCTGGTCTTGATGGGCATCAACACCATCCGCTAAAGGGGTGTGGTTACCCAGCTCATTATGGTATCGTAGTCATAATTCGTTTTACTTGGAGGCTATGATGTATCATTTTAAAATCGCTGGTGATCAGCACTGGAAACTAAGTGCCATTTTGGGGAGTTTAGTGGTCTTTTTTGGCGTTTCAGATAGCTTAAAACACCTAATGGTTATGACTAGTCACGGAATTGTCACGTTCCCTTACGCCGCAGCCCGGTTACTGCTCGCTATCGTGTTAGCATTGTGCATGTTCTTCTTTTTTAAAACGGTGCGGATCACGGCACCTGGGCGGATCGGCTATCAGCGGCCAATTAGGACTTGGCTGGTATTGATCATGCTGTTTTTTGCAAACATCCTACTCGGAAAGTTTTATGAAATGTCCGTGGTAGCACCCAAACCGCTGCAACTCTTTAACATTGCGCTTATTGCACTTTCAGCCGGTATTTATGAAGAGACCCTTTGCCGGGGACTGCTATTTTCCTTTTTTCTCGGCATTTTTAAAGCTCGAAGACAGCCGTTATTGTGGACGGCAATTGCTAGCAGCCTCGTGTTTGGCCTGCTTCACCTGATGAACCTAGTTGGTGGTCAATCAGTTCAGACCACGCTGCAGCAGGTCTTTTACGCGTTCGTTATTGGGATGATGTTTGCCGCCATCCGCATTTCGACAAATGGACTCTGGGTGGGAATTCTCATTCATTCGCTGATCGATTTTGACCCGTCAATTGCCACGCCCATGACGGGAAACGGCAACTGGGCCGTGGACTTGATTGTCTTTATACCGCTACTGGTGATTGCTGTGTTTTATTTAGTGAACGTTAACGGGTTGATAGCCCGGCAGCCAGTGGTAAATTGAGCGAAATGTTAGCCTTCTCGCCAACTGCTTTTTAATGAAAGTCGTATAATGGATGTAATCAAATTATTAATGGGGGCCAATATGACAGCAATTAAACATTTTTATGAGACCTTTCAACCAAGTCATTATGATTTATATCTCGATATTAACCGGGAAACTAAACTGATTTCCGGGAAAACCACGATTACGGGGAATGCGACGGATACGAACATTTCACTGAATCAAAAATTCCTGCAGGTGACTGCTGTTGAAGCGGATGGTCAGGCCGTTGAGTTTACAATGGATCAACCAGCCGAAGCGATTCGCATCAATTTGAAAAAGGCTGGTCAAACGACACTGACGGTAACTTATACCGCGCCATTAACTGATTCGATGATGGGCATTTACCCATCATACTATGAAGTTAATGGTGAAAAGAAGCAGATCATTGGGACACAGTTTGAGACGACCTTTGCCCGTCAAGCCTTTCCTAGCATTGATGAACCAGAGGCCAAAGCCACCTTTGATCTCGCCATCAAGTTCGATGAGCATCCGGGTGAAACCATTATCAGCAACATGCCCGAAGCACGCACGGAAAACGGTGTGCACTACTTCGACACGACCATGAAGATGTCGACTTACTTGATTGCCTTTGCGTTTGGCGAATTGCAGTCTAAGACCACTAAGACTAAATCGGGTGTTACCGTGGGTGTCTTTGGTACCAAAGCGCACAAGGCGAACGAACTGGACTTTGCCTTGGACATTGCCAAGCGGTCGATTGAATTTTATGAAGACTTTTATCAAACTAAGTATCCATTACCACATTCCTGGCAGCTGGCCTTACCAGACTTCTCTGCTGGTGCCATGGAAAACTGGGGGCTGGTCACTTATCGTGAAGCCTACTTACTGTTAGATCCCGATAATACCTCATTGGAAATGAAGCAGCTAGTGGCCACCGTTATTGCGCACGAACTGGCGCACCAGTGGTTTGGTGATCTGGTCACCATGAAGTGGTGGGACGATCTCTGGCTCAACGAATCTTTTGCCAACATGATGGAATACGTCGCGGTAGATGCTATTGAACCTGACTGGCACATCTGGGAGATGTTCCAGACCTCTGACGTGCCGATGGCGTTGAATCGAGATGCCACGGATGGGGTTCAGTCGGTTCACGTGTCCGTTGAAGATCCAGCGGAAATCGACGCGCTGTTTGACAGTGCCATCGTTTACGCGAAGGGTGCTCGGATGCTGGTTATGGTCCGTGCGCTGCTGGGTGATGACGCCTTACGTAAAGGTTTGAAGAAGTACTTTGAAGCCCATCAATATGGTAATGCCACCGGGGCAGATCTTTGGTCTGCGTTAGGCGAGGCATCTGGCTTGGACATTGGGGCCATTATGAATTCCTGGCTGGAACAACCTGGCTACCCCGTCGTTGATGCCTCGGTCGAAAACGGTGCGTTGATGATTAGACAACACCAGTTCTTTATCGGCGATGGCAAGGATACTGGCCGTCAATGGCAGATCCCGCTGAACAGTAACGACAAACAGGCACCGGTCATCTTTAAAGACGATGAACTGTCACTGGGCAAATACAGTGACGTTCGCCAGCAGCTTGGCGAACCATTCCGGGTCAACGTGGGTAACAGCTCGCACTTTATCGTGCACTACGATGACACATTATTAGACGATATTTTGGCACACCTTGATAAATTGGATGCCATTACACAGCTGCAGTTGCTTCAAGACCTGCGTCTCTTAGCCGAGGGCCGGCAAGTGTCATATGCCAGCATCGTGCCGTTGCTGCAGCGATTTGCTGACAGCAAGGCGACCGTGGTCATCACGGCACTGTACGTCATGGCGAACAATCTCAAGAAGTTTGTGACACCTGATTCAGATGAAGAAAAAGCGCTGCAACGGTTATTTGACCGTTTGAGCCATGCTCAAGTTCAACGGCTAGGCTGGTTACCAGTGGCCGGTGAATCAAACGATGATCAATTGGCTCGGCCAACGGTTTTGAGTGCTGCTTTGTATGCCCAAAATCATGACGCTATTGCGGTTGCCCACCAAATCTTTACTGATAATCAAACGCAATTAGCCAGTTTGTCAGCTGATATTCGCGGGTTGGTACTGAGCAATGAAGTGAAGCACTATGGCAGTGAAAAGTTGTTCAACCAATTGTTAACTACTTACACCCAAACGTCCGATGCCAGTTACAAGTCAAGTATTCGCGCAGCCTTGACTAGCACGCCGGATGCTGCCTTGATTCAAAAGATGATTGCCCAGTTTGAAAACGCGGACGTGATCAAGCCGCAAGATCTACGTGGCTGGTTCAGAGGCGTTTTGGCGAATGCCCACGGTGAACAAGCTGCTTGGGATTGGATCAGAAACGACTGGCAGTGGCTGGAAGATACGGTTGGCGGCGACATGGAGTTTGCAACCTACATTACCGTGATTACCGGGGCCTTCAAGACGGCTAAACGTTTGTCAGAATTCAAGACGTTCTTTGAGCCGAAATTAAATACGCCAGGGTTAACCCGGGAAATTACGATGGATATTAAGATCATTGAAAGCCGAGTAGCTTTGGTTGAAGCTGAAAAATCGGCGGTCAATCAGGCAGTTGTTGATGAAGTGAAATAAAAAGTTAAACAAAACGTTCCCCATAGAATTGACTGTATCAGTCGATTTGTGGGGGACGTTTTGTTAGTTTATCGGTAAAATTTGAATTTTGGTATACCTAATCAGAATCAAATGTGGAATTTAGAGTTAGCTTATGCTAATATAAAGGAACAAAGGGTATGGAGGCCTTTTGCTAGTTTCTGGTTTAACAAATTTCGGTATAACTGCAGGTAATTGGTATTTTTTGGAAAACGGTCGGATTAAATATCTTTGGAGGAAATTTAATAATGACACAAAAATTAGCAAAAATGTCTGCAAAACAGCACTTTAAATCGTATAAGAGTGGGAAACACTGGGTAACTGTTTGTTTAACCAGTGTGGCTCTTTTAGGTGTAATGTCAATTGCACCTAAAGCCTCAGCAGCTACAACACAGGTAACTTCGACAAATGATACTACATCAGTTAATGATAAGGCTGCCACTGCAACAGCGACAAAGCAGGTTACATTAACTTCGGTAAGTACTACTCAGCAAGACCAATCAGTAGTAACTCATACACCAGCAGCGGCAACGAAAACTGATACAGATGAGTCGGCTGGTAATGTTAGTACTGAGGCATCAAAGACAACTTCAGATGCAAGTTCAGATGCAAGTTCAGATGCAAGTTCAAATTTTGATGAAGCTAAGACTGTATCTACGGCAAATAACGCACAACAGACCAGTGTTAAAGATTCGACTGCAGCGACAGTTGCGAAGCAGAACACCAACCCAACAAGTGGGCAAAATGTGACAGCCCAAGCTGCTACAGCCAATCCCAAAGCTGCGACTACTGGATTTACTGCCCGTACCGGAGAAACTTCTCAGGTGACTACGAGTTATTATGATACTGAGAACCACGCATCAATTGGCGGTGCAACTGAAGCTATTCCAGTAGGTACTTCTATGGCCATTCCGGCGTTCACTGTTAATACCGTAAATGGGAAGCAGGGCGTTTTCAAATTAATGTCATATATGCTGGACGGGACCACTTATGATATTGACCCTATCACTGGGGCCACTGTAACAATCCCGAATGAATCTGCTACTACACTTCAGCTAAACGTAGTGGTGAACCCGCTGGCCTATCAGAAGATTATTTATCAGCAACAGCACGCAACAAACACAACGGGAGCCACAATTGCGTATGCTACTGCGGCAGATCAGACACCTAATACGGTCAATCCAACCGCTGGCTATGATACTACTGGAGAGGTAACGGTCACCGTGACACCAACTGATCTTGGTACTAGTCAAGGGCTTTCCGAGATTACCTTTAAAGTGAATAATGCAGCTCAGACGGTATTGGATAGTCCCAGAGACGCTGAAAATAATTTAGCAACCTATCAGCAAGTTGTTAATTACTTGACACAGTTTGGTATTGGCTTAGATGGTACTGTTACGATGCCAAATTATCTGACTGCTTTAGCGTTGAGCACTGTTGATTTTATCGTTCCCGTTATTGATCAAGGTAAAGTGAACGTCAGCTATACTCACGCAGATCAAGTGCCAATCAATCCAGCCATACCAGCTGTGACGTTATCTACGGATGGAACTGGGAAAGCTGAAATCCTTTCGAATGACCCGGACAATAGTGGTCAAGGTAAAACGGCTACTCTAACACAGATTATTCTTAAGACGGCTGCGACAGCAACAGCGCCGGCTAGAGAGTTTATTTATGCGTTTGACAGTTATGATCAAGCAGCCAATACGTTTGACCGGATTTTTGCGACCATGAAAAATTATGATACAGCGACTGGCACCTATCAGGGCAACTCAGCTACTTCAAATGTTCAGGGTAACATTGGCAGCTGGTATGATCAGATGACCCAACTATTTGGGCTAGGTGTACCGTATATCAATGATCCTTCTAACCGTGCTGCTGACAGACTTATCCAGAATTTGCTTGAAAAAGGTATTGGAATTGACGGATCTGTGAAACCAACAGCGACTGATTTTTTAAATAGTCTAACCGATGTTCAGTTTGTTTATGCTGGCAAGGGACAAAAAAATCCCGGGAGAGTTGGCAATTTCACCTTTCAGGTTGTGACAACTGATGGTCAGGTACTTCAGACTCAGACAGCGCCAAACTACGTTGTACCAAAAGATAAGAACGTCCACTATGGTGGAATGGACACGCTTTATCCAGTTGATCCTAGCCAAGTTCTCTACCAGTCGTGGGGCTATCAAGAAAAATTAACCAGTTCGGATGGTCAATCAATCAATATCGATGTTCCAATGGGCTATCAGGTCGTTTCGTCTAAGCCCGTGAACCTTGTTCAGGTGACCAAGGATCGGTATACCGGAGCTACTATCACGATCAACGGGGTTCTGGAAAATGATCCTGATCTCAAAGCTCAGTATTTCAATATGAAAGACCCATCACAAGATTCCGTGTATACGCTGATTGTTAAGCTATTACCTGCACAAACGACTGTGAATTACGTTGATGAAACTGGTACTCAGTTAACGCCAACGAAGACGTTGAATGGTGCTTATGATGCCGCTATGAAACAAGCGAGCTACGATAAGCTGCCAGGTGCAGAGGTCTCGTTAGCTAGCCACGGTGCTTTACAGCAAATCATTGTTGAAAATTCACCAACAGGATCATACCTTGGGAATACACCTCAGGGAGTTGCTCTCGGTATGGTGCCGTATAAATATGCTAGATATACCTTTGACCCAGTTAATCCGAAGGGCGAAGTAACAGTGGAAGCTTATGACACGTCAGATAATATAAAGCTTAGTACAAAGTTGCCCTATGATGAAGCAGTTGTTACCCTGAAAGCCAATGGCCTAGACGTAGATGGAACGGTAGCGGCACCAAATTACTTCACTTTTGAGACAATCCAAGGCGTTCAGTTTGTTTACGCTAAGGTAGCTCCTACGACTCCTGATGGCAATCCTGATAAAACACCGGATAACAATCCTTCACCAACTGACGGTACTACTACGCCAACGGATAATAATGCTGGTAGCACGACACCTGAAACTAATCCAAGTATTACACCAACGGATAATAATGCTGGTAGCACGACGCCTGAAACTAATCTGGGTACGACACCAACAGGCGATGATTCAAATAAGCCGGCAACTAACAACGAAACTGCACCAGCGACGGCACCAAAGCAGGCAGTGAGAACAAATGGTGCTTTAACTAACGTAACGTCGGCTGCAATCACTAGCAGTGCAAATGCATCGGGCGTGACTACACCAACACAAACTGAAGTTGTTCAGTCTCGGTTAGCAACTACCACTACTGGTAAATTACCACAAACTGATGAGCGAACTAGCAGTAGTCTTGCGTTGCTGGGTTTAAGTCTAATGAGTTTAGTTGGGCTTGGTACGTTTGTTGGCCGAAAACGGCGTAACTAGGGTTCCATTTTCTAAAAATACTTCTTGATTAATGATCTTAATCTTCTACAAATAAGCGCTACTCCATCTTGGAGTGGCGCTTATTTGTGATTCATGCTGAAAATAGTTGTTGTGACAGACTTCACTATTTGTATCGACTTTTATTTTCTCGTCAAATATTTCTCGTTTAAAAGGTCATTTTAAGGTAACCTATTAATAGTAATTTGGTCTATTCCTCTGTACCAAAGTTGAGGTCTGCCATTGAGTCCTCTAATGTTTCAAGTAAGTTAGCTTGTTCGATCAATTTGATCCAGGCTGACTGGGTTTGCTCGTCACGGATTTGTCGGGCAATCTTACCATGAAGTTGTTCGACAAATTCATCGAATAATTTGTCCGCTTGACGTTGAATGATTGCACTATTGTACCGGCGGGCAGGGGCCCGTTTGAGATTTTCAGCATTTAAATAGGGCAGTGCCTTAGCCATGAAGCGTGCCTCAACTTGACTGTTTTGGGCGAGGTAGGTCTGTAACTCTGAAGGATTCAACTCGTTCACATCACTTTCCGAACAAACGTTCTTCCTAGTAGTATAACCGAAATGTCGCTTTAGATAAACAGGAGATTTATTATGAAACGAATTCAGCTGCTATTATGTGGATTATTCGTCGTTGTGTTAATTCAAGGGTGTGGTCATAAGCGCGCTAGTGCTCCCGTGCCTAGTAAGCCGACCACCGAGTTTATACCGTCTACGAAGTATGAAGATGATCAGGAGCGGGTGGATCAACTGGCAAGTTTTGTGGCTGCTAACCTGGTGACCGCCAAAGGTGTCAACAGTCAAAATTCGGTAGGTAGTGATGTGCATCCACTGCTTTCTGAAACCGCTGGGCTTTGGCTAATTTATTTGGCACAGTCTGGTCAGAATACTAAATTTCGACGAGCCTACCAGCAAACGGTGGTGAATTTTGAAAACGATGGTTTGTTAATGTATCAGGTTCAAGCAGGCCATCAGCAACGTTCTAAGATGAATGCGACCTTAGATGATTTACGGGTGATTCGTAGCCTGGGACTGCATGCAGCCCAAACTCATAATGAGCATTATCAAACCAAAGCGATTCAGCGTTTTGCTGCTTTGAAACGCAAGGTTGGGAAGCACGGCCAATTGAGAGACTTTTATGACACGCAATTTCACCAGGTAAGTTCACTGACTTCAATGGCTTATTACGACCTGTTAACCCTGCGCGAATATGAAACTAAACCGGTTTTTAATGATCAGCTCCAGCTGGTTCAAAAGGGTTATCTGGGTTCTCAATTGCCATTGTACGCGACGAATTATGATTGGAATCGACGACAGTATTCAACCAGTCCATTAAACACTTCTGAAGCACTATTAACATTATTGCATTTGGCAGAAGTTAAACACTTGAGGGAACCATCCTTGCAGTGGCTGGCCCATCAGGTTACCAGCAGTACGCTATATAACCGTTATGAAGTCAGTGGGGAAGTCGATAACTGGGGTGAATCAGCGGCAAACTATGCGATTGCCGCCCGGATCTTTGCAGTGACTAGGCGGCCAGCTTTATACCAGTTAGCCATGAACCAAGTTTGGCGGTTTCAAATTCAGGATCGTCGTTCAGATCTGCAGGGCGGACTGGGAGATGATAACCAAAAGGTCAGCTATGCGTTTAACAATCTGCAAGCGTTGATTTCTGCCGGTTATTGAAAGTACCTGCTAAGCCATTTTTTACGGGTCCAGCATGGTAGAATGAAGGTAATCTATAAGTAGGAGGAATCGATCATGGCACAGATGAAGGCATCTCAAGCACTGGTAAAAGAACTCGCAAATTGGCAAGTTGACCACGTCTATGGTATTCCCGCTGATTCGCTGATCGACGGTTTTGCTGCAGAGCAGGATCTGATCCGCTACATTCAGGTTCGCCACGAAGAGGTTGGCGCACTGGCGGCAGCGGCTGAATCTAAGCTGACGGGTAAGATTGGTGTGGCGTTGGCAGCAGTGGGACCGGGTGCCATTCATCTGATCTATGGGCTGTGCGATGCGAAGATGGATCATACCCCCATGTTGGTGATTATCAGTAACGTGACCACTAGTATGATCAACACCCATTATCTGCAGGATATGGATGAAGATGAACTGTTCGCTGGACTAGATACCTTTCATCGCCAGGTCAGTGATGCCAAGCAGATTCCAGGCACGATTCGAGCAGCGATTCAGGCGGCTTATAAAACCCAGTCGCCATCGATCGTCATTATTCCAGATGACCTAGCCAACGTGGAAATTAATTACGAACCGATGCCAGTTCACCGTCTGGCTAAACCGGTCTTAGCAGGAACTGACGCACAGGTTGCTCAAACCGTTTCACTGATCAAGCAGGCAAAGCGGCCAGTCATGTTAGTGGGAAAGGGGATTCGGCATGCCCAGTCGGAAGTTGCCGCCTTTTCGCAAAAATTTGGCTTACCGGTAGTGACTACCGCACCGGCAGTTGGTTACGTTGCTAGCAATTTTGAAAATAATTTAGGCTCACTGGGAACGGTTGGGACGCAGCCGGCTTTTGAAGCCATGCACATGGCCGATCTTGTCGTGATGGTCGGAACCAGTTACCCGTTTATGCGCTTTATGCCACGTACCATTAAGACGATTCAAATTAATCAGGACAGCCAAGCACTGGGTGAGCAGTTCCCAGCGGTACAGCTGGTTCAAGCGGATGCGAAGACCTATTTAGCACAGGTCATAAAGACGCAGCCTGATCAGGTACCAGCCAGTGATTTTCTCAAGGCCTGTCATATTGCGCGCCAAAATTGGCACGGGTACTTAGATGAACGCGTGGCTGCCCGGCCAACAGGGCTACTGACTGCCGAGGCGGTGTTACGTGGGGTATCGCAGTTATCAACGCCGGATACCATCTATGGTTTGGATATTGGCAATAATATGGTCTGGTCAACGCGGATGCTGCCCTTTGGTAACGGTCAGGAGATGACCATGTCAGCCTGGTTCGGTGCCATGGGTTACGGCCTATCGGCTGGGATTGCAGCACAACTGAGTTACCCAGACAAACGGGTGATCACGGTTTCTGGCGACGGCGGTTTTTCGATGGTGGTGCAAGATCTGCTGACGCAGGTGCAATACCAGTTACCAGTGATCAACGTTGTGTTGGAAAATGGCGGCTACGGGTTCATTCGACAAGAAAAAGCCAAGGCCGGTCAAAGCGATTACGGTCTGAAATTTATGAATGCTAACTGGGCCGGGGTGGCTGAGAACATGGGCGCTATTGGATTACGTGTGACTAACGATCAAACGTTGACAGCTGCTATTCAAACAATCAAGCAACATTTAGCTGCCGGTGATAAGCAGCCCATCGTGTTAGATGCCGTGATTACGGATGAAGAACCGCTGGACACCAGCACGATGAAACTGGACCCCGATAAGTATTCCGACCGAATGATCGGTGAATTTAGGGTCAAGAACCATTTGGATGGCGACCGTTATCCATCACTTAGAAGAATTTTAAACCGACTAACAGCACAGCAGTGAGATTGGAGCGAAGTGGATCAATGGAATTTACGTGGACGGTCAACGAACCGGGCTTATCAGCTAAACAGGTCTTAAGTCAGCACGGGGTCAGCCACCGGATGTTTACGCAATTGAATCAAAGTAACGGCCAGATACTGGTCAACGGGGTGACTATAAAGCCGGCTGCTAAGGTGCAACCTGATGATCAGGTGACCCTAGTTGTACCGGTGGAGCCAGCAGATCCGGCAGTTCCGGTCAGTTCTGAGCCGGTACAGATCATTAATGAAGACGCCAATACGCTGGTGGCTTTGAAACCGGCTGGACTGACTTCTGTCCCGGGCCCCAGTAACCGTACTGATACGCTGGTTAACCGCGTTAAGGGACATTTGGTTGCCAGCGGTGATCAGAATTTGGTGCCCCACATTATTACCCGGTTAGACCGTGATACCAGCGGGCTGGTGCTAATTGCCAAGCACCGATTGGCGAATTCCTGGCTGAATCAGCAGTTAGCTGATCATCGGCTAAAAAAGCGCTATTTGGCCATTGTGAGCGGCCAGCTCAACTTGGACCATGACGTGATCAATGCACCGTTAAGACGTTCGGACGACGGGTTTGATCAGATCGTGGCACCGGACGGCAAGGCGGCACGGACCGAGTACTGGGTGCGTCAGCGCAGTACTAACTGGACGGTAGTGGAAGTCTTGCTGCATACTGGCCGGACCCATCAGATCCGCGCGCACTTTCGGTCGATTGGTCATCCGCTACTGGGTGATGAATTATATGGCGGGCCAATGGATCAGATCGCCCGGCAAGCCCTTCACGCTTACCAATTAGATTATCAAGATCCGGTGACGGATGCGCCACGGCATTTTGAGGCCGAATTACCGGCTGATATGTTAAAAGCGATTAAATGAGCAAGTTGAAAATAAATGCAGTTCACTGAATGATTATCTGAGCAAACTATGTTGAAAACTGGTGTAAGTTAAGAATTCATCTCATAATAAACTTTTTAGTGTAAAACGCTTGCTATTCTCTAGAATGTCTGTATTATAGCAACTATAAAAACAACTAAGGAGTGAATTTGATGACAACTAACGATGTGTCACAGCAGGCGATTGCAAAGATTTTAGACCAAATGGACGAAAATCTTTCTGAATTATCGTGGTTTGACTGTGACCTTAAAGACGATAAGTTTGTTAAGCATATGGCTGAAATGAGAGCTTCTCTAAAAGCTGCCAAGAAGCCGTTTGTTGAAAAAGACTTAGTCATAGAATAAACCGTTGCTGGCGACATAGTCTGTCACCCTTAATTTTGAAACAACATACTCAGACGATTTCCAAAAACCACCCGCTGCAAAACAGTCGTTTTGCAGCGGGTGGTTTTGCGTTAAACTATTGACGAGAGGAAGTGGAAACCATGGCGGAGAATTTAACGGTTCACTGTATCGTGGATGGCCAAGATTATCACGTGGATGAGGGTCTGTACCTAGCTGATCTGTCCACTGCGATTCGGCAGCGGGTCAAGCAGGATTATCCCCAAGCCAAGGTCACCGATTTTATTTGCGGGCATCATTTATTGAAATACCGGTTAGCTAACGTTGATGCAATGATCAGCTCTGATTTGAAACAGAGTCAGAAGATCAACCGGAAGCTGACCCGTGCGATGCAGAGTGATGACTATGAGATCACTGATGTGAACGAAACCCTCACTAAGAGTTTAACGTTTGGTGAGCGAATCGCGGATGATGTGGCGCGTTTCGGTGGTAGCTGGGGTTTTATTGGTATTTTTATCTTTGTTTTAATTTCCTGGATGCTGGTGAACAGTTTACAGCTGTTCGGCATT
Organism: Secundilactobacillus silagei JCM 19001; assembly: GCF_002217945.1. Lineage (GTDB taxonomy): Bacteria > Bacillota > Bacilli > Lactobacillales > Lactobacillaceae > Secundilactobacillus > Secundilactobacillus silagei. The sequence goes on from NZ_BCMG01000001.1 coordinate 271,710, forward strand.
CACTTTGACCGGTTTCCATTTATCCTGCTGAACTTGGTCTTAAGCTGTATTTCAGCGATTCAAGCACCCATTATCATGATGAGTCAGAACCGTTCAGCAGACCGTGACCGGATGGCTGCTGAAAATGATTTTCACGTCAACCTGAAATCGGAACATGAATTACGAATCCTGCACGCTAAGCTGGATCATTTATCACAAAATCAAATTCCCCATACGCTGGAGATTGAAAAATTACAAATTGAAATTCTCTCTGAGATTCGCTCCGAATTAGCGGAGTTACGGGATCATCATAAGTAGCAAAAAAGGGATTGTCCCCATCAACTCTGATGGGGACAATCCCTTTGCTATTCAGTTAATCATCAAAAGTTTTTAATTTACCCCGAAAATCGTCAATGCTGGTATAGCCCTTCTGTTTCATGATATCGGTCAGTTCTTTGGCTAACCGATCAAAGAGCGGAATACCTTCGTACCCAAACTGCGTACCGATCTGCACCATAGACGCGCCGCAGAGGATGTGTTCAAACACATCGACGCCGTTTAAAATGCCACCAGTACCGACAATCGCAATTTCCGGCTTCAGCCGTAGTGCGAGACCACGGACGTTAGCCAGGGCAGTGGGTTTGACAGACGCTCCGCCAATACCGCCGTAACCACCCTTTGGCCGAATAACGACTTGTTCAGACTGCGGGTCAACGACGAGGGCGTTACCGATACTGTTGATCGAGTTGACGAAGGTGAGCGGGTACTGATTCAAGATCGCCGCAATCTGGTCAAAATGAACCAAATCAAAGTACGGTGGTAGTTTAACGCCCAACGGTTTGGTATAAAATTCGAATACCTGATCCAAAACGGTGTGCACCCGGTCAAAGTCATAACCGACTTGCGGTTTACCAGGAACGTTGGGGCAGGATAAGTTTAATTCTACGAAGCCGGTATATTCAGAAGCCTGAATCTGATGCAGCATGGCGAGGTTGTCTGCCAAACTGGTGCCAGCAACGGATAAAAAGTTCGTCGTGCCAGGCCGTTTTTGCTGGTCAGCGATGACGTAGTTTAAGTAGTAATCCAACCCATTGTTGGGTAGACCCATCGAATTAATACTGCCATGGGGCAGCGTGTGCATCCGCGGTGAGGGGTTACCGGCGCGTTTTTGAGGCGTCGCGCTTTTAGTGACGTAGGCCCCGGCATCCGACTGCACCAGTGCGTCCAAATCTCGTTTATTTTGACAACGAACCCCCGCCGCATTCATCATGCAGTTATTGAAGGTTCTGCCGCCAATCGTCGTTGCTAACATGTTCATCAAAAATCAGCTCCCTGTCTGAATTTATTTGGTCTTCAATTGCCGTTAACTCTACCTTAAATATTTGTCAGCGTCAAGGTGTACTTGATTGGGGAAACTTTTCAGAATTTTGATTGTTTCCAGCAGACAATTGCTACCAAGAACTGGTAAGATAGAGCTTAAATGTTTAAAGGAGGACCAGCTTTGAGTGAAAATGATAAACCAGCTTTAAAACTGGGTGACGATAAATTTGCCGAAATGATGCTGTTTTTGAAGACGCCCATCAATCAAAAAAATCACCGGGACTACCGGTTTGGTGAATCTGAACTGCGTGAATTGCAAGAAGGCATCTGGGCCATGCCAGCCTACCTGGAAGACGATGATCCTTACAGCCTGTTTTTCCTATTTACCACGATCGATACGGGCGAGATGGTCGTTGCCTTTGCGGAAGGGGAGCGACAGGACAAGCAGTTGAAGTTAGGCCAGCCGCTGACCACTGGTGCTGGGTTGAATAACCTCTTTGCTCACCAGGAAAAACGGGCGCAGCGGGTGCTGAAATTTTTGAATGACATTTCCCGGGCGGATGAAGCAGAGTGGCACCAGATCGTTTAGTCGATCAGCTGGCGTCATCTTAATGCTGCTTGACATCTAACGGGCTGAAATTTATACTTAGCTCAATTAATAAACCTTTTAAATTTAGTCCCGTGAGGCTAATAAAGGGTCGGCGCTGACAACAGCAAAAAACACGACACCTCTATACCTGCGGGCATAGAGGTGCTTTTTGTGTGGGTAATAGCAGATACACTATAAAACGATCAATGAGGGAGTGTTTTTGTTGGCGAAAAATGGGTTAGGACGGGTCCCCGCAATTCCAATGGCAGCCCGGCACATGTCTTACTGGGATATGTTTGCTACCTGGGTTGGTGCCAATGCCAATAACGGTACTTGGTATATCGGCGGTGTGATTGCGGCTTGTGGGTTCTTGACGGCTTCGACAACCTTAATCGTGGCTGGTATTATTTCGTATCTCTTACTGGCAGCAGCGAGTTATATGGGGTATAAAACGGGGCTCACGGCCATGACCTTGACGCGGGCGTCCTTTGGATTACGAGGCAGTCTGTTGCCTTCCGTCATTAATCTGGTTCAGTTTATCGGCTGGGCTGCCGTGAATACGTTTATTGCGGCCACCTCGATGAGTTTCCTGTTTCACGACCTGTTTGGCTGGCCAGTCTACGGTAAGCCGGGCGGATCAATGGGGGTGGTCGTCGGGATCCTCGTCATGAGTGTGTTTCACCTCCTCAGTGTTTCAGTCGGCCAGCGGTCAGTTCAACTGATTGAACGAATCGGCATCGTTTTGGTCTTTATCTTCGTAATCTGGGAAACCATTGTGGTGTTTAAAACGGTTTCGTTCCACGAAATTTTGAACTGGCAGCCACCGCACAATTTAAAAATGACGCCAGGCGCTGCCATTGATGTCCTAGCAGCTTTTAACTTGGCCTGGGTAACGGCAGCCAGCGACTTTTCTCGCTTTACTGGCGTCAAAAGAAACGCGACTCAAGCTGCCTTTTTAGGGGCTAACCTTGGCCTGTTCTGGTTCGCCTTTATTGGTGTCATTGCCACGATTGGGACGGCCATCACGTTGAACCATTTTGACCCCAACAACTCGGATCCTAGTACGATTGCTAGTAAACTGGGATTGGGCTTTCTAGCCATGATCGTCATTATTTTAACCAGTACGACTGCCAACGCGGTGAATTTGATGTCAGCTGGTTCGGCGCTCACCAATATGACGCGGCGGTTAAGTCTGAAGGTCAGTCTGTGGGTGGTCACCTTAATTGCCTGTGCAGTCACCTTCTTACCACTTTTTGTAGCCTCGTTTCTAACGATCTTTACGGCTTTTCTAGATGGTATCGGCATGGTACTTGGACCCGAAATCGGGATCTTCTTAGTCGACTATTTCTGGTTACGTCATCGCCAGTATCAGATTGACGACTTTACCAAGGTTCACGGGAAGTATTGGTATCAGGGCGGCGTTAACTGGATCGCCATTTTAGTTTGGGTGGTGTCAGTGGCCTGCTACATCGGTTTAAAGCACGTGGCTGTGATTGCAAACTCGATTGGGGCAACGTTTGTGGTGATCGTTTTGAGTATGCTGCTGTATGGTTTGCTGATGAAATTCACACAAAGACAGGTTCAATAGGTGTTCATTGAGGTTTGATAATGTTATTCTTACTATAGTGACAGGATATGACTAACTAATACTGGAAATACTTTTGAAGTTTGGCTTTGAATGTAGTTTGTTAAACGTCGCTAGTCGCTAAACGTGACAGCATTGCCATGGATGGCGCTAAAATGCGCTTTGAGTGTTCAGTGTAAGCTGGACCAGTAATCGTATCTGATTGACGGGTAAGTGAAAATTAAGAAATTGATTTTCTCAGTGCTAGTCGGTCACCCTGCCACTCGGAAGGTTCCTTCAGTGAAAAACTGGGGGAGCCTTTTTGTGTAAGGTGTGGAAGAAAGCGTTTAGGTAGTGGAGTGTAGTGAGCCATTGCGAAATTTGCCTAGGCTTGGCAAATTACGTAATGGCTCACTACATGCAACTACCTGCTTTCTGGAACCCGATTAGACTAGATAAGAGCCATGAACTTTATACGGCCGGAATCTGAGTTGTGGAACCCGATTCGGCTAGATAAGAGCAATGAACTACTTTGCCTGGGCTTGGCAAATTACGTAATGGCTCACTACATGCAACTACCTGCTTTCTGGAACCCGATTCGTCTAGATAAAAGCCATAAGACTACCCCCAAAACTTAGTGAATTCAAACGCTCACCCAGCCAACATCCCCACCCAAATCAACCGCACATCAACCAATAGTGCCTAACCTTATTTCACAAAATTCATGAGAAACTACAAAGTTTACCCGTTTCCAACCCCCATTTATCAAGCTTTTAAGATTAGAAAATTCTTCATGAAATTATTAGAAAATATTTTAATGAATTTGCTAGACATTCGTGAACGGAGGGTTTAAACTAGCAAAATCTTGTGAATAATAAAGGGGTGGAACAAATGTATTTACGTCGCGCAGAAATGAAGGATTTACCACAAATCGAATCAATCATCCAGGATGGGAAAACGCACCTGGCGGCTCAACACATTGATCAATGGCAGGGGGGATATCCCAATACCAGCGTCTTGGTCAACGACATTCAAAATGGGCACACAGTGGTCTTAGTTGAGGGTTACGAAGTGTTAGGAACGGCTGCGGTCATTCCAGCACCAGACGAAAGTTACCAAGTTATTGATGGTGATTGGCTGACGCACGACGATACGTACGTTGCCATCCACCGGGTTGCCGTATCCGCTAACCATCGTGGACAAGGGCTCTCCGGTAAATTATTTGCTGCCATTTTTAAGGAGATCGAAGCTAACTCTTCAATCAATGGCATTCGAATCGATACGCATCCGGATAATAAAGGGATGCAGCACGTTATCAAGAAGGCTGGTTTCAGTGATACGGGTACCGTTAAAGTATTAGCTGATTCACAGATCGTTCACGATTTTGCTTATGAAAAATTAACAACAGCTGGGTCGCTTGTCAAAACCCGCTAATTTGATTTGAACGTTTGCCCACGGGTGAGCGTTTTTTTGGCTTTAACTGCCTAACTTGTTAGCTGATTTTCCCTAAAAATGTGATAGTATAATCTTGTAGGGGGGAATCGGTATGGCAGAAGATAAACGCATGTCGGGTAAAAAATTTTTCACGGTCACCGTTTTAAACGGTGTTATTACAATCGTTGAAGCAATTGGTGGCTTATTGTCTGGCAGTCTGTCGCTGCTATCCGATGCCTTCCATAACCTGGGTGATACTTTTTCTATCGTGATCAGCTACATTGCCCATCGAATCAGTTTACGGGATGAAGACGAGCGCAATACCTTTGGTTATGGCCGGGCGCAAATTTTGGCAGCCATGTTAAATGCCCTGCTGCTGATTGTCGTGTCGATCTTTTTGGTGGTCGAAGCGATTAAACGGCTGAGCCATCCTGAAACGATCAATGGTGAACTCATGATGACGGTGGCAATCATTGGCCTGGTTGCTAATTTAGCTTCAGCCATTTTAATGCACCGTGGATCAAAACATAATTTGAATATGAAAGCCACTTATTTGCACCTGCTCAGCGATACTTTATCATCAATTGGCGTTATTTTCGGCGCAATCATGATTCAGTGGTACAATGTTACTATCATTGACCCAATTATCACGATCATAGTGGCGGCTTATATTACGTTTGAGTCATGGCCGATTGTCCGCCACACCATTACGATCCTGATGCAGGGGGCACCGCAAATGAATTACGATGCCATTAAGAAAGATTTAATGCAAATTGATGGGATTACAAGCGTGCACCACATTCACGTCTGGATGATCGATGAAAATCGCATCATGTTTTCTGCCCACATTAACATGCGTGATATGCTACTGAGTGAAGCTGAACCGATCTATCATCAGATTGAAGAAGTTTTAGCTAAAAAGTACGGTATCTGCCACGTGACGTTGCAGGCGGAAGATATTCGCGGACGTAATGAAGAAATGATTCTTAATGAAGATTTTGACCAGCAACTTTTAAATCGACAAAATGAAAAATAACAAGGAGTAAGATAGTATGACACCCATGAAAGAGGATTATTTAAAAATTATCTTTGAACTTGGTGGCGCAAGTGAGAAGGTGTCGAACAAACAGATCGCCATTAGTTTGAACATTGCAGCGGGTTCAGTCACTGAAATGATCAATAAAATGGTTGAGGAAGGTTTAGTTAACCACGAACCATACGCTGGAATTTCGCTGACTGATTCCGGTCGTGAGAAAGCGGTAACATTAGTTCGCAAGCACCGGTTATGGGAAACTTTTCTGGTTAAAAAGTTAGATTTTGCGTTGCCTGACTTGGACGTGGAAGCTGAAAAGCTGGAACACGTGACTAGCGAAAAATTGGCCAATGCCATGGACGACGCGCTGGACCATCCCAAAACCTGTCCTCATGGTGGGACGATTCCTGATCGTAACGGTCATTTTGACAGTGAATCCCACTTGATCTTAAATGCGGTAGAAGACGGTAAAACGGTCACGGTTTCCCGGTTTATTGATAACCATGATCTGCTGACTTATTTGGGTGATATCAAACTTGATATTGGTGATCAGCTGAAGGTCAACAAGCACGATCCGTTTGAAGGCCCAGTCTTAGTGACCAATTTAACCGATAAACAGGATTTGACGATCGGCTACAAGGCCGCTCACTATATTTTTGTCGAATAATTGTTAAGAGTAAGTTTAAGGGTAAAAAAGGAGCTAGTATTCCCGATAATCGCGGATACTAGCTCTTTTTAGTGTTGAGATTATAAAATCAAGAACAGTAAAATGGCGTTAACTAAAGCGGTCAGCAGCGGGCCAACGGTTTTGAACAGGCTTACCTTGAATCCAATTAGGCCGTCAAACAACTGGATTAGGGTCATGATCGTGGCTAAGCCAATTAAATAGGGCCGCGAAACAAAGATCACTAGGCCAATGGCGACAACGAGGATTCCTAAGCTTCTGGAGACTGCGTACTTGGCAGTGATCAGTCCGCTTGCTGGCTGTTTTTTGGCACTTACGTAAGCGTCAATGGAAAAGCCAAAGCTGACTGCTGCACTGATTAAAGTGAAGATGGCACATAAATAATAGGTCATTTGATAACTTGCCTCATTTCTAAGATGTTACTTGTATTTTTAAATATAACTAGCAATTTGTCAACCGCGCTGAATTTTGCTTGATTTTGAATGGTTCCTAGTAAAAAGTTCCCAATTCACGTAATTAAGGATAGCGCAACATTCTTGAGCAACGTATAATCTAAAGCAGGAAGTTTTTGAACGGAGATGGTTGGCATGACAAATGATCAGGGGCATTTGATGATTAAAACTGCGCTGCATGCAGGGCGCATCATGATTGAAAATGGATCCGAGGTCGCCAGGGTGGAGGATACGATTCGACGGATCGCGTTAAATGCCGGGTATCCCGATAGTAAGGTTTACGTGACGATTACCGGAATCATGATGTCGATTTCAGGCGAAGAAAACGCCCAGATCGAACCGGTGACATCGCGGTCGATTGACCTAGAAAAGATTACCCAGGTGAATGATCTGTCGCGGCATTTTGCGGCTCACAAGATTGATCTGGCGCAATTTGATGACCGATTGACGCATTTGGACCAGCATCCCCGGTATTTTCCGGTTTGGCTGCAGTTGATTTCCGCTGGCTTAGTGAGCGGTACTTTGGAAGTTGTTTTTCGAGGAAATTACCCAGACTTTTTAGTCAGTTGCTTAATTGGTCTGGTTGGCTGGGGTGTGTTCTACGGGATGAGCCAACTGGTCAGGGTGCGTTTTTTGAGTGAGTTTTTAGCCGCGACAGCAATTGGTATTTTGGCAATTTTAGCGGTTAAATTTCAGCTTGGAACTAATGCTGATGACATTATTATTGGCAGTGTGATGCCGTTAGTTCCTGGCGTGCCGCTGACTAACGCCGTCAGAGATATCTTAGCCGGTGATCTGGTCAGTGGTATTGCCCGGGGCATGGAAGCTTTAATGAGTGCCATCGCGATTGGCAGTGGGATCGCCATGATCCTGCAAGCGATGTGAGGGCGAAACGATGCTGAACTTAATAATGGATTTAATCTTAACTTATATTGGAACTGTCACCTTTGGTATCCTGCTTAATGTGCCGCGACGGGGGCTTAATATTGGGGGCTGGATCGGCGCACTCAGTTTTCTGTTCTACCGGCTCTGTATGATGGCTAACATGGGCATTGCCTTCGCTAACCTAGTTGGGGCGTTGATCATTGGTATTTTAAGCATGCAGGCTGCGAGGTACAAAAAAATGCCGGTCATTAACTTCAATATTCCGGCACTGGTACCGTTTGTTCCCGGCGGTCAAGCCTATCAAATGGTGAAAAACTTTGCGCTGGGCAACGTTTCCGAGGCGATTAGTTTTTTACTGCAAGTCATGATCATCTCGGGATCGATTGCCTTTGGTTTTTTGTTAGCTGAAATGGTTAATCGGGTCCAGGCGAGAGTTATGCTGGCGTTATCCAGTCGCTGGCGTCATGAACATCGGCATAATCCGAGACTGTAAAAAGAGTGTGCGGAAAAACTCGGTAGATTCCAGAATTTAACCCAATAATGCCCATTCCGGCGAACTTTGTCGGGATGGGCATTATTGGGTTAAATGGCCGTAATCTGAGTTTTGGAGCATGATTAGGCTATATTGAAGTATTAAACAAATGGTTATCTTTCTACTGTCTACAGTTAAGAGGTCAATTGAAATACTGACCAATAGGGCCTATGGTGCAGCTCCCTTTTACACAGTATGACCGATAATAAAACTAATACATAGAATGATTAAGACGGTGGTCGTGATCCAAACGTAGAGGGTGTCGTGTTCTTTATAGAACGCGTAAATGGAAACAACCACGCGTAAAACCGGGGTCAAAATCAAGCAGAACATGCCGACCATCATGACCGCGTAAGGTTTTAAAGCCACGGTGCCGGCAGCAATTGCGCTGATGGTGGTTGGCTGATGGCCAACTGGATAACCGCCGTTACCGTCATGAACCAGTAACAGGATCAAGCCAAACAGCATGATAATGGCAGCGACCACAACGCCAATTTGTAAGATGCGGCCAATGATCACTTCAATATGGTCCATTTCGTTTTCAGTTGCGCTATTTTGATGTGATTGATTGTCCATGTGATTAACCTCCAATGATTCCCTTATACAGCATCTGCAGGCCAATAAATAAAATGACCGGAATAAAGATCATCCGAATCACACGGGCCGGCAGCACCTGCATGATTCGTGAACCGATGACGGCACCAACTAAAATGCCCAATGCCAGCGGTACCGCAATATTGGGTAAAATTGACCCGTTAAAGAAGTAAACGGTGGCACTGGCTGCGGCGGTGACACCCATCATCAAATTACTCGTTGCAGACGATGGTTTTAGCGGCATTTTCATAAAGGTATCCATAGCAGTGACTTTAAAGGCCCCTGAACCGATACCCAGCATTCCACTCGCTAATCCAGCTCCCAGCATGACCAGAAAGCCTTGGGGGACTTGTTCAACTTGGTAATCGACGCGTTTGAATTCGGCCTTATCGAAATAGGAGCCGTTCAGTTTTAATTTAGTGGCAATGGGGTCGGCCTTGACGTTATTCAAAGCTTCTTGGCCCCGTCTTAACTTACGCCACATGTTCCAACCGGAAAAGACCAGCAGCGCACCAAATAGGAGGTACAGATACTTAGGATCCAGAACGCCAGTGAGCAAGGCCCCGGCGATCCCACCAATGGTTGTCGCAATTTCCAGAAACATGGCCACTCGCAGGTTTAAGACTTCATCTTTTAGGTAAGCAATTGTGGATCCCGAACTCGTTGCAATCACAGCGATGATACTTGCACCAATCGCATACTTGATATCTAAGCCCATCATTAACGTCAGTACGGGTGTGATGATGATGCCGCCGCCCAGGCCGAGAATGGCACCAGCAATTCCCGCAAATAGGCCGACACCCATCATTATTAACATTGTTTGAATCATGATAAATTCCTCTCTTGAACCGTTAGTAAAATCCACCTCACCAACTTTAGCATATTTTTGATACTCTGGGTATGCGAAAATGGGTGTATCCGGATACAATTTTGCCCTGATATTTCTAAATTTTCTACTAACAATCCGAATCCAATATCAGGCATGTGATAATGTATGCTATACTCAATTTCGCAGTATCAATTCGTTATTAATATTGGGAGGATGTAACAATGATTATTCAAAAAGAGCGAGATCGGCCGTTTCGCTTATTAGTCAGTAGCGGACTGTTCGTCTTTTTAGCGGCTGTTGTTATGGCACAATCTGGACTACTGGAATTCATCGATAGTGTTCTCATTCAAGCCGTTCAAAAACATCAATCCGGCACCAAAGAAGCGGTGATGAAACTCATTTCATCTCTGAGCAGTCCCACGTTTGACATCATCTGGGTACTGATCATTGCTTTTCTGCTGTGGGGATTTAAGTATCGGATTCCCGCACTGTGGGCACTTGGTACCTTGATTGGCGGCGACGTGATCGCCACGTTAGTTAAGCATATCGTTGCGCGGCCGCGGCCAATTGGCCACCTGGCAAGTGACAACGGGTTTAGTTTTCCCAGCGGCCACGTTTTTGGGATGACGTTGATCATTGCCATTCTTTGGATCGTGGTGGTGCCGATGATCAAAAAAGACTGGCAGGCGATTTTAGTGAGAACCGTGATGATCATCTGGTTGATCTTACTGGCCTTATCACGGGTCTATCTGGGCGCCCATTATCCAACTGACACCATTGGCGCTATGCTGCTGGCCTATGCCTGGTTGCAGATCAGCGAGTGGTTATACCTCTGGCTAGCACCGAAGTTAGCACACGTGAAATTATTGAATCGTTCAAGCTATTAGTTTTACTGAAAGCATTAGACGAAAAACAGGTGAGCAGTCGTTTCTTGACTGTTCGCCTGTTTTTTGATTGATGTAGCCGAGGTTTACCGGCTAGTTGTACGATTTTTCAGCAAATTAAGGCCGATATTACAACGTGGCGTTTAGCCATTCTTCGGCGAGCTTCAGCCAATGGGCCACGTGCGGCTGGTTGGCGTCACGCTTCCAAGCGGTTAAATGGTTAGCTAATGCCAGACCATGGGGACCGTGATTGAAGAGGTGCAGTTCCATCGGAATTTGAGCGGTATTTAACGCACTAGCGTAGGCCAGACTGTTAGCTGACGGGACCAGTGGATCGTCCGCGGTTGCCCAGATAAAGGTTGGCGCATTGTGCGCGTTAACGTGTTCATCGGCTGCGATAACGTCAGGATCATCAGCCCATTGTGCCAGTACCCCGTCTTTAGTGGGAAAGCCCAGTTTAGGGCTGATCACCGGATAGCCTAGCAGAATCGCCTGCGGCTGCAGCTCATCCGCCGTTGTGCCAACCTGGTCAGTTAACCATTCTGAAGCCCAGTAATCGTTATAAAGGGCCACGATATGACCGCCGACAGAAAAGCCGGCAATTGCGATGCTTTCAGGGTCAATGAGCCAGTCGGCAGCGTGCTGTCTTAATAGGGCCATCGATTTGCCTAATTCGACTAACGGTGCCGGATGCAGCGGCTGTTTTTCAGCCACGAAGCTGTAGCGCAGGTAAAAGGCCTGGTAGCCCAAGTTAGCAAACGCCATTGCCAAAGTTTCCGACTGCTGTTCCGGAATGTGGGTGTAAGAGCCCCCCGGAACTACAATAATTGCCGGGTAGGTTTGATCGGGGTTATCGGGATCAGTTTGTCTTAAGTAACCTTGTAAGTAAGCGGCGGTATCGTCGCCAAGTGATTCTTTAACAATTTGCATAGTCATCATCCTAATTGTCATCTATAATTAAATTAACCCAACAGTGTGTTAAATCAGATTCAGTAACAATAGTTTAACGCATTTTGGACTCCGATAAAAAGGGTACGGTTGATAGATGATTAATATTCAAACAGAACGGCTGACGATTCGGCAGTTTGTCGAGTCTGATCTGGACGACTATTTCGCAATCGTTGGTGATCCTAAAAACGCTAAAGCAGCTGGTTTTCAGTATGCCCACCACAAGACAGATGCGGCCTATTTGTTACAGACGGCCATTAAACAGGGAATGGTGTTTGCCATCGTTGAAACGTTGACACAGCACGTGATCGGCAGTGTGGGGCTCTACCCTAAAATTGGCCAGAACGGGGAACAGGAAGCGGATGCAGCGGAGATCGGATACGTCTTAAACCGCGCGTACTGGGGCCAAGGCATTATGACGGAAGCCGCTGCCAGTTTGATCAAAACGGTGTTTGACCAGCAGTTACTAAAGACGATCTGGGCCAGCTTCTTAGATGATAATCAGCGCTCACAGCGGGTTTTGGAAAATCTGGGGTTTTATTACGTTGACAAGTTTACCCATTCAGCTCATGCCATTTATCAACCCGGCAAAACTGAGATCATCTATCGGTTAGACCGGCCAAACTAAACCGTGCTTGCATTTTAAGTGGGAACGGTTTAGTATTAAATGCATCAAAAGAAGAGGCGCGAATGACAAGAGTCGCTTTCAGGAGAACGATTAGGTTCTGTGATTGAAAGTAAAAGGGTCATTTGCCGAAGCTCGCCGTGGCTAATTACACGCGGAGCTGGGGCCAGTCCTAAGAAGGCTGGAACTGTCGCAACGATGTGTTGCGGAGAGCTTCCTACGGTAGAATGACTCTTAGGTCGTCTCGCAGGTAAGCTGCAGGCGGCCTTTTTTGTTGGCAAAAATGAGAGGGAAAGTGAGTGTAAGTAATGGCGAATCAAACAAGTGGCAATGGTGGTAACGAGGTCAAGCGTTCGCTCAAGACCCGACACCTTTCAATGATCGCGTTAGGCGGTAGTATTGGGACCGGGCTATTCGTTGCCAGTGGGTCAGCAATTTCAACGGCGGGCCCTGGTGGTGGGCTCTTAGCCTACGTTGCCCTAGGAATCATGGTCTATTTCTTAATGACTTCCTTGGGTGAAATGGCAACCAACATGCCAGTATCAGGATCGTTTGCAACGTACTCAACCAAGTATGTTGATCCGGCTTTAGGCTTTGCGATGGGCTGGAACTATTGGTTTAACTGGGCAATTACGTTAGCCGTGGATATTAGTACGGCGGCGTTAGTCATGAAATTCTGGTTACCAAATGTGCCCGGCTGGATCTGGAGTACGATCATTTTAGTGATGATTTTTATGATCAACGCGCTGACCGTTAAAGCCTTCGGTGAAACCGAATATTGGATGGCCATGATCAAAGTCGTCACCGTCGTTATCTTCTTGATCGTTGGTTTTGCAACGATCTTTGGTATCATGGGTGGCCACGCAACCGGTCTTTCGAACTTTACCTATAAGAAAGCCCCATTTGTTGGTGGTGTGCCAGCTATCTTAAGCGTCTTCGTTGTTGCCGGGTTCTCGTTCCAAGGAACTGAACTAGTCGGCATTACTGCCGGTGAATCAGCCACTCCTGAAAAGAGTGTCCCAAAGGCGATCAACCAAGTGTTCTGGCGGATTTTACTGTTCTACATTTTAGCAATCTTTGTCATTGCCTGCTTAATTCCTTACACTAGTCCGAAACTGCTGGGGTCTTCAGCCAGTGATATTGCGATCAGTCCCTTTACCTTAGTCTTTGAACGGGCAGGGTTAGCCGCAGCGGCCAGTGTCATGAACGCCGTTATCCTGACCTCGGTTATTTCCGCCGCTAATTCGGGGATGTATGCTTCGTCACGGATGTTATATTCACTAGCACTGGACGATTTTGCACCGAAGTATTTTGAACATACCACTAAAAACGGGGTGCCTTTGCGGGCCCAAGTCGCTACCACGATTGTTGGTGCGATTGCCTTTATCACCAGTATTGCCGGCCCAGAAGTCTATTCTTGGCTGATTGCTGCATCTGGTTTAACCGGGTTTATTGCTTGGGTGGGAATTGCGATTTCTCACTTCCGCTTCCGACGTGCCTTTGTTAAGCAGGGCCATCAGTTGTCTGAATTAAAGTACCATGCCAAGTGGTTCCCATTTGGTCCGATCTTAGCGTTTGTTTTGTGTATCTTAGTGATTATCGGCCAAAACCCATCAGCCTTCGTTCACTTTGACTGGAAGCAGATTGGGGTAACTTATCTGAGTGTGCCACTGTTCTTCATCCTGTTCTTCTGGTATAAGATCAAGTACCATACTGGTATTATTCCGCTGGATAAAGTGGATGTGACACCGCATAAGCATCAGGAAGATGTCGATACTAAATAGGCTTAAGTTAAAAAATGTCTTTTAAATAGTGAGCAAGAACGTGATTTTTAGTCAGTTTATTGGCTGAAGGTCGCGTTCTTTTTATATTAAATGCTGTGTAAATGATCACTAGTATGTAAATTACCCCCAACATATTGCATTTGCGGTCAGCCATGATACAATATGAAGTACTGACTTTTGAGATTAAAGGAGAAATTATCAATGATCGTACTTTCAGGAACCATCGGGGCTGGGAAAACCAGCTTAACCCACTTACTTGCGCAACACTTAAACAAACCAGCTTTTTATGAATCAGTCGAGGATAACGAAATTTTACCGTTATTCTACAAGAATCCTAAAAAATACGGCTTCTTACTGCAGATCTACTTCCTCAATAAGCGCCTAGATAGTATCAAAGCAGCTTCTAAAGACGATGAATCCGTTTTGGACCGGTCGATTTTTGAAGATTCACTATTGTTCAAGCTAAACGCTGATTTGGGCCGCGCAACCCAGACTGAATCTGATATTTATAATTCTCTCCTTCAAAACATGATGCAGGAGTTACCAGATACTAAGGAAAAGAAGAACCCCGACCTGCTGATCCACATTAACATTTCGTTTGATACGATGCTGACGCGGATCAAGAAGCGGGGCCGCTCATACGAACAGATCGATAAGGATCCGGAATTGTACGACTACTACAAGACGTTGGATGCCCGTTACGTGAACTGGTATCAGAATTATGATAAGTCACCTAAGATGCAGATCAACGGTGATGAATTTGATTTTGTTGAAGACACCGGTGCGCAAAAAAAGGTCCTTTCAATGGTCGACCAAAAGATTGCCGAATTAAATCTGTAACCCTGAGTTGCTTTTAGGGGCTAAATATTTTACAATGAATGCAATTACAAAACGCAATGTGCCTTTAAGTAGATGTTCAGAGAGACGGGCTAGTGGAATCCGTTCATCGAAACTCCAGTACATGAAAGCGGACAGTTAATCCTGTACGGTTGATCGCCGTTACCGATGTTGAGTGTGCAGTTAGGCTGCAAACTTGGGTGGTACCGCGAGCTTTCGTCCCAATTTTTGGGGCGGAAGCTTTTTTTGCGGGCCAAAAAAATGAGAGGAGCAGTATTATGATTGATTTAAAATTAGTACGTAATGAAACCGACTTTGTTAAGGAAAAGCTGGCTACCCGTGGTGTTGAGGCCGCAGAAATTGACGATCTATTAGCTGCTGATCAAAAGCGGCGTGACTTGATCGTTAAAAGTGAAACCATGAAGGCAACCCGTAACCAGGTTTCCGATGAAATTTCACAATTAAAGCGTAACAAAGAGGATGCAGCAGACAAGATCACCCAGATGAAACAGGTGAGTGCTGACATTAAAGCCATGGATGACCAGCTCACGACCATTGCTGAAGAAGTTCACGATAAAGCGTCAAGACTGCCAAACATTCCTAACGATAACGTGCCGGTCGGCTTGACCGAAGACGGTTCCGTTGAACTGCGGAAGTGGGGCGATATTCCCAGCTTTGACTTTAAGCCGAAGTCACACTGGGAAATCGGTGAAGCGCTGGGCATTTTAGACTTTGAACGCGGTGCTAAGGTTTCTGGCAGCCGTTTTCTGTACTACATCGGCCAGGGTGCACGTCTGGAACGGGCACTGTATAATTTCTTCTTAGACGAAAATGAAAAGGCCGGCTATACTGAAGTCTTGCCACCCTACATGGTCAATAGTGCTTCCATGTTTGGGACTGGTCAATTCCCGAAGTTTACCGAAGACGTTTACTCGTTAAAAGAAGCGGATGAGACCCTGATCCCGACTGCCGAAGTGCCATTGGTCAACTACTACCGTGACGATGTGATCGACACCGAGAAGTTACCCGTGAAGTTTACCGCACTGACACCGGCCTTCCGTTCTGAAGCGGGGAGTGCCGGCCGTGATACCCGTGGGCTTATTCGGCTGCATCAATTTAACAAGGTTGAAATGGTCCAATTTACAAAGCCCGATGAATCATGGGATGCCTTGGAAACGATGACTAACCATGCTGAAGATCTGCTGAAGAAGTTGGGCATTGCGCATCATGTGATCACGTTGACCACCAGTGACATGAGCTTTACCGCAGCCATGACTCATGATTTGGAAGTTTGGCTACCGTACCAAGACAAGTACCGTGAAATTTCCAGCTGTTCAAACTGTACCGATTTCCAAGCTCGTCGGGCCCACATCCAGTACCGTGATGACAACGGCAAGCTGCAGTATGTGCACACCTTGAACGGTTCTGGGCTGGCAGTTGGCCGAACCGTAGCTGCCATTTTAGAGAACTATCAAAATGCTGATGGCACGGTTGATATTCCTAAAGTCTTACAGCCATACATGGGCGGTCAGACGAAGATCGTTAAAGAGTAATCAAGCGTCGTAAAGACAGTTTTAATAGCCGGTAACCAGTTGATTTTGACTGGTTGCCGGCTATTTTGATAGCGTAAAGGCGTTTAAATACATTTTTATGAAGTTAAATAGATAACTTATACATTGACTTAATTGCTGGGTTTATAAAATAAACGCTAGTGGGAAAGTTAAACTGAGTGGAATCCTGAAAGTTAACGGGGAACCACCGGTAGCGCCTAACCCCCATTCTAAAATAGTTTAAAGAAATTTGAAAAAGGGGTAGCTTTTTTGAGAAAAGACGTGTAATATAGTTCTTGCAGTTGAAACACAGGACATATTGCTCTGAATAACTATTCAACAACTTAAAAAAAGTTGTTGACAGCCAATGGGCTGAATGATAAACTATAATAGTTGTTTCAAAGAGGTCGATCGTAATTGTTCACCTTTTGAGCATCATGGAGGATTAGCTCAGTTGGGAGAGCGTCTGCCTTACAAGCAGAGGGTCACAGGTTCGAGCCCTGTATCCTCCATTGAGCCGTTAGCTCAGTTGGTAGAGCATCTGACTTTTAATCAGAGGGTCGACAGTTCGAGACTGTCACGGCTCATTAACCAGGATCACCATGCGGGTGTGGCGGAACTGGCAGACGCGCTAGATTTAGGTTCTAGTGTCTTACGACGTGGGGGTTCGAGTCCCTTCACCCGCATTAGTTTAAAAACTAAATAGTATCATCACTTTCGCCGACTTAGCTCAGTTGGCAGAGCATCTCACTAGTAATGAGGAGGTCGGAGGTTCGAATCCTCTAGTCGGCATTGTGCGGAAGTAGTTCAGTGGTAGAACATCACCTTGCCATGGTGGGGGTCGCGGGTTCGAATCCCGTCTTCCGCTTTTTACGTTGATTTCCTGCCGGGGTGGCGGAATTGGCAGACGCACAGGACTTAAAATCCTGCGGTCAGTGATGACCGTACCGGTTCGATCCCGGTCCTCGGCATTTTTTAATTTAATAGCTTTATGCACCCATAGCGCAATTGGATAGAGTGTCTGACTACGAATCAGAAGGTTGTAGGTTCGACTCCTACTGGGTGCATTTTTGTTGTTTTCAAACAGCAAACGGGAAGTAGCTCAGCTTGGTAGAGCACTACGTTCGGGACGTAGGGGTCGCAGGTTCAAATCCTGTTTTCCCGATCATCGTCCAAACGGAAACGCATTAGAGAAGAGGTTATCAGCAATGATAGCCTCTTTTTTGTTGTCTAAAGAAGCACCTAATAGAGGATAACTGGTGTTTAAATGGGAGTTTTGTTGACTAATGCTTTATAATAGATATGTACAGTTAATCATCAAAAAGATTAGTTGTGAGGTATTAAAAACTTTATTATAGGAAGAAACTTTCTCGATTAAAATAAATTTGGCATTTCAGGCGACAAATTAAGGGTTAAACCTTTGCATTTTCACCAAACATTCGTATAATGAAAGTCAACATTAGTCAAAGATGATTGCTAAGTTGGTGAATGGAGGGATTAGCGTGCAAAATCAAAATATTTCCGATATTATTGAGCAGTACTTGAAAGAAATTTTGTCGGATACGGAGCACGTGGAAATTCGCCGATCTGAAGTTGCGGATTTGTTCAATGTGGTACCGTCACAAATCAATTATGTCATTAAAACCCGCTTTACACTATCCAATGGTTATTTGGTAGAGAGTAAGCGTGGCGGTGGCGGTTATATTCGAATCGAAAAGGTTAATTTATTAGATGATACCGATGTTTTAGACTCATTGATCGAAACCATTGGCGATTCGATAGGGCAACGCGATGGTTACGCCGTTGTTCAGGGCCTTTATGAAAGTGGTGTGATTGGCAGAAGAGAGGCTAATATCATTCTCACAATCATGAGCAAAGATACCCTGCAGATGGAAAACCGCGCGGATGAAAACGGCTTGAGGGCGCGTATTTTAGTCAGTATTTTGAAACATCTACGCTATGAGAGCTAAGAAAGTGAGGAATTGAAATGGATAATCTTTTTACCCCTAGTGCAAAGAGTGTCTTGGCATTAGCCCAAGAACAAGCGAAGTACTTTAAGCACCAAGCTGTTGGCACAGAACACTTACTTTTAGCACTCACGATTGAGAAAAATGGGATTGCTAATAAGGTTTTGCAGCAATTCTCCATTAGTGAAGATGACGTTCGTGAAGAAATCGAACGGTTCACCGGTTATGGCACTTTAAACAACGTTGATAAGGATACGTATCTGCCATACTCACCAAAAGCCAAGGACATGCTGTCCGTTGCTGGTGAAGAAGCTAAGCGAATCGGTGCTACTAAGATTGGGACCGAACACTTATTGCTGGCTTTATTAAGCGATGAAACGATCCTTTCCTCACGGATTTTGATGAATTTAAATATTGACTTAGCACAGGCGCGCAAAGTGATCTTGCGGAAACTGGGTGTGACTGAAGCTCAAGACAAACGGCGCAATCAACGTGGCCGAAAGCAGCAGGGTGGGACACCTACCCTGGACTCACTGGCGCGTGATCTGACCCAGTTAGCTCGTGATGACCGAATGGATCCAACGGTTGGCCGGGATAATGAAGTTCGCCGGGTCATTCAGATCCTGAGTCGCCGAACGAAAAATAACCCCGTGTTAATCGGGGAACCTGGTGTTGGTAAAACCGCGATTGCTGAAGGCTTAGCACAACGGATCGTTAAGGGTGATGTCCCTGATGATATGCAAAACAAACGCCTGATGGCCTTAGATATGGGCTCACTCGTTGCGGGTACCAAGTACCGTGGTGAATTTGAAGACCGCCTGAAGAAAGTGATCGAAGAAATCTACAACGATGGTGAAGTCATTCTCTTCATTGATGAGTTGCACACTTTGATCGGTGCAGGTGGTGCTGAAGGTGCCATTGATGCATCAAACATTTTGAAGCCCGCATTAGCACGTGGCGAACTGCAGACCATTGGGGCAACAACCCTTGATGAATACCAAAAGTACATTGAATCTGATGCGGCTCTGGAACGGCGGTTTGCGACCGTGCAAGTTAATGAACCGACAGAAGATGAAACCCTGCAGATCCTAAAGGGCCTGCGTCCACGTTATGAGGAACACCACAAGGCCAACATTAGTGATGAAGCATTGGATCAAGCTGTTAAGTTATCCACGAGATACATCACGGATCGTTACTTACCAGATAAGGCGATCGATTTGATGGATGAAGCGGCTGCTAAAGTGCGTGTCAGCCTGATGGATAAGCCTAATAATCAGACCAAGCAGGAAGCCAAATTATCAGATCTTTCTGACCAGCGCGAAGCGGCAATTTTAGACCAACGGTTTGAAGAAGCAGCTAAGATCCGTGAGCAAGAAATTGCTTTGAAGGACAAGCTGGATAAAAAGGCCGAAAAGCAGGCTGAATCTGGTGAAAAGTACAGTCTGAACGTTTCCGGCGAAGATGTCGCTGAAGTGGTTTCAGAGTGGACTGGGATTCCAACAACGCAGCTTAACCGGACTGAACAGGAACGGTTAGTCAACCTCGAAAGCATTTTGCACAAACGCGTGGTTGGCCAAGAAGAAGCCGTTTCAGCGGTTTCTCGAGCTATTCGGCGAGCGCGTTCCGGCTTGAAAGATCCGAACCGGCCAATTGGTTCGTTCATGTTCCTAGGCCCAACTGGTGTTGGGAAGACGGAACTTGCTAAGGCTTTAGCCGAAGCAATGTTTGGCTCTGAAGACAACATGATCAGAGTGGACATGAGTGAATACATGGAGAAGTACTCAACCAGTCGTTTGATCGGTTCAGCCCCTGGCTACGTTGGCTATGACGAAGGTGGTCAATTAACTGAAAAGGTACGTCAAAAGCCTTACTCAGTAGTTTTATTTGATGAAGTTGAAAAGGCTCACCCAGATGTCTTTAACCTGCTTTTGCAAGTTCTTGATGATGGTTACTTGACCGATTCCAAGGGACGTAAGGTCGACTTCAGAAATACCATTTTGATCATGACTTCTAACCTTGGTGCTACTAGGTTACGGGATGAAAAGACCGTTGGCTTCGGTGCCGAAGATAAGAGCGGCGACTATACCGCAATGGCTGAGACCATTAAGGAATCGCTGAAGCAATCCTTCCGGCCAGAGTTCTTGAACCGGATCGATGAAGTGGTGATCTTCCACAGCCTGAAGAAGAAGGAGCTTCACCAGATCGTCAAATTAATGGCTAAGATCGTCATTGATCGGGTGAAGGACCAGGGCATTGATATCAAGGTGACGCCAGCCGCTATTGATGTCATTGCTGATGCTGGCTTTGATCCTGAATACGGTGCACGGCCAATTCGGCGGGCACTGCAGACCAAGGTTGAAGACCGCTTAAGTGAAGCAATGCTGTCTGGTGAAATTCAGACGGGCAACATGGTGACCTTAGGCGCCAGTCACGGCAAGATTACCTTAAACGTTAAACAACCAGAAAAGACAGAACCCAAAACCAACGAAACCGTTGGCAGTAAGTAAATCAATCTAAAGTAGCCTGATGACCGTCATTCTTAATGGCGTCATCAGGCTACTTTTTGAATAGCGTCATAATTTGGGAGGTAAAATATGAGACAGCCTACTAGAAGGGATAGTGAGGGATAATCTGTTGACAATTTCATGGACAGCAGGTATACTATTTGCAGTATGTAACTGTGAACTGAAATGAGGCGTTGCGATCTATTGTCCGTAACGGCTCTTATAAAACCAAAAGTAAGAAGTTGCTTTCTTATTTTTGGATTTTTTTTGCCAAAAAACCGGTGAGAATACGTTTTCATTGAAAATGTAATCAAACTGTAATATATGGCTCAGTTCGCTGAATAAAATGGAGAGGTGAACAACTTGGCAGGACACTTGGTTAAATATGGCAAGCACCGGACCCGACGAAGCTATGCACGAATTAAGGAAGTTTTGGATCTCCCTAACTTGATTGAAATCCAAAAGAATTCGTACCAATGGTTTTTAGATGAAGGCCTTAAGGATATGTTCGATGACATTATGCCCATCGAAGATTTCCAGGGAAATCTTTCATTAGAGTTCGTTGATTACCAGTTGCTGGAACCAAAATATACCGTTGACGAAGCAAGAGAGCACGATGCCAACTTCTCGGCACCATTACATGTCACTTTACGGTTAACCAATCATGAGACTGGTGAAATTAAATCCCAAGATGTTTTCTTCGGCGATTTTCCACTGATGACGGAACAAGGGACGTTTATTATTAACGGTGCCGAACGGGTTATCGTTTCTCAATTAGTACGTTCCCCTGGTGTTTATTATACTAAAGAAACTGACAAGAACGGCCGCACAGTCTACGGTGCCACTGTCATTCCTAACCGGGGTGCTTGGCTGGAATTCGAAACTGATGCTAAGGGCTTGTCTTACGTCCGGATCGACCGGACTCGTAAGATCCCAATGACTGAATTAGTTCGGGCCTTAGGCTTCGGTTCTGATGACGAAATCATCAAGATGTACGGTGATAACGACAGTCTGATGTCAACCTTGGAAAAGGATGTTCATAAAAACAGCGAAGATTCACGTGTTGAAGAAGCCTTAAAGGACATTTACGAACGTCTACGTCCAGGTGAACCTAAGACTGCTGATTCATCACGGAGTCTTTTGACAGCTCGTTTCTTCGATCCAAAGCGTTACGATATGGCACCCGTTGGCCGTTACAAGACAAACAAGAAGCTGGTCTTAAAGAACCGGTTACTTGGTTTGACGTTGGCTGAAACCTTAGCTGATCCAGATACTGGTGAAGTTTTGGCACAAAAGGGTGATGTGATCGATAAGGATCGTTTGAAGACCTTAACACCATACCTTGACCGCGACGACTTTAAGACGGTTACTTACACGCCTTCAGACGAAGCGGTGGTCACTGAGCCAGTTGTTCTGCAGACCATCATGGTGCAATCACCTGATGATCCAGAACGTGCTATTCCAGTGATTGGTAATGGTCACATTGATTTGAAATGGAAACACATTAAACCCGCTGATATCTTAGCTGCGGTCAACTACTTCTTTGATCTACAAGATGGTATTGGCGACACCGATGATATTGATCACTTGGGTAACCGTCGAATTCGTTCTGTTGGTGAATTACTGCAGAACCAATTTAGAATTGGTTTATCCCGGATGGAACGGGTCGTTCGTGAACGGATGTCAATTCAGGATGCTTCGACCGTTACACCACAACAGCTGATCAATATTCGGCCAGTGGTTGCGTCGATCAAAGAATTCTTCGGTTCATCACAACTGTCACAATTCATGGATCAAACCAACCCCTTGGGTGAATTAACGCATAAGCGTCGTCTTTCAGCCCTTGGACCTGGTGGTTTGACTCGTGACCGTGCCGGTTATGAAGTTCGTGATGTGCACTATACGCATTACGGCCGGATGTGCCCAATTGAAACCCCTGAAGGGCCTAACATTGGACTGATCAACAGTCTGTCTTCTTATGCCCGGATCAACAAGTACGGCTTTATTGAAACGCCATACCGTCGTGTTTCATGGACAACGCATAAGGTTACCAACAAGATTGATTACCTGACTGCTGATGAAGAAGATAATTTCGTTGTTGCACAAGCTAACTCACCATTGAACGACGATGGTTCATTCGTTAATAATTTGGTTATGGCCCGTGCAAAGTCAGAAAACATTGAAACTGGTATCGAAAACGTCGATTACATGGACGTTTCGCCTAAGCAAGTTGTCTCGGTCGCTACGGCCTGCATTCCTTTCTTGGAAAATGATGACTCAAACCGGGCGTTAATGGGTGCTAACATGATGCGTCAAGCCGTTCCATTGCTTGATCCTCATTCGCCATTGATCGGTACTGGGATTGAATACAAAGCTGCTCATGACTCTGGTGTTGCCTTGCTTTGCAAGCACCCAGGGACAGTTGAATACGTTGATGCCCGTGGTATTCGTGTTCGTCGCGAAGACGGTGCATTAGATAACTACAAGTTAATGAAGTTCCAACGTTCTAACGGTGGTAAGAACTACAACCAACGTCCAATCGTTAAAGTCGGCGATAAGGTCGATCCAGACGAAGTGTTGGCTGATGGCCCATCAATGGAAGATGGCGAATTGGCATTAGGCCAAAACCCATTAGTTGCCTTCATGACTTGGCAAGGTTACAACTTCGAAGATGCTATCGCTATTAGTGAACGATTAGTGACTGACGATGTTTACACTTCAATTCATATTGAAGAGTACGAATCAGAAGCGCGTGATACTAAACTTGGCCCTGAAGAAATTTCTCGTGAAATTCCTAACGTTGGGGAAGATGCACTTAAGAACCTTGACGAAGAAGGCATTATCCGGATCGGTGCTGAAGTCCATGATGGTGACATTCTGGTTGGTAAAGTAACGCCTAAGGGTGTCACTGAATTATCAGCTGAGGAACGTTTGCTGCATGCGATCTTTGGTGAAAAGGCCCGTGAAGTTCGTGATACTTCACTTAAGGTGCCTCATGGTGGTGGCGGCATTATTCAAAACGTCCGCATCTTCACCCGTGAAAACGGTGATGAATTATCACCTGGTGTTAACATGATGGTTCGAGTTTACATCGCCCAAAAGCGTAAGTTACAAGTGGGTGACAAGATGTCCGGCCGTCATGGTAACAAGGGGACGGTTTCCGTTGTTATCCCTCAAGAAGATATGCCATACATGCCAGATGGTACCCCAATCGATATCATGCTGAGCCCAATGGGTGTGCCTTCACGGATGAACATCGGTCAAGTTTTGGAACTGCATTTAGGAATGGCTGCTCGTAAACTGGGTATCCACATTTCAACCCCTGTTTTTGATGGTGCGCGAGATGAAGATATCTGGGCTGCTGTTAAGGAAGCGGGTATGGCTGATGATGCCAAGACCGTTTTGTATGATGGCCGTACCGGTGAACCATTTGACAAACGAATTGCCGTTGGGGTTATGCACTACATGAAGCTGGCCCATATGGTTGACGATAAGATCCATGCACGTTCGATCGGACCTTACTCATTAGTTACCCAACAGCCACTTGGTGGTAAAGCACAATTTGGTGGCCAACGGTTTGGTGAAATGGAAGTTTGGGCACTTGAAGCTTATGGTGCTGCTTACACCCTGCAAGAGATCTTGACTTACAAGTCAGATGACGTTGTTGGCCGTGTTAAGACTTACGAAGCCATTGTCAAGGGTGAACCAATTCCTAAGCCAGGGGTTCCTGAATCCTTCCGTGTGTTGGTTAAGGAATTACAATCACTGGGTCTGGACATGAAGGTCTTAGGCTCTGATAACAAAGAAATCGAGTTACGCGACATGGATGACGAAGATGACGACGTGGTAAACGTTGACGCTTTGAGTAAATTCGCGGAACAGCAAAAGGAACAAAAGAAGGCTACTGAGGCTAAAGCCGCTCAAGCAGCCAAAACTGATGAAGCTGACACTAACGCTAAGGATTAATTAAAGGGAGGTCGATCCATTGGTCGATGTCAATAAGTTCGAAAGCATGCAAATTGGACTTGCATCGCCTGACAAGATTCGGAGCTGGTCATATGGCGAAGTCAAGAAGCCAGAAACCATCAACTACCGAACTCTAAAGCCAGAAAAAGACGGACTGTTCGATGAACGTATCTTTGGCCCAACTAAAGATTGGGAATGTGCTTGTGGTAAGTACAAGCGGATTCGTTACAAGGGGGTCGTTTGTGACCGTTGTGGCGTTGAAGTTACCCGTTCAAAGGTTCGTCGTGAACGAATGGGACACATTGAATTAGCTGCGCCGGTTACCCATATTTGGTACTTCAAGGGTATTCCAAGCCGGATGGGTCTTGTCCTCGACATGAGCCCACGCTCACTTGAAGAAATCATCTACTTTGCTTCATACGTTGTGCTTGAACCAGGTAACACACCGCTTGAAAAGAAGCAGCTGCTTTCCGAACGTGAATACCGTGAAAAGAAAGCTGAGTATGGTAATGGATTCAACGCCGAAATGGGTGCTGAAGCCATTAAGAAATTACTCCGCGATGTTGATTTAGATAAAGAAGTTTCAGAATTAAAGGAAGCTTTGAAGGAAGCCACTGGTCAAAAACGGACGCGTGCCGTTCGTCGTTTGGACATTCTGGAAGCCTTCGTGACGTCTGGTAATAAGCCGGAGTGGATGGTAATGGATGCTATTCCGGTTATCCCACCTGACTTACGGCCAATGGTTCAATTGGAAGGTGGCCGTTTCGCCACTTCTGACTTGAACGATTTGTACCGTCGTGTGATCAACCGTAACAACCGTCTCAAGCGTTTGTTAGACCTGCATGCACCTGGTATCATCGTTCAAAACGAAAAGCGGATGCTGCAAGAAGCCGTTGATGCTTTGATCGATAACGGTCGTCGTGGCCGTCCAGTTTCTGGTCCAGGTAACCGGCCATTGAAGTCTCTTTCACATATGCTGAAAGGGAAGCAAGGTCGATTCCGTCAAAACTTACTGGGTAAGCGTGTTGATTACTCAGGCCGTTCTGTTATTGATGTGGGACCTTCATTACGGATGAACCAAATGGGTCTGCCAGTGCCAATGGCAATGGAACTCTTCAAGCCGTTCATCATGAAGGAATTAGTTAGCCGCGGGTTAGCTTCTAACATTAAGAACGCTAAGCGTAAGATCGATCGTGAAGATGAAGATGTTTACAGTGTGCTTGAAGATGTCATTAAAGAACACCCTGTTCTGTTAAACCGGGCACCTACGCTTCACCGTTTGGGGATTCAAGCCTTCGAACCAGTGCTGGTAAGTGGTAAGTCAATGCGGTTACACCCATTAGCTTGTGAAGCTTACAACGCCGATTTTGATGGTGACCAAATGGCCATTCACGTGCCGCTATCTGATGAAGCCCAAGCTGAAGCACGTTTGCTGATGCTTGCTGCCCACCATATTCTGGCACCTAAGGATGGGAAGCCCGTTGTGACACCATCTCAAGATATGGTTATCGGTAACTACTACCTGACTTTGGAAGAAGTTGGCCGTGAAGGCGAAGGTATGATCTTTAAAGATACTAACGAAGCGGTACTTGCTTACCGTAACGGGTTAGTTCACTGGCATTCACGTGTTGGGGTTCAAACTTCATCTTTGAAGGGCAAGCCATTTACTGACGAACAAAAGTCTAAGATCATGGTTACCAGTGTTGGTAAACTGATCTTCAACGGTATTTTGCCACAATCATTCCCATACTTGAATGAACCAACGGATACTAACTTAAACGGCCATGTGCCAGATAAGTACTTCTTGGATAAGGGTGAAGATATTCATGATTATCTCAAGGATGCTGAACTGGTCAAGCCATTTAACAAAGGTTTCTTGAGTGACATTATCGCTGAAGTTTACAAGCAGTACAAAGTGACTGAAACGTCACTGCTGCTTGACCGTATGAAGGACTTAGGTTACGACAAATCAACGCAGTCAGGCTTAACCGTCGGAATCGTTGACGTTACCGAAGTTCCTGATAAGCCTGAAATTATTGATGCTGCCCACAAACAAGTGGCTACCATCACGAAACAGTTCCGTCGTGGTTTGATTACCGACCACGAACGCTACGAACGTGTTATTGGTGTTTGGAACGATGCTAAGGATACCTTGCAAGACAAGCTGATCCATAACTTCGATCCGCAAAACCCAATTTACATGATGAGTGATTCTGGTGCCCGTGGTAACATTTCTAACTTTACGCAACTTGCCGGTATGCGTGGCTTGATGGCCGCTCCTAACGGTGAGATCATGGAATTGCCGATCACCGCAAACTTCCGTGAAGGCCTTTCTGTTTTGGAAATGTTTATTTCTACCCATGGTGCCCGTAAAGGGATGACCGATACCGCCTTGAAGACTGCCAACTCAGGTTACTTAACCCGTCGTCTGGTTGATGTGGCTCAAGACGTTATCGTTCGTGAAGAAGACTGTGGAACTGATCGTGGTTTGACCGTTACTGATATCAAGAATGGTAACGAAATGATCGAACCATTATACGATCGGATCTTAGGTCGTTACACCATGAAGACGGTCAATGATCCTAAGACTGGTGAAGTGATCATCAGTGCTAACAAGATGATTGACGAAACCACTGCGCAACGGATCATTGACGCTGGTATTAAATCAGTTACAATTCGTTCCGTCTTTACTTGCAACACGTCTCACGGGGTCTGCGAACGTTGCTACGGTCGTAACATGGCTACTGGGGATCAAGTTGAAGTTGGTGAAGCAGTTGGGACTGTTGCCGCACAATCAATCGGTGAACCTGGTACGCAATTAACCATGCGTAACTTCCATACCGGTGGTGTTGCCGGAAACGAAGATATTACCCAAGGGCTTCCTCGTGTTCAAGAAATCTTTGAATCCCGGAACCCTAAAGGTAAAGCTGAGATCACTGAAGTTACTGGTACGGTTGAATCAATCGAAGAAAACCCAGCAGAACGGACTAAGGTAATCACCATTAAGGGTGAAGCTGACACGAGAAGTTACACACTTCCAATTACGGCTCAGCTGAAGGTGACTGAAGGCGACTTCGTCCACCGTGGTGCTGCGCTTAACGAAGGGTCAGTTGATCCTAAGGAATTGATTCGGGTCCGCGATGTGCTTTCTACTGAGAGCTACTTGCTAAGTGAAGTTCAAAAGACTTACCGGATGCAAGGTGTGGCTGTCTTGGATAAGCATATTGAAATCATGGTTCGTCAAATGCTTCGTAAGGTTCGGATCATGGATCCAGCTGATACGGATGTCTTACCTGGTACCCTGATGGATATCGATGATTTCCGTGACCATAACTACAAGACGTTGATTTCTGGTGGCACGCCTGCCACTGCTCGTCCCGTTATCCTTGGGATCACCAAGGCCGCTCTTGAAACAAACAGTTTCTTGTCAGCTGCCTCATTCCAGGAAACGACTCGAGTATTGACGGATGCTGCTATCCGCGGTAAGAACGATCCATTGGTCGGTCTTAAAGAAAACGTTATTATTGGTAAGATCATTCCAGCTGGTACTGGGATGCCTAATTACCGTAAGATCAAGCCAAAAGAAGTTGGCGGATCTTCTACTGACGGCGTCTACTCAATTAATGAGTTAGAACGCAAGATGAAAGAGGAAGAAGCTAAGTAAATTTGGTTATAGAAAGCGACTAGCTGTTGAGGCTAGTCGCTTTTTTGTGTTAGATAAAAAAGAGTATGAACAGGTAACTGGTTGCAATAAACGGCATAAAGGGCAGGCGGTGTTGGTGCAGTATCTGACTGGCTATCAGTCCCAGACTGCTACTGAATAGCAGTAGCCAAGCAAACGGCGTTAAACCGAGTAACAAAAATAAACCAAGAAAAGCGTCTAAATCACCTGAACCGATCCAAGACAGATGAGGGTCAAAAAATTGACTTAACAGCCAGATGACTATCAGACCGGTAAACAGCAAATGATGTGGCTGATAAAGGGTGTATACTAAAGTCGAGCAAGTCATCAAACAGTAGCTATAGAGGGCTGAAAATTCAAAGTGGGCCGCATCGGCCACGGCCATGAAAAATAATAGGGTGCCAACCAGTAGGTAACAGGTACTCATGATGGTGGGCTGCCAGCAAGATACGAGACTGCCAAAAAATAATTCACAAAAAATGGTTGCTGGTGAAATTTGGTGGCTGCATGAGCGACACCGACCACGTAGATTTAAATAGGAAAGAATTGGGACTAAATCAAACCAGAAAATGGTGGTAGCACAGTTATCACATGCTGATCGGGCAGGGTGCCAAAGACTTTTGCCCCCGACCAGCCTGGAATAATTGGCGAATAAAAAAGAACCCAGGATAGTACCGACGATAAATTGAATTAAGACCATTTGATCACCTCAATCCTAATTACGGTTTTTAAGGCGGTAATCATTTTCACGGAATAACGTTGTTTTTTGCGGATGTTTGGCACTTGGCGTTGACATTAAACGACGAAGCGTGGTATTCTTTTAAAGGTGCTTTTTGTAGACCGGTTTCTGCTTTGCAGACATGCTGACGGAAAACATGGCACGATAAAGGATCAACATCCGCTTTTATTTTTGCCCAAAAATGAATCACCTGGATGTGTGGACTTAAAATAACTCGAATAAGGAAGGAGGACTCTTAGATGCCTACAATCAACCAATTGGTTCGTAAAGGTCGTAAATCTAGAAGTTCTAAATCAGATGCCCCAGCTTTAAACTACGGGTATAACAGTTTCAAGAAGCAACAAGTTAGCAACCCTGCACCACAAAAGCGTGGTGTAGCAACTCGTGTTGGTACGATGACACCAAAGAAGCCTAACTCAGCTTTGCGGAAGTACGCACGTGTTCGTTTGTCTAACTTGATCGAAGTAACAGCATACATTCCTGGTATCGGTCATAACCTTCAGGAACATAGTGTTGTTTTAATTCGTGGTGGCCGTGTTAAGGATTTACCTGGTGTTCGTTACCATGTTATCCGTGGTGCTTTGGATACTGCCGGCGTTGAAGACCGTCGTCAATCTCGTTCTAAGTACGGTACCAAGAAACCTAAGGAATAAAAACTTAAACACTAAGTTCCAACAAGGAGGATATAAGTAATGCCAAGAAAAGGAAACGTCCAAAAACGTGAAGTCCTTCCTGACCCAATCTACAACTCAAAGATGGTTACCCGTTTGATCAACCACTTGATGTTAGATGGTAAGCGAGGCACTGCATCACAAATTCTTTATGGTGCATTTGATTTAATTAAGAAAGAAACTAATAACGATCCCGTTGAAGTCTTTGACGAAGCAATGAAGAACGTTATGCCGGTCTTGGAAGTTAAGGCTCGCCGTGTCGGTGGTTCTAACTACCAAGTTCCAATCGAAGTTCGTCCAGAACGTCGGTCAACATTAGGCCTTCGTTGGATCGTTAACTACTCACGTTCGCGTGGTGAACACACGATGACTGAACGGTTAGCTCGCGAAATCATGGATGCTGCCAACAATACTGGTGCATCTGTTAAGAAGCGTGAAGACACGCATAAGATGGCCGATGCCAACCGTGCATTTGCTCATTACCGTTGGTAATTTGCAAAACTGTTTGCTGTCAGCACCACTATTTGTGGTTACGCACAAGCTAGTTAAATGTTGATAGTGATTTGTTGGGGTGGCTATAATTATTTTTTAATTTAGCCATCCCTTTTATTAAATGTGATTAAACTTGAGAGGAGTTACAGATTTAACATGGCTAATACACGAGCTTTTCCACTAGAAAAGACCCGTAATATCGGGATCATGGCGCATATCGATGCTGGTAAGACAACTACCACTGAACGGATCCTGTACTATACTGGTAAAATTCATAAGATTGGTGAAACCCATGATGGTGCTTCACAAATGGACTGGATGGCACAAGAACAAGAACGTGGGATCACGATCACTTCTGCAGCCACTACTGCTGAATGGAAGGGTCACCGGATCAACATTATCGATACCCCAGGACACGTGGACTTCACCGTTGAAGTTGAACGTTCACTGCGTGTGCTTGATGGTGCGATTGCGGTCTTGGATGCCCAAGCCGGTGTTGAACCCCAAACTGAAACGGTTTGGCGTCAAGCTTCCGACTATGATGTTCCCCGTATCGTGTTCGTTAACAAGATGGATAAGATCGGTGCTGACTTTGACTATTCAGTACAAACCATCAAGGACCGTCTGCAAGCCAACGCTTTAGCTGTTCAGATGCCAATTGGTGCTGAAGACAAGTTCGAAGGTGTTATCGACTTACTTGATATGAAAGCCGACATCTACGACGAAGATAAGCTTGGTTCAGAATGGGATACTGTTGACATTCCTGACGATTACAAGGAAGAAGCTAAAAAGCGTCGTGAAGCGATGATCGAAGAAATCGCTGACGTTGATGACGACATCATGGAAAAGTACCTTGATGGTAAGGACATTCCAGTTGCCGAATTAAAGGCTGCTATCCGTAAAGCAACCTTGAACCTTGAAATCTTCCCAGTACTTGCTGGTTCAGCTTTCAAGAACAAGGGTGTTCAAATGCTGATGGATGCCACAGTTGACTACTTACCTTCACCATTGGACGTTAAGCCTTACAACGCGACTGACCCTGATACTGGTGAAAAAGTTGAACTGACAGCTAACGATGACGCTAACTTTGCTGCTTTGGCATTTAAGATCGCCACTGACCCATTCGTTGGTCGTTTGACCTACATCCGGGTTTACTCAGGTACCTTGGAATCAGGTTCATACGTTTTGAACGCTACCAAGGACAAGCGTGAACGTGTTGGTCGTTTGCTGCAAATGCATTCTAATCACCGTCAAGAAATCCCAGAAGTCTTCTCTGGTGATATCGCTGCCGCTATTGGTTTGAAGAACACCACTACTGGTGATTCTTTGACCGATGTTGATCACCCATTACACTTGGAATCAATGGACTTCCCTGATCCAGTTATTCAGGTTGCCGTTGAACCTAAGACTAAGGCTGACCAAGATAAGATGAACAACGCCTTACAAAAGCTTTCTGAAGAAGATCCTACTTTCAAGGCTGAAACTAACCCTGAAACTGGTGAAACTTTGATTGCTGGGATGGGTGAACTTCACTTGGATATTATCATCGATCGTATGAAACGTGAATTCAAGGTTGAAGCTACCGTTGGTGCACCTCAAGTTTCTTATCGTGAAGCCTTCACTAAGCAAACTTCTGCACAAGGTAAGTTCGTTCGTCAGTCTGGTGGTAAAGGTCAATATGGTGATGTTTGGGTTGAATTCACCCCTAATGAAGAAGGTAAAGGATTCGAATTCGAAGATGCCATTGTTGGTGGTGTTGTTCCTCGTGAATACATCCCATCAGTTGAACAAGGGATCAAGGAATCAATGGCTAACGGTGTCCTTGCCGGCTACCCATTAATTGACTTGAAGGCCAAGTTATACGATGGTAGTTACCATGAAGTCGATTCTAGTGAAGCTGCCTTTAAGGTTGCCGCTTCAATGGCTTTACGTAACGCTGCTAAGACGGCTGACCCAGTTATCTTGGAACCAATCATGAAGGTTGAAATTGTTGTCCCTGAAGAATACATGGGTGACATCATGGGCCAAGTTACTGCACGTCGTGGTCGTGTTGACGGTATGGAAGCACGTGGGAACGCACAATTGATTCATTCATTTGTCCCATTGGCTGAAATGTTCGGTTACGCTACTACTCTTCGTTCTGCATCACAAGGTCGTGGTACCTTTACAATGACCTTTGATCACTACGAAGCCGTACCTAAGTCAATTCAAGCTGATATTATCAAGAAGAACGGCGGCACTCCTGCTGCTGAATAATTTCTTCGAAAAAGACGTTGCATTTTTGCAGCGTCTTTTTTAGTACATATACAATAGAAGAAACGTAAAATTAAATTTTTATGAATTATCTGGACGATTATTTCGACCCATTAAGGGGTCAATTTAAAAAACATCCCAATAATCCTTGTCAAACCGGTATTTATTTAGTATTATATATAGGTGCTGTATTTCGAGGGCATAACTATGCTCCGGAATCGCATAGCAAAGCGATGATGTGAAAGGTTGCGGCACACCCGGCCGCTTTGCCACGGGGTGTGACGGTAATTTTCACGGAGTTAGTCTTATTTTTAAAATAGACGTAAGGAGGGAATCCAATGGCAAAACAAAAAATTCGTATCCGTTTGAAGGCTTACGAACACCGCATTCTTGACCAATCTGCAGAAAAGATTGTTGAAACTGCAAAGCGTACAGGTGCAGAAATTTCTGGTCCTATTCCATTACCAACAGACCGGACAGTTTATACGGTGCTTCGTTCACCACATAAGTTTAAGAAGTCGCGTGAACAATTTGAAATGCGCACTCACAAACGGTTAATCGATATTGTTAACCCAACACCAAAGACGGTCGACTCATTAATGAAGTTAGACTTGCCTTCAGGTGTGGATATCGAAATCAAATTATAATTTAGCTTCAGACAGTTTTAGGACAAAAAATTACATTATATCGGAGGTGTACTCATGACCACTAAAGGAATCTTAGGCAAAAAAGTAGGGATGACGCAAGTCTTCACTGATAATGGCGAATTGATCCCAGTTACTGTTGTTGAAACTACTCCTAACGTTGTGTTACAAGTTAAGACAGTTGAAAACGACGGTTACAACGCGATCCAATTAGGCTACGAAGACAAACGCGATGTTTTAAGCAACAAACCCGAAAAAGGTCATGTAGCAAAAGCAAACACGACTCCTAAGCGCTTCGTTCATGAAATCAAGGATGTTGAGCTGGGAGATTACAAGGTAGCAGACGAAGTTAAGGCAGACATCTTTGATGCCGGCGACTATGTTGATGTCACTGGTACAACAAAGGGTCATGGTTACCAAGGTAACGTACACAAGGATGGACAATCTCGTGGACCAGAAACCCACGGTTCTCGTTATCACCGTCGTCCAGGTTCTCTGGGTTCAATTATCAACCGGGTCTTCAAGGGTATGAAATTACCTGGCCGGATGGGTAATAACACTCGGACTATCCAAAACTTAAAGGTCGTTCGTGCCGATGTTGACAACAACGTTTTGTTGATCAGCGGTAACGTACCTGGTGCTAACAAATCATTCATCGAAATCAAGAGTGCCGTTCGCGCACCTAAGAAATAAGAAAGGAGGAAACGTAAATGACTAGTGTTACATTATTTAAGCAAGACGGTAGCCAAAATGGTGACGTCACATTAAACGATGCTATCTTTGGTATCGAACCAAACGAAAACGTCGTGTTTGATACTGTTTTGATGCAACGTGCTTCACAACGCCAAGGAACTCATGCGGTTAAGAACCGTAGTGCAGTTCGTGGTGGTGGTAAGAAGCCTTGGCGTCAAAAGGGTACAGGCCGTGCCCGTGCCGGTTCGACTCGCTCACCTATTTGGGTAGGCGGTGGAACTATCTTTGGCCCAACACCTCGTTCATACGCTTACCATCTTCCAAAGAAGGTTACGCGTTTGGCATTGAAGTCAGTGCTTTCACAGAAGGTTGCTGACGGTTCTTTAGTTGTTGTTGACGCATTTAACTTCGACCAACCAAAGACCAAGGATTTTGCGAAATCATTATCTAGTTTAAACGTTTCAACAAAGACTTTAGTGGTTCTTGAGGAAGATAACAAGAATGCAGAAATGGCTGCTCGTAACTTGGCAAATGTTCAAGTAATCGACGCCAAAGGAATTAACGTCTTGGATGTCATCAACAATGACAAACTTGTGTTAACTCAAGCTGCTCTTTCTCAGATCGAGGAGGTGCTCGCATAATGGAAGCACGCGAAATTATTTTACGCCCAGTCATTACTGAAGCATCTACTGCTTTGTTTGACGACAAGCGTTATACATTCGACGTGGACGTTCGTGCCACGAAGACTCAAGTTAAAAATGCTGTTCAAGAAATCTTTGACGTAAAAGTTGTTAAAGTTAACATCATGAACGTCAAGGGTAAGTTAAAGCGTCAGGGCCGTTACGAAGGCTACACTAAGAAGCGTCGTAAGGCTGTTGTCACTTTATCAGCAGATTCAAAAGAAATTAAGTTATTTGGCGAAGAATAACAAATAATAATATAGGAGGGAATCAACGTGGCGATTAAAGTATACAAACCAACCAGCAATGGTCGGCGTAATATGACCAGCCTTGACTACAGTGAAGTTATCACTAAGTCAAAGCCTGAAAAGTCATTACTAGAATCAAAAAGTCACACTGCCGGCCGTAACAACCGCGGTAAGAAGACGGTTCGTCACCGTGGCGGCGGTAACAAGACTCAATACCGGATCATCGACTTTAAGCGTACAAAAGACAACGTTACTGCTACGGTTAAGGGCATCGAATACGATCCTAACCGGACTGCTAACATTGCACTGTTAGTTTACACTGACGGTACTAAAGCTTATATCCTAGCACCTAAAGGCCTCAAGGTTGGCGATCAAGTTCAATCAGGTCCCGATGCAGATATCAAGGTCGGTAACGCATTACCATTGGAAGACATCCCTGTTGGTACTAACATTCATAACATTGAATTGAAGCCTGGTAAGGGTGGTCAATTAGTTCGTTCAGCTGGTGCTGGCGCACAATTGCTTGGTAAAGACGGTAAGTACGCAATGGTCCGTTTAGCTTCTGGCGAAGTTCGGATGGTCTTAGCTGGCAACCGTGCCACAATTGGTATCGTTGGTAACGAAGAACACGAATTGATCAACGTTGGTAAAGCCGGACGTAACCGTTGGGTCGGCAAGCGGCCACAATCTCGTGGTTCTGTAATGAACCCTAACGATCACCCTCATGGTGGTGGTGAAGGTAAAGCACCAATTGGTCGTCCGTCACCATTATCACCATGGGGCAAGAAGACTATTGGTAAGAAGACTCGTTCTACCAAAGCACGTTCCAACAAGTTTATTGTTCGTCGTAAGAACAAGAAGTAATAAGCTTGCTGCATAAGCAATCTCACTCGTAAGGAGGGTAATCTAATGAGTCGTAGTTTAAAAAAGGGACCATTCGCTGATGCACATCTTCTGAAAAAGATTGATGCCCAAAAGGATCAAGATAAGAAGAGTGTTATCAAGACTTGGTCACGTCGTTCAACGATTTTCCCTAGCTTTATTGGCTACACAATCGCTGTTTACGATGGCCGTAAGAACGTTCCAGTATATATTCAAGAAGACATGGTTGGTCACAAGTTAGGTGAATTTGTACCTACTCGTACTTTCCGTGGTCATGCTGGTACCGATAAGAAGACTGCTGTTGCTGCACCGGCTGCATCGGCTGCACCAACTGCAAAATAATAAGGAGGATTAGCTAATGGCTGAACAAGTTACATCAGCAAAGGCAACTGCGAAAACAGTTCGAGTTGCCTCACGTAAGGTCCGCCTTGTCATTGATCTTATCAGAGGCAAAAGCGTGGCTGAAGCGATTGCTATCTTGAAGTTCACCCCTCGTGGTGCTTCACCAATCGTTGAAAAAGTGTTAATGTCAGCAGTTGCAAATGCTGAAAACAATTTTGACTTGGACCGTGCTGATTTGGTTGTCAGCGAAGCCTTTGTCGACGAAGGACCAACCCTTAAGCGGTTCCGTCCCCGTGCCAAAGGTTCTGCTTCACCAATCAATAAGCGTACAAGTCACATCACTGTAGTCGTATCTGAAAAATAGGAGGGATAACGCGTGGGTCAAAAGATTAATCCAACCGGATTGCGTGTCGGCATTATTCGCGACTGGGAAGCAAAGTGGTATGCTGAAAAAGACTTTGCTGCCTACTTAGGCGAAGACCTCAAAATCCGCAAATATATCGAAAAGCGCCTTGCTGATGCCTCAGTATCAACAGTCGAAATTGAACGTGCCGCTAACCGCGTCAACATTTCAATTCACACTGCTAAGCCTGGTATGGTTATTGGTAAGGGTGGGTCAGAAGTTGAAAATCTCCGTAAGGAATTGAACAACTTAACTGGCAAACGAGTACACATCAACATCATCGAAATCAAGAAACCTGATTTAGATGCTAAATTAGTTGGTGAAAACATTGCACGTCAACTTGAAGGCCGTGTTGCCTTCCGTCGTGCTATGCGTCAATCAATGCAACGGACTATGCGTTCTGGTGCCAAGGGTATTAAGACCCAAGTTGCCGGTCGTTTAAACGGTGCTGATATGTCTCGTGTTGAATCTTACTCAGATGGAACCGTTCCTCTGCATACATTACGTGCAGACATCGATTACGCTTGGGTTGAAGCACACACAACTTATGGATCATTAGGTGTTAAGACTTGGATCTACCGTGGCGAAATTTTGCCTGACAAGCCTGACGCTAATAAAAATAACGAGCAAGGAGGGAAATAGCATGCTAGTACCAAAGCGAGTAAAGCACCGTCGTGAACATCGTGGTAAGTTACGTGGCACTGCCAAAGGTGGCAAGTCAGTTGCTTTCGGTGATTACGGTTTACAAGCATTAGATTCCAGCTGGATCTCAAACCGTCAGATTGAAGCAGCCCGTGTTGCCATGACACGTTACATGAAGCGTGGCGGTAAAGTTTGGATCAAGATTTTCCCTCACAAATCCTACACTGAAAAAGGTGTTGGTGTTCGTATGGGTAATGGTAAAGGTGCCCCAGCAGGATGGGTTGCACCAGTTAAACGTGAAAAGGTAATGTTCGAAGTCGGTGGCGTTTCAAAGGAAACTGCATATGAAGCATTACGCTTAGCAGCTATGAAATTGCCAGTTCGCACGAAGGTTATCCCTCGCGAGGAAGTAGGTGGCGAATCAAATGAAGGCTAAAGATATTAAAGAATTAACCACTGCTGAAATGCTTGAAAAAGAAAAGAGCTACAAAGACGAACTGTTCAACCTTCGTTTCCAATTGGCTACTGGTCAACTTGAAAACACTGCACGTTTGAAGCAGGTTCGTAAAGACATTGCACGGATCAAAACTGTGCTTCGTCAACAAGAGTTAAACAAGTAAAGAATACGATAAAGGAGGAATAATTAATGGCTGAAGAACGTAACGCTCGTAAGACATACCGTGGCCGCGTCGTTTCTGACAAAATGGAAAAGACGATTACGGTAGCCGTTGAAACTACCAAAATGCATCCAGTATATGGTAAGCGGATCAAGTACACTAAGAAGTACAAAGTTCGTGATGAAAACAACGAAGCCAAAATGGGCGACTATGTTGAAATCATGGAAACACGTCCGTTATCAAAGACTGTTCGTTTCCGACTTCTTAAAGTTGTTGAAAAGTCAGTTACAATCTAGTTTCGACATTTATCGTATTCTGTTTTACTTAGAAGTGAAAGGAGGACACTAACGTGATCCAACAAGAATCTCGTTTAAAAGTCGCTGATAACTCTGGTGCCCGGGAAATTTTAACTATTAAAGTTCTGGGTGGTTCAAAGCGGCGTTATGCAAGCATTGGTGACGTTATCGTTGCAACTGTTAAGCAAGCAACACCAGGTGGCGTTGTCAAAAAGGGTGACGTCGTCAAAGCAGTTGTCGTACGTACGACTTCTCGTGTACGTCGTGCCGATGGCTCATACATCAAATTTGATGAAAATGCTGCGGTATTAATCCGTGATGACAAGAGTCCACAAGGTACTCGTATTTTCGGACCAGTTGCGCGTGAATTGCGTGACAACGATTATATGAAGATTGTCTCTCTTGCACCAGAAGTGCTCTAATCGTTCGAAATTAAGGAGGTGCCAAACAGGATGTTCATTAAAACTGGTGATAAAGTTCGCGTGATCAGCGGTAAAGATAAGGGTAAAGAAGGAACTGTTACTAAGACCCTTAACGATAAGAACCGTGTCATCGTCGAAGGTGTCAACATGATCAAGAAGCATCAAAAAGCTTCTCAAAGCAATCCTCAAGGTGGCATCATTGATACTGAAGCACCAATTCAAGTATCTAACGTGATGTTCCTTGACCCTTCTACCAACGAACCAACCCGTGTTGGTTTCCGCGTAGAAGATGGCAAGAAGGTTCGTTTCGCTAAAAAAAGCGGCGAAACCATCGACAAGTAATCAAGGAAGGAGGACAAATTAACTAATGGCTAATCGTTTAGAAGAAAAGTACAACAAAGAAATCGTTCCATCAATGATTGAAAAGTTCAACTACTCTTCAATCATGCAAGCACCTAAGTTGGACAAGATCGTCTTAAACATGGGTGTTGGTGATGCAACTACAAACGCTAAAAACTTGGATGAAGCAGTTGAAGAACTTGGCTTGATTGCAGGTCAAAAGCCTTTGATTACTAAAGCTAAGAAGTCAATCGCCGGTTTCCGTTTACGTGAAGGTAACGCTATCGGTGCTAAGGTTACATTACGTGGCGAACGGATGTATGATTTCTTGGACAAGTTAGTTAACGTTTCATTACCACGTGTTCGTGACTTCCATGGTATTAGTTCTCGCGCCTTTGATGGTCGTGGTAACTATACGCTCGGTGTTCGTGAACAATTGATTTTCCCAGAAATCGATTATGATAAAGTTAACCGTGTTCGTGGTCTTGACATTGTTGTTGTCACGACTGCAAATACAGATGAAGAATCACGCGAGTTGTTAACGCAGCTTGGCATGCCATTTACTAAGTAAGGAGGGTATTATTGTGGCTAAAAAATCATTAATTGTTAAGAGTCAGCGTCCAGCTAAGTACTCGACACAAGCTTATACACGTTGCGAACGTTGTGGCCGTCCACATTCAGTTTATCGCAAATTCCACTTATGCCGACTTTGCTTACGGGAACTTGCCCACAAGGGTCAAATTCCTGGCATGAGAAAATCTAGCTGGTAAGATTTCATTACAAAGGAGGATAAACGTTAATGTCAATGACTGACCCAATTGCAGACTTCTTAACTCGGATCCGTAATGCCAACATGGTATATCACGAATCATTGGAAGTACCTGCATCAAAAATGAAGCGCGACATTGCTGAAATTTTGAAGCGTGAAGGTTTTGTACGCGACGTCGAATACATCGATGATAACAAACAAGGTATCATCCGTGTATTTCTTAAGTACGGTCGCGACAAACAACGCGTTATTTCAGGTTTAAAGCGTATTTCAAAGCCAGGTTTACGTACCTACGTTAAATCTGATGCTGTTCCTAAGGTCCTTAATGGTTTAGGAATTGCAATCATTTCAACATCTGATGGTGTTATTACTGATAAAGAAGCACGCGCAAAGAAAATCGGTGGCGAAGTACTCGCCTACGTTTGGTAATATTTAAAAAAGCAGGGAGGTGTCTACTCAATGAGTCGTATTGGTTATAAGACTGTTACTGTTCCAGATGGTGTTGACGTTAAACGCGATGGTAATGATGTTACTGTAAAGGGCCCTAAAGGTACTATTACTCGGACATTCTCACCAATCATCACCATGAAAGTTGCTGATGGCGAAGTTAACTTCGACCGTCCAGACAACAACAACAAGACCCGTGCCTTACACGGAACCACTCGTGCCAACTTCAACAACATGATTGAAGGGGTTACTAAGGGTTTCGCTAAGACTTTGAAGCTTGTCGGTGTTGGTTATCGTGCCCAATTAAAGGGTAAGTTGATCTTGAGTGTTGGTTATTCCAACCCTGTTGAAATCGAAGTTCCTTCAACTTTAAAGGTTGAAGTTCCCGACAACAACACGATCAACATTAGCGGTATTAGCAAGCAAGAAGTCGGTGACTTCGCTGCTGAGATCCGTGCCGTTCGTTCACCAGAACCTTACAAAGGTAAGGGTATTCGTTACGAAAACGAACACATTACCCTTAAAGAAGGTAAAACTGGTAAATAATGCTGCATAAGCATTCCACAAATAATTTAAAGAGGTGACTATTTTGATTTCGAAACCAGATAAG
The DNA here is from genome assembly GCF_002217945.1 of Secundilactobacillus silagei JCM 19001. Lineage (GTDB taxonomy): Bacteria > Bacillota > Bacilli > Lactobacillales > Lactobacillaceae > Secundilactobacillus > Secundilactobacillus silagei. The sequence goes on from NZ_BCMG01000001.1 coordinate 312,542, forward strand.
AACAAGACACGTCAAAAGCGTCATATGCGTGTCCGGAACAAGATTTCTGGTACTGCAGAGCGCCCACGCTTAAATGTTTTCCGTTCAAACAAGAACATCTACGCTCAAGTAATTGATGACGTAGCGGGTGTGACGCTGGTCAGTGCCTCGACTTTAGATAGTGAAGTAGCTGCAGGTAACAAGACTGAACAAGCAAAAGCAGTTGGTAAGCTTGTTGCAGAACGTGCTGTTGCTAAAAAAGTTTCCCAAGTTGTTTTCGATCGTGGCGGTTACTTATACCACGGACGTGTTGAAGCATTAGCTGAAGCAGCTCGTGAAAACGGCTTACAATTCTAAAAAAGGAGGAATAACCACTAATGGCAAAGTTTATTGATCCTGAAAAGTTGGATCTTGAAGACAACGTTGTATCGATCAACCGAATTACTAAGGTTGTAAAAGGTGGACGTCGTCTGCGTTTCGCTGCTCTTGTTGTCGTCGGTGATCACAACGGTCACGTTGGCTTTGGTACTGGTAAAGCACAAGAAGTTCCAGAAGCTATTCGTAAGGCTGTTGAAGCTGCCCGCAAGAACTTAATCCAAGTCCCAATCGTTGGCACTACCATTCCGCATGAAGTCATCGGAGAATATGATGGTGGCCGGATTCTTTTGAAGCCCGCTGCTGAAGGTTCTGGGGTTACTGCTGGTGGCGCTGTCCGTGCCGTCATGGAATTGGCCGGCGTTGCTGACGTTACAAGTAAGCGACTTGGCTCTGATACACCAATCAACGCCATTCGTGCTACGTTTGAAGGTTTGAAACAACTCAAGCGTGCTGAAGAAGTTGCTGATTTACGTGGTGTTTCAGTTCAACACTTAGCTGAATAGGAGGATCTCAACATGGCTGATTTAAAAGTTACTTTGATTCACAGTGTCGCACACCGTCTTCCTAAACAACGTAAGATCGTTGAAGCTCTTGGCTTAAAGAAGGTAAATAGCTCTGTTGTTCGTCCGGACAACGCAGCTACTCGTGGTGCATTGTTCCAAATCGCCCACTTGATCAAAGTAGAAGAAGTAAAGTAAATTAATTAATAAGGAGGTGCCTTCATTCATGAAGTTGAACGAATTACAACCGTCTGAAGGATCACGTTTTACGCGTGCGCGTAAGGGACGTGGCCGTTCTGCTGGTAACGGTAAGACATCGGGTCGTGGCCAAAAGGGTCAAAAGGCTCGTGGCAATACCCGTCTTGGTTTCGAAGGTGGCCAAATGCCACTGTATCGTCGTATTCCAAAGCGTGGATTTACTAACATGAGCCGTAAGGAATATGCTTTAGTAAACCTTTCAACGCTTAATGACCGTTTCGAAGATGGTGCAGAAGTTACTCCTGCAGCATTAGTTGAAGCCGGCATTGTTAAAAACGCAAAAGACGGTATCAAAGTATTAGGTAACGGAGAAATCTCAAAGAAGCTTACGGTTAAAGCACACAAGTTCTCTGCAAGTGCTAGTGCCGCAATTGAAGCTGCAGGCGGTAAAACTGAGGTGATTTAATGCTTTCAACCATGAAAAACGCGTTTAAGGTTAAAGACATTCGGAATAAGATTCTCTTTACACTGATGGTTTTGGTTGTCTTTCGCCTTGGCTCCTACATTACCGTGCCAGGAGTTAACGCAAAGGCATTACAAAGCGTTGCGTCTTCAGGATTGGTTAGCATTTTAAACATGTTCAGTGGCGGTGGTTTAACCAACTATTCGATCTTTGCGATGGGGGTTTCACCGTACATTACCGCACAAATTGTGATCCAACTTCTACAAATGGACATCGTGCCTCGTTATGTAGAATGGAGTAAGCAAGGTGAAGTTGGTCGACGTAAGTTGAACCAACACACGCGTTATTTAACGATTATCCTAGCGTTTGTGCAATCAATTGGGATTACTGCTGGATTTAACACCTTAAGTAGTTTGAATTTGGTGCAAAACCCTGGAGTTAAAACGTATGCGATGATTGGTTTGATCTTGACCGGTGGAACGATGTTAACCACTTGGATGGGTGATATGATTACTGACCATGGCCTGGGAAATGGTGTTTCAATGATTATCTTTGCGGGTATCATTGCCAGAATGCCTACCGGTGCCTATCAGCTATATCAGACTTACTTGCAGAATTTAAGCGCATCAGATTGGTGGAAGGGTGCTTTAATTGTTTTGGTCGTTGTGATTGCTGTTCTAATCATCGTTACTTTTGTAACCTGGGTTCAACAAGCTGATCGTAAAATTCCAATTCAATATACCCGTCGTGTTTCTGGTGATCCAGATAGCAGTTACCTGCCTTTGAAGGTCAACGTGGCTGGTGTTATTCCGGTTATTTTCGCAAGTTCGTTTATTGCAACGCCACAAACGGTTTTGATGGCGTTTGCCAATAACCATTCCGAAGATACCTGGTATCAAGTATTGACCAATGTTTTTAATATGCAGACGACGAGCGGAGCAATCTTATATACGATTTTGATTATTCTGTTCACGTTCTTCTATGCATTCGTTCAGGTTAACCCTGAAAAATTATCCGAGAACTTACAGAAGCAAGGGAGTTATATTCCTGGTGTCTGGCCCGGTCATGAAACTCAAGTTTACGTGTCAAACTTATTGATGCGTTTGAGTACTGTCGGGGCACTGTTCTTGGGGTTGGTTTCTTTGATTCCACTAGTTGCTCAAAACGTTTGGAATCTGAATGAATCGATTGGACTTGGCGGTACCAGCCTACTTATCGTAGTCGGTGTTGCGATTCAAACGATTCAACAGGTCGAAGGGCTTATGATGAAACGGACTTACGTTGGTTTCATCCAAGATCCCCGTCCAGCTGAATGAGACGAGTAATGGTGTGATGACCTGGTTCAGCACACCATCTTGTCATTAAAGAGAACTGCTAGGAGGAAACAAACATGTCAATGAATTTAATTTTAATGGGTTTGCCTGGCGCAGGTAAGGGAACTCAAGCTCAAAAGATTGTCGAAGACTTTGATATTCAGCATATTTCAACCGGTGACATTTTCCGTGAAGCCATGAAAAATGAAACTGAGATGGGACTTGCTGCTAAGAAGTTTATTGATAAGGGCGAATTGGTTCCAGATGAAGTGACTAACGGGATCGTTAAAGAACGTTTAGCTCAAGACGATGTCGCTAAGGGCTACATGTTAGATGGTTATCCCAGAACAATTGACCAAGCTGAAGCACTTGATCAATTTGGATCTGAACTTGGACGTAACGTGGATGCAGTTATCAACATTCACGTTGAGCCTAATGTTTTGATTGAACGACTATCTGGCCGTTACATTTGCCGGACATGCGGTGCAACTTATCACAAGGTTTACAATCCAACTAAGGTTCCAGGTACTTGTGATGTTTGCGGCGGTCATGACTTCTATCAACGAGAAGATGATAAGCCTGAAACTGTGAAGAATCGTTTGGATGTGAACATGAAGATGAACACACCATTGGTAGATTTCTATCAAAAGAAGAACGTCCTTCACACCGTTGATGGTGATCGTGATATCCAAGATGTCTACAAAGACATTAAAGCGATTCTTAGTCAACTTGCCTAAATGCCCTCAGTATAGAAGTTCTTGCTTCAAAAGTTATGGTGTGGTAAACTAACTCAGGTTAGCCTCATTTTAAATTGGGGCAGTCCGGGTACTATTAATCATAGTCATAAATCACTCAAGGGGGTACATTCGTGGCAAAAGACGTCATCGAAGTTGAAGGTAAAGTTACCGAAACACTGCCAAACGCAATGTTTCGAGTTAAACTTGAAAATGATCATGAAATTTTAGCACACGTTTCTGGTAAGATTCGGATGCATTACATCCGGATTCTTCCTGGGGACCGTGTTACTGTTGAAATGTCACCGTATGATTTGACCAAGGGCCGAATCACTTATCGGTTTAAGTAAATTGGCTTTTTGGTTTGCATTAGGACTATAGGAGGTTTTGATTCTCATGAAAGTACGTCCATCTGTAAAGAAAATGTGCGATCATTGTAAGATTATCAAGCGTAAGGGTCGAGTAATGGTTATTTGCTCAGCTAACCCTAAGCACAAACAACGTCAAGGTAAATAATTCATAATAATATAGGAGGTGCAACTTAATGGCTCGTATTGCTGGAGTTGACTTGCCACGTGACAAGCGAATCGTCATTGGCTTAACTTACATTTTCGGAATTGGTAACACCACTGCTGAAAAGATCATCAAGGAGACCGGTGTATCACCAGACGTTCGCGTCCGTGACCTGGCCCCTGAAGACGAAGATAAAATTCGTGCAGCTGTTGACAGCTACCAAGTTGAAGGTGACTTACGTCGTGAAGTTAGCTTAAACATCAAGCGTCTGCAAGAAATCGGTTCATACCGTGGTATGCGTCACCGTCGTGGTTTGCCCGTTCGTGGCCAACACACGAAGAACAACGCCCGTACTCGTAAAGGTAAAAAGACTTCGATTGCAGGTAGAAAGAAATAATTATCTAAAAGGAGGTTTAGACATTTTATGGCAACTAGAAAAACTTCGCGCAAACGCCGCGTAAAGAAGAATATCGAGTCTGGTGTTGCTCACATCCATTCAACATTTAACAACACTCTGGTCATGATTACTGACATGCAAGGTAACGCAATTGCTTGGTCATCTGCTGGTTCATTAGGTTTTAAGGGTAGTCGTAAGTCAACACCATTTGCTGCACAAATGGCTGCTGAAGCTGCTGCTAAAAACTCAATGGAACATGGTATGAAGACTGTTGAAGTTGCTGTTAAGGGTCCAGGTTCAGGTCGTGAAGCCGCTATCCGTGCTTTACAATCAACTGGTCTTGAAGTAACTGCCATTCGGGACGTAACTCCAGTTCCTCATAATGGTTCTCGTCCTCCGAAGCGCCGTCGAGTATAGTGTATCCCGTTTTAGTGGGCATACGACTACATGATGGGACTTATTTATATGGCTCAACGCGTTTTGAAAGGGGTAAAAGATAAGAATGATCGAATTCGAAAAGCCTAACATTCACAAAATTGAAGAAAGCGACGATTACGGCAAATTTGTCGTTGAACCTCTCGAACGTGGTTATGGAACTACGTTAGGGAATTCTTTGAGACGAATTCTGCTTTCATCGCTGCCTGGTGCTGCTGTCACAAGTATTCAGATTGATGGCGTTTTACACGAATTTTCTACTATTGAAGGTGTCGTGGAAGATGTTACTCAGATTATTCTGAACGTTAAAAAGATTTCGCTTAAGCTTGAAGGACCCGACGATGAAATCGAATCAATGGAAATTGACGTTAAGGGACCTGCTCAAGTTACAGCTGGTGACATTGCTGCTGACAGTGATGTCACAGTTCTCAATCCTGATCTTTATATTGCGACTGTCGCTGAAGGGGCAACCTTCCACATGCGAATGACTGCAAATAAAGGTCGCGGCTACGTTTCAGCTGACCGAAACAAGGCTAAGGAAGATATGCCAATTGGCGTTTTGCCTATTGACTCTATTTATACCCCAATCGAACGTGTTAACTATCAGGTTGAAAACACGCGGGTTGGTCAGAGAACTGACTATGATAAGTTAACAATGGATGTTTGGACTGATAGTTCAATCACTCCTAGTGAATCGATCAGTTTAGCTGCCAAGATTTTGACTGAACACTTAGCCATGTTTGTTGACTTAACTGACGAAGCTAAGAATGCTGAGATCATGGTTGAAAAAGAAGAGACCCACAAGGAAAAGATGCTTGAAATGACGATTGAGGAGCTTGACTTATCAGTTCGTTCATACAACTGTCTTAAACGTGCGGGGATCAACACTGTTCAAGAGCTGACCAACAAGACTGAAGCCGACATGATGAAGGTCCGTAACTTAGGCCGGAAGTCATTGGAAGAAGTCAAGGCAAAGCTCAACGACCTCGGGTTATCACTTCGTAAAGAAGATTAGTATAAATATAAAAAGGAGGGTATCCAGTAATGAGTTACCGTAAATTGCAACGAACAAGTTCACAACGTCGCGCGTTACTTCGGGATCTTACCACTGAATTATTAATTCATGGCCAAATTAAGACCACTGAAGCCCGTGCAAAAGAAGTACGTTCAACTACTGACAAAATGATCAGCTTAGGTAAGCATGGTGACTTGAACGCTCGTCGTCAAGCCGCTAAATTCCTTCGCGATGTAGTTGCCGATGTTAAAGAAGATGGCGACAACGTCCAAATCTCAACAGCATTGCAAAAGCTATTCAGCGAAGTTGCACCTAAGTATGCTGACCGTAATGGTGGTTATACTCGTATTTTGAAGACCATGCCTCGTCGTGGTGACGGCGCACAAATGGTCATCTTACAACTTGTTGACTAATTAAGTTTTAAAAGCAGTAATCGTGATCAGCTCTATTGCTGATTGCAATAGAATCACACTGAATTTATGGTATAAAGCGCTATGATGATGATGAATTCGAGTCTAGCTTGAATGCGGTTTGTCCGTGCGCCATTTATTCGGAGTGATTTTTTTGTGTCCTTTTTTAGGCATTGAAAAGGCGCTGATTGGGGTAGCTTACCCAGATCAGCGTCTTTTTGAATTTGTTTATTGATGATAGATCGAACGTGGCGTGCCGTAACGAGAGCGACTCCACGTTTTTTGCAGCCAGGGCACGAACCAATAGTCTAAGCCGACACTTCTGCCTGAACCGTTTAAGAGGGCAAATGCCGCGAATAAAATCCAAACGGCCGGCCAGGTATGCACAAAAATGAGGAACCCTAAGATCACGAGAAAGCTGGCACACCAGGTTGCTAAACCAATGAAGATCAGCACACCCAGAATTAATTCAATCGTTCCCAGCGTTGGCGACATTGCTGATAACCAGCCAGCCGTTCCCGAAAGGTTGCTGCGGCCGTCTAAAAATAGGGCCAGGCCGAAGAATAGTCGTAAGGGTAACGTCCACAGCACGTTGGCATTACGGGCGGTGTCGTCGCCGAAGACGGTTCGGCCATTCTGGACACGGAAGAATTCGTCCATGGCATATTTCCACATGGCATAACCGGAGCGAATTTTCCAGAAGTACATATAGTTGGTGAAGTGTTTCATCACCGTTGCGACCCAGCCACGAATCCGGCGGTCATTGAAGACTTGGGCAATGCCGTAGTGGGCACCGAAGGAAACGGTAAAGCCTTTGTTTTTGTCCGTAAAGGCCTGGTAATTCGTAGTGCCGTTAATGTCTTCAGCCATGTTATGGGCAGTGATGACAGCCTCATTTTCGGCCTCCTGAGCCGTTTGAGGGACGGCTCGTTCAGCGCCTTCTTCAGTTGCGTTGGCATTATCGCCAGCAACGTAAATACTTTGATCCTCGACCCCCTTAGCTTGCAGATACTGATTAGTGATTAAACGTCCGCCACGGCCAGCTTCGATGCCGAACTCATCAGCAATATGGTTGGTTTTCACACCAGCGGTCCAAATTAAAGTTTGGGTGGCAATCGGGTCGTGATCCTTGATCTCAACTGAATCGGGATTCACTTTGGTAATTGAAGATGCCGTGTGAATTTCAATTCCGTTGCGCTTGAAGTATTTTTCAGCGTGGCCAGCGTTAGTCCGGTCAAGCATTTTAATGATGACGGGAGCGGCTTCGACTAAAATAAACTTAATTTCGGTTTCAGCGATCCGGTGGCGTTTGGCTAAGACCTTTTTGTAGTCGATCAATTCACCGATGGTTTCGGCACCGGTGAAACCGGAACCGCAGATGACGATGGTGAGCATTGCCTGCCGTTTTTTGGGATCTGGTTCGGCAGCTCCTTGACGAATAATGTCATCCAGGTGGGTTCGCAGCCGAATGGCATCTTCCATGGACCAGAGGGTGTAGCCGTTCTCCTTGACCCCTGGCGTGCCAAAGTCATTGGGTTCGCCACCCATACTGATCAGCAGACTATCAAAGGGATACTGACTTCTTTTCCCGACAACTGTTTTATTTTCCTTATCCACTTGAGTCACGGTATCAGTGACCAGTCTGACGTTTTTGGCATGGTTGAATAAATGCTGTAGATCATATTGAATGGCGTCAGGCGCGACCCGTTCCGTGGCAACTTCGTGAAGCTGAGTTAAGTAGGTGAAATATGAGTGACGGTCGATCAAAGTAATTGTAATATCAGAGTTGGCTTTGAATCGCTTAGCGAGTTTCTTAGTCGCTAGAATTCCAGCGAAGCCCGCACCCACGACAACAATGTTCTTTGCCATCGCTATAACCTCCTAAAATAGCTAATGAAAGCGTTATCTTACCAGCTGAATTATAGGTTAGATAGTTGAGCATGCCAAACAATTACCCTTCATTGAATAAAAAAAACGTGGTGAAAGTATCAATGTGGGGGCAAGATTTGTTATAATAGCGTGTGAATTTTAAAAAACGGGGAAATTATAAATGGCCATTATTCAGGTTGAACATTTAAATTATCAATATAGTAATAGTGATACCAAAGCCATTGATGACGTCAGCTTTGAGATTCAGGCTGGCGACTGGGTGGCCATTGTTGGCCATAACGGTAGTGGTAAGAGTACACTGGCCAAACTGTTAATTGGGTTAATGGCTGCCGATTCCGGTAAGATCACCATTGATGGTCAAGAATTGACGCCTGACAGTGTTTGGCAAATCAGGGAAAAAGTGGGCATGGTTTTCCAAAACCCCGATAATCAATTTGTGGGTGCTACCGTGGCTGACGACGTGGCGTTTGGTATGGAAAACCGTGCCGTTGATCGTGATACGATGGTGGCTAAAGTTGACCAGGCCTTAAAACAAGTCGGTATGTCTGCCTATAAGGACCGCGAACCGGCGAACCTTTCTGGTGGTCAAAAACAGCGGGTGGCATTGGCCGGCATCATCGCGATTGCACCTAAGATCCTGATCTTGGATGAAGCCACTAGCATGCTGGATCCCCGTGGCCGGCAGGAAATTTTAGCCGTGATTCAGCAGCTAAAAACGGACCTTAATTTAACGGTTCTTTCCATCACCCATGATATTGACGAAGCGGCCAACGCGGATCGGCTGGTTGTGATCGATGACGGGCGCTTCGTGGAAGAAGCGACGCCTGATAACGTCTTTAATCATGGTCAGCAGCTGATTGACATGGGTCTTGACGTTCCGTTGTCCGAAAAGCTCAAAGACGCATTACAGAAACGGCATATTGCTGTGCCGCAATCTTATTTAGATGAAAGGGGCTTAATCGATTGGCTACGGACATCACGTTTGAACAAGTAAATTATTGGTATCAAGCTGGGACGCCCTTTGCGGTCCAAGCCCTTAAGAATATTGACCTGCAAATTACGCCGGGCTCTTTTACGGCGGTGATTGGGCAGACTGGTAGCGGTAAGTCCACGCTGATTCAGCACTTAAATGCGTTATTGAAGCCGTCTTCTGGGACGGTTAAAATTGGCGACAGAATAATCAATAGTGAAACGAAAAATAAACGTTTAAAACCGCTTCGAAAAAAGGTCGGTATCGTGTTTCAATTTCCGGAAAACCAGTTATTTGAAGAAACGGTGATCAAAGACATTGCATTTGGCCCGCAGAATTTCGGTGTTTCGGAGGCGGATGCGCTAGTCCTGGCAAAACGGATGGCAGGCGAAGTGGGCCTTGACGAGGCACTTTTAAAGCGGTCACCGTTTGATCTGTCTGGCGGTCAAATGCGACGGGCTGCCATCGCCGGTGTCTTGGCGCTAGAGCCGGAGGTACTGGTATTAGACGAGCCCACAGCGGGGCTGGATCCCCGTGGCCGGTTAGAGATCATGCAACTGGTGACCCGGCTGCGTCAAGAACAGAACCTGACGATCGTGCTCATTACCCACCAGATGGATGATGTGGCAAATTACGCGAACCAGGTGGTCGTAATGGGTCATGGTGAACTCATTAAGCAGGGAACACCTAGGGAGATCTTTAGTGACCCTAAGTGGCTGGAAAACCATCAGTTAGGCCTGCCGTCCGCAACTAAAATGGCCTATGAACTGCAGCAGTCTGGTTTTTCCTTTAAGACCATGCCGCTGACCGTTGAGGAATTAGCTGATCAGTTGACGCCGCAGTTATCCGAGGGGGCGATCAGCCATGAATAAAGTCATGTTTGGCCGCTTCATTCCCGGACACTCCTGGGTTCACCGGCTGGATCCCCGGGCAAAGTTGGTCCTGAGTTTCTTATACATTGCCGTGGTGTTCTTCGCTAATAATTTTTGGACGTACCTGATTATGACGGTGCTGCTGTTAGCTTCAGTAGCGGCTTCTGCAATTCCGCTAAGGGTCTATATTCGGGGGCTAATGCCTTTATTTTGGCTGATGATCTTTACCGTTTTGATCCAAGTATTCTTCGGTGCTGGCGGTCACGTTTATTGGCAGTGGGGCTGGTTAGTGGTGAGTCAAGATGGTCTGAACAGTGCCGGGTTAATTTTAATGCGGTTTGTGCTGATCATCTTGATTTCGACGATTTTGACGTTCACTACTGAACCGCTTGAAATTGCGGATGGCATCGAATCGCTGTTAAGTCCACTGCGCAAGTTTCATTTTCCGGTGGCAACGCTGGCCTTGATGCTGTCTTTGGCGTTGCGGTTTGTGCCTACGTTAATGGACGAAGCTGAAAAGATCATGAATGCCCAGCGTTCCCGTGGGGTTGATTTTGGCGCCGGTGGCCTGCGACAGCGGATCAAGACGATCGTGCCGATTTTAATTCCGCTGTTTGTGAACGCGTTTAACCGGGCAATCGAAATCTCCACCGCCATGGAAGCCAGGGGCTATCAAGACGGTGAGGGCCGGACCAAATACCGGCAGTTAAAATGGCACCGCTTGGATACCGTATCGTTGGTGATCTACGTGGTGAGTTTAAGTGCCGTAATTGGATTACGTTATTTTAGTTGAGAGGATAAATTCTGTTGAGATATAAAATTATATTGGCCTATGACGGCACCAACTTTGCCGGCTTTCAGCGCCAGCCCCACATGCGGACGATTGAAAGCGAACTGACGCGGGTCGTTAACAAGATGGCGAAAAATCCCACGCCAGCCATTGTGATCTATGGGTCTGGCCGGACGGATGCCGGCGTTCACGCTTTAGGGCAGGTAGTTCACTTTGACATGCCCTTTAACCTGACGGCAGAAAGCATGCGTAAGGGCTTAAATAGCATGTTGCCTGTCGATATGGAGGTCTTACACGTTGACATCGTTAGCGAGGACTTTCATGCCCGCTATGACGTTTCTGGCAAGCGTTACCTGTACCGGATGGACTTAGGCGAGTTCCGGAATCCATTTAAGCGCAACTACACGGGCCACTGGAAATTTCCGGTGGACGTTGACCGAATCAATCAGGCGGCTAAAGACCTGATCGGTGAACACGACTTCACGAGCTTTGTGGCCTCGGGTTCCTCAGCCCGGACGAACTACCGGACGATCTACGAAGCTGGCTGCCATTTAGACCGGCCCAATAATGAACTGGTATTTGAATTTTACGGTAACGGGTTTCTCTATAACCAGGTACGCATCATGGTGGGGGTGCTGGTTGAAATCGGTTCTGGTACCCGGCCAGTGGACGATATTTTAAATCTGTACCGGATCAATGACCGTCGTGCTGCTAGGCGGACGGTACCGGCTAGCGGGTTATATCTCAAGCACGTTTATTATGAGGGAGATGACCCCGAACATCCCACTAAATTACCTAAGCGTCAGCGGTAAGCGGGCGCTGGTTAGTTAGGCGGGCAACCATCAGTTTTATGATTCAGAAAGAAAACAAATCCGGAAAACCCTTGACTTAAGGGGCAGAAATTTGTACTATGTTAGTTGGTATTGTTTGCCCCACGATAGGCCCCGGAAACTTGTTATTGGATGTCAAACAAACACTGAAATTGGAGGAAATTAATCGTGCGTACAACATATATGGCTAAACCAGGTGACGTGGATCGCAAGTGGTACGTGGTTGATGCAACTGATGTTCCCTTGGGACGTCTTGCTTCAGCTGTCGCTAACATCTTACGTGGAAAGAATAAGCCAACGTTCACCCCAAATGTAGATACTGGTGATCACGTTATTGTGATCAATGCTTCGAAAGTTGCTTTAACGGGTAAGAAGGCTTCACGGAAGATCTATTACCATCATACGAGCCACCCAGGCGGTTTAAAGCAACGCACTGCTGGTGATTTTCGTGCAAATGACCCAGAAAAATTGATTGAAACTTCTGTCAAGGGTATGCTTCCTCATACTTCATTAGGTCACAATATCGGCTTGAAGCTTCACGTTTACGCTGGCGACCAACATGACAATGCTGCTCAAAAGCCTGAAGTTTTGGATATCACTAACCTAATTTAAGGAGGAAATCAAATTGGCTCAAGTACAATATCGCGGCACTGGCCGTCGTAAAGATTCAGTCGCTCGTGTTCGTTTAGTACCAGGTACTGGTAAGATCACTATGAACGACAAAGCAATCGAAGAATACATTCCATTCGCTAACTTGCGTGAAGTGGTTGTTCAACCATTTAACGTTACTGAAACCTTAGGTAACTACGATGTTTTAGTAAACGTTAATGGTGGTGGCTTCTCAGGTCAAGCTGGCGCTACTCGTCACGGTATCGCCCGTGCATTGCTCGAAGTCGACCCCGATTTTCGTGGTCCCCTTAAGCGTGCCGGTTTATTAACTCGTGATGCACGTATGAAAGAACGTAAGAAGCCAGGTCTTAAAAAGGCCCGTAAGGCTGGTCAATTCTCAAAGCGTTAATATCAATTGGTATATGCGTTCAAAGCAGTTTTTCCCGTTTGGGAAGAGCTGCTTTTTTTGTGGGTTGTGGTACCAAAAAGGCTAGTTTCAAGTCCTACTGGAGGATTTGAAACTAGCCTTTTTAAGTTGTATAAGAAATGTCCTCAGATGTTATTGGTGAGCAGGGTACTTTTCAGCATAATCTTGCGGTGTCAGGTAAACGTGATGATCGTTAAAGACTTCCTGCGCGATAGTCATGATTCGTGGTGGCAAAAGGCCGGCCTTTTTAACGGGTTCTGGGCAAGAAAAGAAGTTGGTGGGTGTTCCTTCGAAAACAACGTTACCAGCTGCTAGAGCGACCATCTTAGAGAACGTAGCGGCTGCCCAGTCCATGTCGTGGGTGATGGCAATCACTTGATGACCCGTCTGAGCCAGGTACTGCATCAGGTCAGTCACTAAGCGTTGGCTAGGCCAGTCAAGTGACATCATGGGTTCATCAAACAGGTAGATCTGCGGGTTAATTGCGAGTACCGTGGCGATGGTCAGCAACTTTTTTTCTGGTAGTGAGAGATCAAAGGGGTTCTGGTCTTTGAGCTTGGTTAATCCGACTGAAGCCAATGCCTTTTTAACGGTAGCTTGAACCAGCTCTGCATCTGATTCAAGCTGCGATAGACTCCAGGCAACCTCTTTTTCAACGGTCGGGTTAAATAATTGCGAACTGGGATCCTGAAAAACGATGCCAATTGTGCGTAGACGTTCTTCAGGGGTTAAAGTCGCTAAATTTCGTTGATTAATTTTAACCGCGCCCTTTTGCGGCTGAACGAGGCCGGTGAGGAGTTTAAACAGGGTAGACTTACCGGCACCGTTTTGCCCCACGATAGCGACCAATGAATCAGCAATTGACAGTTGATCAATTGCAAGCTGGAAATCGCTGGTTGGATACTGATAGTGTAAATTGCTAATTTGAATGGTTGACATTCACACACCTCCGAAGCTGATTGAAATTCACTGGGAAAAGCGTTGGTTTAGTGGCTAATGGCCAGTTCATCAAACTCGCCAGTTGGTAAATCGTAGGCGTTGCTACCTGCCATTTTGGGCTGAGGTGGTTCATCACTTGCAGCGGTGTGCCATGACTAACGAGGTGGCCCTTTTCTAGTACCCACAGCTCATCAGCTATTTCACACAGTTCATCAATTTCGTTTGAAACAATCACAATTGTGGTATGGGTAACGGTTTTGAGCCAATTGAAAAAGTCACTTCGCCCTTGCGGATCCATTTCACTGGTTGGATCATCTAAAATCAGTACAGTGGGGCGCGTGACGATGGCCGTGGCAATGGCTAATCGCTGAAGCTGACCGCCTGATAGAGAATCGGGGGATTGCTGCAACTGTGCGGTTAGCTGTAATTGTGCGGCGACTGCCGCCACGCGTTGCTGAATGGCGGTCTCTTCAACGCCATGGTTTAAGAGATCAAAGGCGATTTCATCGGCGACCGTGTCAGCTAAGCCGCTTAATTGGCTGTGGGGATCCTGCAGGACAAAGCCGGTTTGCTGGTTATAAGCTGGCCAGTCTTGAACGGGGGATTGGTCGCCAAGCTGACAGCTACCCACTAGATTGCCGGCAATAATGTGCGGAACGATCCCAGCCAGGACGCGACAGAGGGTAGTCTTACCAGCATGGTGGTTCCCAATAATACCGATAATGTGATCGAGCGGTACGGAGACGGTGAGGTCGTTTAACACTGGGACGCGGTCATGTTGATAAGTGAAACTGAGTTGGTTTATAGAAAGTTTTTGATAATTTGCCATAACTTACACCCGATTAGAATAATGATCATTAGCACTAAGAAATAATGGCTAAGTTTTGTTTTAAAGTAGTGATACATCGGTGCTGCAATCGTCCGTTCGGGACTGTTGAAGCCACGTAACTGCAGGGTAATTGAGCGGTTGATCGACTGATCAAAGGTTTTGATGATGAGTGGGATCATGATCGGCAACAGGGATCGCAGTTTTTGAATCAGCGTTTTTTGGGGATTAATTCCCCGAGCCTTTTCAGCAAACTGAATCTTTTTTAAATTTTGCTGAATCTGCGGCAGAATATAGCAGACCGACATGAGTAAGTAGACCTGATTATAGGGCATTCCCACCGACTCAAGGTATGTCGCATTTTCCGAGACGGTAGTCGTATTCATGAAAAAACCAATTGAAAAGATGATGATCAGTATCCGGGCGCCCATGGTGAGGGCGTAAAGTACGCCTTCTTGGTAAAAGGTGATTGACAGAATGGTGACCAGCGGATGCGCATTTTGGCTATTAAACAGGCCTTGGATGAGGATCATCGTGGCAATTAAAAAAAGGCTGAATGATACCGCGTGCAGTGTGGCTACAGAAAGTCGCGACAGGAGCAGGAGTATCAGTGAAATCAAAACTAAGCCGGCTTCAAAATATAAGTCAGTGAGCTGAAATGACAGCAGGGTCAAAAATAGTGCCAGTAACAGTTTGGTCACGGGATCGACGACGTTATACCAATGTAAGCGAGCGACTTTTTGCAGCCGATTATGCCGAATATCCATTACTGATTATCCTTGAAATAGTTGATCATCCGTTGCGGCAATTGACGATAAATTAAAAATGCCAGGTAGGCCACAGCGAATTTGTCCAACAGATCCAAAACGAATTCATCAGTGAACGAGGCCAGCCAGATGTTGATGTGATTACCGATCATCGTGGCAAAGATCGCGTCGCCCCAGGCAACCCCAGTTTGGCCGCCCCAGAAGATCACGTTTAGCGGGGTGGAAATAATGGTTGAAACTAACGCAATGATGATTGCTGAAACAAAGACCCGCTTAGCGTTTTGAAACCAGCCGCGGTGAAATAAAATTCCCACAGCGATACCAATACCAATACTGGTGATGGCATAAACCGTTGAAACTGGCGACAGGGTGAGCCCGTAGATCACGTTGTTAATAAAACCGCTGATGGCCCCGGCTGTCGGTCCTGCCAGCATACTAGCCAAGAAAGTGCCCAACGAACCTAACCACAGCGGTAATTTGAGCCCTTCTGCCAGCGCTTTAGCAATGTAGTTGATGCCTACCGCAGCTGGTATGAGCGTTGTTGTTGCAACCGTGAGATGAATTTTCCAAGTGCTGAACCGACTGTCTTGATCATTAATATTCTTTGCCTTCATACGTGCTCTCCTCTACATAATCCCAAACAGTGACAACTATTTTAAATAAAAGTATAAAAAACTTATATGCTGTGGAAATAAAAGCACTTTTTACTTTTATTTATTGCTAATAAATCTAAGCTATTTTAATGATAATGTCAAGTAAACTAAAGCCAGCGTATTTAGTAGCTTTTTTAGACGGGGGACTTTAATGCGCCTCTAGTAGCTGTTTCAAGGTTTAGACTGACTATTTCAACGCGCTGAAGACGGATGAATTAAAAATTATCACAGAAAAAACTTACAGGATTTTAAAGTAATGTGGTCAATAAAGGTTATCTAACGTTATAATTAAATTATTCATGTATTCATTCAGGAGGGATCTTTTTGACTTTACAAACGTTTCCGGGAGATTTAGCCCAAAGCTTTTCGATTATTCACCGCGCTTTTCAACGGGATACTCAGCCAATCTACAAAGCACTTAATTTAAACGTCACCAACGCATACATATTACTGTTGCTGGAGCAGCAGGGGGCACACAGCCAAAACGAACTAGCCAAAAAATTAGTGATCAATAAAGGCCAAATTACCCGGGAAATTAAACGGTTATCTGAACTGGGTTACGTGTCACAGACCCAGTCGATTGATAATCGAACGACGAACGTGATCAAAATTACGGCAGCTGGCAGTCAGGTCGTCCCTAAAATCGTGGAAATTCGGAATAAGTGGTGGCAGCAGCGGCTTGATCGCAGTCATCTCGATGTGGACGCCCCGTTTGCTGAAACGCTGCAAACGATTATGAAAGAGTTGATTCAGCGCAGTAAATAGCGTTTTAATTGAGCGTCTAAAATTAAAAAACAAGCGTACCAGTCGTTTATTTGACTGGTACGCTTGTTTTTGAGATTAAAGGATACGATTATGAAGCGGATTTTTCAGCCTTAAGAGCTGCTAACCGTGCATACTTTGCTTTTTCAAGTTGCTGGGCCCAAATATTAAGGCCACCGGCAATCAGCATTAAGATGAGTGACACGACCATGATGTTATGCAGACCATTGTGCAGGATCACGCGCATTTGCGGAATCAGCTTGGCGGGCAATGAGCCGACACTGGAAGCATCGCTCAATTTGTTCATCATTTTCATGGTGATCTGACCACCTGACTGAGCAACGCCGTGTCGCAGGGCACTGTTCATGATGAGCCCAAAGATTGAAGCCATAAACGTTTGGCTGAGCATTCGAATCAGAAAACTAAACGAGGTGGCAACCGGAACATCTTTAGGATTAGCGTCTTGCTGTACCTTGACTTGCAGCTCGTTGAAACAAGCGCCGTTACCAAAGCCTTCAAAAGCAGCGGCGACTAACAGGAGCCAGTAAGGCGCTTTCACGCCCATCATCACCATCAGCAAGAAGGAAATGACCAGGGTAAAGATACCAAGGGCAATGACCCGTTGCGGCGTAAGGACTCTGCGCAAGGGGGCGACTGAACCGGAACCAATGAAATCAGTAACTGAACTGGGAATTTGGGTCGCACCACCAATTAGAGCACTGGTACCCAGCAAAGCTTGGGCCCACATTGGACTGTAAATCAAGAAACCAAGGAAGGCTGCCCAAATAATCATAAACAAGATAAAATCAATGACTAACGCGCGGTCTTTGAATAACCGCCGTGGGATGATGGGATCTTCGACGTGGCCTTCAACGTGAAACAAGACACCCAGACAGATGGCAGCGAATACGACCACGGCAACCACGATCAGCGAGTTGACACTGCCAATCATTTCGATACCGGCAAGCAGGGCGATGAGGCCTACACTCATGAGACAGGCACCGGCATAATCCACCGCACTGTCCACCCGGTATTTAGGATTGGATTTATAATAAAGCTGTACTAAAATTGCTGAAATTAACCCAACTGGGACGTTTAAGAAGAAGACCCAGTGCCAGCTGAAGGTATCGACAATGTAGCCACCGACTAACGGGCCGATGATCGTTGCCATACTATAACTGGCGGAAACAAATCCCAGGACCTGCATCCGTTTACGGGGATTCTCATACAGGTGCGCGTAGATGATATAGGGCAAAGAAACCACTCCACCATTACCAATTCCGGCAATCGTTCTGGCGATAATCAGAAAAACGATATTGGGTGAAATTCCCTGGAGAAACGAACCGACCACGAAGAACATGGCCGCTAATTGGTAGGCTTGCTTGTTGCCAATGTGTTCGCCTAACTTGCTCCAAAGGGGGGTGCTGACGGCTGTTCCTAATAGGAAGACGGCAACGATCCACCCCATTAACTCGATTCCATGAAGGTCAGAAATGATGGCTGGTAACGCAGTGTTAATAATCGTGTTATCGAGACCACTCATGGCGTTTGAAAGTAATAATGCGAAAGTGACAATAAAAATGTTCCGTTTTGACACAGGAGAACCTTCTTTCGATAGAATTATGTGATATGTAGCATTAAGAATATATAAGTAGTTTTCAGTAATATCATAATCACTTGTTTATCTTACAACGAAACGTATAGCGATGGAAAGAAGCAATCTGAATGTAACCGTTATATCGGTCAAAATACTTGGCATTTACAACTTAAAATCAAACTTTGCGGTGTTGCATGAGTCACATATGAACGGTATTGTGAAATTAAATGGTTTAATTTGCAAGGAGGAAAATGGCAGATGAAATTAAGTTTATGGCGGTTTATGTTAGTCAGTTTAGCAGGGGTAAGCTTGATCAGCCTAGCGGGGTGCGGGCATTCAACGACTGCCAGTAAAGCCAATAAAGTGGCCTTTGTGACCACCGCTCAAAACGCTCAAAAACAGGTCTGGTACCGGTTGAATACCGCTGCACCGAAGTCTGACAGTCAGGTGAAAGACGTTTTGGTTCAGCAAAAGGGGCGGGTCACTGATTATCAAGTGAAGGATGTTTCCTTGCAATCGCTGAACCATCAGCGGGTCGATCAGGTCATCAGGTTAGCCAAGGCCAATGAGCGCCAAACATTTAACCAAACACTGGCAAGTAAGCAGGCCAATTATCGCGGTGAACTGGCAACGGACAAGTCTAACCAGAAAAATTCCGACCAATATACTTATAAAAAAGGTATTGCCCAAGCGAATTCGGAGGCGAAGCAAGACCAGAAACGTGCTGATCAGTTCAAGCAATCCACGCGGCATCTACACTTCGCTGCCACCAAGGCGTATCCAGTAACGGCTAAAATCAGTAAAAATAAGAGTGGTAAGCAAGTTATTGGGGAAACGGTCCAGATTAAGGCGCAAAAATGGCAGTATGGCACTGCCGCGAATGGGACGGTTAAGCAGACTCAATGGCAGACGTATTTTAAGTTAGATAGCCAAGACCTAATGGCTGCACCAGTGACGGTCAGTGGCACCAAGTACATTGGCTATTACGGCACTGCTAACGCGCTGGTGACTAAAACGACCAATGCCAAGGTCCAAGCTAACTTTGATATACCAACTACTCCAAACGTCAACTAAACGCAAAAAAACACGGCTGATAAACAGCCGTGTTAAATACGTTAACACATTAAATTCACGCGTCTGCGAAGGCTTTAGCAGTCCGCACCATGTTGGAAACAAAACCGTATTCGTTATCAAACCAAGTTGCCGTTTTAACCACTTGGAACTTACCGTTGGTCGTGACCTCGGTCAACGTTGGATCAAAGACGCCACCGTGGGTATCACCGATGATGTCTGAAGAAACAATGCTGTCCTCGTTCCAGCCAAATGACGGGTTGTCATCGGTGTAAGGTTTGATGGCAGCGTTGACCTGATCAGCGGTGACTTCACTGCCCAGTACCGAAACCAGTTCGCATACGGAACCATCAATGACCGCTACCCGTTCAGCATGGCCCTGTAAATGGCCGTCCAATTCTGGAATGACCAGGCCAATCGCTTTGGCGGCCCCGGTTGAATGCGGAATCGTGTTGGCGGATGCGGTCCGGTTAGGACGCAGTTTGCTGCTCTTCGGCCCATCCAAAATCATTTGTGAGCTGGTGAAGGCGTGGATCACCGTCATGGTTCCTACTTCTAGGCTAAATTCCTTGTTTAACGTATAGGCCATTGGGGCTAACGCGTTGGTGGTGCAGGAACCGGCAGAAATAATCGTATCGTCAGCAGTAATGGTATCTTCGTTAACGTTGTAGACAATCGTCTTGATTGGACCAGCTGGAGCGGAGATCAAAACTTTCTTGACGCCAGCGTCCAGGTGAGCCTGAGATTTTTCTTTTGAGGTGTAAAAACCGGTGCATTCCAGGACGAGTTCAACCCCGTTGTCCTTGACCCAAGGAATGTTTTTAGCATCCCGTTCGGCATAGACACGGTAGGTGTGACCATCAATCACCAATGAATCATCAGTAGCGGAGACATCATATGGCACCGTCCCATGGGTGGTATCGTATTTAAACAGATACGCTAACATGGACGGGGTAGTTAAATCATTAATAGCGGTAACTTCAATATCTGGATCATTGAGTTCAAGTACCCGACGTAAAATCAAACGACCAATCCGACCAAAACCGTTAATGCCTACTTTAACCATGATCAAATTCCTCCTTAGTCAGTCACCTAATGGTAACTTTGATGTTCATTATACGGTCATTAGTTAAATTAACAATTGAAATGACTTCAGGTATAGACCGGGGTGTGAGTGTTATTATTTTAGGTAGAAAGTAATTGACATCAACGCGGACCATGTTAAACTTTTGCTAGTGTGTACAACTGTAAACGGAGGGCTAAATCATGAGCGAATCAATACAAAATTCGGTTCAAGAAATTACACCATCAGAGTGGGAATTAATGCGGATTGTGTGGACCAAGGGTAAGATTTATTCTCGTGAACTGATTGATTTACTGCAGGAAAAACGGTCGTGGTCTGACTCGACGATTAAAACGCTTTTGCGGCGGCTAGTGAAAAAGGGGCTGCTAACGACCGAGAAAAAAGAACGGCGGTTTCTTTACACCGCAACGATCAGTGAAACGGCGGCCATGAACGGGTCAGCCGAGCAGTTATTTGATCATCTGTGTGCCATGAAGAAGGGGGCCACCTTGCTAAACCTAGTGGAACACGTGACCTTGACGCAAGATGACATTGCGCAGCTGCAAGCAGCGCTGAGTCGTAAAGCCAAAACGGCACCCAAACAGGTGGACTGTGATTGTTTACCAAACGATGAACAGTGTTAGCCAACTAAAAAATGAAGCTGTGCCAAAACTCGGTAGATTCCAGAATTTAACCCCAAAAATGCTTGTCCCGGCGAACTTTGTCGGGACAAGCATTTTTGGGGTTAAATGGCCGGAATCTGAGTTTTGGTACGCGATTAGACTATATTGAAGTATTGAATAAATAGACCCTTTCTTGCTATCTTCAGTTAAGAAGTCAGTTGAAATACTTACCAATAGCGACTTATGGCACAGCCTCATTTTTTAGTTAGATTAATAACTTCAGCAGTATACAGTTTGCCGGTATTTAAACTCACGTAGTTCAATCTGCTGGAGCTGCCGCCTAGCCAAGTTCTAAAAACGATGAACCGGCCGGAGTGGGTGACCTGACTGCTTCGAGTAGGATGCTGGTAGTCCCAGGTACCGCTACGGGCAGTGGCAGCATACAGCCAGACGCGGTTAACGTAGACCAGCTGGTGATTGACACGTCTTTTTTGATAGCGCAGGTGATAACGTTGGCGCATCTGATTAACCGTATACTTTGAAGCATACTGATGGCCGTCAATGGTCACGGTGTGTTTTAAACTGGCTGGCCTGGTCTGCACCGGTCCGAGGATACTGGCAATGAGATACTGGATGGTAGCCGAAAAAGAATGGCTTAATTGATTTTGAAACATTTTTATCCGCCTTCTATCTATAGTTCATTATAGGATAGAATCGGTTCAATGATTAAGCATTAAGCTTTTATGAAAAGCCAGTTGAAGCCAGACGGTACGTGGCCTGATTTGGTATAATATAAGCTAAATGAATCAGTTCTGGAATGGAGAAAATGGATGAGCAATCAAATGGTGTCTTATGAAGATGATTTTAAACGGGAATGGGGCGACTGCGTTCGCTTTATGAACCAACGGCAGTTAACCGATTATGTGGACTTAGATTCAACTAAAGTTGCGGTTCAGGCTTTTTTTAAATTAATGGCGCAAAAAGTTGGCATTCCCTTTTCAAATTGGAATGCCGGTAGCCTTCATTTTGGTCTTTACCGGTTCTTAAATAGTGCTTATCAAGAAGAAATGGATATTTTGCAAACGGCAGCGATTTATAATGATGTCACGTTTTTTCTAATGTTTGAGGCACGAACCAATCATATTCATATGGCCTATGATCAGCTGACGACGCTCATGCTGCCAGTCACCACGGAATATTTGCTGCCGTACGGTGCGGAGGAGTCGTTACCAGAATGGCAGCAGGCAACCAGTAATTCAATTCGTGATTACGTTAGCCAGTGGTGCGATGAATTTTTGGCTTCACCAGAGTGTGCGCCACTGTTAGAACAAGCGATGCCGACTGAATTGCAGCTCTACATCATGTTATTTGCCGATTCGCTCTATAATCAGCAGCGAAAAACCCTTAAGAATGCTGGCCTGAAAAACGTGGCTGCGTTACTGGCCGACTTCTTTCCGGGACTGCTTTTAAAGCAACCCGATTATCGCCTGATAGCCCCTACGTTAACGGCCTTCTTTAACTTTACCAAACGCGCCCAGTACATGCGCTCAGAACACGTGGACCGCATGAGCCGCGGACTTCAAAAAGGGGTTGCAGAAATGATGTCCAACCTTAAACAACACGACTGGTACGCGTTTCCTAAACGGCGTTATGCCGTCTTAGAACACCAGTATCAAAATGGCGGTGACAGTGACTGGGTCCGTGAACTCTTTCAGCAAACAACGCACTAATTAACACCAGTAACTAGTTTGTGAATTTACCAAAAAAGCCCTTTTTTCGGGTACATAGTGTAAAATAGAAATTAGCTTTAATAAGCATCATTCTGTTAATAGAGGAGATTCTAATCATGAAAGTACGTAAAGCCGTGATTCCGGCGGCTGGTCTTGGGACACGGTTCCTGCCAGCAACTAAAGCGCTTGCAAAGGAAATGCTGCCAATTGTCGATAAGCCAACCATTCAGTTCATTGTTGAAGAGGCTAAGGCCAGTGGCATTGAAGATATTCTAATTATTGAAGGCAAGGGAAAGCGGTCTATCGAAGACCATTTCGATTCCGCCCCCGAGTTGGAACAAAATTTAAAGCAAAAGGGTAAGACTAAGTTGCTGGAACTGGTTCAAGAAACCACTGCGGCAGTTGGCATGAACCTCTACTATATTCGCCAGCCATATCCTAATGGGTTAGGTGATGCCATTCGTTACGCCAAATCATTTATCGCGGGGGAACCTTTCGTGGTGATGCTTGGCGATGATCTAATGAACGATAAGGTGCCATTGACCAAACAATTAATTAATGAATACGAAAAGACACACGCATCAATTCTGGCCGTTAAAAAGGTTCCTCATGATAAGGTATCGGCTTACGGTGTGATTGATCCCCAAGATAAAGTAGATACTGACTTGTTTAACGTTAACCGGTTTGTTGAAAAGCCCTCCGTTGACGAAGCACCCAGTGATCTTGCCATTATTGGCCGGTACTTGCTGACTCCTGAAATTTTTGATATTTTGGCTAGTCAAAAGCCAGGTAAGGGTGGCGAAGTTCAGCTGACGGATGCGATTGATAAGTTAAACCAGACTCAGCGTGTATTTGCCCACGAATTTAAGGGCCAACGCTTTGATGTCGGCAACAAGTTCGGCTACGTTAAGACCAACGTTGAATATGGATTGATTCATCCGGAAATCAAGGATGAACTTCGCCAGTATATTTTAGACACGGCGGATCGGTTGCGTAAGGAAGATCAAACTAAGAAAAAATAACTGAACGGTTCAAAGAAAGGTCAACTCATGTGGAGCTGGCCTTTCTTTTTGGATTGACCACGCTAAATTATTTATCGCAGACGAGACATTATGTTATTATCATGTAAAACGCTTACAGGCAGGTGAAAGAGATGTATCTTGGAATCGATCTCGGTGGGACTAACATTAAAATTGGGTTATTAAATGCTGATCTGACCGTTCAGATGAAGTTAAAAGTACCGACTGAATCGGAAACGAACAGCCAGACGGTCATGGCCAACATGATTGCTGGCATCAAGCAGTTATTGGCTGAGACGCAAACGGATACCAGCCAGATAAAGGCGGTTGGCATTGGCGTT
Organism: Secundilactobacillus silagei JCM 19001; assembly: GCF_002217945.1. Taxonomy (GTDB): domain Bacteria; phylum Bacillota; class Bacilli; order Lactobacillales; family Lactobacillaceae; genus Secundilactobacillus; species Secundilactobacillus silagei. The sequence goes on from NZ_BCMG01000001.1 coordinate 336,656, forward strand.
CCCGGACAAATGGACATTAAAAAGGGACTGTCGATCTTTTCGCCTAACTTTACGCACTGGGAAAACGTGCCGGTGGTGCAACTGATCGAAGCACAGTTTCATCTGCCAACCTACATTGATAACGATGTCCGGGTCAACCTATACGGCGAATGGCAACTAGGCGCTGGCCGTGGTAAGCAAAACGTTCTGATGGTGACATTAGGAACTGGTCTGGGCGCGGCAATTATTACTGATGGTCAGATGATGTACGGTAAATCAAACAGTGCCGGCGAACTGGGTCATTTGAATATGTATCGTCATGGCCGGCCATGCGCGTGCGGCAGTTCGGGCTGTCTGGGGCGTTACGTGTCTGCTCGGGGCATGGTCAAAACGGTTCAGGAACATTTAGCTGCTGGCGAAACCAGCGTGATCACTGAATGGACGCACAATGACCAGGCTCAGATCACCGCTAAAATGGTCTCGGAAGCTTATGATCAGCAAGACCAGTTAGCCCAAACGGTGATGCAGGAGACCGGTGAAATTTTAGGTTATGGGTTAGCATCAGCCATTAATCTGTATAATCCAGAACGGATCATTATCGGCGGCGGGATGGCAGCTGCCGGGGATCGGCTGTTGACTCCCGCTCGAGCAGTAATCGCTGGTCACGCATTGAAAGTTGCCCGGGAAGTGTGCGATATCGTTCCCGCTCAGCTGGGTGCCTGGGCTGGGATGATTGGTGCGGGCGTGTATGCTAAGCAACAGATTTGAAGGGGGCATATGATGAAAATTTTAGTAACGGGTGGTGCCGGTTTTATTGGCAGTAATTTTATCCGGTATCTCTTACGAAAACATCGAGAAGATAGCATCGTGAACTTAGATCTGCTCACCTATGCTGGTAATTTACATAACTTGGATGGTGTTTCAGATGATAGCCGTTATCATTTTGTGCAGGGCAACATTCGTAATCGTGAACTGGTTCGGCATTTGATCACTGAGTATGGCATTGAGACGATCGTTAATTTTGCCGCAGAATCTCACGTGGACCGGTCGATTGAAAATCCGGATACGTTCGTGACAACTAACGTGGAAGGAACGCTGGCATTATTGGACGTTGCCCAAGCGACTGAAATCACGAAATTGATTCAGATCTCAACGGATGAAGTCTATGGTTCGTTGGGCCAGACGGGGACTTTTATCGAAGAATCGCCCTTACAGCCTAATTCACCGTATTCAGCCAGTAAAGCTTCCGCGGATATGCTGGCGAGAGCGTACTTTGAAACTTATGGTCTAAACGTCTCGATTACGCGCAGCTCCAATAACTATGGGCCACGACAGCACCCTGAAAAATTGATTCCGCGGATGATCACCCGGGGGTTGGCAGGAGAAACCCTGCCCATTTATGGTGATGGCAAGAATGTGCGCGACTGGTTATACGTGCTGGATAATTGCCGGGCAATTCATTTGGTGATGCGCCATGGTCGCGCCGGTGAGGTTTATAATATCGGCGGTCATAACGAGCAATCAAATAATGAGATTGTGCGACTGATCTGCTCGGAACTGGGTATCAGCGAAGATCACATTGAATACGTTGCCGACCGGCTAGGGCATGATCGCCGGTATGCAGTGGATAGTTCCAAAATTGAACGTGAATTGGGGTGGCAGCCCGAAGCTGACTTTAAGACGGAGTTCGGACAGACGGTTGCTTACTATCGCAGTATCGTGTGATATTTTGTGAATATTTAAAAATAGCTATGAGTTAGCGGGTGGTGAATTCGCTGGCTCATAGCTATTTGATTTTTAGGACGTTTATAAGTTCTTATTTTAGCTGAAAATAAGTCAGTTCAGATTTTCAATTTTTGTGAAATTTCTAAAAAATAGATATAAGCTTAATCTTAGCTAAAGATAGCTTTCAAAAGTGTTTAGTAACGGGGAAAACAGCATATTCTTCTCTTTTTACATAAAAATTGATTATAAGAAGATTCTAATTCTAGGTTGACTTTATCAACCGTTAATGTAAATATGAAAAGGATTACAAGAAGTGTTGTAGTTCCATTTACAGGGGGGATTATCAATGTTAAACAGTAAAGATCAAACTATGCACTATAAAATGTATAAAGCTAAGAAGCGATGGCTGTTTGCTGGCCTGGGTGTTGTTATGATGTCAGGTGTTTTATTAACGAGTGGCGGTATAGTGGCGCATGCTGATGGTACACAAATGGCCACAACTGGTCAAATGCAAGGGACACCGGTTGCCAACACTAATGCAGCTACCAATAATCGTGGCAATTTAGCACCAACGCCAGTGCCTGCGCCAGCGGACCCGGTTTCACCAACAGACGCCTATCAAGCATACAAGGATGGTGGCTATAAAACTGCCCAAACTGCACTTGATAATACTCGAGCACAAGTGAAGACTGATGCACAAAACTATACGACACAAAAACAGGCATACCAAGCTAAACTTGATCAGTATCAAACCGATGTGAATAGTAAAGCGCCAAACTATCAAACGAGTGATCCGGCTACTCGGAATACACTCAATACTGAGTATACTGGTGTAAAATCCGATTATGACAATTTGGCGAGCGAGCAAACTCAACTTGCTGATACGGTAGGCGGCGCCAATTTAACAGCTAAGGCTGCCCAGGACAAATTTGATAGACTATATAATAATTTGCCGGCTAATGTGAAAAATGCGGGTGTTGAAGTTGCTGACTATAATGCCCAGACTACGGCGAAAGCAACTGAACAGGTTACTGGTGCCACAACAAAAGCTTATCAAACGGCTTTGAACAATCAAACTGGTAATTTAACAACTGTACTAAATGATGTAACCGGACCAAATGATGCAACTGGGCTTGCTACAAAAGAAACTGCTAAAATTTTAGTATCTACTGATAGTAACCAAGACGGTAGTGTTACTGCAACCTTGTATGGCAAAACCTATCCAGATAGAAATGGTGACAATAAGATAACTTATGAAGATGATATTTTACCTGTTATAAAGGCTAATTTACAATCAGATTTAAATCCTCAAAACAATCAAACTGATCTGAAAGGCTCATATGGCGAAATTGTGGCTTTATTTAACTATATGAAACAGGTAGCTGATACTGCGATTCCTTACCAGAATGCAGATGGTACCCAAGGCCGAATTGAATCAGCAAACGCTAATTCATTTTCTAACGTTTTAAATCCTAATGGTTCCAACATGGCTCGCAACTTTGGCTCGGACTATGCAACTAGCTTATTAACGAGTATTGAGGATACAAAGGCTACGCTACAAGCGGCACTTAAAAAGATTGATGATGAAACTGGAAATACGTTTGACGAGGCAGCATTTAACAAAACATTTGATGACAAGTTGAAAGCTGAATCGATTGACATCTACACCAATCAGACCAACGACATGATTCAAATTGCTCAGAATCTGTTGACCGCTTTTAAGGCAGCCTCTGGCGATACAATATGGAAAAATTCAAAGGCCTACACTAGTCCTAATACGTTGGTAGGTACATTGACGACAGCTATTACGGCTGCTCAGAAAAATAGTACTGAAGGGCTTGCAGTATTAAAGAACTTGGCGCCATCAGATAATTTCTTATCAACGGCATATTCAAAGGGTGATAAAGATCATGGCTTTACCCAAACAATTAACAGTATCTGGACAGATTTATATGGCACAATCGATTGGTTTGGTACAACCATATCTCCTTTAATGAAAACTGATGTGACAAAAGCCTATCTTGACGATTCCAATAAACCAGCCACTGCAAAAGATGCAGCCGGCAATGTGATTTATTCGCCTGATTTTATTAAGGCACATGATACGGTCTTTAACGCAGCCACAACATTAACCAATTCAGTGACAAAATTGATGCAGCAATCAGCCGTCATTTCAAATGATTATGGCAAGGTACTGAACCAGCTGTTAACCATTACGGATGATTATGATTATTTGACAAAATCAACGCTTCAGCCGATTTCTAACAAAGGTTTTTCAGATCAATTAACCGCGCCAAAACCGGTTCAGATACTTGCAGTTCAATCAACCACTCCGGATAGCGCCAATCAATATCAAGTCCAGTATGTGACTACAACTGGTCAATCTGTCGGCACGGGGACTTTTGTTGGTAATCCAGGGGATAAAGTCAATGCTAAGGTCCCTGATGGCTATGTTCTTGTCCCTGGTGAACCAGGTGATCAGACTGTTGATAATGGTAAAACAGTGACGTTCAAAGTAGTTCCTAACTCAGGAACCGGTGAAAAAACCACACCTGATAAAGGTCAAGCAACCGTTGTACCAGGTGATGATAATGATGGCCAACCTGCTGAACGTAACGCAGTTGGTCCAGATATCAGTCAAGACACTAATATTACCGGTAACAACGATCAAGATGGCAAGCCTAGCCAAACGACTTCAGAAGGACAGACTGCTAAAACGGATCAGACTACTAATAGTGGGGCAAACGGAACAGCAATTCGAGCCGGTCAAGCCGTTAATGGTGGTACAACAACTCAAGCAGGCCGAGCTGTTAGTGAAGGCACTGCAACCCAGAATGGCCAAGTTGTTAATGACAAAACAGCAACTCAAGCCAGTCAGGCAGCATCAGTTATTGAAACTGGCGTTAAGGCTAGTGGTCAAAAAGCAACAATTACCCAAAGTAAGTTACCACAAACTAATGAGACAAATGAAAGTGCAGCAGCCGGGCTTGGTGTACTGGGATTGATCACGATGTTATTGAGTGCGCTGGGACTGAAGCAGCGGAAACGTAATTAGTCGGTTTAACTAAATTAGATGATCAGGTTTAAAATAATAGCTAGGCGTTAACGAAGTATGTCAGTCGTTAACGCCTAGCTATTTGCTATTAAAGTCCAAGTTGTACTCAATTATTCCGCCGTCATCCCGCCATCCACCGGAATTTCGACTCCAGTGATGAACGAGGCATCATCCGAAGCTAAGAAGGCAACGGTGGCTGCGACTTCTTCGGGTTTGCCCAGTCGGCCTAACGGATGGACTTTGCCTAATTCAGTTTTTGACTGCTGATAAGCATCAGAGGCGTAATCGGCCATTTCGGTTGCAATCAAACCGGGGTGGACTGAATTAACGCGCACTTGTTGCGCGGCGTATTCAATCGCGGCGTGCTTGGTCATTAACCGAACGGCCCCCTTGCTGGCACCGTACAGCACGGTTTGAGCAGTACCGACTAATCCGGCAGCTGAAGAAGCGTTGATCACGGAGCCACTGCGTTTCTTGGCCATCAGGGGAATCACGTGTTTCATGCCAAAGAAAACGCCTTTAGCATTGATTGCCATAGTCTGATTCCACTGATCTTCAGTGATATCGGGTAAGGCCGTGAGTTTAAAAATACCGGCGTTATTAAACAAAATATCGATCGTGCCGAACCGCTTGACCGTTTCATCAACGACTTTGTCCCAGTCAGCTTCTTGGCTGACGTCCTGTTTCATAAAAACTGCCTTGTCAGTCGCTAACTGTTTTTCCTGAACTTTACCAACCACGTCATTGATGTCAGTGAAGACAACAGTGGCACCTTCTTCAAGGAACCGTTTGACAGTTGCTAAGCCAATCCCTGCTGCACCGCCCGTTACAAGCGCTACTTTATTCGCGAGTCTACCAGTCAATGTGAAAGCCTCCTATTCATATCTGATTACATGCTCATGATATCACATAAAGCTGGATATTTAGGAGATGGACACTCACGATAAATGTTGGTATCAATTACGGTGTTGGTCCTTACCGGTTATGCATCATAAATAACGCAACCGAAATACTTTGGCGGGGCGGCCTGGGCGGGTTTGACTCGCCGTTCCCACCGCTTCAAAGATCTGCCGGTGATTCTTTTTAAAGTTGGAATTATCAATATCTGCGAGCGTAAGATGTTTAAAGATCGCAAAGACTTGCCGGGCCTGCTTAAGGGTAAAAGTGGCGCCTAAGATCAGCAAAATGTTGGGCTGATAGTCGAGTTTATTGGCGATCCGGTCACAGGCAATTTTGAGGATCCAGTCATGGTCAAAGGCTAACGAAACGTTGGCATCGATTTTGCGGTCAGTTAGCCTGACGTAGTAATCAGTTTGGTTAGTAATGGGGGTCGTTGAGAATTTAAATTTACCGTTCGTAAACACGCTTTGTTCATTCACCGTTTGCATGCTAAACCAGCGGGCATCAGTGGCGCCGTAGCCTGGCGTTAGGTTGGGCATTTCAGGTAAAAAAGTCATGTAAGCTAATGAGAGCGTTCGCTGACCTGGTGTACGTTCCGGATGGGTAAAGGTGGCTAGCTGTTCAGTATGGAAGCTGGCCAGTTTCAAGCCAATCTTTTCACGGACTAATCGCAAAGCAGCCTCATCGGCACCTTCGTCAGCGCGCATCGTTGTTTCGGGCAGTGCCCAGAACTGTGAAAAGGGCTGATCTGCTCGCCGGACAAGCAGTAAATTAACTTGGTGACGGTCACGGTCAAAACTCCAAATAATGTTGGTGATCGTAATCTTAAATTGTTCTGCCATATTGATCTCCTTCCAAGCTAGTTCTAATAACTCTTATTCTACTTTAAAAGATTGGAAAATGCAGTCTTTAACGAAATTAGGGCTGGCATTTTATCGGAAAGGGTGAAAACGCATACATCACATCTGATATGGGTTATACTGGTCACGTAAATACAAATATGGAGGTAATCACCGATGACAAAAATTTTTGGCAGTCCATCGACGTACGTTCAGGGCAGCGGTGCCTTATTTGACAGCGCTGAAGCCCTGCACAAGTTAGGGTCTAAACCCATCGTGATGGCTGATACGACGGTCTATAAGATTGTGGGTAAAAAGTTTATCGATTATTTAGGTCAGCAAAAGTTTGACGTTCGTAAGGTGACATTCAAAGGCGAAGCTTCGGATAAAGAAATCGACCGCATTACGGGCATTGGTCAGGATTTTGGGGCTGATTTAATTATTGGTCTAGGCGGTGGCAAAACACTGGATTCAGCCAAAGCCATTGCTGATAATTTGAAGTTACCAGTAGCAATTTTACCAACGTTAGCTTCAACGGATGCACCTTGTTCACGGTTATCGGTGATCTACACGCCAGATGGCGGTTTCGAAAAGTACCGTTTTTACAGCAAAAATCCCGATTTAGTCTTAGTTGATACCCAACTGGTTGCTAATGCACCGACCCGCCTGTTAGCTTCCGGCATTGCGGATGCTTTAGCGACTAACGTTGAGGCTCAGGCGGTTGCCAAGGCTAACGGCCAAACGATGCTGAACGCGAAACAGACCTTGGTGGGCAACGCCATTGCGGAGAAGTGTGAAGAAACACTGTTCGCTTATGGCCTGCAAGCCATTGACGCAGCCGGGGTCCACGCCGTTACGCCAGCTTTGGAAAAAATCGTTGAAGCCAATACGTTAATGAGCGGTGTCGGGTTTGAAAGTGGCGGGTTAGCTGCTGCTCATGCTATTCATAATGGGCTGACTTCCTTACCCAATGAAGCACTGCACGCCAAGACTCACGGTGAAAAAGTGGCTTTTGGGACGCTAACTCAGCTGTTCTTGGAAGGCCGCGAAACAGAGGACATTCATACGTACTTAGCATTTGATTTGGCCTTGGGCTTGCCAACGACCTTTGACGATTTAGGGATTGCTGATATCTCAGACGAAGATCTCTTGAAAGTTGGTCAAGCAGCAACTGCGCCAGCGGATACCATGACTGAAATGCCGTTTGAAGTGACGCCGGCAGACGTTGTGGCAGCCATGAAGGGTGCCGATGCTTACAGCAGAGCCATTCAGGGATTAGCATAATTAATGTTTAAAAATCAATAGTTTCAACCAAAATACCACGATTTTCCAACGGCCAGTAATGGCGGAAAATCATGGTATTTTAAGTTTGGTGGATCAGCTTATTTGTTTAGTCTTTATTAATTGTGAAAACCGCGTATTCGCGGTAAAATGATAGCCATCTAAGTCGGGCAGCCAACCGTATCACGTGAGGAGGGGAACATCATTAATACACAGAGTCGTGCTTACCGCATTTCGATTTTATCGTTATTTATCGCCATTGTTTTTGTTCAAAGTATTGTGCCATTTCTAGGTTACATTCCGGTGGGGCCATTTAGTATTGTGATCATTCAGGTCACCGTGGTGATTGCCGCCGTTTTACTGGGACCCAAGGATGGGGCCTGGGTTGGCTTTACCTGGGGCTTTATCAACTGGATTCGAGCCTTCGTCTGGCCGACTAGTCCGATGGCCATTTACGTGTTAGTTAACCCGTTAGTTTCAATTCTGCCACGATTATTAGTTGGTTTGATCAGCGGCTGGATACTCTTGAAAATGGTTCACAACGTGCACGACGCCAAAGTCTGGCAATTGTCATTGACTGGGATTATCGGATCGCTAGTCAACACCGTTTTGGTGCTCAGTTTTATGGCTGGGATGTACTACCTGGGCTGGCTGCCGCTTGATAAACTTAACGTGCACGCTTTGATGCCCTGGCTATTAGGCATAATGGCGACGAATGGGTTGCCTGAAGCAATCATGGCAGGCGTCTTAGTGCCTTTGATCAGTAAGCCCTTGCTGAGATATGTAAAATAGTAAAATAAAAATTCAATTAGACCGTTTACCAAAATCTAGCTCCGTCAATTCTTTTCTGCTATACTTAAGGTTCTAAGAAAGAAGCGGAGGAAAAAATTATGAAGATCGTGGTATTAGCGGGTGGTCGCTCAACGGAACGCAACGTGTCCCTGTCTTCTAGTGCTAAGGTAGCAAATGCATTACGGCGCAAGGGTTATGAGGTTGCGCTAGTCGATTTATTTCTAGGTTTACCAGGCGCAGACGATCAGTCAATGGCGAAACTCTTTACCAGTCAGGAACAAAACATCGATCTCAACATTTCGGATGAGATCATGACGGATGACGTGATCAACGCATTGCGTCCTGATGGGTCTACTCAGCTATTTGGCCCGAACGTTTTGAAGATTTTGGCAATGGCTGACATTGTCTGGATCGGTCTGCATGGTGGCGATGGTGAAAACGGTAAGGTTCAAGCAGTCCTTGATCTGAACAATATTGCGTATACGGGTAGCGGTGCATTAGCTTCCGGAATCGCAATGGATAAGAGTGTTTCAAAGGAAATCATGCTGTATAACGAGATCAAAACGGCGCGGTTTGTTAACATTCGTAAGGAAGACTCTGGAACAGTCGTTTTGCCATTTGGATTCCCGGTTTTCATTAAGCCGGCCAATGGCGGATCCAGTGTGGGCATGTACATTGCTAAAAACGATGATGAATTTAAAAAGGACCTCAAAAAGGCCTTTGAATTTGATGATGAAATTTTAGTTGAAGAATACATCGATGGCCGTGAGTTCTCAATGGCAGTTGTGAATGGCAAAGCTTTGGCAGCCATTGAGATCATTGTGACCGATGGCTGGTATGACTTTGAACACAAATTTGTGACCGGCAATACCACTAAGTTTGTGACCCCACCGGATATTCCAGATGATGTTCATAATAAAATGAAACAGATTTCTTTGAAGACGTTCAAAGCGTTAGGCCTTAGTAACTACGGCCGAATTGATTTTCTCTGGAACGACAATGGCTTGTATGTGATCGAAGCCAACTCGTTGCCAGGCATGACGCCACTATCACTGATGCCACAGGAAGCCGAAGCAGACGGCATCCGGTACGATGATCTGTGTGATCAGATCGTTCAAGGACAGGTTAAGGCGTTAGGATTAAACGCGTAATTAAGCGTGAACTAAAAAAGTTGGTAGTCTAATGACTACCAACTTTTTTAGTTCATTCCCACAATCGTATTGCCTTCTAAAGTCACGCGGTTACGGCCACGCTGCTTGGAAAGGTAGAGACTGCGATCGGCCATTTTATAGACATCGTGTGCGTTATAGTGGTCCAGCCGGCTATTAGCCTGACCGACTGAAGCGGTGACGTTAATCGTTGAGGTGCCAATGGTGAAGGATAGCTGACTGATCCGTCGCCGAATTTGATCAGCGACTTTGAAGGCCACGTCATCATCCGAAAAGTCGTCATGGATGATCAAACAAAACTCTTCACCGCCAATGCGATAAGCGTTTGCCGGATAGGGGAGACTGGCAGCAAACTGGGCTAATTCTTGAGCAATTGCTTTGAGCACGGTGTTACCTACTAGATGGCCATAGTTATCATTGACTTGTTTAAATAAATCGATATCCAACTCAAAAATGGCGTACGGTTTTCGGTCGATCCGAAATCTTTCATGGGCTTTAGCGAGGTCCTTATCGAACTTGCTGAAATTATCAAGCAGTGTCAGGCCATCACGGTTAGCCATTTTAGCAGCCTGCGTGTTGCGTTCCAGGAGTCGCTTAGACGACAACGTATATTCGATGCCAACAATGCTGAGAAGAATTAATGCTGTAATCTGGCGTAGCCAAAAGTAGGGGTCTGTTGAGACGCCAAACAGGCAGGAAACAAGTGCGATGGCCGTGAATCCCATTACCCCCAAAGATAGGTACATTAAGGCCGCGTGTTTTAATAACAGATCGCCCCAGTGATAACAGAAAACCAGCATGAACGTAAAGGCCAAGTAATAGATTACCGTATAGATGTTGAAAGTTGGGGCGAAAAATAACACGTACGATAACATCAAAACGGCTTCAATGAAGACCTCTAGCCAGATATCAAGGTAGACGTTAATGAGAAACATACTCACAATGATCATGTTCAAAAAGGTCCAGTGAAAGCCAAAAGCATTCGCTGCAATGCCTGAGCTTAACCATGACTGGCCCCAGAGGTAGACAAAATAAAGGGTACTTAACACAATTTCGATTAGCGGCTTAACCCGTTTGGCCCACGAATTAGGCAGTTCCTCTAACCAGAATAAAAATGCAATCGTACCGCTTAGAACAATCATGTTAGTGATCAAAGAAACGATAAAGGAGACCCAAATATCAAATGGCTTCATGGCTTATACTTCCCCGTTAATCAGTCTGTAATCTTTACGACTATCATAACAAACTTATCTGGTGAGTGAAAAGAAACAGTCTTAGAAAAATGTTATATTATGATGCTAAATAAAAGCGCCTGAACATTGGTCAAATATTGATCGATGTTCAGGCGCTTTCACCGAATCGGCTTAATTAAGCTTCATCATCAGTGGCTTCAGTATCCGTAGTTTCCGGTGCTGACTTGATTAATTTCAATTTCTTCTTGTTGATCACAACGCGATCGTGATACTTGTCCAAAATTTCTGTATCATCGCTTTTAAAAGTGACCATAAAGGAATTTTGGTAGGCTTTATCGATGAACCCGGTAAAGTCTTGACCTTCTAGTTTAAAACTGACTTGATCGCCAATTTTCATTGATCTCATCTCCCAAAATTAAACATTTATATAAGTTACTCGAAATTTGGTGATTTGTCAATGAATACCGTCTTTTTAAAGGAGACTTTAATCTTTTTGTAAGGGCTTACAGTTGAATGCGCGTTTAGCACCCGATATAATGAGGCCGTAAACTTAGAACCTTTCTATATTAGTTTTGAGTGAATTTTAGCAATCGTTCAGAGTTAGTTTGGTAACGCACCGAGTGATCAACGTCAGGGGAGGGTATCATGTTAAATGCTGGTTTAACCGTTTTAGGTTTATCGCGTTTTCAGTTCGCCATGACAACCGTTTTTCACTTTTTCTTCGTGCCGTTTTCAATTGGGTTAGCCGTTATTGTCGCCGTTATGGAGACGATGTATGTGATTAAAAAAGAGGCAACCTACAAAAAAATGGCGCAATTCTGGGGTAAGATTTTCTTATACAGTTTCGCGGTGGGTGTTGTGACCGGGATCATTCAAGAATTTCAATTTGGCATGAACTGGTCAGAATACTCACGGTTTATGGGGGATATCTTTGGTGCACCGTTAGCCATTGAAGCCTTGGCTGCCTTCTTCTTGGAGTCAACGTTTATTGGTCTCTGGATGTTTACTTGGGAACGGTTTAAGCCGTGGCTCCACGCGCTGTTTATTTGGCTGGTGGCTATTGGTTCATCGCTGTCAGCAGTTTGGATCCTGGCTGCCAACAGTTTCATGCAAAATCCGGTGGGCTTTGCCATCAATAAAACTACTGGCCGGGTCGTTATGACCAGCTTTAGCGCGGTGGTTAAGAACCCGCAGCTGTGGCTGGAACTTCCTCACGTTTTGATGGGGGCTGGCATTACCGCATCCTTCGTGATTGCCGGCTGCTGCGCTTGGCGGTTATTAAAGAAGGACCATGTGTCTTTCTACCGGAAGTCGTTGAACGTCGCTTTGGTCATTGGTTTAATTGCCAGCATAGGTTCCGTTGCTGCTGGGGACTTTCAGACACGTTACCTGATTAATCAGCAGCCAATGAAGTTTGCTGCCATGGAAGGCTTATACAAAGATTCCACTAATAAGGGTGACTGGGCAGTCTACAGTAGTTTTAATACGAAACAGCATAAGACGACAGCATCACTAGACGTTCCCTACGTGCTCAATATTTTAAGCTATCACAGACTGTCGGGAACGGTTAAGGGCCAAAACACTATTAACCAAGAAATGCACGCGACTTACGATAAAAAGTTTGGCAAGGATATGAACTACTATGTACCAACCAAGACACTGTTCTGGAGCTTCCGTCTAATGGCCGTTTCTGGTGGGCTGTTCGCGTTAATGGCCATTGTTGGGCTGTTCTTTAACCGCAGAAAATCCCAGCTGATCATGCGGCAGCGCTGGTTCCTGTATATTATGGGGCTGATGCTGTGGCTGCCGTTTCTGGTCAACACGGCTGGCTGGTTCATCACTGAATTGGGTCGCTATCCGTGGGTCGTTTACGGGCTGCTGACCATTGCTGACGCGGTTTCACCAACGTCGACGGTGGGGTCATTACTATTTACAAACATTGTTTACTTCCTACTGTTTGCGGGATTGGGATTAGTCATGATCGTGTTGTCTCACCGAACACTAACAGCGGGACCAGATGGTGTTGAAATGAACGGCTACTCATCGGAAGATACTAGCGGTAAAGTCGAAGATCCTTACGGAACGGAGGCGTTTAACCATGACTAGTGCGCAATTTCTCTGGTTTTTACTGATTGGAGTCCTGTTTAGCGGTTTCTTCTTTCTGGAAGGCTTTGACTTCGGTATTGGCATGGCCATTAAGCTGTTTGGCCGAAACACGGCTGAACGGGACACCATTATTCAAACGATCGGTCCCCACTGGGATGGCAATGAAGTTTGGCTGATTACAGCTGGTGGTGCCATGTTTGCCTCATTTCCAATGTGGTACGCTTCACTATTCTCCGGGTATTATCTCGTGCTGTTCTTGATATTAGTGGCGTTGATCTTCCGTGGGGTGTCATTTGAATTCCGTGCCAATATGAAAACTGAAACTTGGCGGAACTTCTGGGAATGGGCTGCTACCATTGGCAGCTTCTGTGCCGCGTTTCTATTTGGCATGCTGTTTACCAGTATGATCGAAGGGGTGCCAATGGACGCTAAGGGCAATATCTTTGGGTCCTTTACCACGTATGTCAACTGGTTCTCGCTGGTTGGCGGTGTAGCCGTTACGCTGATGTGCTTGATTCACGGCTTGAACTTCTTACAGCTTAAGACGTTAGGGACTTTACGTGACCGGGCCCAAGCTTGGAACAAGGTTTTATATCCGGTTTTGATTGTTGGCGAAGTGCTGTTCGTTATTTTACTGTTTATCAGTACTGATTTCTTCGATAAAAAACCCATCTCAACCTGGTCGATCTTGATCGTGCTCGTGTTATTGACCTTGATTGCCTGGTGGGGTGTGTTGAAGGCCCATAACTGGACGGCGTTTATCGCCAGTGGCCTGTCATTGATCAGCATCGTGGTCTTGATCTTTAACGGGTTATTCCCACGAGTGATGATTGCCACTAACAGTGCCCACTCCATTTTGATCAAAGACGCCTCCAGTTCACCCTATACGTTGCACATTATGACGATCGTTGCCTTTTCCGTTTTGCCAATCGTCTTGATCTACTTCATTTGGAGCTACTGGGTCTTCTACAAACGCCTTAAGAGTCCTAAGGCTGCTTAACCGTAAATGAGTTTTGATTCCTCCGAGTCCGTGAATTTGGAGGAATTTTTTTGAATCGATTATAACTTGATCAAAGATTGGGGGAGGAGTTCATTGATAGACAGGCGTTTATTTAAAATTCCGGGGATCATGCCTCGAATCGTGCTGATTGCGTTTTTGACCCTGATCCAAGCAGTGATGATCGTCATTCAGGCACGGGCGCTGGCGATTGCCGTAGTACAGTTGTGGCGCTTGAAACCGTTGACGACGATCGTGACGCCGACCCTAGTTTTTGCCGTGAGCTTTTTGGCCCGTCATCTGCTGACGGTCGCCCAGAACCGGACGTTCTATCCGTTCGTTGAGAAAACTTCGGGTAAAATGCGCGAACGCTTGATGACAAAACTGTTTCGGTTGGGACCCAGTCTGGTTGAAAAAACTGGTACTGGTAACATGGTGACCATGGCGCTTGAAGGCATCGATAAGGTTCAGACCTACCTGATGCTGATCGTGATCAAAATTATGGATATGGGGATCACGCCGTGGGTCATTTTGTTCTACATTGCGTTGATGCAATGGAAAGAAGCCGTTTTTTTGCTGCTGATCTATCCCGTTATTATTTTATTTATGATCATTCTCGGCTTGGCAGCGAAGAGTAAGGCCGACCGGCAGTATGCTGGCTATCAGCGGTTATCAAACAACTTTGTGGATACTTTGAGGGGACTGGGAACGCTAAAACAACTCGGCTTATCCAAACGGTATGCCAATAACGTTTATTCCGTGAGCGAAGATTACCGGAAGGAAACCATGGCTACGCTGCGAATTGCCATGACGTCGACCTTTGCACTGGACTTCTTTACCACGCTTTCAGTGGCTGTTGTGGCGGTTTTCCTGGGTTTTGACCTGCTGGCCGGCAAAATTATGTTGTTGCCAGCACTCACGATTTTAACGTTAGCACCGGACTATTTTCTGCCAGTGCGGAACTTTGCCAATGATTATCACGCGACGCTAAACGGTAAAAACGCGCTGAAGGCTGTTTTGGACGTCTTAGAAACGCCGGAAACGAAGCAGCGGAAGGCGTTAAAACAACTGGTATGGCACGCTGATTCGGTCGTTAAATTTGATGATGTGTCCTTCACGTATGAAGACGTGAAGACGCCAACGCTGACCCACGTTTCGTTTGCCATTCACGGCTTCCAAAAAGTGGGCATTATTGGCGCCTCTGGTTCCGGAAAATCAACGTTGATCAATCTGCTCGGTGGTTTTTTAACACCAGACGAAACCGGCCATATTAGTTTAAATGGCCAGCAGCTGCCGCATTTGAGCCAGGAAGTTTGGCAGCGTAACAGTCTTTATATTCCCCAATCACCGTATCTGTTTCACGCCACGCTGCGGGAAAACGTCAGCTTTTATCAACCCAATGCCGATGAAGCCGCGGTTAAAGCGGCTTGTGACAAGGCCGGACTGACCGACTGGATCGCCGAATTACCGCAGGGGCTGGCCACCATGATTGGTGAAGGTTCCCGGGGTGTTAGTGGGGGACAAGCGCAACGAATTGCCTTAGCACGGGCCTTTTTGGATGATAGCCGGAAGATACTGCTCTTTGACGAGCCCACCGCTCATTTAGATATCGAAACGGAAGCGGCTTTAAAGCAGGACATGCTGCCATTAATGGCTGATCGGTTAGTCTTCTTCGCCACTCATCGTTTGCATTGGATCAATCAGATGGATTATGTATTGGTGATGGATCACGGTCAGTTAGTTGAGCAGGGCACGCCGGCTGAACTAGCCAGTCACGATGGACCGTATACGAGGTTACGCGCGGAAATGGGGGGATTACATGCACTCAATTAGGCAGACATTTGCGCACGATACCTGGGTCATGCCCTATTTACGTAAATATAAATGGCTATTAATGCTGGTATTGCTGCTTGGTACGCTGACGTTTCTTTCCGCGGCAGCACTGATGTTTAACTCTGGTTATTTGATCAGTGAGGCCGCCCGCAGACCGGATTCGATTATTTATATTTACGTGCCCGTAGTGTTAGCACGGGCGTTCGGGATTGCCCGGCCAGTTTTTCGCTACTCGGAACGGCTGACGTCGCATAACTGGGTGCTGCGGATCGTTTCTGATTTTCGTAAGAAGCTGTATCAGGCCGTGGAAGTGAAGGCTTCCGCTATTAAGCAGGCCCACCAGACCGGCGACATTCTAAGCATCTTAGCCAATGACATTGACCACATTGAAAATCTGTACCTGCGAACCGTTTTTCCAATCGTGATCGGCTGGCTGCTGTACTTATTTATCATTATTGGTATCGGCATTTTTAGCTGGCCGACCGCTTTATTGATGGCGCTTTTGTTAGGGGTGATCGTGCTCGTTATGCCATTGTTGTCCGTGGCCGTCAATGGTGCGCGGGAGTTTAAGCAAAAACAGATTCAGTCTCAGTTTTATACTAATTTGACCGATGAAGTCTTGGGGCTGACCGACTGGGTGATCTCCGGTCGCTATGCTGATTTTATGGCGCTGCAAAAGAAGCCAATCAATCGAATCGCCACGCTGCGTCGACAGGACCATTACTTTCAGTGGTGGCGCGGCTTCGCGGTTCAAGGCTGTTTTTTACTGGCCGTCGTTACCCTTTTGGTCTGGTCCGGGACCGCGTTTACGGCAACAAAGGGCATGGCCAACTGGGTGGCAGCTTTCGCATTGGCACTGTTTCCGATTATTGAACCGTTTCTAGAAATCAGTCAGGGTGCCAGTGAATGGCCGGTTTATCAGCAGTCAATCGAACGGGTCAACGCGCTCTCCAATGATCAACCTAAAAAAGTGCCTCAATCGGCATTAAAGGGACCAGTGACTGAGATCAACGTTGATCACGTGACGTTTAGCTACCCGGATGACGACCGATTGATTCTAAAAAACGTTTCGTTAAAAATTAAGCAGGGGGAAAAGATTGCACTACTGGGACCGAGTGGTGCGGGGAAAAGTACGCTGTTAAAATTATTGCTGGGCGATCAAACGCCGACCAAGGGGACCGTCACCATTAACGGCACGCCAATCAACGAACTGCAGCAAAAACGCGCACAACTCTTTGGTGTGCTGGATCAGCAGCCCTACTTATTTAATACAACGGTGATGAATAACGTCCGACTGGGAAACTTGCAGGCGACTGATGAACAGGTAAAGACAGCCATTGAAGCGGTTGAACTTAAACCGCTGATCGACTCATTACCGGATGGTTATGAGACGGAAGTTCAGGAGTCGGGGACGCGTTTTTCTGGTGGCGAACGGCAACGGCTATCGCTGGCGCGGATTTTACTGCAGGATGCACCGATCATTATCCTGGATGAACCCACCGTCAGTCTGGATCCAATTACTGAGCGTCACTTGCTGGATACGGTGTTTAAAGTCTTGCACGACAAGACGATTATTTGGGTCACTCACCACTTGGCTGGTGTCGACCACGTGGATCAAGTGCGTTTTCTGGAAAATGGCGTTTTTGATCTGCAGGGTACGCCACAGGCCTTGTATCGTGATGAACCACGGTTTCGTAAACTATACGCGTTAGACGCCGGTCGAAACGATTAATTAATAAAGCCCATTAGTCATTTCTCAAACGAAAAATGACTAATGGGCTTTGATATGTGGTCGTTAAGCTTGGAATAACATCCTGATGAATTGACGCAGATCATTTTGAGCTGTACCAGCAGGTAGCTCGTTGAGTAAATGATTGATATGGTCAGTGAGGTTGTTCAACTGTGATTGTGCTGCTTTTCGGTCGAGTTGTCTTTGAATGAGCTGAACGTCATTGAGCGTTAATTGCTGCCGCTTTTTAAGAACTTGCTGTATTGCTGGTCGTTTTAAAATTAAAATGAGGGGTAACGGGTATTGTCCCTTCTGCAAACTGATCAAGAGGGGCTTAGGCTGACCAAAAGCCAGTGCAATATCTTGGTGTACTTGATAAGCCGTGCCGATACTGGCACCGATTTTGGCACTGAGGTCGATCAATTCAGGCGTTGCGCCAGCTAGTTTAGCCCCCTGTTCAGCACTAAACCGAAAAGCTTCACCCGTTTTCTGGTTGATTTCGGTAAAGTAGGCAGGAACGGTCTCCGTTAAATCAAACTGATGCTGTAACTGCGTTAAATGACCGGCTAAGATCCGCTGCATCGCGTTTAGATCGTCTGGTAAGTCTGCTGCGGATGGCTGAGTCTTTAATAGTTCAGCAAAGTAGCGGGTCAATAAATAGTCACCGGCATAAATGGCATTGCGCTGGCGGTTGGCTTGTCCCAGATGGGGGCCCTTTAGCCGATCGTCTGAGACTTGATCATGGCATTGGACCGCTAAGTGCAGCAGTTCTTGAGCACTGGCACCAGCGAGTAGCCGAGCCTCATCAGGGGTTGAACCCAAGCTTGAAAAGAGGTAGAAAACCCCAGGCCGAAGAAACTTGCCACCCGACTGCAGAAGTTTTAATATGCTAATATGTACGGGTTGATTAGGCAGGTCAACCGTTTTCAGCAGGTCATCTTGGAGCTGCTGAAGCTGTTTTTGAACCTGCGGTAATGCTGCCCAAAAGGTTAAATTCATTTGGCTGCTCCTTTACAAGATTTACGTTTAAGATACAAAGCTCACGTCACATTGTCAATTTTGGTGTCCTTATTTCTGGAGGTTTAGGTGATATGTCTGTAAATGTTTTTTTGGAACTCGTTGAGGCAAAAGCAAAAATTGCCTCAGTTTGGCCATTTTTCATGGGCCTCTTCTTTTCATACTACGTTTTTGGCCAAGTGAACTGGCCGTTAGCCATTACTTTCTTTGTGGCCATGCTATTATTCAATATGGCTGTGGACGCCCACGATAATTACTCAGATTACCGTGGTGCCACCAAGGAAGCCGCTGAATGGAAGCAAAAGACCAACATTATTGGTGTCCACCATTTATCGGTTAAACTGATCCGTAACCTCATCATTGTGATGGCCGGCAGTGCTGCTATTTTGGGTATTTTGCTGGTCATTGAAACCAGCTGGCCGTTACTGATCATGGGGCTATTTTGCTTTCTGGTCGGGTATTTTTACTCAGCTGGACCACGGCCAATTTCGACCACGCCCTTTGGGGAGGCTTTCTCTGGTCTGACCATGGGGTTTGTGATCACGCTGATCTCAGTTTATATCAATACGTTTCCGGTTGAGCCTTTGACTTGGCCCCTCTTTTTTAAAGTACTGCTGACCTCTGGTATTGCCGTTTTTGCAATTGGTAATATCATGCTGGCGAATAACCTGTGCGATGCCGATGAAGATAAGACCCTTAACCGGAAAACAATCGTGTTTTATTTTGGTAAGCCAGTTATGCTACGGGTGTTCGTTTTTGATATCGTTGCCGGTTACCTCTGTTTGATCGTGAGCGTAGCGCTGGGCTATTTACCAGTGATGAGTCTGTTAGTGCTCTTGAGTATTCCCATCATTTATCGTAATACCAAAGTCTTTATGACAAAACAGGTTAAAAAAGAAACCTTTAAATACGCGGTACAAAATTCCTTGGTCATGGCATTATTCTGTATTATTTGGATCGGTCTAGGAACTATTTTAGGCTGGTAAAGGTGTTTTCAGATTGGCAAAACCATGGTTTATCGGGTACACTAATCATAAGTCTTAATCGGATTACTGGACATAATTTAGGAGGAAGTTATCGATGAAGTTACTTGAAGATCGAATTAAACGCGACGGCACCGTTTTACCTGGTGATGTTTTGAAAGTGGATAACTTTTTGAATCATCAAGTTGATCCCCAATTAATGTACGAAATGGGCGGGGAATTTAAACGCCTGTTTGAAAATGAAGGGGTCACTCGGATATTGACCGTTGAATCATCTGGGATTGCCCCAGCGCTAATGGCAGGGCTCAA
This sequence comes from Secundilactobacillus silagei JCM 19001, assembly GCF_002217945.1. Lineage (GTDB taxonomy): Bacteria > Bacillota > Bacilli > Lactobacillales > Lactobacillaceae > Secundilactobacillus > Secundilactobacillus silagei. The sequence goes on from NZ_BCMG01000001.1 coordinate 356,563, forward strand.
AATGAACGTACCGGTAGTTTTTGCCCGGAAGCACCGTTCACTGACGTTAACCGATAATTTATACACGGCGCGGGTCTATTCGTATACCAAGCAGGTCAATAACGATATCAGCATTGATAAGCGGTTTATTGACCCGGATGATAAGATTTTGATCATCGATGACTTTTTAGCTAACGGCCAAGCGGTGGAAGGCATGTTAGAAATTTGTAAAGCCGCTCACGTTGATGTTGTTGGTGTCGGTGTCGTGATCGAAAAGCGGTTCCAGAAGGGCCACCAGCTGGTCTTGGACGCCGGGATTCATTTGGAAGCACTGGCAAGCATCGCATCACTAGCTAACAACCAGGTCACTTTTGCCAGCAACACCGATAAATAGTTTAAATTATTTTATTCTCTAGTCGACTGATGGTACCGTTTGATTGGAGGCGAGACCATGGTATGGACACTGATCTTAATTTTTGTCATTAGTTTCGTATACATTACGTTGAACACTCTCCGATTTATGCTCACCATGAAGGGTTATCGCAATCTGGCCCCCATTTTAAGCGTGGTTGAAATTACGGTTTACGTCGTGGGATTAGCAATGGTTTTGAACCGGCTGGATAACGTGTTAAACATTATCGCTTACGCCTTAGGTTATGGTGTCGGCGTTCGGGTCGGTATTATTATTGAAGATAAGCTGGCACTGGGCTACATTATGGCGACCGTTATTTTGCCAGACACTGATAGTGAGTTGCCCAAAACGCTTCGTTCCAGTGGCTTTGGGGTGACTCAAAGTAAAGCTCAAGGTCTTGAAGGCCAGCGTTTGGTGCTGGATATTCTTACCCCGCGTAATCAGGAACGGCGGCTGTATGCGATTGTGAACGATGCCGAACCCAAAGCCTTTATCATCACCTACGAGCCAAAATATATTTCTGGCGGTTTCTGGGTCAAACGGGTGCGTCGCCGGTTTCGGCAGTAATGAGAACTAAATATATTTTAAAGATTTAACAAATTACTAGTACAATTTGTAAGTAAAGCTATAATAAAAATAAAAGCTCATCTTTTATTGAGAAGAAGGTAGTGAACAAATTTGGACAATCATGTTTTGTATCCAGGAGGCACCATTGGGGTAATTGGCGACAGTACAGACGGCCCCATGATCGTATCCGCAGCACGTCAAGCCGGCTTCAAAGTTGGTGCGTACGGGCCTGATGAAACTAGCGAAATGCTGCAATTAGCTGATTTTAAGATCGTTGGTGAACTGTCGGACCATGACCGTTTAGTTGATTTTGCGGAACGGTGCGATCTGGTCACTTATGATTCTCAACATCTTAGTCCGGATGTTCTATCCGTCATCGAAGGGTCGACGACGTTACCACAGGGCTCTGATTTTCAAATGATGATGCAAGACCGGTTACTGGAACGGGCGTTTTACGAACAGCTCAACGTCAACATTCTCCCGTATGCGACGATCGTCAGCCTCGACGACGTTTACCAATCCATTAATTCGATTGGCTATCCCAGTGTACTTAAACCAATTCAAAAAGATCTGGTACACGGCCAGGAAATGACGATTCGGACGCAGACTGATATTGCGCAGGCCGCTGGTCTAATGGACTGGGGGACTTATATCCTAGAGTCGACCGTGGACTATTCACGGGAATTAACGGTAACGGTGACCCGGACGGCTTCAGGTGAAGCCAGTCTATTCCCACCAGTTGAAATCAAACGGCAAAACGGACAAATGACCTGGGCCTATCTGCCAGTGTCAATTGATCCGGACGTGCAGACTGAAATGGATCGAATCTGTCACGAAATCGTGGCCAACGTGAAGTATGTTGGCGTGTTTGAAGTTGACTTCATGCTCAACGATAACGGTTCGCTCTACGTCAAACAGATCATTCCAACCTTTGGTGAGGCTGGGCGAATCTTTGACCGTGCCACAACTGTCAGTCAATTTGAACAGCATCTGCGGGCAATCGCCGGCATGCCGCTAAGCGATATTCAAGTGGTGAAGCCAACCGTAATGGCGGCCTTTACGCACGATCAGGCGAATGCCATTCGGACCCAGTGGACTTTAAAACCCAACTGGCACTTTTCATTTTACCGTCAGGGACACCAAGATCTGGACAGCCAAAAACTAGCTGGTCACATTCTGGTTCAGGGCGATGACGTGAATAAGCTGCTGGAACAGCTAGAAGACACTGAAATCTGGTCACAGGATTCAGCGGATTCAGAGAATAACTAATAACGGGGTGCTCTCTTACAGGGTGCCTTTTTTATTGCGAACAGACGTTTAAGATTTCCGATAAAAGTATTGCTTTATGAATCAAGATAGGCGACAATTTTACTAGTGATCTGATTAAAATACACGCTGATGGAAAACCATCAGCGCGTTAGTTATTGTACAAATAGGAGAGGAATAAAACCGTGGCTGAATCTGCATTGTTAGCAAAACTGAATAAGGAACAACGAGAAGCTGTTGAACATACTGAGGGGCCACTTTTGATCATGGCCGGTGCTGGTAGTGGTAAGACCCGGGTATTAACGCACCGAGTGGCTTACCTGATTGAAAAGGGTGTGCTGCCGTGGCACGTTTTGGCAATTACGTTTACCAATAAAGCGGCCCGTGAGATGCGCGAACGGATCGTGAACCTATTAGGACCAGAAGGTAACGATGTCTGGGCCTCGACTTTTCATGCGCTATGCGTCCGCATCTTGCGGCGGTATGCTGATAAACTCGGTTATAACCGGGCGTTTACGATTGCCGATACCAGCGATCAGCGCACGTTAATGAAACGAGTCGTCGCCGAATTAAACGTGGATCCAAAGAAATTTGATCCGCGGATGATCCTGGGTAAAATTTCCAATGCAAAAAACGAACTTAAAACCCCGCAGCAATTAGCTAAGGAAGCTGGTAACCCAGTTGACGAAATTGTCGCACGGGCTTACGACGCCTATCAAAAGGGGCTGCAGCGTAATCAGGCGATGGATTTTGATGACCTGATCATGCTGACGATTCGCCTATTTAACGAGAACCCAGACGTGCTGGCTGAATATCAGAAAAAATTCCAGTACATTCACGTAGATGAATATCAAGATACCAACGATGCGCAATATACGCTGGTTAATCTGTTAGCTAAAGAGCACCATAACCTCTGCGTTGTGGGTGATTCTGATCAAAGTATCTATGGCTGGCGTGGTGCCAACATTGAAAACATCATGAATTTTGAAAAGGATTATCCGGATGCGCACGTGACCATGCTGGAGCAAAATTACCGCTCGACCAAAACCATTTTGGCAGCCGCTAATCAGGTGATCAAAAACAACGGTTACCGCAAGGATAAGAACCTTTGGACTGAAAACGACCAAGGTGAAAAAATTCACTATTATCGCGGTCAAAGTGAAAACGACGAAGCCCGCTACGTGGTGGCTCAGATTCAGGACTTGATGCAGACGAGCCATTATCAGTATGGTGATTTTGCCGTGCTCTACCGGACCAACGCGCAGTCGCGGGTGATGGAAGAAACACTGGTTAAGGCGAACGTGCCCTACACCATTGTTGGCGGCCACAAGTTCTACGACCGTAAAGAAATTAAGGATATGCTGGCGTTTTTGACGTTGGTTGCGAACGGTTCGGATGCCATTAGCCTTGAACGGGTGATCAACGAACCCAAGCGCGGTATCGGTTCTGGTTCACTGGCGAAGCTGCGGACGTTTGCCCAAGATAACGGCTGGTCAGAATTAGAGGCTGCAGTGAACGTTGATGTGGCTAATGATATTTCCAGTCGTGCTCGCAGTGCCATCGGCGGTTTTGCCACGACTATTCAAAAGTTGCAGGCGATTGCCGGCACTAGTACGGTGACCGAATTGTCGGAACAGATTTTGGACACTACCGGTTATAAAGCGGCCCTGCAAGCTTCGAGAAGTTTGGAAGCCGAGACCCGGCTGGAAAACATTCAGGAATTCCTCTCAGTGACGCAGAAATTTGATGAATCCTACGATGCTGACGAAAGTGATTCAGGCGACCGCATCATAGACTTTCTAGCCGATCTGGCACTGGTTTCTGACCAGGATGACGTGGCAGAAGAACCTGCACAAGTGACCTTGATGACACTGCATGCGGCTAAGGGTCTGGAATTCCCAGTGGTCTTTTTAATTGGGATGGAAGAAGGTATCTTCCCACTGAGTCGGGCCATGGAAGACCACGATCAGCTGGAAGAAGAACGGCGACTGGCTTACGTGGGGATCACCCGTGCCAAGCAACGGCTGTTCTTGACCAACGCGTTTTCACGGATGCTGTATGGTCGACCTCAACGTAATCCGCAGTCGCGCTTTATTGAAGAAATTGAGCCAGACTTATTGCAAATGGATAACCGGGCCAATCCGGGGCAAAATGGTGCAACGTCATTACGAACACCCTTTGACCGGCGTACGGCGTCTGCGATGTCCACGACTTATCATCAAAAGCGTTCCAGTTCAGTTGCCGCTAACAGCGGTACTGGTGCTGATAAAAAAGCTTGGCAGACGGGTGATAAGGTGACCCATAAGAAGTGGGGGACTGGAACCGTGGTTAAGATCAACGGGACTGGCGAAGACATGGAACTCGATATTGCCTTCCCACAAGAAGGTGTCAAACGATTATTAGCTGCCTTTGCGCCGATCACAAAGGTAGAACAATAACAGGGGTGGTATTAATGAGTGAATCATCACTTGATTCTCTAACAAAACCAGAAGCGGAGGCGTTAGCGGCCAAACTGCGGCCGCAATTGCGTACTTGGGGAGAGGCCTATTACAGTGAAGATGCCCCGACCGTTGAGGACTCAGTTTACGATCAGCAATACGCCCAGCTCGTGGCAATTGAAACGAAGTACCCGGATTTGATCACGCCGGATTCACCGACTCAAAATGTGGGTGGTACCGTGGCGTCTGATTTCACTAAGGTCCCCCACGAGATTCCCATGCTGTCGTTAGGCGATGTTTTCTCCGAGGACGAACTGGCTGATTTTGTGGATCACATTACCGAAAATGAAGCCGGAACTTACAACTGTGAGCTTAAAATTGATGGGTTAGCGATCTCACTGCGTTACGTTGACGGGAAGTTAGTTCAGGGGTCGACGCGGGGTAACGGACAGATTGGTGAAGACATTACCGCTAATCTGAAGACTATTCCGTCGATTCCCACTGAACTAACGCGGCCGCTAACGATCGAAGTCCGCGGGGAATGCTACATGCCCAAGCAGTCGTTTATTGAACTAAACAATCGGCGGGATGCTGAAGGTAAGTCCGTCTTTGCGAATCCCCGCAATGCAGCAGCTGGAAGCTTACGGCAATTAAATACGCGGGTGACCGCGGAACGCAAACTCAGCACGTTTATGTACAACGTGGCTGATTACGAACCGTTGAATACCCGGACTCAAAGCGGTCTGATCGATGAACTAGCTGAACTGGGATTCACCACTAATCCCCAGTACCGAGTAGCGCATAATATGGCTGAGATCGATGCTTATATTGACGAGTACACGCAGCAACGCGACGACCTCTCATACGGCATCGATGGTATCGTGGTGAAGGTCAACGCCTTACCTGTACAGCGGTCAATGGGGGCTACCGTTAAAGTCCCGCGGTGGGCGATTGCTTATAAGTTTCCGCCGGAGGAAGCTGAAACGGTGGTCCACGATATTGAGTGGACTGTGGGCCGAACTGGCGTGGTAACGCCAACGGCCATCATGGATCCGGTTCAATTGGCCGGTACCACCGTTGCTCGGGCAACGTTGCACAACCCAGACTATCTGAATGAAAAAGACGTTCGTATTAACGATACCGTGATGCTGCATAAAGCTGGTGATATCATTCCAGAAATCTCCAACTTTGTGGCCAGCAAACGGCCGGCCGATAGTCAGCCATACGTGATTCCAACGCAGTGTCCATCGTGTGGCGCAACTTTGGTTCATTTAGACGGGGAAGTTGCACTGCGCTGCATCAATCCACGCTGTCCCAAGCAGCTGACCGAACAGATGACCCATTTTGCTTCTCGAAACGCCATGAATATTGATGGTCTGGGGCCACGGATCATTGGTCAGTTATTTGAGAAAAAGTACGTCTCAGATGTGGCCGATCTATATGACCTTACCTTCGATCAATTGGTCACTTTAGACAAGTTCGGTGAGAAATCTGCTAATAATTTATTAAATGCGCTGGATAATAGTCGCAATAATTCGCTAGAACGCTTATTATTTGGATTAGGGATTCGTCACGTGGGCAATAAAGCCGCTCGCTTGATTGCTGCTCACTTTGAAACCATGGCAAACGTCATGGCTGCTAGTCAAGAAGAAATCGCTGAAATCGATTCAGTTGGTGATACGATTGCCGACAGTCTGGTGACTTATTTTAGTAACGCGGGTGCTAGACAGCTTATTAGCGAGCTCGAAGCGCGCGGTGTCAACATGACTTACACGTCTGGCAACGAACAGACAGCACCAGCCAATGGTTTCTTTACTGGTAAACGGGTCGTTTTAACTGGTAAATTAACGCAGATGACGCGCGGTGAGGCCAGTGACTGGCTTGAAGCTCAGGGTGCGGATGTGACGAGCAGCGTGTCGAAAAAGACGGATCTTGTAATCGCGGGGACGGATGCTGGCAGTAAATTGACCAAGGCAGAAGCCCTCGACGTACCAGTCTGGAACGAAGATCGGTTTGCAGCCGAGATGTCTAACCAGTCTGTAGATGGAGGAAAGAAGTAATGAAACGATTTAAAGCCATATTTGTGATGGCGATTTGTGGTCTGTTTTTAAGTGCCTGTGGTAATTTAGGCAGTTCCAGCGGTACCGGTTCTGGTGGCAACAGCAGTAACAAGGGAACCCAGCTTACTGGTCAAGCGTCTCAGGGAGATTACCAAAGTGTCATTAAAAACGGCCGGTATGTCACCAGCAAGTCTCGTGGTGTCAACGTGTCTCAAAATGACAATCAATTTAACCTGAAGAGCTTTGAAAGCGGTCTGCTAACCGTTTCTAAGAAGGTTTATTCACCAAGTAAGTACATTTTTGAAGAGGGCCAGTACTTAAATACCAGCACCGTTCAAAAATGGCTGGGTCGTAAATCAAAGTCTAATCCGGATGGTCTGAACCCGGTCAATAACAAAAAGACCGGTGCTACCACCCGTAATCCGATCTATCTGCAGCAGATGGAAGAACAGGATTTTATGAAGCAAGACGGTAAAAAGTTGACCCTATCAGGGGTGACCGTTGGACTGGGCTTAAATTCCGTTGATTACTACGAAAAGAAAAACTTCGGTTCAACTTATGAGACCCATATCAGCAAGGCGGAAGCTAACCGTGAAGGCCGTCAAATTGCTAACCAGGTTTTGACACGTCTGCGCAAAAAGGCAGCCTTGAAAAACGTGCCGATCACGATTGCACTTTACAGACAGGCACCTAACGATAGTTTAGTCGGTGGTAATTTCTTCTCCTATTCAACCAATAAGGGGACTGCGACAAAGATTAATTCGTGGAAGGCCATCAGTGAAAAGAACTACGTCTACCCAACGGCCAGTTCTAAGTCGAATGCTGGTAATTCCAACGATGAAAATGCCTTTGAAAACTTTAAGAACCAGATTCAAAATTACTTCCCTAATTTAAGTGGGGTTACTGCTCAGGCGCATTATACGAACAAACAGCTGACGGGGATGAACGTCAGCATCACGACGCAATTTTACAGTGAAACAGAGATCATCAGCTTTACGCAGTATTTACAGCAGGCCGCGCAAAAGTACCTTCCTTCTAATGCACCAATTGACATTACGGTCAGTTCAACTGAAGGGGTTCAAAGTTTCTTAAGCCGTGATAATGGTGCCAAGAAGTTTACGTCGCACGTCTTTAACAGTTATTAATTAATAGAATTGTCTTGATTCAAAATAGCACTGGTTCCGTTCCAGAAACCAGTGCTATTTTGGGCTATAATGTGGTAGTATATTTGATGTGTAGCGTAATTTTACGCAGAATACTTGTGAAAGAGGGAAACTTGATGGCAAGTCGAATTGATCAAGAACAGGTACAACACGTTGCCTCGTTAGCGAAATTAAGTTTGAACGACGACCAGCTGAAGTACTTTACCACCCAATTAGATGAAATTATTGGGTTATTTGAAACCTTAAACGAAGTCGATACAGAAGGCATTGAACCAACTTCAAGTGTGACCGACCAGATCAACGTCATGCGAGAAGACGTTGCTGATAACTGGGGGCAAAGCCAAGCCTTGCTTAAAAACGCACCTGATGCCGAAAAGGGCTACATTAAAGTGCCAACTATTATTGATGAAAGTGAGGATTAGTAGACCACGATGAAGTATTTCGAAAAAGATTTAACATCACTGCATGATGATTTAGTCGCTAAACGAATCAGTGTGACTGATTTAGTTAAAGCGACCTTTGATAACATTGCCGCTACTGATCCTGAATTGAACGCTTTTTTGACGCTTAACCAAGACGCAGCGTTAAAAAAGGCTGCTGAAATGGATGAAAAAGGCGTTGATGCCGATAATGTCTTAGCTGGTATTCCACTGGCCATTAAGGATAATATCGTGACCAACGGCTTGACCACTACAGCTGCTTCTAAAATGCTGGAGAACTTTGTGCCAGTCTACGATGCAACGGTGGTTAAGCAGTTAAATAAGCAGGGTGTGATCAACGTTGGTAAGACCAACATGGATGAATTTGCCATGGGTGGTTCAACTGAAAACTCAGCTTTTAAGACCACTAAAAATGCTTGGGATTACACCCGAGTGCCAGGTGGTTCGTCAGGTGGTTCGGCTGCTGCTGTGGCCTCTGGTGAAGTCATCGCTGCCTTAGGTTCCGATACTGGTGGTTCGATTCGTCAGCCATCATCATTTAACGGGATCGTTGGGATGAAGCCAACGTACGGCCGAATCTCTCGTTGGGGCTTGATTGCCTTTGCTTCCAGCCTGGATGAAATTGGTCCAATGACCCGTACCGTCAAAGATAACGCCATTCTGTTATCTGCAGTTGCTGGTCATGACGACCACGATATGACCACTTCTACTAAAGAAGTGCCTGACTTTGCAGCTGAACTGAACGATCAGACCAGCGTTAAGGGCATGAAGATCGGTCTGCCTAAGGAATACTTAGGCGAAGGGGTCGACCAAGAAGTTAAGGATGCCATCTTAGCCGCTGCTGACAAGTACCGCGAATTAGGCGCTACGGTCGATGAAGTATCGTTACCGCACAACAAGTACGGTGTTGCCGCTTACTACATTATTGCCAGTTCCGAAGCTTCTTCAAACTTACAACGGTTTGATGGGATTCGTTACGGTCACCGTTCTAAGGATGTTAAAAACTTGGAAGATGTTTACGTTAACTCCCGGACTGAAGGCTTTGGTGATGAAGTTAAGCGTCGGATCATGCTGGGGACGTTCTCCCTTTCTGCTGGTTTCTACGATGCTTACTTCAAGAAGGCCGCTCAAGTACGGACGTTGATCATTAATGATTTCCAAGCCGTCTTAAAAGATCACGACTTTATCATGGGACCAGTTGCGCCAACACCAGCTTTCAAGATTGGCGACGAGATCTCTGATCCAATGACCATGTACATGAACGATGTTTTGACCATTCCCGTTAACCTTGCTGGCTTGCCAGGAATGTCAATCCCTGCTGGATTTGCTAAGGGCATGCCAGTTGGGATGCAATTGATCGGTCGGCCATTTGACGAATCTACGCTTTACAAAGCGGGTTACGTCTTTGAACAAGCGACTGATTTTCACAAACAAACACCTAAGCAAGGGGGCAATAACTAATGAATTTTAAAACAACTATCGGACTTGAAGTCCACGTTGAATTAAAAACCAATTCCAAGATCTTTAGTCCATCGCCCGTTGAATATGGGGACGATCCTAACGCCAATACGAACGTGATCGATTGGGGCTATCCTGGGGTTTTGCCAACCACCAACAAGGGTGTTGTCAAGTCTGGTATCATGGCGGCTTTAGCACTGCATGCTCAAGTTGAACCACACACGCATTTTGACCGGAAGAACTACTTCTATCCTGATAACCCGAAAGCTTACCAAATTACGCAATCTGATAAGCCAATCGCTCATGATGGCTGGATCGAAATTGACGTTGATGGCGAAAAGAAGCGGGTTGGGATCGCCGAAATGCATATTGAAGAAGATGCCGGTAAGAACACCCATGCCCGTGACTTTTCTTACGTTGATTTAAACCGTCAAGGCACACCGCTAATTGAAATCGTATCGAAGCCGGAGATTGCTTCTCCTGATGAAGCTTATGCTTATCTGGAAGCACTGCGTCAACGGATTCAATTTACCGGGATCTCTGATGTGAAGATGGAAGAAGGTTCCATGCGTGTCGATGTCAACATTTCGATTCGGCCTGAAGGTCAAAAAGAATATGGGACTAAGACTGAGCTGAAGAACCTGAACTCCTTTAACTACGTTCGTAAAGGGCTGGCCTTTGAAGAACAGCGGCAGCAGCGTGTGCTGATGTCTGGCGGCCAAATTCAACAGGAAACCCGTCGTTTTGACGAGAATACTGGTGAAACTATTCTGATGCGTGTTAAGGAAGGTTCTGACGATTACCGTTACTTCCCAGAACCTGATCTGCCTGCAATCAATATCAGTGATGACTGGGTCAATGAAATTGGCAGTGAAATGCCCGAAATGCCTGGCAGCCGTCGTGCCCGTTACGTTAAAGAACTTGGGTTAACGGATTACGATGCCATGGTTGTCACCCAAACTAAGGAAATGGCCGACTTCTTTGATGAGACCGTTAAACTTGGTGCGGATCCGAAGTCAGCTTCGAACTACCTTCAAGGCGACGTTAACGCCTTCTTGAACGAACAGCATGCGGACTTACAGGATACTAAACTGACGCCAGCTAACTTAGCCGGCATGATCAATTTGATCACCGATGGCACCATTTCAACCAAGATGGCTAAGAAGGTCTTCAAGGCGATTACACAAGGTAAAGAACCTAAGGCTTTCGTTGAAGAAAAGGGTCTGATTCAGTTATCTGATCCAGCTAAATTGCAGCCAATTATTGATGGTGTCTTGGCTGATAACCAGCAATCAATTGATGACTTCAACAATGGGAAAGACCGGGCAGTTGGTTACCTGGTTGGTCAAATTATGAAGCAGACTCATGGTAAGGCTAACCCTAAAGTGGTTAACCAGCTGTTGATGGCTTCACTTAAAAAATAGATAAACGTGATTTGAATTGGGGAGGAAAGACACTTATGCGGAAACGTGCGCGAGTGATATATAATCCTTCTTCTGGTCGGGAGGCCTTGAAGAAGGATATGATCGATATTTTAGGAGTTTTTGAACAGGCGGGGTATGAAACCAGTGCGTTCGCAACGACCCCGGCTCCTAATTCGGCACGCGATGAGGCCGAACGGGTTGCACGTGAGGGCTTTGAATTAGTCGTTGCTGCCGGTGGCGATGGCACCATTAACGAGGTCGTCAACGGGATTGCCGGCTTAAAGAAACGGCCTAAAATGGCCATTATTCCAGCCGGAACGACTAATGATTATGCTCGGGCACTGCGAATTCCACGGGAAGATCCGTTAGCTGCTGCTAAAGTCGTTTTAAAAAATCAAACCATTAAAATGGACATTGGTATGGCGGGCAAGACCTACTTTGTCAACATTGCCGGTGGCGGTCGTTTGACCGAGTTAACGTATGAGGTGCCCTCTAATTTAAAGACATTATTTGGTTACTTGGCCTACCTAGTCAAAGGCGCGGAACTGTTACCACGGATTCGGCCATTTAAAGTGGATTTGAAGTACGATGGCGATGAATACGTGGGTGAAGCATCCATGTTCTTCTTGGCATTGACCAATTCAGTGGGTGGTTTTGAACAGATCGTCCCTGATGCGTCGTTAAATGATGGCAAATTCACGATGATCATCGTCAAAACCAGTAATTTAGCCGAAATTTTACACCTGCTGACCCTTGTGTTAAATGGTGGTAAGCACATTAACGATCCGCGGATCATTTATCGTAAAGTGCGCAAAGTTGAAGCTAAGCCACGGGGCAATTCCAAGATCATGATCAACTTGGACGGTGAATATGGTGGCGATGCGCCAATGACCTTCGTTAACTTAAAGCAGCACATTGAAACCTATGCTAACCTGGATGATATTCCGGATGCTGCTGTGGAAACTGAAACACCGGAAATTCTGGAAGCTGAGCGGAAGTTCTTAGCAGGGGTTCAAGAACTGCCAGAAGACGAAGAATCAAAGAAATAATTTTTATAGTATGAATTAGGAGGGTTTTGCTGTATGATACGTAAGGCAGCAAAACCTTTCTTTTGGTTAAAACAAGGAGATTTACATGAAAATACAAGCACCAGTAGCAAAAAATGAAACTTATACAGGGACCGTTATGGACCTGACCTATGAAGGTAATGGCGTGGTTAAGATCGACAACTATTCATTGTTTATCACCAACGCTTTACCAGGTGAAAAGATTAAATTTGTCGTGACCAAGGTCGGTAAGTCCTTTGGTTTCGGCCGCGTTTTGGAACATTTAACGACTTCACCAGACCGGGCAAAGATCGATGCTAAGGATCGTAAGCTCGCGCAAGCCGGTATCGCACCGTTGCAACACATGGTGTACCCAGCTCAACTACGGTTCAAGCAGCATCAGATTGAATCACTGTTGGCCAAGAACAAACTGGACCTCAGCGTTTCTGAAACCATTGGGATGGAAACACCCTATCATTACCGCAATAAAGCACAAATTCCAGTGCGGATGGTTAATGGCGAATTGGAAACCGGTTTTTACCGTCAACATTCCCATAACTTGGTACCATTGACTGATTTCTACATTCAAGATCCCCGGATCGATAAAGCCATCGTCATTGTGCGCGATATTTTACGCGGTGAAAACATTCCGGCTTATGATGAACGAACCCATAAGGGAATCATTCGTAACATCATGGTGCGCCAGAGTTATTACGAAAAAGAAATGATGATTGGTTTGATCACCAACAGTCACACCTTGCCACGGGCAAAGGAAATCGTGGCCCAAATTGCGGAAGAATTGCCAGAAGTGACGAGTATCATTCAAAACGTCAACAGCCGGCCAACTAACGTCATTATGGGACCCATCACCAACGTTCTTTATGGCGAACCCGTGATCCATGATTCACTGCTGGGCAACCGGTTTGAAATTTCAGCTAAATCATTCTACCAAGTTAACCCAGTTCAAACTGAAAAACTGTATAAACTGGCTATTGATCGTGCCGGCTTAACCGGTAACGAAACGGTGATCGACGCTTACTGTGGTATCGGGACGATTTCCTTGGCCATGGCGCGTCACGCTAAGGAAGTTTACGGCGTTGAAGTGGTTTCAACCGCGGTTGAGGATGCTAAAAAGAACGCTAAGTTAAATGACTTAACCAACCTGCATTTTGAAACCAACAAGGCTGAATACCAGATGGCCGAATGGCAGAAACAGGGCTTAAAGCCGGATGTCATCGTCGTTGATCCACCACGTAAAGGGTTGGATGAAACGTTGATTGAAAGTGCAGCCGCTATGCAGCCCAAGAAGATCGTTTACGTTAGCTGCAACCCATCGACATTGATTCGTGATGTTCAGCGCTTCATGGACGAAGGTTACCACGTGACTGAACCGATTCAGCCCGTTGACCAATTCCCACAGACACCGCATATCGAATCAGTCACATTACTTGAAAAAGATTAAAATTAGCAAATTAAAGGCACGACTAAGATGACTCTTGGTGGTGCCTTTTTAGGTTCTATCATATCTGTTGTTGGTCATGTCACAAGACATGATCGACAACAGATTTTTCTTTCTGTAATCTATGTATGTTGACACGAAAAAAGGATATCGCCATTGCTTTATCCTTCC
>NZ_BCMG01000002.1 GCF_002217945.1 Secundilactobacillus silagei JCM 19001
TTTAAGAATTTCCGTTTGCGCGTCCTTGTTATGTTAAGGACAAAAACAAAACACCCAATCATCAAATAATGATTGAGTGCATTATGGTCGTTACCAACAACAGTTGACAGAGAACCTTTTTAATAGGGAAATATTTTCCAATCATAGGGGGAATTGGGAAATATAGTGGGCAGTGAGACCTGTTTTCTAGGGGAGGAGGATAGATCTCGCATGCACATCAGTTTCTTTAGGGGGAAGAAACTGATGAATCAAGGAAGTGTACTATAGCTTGTTACCTTTGCTATGAATTAAATATAGCAACAAAATGTGACAAAAGTGTGAACAGGACGGGGCAGATTTTTGAAGATTTACTGGGATTAAAAATAAGTCTTCAAAAAGGAGGCAACCCGTGCCTGATAGGCTGCAGGATTGTACCAGAAACTTTCGGCGTGAGTCGCGTTTTTAACGATCCACAGTTGTTTCGGTGCCTTAGTAGCGTGGTAGTTTTCGTAAGCCATTCTCACCGGCACGTAGGTATCTTTGCCACCGTGGATGAATAGGATTGGCCGCCGGTTGCGCTTGAGCTGTTCTTTGGCAGAAACGTCACCCAAGTAAAAACCTAGCCGCCGCCGGTTGATGGTACTGACCATTGGTTCAAAGGGGTATTCGGGTAAATGATACTGTTCCTTCAGCAGATAAGTCATTTCCTCTTTAATGCTGGAATAGCCGCAGTCGGCAATGATGGCTTTTACCTGAGTCGGCAGGTTTTCACCCGACAGCATTTCCATCGTGGCTCCGCCCATGCTGACACCGAAGAGCAAGATCTTTTCGTCCTCACCCTTAATGTCGATTAATTTATTGATCCAGGCCATGTAATCCAGCCGGTCTAGCCAGCCAAAGTTAATGTATTGGCCGGCACTGTCCCCGTGCGCCCGGTCGTCAGGCAGTAACACATTGAAGCCCAAGTTGTAAAACATCTGGGCATAGTTTGCCATCGTCTCACGGTTTCCCTTATAGCCGTGAGAAATGATCACCGTTTTTTTCAGGTGATCGGGATGTTGAATAAAGGTCGCGACCAGCCGTTTAGCCGGATCGTTTTGGTGTAAATACCAGGTTTCATGGGGAACCTTACGGAACCAGTCGACATAGTCGTAGTATTGCTGCGCGTACTTTTGTTTTTCAGCAGAAGTTTCGGGCACGTAATTGACCCGTTTAAAAGCCACGTTAAACAGCCGGTGGCTGACGTAAAGCGCGCCAGTAGCAACCGCTGCCAGCGAGAGTCCGAGTGTAACTGATTTTTTCAATAGCTAACCTCCGTTAATTAGTGCGTTAAGTAGAGTTTCTTTAGGTCGTTAATATCTTCATTGGATAATTGCAGGGCCTGATTGAGAAATTGCGACATGGAACCGTAGTTTTTAGCAATGGTTGCCATGGCGGCATCGAAGTAGCCGCTTGAGACTGACATGAGTGCCTTGATCGTTTCCAAGTTAGTTTCCGTCATGCCGTCATTTTTCGCCTTAGTGAGCCGCTTTTGAACCAGTGGGGATAAGATCTCATTGGTTAATAAATAATCTTGCTTGATCGTTTTTTGTGGGACGCCCAATGCTGAAAGTAAGAAAGCGGCCCCCATACCAGTCCGGTCTTTGCCGGAAGTGCAATGAAACAGCACCGTGGATTTTTCATCAGTATTATTTAACAGTGTCGCGAAGAAATTTTGATAAGCGGTATGGGACTGCGGTTCGACAATGAGGTCTTCATACGCTTCGACCATGTGATCAAAGCCGTTTTTTTGCCGTGTCTTCAATTCAGCATTTAATTCTTCCCGGGACTTAGAGGCGTCGGTTTCATCGTCAGCAAACACTGGCAGATGGCGGTACAAAATGTTATTCGGAATCTGGTCGGGCGCCTGGGCCACTTCGACGTCAGAACGAAAGTCCACGTCGAACTTGACCCCGTAGTTGATCAATGACTGCTGATCATGATCCGATAAATAAGCCAAAGTTCCCGTCCGAATCACCCGTTGCCATTTCACCGTCTGACCATCGCGGGACTGATAGCCGCCTAGCTCACGAAAGTTATAGCCATGGTCCATTGTCAGTACACGTTGATTAGTTTGCTGCATGAAAAAGTCCCCCTTACTTGTGCTATAGATACGTGATTATTGTAACGCAAATGACGTGCTATTTCATGAACAATGATGCCGCTGCGGTGGCCAATGGATGGGATAGCCGCAAAATGTAAGGACTGCAAATGACTGTTGAAAAGCAATTGAAAGCGCTATAATAATCGTAATTGATTTTGAACAGGAAAGGATGATCATGATGAAAATTGGAATTATTGGCGGCAACGGTAAAACCGGCTCAGCAATCTATGCCGAGGCCAAGAAACGGGACCACGAACCAACTGCTATTGTCCGTAATGAAGAACGTGCCCGCGCGGTACTGGGTGACGACGCCAATTTGCTGGTGAAGGACGCTTTTGAATTAACTAAGGCTGACTTAACTGCCTTCGATGTTGTCGTGGATGCCTTTGCTGTCCCGATGGGTTCGACACAGCAATACCTGCATCTAGATTTGCTGACCAAATTAGTCCGTGATTTGCGCGAAACGCAGACGCGGCTAGTAGTGATCATTGGCGCGGCCAGTCTCAAGCTGCCGGATGGTCATCGGCTGCTGGAACAGCTCAAGGCGATGCCTAATAATGAACAGTGGATCGGTGTGCCGCTTAACCAAACCTATGAATATGAATTCTTACAAATGATCGATAACGTTGATTGGGTGGCCATTTCGCCGCAGCGTGAATTTGGTCCCGGAACGACTAACGGGTACGTCATGGGTAAAGATCAGATCATGGAAGATGCGAATGGTAAATCAGAACTGTCTCGCGGTAATATGGCGTTAGCTATTTTAGACGAACTGGAGTCCCCGCAGCACCATCAGCAGCGGTTTACAGTTCGTAATCGGGAGGCCGATTAATAGATGAGTATACGTGGTGATTGGCTCTTATTTAAGATGAAACGCAGTCGGTTGAAACAGCAGGTGGCGACGAGTTTTCTGCATCCCAGCCGTCGAACGGATCATCTGGACCCGAGTTATTTTCGGCAGCCGGATCAAGTGAAAACCGTGCCCTTAGACAGCAGTCGCCTAGTTACGTTACTGCCTAAAACAGCGACTAACAAACACGTGGTGATTTTTCATGGTGGCGCGTACACGGTTCCTACGACAGAGGGTCACCGGCAGTGGATGGAACAGATCGTGTCCCAGATGGGGGCTAAGGCGACTATGCTGGACTTTCCGCTGGCCCCGGAAACCACGGCGTCAGTGACGGTACCAGCCTCACTGGATGCCTACGCAGAACTGCGACTGCAATATCCCGATGATCAGTTTTTTTGGTTAGGGGATTCTTCTGGTGCCGGTCTGGCGCTGGTGCTCTTACAGCAACTACGCACTCAGCAGCAGCCCATGCCGACAGCCAGCGTATTGGTGTCGCCCTGGTCTGATCTAGCGATGCGCGATCCCGAGATTCAGCAGCGCCATCAGTCGGATCCGGAACTGCCCTTGCAGGCCATGCGCCAAGTGGCGGCCAATTACGCGGGTACGCTGGTTTTAGATGATCCGTTAGTCAGCCCGTTAAATGGGTCAATGGCGCATTTAGGACATATCAGCCTCTGGTACGGGACGACGGAACTATTGTTACCTGATCACCGCAAGTTAGCCGCCAAACTCAAACAGGCTGACGGTACTCAAGTTGACGTGCATGAAATGAAAAATATGCTGCATGATTTTCTCATGTGGCCCAATCTGCCGGAAAGCCGGCAGGTGTTTGAGACGCTAAATGAATTGATGAAAAAAAACGACCAGTAAGACTGGCCGTTTTTATTTACAATTTTTTATGGACCACGCCGAAGAAATCCTTCAGCTGATTGACAATTCTGGTCGACATGCTATACTCTGCGTGACATAACGCTAGGGGTGCCTTGAGCTGAGAAATACCCTTTAAACCTGATCTAGTTAGTACTAGCGAAGGGAAGCCAATGTAACGAATATGATCACGAACGCTCAGAATAAGGGGGTTCCTAGCTTCTATGCCGAAAAAATAAAAAGGAGATAACACCTGATGAGTTTTTCGACAGAATTGATTGAAGCAGGAACGCCTATTTTAGATCACATCATGGAACATCCCTTCGTAAAGGGAATTGGTGCGGGTCAGTTATCCAAAGAAGCGCTGATGTTTTACGTGACGCAGGATTTTAACTACCTGAACGAATTTCTACATGCGGATGCGGTGGCGCTTTTGAAGAGTACGTCACGTGAGGACATGCAGATCATCGATAACCAGCTTGATTTTCTTTTGAGCAGCGAATCGGAAGCCCACAAGAACTTTTGCGAGGTTGCCGGGACGTCGTACAAATCACTGCAGGGACAACCAATGGCGCCGACCACTAAGCTGTATACTAACCACATGTTAGAGACGCTGAAAGCCGGTGACTTGATTGATATCATTGCAGCGATGACGCCGTGTCCTTGGACCTATGCCGAAATTGGGAAGAAACTGGTTGAACAGGGCAAAAATACACCGGATAATGTGTTTACGCCTTGGATCGAACTGTATGCTGATACGGCTGACGAAGATTCGGGTGAGACGCCAGAACAGTTGCCACTCTTTGAGATTCTGGACCGTGAAGCACCAAAATACAGTCGGCAGCGGCTCAACCAGGCCAAACGCAGCTTCCTCGAAAGCTGTGAATTTGAGTGGGATTTCTGGGAACAGGCCTATTATCAAAAGGACTGGCAGTTTCTGCCTGGTGTTAAGTTGCCAGTAGGTACAACTGTGAAGACTAAGTAAATGATTGATTGATTATTTTAAAACGGCATGGCTCCGGTATTTCTACTGGGGCCATGCCGTTTATGATGACAGCAACTATTATTTACGAGTTTGTTCCGCCACTTTCCGGCTACGGGTAATCAGATCAGCGAAAAGTGCCTTAGATTCTGCATGATGTTTATACATATTTTCGGGGTGCCACTGCACCGCCAGAATCTGATCGTTGGCGGTGGATTCAAAGGCTTCAATCACACCGTCATCCGCACGAGCAGTCACTTTCAGGCTAGTAGCAAGTTGCTTGACCGCCTGATGATGGCGGGAATTGACGTAGGGCCGGGCACCAGTAATTTTAAAGAGACGGCTAGTGGGGTCAACGGAAACGTGGTGGGATGGCATGTTGCCGGCTGCTGCCTGATTATGTTTAAGGGTCATGTCGGGGTTTTCTGACAGGTCTTGGTAGACTGTCCCGCCTAAACCGGTATTGATCAGCTGCATGCCGCGGCAAATGCCAAAGATGGCTTTCCCCTGGGCAACGGCTTGTTTGAGCAGTTCGATTTCAAATAGATCACGTTTACGGTAGGTCACACCCAGTTTTTCGTGGGGTTCTTCACCGTAAAAGGTGGGATCCACGTCGGCGCCGCCAAGAAAGGCCACTCCGTCAAAGAGGTCCAGGTAATCACCAACGTCTTCTGGATCAACGCTGGGAAAGATAATCGGCACGCCACCGGCTTTAACGACGGCTTCAATGGCCGGCCGGGGAGCAAAAGCGGCGTTGCGTTCGTTAATAATGTTGGTCGCTTCAGCTAGGGTATCTGCTGGAAGCGCAATTCGTGGGCGCATGGCGAACCCTCCTTTTCTGAAATTATAATGTGATTAGTTTAGCAGATTGAGGGGGAAAAGCAAGGTGTGGAACTAGGCGTCTAGAGACTGGAACCCGATTAGGCAATAGAGGGGGAATTCCCTCAACAACCTTAAAAGATTTAACATTCCCCTAAAATAGGGTTACATTAGTTATGTAACTAAAATTTAAACGAGGTAAATGAAGATGGCAATGACAGAGAGACAAATGATTCAAGAAATTTTGAATACGGTAGATGTTATCTACGCATTCGAAGACGTTGATGAAGACACCAAGGAATACACGTTACTGGTTACCCAACAGGATAACGATTCACGTCCCCTTGAGACCGTTAACGCTGAAATGAAGAAGTATTTCCAAGAAGCAGACTTCAACTATAAAGAAGAACTGCACCCAACGAATACTGACAAACAAGCTGATATCCGTGTTTTGATCAAGCGGTAATTGAAGCAATCATTGATATAAATGAGCATTTAAACCCCGGACAGTGATTTTGCTGTGCGGGGTTTGTTGTGTTTTCTGCCGTAATTAATGACAGGTACTTTGTGAATGTGATAGAGTAAGATTAGTTTTGAAACCGTTTACTAGTCACAAACTTGGAGGAATGAGTTGTTATGGCAATGAAGCAGCCGGAACATTATATACTCGCGATCGATCAGGGGACCTCTGTGACCCGGGCCATGTTGTTTGACCACTCTGGCCGTAAGGTGATTGAAAGCGAAAAGTCGTTTCCGCAATATTACCCGCATAATGGCTGGGTGGAAGTTGACGCCAATGAGATCTGGAATTCAGTGCAGTCGGTCATCGCCAGTGCGCTGATCGACGCGGGGGTTCATCCCGAATACATTGATGGTATTGGCATCTCCAGCCAACGTGAAACCACGGTCATCTGGGATAAGGCGACCGGCCAGCCTATCTACCATGCGATTGGCTGGCTGTCTAAGCAGACCGCGCCGATCGCCAAACAGATGGTGGCGGCTGGTTATGCCGAGCTGATCCACGAGCATACTGGCTTGGTCATTGATTCTTACTTCTCAGCCACCAAGGTTCGCTGGCTGTTAGATCACGTTGACGGCGCTCAAGCCCGTGCTGAAAAGGGTGACCTGCTGATGGGGACCATTGACAGCTGGCTAGTTTGGAAATTATCGGATGGACAGTTGCACATTACCGATTACACCAACGCCAGCCGAACCATGATGTTTAACATTCACGATTTAAAATGGGATGATGAGATCCTTAAAATTTTGAACATTCCGAAGCAAATGCTGCCGGAGATTCATTCCTGCTCGGAAGTTTACGGTACCACTAAGAATTATCAATTTTACGGGGTTGAAGTCCCAATCTGTGGGCTCGTTGGTGACCAACAGGCGGCCTTAGTCGGTCAAATGGCGTTTAAGCCCGGTGAGGTCAAGAACACGTATGGCGACGGGGCATTTATCATGATGAATACTGGCGATAAGCCGCAACTTTCCAACCATAAGCTGCTGACCACGATTGCCTATGATCTAGAGGGGCACGTTACCTATGCTCTTGAAGGGTCGATCTTCGTGGCCGGGACAGCGCTGAACTGGCTGCAAGAAACCATGAAGATCATTGATAACGTCCCGCAATCCCGGCAGGTCGCCATGCAATCCACTAACGACGATGAAGTCTACGTGGTGCCAGCCTTTAACGGGTTGGGCGCGCCATACTGGGATCAGGATGCTCGAGGAGCGGTCTTTGGCCTGACCCGCGGGACGAACCGGAGTGATTTTGTGAAGGCCACCCTGCAGTCGATTGCCTACCAGACGCGCGATATCATTGAAACCATGCGCCAGGATACAGCCATGCCGGTGGTGGAAATTCTGGCTGATGGCGGGGCGTCACGTAACCGCTATCTGATGCAGTTTCAGGCTGACATTTTGGATCTGCCAATCGTGCGTTCCAGCGACGAAGATACCACTGCGCTTGGGGCTGCCATCTGTGCTGGTCTCGCCATCGGGTACTGGAAGAATTTGAAGGAAGTCAGTCAGATTCACGCGGCTGGCAGAACCTTTAACCCTAAAATGGCGGCCGACCGCCGGAAGCGGCTCTACGATGGCTGGCAAGTTGCCATCAAGGCCACCCGAGCGTTTAAACCGTAATCTTAAAATATTGGTTGAATCAGGAAAAATTGATATTGGTAAGTATTGCAACGGTCTTCTTAACTGAAGATAGTAAAAAAGATGATCGTTTGTTCAATACTTCAATATGGTCTAATCGCGCTTCAAAACTCAGATTACGGCCATTTAACCCAAATAATGCCTATTCCGACAAAGTTCGCCGGAATAGGCATTATTTGGGTTAAACTCTGGAATCTACCGAGTTTTGTCACGCACTTATTTTTTGGTTTTAGTTTTAGGCAAATAACCGCTACTGGTAAGCAGATCCTTTGACCGCTGCGTTGCTGGTTTATAACCCCGGTTGAACAAGTGGCGGAAGTACATCAGGTTGTACAGGTAGCCCCAAACAAAGCTCAGTGCGAATTGAAGCACACTGGTGGCAATGTTGAAGGTCTGCATCGAAGAAAAGTGAATGGAGTACAGTCCCAAGACAACGCCGAGGTTCACACCGAGCATACAGAGGAGGTTGTACCAATCTCCCCGAAAAATGGGAACGAGGAAGGAGAAGAGAAAGGCGGTGTATGAAAACCCGACTTTACCGATTCTGATGTCGCCCTCTTCTTTTGCAACGGTGGCATAGTTAGGCGGTACTGGAATACCGTTTGGCCCTTCATTGTTATCACCATTATCGCCGTTTCCAAATGGATTTTGCATTTAAACCCTCTTTTCTACACTGAATCTTTTAAAAGTCAAAATTGGTCAAACTGGTTATTGCCCTATGATAAGCCTAAATCCAATTTTTGGCTACCGCTAAGCCCGGGTAAATTTCACAACTGCCTCACAACGGGCAGTTTGCGGCATCATATCAACGGACTGAATGTAGTTGACGTGATACTGCTCAGTCAATTTCACTAGGTCTCGAGCGAGGGTCGAGGGGTTGCAGGAAATGTAGACAAATTTTTTCGGCTTGGCGGTTAAAATGGCGTTGATCAGGCCGTCGTCCAATCCCGTACGCGGTGGATCAACGATCAGCGCGTCTGGTTCGAAGCCTTCATTGAGCCACTTAGGAATAATCGTTTCAGCGGTTCCGGTTTCGTAGTGAACGTTGTCAATATGATTGATCCGGGCGTTTTCGTTGGCGTCATCCACGGCGTCAGCAATCACATCCATTCCACGAACTTCCTTGGCAGCGTGGGCAATTGATAGCCCAATGGTCCCAACACCGGAGTAAGCATCGATGACGGTCTCGTTATCGGAGAGAGCCAGTGCTTTCAGAGCTTCGTCGTAGAGGCGAACGGTCTGATAGGGGTTTAGCTGTAAGAACGCCCGGGCAGATAGGTTGAACTGCAGCCCGTTTAACACTTCACGAATCTGTGGTTTACCAGCTAGCAGCTTGGTCTTTTCGCCCCAAATGAGTGAGGTCTTATCATTATTGATATTTTGCATAATTGAAACGATCTCTG
Organism: Secundilactobacillus silagei JCM 19001; assembly: GCF_002217945.1. Lineage (GTDB taxonomy): Bacteria > Bacillota > Bacilli > Lactobacillales > Lactobacillaceae > Secundilactobacillus > Secundilactobacillus silagei. Next base: position 9,207 of record NZ_BCMG01000002.1, read on the forward strand.
GAAATTCAGTTGATAAACGGTCGACCATCTCAGCTTCTTGCGGGAAGGGGGCCTTGGCGGTCACAAAAACCACCTGAACCTCGCCAGTCCCTTCAGCCACCCGGACAACGACTGTCCGAACGAGGCCAGTGCCCCGTTTTTCGTCGTAGGTGCTGACGTCCAGTTCTTCCATTAAGGCGACCACGCCACGCATGACGTGCATCGTGGCCGGCATTTGTACCGAACAGGTCTTCAGGTCGACTAGATCATGGCTGCGTTCCTTGTAAAGGCCGGTAATCACGTGGCCGTCAGCATCCCGTCTGACTTGGAACTGGGCCTTGTTGCGGTAGCCATAAGGATCATCCATGCCAATGGTGGGCTTTAATTGAAAATTACGGAAACCCTTAGGCTGAAATTTCTCCAACGACTGCAGCATGATGTCGCGCTTAAAGGCTAATTGGGCGGGGTAAGCTAAATGTTCCAGCTCAAAGCCGCCGACTTCAGCCGCGTAAGCATCACGTGGCTTGACCCGGTCTTTACTGGGCGTTTTGAGCCGGTGGATTTTGGCTGTCAGAAATGAGGGCTTAATGCCGGTGACTTCAGCGACGATCACTTCGTCTGGCAACGCGCCCTTAACGAAGACCAACTTGCGCTTAAAGTAGCCGATCCCTTCGCCGTTGATGCCCAGACGCTTGATGGTCAGCGGAAAACGCTGGCCCAAAGTGACTTTAACGTCGGTCTGTTGATGATCCGAGTGCGTTGGTCTGCGGTGATTAGATTGATTGTAATGATTATAACGATGTTTGGATTGATTTGTATTCAATTGTTTTTTCCTATCTATATTGGTCTAGTAGTTGACGTCTTTCGTATTGTAGCGTAAAAGAGCGGTCCAGCACAAGCTGAACCGCTCCATTCGTTACTGAAAAGTATGATTACTCTTCGTAATAGTGATATTTAATTGAGTAAGACTTCAAGTCGCCTGGGTGTAACGTGATATCACCGAAGCCGTCATGGTTAATGGCATCTGGCAATGTTTGTGCTTCAGTTGCCACAGCGTTAAATGGCTTACTGCTGTCAAATAAGTTGGCGGTGTAAACAACCAGCCCGTTACGTTCTGAGTAGATGGCCACGTGACGTTTGCTGGACTTATCGCTTAAGATGGCAATTGGTTCAGTGGTACTTGGCTTAACTTCATAGATGTCGTCGATTTCGTTCTTGTCATTTTCTGACTTGATATCGGCTAATGCGCTTGGTACGTCGCGAGTCTTAGAAAAGTCGTAGCCGGTACCAGCTAATTTCGTGAACTTACCCGTTGGCACTTTGTCTGAAGCGAGGTCCAAACGACGAGAACTGTTGATCTGCAGTAATTGATCGTCCAAGTTCTTTTGTCCTTCAGTCAGGTTCCAGTAAATGTGGCAAGTTGGGTTGAACAGGGTCGTAGCAGTTGAAGCGGCGCTGAAGTTGATCGTGACATCGTTATCGTCTGTAAAGGTATAGGTGATGCGGACGTCTAGATCACCAGGGAAGTCGTCTTCTGAGCTGGCGATGTTACGTGAGAAAGTCACGCTGGCATTGTGTTCACTAGTAGCTGGTTCAGCGTGCCAAACGAGGTTGGCGAAGCCGTTAGGGCCACCGTGAAGCAGGTTGCCGTTTTCGTTAGCGTCGAAGTGGTATTCTTTACCATCGATGGTGGCTTTAGCCTTAGTGATCCGGCCGGCGACCCGGCCAATCGACTTGCCTAAGCAAGTGGCTGTTTGTTCATAATCTGAGAGCTTATCAAAATGACCGATCAGTGGGTGATCGTTAACCACGAAGTTAGTCCAAGTTGCACCAAGTTCGCTGACTTGAATATAGTTTCCAGCTGCGTTTGTAATCGTATAACGGTTAATGTCTTTACCGTCATGTTGACCAAAAATATCGGATGTAATTTGCATAAATAAATCCTCCTTGTGTAAACGCTTTATCGTTTCTATTATACGCTTTCTAGCGCAACAATTTTACTAAAATTCTAATTCATTTGGTAAATTATTTATGAAAATTAATGTAAGCCAGTTCTTAACCTTTTCCCAATAATTTCTTCACAGTTTGGTGACATTTAGTTGGTATTCTTAATCATGTACTATCAGGGATGTAATTCTCGAAAGGATTGATAGAAATGTTACTTGATAATTCCAAAATTGAGACCATCGCCGTTCAATTAGTGGACGTCAATGAGTCTAAAATGACCGCTAAAACCGAAAATAATGATCTGATTCAAATTAAACCAAGTGCAGTCGCTAAAAAGGATAAGTCCTTCTGGCAGAGTATGAAAGATATCGCCAAGGCAAAGATCTGGTTGCCAGTAACTAAGGGCACCCACCAATTACTGCAGTATGACTGGCTCAGTGCAACGCCAGTGATCTAAAATTAAGATAAGTTATTTCGTGTGTTTTCTATAAGGTAAAAGCCCCTGGCTAATTGTTTAACAATTGGTCAGGGGCTTTTATTTGAAAAAAATTTTTAAACAGGTTATGCGGAATTAAATGAATGAATAACGGATCCAAAGCTTACAGTGTTGTATAGTTCCGAAAAAGTGATTTAAACGGGAGAGCACTTAGCACTTCATTCCTTGGTGGAACAGGTTTTGTGATTTGTGTATCACTGGGCAATCTACTGATTTTTAGTAAGAAAAAATATTTATAATTAACGGGGGTTACTAACACTTGAAAACGCATATCTATAAGGAAGATACTATATATCTTATTAAAATTTAATTGACTATTTTTATAAAACATATTATATTCTATATCTCGCGTCATTCGTAAAAAATATGGCTGACGCAGCGACGAAACTAAATTCGATTCAGACAGGAGAACTTATCATGACTTTTTTAAATAAATTCAGTACAGGCCTCTTAAGTGCAGGCATTTTGTTTGGCGTTTTAGCGGCGCCAGTTGTGGGCCATGCGGCAGATACTTCTAATAACGGCGGGAGTCAGACTACTGACGCAAAAGTTAATATTACTGCTCCAAGTGGTAAAGATGGGTCCCTTACGATAGTTAAGGCTCCAATTTTCATTTTTAATGGAACCTCTGATAGCCACCAAATTCAAGCCGATAGTGATGATCTGATTGTTAACGATGGAACTGGCACAGCATCTGGATGGCACGTTTCAGCTCAAATGAGTGAATTCAGTGTTTCTGACGGGAAAAACCTGGGTCAAAAGCTCACTGGCTACTCGCTTTCCTCATGGACCAATTTAGGTGCAGCTCCTAAGCTTGATAAGGGTGAACAATTAGCTGGTGACGCCCCAGTAAAAACAGGTTGGCAACTTTCAGCAGATGGTAAAGCAGCTAACGTTGCAAACGCAGTTGCTGGTGATGGAGTTGGGCAGTGGGTCATACCTTTTGATAAAGTAGTTTTAACTGGCAACTTTCCTAAATTAAATACTCAATACACTTCTAAAATGACATGGACATTAACTTCAGGCCCAACCTCAAGTGTACCCGCAGCAGGTGACTCGAATTCAAATAGCTCAACTACTGACAGCCCAAACGCAGGTAAGTAATATGAAAAAACTTTTAAGAATTGTTTTACTCACATTAATTTTTGCTTCAGGTGTGCTCAATCTCACTGGTGGGCAGGTACATGCTAAAACTGCGGTTAATGATTTTCAGGTTCAGGCAATTTTACCATCGGATAACCTTTCTCATTCCAGTTATTTTAACCTGAAAGTGAAGCCTGATACTAATCGGGTTCTACGTCTCAGAATTACTAATAACAGTAATAAGCGGCAACGAATTAATGTGCAACCAAACAATGCAACAACTAATGAGAATGGAATTATTGATTATTCTGTTCATGCCAAAAAAGATTCTTCGGCTACTACTTCGTTTACAGATATGTTGAGCAATCGAAATGGTAAATCTGTGTCAGTTGCAGGAAAGAGCAGCGCCATAGTTTCTTTTAAATTGACTTTACCTAAGCAGCCCTTTAGTGGAACTATTCTAGGGGGATTCCTGGTTTATTCAGTTAGTGCTACTAATCAGGTAAAAAATAGTAATCAAAGTAGTAATTTGGCTCATTATGTGATTGCAACTCAACTGGTTGAATCATCTCAACAAGTTAAACCAAACTTGTTATATCATGGTACTAAATACGTGGGTAGTGGTGGACTTCCAAGAGTTCAAGTTAATCTACAAAATACTCAGCCAACCATTATTGGTAATGTACACGTAAAAACCACTGTTACTGGTGAAGGAAACAAAGTGGTTGCTAAAGTTGACCAAAAGATGCTGAACTTTGCACCTAATTCAAGCTTTGGCTATCAACTGCCAACCTTGAATAATAAAGAACTCAAAGCTGGTAATTATCACCTCAACATGACCGTCAAAGGGGACAATGGTTCCTGGAAATTTGATAAGCTGTTTACAGTGACTGACAAAGACGGCAAGGCAGCTAAGATTGCCAAGCCGGCCACTAACTGGAAACAGATCATCATGTGGGTCATTGAAGGCTTGGCAATTCTGATTGTTCTGGCTTACATCATTAACAAATTCCGTAAGTGGATGAAAAAAGATTAGTCTGTACAATTCGACAAATCACTTGCGTTTAAACTCATAAAAACGGTAAACTCAAAGTTGTTAAGACTTGAGTTTACCGTTTTTTGATTTAAATTAAGGAGGACGATTATGTCATTAACAGATACATACACACTTAGTAATGGTACCAAGATTCCGGTTGTCGGCTTGGGGACTTGGCAAACGCCAGATGGCGATGTGGCTTACCAATCAGTGTTAACCGCTTTAAAGGCTGGTTACCGGCTCATTGATACTGCCGCTGGTTATCAAAATGAAGAAAGTATTGGCCGCGCCATCCGTGATTCCGGGGTCAAACGAGAAGACCTGTTTGTCACCACGAAATTATGGAACGCTGATCATGGTTATGAAGCAACCAAGAAGGCTATTAAGACGTCGTTATCCAAATTAGGGTTGGACTACGTTGACCTTTACTTGATCCACTGGCCAAATCCACTGGCTTTCCGTGACAGATGGGAAGAAACCAACGCTGCAACTTGGAAAGCGATGGAAGAAGCATATAACGACGGCTTATTACGGGCAATCGGGGTTTCCAACTTCCGGCCGAAGCACTTAGATGCGCTACTGAAAACAGCCATGATCACGCCAATGGTCAATCAGATTTTCTTGAACCCATCTGATATGCAGCCAGAAGTTGTGGCCTATAACAAGGCTCACGGCATTTTGTCCGAAGCCTACAGTCCATTTGGCACTGGGAAAATTTTTCAGGTTGGCGCTTTGAAGGGGATTGCTGCTAAATACAACAAGTCCGTGGCCCAACTGGTTTTACGCTGGCATCTGCAACATGGATTCTTGCCACTACCTAAGTCGGTACACGCTAAATATATTCAGTCGAATACTGATATTTTTGATTTTGAGATCAGTGACGTTGATATGGCAGCGATGGACGGCATGCGCGGTGCTGCGGGGTTGATTGATGATCCGGATAAGGTACCGTTTTAATGATGATGTTTTGGAGCTGAGTTCCGCTTGGGGCTTGGCTCTTTTTTTGTTTTGTGGGGGTAATTTATATAGCCTAGTCGGGCTACAGCAAGCAGAGAGCTGCATGTAAGCCAACTCTGACATAAATCCAAGCCCGGGATTTCTGTCAGAGCTAGCTTACACTCCGCTCCCTAAGCGCTTGCCTTCGCACCCTTTTTCTAGTCGGGTTCCAGCAAGCAGAGAGCTGCATGTAAGCCAACTAAGACATAAATCCAGACCCGGGATTTTTGTCTTAGTTAGCTTACACTCCGCTCTCTAAGCGCTTGCTTCCACACCCTTGCCGCTTGCTTTCACACCCTTTTTCTTTTACACTTAACCCAAACAACACGAGGGGTGTCCCTGCATTTATGCTGGGGCTGAGATGTGCTTGCACTATCCCTTTGAACCTGTAAGTTCATACTTGCGTAGGAACGTGTTCAATTCGGACCGGTTTTACCGGCGAAGAGTCGAGCTAACGTTTTGTTTAGCTCGACTCTTTTTTTGCGACTGACTGTTGTTTGCACTTATATTATTAGGGAGGATTTTCTTCATGAAAATTGATTTGCTGAATCAGATTCGCGCAACTAATCCCGTTGTTCTCAATATTTCAAACTTTGTCACCGTCCAAGATGTCGCTAATGGTATTAATGCCATTGGCGGGTCACCCATCATGTCCGAAGAAATTCGGGAAACCGATGAAATGGTCGGCATCAGTAATGCCGTTACCTTAAACTTAGGCGCCTTTTCTAAGCCGCAAGTTGCCCATATTTTAGCCATGGGTAAAGCAGCAAACGCCCAACACAAACCGTTAGTCATCGATCCAGTGGCGGTCGGTGCCATCAGTTTCCGTAAAAAGACCGCTTTGGACCTTATGAACCAATTCCAAGTTGATGTCATTCGTGGCAACGCTGGTGAAATCGCCGCGTTAGCCGACGTTGCCTGGGACGCTAAAGGCATCGATGCCGGTTCCGGTAACCAGGACGTGGTCGAAATTGCCAAGAAGGCCGCTCAGAAACAAAACTGCGTGGTCATTCTCAGTGGTGCGACGGACGTCATTTCCGATGGCGAACACGTGGCCCGCGTCTTCAACGGGACACCATTGTTCCAGCTGCACGTTGGTTCCGGCGATATGTTGAGCAGTATCGTGGGGGCCTTTTGCGCGGTCAGTGACGGGGATTACTTTGAAGCGGCTCAGACCGCTTGCCTCGTCTTTGCTTCTATCGGTCAGTTAGTCGCTGATCAAATGAAGGCTGAACGGCCAGGAACCTTTGCAGTTCGGCTCATGGATGAGCTGCACCTCGCCACTGTTGCTGATATTGAAAAAATTGCCCAATTTGACTGAAAGGTGTGACATTAAAATGAGTGCGCAACTCAATTCATTTCCACAGACGTTAACCATTGCCGGGACCGATTCCGGCGGTGGTGCTGGTGTGATGGCCGATTTGAAGACCATGCAGGAACGCCACGTTTTTAGTACCGCGGTGATTGTCGCCGTTACAGCACAAAATACCTTGGGCGTGCAGGACTTCTCAGCACTGTCCAAGAAGCTGATCGACGAGCAATTCGCCTCATTAGCAGACGACATGGCGATCAAGGCCTGCAAGACCGGGATGCTGGCGGATGCCGAACATGTAGAAATCGTGGTTGATAATTTAAAGAAATACGACTTTGGTCCGCTGATCGTGGACCCAGTCATGATTGCGAAGGGCGGGGCGCCGTTACTGGCTGACAGCGCCATCGACGTGGTCAAGCGTGACCTGTTACCGCTGGCAACGGTGGTCACACCGAACTTACCAGAAGCAGAACGACTGACTGATATGACGATCAAGACGCCAGCCGATATGCAGGCAGCTGCTAAGAAACTGCGGGCGACCGGTGCCAAGAACATCATGATCAAGGGTGGCCACGGCAATACCGAAAAAGTCACGGATTACGTGTTACTGGAAGACGGTAAGGAGTTCTGGCTCAGCGCGCCACGGGTCGACACGATTCGGACACACGGTACCGGCGACACGCTGTCTAGTGCCATGACGGCCGAAATTGCCAAGGGTCAAGACATTGAATCAGCTATTCGGTTGGCGAAAGACTTCGTTGAAGCCGCCATCCGCAACACGATTCAAGTCGGCCACGGTCATGGGCCGCTGAACCACTGGGCCTACGGAGAGGAGCATCCGGGCAAATGAAATTTAAACCAGAAATGTTAAAAGCCTACTTCGTCTGCGGGTCACAAGACGTGCCTGAAGGACAGTATAAGGCTGTCGTAAATGATGCGATTAAAGCCGGTGTCACGGCATTTCAGTTTCGTGATAAGGGTGCGGATTCGACGCTGACACCCATTGACCGAGCAGCGGTAGCCATGAAGTTACGCGGTAAATGCGCTGAAGCTGGGATTCCCTTTATCGTGGATGATAACGTGGAACTGGCTAAGCAAGTCAATGCTGATGGCATTCACGTGGGTCAGTCGGATGAAAAAATTCAAGACGTGGTCAACGAAGTGGGCGACCAGATGATCATTGGCCTTTCCTGCTCAACTGCTGAGGAAGTCAAAGCCGCTAATGCCATTGACGGTATCGACTATTACGGCAGTGGCCCGATTCACCCAACGGGATCGAAGGCGGATGCTGATCCCGTGATTGGCCTTGATGGCCTGAAACAGCTGGTTAGTCTAACTGATCGGCCAATCGTCGCCATTGGCGGAATCACCGTGGCGGATCTTAGCGATGTGCGCAAGACTGGCGCCGCTGGTTCAGCGGTCATTTCAATGATTGCGCAGAGTGAAGATATTACCAGTGTGGTGAAAGCAATGCTGGAAGCTTAAGTCGAAAATTTGGATAATGTTTGGTTGGTACTTCAAAGGTTAGCAATAATTTTTGGGGTACCTTTTTGTTAAAATCCCTGTTTTTAAGAAAATGAACTAACTTTAAGCTTTCAGTTGGCGCTTGAAACGATTAGTGAAAAAGAGGTCATTAATAAATGAGAAGTAAAGACAAGATCCTAGGCACTTTATACGGACAAGCAATCGGTGATGCAATGGGGATGCCGTCAGAACTTTGGCCGGTTCAGACCATTCGCAAACAATTCGGTGGTCAAATTACCGAATTCTTAGACAGCACGGACAATAACGATGTTGCGATTAATTTTAAAAAAGGTGAATACACGGATGATACCAATCAGGCACTTGCAATTTTAGATTCGTTATTTGAAACCAATTGGGTGCCTGATCAAAAAAACATTGTGAAACACATTATGAAGTGGGCAGATGAGGTTGGCGCTTGGACCAATAATATTTTGGGCCCTAGCAGTAAAGCTGCTTTAAAGGCAATCAGAAATGGTGAGGATCCTCGGCCAGTAACTGACAAGGCACTAACCAACGGTGCTGGTATGCGAATTTCACCGATTGGTGCCTTATTTGAACCCAGAGAAATTAACGAACTGGTCAACATGGTTTATGAAATTACCAGAGTGACGCATTCCAGTGACGTGGCCATAAGTGGGGCATCAATGATTGCTGGTGCCGTAACTGCTGCCGTTGCAGATTATTCATGGGATGAGATCATTAATTTTGCACTGAAGGCCAATGATCAAGGCTTTGCGTTAGGCGCGCCAACTTGGGCTGCCAAGACCCATGACCGGTTGAACTTAGGTATCGAGCTTGCGCATAAGTACCAATATGATGAGCCCCGATTCAGTCAAGCAATCTATGATCTAGTTGGGACGGGCACGATGATTTCCGAAAGTATTCCGGCCGCTTTAGCGATTGCTTACTATGCCAAAGATGTTCATAAATCAGCTATTTTGTGCGCCAATCTAGGTGGCGATACCGATACGATTGGAGCGATGGCAACCGCCATTTGTGGTGCCAAAGGTGGCGCTTCTTCAATTGATGACGACTGGAAAAAGTTAATTGATACTAAGAATCCGCAACATCATTTTAATGACTATGCCGATAAGATGCTTAAATTTCAAGCACGCAAATAAGAGAGGTATTGGGTAATGGACGATAAACTCATTAAAGTTCCTGAAAAGGATAAAACATTAACACCAGGTAAGCTGTTTTATAACTGGTTCGCTGCCAACATTGGGATCATGGGATTTGTTTACGGGGCCATGATCGTTAGTTATCATTTGTCGTTTGTTCAAGCCATGATTGCCGCTTTAGTTGGGGCCCTTTCCTTTATGATTCCCGGCTGGGTTGCCATGATCGGTCAACGAGAGGGCATTACCACCTTCAAGCTGAGTCGAGCTGCGTATGGGACTTACGGGAATAAGATTCCCAATGGGATCGCGTGGTTTAACATGGTCGGCTGGTTAGCCATTAATGTCATCACGGGGACACTATTGCTGGTTTCGTTATTTAGTGTGATCCATGTTCAAAAAAACAGCCTGACAACCGCAATTGCACTCATTATTTTCGGCGGACTTGTTCTGCTTTCCGGGTTGTTAAAAGAAGCCACACTTGCCAAAATCCAAACTTGGATCAGCTGGATCTTTGGGATTCTAACCGCCTTGATTTTAATTTTGTTTCTGGTTAAGGCGAACTGGAAACAGGCGATGGATTTGCCAACCGGCAGTTGGGTAACGGGTGTGCTGCCAGCCGTCAGTATCGTGGCTGCTGGTTCCGGTATTTCTTGGTCAATGGCGGCTGCCGATTGGGGCGCTTATGTAAAACCCAATACCAAACCGGCTGCTACATTTTGGAATACTGCAATGGGTGGTGCCGTTCCGCTGTTTGTCCTGATGGCTGGCGGGGTGCTCTTAAGCACCATTGAACCGACTTTGTCTACTGCCAGTAATCCCTTTGATGTGATGTATAGTGCCTTGCCAAGTTGGATCGGGGTGATCTATTTCTTGGTTGCTGCTGGCGGGCTGATTCCGCAGTGTATCGTTTCTTTGCGCTCAGCGCGGATCAATTTATCGACCATTGGGATCAACGTTTCCCAACGAACGTCATTGATCATTCACGGCTTGATCGTGATTCTTATTCCAGTTTATGTATTATTTATTTCTGGTAATTTCTTAAGTAACTTTGAATTATTCCTCAATTTCTTAGGTATCTGCCTTGCTAGCTGGGTGGCCATCTTCTTGTGTGACAGTGTCATGTTCCGTCGTGGAGGTTATGATACTAAATTGATCGATCCGCAATCGCCAGCTCATTACAACTGGGGCGGCATTATTTCCTGGGTGATTGCGACCGTGACCGGATTCTTGTTCACTAATAACGCCATTTGGAACGGTCCGTTTGCCCACGGAATTTTCCGGAACAATAGTTTAGGCGTGTTCGTTTCAGCAATTTTGGCAATCATCTGCATGTTTATCGTGAAGTTATTCAAGGGCAATCAGCACGATGAGAAGGCGGCCTAATGACTAAAACGCTGATATTGGGGGCTGCCTACGTTGATGTTGTGGTTAATGTGCCTCAGCTGCCATTTTCTGGTGGCGATGTGACCGGTGATTTAAAGTCTGCTGTCGTGGGCGGTTCAGCATTTAACGTCTATGGCGCAATGAGCTATGTTAACGCTGACGCTGATTTATTTGTACCTATTGGCAAAGGTCAGTATGCTAATCTTGTTCGAAATGAACTGCAAGCAAAACAGATTCCAGAATTACTTTCAGTCAGCGATGCCGATAACGGCTGGGATATCTCGATGGTAGAACCATCCGGAGAACGCAGCTTTTTAACGATTCCAGGAATCGATCAAATCTGGAAGAATGACTGGCTTGAACGGGTTGACCTCGATGATTACAAGTACTTTTATGTTAGCGGCTATCAGGTTGAAAATGAACAAATTGCCAATAGTGTTTTGGAAGCGTTATCTAAGCGATCTAATGATGCTTATCTCTTATTCGATGCATCACCACGGATCAGTCATTTGACACAACGCACGATTAACCAATTACTGACTAAAAACGTCATTATTCATTGTAACGAAGATGAGATCGAATACTTTGGTGCTACCGGTGATTCACTTGATGAAATCGCCCAAAAGATTTACCTGAAGACACACAGTCCAGTCCTGTTCACCTTGGGCTCAAAAGGGACGTACTACTTTGATGGCAATCAGTCGGCTACGATTCCTGGTGAAAAAGTCGCAGTAGTTAATACCATTGGTGCAGGGGACACCCATTGCGGTGGCTTTCTGGCCGGATTATCTGCTGGTAAAAGTATCGCTGATTCGATTAAATTGGCTAATAAACTTGCTGCAAAAGTCGTGGCACGCGAAAGTCCAAGTTTGCTTTAACCATCACGGATAATCAGCAATCTGAAATGGGGCGCTACCAGACCACGCCAAAAACTGTTAAGCTAACTCTATTACGGCGTACGTCATATATTGGAAGTAGGGGGAATTTAAAAATGGCAAAACCAATCATTGGCATCCCAGCCGAACGCCGGCTGGTGGATGGCTCATATCTCAATAGTGTGAATCAGGGTGAAGTGGCCGCAGTGGTCAAAGCAGGTGGGGTACCAGTTTTAATTCCGACCCGCGAATCAGATTTAGCGACGAATTACAGTCAGCTGATCGATGGTCTACTATTGCCAGGCGGTGTTGATGTGGCGCCACGTTTTTACGGTGAAGAACCACTGCCTAAAATGGCGGCCTCGGATGACCGGCTGGACGCGACTGAAATTGCGTTGACCAATCAGGCCGTGACCGCTGGTAAACCGATTTTAGGTATCTGCCGTGGTACCCAGGTCTTAAATGTAGCGCTTGGCGGTAATCTGTACCAGGATATTGGTACGCAAGTTGATCATCAAACCTATCAGCATTCACAAAAAGCGTCGTTTGATCAAGGTACCCACTACATTGACGTGGCTGAAGGTTCCCTGCTGCAAGGTATCTTTCAAGGCCAGCAGCACGTGTTAGTTAACAGCCTGCATCATCAAGCCATTAAAACGCCGGCACCGCAGTTGAAAATAACTGCGAAAGCCAGCGATGGCATTATTGAATGCGTGGAGAGTAAAGACAGCAACTTGATTGTGGCGGTGCAATGGCATCCGGAGCTGATGTTTAAAGAGGATGCACTTCAGTTTGCAATCTTTGAAGACTTCATTGAACGTGTAAAAAAAGCATAGAATATGAGATAAAAACGTGATTTTTAGTCATTCTTTTGGCTGAAAATCACGTTTTTCAATTGAAATCAGCGGTGTTATGAGTCGAACGGCGCCTAGCCAACAGGTGAAAGCGGACAAACTGTTCAGTAAATAATCCCTATTTTCGCTGGTTTGCACTTTGTGCGATTATGAACGATAATGAAAGCGGTAACAAAATACAGGAGGCTTTGATTATGACTAAAGTTTATTTATCAGCTCAATTACCTAATGTCGCAACTCAAACATTGGAAAAAGCGGGGTTGGATGTTAGTTCATATGATGGTGACGGTTTGATCTCACATGATGAGTTATTGAAACACGTTAGCGATGCCGACTTTTTGATCACACCGCTTTCGACAAAGGTTGATCAAGAAGTTATTGACGCGGCACCAAAATTAAAGCTGATTGCCAACTTTGGTGCCGGTTTCAACAATATTGATACCGCTTATGCCAAGCAAAAGGGGATTCCAGTCACCAATACGCCAGCGGTTTCCACTAACGCCGTGGCGGAAGTGACGATCGGCTTGATGCTGGCATTGAGCCACCGGATGGTCGAAGGGGACCATAAGATGCGCAACGAAGGGTTCCCTGGCTGGGCACCGCTGTACTTCTTGGGGCATGAAATTGCCGGCAAGACGTTAGGTATCTTTGGCTTAGGCAATATCGGTAGCGACGTTGCCCGTAAGGCGAATGCACTGGGCATGAACGTGCAGTACTACAAGCCAAACCGCCTCTCTGACCCAGAAGAGCGTTCCATGAAAGTGACCTACAAGCCACTGGCCGACTTGATCAAGACCAGTGATTACATTACGATCAACGCACCGCAGACCCCTGATACGGTCCACAAATTTGACGCGCAGGCCTTTAAAGCCATGAAGAAGACCGCTTCAATTATTAACGTTGGCCGTGGCCCAATCATTGACGAAGCAGCTTTGCTGGACGCCTTGAAGTCTGGTGAAATTGCTAGCGCCGCTTTGGATGTCTACGAGAAGGAACCCAACGTTGATGATGGCTTCAAGTCATTGAAGAATGTCATTTTGACGCCTCACGTTGGTAACGCCACCGTTGAAGCACGGGACGCCATGGCCAATATCGTGGCTGATAACGTCGTGTTAGTCAACAGTGGTAAAGACGCTAAATTCGTAGTTAACAAATAATCTTTTCAGTCTGCTCCGCGCTTTGGACGCGCTACCAAGAAAAAAGGGCTTGTATTTTGAGAAAATTAAAGTACAATGAGAACAACTTAACGTTTAACAGAGAACCGGGTAAGGCTGAAAGCCGGCACGTTAAAATGGTAGAAACACTTGGTTGCGCAACCAATATCAGCGATTAAAGGCAGTGGCATACCCACTGCGAACTTGGGTGGAACAGCGTTACGACGCCCCTTGGTACTCAGTAAGTGAGTGCCAGGGGACGCCGTTTTTATGTTCAGAAAAGGAGTTTGTGATGGAAAACAAAAATAAGAATTTATCGCGGTCGTTGCAGTCCAGACATATTCAGATGATTGCCATTGGCGGTGCTATCGGGACCGGGCTGTTTCTGGGATCTGGTAGCGCGATTCACACGTCTGGTCCGTCAATTATTTTGGCGTACATCATCGTCGGCCTGTTTTGCTTCTTTATGATGCGGGCCATCGGTGAACTGTTGCTGTCAGATACCACGAAGCATTCCTTTCTGGACTTTGTCAGCGTATATCTGGGCGACCGGATGGAATTCGTAACCGGCTGGCTGTACTGGTTTTGCTGGATCAGTTTGGCCATGGCGGATCTGACCGCGACTGGGATCTACATTAAGTTTTGGTTCCCCTCGGTGCCGCAGTGGATCGCGCCATTTGTGATTCTGATCTTTCTCTACTTCACCAACCGGATCAACGTTCGGGCCTTTGGTGAAATGGAATCGTGGTTCTCGATGATCAAGGTGGCGGCCATCATTATTCTGGTCGTCGTCGGTTTCACGCTGGCACTGCTGCACACGCAGGTGGATGGTCAGCCAGCTTCCTTTAGTAATTTAGTCAGCCACGGCGGTTTCTTCCCAACGGGGGGCTACGGGTTTATGATGGCCTTTCAAATGGTGGTCTTCGCCTTTGTTGGCATTGAAATGGTGGGGCTGACGGCTGGTGAAACCAACGATCCAGTCGCTAACTTACCAAAAGCCATCAACAGTTTGCCGATTCGAATCGGCCTGTTCTACGTCGGTTCTATGATTGCTATTATGAGTGTCTATCCTTGGAATAAAATTACCACCACTGCCAGTCCCTTCGTGCAAGTCTTCTCCGGAATCGGGATTGCCGGTGCTGCGGGAATTTTGAACTTCGTGGTGCTGACCGCGGCGTTATCCGCGACCAACAGTTGTTTGTTCAGTACCAGCCGGACCCTGCATGCGCTGAGTTGGGGCGGTAACGCGCCCAAGGCGTTGTCTAGACTTAACAAGAGCGGTGTCCCCACTAACTCACTGAATTTTTCGGCGTTAGTTTTACTGATCATCGTGGTGCTGAACTACTTCATGCCCGCCAGCGTCTTTGAGATGATCTCCGGGGTCTCCACCATTAACTTCGTGTTAGTCTGGGTGATCTTGATCTGGTGCCATATTCGTTACCGCCACGTTCATCCGGAAGGTGCCAGCACTTTTCGGATGCCCGGCTATCCGTTCACTGACTGGTTGAGTCTGCTCTTCTTCGTTGGCGTGCTGGTGTTCTTATTGATCAACGGTTCGACGCGGGTCTCAATGATCATCTGTGTCATCGTTTTTCTGGTCATGCTGGGGGTCTACGAGCTGATCTATCGGCCACGGCGCCAGCGTAATCAATAAATTCATTTGTGCTTAGCGGTTGCAAGTCAGCCGAAAAAATGCCACCATATTAAAGTGAATTCGGTCAGGATGTTACTGGCTTAACTGAAATTAAAGGGGTATTTTAACGTGATCAAACACATTTTTTCCGATATGGATGGAACCCTGCTTAATCAGCACGGCAAGGTTTCAGCTGGTAATACGACGGCGATTCAGCAGGCTGGCATTCCGTTTACATTGGTGTCCGCCCGCTCGCCTAGACAGATGATGGATGCCATTCAAACACTTAAATTAACGGCACCGCAAATTGGTTTTAACGGTGGTGTAATCTATCAAGTGAAGGCTGGTCAGCTGCAGGTCATTGAAGACGCGCCAATTGCCTTTGAAGTGGTTAAACAAGTAGTTGACTTAATGACCGCCCATTTCCCGGCCACCGGCTTCAGTCTCTTTGGACTGACCGACTGGCAGGTCACGCACATGGATGATGGGATTGCCTTCTTCCAAGAAGATATGCCGCAAAAGCCCACGGTGCTGGACCCAGCGTTCTGGAAGCAGCCTGAACCAATCTATAAAATTACCTTCTGTGTGCTGAAGCACGAGGTCATGGATGGTATCGTGAAGCTGCTGCAGGCAGCCGAACTGCCAGGTGTTGCGATGCAAAAGTCCAGCGATATTTACCTGGACATCACGGCCATTGCCGCCAAGAAATCCCGTGGCGTGAACTATATCGCGAAACGCGAACAGTTAGATTTGAGTGAAACTGCCGCCTTTGGTGACGGCCCGAACGATATTCCTATGCTAAAACTGGTGGGAATGCCGATCGTGATGGGCAATGGCCTGCCAGAGGTCAAACAGGTTGCCCGCTACCTGACCACCGATAATGCGCATGACGGTGTTGGCCGGGGGATTGAGAAGTTTGTGTTAGGTGAATAGAGAATATGAAAGAGACGTGGTGACGATTGATAATCAATCGTTATCACGCCTTTTAATTGTGTAAAAAAACTAGCCCCAAGTATACGAGTATTGAGAACCAGCGCCATGATCGTCAACAATCAAATACCAACGACCAGATCCGGAGGCTTTAATTACCACTGGAGACTTAGTAGCAGAACCGCCGTAGTATTTAAAGCCAGCGCCTTGTTGATAATGGTTGAAATTTGCTTGATCAACCAGGTAAACATCAGCAGCCTTTTGAAGCCTGACAGTAACGGATAGTTCTCCAGATGGATTGTCATAATGTGGAATGTCATCCATAGGGAACACCTTCTTTCTGGAATAATTATCTCACTTATAAAAATAGATGAAATGATACATTGTGCACAAAGCATATTTAACAAACTGACATGATGCCAGTACGAGGTTTAAGCGTTTACCAGGGGGAAAAGATATTCTTTAAATAAACTTTTACACGAAAAATGGTTTGTCATTATTTAAAACATGAAATGGCCAGTACTTACTGTAGAGAAGGCATCTAAATAATAAGAGAGGACTTCCATTTACACAAAATATTTGACACTTCCCCAAAACATTGTGAAACGTATAAGCCTGCTAATGTAGGAAAGATGGGAATTATTAGCAAAAAAGTTTAAATTTTTTTGTCCTGAATAATTATGTACAGTTAATCAAAATGTGTTCAGTATTAATTAATCTATACCGAAATCACTTAAAGTATAAAAGGGATATAGCCATTTTTAGCGAAACAAATTATTTTTTATCACCGTGTAAGTGAACATCGCTTTTTTGATTAGATATTTTACAGTGCTCAAAACGAATGTTAAGTTTTCAAAAATCAATTTTATTCGTTTAGGCGAAGTATTGAAAATAATGTTTGAGATAAAAGAAAGTAGGTTGTTGCGCAATTGAAAATCTTTTCTTGGGTGAAGTAACCAATGAAACGGCCTGAAATTATTGGTGATAACAGTTAATTTCTTATAACATATAAGAGGGATTTTATGGATAACTTAGAATTATAGCTGAATAAGTAATCAAAGTTAAAATTAGAAAAGAAATACGAATTAAATGTTAATGCTCAGTTATAGGTTGCAACAAAATCAGGTAATACCGTGATTAATATACAGTAGTGCAATGACACGTTATAAAATAAACGGAGTATGCATTTAAAAAGGAAAATCAATTTTTTTCGATTTATGAGAATATTTATTCTATTTTTATAAATCATTGTGCACAATATCAGCTTGAATTTATAAGTAATACGGTGCTAATATTCTGATGATTAGTAGCTAGAAATTTCAGAAAGTATTTGAAATAGGTTCAGGGAGCTAGTCTACTAAGGTATTGGAACATTTTGGGGTGTAACAAGAAATATAAATTTATAAGGGGGAGATTTCAATGGAAAAGTATAAATTTAATATGCAAAAATTAGCACGGGATTCTGTTGATCGAAAAGTCAGATTTAAGCTTTATAAAGCCGGCACACGCTGGTTAGTTGCTGGTATGGCAACACTGACTTTTGGGTTAACAGCTTTTTCTTTACCTGGACAAGTGAAAGCGGATACGGCAGCATCTACTAATAACGGTGATGCAAGTACGACAGGACGAAATGCAACCGCTGCCAAACAAGTAGTTTTGAAAAGTTCTCAAAATAACGCTGCTAGCGGTTCAACAAATACGCCGGCTGCAACACCCGCACCAACAGCACCTACCAATACTGGCACTCAAAGTCCGGCCAAGGCAACGAGCACTACTGGTTCAACGACAGACGGTGCTAACGGTAGTTCTGTAACAGCTAATCAGCCAGCTAAAAATGCTGATTCCAGCACCGGTACAGACTCCAGTCAGAATAATAATAGTTCAGCAGCAGAACAAAAGCTTAGTCAAGTGGATGCTGTTAGTGCACCTGAAGCACCAGCTGCACAATCAGCAAACGCTGCTGCTCAAGACGCGACTGATAATGCTTC
Organism: Secundilactobacillus silagei JCM 19001; assembly: GCF_002217945.1. Taxonomy (GTDB): domain Bacteria; phylum Bacillota; class Bacilli; order Lactobacillales; family Lactobacillaceae; genus Secundilactobacillus; species Secundilactobacillus silagei. The sequence goes on from NZ_BCMG01000002.1 coordinate 27,518, forward strand.
AGATGTATCGCTTAACAGTGCTGATAATAAAGTGACCTTGACTCAATCGGATGCAACTAGCGGTAAGGGAACTTTTGCTTTCGGTAATAATATGCTTACTCTCACTGATAAAGACGGTAAGACTTCAACGATTGATTTTAACCAATTTGGACAGCCTAATACTATTAACGTTAATAACAGTACACCTCAACCGCTTACCGTTAATTTACCAGGTCAAAAAGGGAGCACCACTGTTTCTAAGAATGCTGATGGTTCGTCCACTTTTTACTTCCCAGATGGAACTAAAGACGTGGTTAAACCAGGTGATACTACACAGCAGACTATTTCAACTGGCGGTAGTTTCGTTACTAATTCAGATGGAACGATTACCTTTACAAATCCAGATAAAACAGTGACCAAGATTGATCCTAAGAAGGATGCACAACCAATAAACGATAAAACGACAGTTGTCTTTGTACCTAAAGGTGATACTAGTATTCAACCTAGTGAAATGACTGGTAATGGCACATTCGTTGTTAATCCTAGTGGGACGATCACTTTTACTGACCAAAGCGGAAAAACTTTGACAATTGATCCTAACAATCTTGGTAAGCCGACGATTGTCAATTCTTATAAAAATAGTGGTACCGTCACGACACCACCACTCATTCTTCCGGCCTTACGTGGTAAAAATGGTGATGTTACGTATCTTAGCGCTACAAATATTACGGGCAATTCATTAACCTTTAAAACTGAAAGCCAAGATGGCACATACACAAGTACCTTTAAAGTTAAACTAGGTGACAAAGGTTACTTTCCAAATGGTGCAGACTATGCTATTGATTCAAGTGGTGTTTTTTCCGTTACATCTCCAGATGGTAGTAGGTATACCATTAATCCTTACAAGATTGGTGGCTATCCGACTGCTAGTGATAGCAAGGTCATGAATGCTGCTATTCCTGTAGAAACTGCTGATCAGAAGACTACTACGTACATTTACACAGGCGAGTTGACTAAAGATGGTCAAAAAATTCTTCACAGTTCTGATGGTACGAGTACGGTAGTTAAAATCGGCGATAAGGTTACCTTACCAAATGGAGTCGTTTGTACGGGTTTTCCTGATGGAACAATTGGTCTTGAATCTATAGACCAATCTGGGACCCCTGTAGAGGAAGATATTGATCTCAATTTGGGCACTCAAAACCCTAACGTTAATGGCATAGATAAGACAACTGTAATCTATGTCGCCAATAAAGATGGCAATGGTGGCAACAACGTCAATATTACTTCTCGAGCGGATGGCACCATTTTAATCACTAATCCAGATGGCAGCACACAAGCTCTTAAAGTTGGTGACAAAGGCGTATTAGATTTAAATGAAATGCCTTATGTGGTTAACCCAGATGGGAGCTTAACCCTTACAAATCCAGATAAAACAACGACTACTGTTGACCCTAAGAACGGAATATCAGGTGGAGTTACTAACGGGAGCGTTGAAGGCACTGTTAAGACGACCGCAATTTTTATCCCATACAATAACGTTAAGCAATACACGCCTTCAAATAATCCAGAAAGTTTAGATTTAACCAAGACAGTTACTGAAAATATCATTTATCAGACTGCTGATGGCACCCATTTGGATCAAGATAACGGCATCCAAAATGTAGCATTTTATCGGACAGCTACCACAAAAGAAGACGGTAGCAGCGACATGGACTACTCTGACTGGACAACTAACCCAAGTGGTATTTCTGAAAAGAATACTGATAATTCGGATGACAAAAAAGCAACTATTAACAAAGTGCCTGATTACATTGTGAACTCGCAGGAAGGCTACACCTTTAGCAATGCTACGACTGCTTTGGACAAGCTAGCTGCCACTGCTGGTAACGAAGATGTTGCTATTACTGGTGCTAATGACGTTGTTACGCGGACATTAATATATAAAAAGAATGTTGATATACAACCAGTTGATGGCACACCTGAAACTGTTAAACGGACAATTCACTTTGTGGATCAAAAAGGTGCAACGCTCCATCCTGATATCGTTCAAACAATTACGTTTGGAACAAAAGTAATTAAAGATGCTCAAGGTAATCAAAAAGTGGTTTCCTATATTCCTAAGTCTTCCGATGAAGATGGTGATGGGACTGCCGATACAACGCCTAACAAGATTTTTACCTCTATTGATTCACCTATCGTTAAGGGCTACACACCGGATAACGTTAAAGTTGATGATCAAAACGTGCCACTGCAAGTTGATGGGACGCTGTCAGATCTTCAAACTACGGTAACGTATACTAAGGCACCGACTGTATCGGTTGATGCAGGTACTCCGACTGCTGATAAAACGGGTACCACTTATCAAATGACAATTAATGGACAGCCAGCTGGTTCATTTACAGTTAAAAATGGTGCTAAAGGTGATCCAGGTCAAGATGGTGGCACACTAACTGTTGATCCGGCTAACCCCGCGACTGGTACGGATGCAAATGGGAACCCAACTACGACTTATCACTTCATTATCACCAAGCCAGATGGCACAAAGACTGATGGTGGTTCACTGACAGTTAAAGACGGTAAGAATGGTGATACACCAACTATCGATCAAAGCAAGACGACGACTGATAAGGACGGTAATGAGGTTTATACGCTTGTAGATAGTAAGGGTAATTCACTCGGAACTTTAACTGCTCCTAAAGGTATTAAAGGCGATACTGGTGCCAAAGGTGATCGAGGTGCTGATGGTTCATCACCAGTTCTCTTACCAATCACTGATAAAGATGGTAACGCAGCTGGCTATACAATCTTCATTGATAACAAACCAGCCGGAACGATTATGAATGGTAAAGATGGTGCTACACCAACCATTGACCCAGCACAAACCAAGATTGATGCAGATGGCAATACCACGTATGTATTAGTCGACGGTGCTGGCAAGACAGTTGGTACATTCACAGCTACCAAAGGTGCCAAGGGTGATACAGGTGCTCAAGGTATCCAGGGTGTTGCCGGTAAAAATGGGACTACACCAACGCTTGATCCAACGAAGACGACAACTGGTACTGATAAAGATGGTAATCCAACAACGACTTACCACTTCATTATCACCAAGCCAGATGGAACTACTACTGATGGCGGTTCACTGACAGTCAAGGATGGTAAAGATGGTACTAACGGTGATACCCCAACCATTGATTCAAGCAAGACCACGACAGATAAAGATGGCAACAAGGTTTATACATTCGTAGACAGTAAAGGTAATTCACTTGGGACCTTGACCGCACCTAAAGGTGAGACTGGCGCTACCGGTGCAACTGGTGCTGCTGGTAAGAATGGTAAGGCACCACAAGTTGAACCAATTAAAGATGCCAATGGTAAGACAACGGGCTACAGTTTCTTCTACACGGATGATAACGGTAATAAGGTACCACTGGGTACGGTTGACGCACCAAAAGATGGGACTAATGGTGATACCCCAACTATCGATCAAAGCAAGACGACGACTGATAAGGACGGTAATGAGGTTTACACGCTTGTAGATAGTAAGGGAAATTCACTAGGGACTTTAACGGCTCCTAAGGGTGCCCAAGGTGTACAAGGTAAACAAGGTGATCCAGGAACTTCACCAGTTATCACACCAACGACTGATGATAAAGGTAAGTCAACTGGCTACACGATTACTGATGGCAAGAACACGGTCACTGTTACTAACGGTAAAGATGGCGTAACGCCAAGCTTTACCAAGACTGACACTGGCTACGATATCATGTTGAATGGTACCAAAGTTGGTACACTCGACAATGGTAAAGATGGCGCCACCCCAATGGTTACTACCAAGCCTGCTTATGACAAAGATAATCATGTAATCGGTACTACATTGGTTATTAACGGCCGAGATGAAGATACGATTTTGAACGGTGCTACTGGTGCCCAAGGACCACAAGGTGACAAAGGTGATCCTGGTGCTACACCAGTTATTACTGCTGATAAAGACAACAGTGGCAAGCCGAATGGAAGTTATACCATTACGGTTAATGGTCAGCCTGTTGGGAGTTTGCATGATGGTAAAGACGGTGCAACACCGAAATTTACTGAAATTAAGGGTACGGATGGTACAGTTACTGGTTACACCATCACTGTTAACGGCACGGCGGTTGGTAATATTACCAATGGTAAAGACGGCAAGCCTGGTTCAGTTGTAACCGTTAAGCCGGTTACTGATCCGAAGACTAATGCCCAAACGGGTGTCACTCTGGTCATTGACGGCCATGATGCTGGTACTGTCATGGATGGTAAAGATGGTGCACAAGGGCCACAAGGTGATCCTGGTAAGTCAGCAACTATCACACCAACGACTGATGCTCAAGGTAAGCCAAATGGTTACACAATCACTGATGGTAACGGTAAGACAGTTACTGTGACGAACGGTAAAGACGGTGCAACACCAAGCTTTACCAAGACCGACACCGGCTACGATATCATGTTGAATGGTACTAAAGTTGGGTCACTCGACAATGGTCGAGATGGTGCTACACCAATGGTTACCACGAAGCCCGCTTATGACGATAAGAATAATGTAATCGGTACCACATTGGTTATTAACGGTCGGAATGAAGATACGATTTTGAACGGTACTAACGGTGCTAAAGGTGACAAAGGCGATCCTGGTGCTACACCAGTTATTACTGCTGATAAAGATAAGAGCGGTAATCCAACTGGCAGTTATACCATTACGGTTAATGGTCAGCCTGCTGGTACCTTGCATGATGGTAAAGATGGTTCTACACCGAAATTTACTGAAAACAAGGGTACAGATGGTAAAGTTACTGGCTACACCATCACTGTTGATGGTGTGACTGTTGGTACACTCAACAATGGTCAAGATGGCAAGCCTGGTTCAGTTGTAACCACTAAGGCAGTTACTGATGAGGCTGGTAATAAGATTGGTGTCCAGCTGTTCGTCGATGGTCAAGACGGCGGTACTATTTTGAACGGTGCCCAAGGTCCACAAGGCCCACAAGGTCCACAAGGTGATTCACCAGTTATCACACCAGATCTTGACGCAAACGGTCAGCCTACTGGCACTTACACCATTAAAGTTGGTAAAGATACTGTTGGTACCCTGAGAAATGGTAAAGATGGGTCTACTCCTAAATTTACTGAAACTAAAGATACTCAAGGAAATGTAACCGGATACGATATCACAGTTGACGGTAACAAAGTTGGCAGCCTCAAGAACGGAACTAACGGTACTAATGGTAAAGATGGCGTTACGCCTGTAATTACCACCACACCAGAATTGGCTGCTGATGGTCGGACGGTGATTGGCAATACGATTACCATTACCACACCAGGTTCTAAGGACAAGCCACAAGTATTTAACGTGGCGAATGGTAAAGATGCTCAGACACCATCAGTTAAAGAAATTGATAATGGTGATGGGACTAAGTCTTATGAATTCTACCTGCCAGGTAAAAATGCTGATGGTTCCGATGATACGAATTTGGGTACCGTTGCTGCACCTAAAGATGGTCAGTCCATTACCGTTACAGGTACTACTACTGACGAGAATGGCAACACAGTTGTGAAGTTTTCTGACGGGAAGACGGCCACAATTTCTAAAGGTGTCAAGGGTGACAAAGGTGATAAGGGTGATACTGGTGCTAACGGTTCATCACCAGTTCTCTTACCAATTACTGATAAAGACGGTAACGCAGCTGGTTACACGATCTTCATTGATAACAAACCAGCCGGAACAATTATGAATGGTAAAAATGGGACTACCCCAACCATTGACCCGGCCCAAACCAAGACTGATGGAGATGGCAATACCACTTATGTATTAGTCGATGGCGCTGGTAAGACAGTTGGTACATTCACTGCTGCTAAGGGTGCTAAAGGTGATACTGGTGCTGCCGGCAAAGATGGTAGCACACCAACAGTTGATCCAAACCATATTACTCATGGTACGGATGGCGACGGCAACCCAACCACAACCTATCACTTCATTATCACCAAGCCAGATGGCACAACCACTGATGGCGGTTCATTGACAATTACCGATGGTAAGAATGGTACTAATGGTGACACACCGAAAATCGATTCAAGCAAGACCACGACCGACAAAGACGGTAATGAAGTTTATACGTTTGTAGATAGTAAAGGTAACCCAGTTGGCACTTTAACTGCACCTAAAGGCGATACTGGTGCCACTGGTGCTAAAGGTGACAAGGGTGACGCCGGTACGAATGGTCAAACGCCACAAGTCAAAGAAGTTACTGATAAGACTACTGGCAAGACTCAATACGAGTTCTACATCACTAACCCAGATGGCTCAACTAAGACGATTAGCACTGTCGATGCACCTAAAGATGGTAAAGATGGTCAAACGCCATTAGTTGAACCCGTTAAAGATGCTACTGGTAAGACGACCGGCTACAACTTCTACTACACCAACGATAAGGGCCAAAAGGTCTCGCTTGGCACGGTAGACGCACCTAAAGATGGTACGAATGGTAAAGATGGTACGAATGGTAAAGATGGTGCTGCACCAACAATTGATCCTAAACAAACCACGACTGATACAGATGGCAATACCACTTATGTATTCGTTGACAGCGCTGGTAAGACAGTTGGCACGATCACTGCTGCTAAGGGTGCTAAAGGCGATACTGGTGCCACTGGTGCTGCCGGCAAAGATGGTAGTACACCAACAATTGATCCAAGCAAGACCACGACCGATAAAGACGGTAATAAAGTTTATACACTCGTAGATGATAAAGGCAATACAGTTGGGACTTTAACCGCACCTAAAGGCGACAAAGGTGATACTGGTGCTAAGGGTGCTGATGGTTCATCACCAGTTCTCTTACCAATTACAGATAAAGATGGTAACGCAGCTGGCTACACAATCTTCATTGACAATAAACCAGCTGGAACGATTACCAATGGTAAGAACGGTAAAGATGGTAGCACACCAACACTTGACCCAACTAAAACCACTACTGGTACAGATAGTAATGGTAATCCAACTACGACTTATCATTTCACTATCACCAATCCAGATGGCACAAAGGGTGATGGTGGATCACTAACGGTTAAAGATGGTAAGAATGGTGATACACCAACAGTTGATCCTAAGCAGACAACGACTGATAAAGATGGCAATACCACTTATGTATTAGTCGACGGTGCTGGCAAGACAGTTGGTAAGTTCACTGCTAACAAGGGTGATAAAGGTGATACACCAATTATTGATTCAACCAAGACTACTACTGGTAAGGATGCCAATGGGAACCCAACCACGACTTATCATTTCACTATCACCAATCCAGATGGCACAAAGGGTGATGGCGGTTCACTGACCGTTACCAATGGTAAAGCTGGCGATACACCGAAGATCGATCCAAGCAAGACGACGACCGATGCAAATGGCAACAAGGTTTATACGTTTGTAGATAGTAATGGTAATTCACTAGGAACCTTGACTGCACCTAAGGGCGATAAAGGTGACACCGGTGCTAAGGGTGCTGACGGTTCATCACCGGTGCTCTTACCAATCACTGATAAAGATGGTAATGCAGCTGGTTACACGGTCTTCATTGATAATAAACCAGCTGGAACGATTATGAATGGTAAGAATGGTGTCGATGGTAAAGATGGTACTACACCAACACTTGACGCATCTAAGACTACTACTGGTACTGATAAAGATGGTAATCCAACTACGACTTATCACTTTGTTATCACTAAGCCAGATGGCACAACCACTGATGGCGGTACACTGACAGTTAAAGATGGTAAGGACGGTAAGAATGGTGATACACCAACAGTTGATCCTAAACAGACCACGACTGATGCAAATGGCAATACCACTTATGTATTAGTCGACGGCACTGGCAAGACAGTTGGTACATTTACTGCTAACAAGGGTGCTAAAGGCGACAAAGGTGATACACCAACCATTGATCCAACCAAGACCACTACTGGTACTGATAAAGATGGTAATCCAACTACGACTTATCACTTCACTATCACCAATCCAGATGGCACAAAGGGCGATGGCGGTCAACTGACCGTTACCAATGGTAAACCTGGTTCAGTTGTAACAACTAAGCCGCTTATGGGAACTGATGGTAAGACTCAAATTGGGACCACGTTGGTCATTGACGGCAAGGATTCCGGTACCATTTTGAACGGTGTCAAAGGCGACAAAGGTGATAAGGGTGATACTGGTGCCACAGGTGCTTCACCAATTATGACGCCAACCACTGATAAAGATGGTAACGTCACTGGTTACAACATCACAATTGATGGCAAGCCAGCCGGGACGATTACCAATGGTAAAGACGGCTCAACGCCTCAATTTACCGAAACTAAAGATGGTCAAGGTAATGTAAACGGTTACGACATCATGGTTGACGGTAACAAAGTTGGCAGTATCAAGAACGGCACCAATGGTACTAACGGTACTGATGGAATTTCTCCAGTAATCACTACAACACCATTGTTGAGTGCTGATGGTAAGACGGTCATCGGTAACACAATCACTATTACGAAGCCGGGTTCTACTGACGCACCACAAGTTGTTAACGTGACAAATGGTAAAGATGGTCAAACACCATCGGTTAAGGAAGTTACGGATCAAGCGGGGAACAAGACGCTTGAATTCTACCTGCCAGGTACTAAAGGTGACGGTTCCGATGATACGATTTTGGGTACAATTGCTGCACCTAAAGATGGTATTAACGGTAAAGATGGTCAAACACCACAAGTTAAGCCTGGTGTTGATAAAGATGGCAACGCGGACTACGAGTTCTACATTACTAATCCAGACGGTTCTACCAAGATAATTGGTACAGTTGCCGCACCTAAAGACGGCACCAACGGTAAAGATGGCGCAACCCCAACGGTTAAACCACACACTGGTGCTGACGGTAAGCAAGACGGTTACACCTACACTCTAAACGGTGTTGATTACACTGTTTTGAATGGTAAAGATGGGCAGAATGGTACTAACGGTAAAGATGGTGCCAATGGTAAGGATGCTGAAGTCACCAGCTCAACCACTGATAAAGATGGCAACACAGTGGTTACCTTTAATGATGGCAAGTCGATCACCGTTGCTAAAGGTGATAAGGGCGCTGATGGTCAAACGCCATTAGTTAAGGAAGTTACCGATAAGACTACTGGCAAGACTTCATACGAGTTCTACCTGCCAGGTACTAAGGGCGACGGTTCTGATGATACGATCTTGGGTACGGTTGATGCGCCTAAGGATGGTATCAACGGTATTAATGGTAAAGACGGTCAGACGCCACAAGTTAAGCCTGGTGTTGATAAAGATGGCAACGCGGACTACGAGTTCTACATTACTAACCCAGACGGTTCTACCAAGACAGTTGGTACAGTTGCTGCACCTAAAGATGGTAAAGATGGCGCAACCCCAACGGTTAAACCGCACACTGGTGCTGACGGTAAGCAAGACGGTTACACCTACACTCTGAACGGCGTTGATTACACTATCTTGAATGGTAAAGATGGCCAGAATGGTAAAGACGGTCAAAACGGTAAGGACTTGAAAGTCACTGGGCAAACTACTGATAAAGATGGCAACACACTGGTTACCTTCAGTGATGGTTCAACGGTCACAGTAGATAAAGGTAAAGACGGTACTGCTGGCAAAGATGGTCAAACGCCGCAAGTTAAGGCGGGCACTGATAAAGATGGTAATGCAATCTACGAATTCTATCTACCGGGTACTAAGCCAGATGGCTCCGATGATACGATCTTGGGTACGGTTTCTGCACCTAAGGACGGAATCAATGGTAAAGATGGTGCTGCTGGTAAAGATGGTCAAACACCACAGGTTAAGGCTGTTAAGAATGACGATGGTACGACATCATATGAGTTCTACATTACTAACCCAGACGGTTCTACCAAGATAGTTGGGACAGTTGCTGCACCTAAAGATGGTACTAACGGTAAAGATGGTCAGACTCCAACGGTTAAGCCACACACTGGTACTGACGGTAAGCAAGACGGCTTCACTTACACTCTGAATGGTGTTGATTACACTGTTTTGAATGGTAAAGATGGTCAGAATGGTACTAACGGTACCGACGGCAAGGACTTGAAAGTCACTGGTCAAACTATCGATAAGGATGGCAATACAGTAATTACCTTCAGTGATGGATCAAATGTCACAGTTGACAAAGGTCAAAACGGTGCTGCTGGTAAAGATGGTCAAACACCTTCAGTTAAGGAAGTTACCGATAAGACTACTGGCAAGACTTCATACGAATTTTATCTGCCAGGTACTAAAGGCGACGGTTCCGACGATACGATCCTAGGTACGGTTGATGCGCCTAAGGACGGCATTAACGGTACTAATGGTAAAGATGGTCAAACACCACAGGTTAAGGCCAGTGTTGATAAAAATGGCAATGCTGACTATGAGTTCTACATTACTAATCCAGATGGTTCTACCAAGACGGTTGGGACAGTTGCTGCACCTAAAGATGGTAAAGATGGCGCAACCCCAACGGTTAAACCACACACTGGTGCTGACGGTAAGCAAGACGGCTATACCTATACGCTGAACGGTGTTGATTACACTGTTTTGAATGGTAAAGACGGTCAGAATGGTAAAGATGGTGCCAACGGTAAGGACTTGACAGTCACTGGTCAAACTACTGATAAAGATGGCAACACAGTGGTTAACTTCAGTGATGGCAACACAGTTACAGTTCCTAAGGGTGCCAAAGGTGCCGATGGTCAAACGCCACTGGTTAAGGAAGTTACGGATCAAGCTGGCAACAAGACACTTGAATTCTATCTGCCAGGTACTAAGGCTGATGGTTCCGATGATACGATTTTGGGTACGATTGCCGCACCTAAGGATGGTACCAACGGAAAAGATGGTCAAACCCCACAAGTTAAGGAAGTTGTTGGTACTGATGGTACGAAGTCATACGAGTTCTTCATCACTAATCCAGATGGTTCTACCAAGATAGTTGGTACAGTTGCTGCACCTAAAGATGGTAAAGACGGTATCAATGGTAAAGATGGTCAAACCCCAACCGTTACACCGTACACTGGTGCTGACGGTAAGCAAGACGGTTACACTTACACTCTGAACGGTGTTCCTTACACTGTCTTGAATGGTAAAGACGGTCAGAATGGTAAAGATGGTGCCAACGGCAAGGACTTGACAATTACTGATAAAACTATCGATAAGGATGGTAATACAATCGTTACCTTCAGCGATGGCTCAAATATCACGATTGATAAAGGCAAAGACGGTGCTGCTGGCAAAGATGGTCAAACGCCACAAGTTAAAGCTGGTACTGATAAAGATGGCAATGCAATCTACGAATTCTACCTGCCAGGTGCTAAAGGTGATGGTTCCGATGATACGATCTTGGGTACGGTTGACGCACCTAAGGACGGAATTAACGGTAAAGATGGCGCTGCCGGCAAAGATGCCCAGACACCACAAGTTAAGGCTGTTAAGAATGACGATGGCACAACATCATACGATTTCTACATCACTAACCCAGATGGTTCCGTCAAGACGGTTGGTACAGTTGCTGCACCTAAAGATGGTAAAGATGTGCAGACCCCAACGGTTAAACCGCACACTGATGCTGACGGTAAACAAGACGGCTTCACCTATACTCTGAACGGTGTTGATTACACTGTTTTGAATGGTAAAGATGGCCAGAATGGTACTAACGGTAAAGATGGTGCCAATGGTAAGGATGCTGAAGTCACCAGCTCAACCATTGATAAAGATGGTAACACAGTGATTACTTTTAATGATGGTAAGACAGTCACAGTTCCTAAGGGTGCTAAAGGTGCTGATGGTCAAACGCCTTCAGTTAAGGAAGTTACTGATCAAGCTGGCAACAAGACGCTTGAATTCTATCTGCCAGGTACTAAGGCTGATGGTTCCGATGATACGATTTTGGGTACGATTGCTGCACCTAAGGATGGAATTAACGGGACTAACGGTAAAGATGGCCAGACACCACAAGTTAAGCCTGGTGTTGATAAAGATGGTAACGCTGACTACGAGTTCTACATCACTAACCCAGACGGTTCTACCAAGACAGTTGGTACAGTTGCCGCACCTAAAGATGGTAAAGACGGTACGAATGGTAAAGATGGTCAAACACCTACAGTTTCACCACACACCGATGCCAAAGGCAATGTTGATGGCTACACCTTCACGCTGAATGGTATTCCTTACACTGTTAAGAATGGTACCGATGGTAAAGCTGCAACTGTTACGAACACAAGCACCGACAAAGATGGCAATACAGTCATTACCTTCAGCGATGGCTCACAAGTTGTTGTCGATAAGGGTGACAAGGGTGATCCTGGTACAAACGGTACTAATGGTAAAGATGGTCAAACACCACAGATCAAGGCTGTTAAGGGCAACGATGGTACAACTCAATACGAGTTCTACATTACTAACCCAGATGGATCGACCAAGACAGTTGGCACTGTCACTGCACCTAAGGATGGTGTAGACGGTAAAGATGGCCAGACACCATTAGTTGAACCCGTTAAGGATGCCAATGGTAAGACGGTCAGCTACAACTTCTATTACACCAACGATAAGGGCCAGAAGGTCTCACTTGGTACAGTAGACGCACCTAAAGATGGTCAAGATGGTCAAACACCAACAGTTTCACCACACACCGATGCCAATGGTAATGTTGATGGTTACACCTTCACACTTAATGGCACTGATTACACCGTTAAGAATGGTACTAATGGAACTAACGGTACGAATGGCAAAGATGGTGCTGACGGTAAGGATGCAACTGTCGAGAGCACGACCACCGACAAAGATGGCAATACAGTCATTACCTTCGGCGATGGCTCAACGGTCACAGTTGATAAAGGTAAAGATGGCACTGCTGGTAAAGATGGTCAGACTCCACAAGTCAAAGCGGTTAAGAACGACGATGGTACGACTTCATATGAGTTCTACACCACTAACCCAGACGGCTCGACCAAGGTTATTAGCACTGTCGCTGCACCTAAAGATGGCGTGGATGGTAAAGATGGTCAGACACCATTAATTGAACCCGTTAAGGACCCGACTACTGGTAAGACGGTCAGCTACAACTTCTACTACACTAACGATAAGGGCCAGAAGGTCTCACTTGGTACAGTAGATGCACCGAAAGATGGAACTAACGGTACGAATGGTAAAGATGGCGCTAACGGTAAGGATGCAACTATTAAGAGCACAACTACCGACAAGGATGGTAACACGGTAATTACCTTCGGCGATAACTCAACGGTCACAGTTGATAAGGGTAAAGATGCTCAAACACCACAGGTTAAGGCTGTTAAGAATGATGATGGCACGACTTCATACGAGTTCTACACCACTAACCCAGACGGTTCTACCAAGATTGTTGGGACGGTTGCAGCACCTAAAGATGGAACTTCGGTTACTGTAACTGGTACTTCTACCGATCCTAATGGCAATACCGTAGTCACCTTCTCCGATGGCAAGACAGCAACAATTGCTAAAGGCAAGGACGGCACTAACGGTACCAATGGTAAGGATGGCGTCACACCAATCATTACCACGACACCAATCAAGGATGCTCAAGGTAACGTTACCGGTTCAACCATTGTCATTACGACACCTGGTTCAACCGATAAACCACAAGTTATCAACGTGACGAATGGTAAAGATGGTGCCACACCAACCCTGATTCCAGAAAAGGATGCTAATGGCAACATTACCGGTTACGCGATTACGATCAACGGTAATTCTGCCGGCGAGATCAAGAATGGTAAAGATGGTTCTACCATTACAACTAAGCCAGTAACTGACAAGGATGGTAACTCAATTGGGATCACACTTGCGATTGATGGCAAGGATGCCGGGACTATTTTGAACGGTACGAATGGTAAATCACCAGTCTTAACACCAATTACTGATGCTAACGGCAAGACCACTGGTTACACGATTTCAATCGATAATCAGCCGGCTGGTACCATCACTGATGGTAAAGATGGTTCAACACCTGACTTTACAGCAACCAAGGACGATAAAGGAAATGTAACCGGCTACACCATCACCATTGATGGCAAGCCGGTTGGCACGATCGCTAATGGTAAAGACGGTAAAGATGGCGCTACTCCAATGATCACGACGATTCCTGAAAAGGATGCTGACGGTAAGACAATTGGCACGATCGTTACCATTTCAACGCCAGGTTCAGACCAAGCACCGCAGACTATCACCATTACTAACGGTAAGAACGGTACTAATGGTCAGGCCCCACAAGTTAAGGCAGTCAAGAACGCCGATGGGACAACCTCATATGAGTTCTACACTGTTGGACCGGATGGCAAAGAAATCTCCGCCGGTACTGTGGATGCACCAAAAGATGGTACAAACGGTAAAGATGGCAAGAGCATTACCGTTACAAATACTGCTACCGACGATAAAGGCAACACAGTCATTACCTTTAGCGATGGCACAAAAGCAACGGTTGCTAAAGGTCAAGACGGTAAAGACGGCGTTAACGGTAAAGATGGTCAAACACCTGAAGTTGAACCAATCAAGGATCCTGCGACTGGCAAGACGGTCAGCTACAACTTCTACTACACCAACGATAAGGGTCAAAAGGTTTCACTTGGTACGGTAGATGCACCGAAAGACGGTACGAACGGTAAAGATGGTCAAACACCGCAAGTTAAGCCGCGTTACGATGCTAACGGTAAAGTTGATGGCTGGGACTACGTTTTGAACGGTACGAATTATATCGTGATGAATGGTAAAGACGGCGCAACGCCAACGGTTAAGCCACACTACGATACTAATCATGACGTTGATGGCTACACCTTCACTTTGAACGGTACGAATTACTTCGTGAAGAATGGTATCAATGGTAAAGACGGCGTTAACGGTAAAGATGGTCAAAACGGCAAAGACGGCAAAGATGGTAAGGACGGTCAGACACCTCAAGTTAAGGCTGTTAAGAACGCCGACGGAACAACCTCTTACGAATTCTATGTAACCGACCAAAATGGTAAAGAAACCACTGTTGGCACGGTCAAAGCACCTAAAGACGGTGTGGATGGTAAGACCCCTCAAGTTGAACCGGTCAAGGACGCTTCTGGTAAGACAGTCGCTTACAACTTCTACTACACTGACGATACTGGCAAGAAGGTATCTGTTGGTAAGGTCGATGCACCTGCTGATGGTAAAGATGGCACAGTAACAACGATCAAAGCACACAATGGTGCTGATGGTAAAGCTGATGGCTGGACCCTTACCTTGGACGGTACTGATTACGTCATTAAGAGTGGCGCTGACGGTACTAACGGTACTAATGGAAAGGATGGTAAAGACGGTCAAACACCAGAACTTGATCCTTCAAAGACGGTCACTAACAAGGATGGTTCAAAGACCTACTACTTCGTTAACCCTGATGGCAGTAGCGCTGGTCAAATCACGCTTCCTAATGACGGCAAAGATGGTTCGGGTGTAACGATCAACAATAACAACACTCTGAATGGTAATGGTGATAAGAATCAAGAGTCGAACGGTTCAACGACCAAGGATACCTCAACCACGACTGATACGACGACTAATCCTAATGGCTCAAAGACCGTTAAGACCACTGAGATTACTATTAATCCAGATGGTTCAAAGACCACTAAGACTACGACCACGACGACTCCGGGTGAAAATGGTGCCGATTCTACGACCACTATCAACATTACGACGACTCCTGCTTCAGGCAATGGTGGCAAGGGTACTGATGGCAATGACGGCAAGAATGGTACTAACGGGACCTCTACTGACACTAATAAGACGGTGACGATCACTCATAACAATGATGGTTCAACCACCACCAAGACAGTTACTGAAACGACTGTTACGGATCCTAGCGGTAAGAAGACTACGACGACCACGACTGACACTGAGACGACTCCAGGTAAACCTAGTGACAAGAACACTAGCACCACTACGAATAAGACTGTCACGATCACCAAAAATGGTAAAGGTGGTTTGACAACGACTGAGACCGATATCGTTACGACGGTAACCAACCCAGATGGTAAAAAATCAACTACTACCACCAAAAAGCTTGAAAGAATTCCTGGTGGCGTGACATCACTAAGTGGCAAACCAGGCGATAATACACCGGACAACAATGGTGGTACTGACACACCGGGCAACAACGGTGGTACTGGCACACCAGGCAACAATGGTGGTACCCCAACCACGACTACCAATCCTGGTCAGCCTGGCACCGCAGTTCCTGGTAATAATGGTGGTACCCCAACCACCACTACTGCTACACCGACACCAGGTACCGCTACTCCAAACGGTAATGGCGGTGTAACTACCGAAGCTGGTGAAGGTACGGCTGCTTCCAATGGTAATGGCGGTGTAACTTCTGAAACTGGCGAAGGTACTGCTACTCCAAATGGCGATAATGCCAATGGTGGTATCTCCAGTCAAGTGAGTGCTGGTATGGCACCAATGAGTGAATCAACTAATGGCGGCACTGCAACGATGCAAAGAACTGCAGCAAGTTCACCAAAAGTTGATTTGACCAAGGACTTGAGTACTAGCAACGGTCAAGGAGTTGCCAACGACACGCTGCCACAGACTAATGAAAGCGCAGCCTCAACTTCAGCAATGGTTATGGTAGGCGCTGGCATGACGATTATGGCTGCTACGTTAGCTTACGGTGCAACTCGTCGCAAGCGTCACAGCAACGACGATCACGAGTCACTTTACTAGTCAAAACGACTAGGGCAGTTTGAAATGAGAAAAGCTGCACAACATATTTCAGTATTCGCAATTATGCAACTTTGCTCTTATTAGGGAGGGCGATGTAAAAGTCGCCTTCTCATACATAGCTAAATTACAAGGGGGATAACACGATGACAAAACGAATTAGTATTATTATTGTGGTTAATAGTGCTCGGGAAGATGATCTGGTGATTCCGTTATCATCGATCAACAATCAACTTGGCATTGATTTCCGTGACGTAGAAGTGATTTTGGTGGATAACGGTCAATATCGATTGAGAGATGTCGAGCAATTTCAGCTATTCAAGAATCTCAATATTCGCTACGAAAATCCGGATACCGTTTTGTCGTGGGAAGAAGCCTTTGAGCATGGCGTCCAGTGCGCAACTGGGGAATACGTGATGTTCATGGGACCCAGTGGCTTATTAAACCAAACCAGTGTTATTCAAAGCTTTAGTTCGACGGCTGATCAAAATCCGAACGCCGAAGTATTGACGGGGTTAATTCTGGAACAGGATATCGCCAAGGATCGAACGACTCAGTTCAAGGTTGGCAATAACTATTTGACGGCTTGCGGCCGTTGGTTCAGCCGAACTTTTCTCAATCAATACGGGCTGCATTGGCGCGCAGTGGGCAAATATTCGGATGAGCTGTACAGCCGGTTAGTAAATACGGTGGCCACTAATGACGTCAACGTTAATGAGATCAGTTACGCGCGGTTTATGAGCCGCGATATTCGCTCGGATGTTTTAGCGCCCGTTTCACAGATTGCGTCCACTGAGCGCATTACCATGTTGAGACAGTTTCTTGAAACCATTAAACGGATCGACCCGCAAGCCTACAGCGACGAATTTGCCAAAATTTGTGTACGCTACTATACCCGTCGAAAAGAGATCGCTAATTCGGATCGGGCGTTAGTTGATCAATCCTTCTACCTGCTGGTGGTTCAAAACGCATCCGCTTGGCCAAACGTTCAGTTATTCGTTAACCACATTAAACTTAATGATCAGTCAGTAAACGCGCCTTGGGTCAAGGAACAGCAACTGTTTGACCAGTACATTCAGTCGTTAGATAAAGTTGCTAATACCTCTCAATTCACACAGAATTAGGCTGATTGATGAACGAAGCACCGCTAGATTTCCTGAACTTGGGGATCTAGCGGTGCTTTTACTGTTTCCAAATTTGAGTTATAAATCAGAGTAATCAAAAAAGACTTGTATTTATACGTTTACCTGTTATACTTATTGCAACAAGTTACATCAAAAGCAACAGGAATAATCAGATAAATTAAGGGAGCACATTAAAAATGACAACTTATGCAGTTACAGCATCAACTGGCCGATTTGGTCAACAAGCACTCAAGCAATTAGTCACCAAGGTAGCGAGCAGTGACGTCGTGGCACTGGCCCGCAACGTTGAAAAGGCCAAAAAATTAGTGCCAGCTGGCGTGACAATTCGTCAGGCCGACTACGATCATCCGGAACAGCTGGCAGCAGCGTTAAAGGGTGTGGATCGCTTACTCTTTATTTCCTCGCAACCCGGCGGCCCAGTTTCTCGCCAGCAGCAACACGCTAACGTGATTGCTGCAGCTGAGGTGGATGGCGTTTCTTACATCACCTACACCAGTTTCCCGCACGCGGACACCTCGAAGGCGGCTTTAGCAATCGACCACAAGTACACGGAAGAAGCCATTGCCTCAGCTGGCATCCAGCACAGTTTCCTACGTAACAACTGGTATTTGGAAAACGAACTGCCACGTCTGCAGGCGGCTGCTAACGGCGGCGACTTCCTCTACGCTGGCGGTGATGCTCAGGTTGGCTGGGCACTGGAACGGGAATACGCGGAAGCCGCTGCGGATGTGCTGGCGTCAACCTCTACCAAAGACGTGTACGAATTTGCGGGTAAGGCGCGCTCATACCACGATTTAGCAGCAGGCATCAGCGGTGATTTTGCCATCAAGAACGTGGACGACGCTGCTTATCAGGCCGCACTGGTTGCTAACGGACTTTCAGCTAAGCTGGCAGGCATCATTGCTGGCGGTCAGAAGATGATTCGTGACGGGGTGCTCAGCGAACGCACAACGGCCCTGATCGACGTGCTGGGACATAGCCTGACACCACTACCTGACGCTATCGCAGAAGTGCTTAAAAAATAGTTGCATTAACCGAAGACAGAAATGGGGGCTGACATGCGTTATTCACACAAATTAAGCGATGCGGTTCACGTGCTGGCCTATGTCCAAATCGGCGCGGGGCGGGATTTATCGAGCAAGAAGATCGCGGTCAGTATTGACTCGAATCCAAGCGTCGTTCGGCGGCTCATGGCCCTGTTAGTGAAGGGCGGTCTGCTGACGACTCATCCGGGAACCGTCCAGCCGAAGCTTTCCAGACCGGCCACGGCAATTAGTCTGCTGGACATTTACCGCGTGGTGGAGGGCGACAGTCCGCTGCTGCACGTGGATGACAAGACTAATCCGCAGTGCATTGTGGGCGGCAATATTCAAACCACGTTAAATAAACTTTACAACAACGTCCAAACCGCGGCGGAAGCAGAAATGGCTGCGGCTTCCCTGCAAGATATTATTGATGATATTTTGGTACAGGCGAAAGCTAAACGGATGATTTAAAAAAATAGAAGCACTCTTGAATTTCAAGGGTGCTTCTATTTTTAGTTAGCAAATTAATATTCCGGAACCCATTTCGTATCAGCCACGGCCTTTTTCGCATCAGCAATCGGGGCCTTCGTCAGGCCTTGATCAATAGCCCGCTGCACCACGGCTTCCGCGATGGTGTTTGAGAACTGACTGAGTTGAGTGACCGGTGGCAAAATGGCCGCGCCCGGTTTGCTGGTATCCACCAGGCCGCCAAGGGAGTGGGCGGCCGCTGAGATCATGTCATCGTTTAAAGTGGTGGCGTTAGCGGCAATCACTCCTAAGCCCAGGCCGGGATAGACCAACGCGTTGTTGGCTTGGCCGATCTGGTAAGTCACGCCGTTTAGCGTCACGTCTTGTGCCGGAATCCCGGTCGCAACCAGTGCTTGGCCATTCGTCCAGGTCAGCAGGTCTTCGGCGGTGGCTTCCGCCAGCTTCGTTGGGTTAGACAATGGCATAATAATGGGCCGGTCAGTGTGGGCAGCCATGTCTTTGACGATAGCCTCAGTGAAGGTACCGGGCTGGGTGGAAGTCCCCACGAGAATCGTGGGGTGAACAGTGGCTACAACGGCAGCTAGGTTAGTTAACGTTTCCGGCTGATCAAATTCGTCACGGGAACGGGCGAAGGGCTTTTGCTCCGGTGTCAGCGTTGGGTCATCATCAAACAGTAATCCCTGTTTATCCACCATGTAAAAATGCGCCTTGGCTTCCGCGGCACTCATTCCCTGTTGCACGTATTTATCGTAAACACGTTTAGCGATCCCGGCACCGGCAGTTCCAGCACCGAAGCAAACGTAGCGTTGGTCAGCTAGGGACTGCTTTGAAATCTTCAACGCACCCAGTACAGCAGCTAACGTAATGATACCAGTCCCCTGAATGTCATCGTTGAAGACGGTGTAGCGGTCCTGGTAGCGGTTGAGTAGTGCTGCGGCATGGTCACGGCCAAAGTCTTCAAAATGCAGGTAAAGGTCGGGGAAAAGTTCCTCGGCAGTGGTGACAAACTGGTCAACGAATTGATCGTATTTTTCACCAGTAACCCGTTTGTGGCGGTTGCCTAGGTAGAGCGGACTGTCCAGCAAATGCTGGTTGTTGGTACCGACATCGAGCACAACGGGTAAGACTTGTGCAGGGTCAATGCCGGCAGCGGCCGTGTAGACCATCAGTTTCCCCACGGCGATATCCACACCGTCCGTGCCCCAGTCGCCGATGCCTAAGATGCCTTCCGCATCGGTCACGACAATCAGCCGAATATTGCGGCCGTCCGCGGCGTTCTTCAAGGCCGTGGTCATGTCCTCTGGGCGGTCAATGGAAAGAAACGTCGCGTCCTGGGGATCCACGAACAATTTACTGTAATTTTCAATTGTATCGGCAATCGTTGGGTCATAGACCACCGGCATGAAATCGGCGACGTGTTCGCTGAACAGCTTGTAAAACAGTACCCGGTTTTCATCGAAGATCGCCATCAAAAATTGACGCTTGGCCAGATTAGTCGGCTTTGTCTGGTACTGGGCGAAGGTTTGGGCCACCTGTTCGTCCAGAGATTGGACGTGGGGCGGCAGCAGACCTTCCAGACCCAATTCGTGGCGTTCGCCTTGGGTAAAAGCAGTTCCTTTATTTTTAAACGGATTATTTAAAATACTTAATGACAAGTGAATGACCTCTCTTAAATGATTTATACTCGTAGTATATTTACTTGTGATTTTTATAGTCAAATTAATGCTATAATATAAATAATATTTATAAGGCAATATATTAATAGTCTTAGGGGAGGTATCATGAACGTTCGCGATTTAGAGTATTTTATTAAGTTAGCTGACATTAAAAACTTTTCCAAGGTCGCCGCTAGTTTTAACGTTAGCCAGCCCACAATCACCTTTGCGCTGCAGCGGCTGGAAAAGAGTTTTGGTGCCGGTTTGATGATCCGCCACCGGGCACACGGCGATCTGAGCCTGACTGACAGCGGTCAGCAGTTACTGGTGCACGCGAAAACCATCGTTGATGAATATCAGCTTGCGCAGCGGGAACTCACCGAAAAACAGCAGGGCCGACTTGCCATGGGATTGCCACCGATCATTGAGAACACTTATTTTCCGCAGATTGCTAAACGGCTGAAGCGCGTGGGTCTGCTCAACAAGCTTTACACCTTGGAAGAGGGCTCCATGACGACCTTGCAGGCACTTCAAGCCGGCAACATTGACGTGGCTTTGCTGGCAACGATTCAGCCCATCACCGATGAGAAGCTAGTAGTAGAGCCGTTTGACCAGCAGCCCTTTGCCATTTACGTGTCCAAAAAACACCCGCTGGCACAACGGTCAGGGGTGTCCTTTGCAGAGTTAAAGCCGGAATCTTTCGTGCTGTTCAAGCAGGGGTTCGTCCATAACCAAGCGTTCAATCAGCTTGCCCGGCAAAATCATTTCCGGCCCAAAGTGGCCTTTCGTTCCAATGGCATTCAGAGCTTGCTGAACCTCATTACGGACGATATCGGTATCGGTTTCTTGGCGCTGACCACTCCGGTAAACGACGGGGTGGTGCGGGTACCGTTATTGGATGATCCGCAGCCGGCCTTTACCACCAGCCTAGTTTATCGCCGGTCACACGTGTTTAACCCATTGCAGCAACGGATGTTAAATGTGATGCGGGACAGTTTACAGTAGTGTTTTTGTCAGTGTAATTGCCGGCACGCCATCCTCTTCATAGGCGTTAGATGAAATGTGGTAACCCTGATGTTCATAGAACCCCTTGGCGGTCATTTCACTGTGAACCAGTGAGTGGGTGTACCCATGCGCTTTTCCGTATTTTTCCAGTGCTTCGATCAACTTAGCGCCAAGGTGCTGACCACGAAATGCTTTTAGCGTGGCAATTCGGCCTGGCCGCATGGTGGTGTCGTCGATCGTCTGGAACCGACCAGTCGCGATTGGCTGGCCCTTATCACTATAGATAACGACGTAAACGCGGTCTGCTTCATCGTGATCATCGAATTCATCTTCGATGGCGATAGTGCGCTCCAATACGAACACGTTCATTCTGACGTACAGTGCAGCTGCGTGGTTCCAGGGTTCTGATCCAGTATGAATTTTCATATTCATGGCTCCTTACAGGTTTAAATTTTGGCTTTAGTATACCCTTAATTTTGCTGGAAGTGGACTAATAACAGTTAAGCTCTATTTCGTTTTGTTTTATGTGATGACAAATGCTTGTTAAGCGTCATTTCGTTTCGCAAAACCGGCAACTCGTCGTGGGGTCGCTCCGGAACTCTTTTTCGGAACCCCACCGAAAAAGGATTTCCGCCGTCTCCCGTAGTCGTAAGCGAGTAAAAGACACTCACTAACGACTACTCGCACCACGATTTGCCAGTTTTGCTGCACTGCATTTAACTTGGTGGTTTTTTGGCTACGTTGCTGAGGATGTTGCTGACGCAAATGAGGTTATTAAACTGAAGTAATCATTTGGGATGTAACAACACGTTTTGCACTGTATAAGGAATGATTCTAGTTAAGCGTCATTTCGTTTCGCAAAACCGGCAACTCGTCGTGGGGTCGCTCCGGAACTCTTTTTCGGAACCCCACCGAAAAAGGATTTCCGCCGTCTCCCGTAGTCGTAAGCGAGTAAAAAACACTCACTAACGACTACTCGCACCACGATTTGCCAGTTTTGCTACACTGCATTTAAATGAGCGGTTTGTTGGCCACGTTGCTGGGGATGTTGCTGGCGCAAATGAGGCCATCGAACTGGCGTGTCATTCATGATTTAGCATCATTTGCGGCAGCAACCAGTCAGTTTAGTAGTCTGAAAACGGTGATGTAAAATGTAGCGGAGCCGGGCGGGCAGTTTGTGGTGTCGATGTCACTTGACTACCGTTTTGTGGTAGTTTAGTGACATGGGAGCTGGCGGAGATCCGCCCCAAGCGAAGCGCAGGTGCTAGCTTCGCCACGACCCACTACAAGCTGCCTGCCCGGCGTAGCGAAATGTGACATCCCAGAATTACGTCTGCAGTATTAGAAATTCATTACGATTACTAAAATATGTACCATTAACACTAACAATTCGGTAAACTTTAAGTGATGTTATTTGACGATTGAAGCAGGTCACGGACTTGCCCCAACCCACTAAATTATGATTAAATAATACTAGTAAATCACTATTTTATAGTATGGAGGAAACAATGAGCAGCATTTTATCCGTGCAAAATTTAAATAAAAGTTTTGGCAACAAGCACGTGCTGCACGACGTCTCGTTTGATTTAAAAAAGGGACATATCGTGGGGCTTGTTGGGCCTAATGGTGCGGGGAAATCGACCTTGATGAAGACCATGCTCGGTCTGTTTAATTATGATTCAGGCAGCATCCAGATCGCGGGCGAAACGGTCACGCCGCAGAAGCATGATGCACTGTCAAAAGTGGGGGCGCTGATCGAATATCCTGGGATTTACCCCTTCTTGACCGGTTGGGATCACCTGCAGCTATTCGCGGATGGTGACCATCAGCTGATTCATATTCAAAAAATTATTCAGCAGCTAAATATGGATAGTTATATCAAACGCAAAGCCAAGGGTTATTCGCTGGGCATGAAGCAGAAATTAGGAATTGCGCTGGCCTTGGTCAACTTCCCTGAACTGGTTATTTTAGATGAACCGATGAATGGGCTGGATCCGCAGGCCACTAAAGACCTGCGTGATCTGATCATTACCGAATCGCAGCGGGGAACGACCTTCCTAATTTCATCGCATATTTTAAGTGAACTGCAACGGCTGGCACAGGACCTGTTGATCATTGATGAAGGCAGTATCGTGCAGCAGACGACCATGCATGAGCTGCTGGCTTCGCAGGGTAAGCAGACGATCATGCTGATGACTAGCGATGATAATAAGACGCGCCAACTCTTGAAAAAAGCCAAGTTTACAACGACGCCCGATCCGCGGGTGGAAGTGGTGGCGAAGAGTGACGACACCATGCCGCAGGTTTTGCGGTTACTGGTTGAAAACGGGATCGATATTTTGGACGTGACCCGGCTTGAAGGCAACCTGGAGAGCTCGTTGCTGGAAGTATTGAAACAATCCCGTATCAAGAAAAAGTTAGCCGAAGAACAGGCAGAATAGGAGGCGCGCGCAGTGTGGACTTTAGTGAGACAAGAAAGTTTTAAATTAACGAGAAAACTCAGTACTTGGATCAGTACGGGCTGTTTGGTTGGCGTCGAGATCTTATTTGCCTTTTTATCCCGGGTTTATCCGCAAACCTTCGTGCCGGCTAGTATGTTTGAGTCGCTGTACTTTGCGCGGCCAATCATTAACTTTTACATGATTGCGGCTACGGCGACCATTATTACCATGGAATTTCAGTATGGCACGATGAAACAGGTGCTCTATCGGCGCTATTCTCGCGGTCAGATCCTGGTCAGCAAGTGGCTGGCGATTCTGCTGTACACCCTGTATTGGTACGTGATGAGTACGGGAATCGCTTTGTTGTTAAAAGCGATGCTGTTTCATCATTCACTCAGCATTCATCAAAGTGCTGGTGATGGCATGTCGGTCTTTACCCGCGGGCTTTCGATTTCCGCGGCCAGCTTTGTGAGTTTATGGCTATTATTGAGCGTGGTATTTTTATTAGCTAATTTATTTCGGAATTCCGCGGCTGCGGTTTCAGTGGGAATTATTGGTTATTTCGCTTCCTATATTGTGACCCAGCTGTTAACGATTTTGATTCAAAAATGGGACTGGGCCAAATGGAATCCAGTTACCATGACGTTGTATCCCAGCATGATGTCACGGCCGGGGTATTACCAGTCGCTGCTGAGCATGCAGGCCTGGCAAATGCTGCTGGGAAACCTGATCTATATTGCAATTTTCCTAGGGATTGGGTATTACGTGTTTAATCGACGAAATGTATAAGCTTGCTTTTAAATTAACCTCCGTTTACAGTGTGGGTACGCATTGTAGACGGAGGTTTTTAAAATGACAATTAAAAAGGGAAATCAGCAACTAACGACCGACGAAATTGAAGATATTCATACGTTTATGGATCAATTTAAGCCTTTGCTGCAGCAACTAAAAATAAAGGCAGCTCACCATGATAATTGGTGGGCTGTTTTTAGCCTTTAAAGGATACAAAAAGCTAAGTGTGACAGTTGATCACACTTAGCTCGTTTACTATCTAATAATCATTAATCTTTTGCGGATACCTTATAAGCAGCATCGCGGTAGTCGGCTTCGTGAGACAGCATTTCAGCAATCACCGCAGCCAGCGTTGGCACGCTGATTGGGCCGCCTGCCATTGGTTGATCGACAGCATCTAACACAGCATGCTGAATGGTTTGGTCGTACTTGAAGTAGTGGATCAGCAACAATGTGCTGTCCAGGTGACCAGCGGAAATAATGTTAGCGCCGTTACGTTGGGTTTCCACGTAGCCACGATCATCCGCTTCATCAAAACCGAAACTAGCGGCTAATTTTAAATCAGCCGGCGTAATTTCCTTGTTGACGATTTGGAACTGAGTTGACCAGAAGAGCCGCTTAACGTCGGATTCCTGCATCGCTTGGACCAGTGGTGTCGCGAAACTTTCAACGTTAAATGGTCCTAAGGTTGAAAAGACCACGTCAACGTCTTTTAACGCGCCCTTTAAATCAGCAACACTAGTGGCGTCACCAACTGTGTGTTCCACAAAAGCGGGATACTTAACGTCTTTTTTACCGCGGTTAAATGCCCGGACAGTCACGTCTGGCAATGGTGCCAATCGGTTAACTACTGCCTGACCTAATACACCTGAACTGCCTAATACTAAAATTCTCATTGTTGTGCCTCCTTGAATATCTTCTAATTTCATTTGGTCATATTACCAGATGAAGTATAAGGTGTCAATAAAGACATGTTTAAAAATCATGTTAGGCGGATTTAGTCTAAGTAAACCCCGACAATTGTTAGCCTAAGGGGCTGGGATTGTCGGGTTTGTTTTGGCTTTTTAATTTTATATTGCTGAAACGTGTTGCGACAGGCAGAGAGTTGCATCTAAGGCACCCGCAACAGAAATCCAAGACCGGGATTTCCGTTACGGGTGCCTTAGACTCCACTCTCTAACCGCCTGTCTCCACACTCTTTGCTTTTACATAGCCGAAACGTGTTCCAGCAGGCAAGGACTTGCACCTAAGTCACTTTCGGTTAAAATCCAAGTTCGGGATTTTCACCAAAAGCGACTTAGGCTCCAGTCCTTAACCGCCTGCTTCCACACTCTTTGCTTTTTACATAGCCGAAACGTGTTCCGGTGGGCAGAGACTTGTGCGTAAGCCACTTTTGGTACAAATCCAAGATCGGGATTTCCACCAAAAGTAACTTACGCTTCAGTCTCTAACCGCCCACCTCCACACTCTATAATCTTGACTTATCCATATCACTCTCCATCCGATAAACGAGTTTCTCAAACACCCGCCGCAGTGGCATGATGATCGTGAATACCAGAACGAAGACGAAGAGAATCAAGACATCGTGGCCGATTACCGACCAATTTGGCGTGGTCATGACCTCCCTGAAGAGTTGCATCGCGTACGTGAACGGCATGAACGGTGCCAACGCGGCCAAATCTTTTGGCACAACCTCCAGGGGATAGACCCCACCTGTTCCGAACAATTGGACCAGCATCATCAGCACGATGACCACCTTGCCGGCATTCCCCAGCATGAAGACCAGGTTGAACATGATGATGGCAAACGTGAAGCTCGCCGCGTAAAACGCCAGCAAAAACAGTATCCAGTGCACCGGCCTGATCCCCAGCACGATTTCACCTAGAAAGGCAATCGTTGCCTGGGAGAAGCCCATTGCCAGATACAGCGGTAATTTACCGAAGTAGGACTGCATATGGTTCGGACGGTGCAGCCCGTTCTTCTCGTCCGGCAAGATGTACTCCCACGCCAGGATGGTCGACATCAGCAGCATCCCGACCCACAGCGCCAGTACCGTGTAGAACGGCGTGACTTGCCAGCCAAAGGTCTTCATCGGATAAATTTCTTTGGTCTGCAGCTTGATGGGCGCTGACAGGATCGACGACAGGCTGGGATCAGTGCCTAACAGCTTGATCAGACTATCCAGATTCTTGCTGTTTAAGAAGCTGACCTGCTTATTTAGCGTCTGCAGCGTGCCCTTGATCTTCCCCAGCCGGGAGTTGATGTCGCTGGTCTGCGAAGCCGTGATCGAACCGGCATCCGCCATTGCCCGCAGCTCTGGGATCACTGAGCGCATCGACTGGACCACGGAACTGTTGCCGTTCAGGTTAGCGTTCAGTGTGTTGTTCAGACTATTCAACGCCGGACTGGTCGTTGAATTGAAATTGGTGTAGGCGGTATCCAGCGCGGTGTTCAACGTATTGGAAGCTGCCTGCAGTTCTTTGATCAGCGACTGCTGCTTACTGGTCGAATGGGCGCCACGGAGCTGCGTCACCAGCGACTTCTGCCGGTTAACACTTTGCTTAGCCTTGGCCACCGAGCTGATCAGGGCGCTGGTGCGGTTATTGGGTACGAAGTTGTTAATGATATCCAGCATCCGCAGGGTATCGCTCAATGAATCGTTGATCCCGTTTAACAGCGAAGTCGCGGAACTAGCGGTACTCTTCAGCGTGGTGTCGGAAACGTGGCCCGACGGCAGACCGTTGAAGTTATTTTGCAGGCGCGTGCCCTGGGTCTGCAGCGAATTGATACCGCGGCCTAAATTAGACTGCAGCGATTGGTTCAGCTGCTGGGTCGCGTTATTTAACGATTTCGTATTGTTGACCACCGCCTGCAGGTCATCGATTTGCGCGGAGATCTTGGGCAGGTCAGACTTCATGGTCTGTAAAGCTGCCCGCGTCTGCTGGTTCGTCTGGTTCACGTCATTCAAGGTGTTTTCGGTTTTATTGATCGTCCCGATGGCGTCGGTCAGAGACGAGCGCACCTGCAGAATCTCCGGCTTCTTGGTCGCGATAGTCGCGCCAGCCTTATTGGCCGCTTGGAGGGCTTCCTTACTGGCGGTTTTGATGAAGCTCTGGCGGATGTTGTCGGTTAGGCTGTCCCGCGCCTGACCAATAATTTTAGTGGCCGCCGGGTTCAGCTTTTCGTTTGATTTATATATGATGGTGGGCTTTTGCGGGTCGGCGGTGGTAAACGTGGCGAGCTTGGTCGAGAAATCGTCAGGAATCTCGATCATGGCGTAGTATTTACCATTATCCAGACCGTTATTGGCGGACCAGTCATTGGTGAAGACCCAGTGGATCGCGTGATTTTTATGCAGCTGTTTAACAACTTGGTCACCCACGTTAAACGGCTTGCTATTCAGCGAGCCCCCCTCATCGCTGTTGACCACCGCAATCTTGAGCCGGCTGGTATGTGACGGCGAATAGGGGTTCCAGGACACCTGAATGTTCAAAACGGCGTAGAGCATCGGAATGAGGGCAAATGCCAGCAGGGTCACCCAAATTGAGCGGGTATGAAAGATGTTATAAAAATCTTTTTTAATGAGTTTGAAAACGTTGTGCATATGTCGCCCTCCGGTAATCAGTACAATTTATCAACAAGCTAATGTGCTTATATTATATCCCTTAACCCTATTTCGGCAAGGCACATAAGAAGACTCTGATGCTGTAAAATAACACATCAGAGTCTCGTTTGGTGTTACTTAGTATTCGTGAGCGCGCGTAGCACGTCGGTAACCAATGGCAGTAGGTTCGTTTGCTTAGCAGTCGCATCATTGATAAGTTTTGCAGTGTTATATAAATTATTGATACTGTTAGAAACGCTGCTTTGAACCAGTGAAATGATCTGGCCGATCTTAGCGAAATCTGCGCTGCCTCGATTCAAACCGTCTCGTAAGGTTGTTAATCCGTTGATCAACGTTGGCAGCGTGGTATTGCTGTTGACCGTCTTCAGCAGGGAAACGATTTGGTTATGGGTCTTAGTGGAGGTGGAATCGATCAGGTTCACCAGCTCGTTTAACTGACTGAGCTGCTTTTGCGTGTTGATGAGCCGAACGAGGTGACCGCGCCAGATCCAGCCTTTGACCTTGCCGTTACCGTTTTTGACGTAGTAGTAAACGGCTTTATTACCGTTAGCTTTGCGGACGGTATCGGACTTATAGGTGTAGAATACCGTAAACGGATAATTATCCGCGTTGTGGGCCTTCTTTTTCAAACTCGTGCTGGAGTAGAGGTAGCCGCTCACCGCATGGTACGGTTTCTTGGAAATGTGGCGTGATGAGACCACTTTAGCGCCCTTGGATTTCGCAGCAGCCGGTGTGCTGACACCGAACGCTGTAAATAGACCGGCGAATAGGGTGAGGATCAAAAAACTTTTCTTCATTAGATAAACTCCTTTGTTTAATTTGAAAATAGTATAACATCAAATGCAGATAATTCCTGTAACTTCAGTGTAACAACTACTTGAAAAGTCAACAAGATTTTCAGCCTGCTGGTTTACTTGTCGCTTATTCTTCTATATTTTAGTACAATTTAACGGAGAATGTATTGTTTCTTAAATTTGCAGGTGTGTTCAGTATCGTCTCACTAATGCTTGAATTTCGGCAGTGTGTCCCCTAAAATATTAACCAGTATGCAAACTTGGTCCATTTGACCGAAACGGATTTAACAAAAGGATGGTTGAAATGGAAAACATCAAAGCAATCTATCAACGTGATCTAAAGGCGATGATCTCGTCACCATTCGTGATGATCACGATTCTGGCACTGTGTATCGTGCCCAGCCTTTACACGCTGATCAACGTCCGGGCGCTCTGGAACCCGTATGACGTGTCTGAAATTAAAAATATTCCGGTGGCGGTCGTGAACCACGACACTGGCGCTAAGCTGGCGGGCAAGCAGCTTAACGTGGGCGATACCGTGGTGCAGACGTTAAAGAAGGACCACCAGCTCAACTGGCAGTTTGCCTCGGCGGATAAGGCGGACACCAAGTTAAAAGAGGGCAGCTACTACGCGGAAATTGTGATCCCCAGCAACTTTTCCAAGTCACTGTCCAGTATTGCCGGTGATAATCCGCATAAGGCGCGAATCATCTATAAGGCCAATTCCCGGGACAGTCCCATGGGCGGCAAGATCACTGAAACCGCGGCGAAAACGCTGGTCAATCAGGTCCAGACCAACTTTTTGGAGACCGTCAACACGACGCTGTTTTCTCAGCTCAACGTGTTGGGCAATAAGGCCAAGAGCCAGCAGGGGCAGATTCTAGAACTCAAGGACTGGATCATCGGTCTCAGCGACTCCATGGATCTTGCCACCGGGGCGCTGGGTGAAATCAACCACACGTCGACGAACATGCAGGCGATCTTGACGGGGCTAAAACCAGTCATGTCCGCGTCGCAAAACGTGGACGTGCTGCAGCAGAGCAATGCCGCGACGGTGGATTCTTTGCACAGCGTTCAGGGTTCGGTCAATAAGGCCTTCAGTAGCCTTGAAACCAATTTGAACAGCGCGACCGCCAGCGCTAACCGCCTGAACAGTATCGTCAAACGACTCAACAGTTCGGCCAGTTCCACGAACCGCAGTGCCGTTAACGACATGCTGAACCAGGCCATTTCGCAGGTGAACTTGTTGAAGGGGCAGATCACACCGCTGCAGTCCTTCTTAAAGAGCGTTAATGGGCAATCCCATTTATCAGCCATTAGCGGGTTAAACGATACCTTGGGCAACGCGGTGTCACTGCTGAACGCTGAAAAGGCGCAGCTCCGGTCGCTTAAATCATCGTTGAACACCAACGGCCGGCTGACGTCGGGTGAAATTGCCAGCGCGGCCAATAACGCGCACCGCATTACCGTGAACATGAACTCCGCTTTGAGCCAGTATGACCGCTCCGTGAAGACCCATTTGGACGGTATCAGCGGCAACTTGCTTTCAGCGGTGTCGAAATCACGGTCGATCATCGGTGAACTGAAGCAGGCTAAGGGCATTAATGAAGATTATCTGGATAACGCCATTAAGGGCAACCAGCTGATCTCGCAATCCAGTTCTAATCTGGAATCTAAGTTGACCAGCTATCAAGATGATGTTAAAAACATCTCCAATCAACTGAAACTGA
Source organism: Secundilactobacillus silagei JCM 19001 (assembly GCF_002217945.1). GTDB lineage: Bacteria > Bacillota > Bacilli > Lactobacillales > Lactobacillaceae > Secundilactobacillus > Secundilactobacillus silagei. The sequence goes on from NZ_BCMG01000002.1 coordinate 58,996, forward strand.
CCAGCGATAGTGACATTGTCAGCATCATCACGGTCCTGCAGAACAATCCCAAGACCATGGGGCAGACGTTAGTGTCACTCTTTAACGTCAAGGACGAAAGCATCTACAAAGTGGGCACCTTTGGGGCAGCCTTCCTGCCAACCTACATCACGCTGTCGATCTGGATCGGCTGCACCATGCTGGTCATGATCTTGCACACCACGATTCCGCGCGAGCAGCGCCGGTTCCACAACATGACCGTTCACGAAGAATTCTGCGGTAAAATGCTGACCTTTGGGACGCTCTCGTTGATCCAGACGATGATCATCATTTTCAGTTCAATCATATTCCTGCGCGTCCAGGTGGAAAGCGTCTTTATCATGCTGCTTTTCGGGGTGCTGTCTTCGATGCTCTTCACGGCTATCATCTACGGCCTCGCCGCGACCTTTGGCAACCTTGGGAAAGCCGTCGTCATCTTCCTGGTGGCACTGCAACTGGCGGGTTCCGGGGCGCTGTATCCCGTTCAGCTCGATCCAGCGTTCTACCGCATGGCCTACCACATTGCGCCATTTGCCTATAGCGTTGGCGGCTTCCGTGAAGCAGTCGGCGGGCCGAATATGCAGTCGGTCTTTATCGACGCCATCGTCCTGATTATGATGTTTATCGGCGCCTTCCTGCTAGGCTTCTTCCTGAAAATTAAAGCACAGAACTTTACTCGCCGTATCCTGTCAGACTTTAGTCGGACTGGGATTGGGCAGTAACTATCTTAAATGAGTCTCAGGGTGATTTTTCCCTGAGACTCATTTTTTGCCGCCTCCGGCCGCCCGCTGGTTGGACTACTGTGGGGGCCGGTGAAAGCCTGAGAAGCGGTCTTTCACCTCGCAGCCAAGCCACGCCAAATTCGCGCGTCTTGCCTGTCGCCCCGTGCTGTAAGGGCTAAAGCCCTAACAGCACCCTCACAGTTGCCCAACCAGCCGGCGACCTCCGGCTACATTGTTGTGTCATGCGTCATCAAAAATAGATTGCAAAATGGTCCTCGAGTGGCGCGTTGATGCGCTTCTCGAGGACCATTTTGACTTTTACGATTAAATTGAGCGGTTAAACTTCTTGTTTCACAGCAGGTAGCGTTTCAAACTTTTCTCGGATGAAGCCGGCTGATTGGGCTAACTTTTGTTCTTCTTCATCGGTGATTGGCAGGCGGAGGGCTTCTACGACCCCGTCCTTGCCGATGATGGCTGGGTGGCCGACGTAGGTGTTGTACTTGTCGCTGTAGCACGAGCATGGGCAAGCTAAGTTGGCATCGTCTAGGACGGCGCGGCTTAATTTTACCGCGCAGGTAGCAATCGCATAGCTGGTATAACCTTTGCCGGAATGGACGGCCCAGCCGCCACCACGGGCTTGAGATTCCAAGTCTTCTAGGTCGAGGTTTTGCTCTTCGGCTAACTGTTCGATGGGGAGACCGTTAACTGAAACGGTGGACCAAGCAACGAATTGTGATTCACCGTGTTCGCCTAAGGTGTAGCCGGTGACGTTTTTGGCATCAACATTGAAGTTCTCGCCAACCACCTTTTGCATTCTGGCGGTATCCAGGAAGGTACCAGTACCAAGTACGCGGTTTTCGGGTAGGCCAGTGGCTTGCTGCAAGTAGTAAGTGATGCAGTCACAAGGGTTCATGACGTCGATTAAGACACCATTGAAGCCGGACGCCTTGATTTTTGGCGCGATATCTTGCACGATCTCTCTGGTGTATTCAAATTCTGCCCAGCGGTTACCACTGGCATGGTCTAAGGCGTGGATGTTGCCGGAGGTCACGAATAAGATGTCCGTATCTGCTAACTGTGAATAGTCGTTGATCCGGATCGTAGTATGTGAATCCAAACGAGCCTGTGAATCTTGGAGGTCCAACTGTTCAGCACGGGCCTTTTTCTCATTTTTATCGATCAGGGTTAATTCATCAGCGATTCCTTGACAAACCAGTGTATAAGCGACAGTAGCACCAACGTGGCCAACCCCGATAATTGCGTATTTTCTCATATGTATTGCCTTCTTCTAATTAAATTTTAATATGTGTTGATGGCATAAAGATACCAGTCAGTCGTTGCGTTGTCAACATGGCATTCATGAATATTGGATATTAACTGTGCCATTATTTAGAGACGGCAAGGGATTAGCCGGCCAAATTAATTTTGAAACTATATTTGAGTGCACAAAAAAACCGCATGATCATAAAGATCATACGGCTTACATATTAGGGCGGTATGTGGGGTTCGAACCCACGCGTGCCGGAACCACGATCCGGTGTGTTAACCAAGCTTCACCAATACCGCCATCACAACAATAAACATCATACCATAGATTGAGTGGAGTTGAAAAGCTAAATTTAATTATTTTGCAGATTCATCGTCAGTTTTTTCATCATCGCCGTTTTGAATCATCCGCAGTGCCCGCTGATATTCGTTCAACGACTGGGTAAATGGTTCCCAGAATTGCGGGGTGACGGTGCCGGCTTTGCGTAGCTCAACTCCCATTGCCGTTGGGACCCAATCGACCTCATCGCCTTCTTTGAGTTCCAGCTGTTTCACAAATTCATCCGGTAGTTTCAAAAACAGCTCACCATTTTCATTTCGTTGAATCTGATTTGATTGCGCGTCCATTATGCCAGCCCCTTTCTCATCACAGATTTTAAATTCATTATACGGCAAAATGGGGGTGGTGGGTATTAGTTGATTTAAATTGTTTTGAGTGGGGAGGTTATATGGCTGAAACGTGCTCCGGTGGGCAGAGACTTGTGCATAAGTTACTTTTGGTACAAATCCAAAATCGGGATTTCCACCAAAAGTAACTTATGCGTCAGTCTCTAACCGCCCACCTCCACACTCTATTTACATGGCCTAAACGTGTTCGGACAAGCAGAGAGCTGTGCGTAAGAGCCTTAAGCCAAAATTCCAAGTTCGGGAATTTCCGCTTAAGGCTCTTACGCGTCGCTCTCTAACCGCTTGTCCTCACACTCTCTAAAGTGTTACACTACGACTATCCTGAAAGTGATCGAGTACGAAATCGAGTTGTGGAACTTCCTTGAGTTAAGAAGGGGGCAATGGTCGTGGCTAAACGCTACGTAATTACCAAGCCAGACGAGCACATTGTACACCGGACGGATAGCCTACAAACGGTTACCCAAATTACTAAGCGTCCTAAATGGGTCGTGGAACAGTATGTAAATAGTGACAAGTTGCTTGATGGCTGGAAAATAGTCGATCAAAATCGAGCGGCAAGTTAAGAGAAACAACCGTCAGCAGTTTGCTGGCGGTTGTTTTTCGTTTGAAAATATAGTCAGCGATGCCTATAATAACGATTAAGACAATTAGGCGAACAATTCATTAGCCAGTTCAAAACATTGTTCGCTATTAACCAGTTCCTATTCTAAGCGAGGTGCATAATGAGTTCATTTTCAAAGGTTATCGAAGGGGCCAGCTTTTCGCCCCGAACGCAAACGGCAATTACTTACCAGCCACAGCAGTTGATCTGCTTGGACACTAGCGGCTACATCGCCCGGGTGATCAACCAGACGGATGCGGACTACGCAGCGGTTCGGCAGGCTGCGCAGGCTAACGCGACTTTAACCACGTTGCGACCAGATCAGTACGTGCTGCCCGGTTTCATTGACCTGCATATCCACGCGCCGCAGTGGCCCAATGCCGGGCTGGCGTTAGACCGGCCGTTAAATGAATGGCTGGATACGTACACCTTTCCACTAGAAGCGAAGTATCAAGACTTGGATTTTGCCAAATTAGTCTACAATGATTTAGTTCAAGAACTGCTGGCTAACGGCACGACTACCGCGCTGTACTTTGGCACCATCCACAACGCTGCGAACCTAGAACTGGCTAAGGCCTGCATCAAACATGGCCAGCGCGGTTTCATCGGCAAAGTTGCCATGGATAATCCGGAACAGACCCCCGATTATTATCAGGACGCCTCGGCCCAGGTCGCCGTAGACCAGACTGAACAGTTTATTCAGCAGGTGGGGGAGTTGAATCAGACCACTGATTTGAAACAGACCCCCGTGATCACACCGCGGTTCGTGCCTAGCTGTACGCCGGCCAGTCTGCAAGGGCTGGGTGATCTGGCGCGCAAATACGATCTGCCGGTGCAGTCACATTGCAGTGAAAGCGACTGGGAAAATGGCTATGCGCTGGAGCACTACCAGATGCGCGACGCTGACGTTTTAGACCACTACGGCCTACTGACGAACAAAGCGGTCATGGCGCACGGCACCCAGCTCAATGACCACGATTATGAGCTGTTTGCGAAGCAGGGCGTCGCTATTGCGCACTGTCCGATTTCAAACGTGTACTTCGGTAATGCTGTATTGCCCGTTAAACGGGTGTTAGCGCATCACGTGAAGACGGGACTGGGCACCGACATTTCCGGCGGGTATTCACCCAGCCTGTACCAAAATATTCGCCAAGCGGTCATGTCATCACGGCTGCTCCAAGACGGCGTGGATAATCAGCTACCGACCAATCAGCGTGGTGTCAGTGACAGTGCCATCAGCGTTAAGACGGCCTTCTACCTGGCTACGCTTGGTGGGGCAAAGAGCCTGCATCTGCAGACCGGGAAAATTGCAGCGGGGTATTTGGCGGATCTACAGGTGGTTTCACTGAAAAATGCGTTTCAAGCGGATGATGCTGATAATATCTTTGAGAAACTGATGTATCAGACTAGTCAGGCTGAGATTGAACAGGTTTATGTGCGGGGAGAACGGGTTAAATAATAGTTAATTATATAAAAAACACCTCATAGTAGTTAGTTTAGGCTAACTGTTATGAGGTGTATTTGTATTTAAAGCTTTTTACTGTTCTCTAGCCGAAACGTGTTCAAGCAGGCAGAGAGCTGCATGTAAGCCAATGTCGGCATAAATCCAAACCCGGGATTTTTGCCAACCTTAGCTTACACTCCGCTCTCTAACCGCCTGCTTTCGCACTCTACTTATATTCATCCAAATCCAACACAATAAAACTAACAGTCTGTCCCGGCTTTGCTTTTAGTTCGCCCGGGGTACTTGGAACTGGTAATTCATCCTTTACCTTTGCCAGTTTGGTTCCCACTGCCACCGCCGCTTTTTGCGCCGCGTCGTCGTTTGTTGTGCCCATTACCTTTACGCCAGGGACGTCTGGGACCGTGACCTGGATGCGGTTAATCATCACTGTCGGGTCGAAGATTGCTGGATATACAAGCCGTTGAGCCATTTTGTAGCCTCCTGAATTTAAATCTCATTTTAAATCAACTCCTCTATTCTACCTAAGATTGCGCCTAATTTCAAAATTTTTCCGATTCGGGTTGACACTTTGCCCCGCAATTTTGTTTGTATAAGTGTAAGGCGTTGGCCAACACTTACTAAACTAACTTAAACGGAGTGACTAATATGAATACCACTTGGAACAAAACTAACCTGACTTTGATCATGATGGACGCGAACGACCAAAAGGTGCGCTTCTCCTACAGCAACATCGTCGAAAAGCCCTCTGACGACCAAATTACGAAGTTCGCCGCCGTCTTGGAAAAGTTGACCAACTTAACTTTCCTCTCTGCTGCCATCGCCACTACTGACAACAAGACTCAAGTTGCCTAAGCTAACCCAACTCAGCCATTTACTCAAAGGAGATCGAACATGAAAAACGAAGAAAAGACAGTTTTGCAGTTACGTTTTAAAGGAACGGACGACAAGGTCCACACCTTCAGCTTTCCAAAGGCGGCTGCTGGCTTAACCACTGAAATCATTGCCGACGCGATGAACGCGATTGCCACCCTGGGCCTCTTTGATCGTAAGGGCGTGACCCTTTACGTCTCAGCTGTCAGCGGTGCCTACGTGAAGACAACGACGCAAGAACTCTACACGGTCTAACCAGTACCGCCCCCAATTTATTCTCTAAATAAATGAACGGTCAGGGGGCGATATTGATGAAGCAACACGTAATTCTCGCAGCGCTGGTCTTCTACGCGGCGCTGCACCTGCAAAATACCGACCTGATCATGATTGCCTTAAGCATCTGGTCGATTCGCTAAGTAAAGCTGCCTGAGCCACCGTTGTTATTTAATGGTGACTCAGGCAGCTTTTTTTGGTGAATTCGAGAAAGTTTCACAAAATTAGTGGACATTAATAGCTTTAATTGAATTTTCACGCTACAATGGAATAGGTTTTAACGATGCGTCGTTAGACCATCATTAATCTGCTCTGGGATGTTCTACCCATAAAGGGCGTTTCGGACTTAGCTAAAATCCCCAACAATATATACATCAAGCACTGGGCGCGAGATTAAAAAGCAGACGCCTATGCAGCTGGCGATAGACCGTGCCGACTTATGGGTGTTTCCAAGCCGGGAAATATAGACAATGGGTCTTGCCACTGGTAAACTACCAAACAGGCTGTATAGAACAGATCGCGTGGACATCAAAACGATGACACACTTTTTAATCTGGTGAGTCTCAGGCTACCGCGGTAGCGTGGGGTTGTACCCACCTAAGAGACCTTTTCTCTTATTTCTAGGGGAAGGCCTTTTTTTGTGCGGTGAAGTGCTACACTGAATCTGGTTGAAAATTACTTCAGATAGGGGATTACATATATGAATCAAAAGAAAATTGCGACGCTGTTAGTTGCGGTCGTTTCATTGGGAACGGGAATGGCATTTCACCAAACAACTGCTCATGCGCTGGCAAGCTACTGGCATCATAATCACTGGGTCACCACCAAGAAAACGGTGACTGTTCAAAAAATCAAGATTGCGGACCCAATCGCTAGCAGTCGGGCGGTTAGATCTTATAAGCTGCATCGTGGTGCTCACTACAAGTTAGGCCATTACGATACCAATTATTCTTGGGTGTTAAATTCTGGCCGCTTCAATTCCAACTCGCATTATACGTATATTGTTCGTCGTGGCTGGAATAATGCCAGCTGGTTTAAATTTAAATAAAACTAAAAATAAGTCCATCGCATAGTTAACCTTGTAACGACAAAATGAAAACGAGGTAACCACGATGGACTTTTTTGATACCGCAAATTCACTAGCACCTATGTACTTAACTTATTCCGGCCTGATCCGCCACGATGAACGCGAAGAGCTGCCTTACCAGATGTATATCCCAGTAATTGATCACACCGTGGCTGGTCAGTCAGTCTATGATGTTGTGACGCGGGGGCGTGAGATGATCGGTGCCTTATTGATGGAGAAGGTCATGGACGGGGAGGACATCCCAGAATCCGAGGCAACTTTGCCACAGGGTGATGCGGATGAGATGCCGACCTTCATCAACGTGGAACTGGACCGCTTTAAGCACTTGATTGCGCCCAAAGAAAGCGTGATCCGGCCCATCAATGCGTTAAAACAGCCCAAGCGGATCTTATCGCAGGTGTATGACTTCCAGCCGGTCTTCATCACGGAAGATGGCATTGGTCGCTACGTGGTGGTCACGGTGCGCGATTATGATATGTTTCAGAACGCCATTGGCATGATGCTGGATAAGCAGGATATTGAGGATGCGCTGGAAGAAGAATAGAGTGTGAGGACAAGCGGTTAGAGAGCGACGCGTAAGGGCACTCAGGCAAAAATCCCGAACTTGGATTTATGCCGGAGTCGGCTTACACATAACTCTCTGCTTGTCCGAACACGTTTCGGCAATGTAAAAGTAGTGGGGTATGAAGAAAGACTCGAACATAGATAATAATAGAAAAAGGGCGGGTTTCCTAAAATTGGGAATCCGCCTATTGTCATTATTGGAATTAATGTACATCGGCCTATTTTCTGATATGGCCTTTTTTGTAAAATATGAGTTCAAGATTCAATTTCTATTTCGCTAAAACACTGGTTTGGCGAAATAGAAGTAACAAAATCACTATGATATAATGAGTTTTGTAGAATATAGGACGGTGACGAACAAGTAGAAGCGAGGTGATGCCATGGTAATCATGACGATGACTGACCGGAAACGAGGTTCGGTGTTTGATAGAGATGGGCCTGTTTTTCCTGCACGCGCTGCATGGGTATGTGCCTGTGCAACGTTATTGGTGAAACAGGCAACCAAGTTGGTAAAAGCCAGCAAGACATTTCTGAGAGCACTAAAAAACCGCCCGAACTCTCCAAAGTGATGGCGGCCTTTAGTGTTTTTTAGGTTGTAAGTTACTTGTAGGATAGTCATTGTTCTACCTCTACCACGTCTTGATTATAACATGAGGCGTGGTATTTTTGTATTTTAACGAGTTGTTTAGTGGAATATAGGTGGTGAAGGCCAGCAAAACGTTTCTGAAAACACTAAAAAGCCGCCCACACTGTCGAAAGTAATAACGGCTTTTAGTGATCTTTAAGTTGTAAGTTACTTGTATGACAGTCGCCGTTCGGCTTCTACCACGGTTTGATTATATCATGAGACGTGGTGTTTTTGGATCATTTTTGATCCATAATCAACAGTTGCTTGTTCCCGGTAATATAACGCCCATTGTTCAATTCAAAACGTGTCATACGACCTTGCTTTACAATCCGTTTAACGTTCAGCTTAGTTCCCTTCTTGTAAGAGCGGACTTTCTTATTCGAGGAAAGATTAACGTCTTTATAGCTGTTCACCTTATTACCGATAACCCGGACGCGTTTTACCTTGTTGCTACGGAAATGACTGTCAGCTACATATTTAGAGTTAGCAGTGATATAGCCACCCTTAACCTTGTAACGTTTATTGCCATTCTTGTCATAAGCCACACCTTGAATCTTAAAGCTAGCGGCTTTAGCCCGTGCTTGTTTCTTGTATGATTTTATCGGGTTCGTCAGGCTAACGTTTTTGTGTAATCTCATGCTACGTTTAGCGTAAACGGAGTGAGGGTAGGTAGCCTGTTTATCTGGCTGAGGTTGTGGTTGGGGTGTTGGCTGTGGTTCTGGTTTAGTTTCATTGCTATTGCCATTGTTATTGTTTCCGCTGCCGTTGCCATTACCATTACCATTATCTGGTTTTACCGGTGGAACTACAGGAGGAATAACGTTCGAACCATCTTCTGAGTTAACAGCTAAACTGAAATACCCATTTAAGAGAGGAGCTGAGTCTTTTTTCAAATTCTTATCTGAGAGGGTGAAAGAGGGAACTGTACTTCCACCTTCTTTTGAATCTACGGTTAACATTTCTTTATCGTTAAAGTAACTGATATTATCATCAAAATCAACGGAACTAGCTGCCGTTCCTTTAAAATAAGCTTCATCCAAATAATTACGATTATTTACCTGAAAGGCTAATCCAAGTTCTCTAGCAAGTTGTTGATACGTAATTGATGATCGATAAGGGAGTATTAAAGTCTTCCAATTTTGCCGAGAGAATGTCTCATTCCCAATGTGAGGATTTTGAAGGCTTCCTTCGGGTTCATTGCTATTATAAGGGGTTCCGTTATTAACTGTAACTGTTTTAATTTTGTTGAGTTTAAAGGCATAATTTTCAATTCTTTTAACATTAGGTAGAGTAATGCTAGTTAATTGATTGCCATAAAAGGCAGAATATCCGATTGTTTTAACATTGGGTAGCGTAACATTGTTTAATTGATTACCATAAAAGGCAGAATCTTCGATTGTTTCAACGTTAGGCAGAGTAACGCTGGTTAATTGATTATCTTTAAAGGCGCTATTTCTGATTGTTTTAACGTTAGGCAGAGTAATACTAGTCAACTGATTACCTTTAAAGGCAGATTTTCCAATATATTCAATATTTTCTGGTTTTTCAAAAATGACATTTGTAATTCCTTTATTGTCATTCGAGTAATCGCCTAATCTAGTAGTCGAAAATACGCCGCTATTGTTAATTCCCATGATGGGTGTTCCATCACTTCCTGTTTCAGGAATTTTTAAAATACCACCGGCTAACAATTCTTTTTTTTCTTGGTTACCCCACTCAACGCTCTGAATGCGGCCAAATTCATCAAGCGTAATCTGCTCAGATTTTAGAATAACCGTCTGACCAGTTTGTTTTTCTGGCTCAGGCGTTTCTGTTCCCGTCTCTGCTTTCGCGGTCACCGTTATGCCCGGGATATGTTGTACCACTAATGATAAGGAGCCAACACCTGTACTAAATAACATACCGATTGCTAACGCGCTGCCAAATGATTTAGATCTTTTCATTATGAAGCCTCCTGTGGAATCTGTGGTGAGTAACAACAATTTCTCTATAAATCGAATATAACAATTAATAGCAACAATAAGCTAGCAAAATTTCAAGACTTCACAGAAGCTTGCGGGTTTGCACAAACTTTGGTCACAAATAAAACACCAGCAACGAGATGACTTGTCTCATTACTGGTGCTATTTAATGTCTAAAATTTAGTTCTTATCTGTTTATGCTCTCACCAGCACCGCTTCCGGATACTTCTTCGCCACGTACGCCTTGATCTGTCCGATCATCCGCTGTGTCGACGGTGCCTTCGCCTGCACCGCAGACGTTGCCAGCCCAATTGACCGATAAAATGAATGCTCAAATGGATAAACGGCGACATTACCGGGAATCTTCTGCAGCGCCAGTTCCGGTAAAATGCCTAAACCGAGCCCCGCTTCCACCATGGCGACGATCGACTGGTCATCAATGGAGAAGTGAATCAAATTAGGCTGAATGCCGTAGTAATCCAGCGCCGCTTTGGTATCGCGGTCGTAGTCACCGGACTGCAGGATAAAGTCGCGGTCTTCCAAATCCTCGTGGGTGACGGACTTCTTGTTCTTGGGCACGAAGCCTTTCGGTGCCACACAGTAGATCTCATCTTTGATCAACGAGTCCACCAGCAGGTTCTCGCTGACGGGCATCACCACGAAGCCCACGTCCAGCGTGCCGTTTTTGACGTCCTGCACGATCTCGTTGAAGCCGTTTTGACTCACCGAGATATCGATATGGGGGTACTGTTTTTTAAATGACTGAATGATTGGCGGCAGCCAGTTGATACAAACGGATGAGAACGCGCCGATGCGAATGGAACCAGCGTTTAACCCGTTGATATCAGCAGCTTCCTGTTCCAATCGGGCCTGCGAATTCAGAATTTCTTGGATAATCGGTAAAATGGTGCGGCCATTGGCAGTCAGTTCAGCGCCGGAACGGGAACGGATGAAGACGGGAAAGCCCAGTTCCGTTTCCAGTTGGGTAATCGAGTGACTGACCGCGCTGGGGGTGACGTTGAGCTTCAGCGCGGCTTTTTGAAAGGTACCTTCTTGAATGACGGTACTGAATACTTGGTAAGCAAAGGGTATCATGCAACACAGCCTCCAATTAACGGGATAAAGATTGCTCATTCATGAACTATTTAGGTGAACTATTTTCACCTAAATGTGAGTAGCTTGAACTATACGGCCACTATAAATGAGTATACCATAAAGTTAATTCAGTAAACGAAGTCAATTCAAATCGAAAGTTGAGGTTTCATTATGGAAAATAAACTGTTTGCCACCCGTGTCCAGCCAGAAGTGCCGTCACGGTTAGCCGGATTGTTCCCCGTCATGAATTACCCAGATGCCATTAAGTTCACTGCTGGGGCGCCAGCGGAGAGTTTATTTCCAGCTGACGCCATGGCGCAGGCTTACGCGGATGCGATGGCCGCGGAAGGCAACCACACGTTTCAATACCACACGGTTCAAGGCCCCGTTGAACTGCGGGAACGGCTCGCGCAACGGGCGATGGACAAGATGCAGATCGATCACGTCACCGCCGACAACGTCATGCTTACGGCTGGCGGCCAGCAGGGTATCGACCTGGTAGCTAAAGCGTTGTTGAACAAGGGGGACGCCATGGTGGTTGAAGCACCAACGTATGTGGGCGCACTCTCGGCATTCGATATGTACGAACCTACCTATTATGAGGTGGAACTGGAGAACGATGGTCTAAACACGGATCAGCTGGAAGCCACGTTGAAACAACACCCTGAAATTAAATTGCTTTACACGGTGTCAGACTTCCATAACCCCGGTGGCGTCACCATGTCGTTGGCTAAACGTGAAAAAGTCGTCGAGCTGGCGAACCAATACAATTTCATCGTGCTGGAAGATACCCCATACCGCGAACTGCGTTACACGGGGATACCACTGCCAAGCATCAAGCACTTCGATACTGAAGGCCGGGTGATCTTCCTGTCGAGTTTCTCTAAAGTGCTGATGCCAACGTTGCGGACGGGCTGGTTAGTCGCGGACAAGGCGATTATTCAGCAGCTCTATAAGTTAAAGGAAGCCGCTGATCTGGAAGTACCCAACATTACCGCACAAGCAATCAACCACTATCTGGCTGATAACAGTCTGGATGAGCATATCGCTAAATTAAAGGAAGAATATCTGATACGGATGAAAGCAATGATCATTGCCTGTCATAAATATCTGCCGGAGGGCGTGTCAGCCACTCAGCCAGAAGGCGGCTTCTTCACCTGGGTCACCGTTAACGAAGCCATCAACACGACTGACCTGCTCTATAACGAAGCCACGCCTAACCAGCACATCGCCTACGTGCCTTCCAAGAACTTTTACGCCTACAAGGATCACACCAACGGCATGCGCCTGAACTTCACGGGCCTGACACCAGCCAAAATCGATGCGGGCATGAAACGGTTGGGTACTTTATTGACACAAGCAGAGCAACTAATATAGTAGGAAACTTGTTATGACATATAAACCGTAAGTTGTGGTTAATCAAAATAAACTTTAAATACTCGGAATTTATTTTTTTAAATAAATTTCGAGTATTTTGCACACTAAATGCGTTTTATGCTGCATAAAATACAAGCCATTCCTTGAAAACATTGTCATGTAAATGTCACACATGCGGACGTTATAATGAATTCAAATTATCGTCAAAAGCAAGTCGTGATAGGCTTTTGTAACATTTTCTTATCTTTTCATACATGTGAAAAGATTACAAGTGAGCTACAAATGGAGCACTTTTCTTGAAGGTTAGTGGCGTAAGCGGTAGACTCATTTATGGAGTCTAGCAATACTATGCGATATTTAAATGTCCGGTTAAGTAATGTTTTACTTAACATTCGGTTGGATATTGTGTATACTGTTAATGCTTGATGAGTTACATAATATATGTTTGGAGGAATTTCACATGCAATCTAGTTTAAAGAAGTCTCTTTATTTGGGCTTAGCTGCAGTTTCATTTGTAGCTGTTGCTGGTACTACTAGTGCCAACGCATCTGCAAAAGCTGCCAAGACTGTTTCAAACGTTACTATGACTACACCTGCTGCAAGCCGTAACGTTAATTTAACTGGTACCAACGCTATTTACAGCAAGCCAGGTACTACTAAGGGTGCACAAGTTGTTGCAACAACAACTACTGCATCAAAGATCAAGGATTCAAAGAGCGGTACTAACAACTTCCGTGCTTACCGTGTTGCTAAGACTGATCGTGGATCAGTTTACTACAAGGTTGTTTCATTCGACGGCCATTACCGTGGATACATTTACGGTGGTAAGAGTGACAGTGCCTTTGCTGGTGGCTTAGTTGCTTACCCAACTACTAAAGACGCTACTGCTCCTGCAGCTAGCGACGTGTACAGTTTGAATGCTGCTACTAGCACTACTGCTAACACATTGTTCTTCAAGGAACCAGCATGGACTAACTACAAGGTTGGTCGTGCTAAAGTTGATGGCAAGGTATTAACCACTACTGATGCTTACAAGGATGCTAAGTTTACCTTTAACAAGGCTGCAACTACTTCTCGTGAAGGCCAAACTTGGTACCAAATCGCTTCTGTTAATGGTTCAACCACTAATGGTTTAGTTGGTGCATGGGTAAAGGCTTCAGATGTTACTGCTAAAGCTGTTAAGGCCGATGACAACAACAGTATTACTGTTAACTATGTTGATGCAAGTAACCATACTGTAGGCACTGCTACATTCGTTACTACTGCTCCTAACACTTCTAAGGGTTACAAAGTAGGCACTAACGTGGATGCTAATAATGACAACCTTTATGCATTTGCCTTGAACAACCTTCCAAAGGGTTATGTAGCTGTACCAGGTACTTCACCTGCAAAGCAGGAAGATGCATTATTTGGCGGTACATTTAATGTAAATGTTACTCAAGGTGCTACTTCTAAGGTTTCATTCCAGTCAAGCAATGTTATTAACACAGTTGATGGAAAAGATGTAAATGTTGAAAACCCACTTACTCCTAATACTGACATTACTAGTCAAGTTGCTAAGAATGAATTAACTAATGCTGAATTGAAGTTATTTACTGGTAAGGCCAGTGATACGGTTGATTTTGCAGGCCTTGAAGGTAATTTATTTGATGCTAATAAGCCTTTGAATACCTTCTATGGTAAGACCACTTATTACGCTGGCAATGAAGCATATCATTACGTATTTACTTACGTAGGTGGTTCATTGAAGAATGCTTCTAACGGTGCAGCAAAGTATGGTAATGACTTAACTGCTCGTTACGCTGCTCAATTAACACACGGTGCAGCTAATGCTCAGGATGCAACTAACAATATCAGCTATACTAAGTAATCTTATTTATAAGATTTGAAGTTTAGCTTGTGTTAAGGGGAAGACGATAATTATCGTCTTCTTTTTTAGACCCTTTGTTAACAAGGGCTAATGAAGTATTTTGAGAAGATCAATTCATTTACGAATTGGTCTTCTTTTCGTATCTTGTTAGTAAATTTAATTCGGATTCTGGTCTCGAAAGGGAGTAAATCAAATGCGGTTCGTTTAATTTGCTTAATCTTTCGATTAACGTATTTAATAGGCCTATTAGAGAAGTAGCAGCTTGAATCATATTTTCTATAAACAACTGATTAATGTTTAAAAATATGAATCACAATCCGATGAAGTGATAGGGTCATGGTTGAAGAGTATACTAGGTGTTTTAGTTCCACAAGTAGTCTGACAATGTTTACAATTTACAAAATATGAAGATGTATAATCCATTTACCATTGATAATAGCTGCTATACAGGTATTTACTTGATTATTATTATTTTTAATCAGGGTGGTGAAATCACAGTTAGGACAGTAATCTAGTGGATAGGCCAGTTGAACTTCAATCACCTCAGTAATGATGATATTACTAATAAATGTCAATAATACCTATTTTTAATACACGTGGTTGACAATTGAGTTACGATTGAGCTTCAAACTGTAATTCAATCGGCTAAGATGATAAACTATATACAGTGTCAAGGAAATGCATTGATGCCCTATGAAATTTATAAAGGAGATATGTCTATATGAAATCTAGTTTAAAGAAATCTCTATATTTAGGCTTAGCTGCTGTTTCATTTGTTGCCGTTGCTGGTACAACAAGTGCTAATGCTTCTGCCAAGTCATATGCTACTGCTAGTGCATACAGTACATTAACTGCACCTTCTACTTCACGTAACGTTAACTTAACTGGTGCTAACGCTGTGTACACAAAGCCAGGTACTGTTAAGGGTGCTAAGACGGTTCTAACAACAACTACTGCTAAAAAGCTGAATGCTTCAAATCGTGGTCAAGCTAACTTCCGTGCTTACGGTGTTAAGACTACTAACCGTGGCTCAGTTTATTACAAAGTTGTTTCATTTGATGGCACATACCGTGGCTACGTTTACGGTGGTAAGAGTAAAACAGCTTTTGCTAATGGCTTAGTTTCATACGATACCACTAAAGATGCCACTGCTCCTTCATCAACTACTTCATTCAACTTAAATGCTGATACTAGTTCTACTGCTAACACCTTGTTCTTCAAGGCACCATCATATACTCAATACAAGGTTGGTCGTGCACGAGTTAATGGCAATATCTTAGCTTCTAGTGATGCTTACAAGGGTGCTTCATTTACCTTTGACAAGGCTGTTACTACCTCACGTGAAGGCGACACTTGGTACGAAATTGCTTCTACTAAGTTAAGCAATGGGACTACTACTAGTGAACTTAATGGTGCTTGGATTAAGGCTTCTAACGTCAAGAACCCTAATGCTGATCCTGCCGCTACTAATGACAACAGTATTAAGATTGTTTACCGAACAGCCGATGGTAACACAGTTGCCGGTGCTGACAAGACATTTGTTAACGCCTCAAAGAGCAACACTACTGCTGGTACAGCCTACGGTAATGAAACAAATGGTGCAGGCACTCAGTTGATGCCTTATGCCCAAGCAAATGTTCCTACTGGCTACGTATTTAGTGGTTACCTACAAGGTCAAAATCCACAATATGGTGGTACCCTTTATGTAACTGTTGCTCAAGGAGCTACTTCAAAGGCAAGCCTAGCTGTTCAAACTACTGTTAATGGTTCAACTGTAGAGAATGGTCTTAGCAAAGGTGATTTGTTCAACACACCAAAGCTTACTTCAACTACTGCACAACTTTTAACTGGCCCTAAGGATCAAACCTTTGGTCAAAGTCAAAACGCAGGTAACTTAGACAAGTTAGTTAATAACTTGGCTTGGGGTACGGATACTACAGGTAATCAAGGTAACTTGATCAAGTACTATGCAAAGGCTCCTATCTCAAGTTCTAACTCAGATCACCAAGCATACACTGTAAACGTTAGTGCTACTAAGGCTGCTAACCAAAACACGAATTATGGTGATACCTTCAAGATTGTCTTTGACGAAAATGGTACTATCAACTCTACTGATTTCGGTAATCTAAGCAATCCAGACACTAGTAATTCAGATTTTTTAACTAATAATTAGTTTAAAATTTGTGTTATAAAGTATTTTGAGAAGATCAATTCATTTACGAATTGATCTTCTTTTTTTACGTCTTTAGATCTGGTTTTACACCTAGTGGTTTTCTAGGTACAGAACAAAAAACCACCTGCTATGCGGGTGGAAGATAATTTATTTTGTAGTGCTAAGTGATTTGCTGTTAATTCATATGAAGTTAAGCCTGATCATGATAGTGTTTCCCAGTTTTGAGATTAACATATTCCAAACCGTATGCATTGCCACCATCGAATATTTTGGTTCTAAACATTGCATATGTACCTTTATGGTGAATTGATGGGAAGGCGTGTGTATCATTAGCACGATGGACGTATGCGCCGTGAGTGGTTACACCGTAAAAGTAATTTTTCTCATAGGTAAAACCATCAATTTTTGATTTTTTGAACTTGAGATGATGCTTATGTCGCATCTGAGTGAGAGAGTAATTTGATTTGTACTGGTGACCGTGCCACTTGATAATATGGGTAGCAGCTTGAGAAGTAACGGTGGTTAATGGAATGATTGTAAATGCTGTGCCTAAAGCAAGTGTGGCACTTAGAATAAGATGATAGCTACGAACTTTCAATGAAGTCCCTCCTGTGAAGTTGAATTATCGAATAATCGATGCTTTAAATTATACAGATATAAGTAGGCGAATAATAGGGATATTAATATTTTAAGTAGCTACGTTGGTTACCAACTTCGATTAGACGGTAGTGATTTGTGAAGGGAAGCGCTACTCCTTAGTTATAAATGGTAAAATGTGAGTAATCAGTTTAACTAGATTTATCGGGAGGTACAACTTTATGGGCTTACGAGATTTATTCAGAGGAAAATCAGATCAAGAACCAGATAATAAAAAGACATCTGAAACGGAAAAAGACAATCAGACCGACAATAAAGAAAATCAGGAAACAACTAATGATGAGCAGAAGGATGACACTCAAGCTACTGATAGTAACGCTTCAGTAGCTACTTCTGTATTGACTGCTAAGCAGAAACTAGCTGACTTTACGCAGCAGTATAATGACCATCGAGAAACGCTGCAGGACCTGTTATTTGGTCAACAAAAAGAAATCCAAACGGCTGCGGATCAGCTGAATACCAAAATTACTGATGCCCAGAAGACGGTTGATGACACTGGCAGTCAGGTGACCCAGATTCAAAATGAGATGGAAGAAGCTAGTCAGAAGGCTTCTGCGCCTTACGTTGAAAAGCAGACGGTGTTAAACGGTCGCATCAAGGAGAATCAGGATAAAGCCGGTAACCTGATTGACCAAGTGAAGGCAATCAATTCAGAGCTTAGCGGATTGAACAATAAGCAGCAGGAATTAGTTCAAGCCGAAGCGGATATTTCAGCGAAGTTTAAGAGTGAAAAGGATCCGGCAGTAATCGTGACGCTGGCTGATCAGTATCGCAGTGATATTGAGGACAATAAGGGCGAGCGTGACAAGAATGCAACGGCAATTAAGGCGGTTGATGATAAGCGGGAAGGTTTAAAGCAGCAACTGCAGGCTGTGCGTGATAAGCTGACTGCGGATCAAAAACAGTTAAGTGACATTAACGACCAACTGGAAAAAGCTCAGATCAAGCTGGCCTCCGATGATGAAGGGCGTTCCAAGCACCTCGAAGCCTTAACGGAAGAGTTGACCAAAGCGCAAAAGGACCTGACCCAGCTGCAGAGCGATAGTGATCAGAAGCACGCGGAATTAACGGCGGTCAATCAGGATATTGACGATTGGCTAGGCATTCCGGTGCCGGTCAACGGTCTCGTATTAGACAGTGATTCTGAGATCATCTTGGATATGGATGGCCTGACTAATGATCAATTTGAGTTGATGAAGCGGGTCGTTAAGCGGTTTATTGATCGCGGCATTGAACACGTCGGTCTCTATACCAGTCAGTTCACGTTGAATCTGACGGATCAAATCGCGCGCTGGACGAGTAATTTAGAAGTCAAAGACGGCATCGTGTCCGTCTACAACCCGCTATATAATCTGCAGCATCAAGGTAAGATTGGGGCTAAGTATCAGTTGCCGGACAACGCGGTCAGTGATGACTGGAATGACGGCCACACGGAACGGACACTGGTCTTGCCGAATGGCTGGACGTTGAAAGTTCACTATTACAATAATGGTGAGCAGATTTCGACCGTTGATTCGTATAAAAAAGATCACCTAGCTGAATCCAGCACTCTGACCATGGCTGGACAGCTGACTTCCAACCTGTTCTACAATGACGATGGCACTAAGAATCGCGACGAGTATTACAGTCAATCTGGTCTGGGCGTGCTGAACGTACGTTATGAGCAAGATGAGGTCAAACAAGTTGAGCTGTTGAACCCGGTAGGCATGCAGGTACAGGCTTTTGACAATATTGATGGCTTTACCCAATGGTGGCTCAAGAATGACTTTAGTAAGAACGGCCTATTGGTCGGGTCAATTGAGAACGAACAGTACCGGCAGCTTTTGCAGGTCACGCAGGGTGAACCGATTGCGCTGACCACTGGTGCGGTTGCAGATAGTGACGACTTTAAGACCTGGGCAACGGGATTATCGAAGCAACAATACCTAGTCGATAATTATGAGACTGAGATGAAAATCATCAAATTATTAAATCAACCATTGACCATTAGTCTACTGGATCCACGCAACTTACCAGTCTCATTGGGGACGCCTTTAGGTGATGTTAAATAGCGTTCTATTAAGACGTGCAGATGCTGTGCGTCTTTTTGATTTGTTACGAATTGGTGTCAATCTGGTGTCATTGTTACACTTTACGCAAATTAGAACTAGATTAGGGGGTAAAGTGTTATACTGAAGTCAGTCAGTCGGGGGACTGACAGAGAGGGTTTGACCCCCCCAAAAAAAAAGGAGTGTATTCTAATGAAATCAAGTTTAAAGAAATCATTGTACCTTGGTTTAGCTGCTGTTTCAGTACTTGCCGCTTCTGGCTTTGCTGCAACTAATGCTAGTGCCAAATCATACGCTTACGTCACTAAGGCAGACTACTTCACCACTGCACCAGAAACCCGTAATGTAGTTCCGAATGGTAGCCATGCTCTGTATACTAAAGTTGGTACTTCTCGTGGTACTCGTGTAGTTGCTTCAAAGACGACTATGGGTAACTTAGCCAACTCAACTAACTCAGGCAAGTTCTTCCGTGCCTATTCAATTGTGACAACTAACCGTGGTTCTGTTTACTACAAGGTTGTTTCATTTGATGGCGCATACCGTGGCTGGATCTACGGTGGTAAAGATGCGACTCAGTTCGGCGGTGGGATTGCTCCTGCACAAACAACTAAGTCAGCTGACGTACCAGCTACCACAACTGGCTACACCTTAACTAACCCATCTAAGTGGACTCTTTGGAACAACCCTAAGTACACTCAGTACAAGGCTAAGAAGATCACTGGCTTCAAGAATACTGATACCTTCACCGTTACTGGTGCCACGGCTAAGACCCGCGAAGGCTGGGTATACTACCAAGTTAAGGATGATCAGAACCCATCAGTTACTGGCTGGGTATACAACTTGGGTGTTCAGGCACCACAAGGCAACGCTGTAAAAGTTAGCTACGTTGATAAGGATACTGGTAAGGAAGTCGGCAATGTTTCAGTGCCATTTAACCAATCCGATGCCTCAACTAACTTAACTTCAGGGACTAACTACAGCGCTGTTTTGAAGGGTATCCCATCAGGCTACGCTGCTTATGACACTACCAGCAACAGTTCAGCTTCATTTGCAAGCTTAACGAGTGCTGCTAGTGCTAAGAACAACGACACCGTTGTCTTCTATGTTAAGAGCGGTAATGCTGCTAACACTAACTTGACTCAAAGCATCACTGTTAACGTTCATGATGCTAATGGTAACCAGATTCCATTGAGCAATGACCAACGTAATGCATTAGCTGCATCTGGTCAAAAGAGTCAGTTCCAAGTAACACCAGGCTCAACGATCACTTCAGATAATGTTGCCAACATCCTTAAAGATGCAAAACTGTATACTATTGTTGTAGGTTCAAAGACTTACACCTTTGACAGTGCTGCCTCTGTAAAGACCGACACTGGTGCTAACGTTCAAACGACTGTTACCGCAGTGTTCAAGTAATTTAAATTATTGATTTTTAAAAACGTCGCCTGTGAGCGGCGTTTTTTTGCGCTATCTACAGGGATGACCAAATTAGATTCAAAAAAAGACACCCTCACAGGTATCTAAATACGTATGCTATACTTAATCAGCAGGGTTTTATGGGCGGTGGCTGTCTTTTCCCCTTGAGGTGATGCGTATGGGAAACCGGAAGCAATCTGAGAAAGGGTTTCACAGCCAATGAGTGTGTTTCAGGCACTCTCGTTGATGTTATTGTTTGGCACGTTTTTACTAGCGCTGCTGACCTACATCAACAACCAGCATTAAAAAAGCCGCCCTGCATAACTTTGGTAGGTTACAGGACGACTCGTAGTTTATAGTTCTGTCAATGCCACCGCCTTTAAAGCGGCTGCTGGAGGTCGGTGTTCAAGCACCGGCCTCTTTTACGTCCATATTGTAACATATTGGATTCATCAATTCCACAATACGACTGTGTCCGTCAATGGTAGGTTCAAAGTATGAGGTGAGGTGAACGGGTCAGTTTAGAGCTAAATATGCTATAATTCAGATAATTTAAACGAGGGGACATACATATTATGATGAAAAAAGGAATCACAGCACTATTATTGGGCCTGACAATTGGTGTGAGTGCTGTGTCAGTTAATACGAGTGTTGCTAGTGCCGCAACCAGTACCAGTAGCCGAGCTTACGCACCAATTACCAGACTGACTAAGGTGAATTACTATACCACGATGGGTGCCAACAGCACGCATAATTATGGCGTCTATGCCACTGGGGCTTACCAGACTTCGGCTAATAACGAAAAGACCATTAGCACCGGGCGTTCATTTGCCAATAAGACGATTCACATCACCCGTGAAGAAGTGGTGAACGGGGTGACTTGGCTGAAGTTCACTTATAACCACAAACAGACCGGCTGGATCGAGCAAAAGGCCACCGTGACTTCCACGTACAGGCTTTACGCGCCGATGATCGGCCAGCGTCCGCAACTGCCCACTGGCTGTGAAATTACCGCTACGGCGATGATGCTGCAGTTTGGCGGGGCGAAAGTTGACAAGATGAGTTTGGCTAAAGAAATGCCACGGTCTAGCAATCCCAATAAGGGGTTTGTTGGCAGTCCGTACAGTGCCAGTGGCTGGTACGTCTTCCCCGGTGGCCTCATGGGCGTGGTCAAAGCCCACATGGGGACCGCTAAGAACATGACCGGTGCTAGTTTGACCAGCATTAAGAGTCAGGTGCGCCGCAATCATTTGGTCGTGGTGTGGGTCGCTAACGTGGACGGTTTCAGCAACCACGCGCTGACGGTGACCGGCTACTCGAAGTCGCGGATCTACTACAATGACCCGTGGACGAAGCAGCGTACCAGTATGACGAACAGTGCGATGACGACGCATCGTAAGGCGGATGCTAACCGCGCGCTGAGCTATTAAGATGAGTAAAGACATAGGTTAGAAGGGGAGAATTGTAATGCGTTTGAAGTGGATCATTGCGTTAAGTATCGGGGCTGTCATGGGGATGGCAGGCGCGACGACGCAGGCCTCAGCTTATCAGAATCCCAAGGCCTACTATCAGGTTCAAGACACGCAGATCAAGCCTTACGGCAAGGTCGGCTACACGGTTAAAAAGGGCTATGAAGGCATCAAGACCTGGAAGATCATGAAGAAGATGGGGACTTTTGGTGGTTACGACAAGTACAATACTGCCACGGTTGACCGGGTCAAAGCCTTTCAGCAGAAACATCGTTTGAAAGCGACTGGCGATGTTGACGAGCAGACCTGGGAAAAGATGGGTTTCTCGAAGGCGTCGTGGACCAGCATTGACAGCTACGTGGCGCCAATGACGGTCACGACTAAAAATGGGCGGCAGGCGCACATTGAAGCGATGATCAAGCAGGCTTATAAGTACCTGGGCCGGCCCTATCTCGTTGGGGCATCATCTAGTCCTAATTATGGGGTGGACTGTTCCGGACTAGCGATGCAGGCGCTGTACGCTGGCGGCATTGATCCAGCACCGATCAGTGCCATTAACCACGCGCATCCAGGCAACGAGTGGAATTCTCGTAATCTGTGGGCATCCAAGCAGTTGAAGCAGGTCGCTTATAAGCACCGTGAACGTGGGGACCTGATCTTCTACTATCAACCAGGCACGCGGGTGGTCTGGCACGTGGCGATTTATCTGGGTCATGATAAGGTGATCGAAGCGTGGCCACCGAAAGTCATGGTGCAGCCGATCCGTAATGGGCAGCGCTCTGATATTGCGGGGGTTAAGAGGCCGTTTGTGTAGAGCAGAGCGTGAAACAACCCGGGTTGACTCCAGAGTGTAACGTGAAAAAGTGAGGTTCCTGAACTTGGGAACCTTACTTTTTTGCGTTACACGGCCGGAGTCAGGGTTGTTGAGCGCGTTTGAGCTAGGTGGCAGTGAACGAGTTGGTATACCCTTATAACGCCGGTGTAATGGCTTTTACGTTAAAATTGAGTTGCCATTTCAAAAATAAAACGCAACGCCAATTCTGAATTAATTTCAAAAATGTTATGACTGGATTTAATAAATGGTATATCCCAATATTAAACGCACAAAAAAGACCAGCAAAGGGACTTTTGCTGGTCTTTTTTGATTGTGACTGCAGGCATTGCAGTCACTTTAAGGATATTAAAAGGGATGAAACAAGACTTTTCGATTGGAATTCAACAACCGAATATCCATAGGTTATCATAGTTGATTTTAAAAATCAAGAACACCTGTTCGATTTTAACCGGGGTTATATCACGATAGAATAATTTTTGTCCAACGAAAACGGTTGGCAACTTTCTGTCGTTGATCTTGCTACTAAGGTATTTACCCACAGGAGGGTTTAGCTTGAAACAAACCAAAAACATTTTTGATAGACCGGCATTTGCTAAGAAATTTCACCAAAGCAGTATTCGCTACAAGTACGCCGTTGAGATTCAGACCTTGCGGGCGAAAGCGGGGCTGACCCAAAGCCAGCTGGGAGAGCTGATGAACGTGCCGCAATCGTCAATTGCGCGCTGGGAAAATGGCGGGACGAACATCACCATTGAAACGCTGGAAAAGATCGCCACGGCAATGAATAAAGAGCTAAAAATTGATTTTCTATAATCTTAACGCATATCCAGCCAAATAAATTGCCATCTATGGTAGAATGACCCTATGTATAGGTTGAGGAGTATTGCATAAATGCAGTACAGAGTTTTAAGGGGGCCATTCTGGGTATGAAGAAGTTTGGTATTATAGTTGTTGCAACACTGTCGTTCATGGCTTCATTTGCGGCTATTCCGGCTGCAACGACGCCTACTGTCCAGGCTAAGACAAAGGTTTCAGTCGTTAAAAAGAAGTCGATGAGTGCGCAGAAGTACCAGATCGACCAGTCGAAGGCCAAAAAAGCGTATGCCTATTCTGGCACCTTAAAGAAAAAGGAGTTCAAACTTTCAAAGGGTCATAACCAGACTTTTAACGCGACTGCGCAAGAGTCAGTCAAAGTCGGCAAGAAGACGCGGGTCTACTACTACGTCAAATCAACTTCTAACCATAAGTTGGCTGGCTGGGTCTGGCATGGCTACCTGAAGACGCCACTGCTGTCCAAGTCAGCGGTCACTAAGTTAGTGGCTTCCGGTGAAGATCTGAATCCATCGGCAGCACTGCTCAAACAGCCAGAAGCCTTTTACGGGACTTACAATCTCTATTTGCGCAAACAGTTCAACATGACGGGCAAGCTGACGACCTTTAAAAATAATCAAGCACGGGTCTACGTTGCTGATCCAGCTATTAAGCCTTACGCTCAAAAAGCAATGGGCGTCTGGAACCAAGCCCTTGGCCGCACCGTCTTTGTCTCCGGGACGGCTTCCAACCATCAGTTAGTGATAGATACTAAACCCGCTAAGGAGTGGGATGGTCTGAACGATGGGACACACCTCTACTTGAGTTCAACGGCGCTGAAGGATAAGACTTATATGGATAGTGTGGCCGATACCCCAGAGATTCGGTCGCTGTATAATCAGTATGAAGATATCGCGGACGCCTACAAGGATGCGGCTAACGGTTCAGCTGCTCAAAAGACTTACCTCTCTCAGGGACACACGTTGTATGATCAGTTGATTGCTGCTCAAAAAGCGGCGGCACCGTCATATACCAACTATTGGGAAGGCGTTCTCGTTCATGAACTGGGTCACTCCCTTGGCCTGGATCACACGCCGTATCTGACGGACATCATGTATGCTGAAACCAGCGATGATGGCTTCAGTTCCAGCGTGGATGGCAAGTATAACTGGGATGCACCGAAGGATCCTAACGATACACGCCGGGAAACGCCAACCTTGTCACAACGTGATGTAAACCGTGCTAAATTAGGAATGAAACTCGGGTACTGGTAAACTTTAAACTGCATTTTGATGGTCTGATGATCAGTCGGTTGACTGGTGATCAGGCCTTTTTGATTTCTTTACGCAACCTTTACGTGACCTAAACACAATCAATATATTACGGGTGTATACCTAAACTAGAAAGTGAAGTTGGCTCGGCTAGTGGAGGTGATCCAGTCATGAGATTATTGAAGATACTCGTTGTGCTACTATTGTTTGTTGTGTTTAGCCGGCCGGTCACTGGAGCAGCAAGAACGACCAGTCAGACGGATGAACCGACGATTTCGCAGCTTCAACCTAAGATGAACGCGCAGATTCAAGTTGGTAACCAGGAAAGTCAGATCAAGTTTTGGCGGACGAATAATACGCATGAACGGCAGGTCACGATTGGTGGCCTCACGATTTTGGTCATGATTGGGCTCACGGCAACGTGGGCGCGCCGGCGATTCTATTAATATTAACGAAAGAAGACCCACTATGAGCTAGTGCACATGCACACTGCTCATAGTGGGTTATTTTAATATGCTTGAGGACTTGTTTTAGCGTTTCCTGACCGAAGTCAGACGAGTTGGCTTAACCGTCAATCAGCCATTTATAGAGTCGCTGTAAGCCGGCTGGCCGGTCAGCTGGACTGAGCTTGGTGACAATCAAATTAACGGTTTCACCCAGCCGGACGTTTTTCAGTGTGCGGACGTTTCGCAGGTCAGTCTGATCAAACGTGTAGTCCAGCGGGATATGGTCATTGATGCCGCTGCCGGATTCAATGATATCGCTGTTGAAGATATCCGTGACGTCGGCACCCCGGCCAGTAGAATGGCTGGTCGACCAGTAATAAGTTTTCAGCTTCCGTCCCCGTTGCGTGACGAAGTTAACGGCAACGTGATTGCTGAGCATCTGATGGGTACGGGGCATGAGCTCCCTGGATTGCAGATTGCGTCCTCGAGTGAGCAGCGATAGGCCAAATACGAGGGACAAACAAAAACAAATCAGGATAACAGCAGTGTGTCTTCTGGTCATTCGCGGTGACACGGCGCACCCCCTTTGCTTCTAGCTCTCTTATGATTTGTAAGTATGCCATATAAATATAGCTAAACTGCGATTTATTTATGAAGAATTCGTGAACAGCGTGGTTGGTGAAAATTAGATGAGAAATGCATATTCTCGAGTGTTCTGTATACGGCATTGTATAGCATATATGGTATTATTTCGGGGAACCAAAATAACCGATAAGGAGTTTACAGAATGACAAAATTCCCCGACGTATTTGGGACGACCCAGGAGTACAGAAACAAGGTGCTGAAGAAGGGCTATATCGACATTCAGAAAATACGGCCGAAAGATGTCGTTGACGTTGAGGATGATCGTCAGTGGCTGCCAGACTTTACGCAGGTTTTCGCGATCATTAACATTACGGGAACGCAAAGCGATTACGATTCTATCCTATTAATGGCTAACCAGCGACTGGTGAAGTGCCGGCTGTCGCCAAATCAACTGGTCAAGCGGTTAGACAGGCAGTTTTTGCTCCACCCGAAAAACGATGTCGGCAACGTGGCGAAAAGCATTGGCATCACGCGGCATGTGCCTTACTGCTGCGGGGATTTCTTACTGGTACCGGTGGGCAGCAAAGCAGCCAGCAATAACAGCTGGGTGCGGCTATCAACTGGTGGCGAGCTGTGGGAACATGATGGTAAGAAGTCATTAGTGAACTATCCAACCACTGGGGTGCTACGGATCCCGCATGGAAAAGGTGCGATTGCTGGCCGCCGGAGTAAATGCTTCCAAATCTTGGCGTACTATTTTTATGTTGCACTGGCTATCTTAACCACGATTGAGCTCGATCTAGGGGAAATATCGGTGAAGAAGCTTAGAAAAATCTCACAGGGCAAAGATGACCACTTTCGAGAGGGGATTCTCCGGGAACTGCTGGAGTGATCGTGGCCTATTACGAAACTATGAGAAGTCAGGTTTTAATGGTGAAACGTGAATTTTTGGTTATAAATTGGTCTAGGTCATTTATGATATAAAGTTTTACTGATGACTGGTTTATGCAGACACTTAAAATACCGAGATCAAATTCTCTCATTTGTTTCACTAAAAGGCAGTGCGATTTGCACTGCCTTTTGTGTTGGGCAACCCTGTTATGCTGTTTTCGACCATAGCGCTATGGATCACTTATAAAAGGGGTTCATATCATGGAAAGAACAGCACAAGCAACGTTTGAATTCTTAGCAGCAGGCGACCACCAACTGATCATCTACAGTGCGTTAAAGAAGCTTGGTATCCGACAAAACGAGACTAACTTTGAAGATCTGGTACAGGAAGGCTGGTTATTATTTGTGGCAATTTATCAAAAATATCCCCAGGAACCAACTGAAGCGCCAAAACAGTTTCTCGCCTACGCGCACCAAGCGCTGTACCGCAGTTTCTTGAATCAGCTGCAGGCGAAGCGGCGAGAAGCGAAGTATTTAGAGAAAAGTGACGTTGATCTGTCCGGTGTACCGCAGCCACTGGATGTGCATGCTGACATAGTGGACGCGGATTTATTGAAGGGCTGGCTGGGGAAGTGCAACGAAGCTGAACGGCGGTTTTTGATCGACCGGATCTATTATCAGTTAACACCAACTGAGATTGGCAAGAAGTGGGGCGTCTCCCGCCAGACGGTGTATAAGTGGCAAAAACGCATCCGTAGCAAGCTCATGGACTAGCATCCACAAAGTGACCGTCATTTCAAGAAATATGCTCTTCATAATAAGGTTACAAAAATGCCAAGAAGTGAACACATATATTTGATATGTTGAATATATTGAATAGGTCAGCGCTTATGGTATGAGAACGGAGGCATTCTTATGAAGAAGGTACTGATCCAAGTTGTCTCAGTGATCACGCTGGTATTTGGAACTTGTTACCAAAGCGTGCTGGCACTGGCGGATGATCGGCAAAGAACCGAACTATCTGGCGTGCAGCTCAGCGATTCTCAAGGTAACAAGCCCAACCAAGTGAAGGTCAATGAGAAGAATGAATTGGAAATGACGATCACAATCAATAATAAGGATGGTGATAATGAGAAGGGCACAGTCGATATGTGGCTGCCCGAAAGCCAATTAAAAGTATTGCAGAAGAAAGTAAAAGCCGAGTCTGCAGTACCAGATACCAAGTCAACGCTGATTTTTGAAAAGCGGCGCAATCAGCAACCACATTTAACATGGCGGCACGTGGATACCAGCGCAACTTTCAAATTGAAATTGCCGGTTCAATTCACGGCGACCATGACCAGTACGGAACTGCCAATTGCGGTGGATACGCACCAAGCTTATCTGCAGCCATTGACAGTGGTGGGCGCGGACACGAAGGATGAAGACCTGGCACAGGCCGGTGCAGCCACTGGCTTACCAGCAGACATGACACAGTCACTAGCATCATTTATCGAGGCCCAGAAGGCTCAGCAAGCGCAGCAGGCACAACAAGCGGCGCAGCAACAAGAAGCTGAGAAGCAGGCTGAGCAGAAGCCTGAAACTGAGGCACCGGTAAAGGATGATAATGACGATCAGGATAAGGTTAAAGAAGATAAAAATACTGTAAAGGAAGATCGAAAGGCTGCTAGGGCAGAAAACAAGCTTAAGCGAGAAGCAGCTAAACAGGAAGCGACTGAGAAGCGTCAAGCTGAAAAGAAAGTTGAACAAGACGCTGAGGATAAGAAACAGAAAGATGCTGATGACCGTGACACACTGAAGAAGAACGCGCCAACCGCAACCGCGGAAGGTAAGACGGATGGTGTGGAACGGGAAGGTAATGATGAGAAGGAAACCCGGGCTGGGACAGACTTGGGTAAAATGTTAGAAGATAAACATGGTACCGCTGCTAGTCTGTTCAATAGTGTTTCCATTGAACGTAATGGTGTAACAACCGGAATTTCACCGAATGAACCATTAGATGTAAGTAACCTAACTGATTTTACCGTGCACTACAACTGGGATTCTGACACATTGCTGGATAAGTTAGGTGATTACGATGTGAAAGATGGCGATTTCTATACCTTTAGAATATATGGTCTGAAGGAATTCAAGGGTACCAATGAAGGTTCTTTAGGCTATGAAGGTGACGAGTTTGCTACCTGGAAGCTCACCCCGGGTAAAGATAGTAAAGGCGACTATCAAGAAATCAGAATTGAATTCACTAATGAAAAGATGAATGCCACAAACGTTAGGTATGCGCTATCGCTTAAACAAGAGTATAGCGGCAGTGGCCCAATTGATTTTGAATACAACGGTGAAACAACTTGGACTGTTGATCCTACCGAAACTAAATCAATGCTAAAAAAGAGCGGTAAGTTTATTGGAAATCAGCAGATCGAGTGGACAATTGATTTCACCAATGATTCTGATGACATGAAGTTCAACGAACTTGTGTTGGAAGATTTCATTAACACTCAAGGGACGAACCACAGTTTTGTAAAAGACAGTTGGAAAGCTGTCGATACTGACAAAAATGAAGATGTAACTAAGAAGTTTGAAGAAAGTTATAGTAACAGTAACAACCAATTGACTCTTAAGGGTAAAGATGATTCAAAAGTAGGAAAAAACATTAAATTTACCATTATCACTTCTTACGATAGATCTTCAAACGGTTCATTTTGGAATGAAGCGGGCGGACAGATTGGTGAGAACATTAATATCGAAAAGGTTAATGCTCATGTGGAAAACACAAAACTATCTAAAACCGCAACTAACTATAATCCTGAGACGGGTGTGTACTCCTGGCGTGCCAATATTGATTTTAATTTGAGTCAATTTGGTAATGAAGAACAAGCCATTGAAGCTATCCAAAAAATGGTTATCACGGATACGCTGAGCGGGTCACATGAATTTGCTACTGATCCTAATCTTAAAGTGATGATTGGTGATAAAGATGTTACTGATAGCTTTGCTATTGATGGTGAAGCTAGTAGCAAAACTAAGTTAGTTATCAAACCAATAGAGGATGCGGCCGAAAACTTGCATACTTTGTTGAAAGATAATAAAGACAAACCAATTACCTTGACTTACGACACTCAAGAAAATGCCGGTCAAGTGGGCTCTGTGAAGAACAATATTGCGCTTGAACTTGAAGGCGAGACTTCTCATGTTGAAGCTCCGGGTAATAGCAGAGGACTGGTTGTAAAAGATGGTAAACTGTCACGAACCGTGCATGAAGATGGTAAAGCGCACATCAACTGGACAATTACTGCCAATGAAGGTAAACGTGCTTTTACCACACTGAACGTAGTTGATGTATTACCAGAAGGCATTGATTATGAAGATGTCAAAAACATTAAAGTTAACGGTGCCGATATGCCAGTTGATGGAACTGTAACAATGACTAAAGGTACTGTCCCAAACCTTAATCACGTAGCAGGTAGTGTACCTTACAACTTTAGTACAGATGGAAAGGATACTGATCGAAAAGCGCTCCAATTTGCTTTTGACTCCAGTTTCTCAAAACAGGAAATCGTAATTACTTTCGAAACTGTTCATAACTGGAGCGATAAGGACAACGTCAACTATACAACCCACACTAACTATGTTGGCGCTGCAACATCAGACGGGCGCTATCAATATCATCACAAAACAGTGACAATTGACAAACCAATTCGTGATGGTTCCGCCAAATCAGGTGCGCTGCATCTTGACAAACAAAATGGTGCCAAAGGTAACAATTACGTGACTTGGAAAGTTAATTTCGGTCGTCGCTTAAACCATTACTTTGGTAACGGTAAGGATCAGACTAACAAGGTTACTATTACCGATACACTAAATGCGGATGATATTCAGTATCTGAAGTTCATTGATTCAGGCTACAAGTTATACGCGTTGAATAATGACGGTAGTAACCGAAATCCAGCTTTGGTACCTGAAGAGGAATACGAATTAACATGGGATACAGTTAATGACAATCAACGGGTATTCACAATTGAATTTAAGGGTGAGTCTAATACGAAAAAATACACCAATTTCCGCTTAGAACTCAATACGCCAATTGATATTAATGCATGGCAGAAGAGTGATGAGGAAGCATCGTCAATTCCAGGAAGTTACACTTTCTGGAACAAAGCTCAAGTTAGTTATGACGGTATTAAGCTCAATGAAGTTGGCGCTCACTTATCACTAAATTCTAGAGGAATTTACGGCCAGAAAACCGGCAAATCTGACGGCACGAACATGATTGCATGGGAAGTCCTCATGAATGCATACAGTGACGACATTGGCTATCCAGAAATCACCGATGAATTGTCACCTGGTCAGATGCATTCGGTTGACGACATTGAACTAGCCTTTGTAACGCCTAAGTTTACAGCCAATGGGAATAACTTCAATGTAGAAGTCGATCCTAACAGTCGGGAAATTAAGCTGGTCAAGGGCGAAGACTATGAAGTCCATCATGATAGCAACAGACAGATGACTATTAAGCTGACTACTCGGGTTGACCGACCATTGGTTATCAGATATAAGTCAATCATGTTAGAACAGTACGCAGCATATTCGAACACTGCCAAGATATCAGCCGGAAGCCATTCTTCTGAGTACACGGGTCATCATACACTTGAAGGCTCTGCATTCATGAATAGCTGGGGACTACGGTTCCGTAAGGTTGATGGCGATACTGGAAAAGCACTTTCTGGTGCAACCTTCCAGTTACAACAGAAAGTTGGTCATGGTGATTGGGAAACTGCAAAACGGATGGACAACGATCAACCTTATGAACCAGTCGTGTCTAATTCAGAAGGTTATATTGAATATTACCTGATGGGAACACGGGCGAAATATCGGATCGTTGAAATCTCACCACCGGCGAACTATTCCGGTCAAATGGGTCCGTTAGAGTTTGACAAAAAGTCTGCTGAAGAAGCAGGTTGGCATAAAGAAGCGCACGAAATTAAGAACTACACGACACAACCCGGTAATTTAACGATTAGCAAAGCTTCTGAAAATCTCAAAGAAAATAGCTTTAACTTTGAGGTTCGTGCAGTTGATGAAGACGGTAATGTGAATACTCAGCTTCAAGGCACTTACAAGCTTCAAGAAGGTGGCGAAGTGACCTTCCACAATGGTGTGAGTGAAGAAATCTCGGTGCCTGCTAACAAAGAACGGACAATTCTTGGCTTGCCAACTGAAAAAATTGATGACAAGGAAAACAAGACTACTCAGTATTACGATGTCCGTGAAACAAGTACTAGCGATGAGTACACCACACAGATTGCGGTCAACAACGACGATCCAATTTGGGGTAAACAGACACAACCGTTTAGACTAAGTACCAGTACAGCTACTCCGGTGACGATATTCTTTACTAACACGCCTGCTAAAGGAGAATTAGTTGTTAGTAAGACAGTTAGCAGTGAAGATGAAGATGAACTGGACGCAGATTACAAGTTCACGGTTGAAGCTGACGACAAGGATAAGGTCCGTGGCAAAACTTATAAGGCTGACGGCGCCGGACTTGAAGATGTAACGTTCGACAACGACGGCAAAACAACCTTTGAATTGAAGGATACTCAACAGGTGAAGATAAGTGGTTTACCAGAAGGTGTGACCTTTACAGTTACTGAAGAAGCAACTGGCATGGTAACCACTTGGTCGATCAATGGCGGCAACTACACCAATGATACTGATAAAAATTCAGTGATCATTAATTCTGACAAAGTACAAAACATGGATTTCAAGAACAGTAGTACAAAGACAGGCCAACTGAGAATCACTAAGCAAATTGAAGGTAACATTCCGGCAAACGCTGAGTTTAAGTTTGAAATTAAGGCAGATCCAAAAGTTGATGGCGAATACCCATATGCGACTTATGCCGGTTCAGAACAGCAACCTGATACTGCTGGCAGAGTTAAGTTCGAAAATGGTACCGCGACATTACCTTTAAAGGGTGGCGAGTATGTCAGAATCAATAACTTACCACTTGGTGAAAAATTTGCCGTGAGAGAAATTGACCCTGATGACAAGGATATTCAAACGACTTGGCAGATTGGTAGCTCAACTGGTGATGACCGTCAAGCGGATCCAATCACGCTGAAAAATGCGGATGAACTCGTTAACGTGAGATTTACCAACAAGTTGCCTAACGGTTCATTAACCTTGAACAAGGAAGTTTTAAACCGACTTCCAGGTGATCAAAGTATTCGATTTGATTTCACCATTCAAGCTGATAAAGATGATGTTGATAAAGTAGCGGGCAAAATTTTCACAGTTGAAGATAACCGTAACCAACAAGAAGACGTTAAGTTTAATGATGACGGACAGGCCACACTTCAACTACGTCATGATCAGTCAGTGAAGGTACTTGGCTTGCCTGCAGGTATCCACCTGAAGATTTCAGAAGAAAAGCATTCTGACTTCGACATGAGCTATAAAGTTGTTGGCGATGAAGATGCAGATGATGAGGACAGCGACGGTCCGACAGTGACGGTTCCGGATAGTAAGAACGTTTCCGTGAACTACACGAATGACCGGTCTACTGGTAATCTACTGTTAGAGAAACACGCAGACGGTTCATATCCAACGAACAAGGATATCAAATTTACCATTGATGCTTTAGACAAAGATGGCAACACAACAGATTTAACTGGTGAATTTGATGCAATCTTGACCCACACTAATGGCTCAACTACGCCACGGAAAGAGAACTTTGATGGTGGAAAAGTCAGCGTTTCAATTAAACCAGGTGAACGGTTAGAAGTTAAAAACTTGCCTAACGGTGACTACAAAGTTACTGAAGAAAATCAAGATAAATCAGTGACGACTACTTGGAAAGTTGGCAATGATAGTGACTCTGGTTTAGTAGCCAATGCGGCTGTTAAGAAGGGTGGCACTACACATGTCGAGTTCACTAACAAGATTGATGATGGCGACTTGATGTTAGAAAAGCAGGCTAAAGGTAAGTATCCAACTGGTAAAGACATCGGTTTTACCATTACTGCTTTAGACAAGAACAAAGATTTAAAGGGTGACTTTAGTGCAACCTTGACACAAGTTGGTGGCACGCCTGTTCAGAAAAATGTTAAGTTCGAAAATGGCAAAGCTGACGTAGCCATTAAGCCAGGTGAAAAACTGCTGGTTAAGAACTTACCTACTGGACAGTACCAAGTTTCTGAAGATGAACAGGATAAAAATGTGATCACTACTTGGAATATTGGCAGCGCAAATGACAAAGGAATAACTGCTGATCCAGTAGAAGTTAAAGAAAACGATACGGCTCATGTAACTTTCGTTAACAACATTCCTGCCGGTAGCTTGGAACTGAACAAGGAAGTCGTTAACCCGTTATCTGGTGATGAATTAACAGCCTTTAATTTTACGATTCAGGCTGTGGGTGATTCAGTTGATAAGGTGAAAAATCAGACTTACAAAGTTAACTCTAACTTCTCTCGAGAAGACGTTGAGTTTGATGAAACGGGTAAGACTAATGTTCGTTTACGCGATAAGCAAAACATGAAGATCGTTGGCTTACCGGTTGGCGTTAACCTGAAGATTTCAGAAGACACACATCCTGATTTCCAAACCAGTTACACGGTTGGAGAGGGTGACGCAGAAGAACAAGATGAAGATGGAGCCGGACCGACCGTGACGATTAAAGATGACAAGAACACGGAGGTCAGTTACACGAACAAGCGTGAATATGGTCAATTACTGTTAGAAAAACGTGCAGAAGGATCATATCCAACAGACAAACCAATTAAATTCACAATTACTAATAAAGATGTTAACGGTGAATTTGATGGAACGTTGAAGACGATTAACGACACAGTTCAACAAAAAGTGAATTTCGAAGATGGTAAAGCAACGGTATTTATTGAACCAGGTGAAACACTGCTGATTAGTAACTTGCCTCTTGGCAGTTATAAAGTCAAAGAACAGAAGCAAGATAATAATGTGACGACTACTTGGGACGTTGATGGTGTACGAGGCCCAGGCGAAGGTGAAAAAGCAACAGTTACTAAAGCCACGGTTAAAGAAGGCCACACGACTCATGTGCAGTTCGTTAATAAGATTACTAATGGTAATCTGGAACTGAATAAGGTAGTTGCTTCACATGATGATGCAGACAAGAGCAAAGAATACACGTTTGAAATTCAGGCAATCGGTGACGAACAAGACATTGCTAAGGTAGCAACGAAATCTTACGATGTTTCTGGCCACAAAGAAACTAAGCAAATTGAATTTGATGAAGCTGGCTTAGCTAAGATTACGTTGACAGATGGTCAGACAGTGACTATCTCTGGTTTACCAGCAGACGTTAAATTTAAAGTCACTGAACCTGATACAGAAGAATTAAAAGAAACTTGGAATGTGAACCATCTTAATGGTTATCAAGAACTGACGGATGAAAACTATCCAGAAGTGACGATTACTGAAGATAAGACTAATGTTGTGACATACCGAAACGAACGTGATCCAGTCGGTAGCCTACGAGTGGACAAGGTCGTGAAGGGTGTCTACACTGATGACAACCGCAAGTTTGAGTTTAATGTGGACGTTGAGAAAGTTAAACCAGCAGACACTGATACTGAAGGTACGGACACTGAAGACGGAACTAAACCAGTTGAATGGATTCCTCACGCAGAATTTAGTGGTAAGTATAGCGTGAAAATTTATAACCGCAGCGACAATGAACTGCAGGAAAAGACTGAGGTAGAATTTACCAAAGGTCATGCAACTCTTGAACTGAAAGCAGATCAGTACGCTGTAATCGACGGTTTACCGCTAAGTGAAGAGGAACGATTCGTGGTTAGCGAAGACAAACCTAACATTGCGAATATGTCAACTACTTGGGCTATTGATAACGGGACAGCCAAAGGTGGCTTAGTAGCGGGCCCTGTGACATTAGATGCAACCAAATTGCCACGGGTAACCTTCACCAACAGTCTCGAAACTGGCAGCCTCGTGCTCGACAAGAAGCTCTCGGGTGAACTGACTGACGCTGACCGGAACAAGACGTTTAACTTTACGGTAGCTGCACAAATTGCAAACGCCGCTGTACCGGGCGCATGGCAGACGGATGAAACCTTTGCTGGTATCTACACGGCAACCAAGACCACCGCTGATGGGCGACAGACCACGAGCAACGTGACCTTCACCAAGGGTCAGCTCAATGTTTCTCTAAAGGGCGGTGAACGGCTGCAGATTCATAACTTACCGGCAAATACGCGCATGGTGGTGAGTGAAACACCAGATGGCGACTACGAAACGAGTCATCAGATCGACCATGGCAACGTAACTCCGGGCACGACCACTGATCAGATCACCATTTCAAATGGCTCTGATGTGGCGGTATCCTTCATCAACGATCGACCGGCTCAGCCACAGACGGCTTGGTTAGCGTTAACTAAGTCAGTGCTGGGTGAAAACGGCGAACGTGATCGCGGTTTCGAATTCAACGTTCGATTCCTCGATGATGAAATGAATCCGGTGACCGGTACCGTTGATTTCGTCAAGACTTCTCAAGTTGGTGGCTACACACCTGGTCAAATGATGCTTGATGCCGATGGTAACGGGACGCTCACATTAATGGATGGCGAGACCATTCGCTGGAACGTACCAAACGGGACGCACTATCAGATCACTGAAAGTGACTACTCCGCAGACGGCTACCAGACAAGTATCAGTCAAGGCCAAGCACCAGAACGTGAAGGCTTAACCGCCACTGGTGTGGTCATGACCAATGACCCGGCCAATGCGAAAGTTGTTTACTACAACCGTGCGGATCCGACTCCTGAAGACGAACCGCATGATGGTGACGATGATACAGTTCCAACCACCCCAGACTTCGTTCCGCCGGCTCCTGAAGATGCCCACACTAGCGGTACCACAAGTGGCATGACACCAGGGACGACAACCGGTTCAAGTACGCAAGGGACGACCGGAACAACTGGTACTAGCAGTCAATCACCGCAAGCGCATACCAGTGCTGGTGACACTGGTGCCAAGGGCTTCCTGCCTCAGACTGGTGAGTGGATGAAACAGAATTGGTTACTCCTGTTAGGCCTTGTGATCCTGTTGAGCACAGTTGGCTTAATCGTCAAGAAGAAGCGTAAGAACGGCTGATGAAATTGCTGATTGTACACGGGTAAATTAAGTTTCAGGTGTACGCAGCAGACAAGACCCCAGCACCATTTCCCAGACGTGGGAAATGGTGCTGGGGTTGTTTGTTGACTGCGAGTTGGCCTTGCTGGAATACTTCGTTCTTGACCACCCGTTAATAAACGCATAAAATTACAGCTGGAATTCAAGTTAATAAAATCGTTTTACTAACTCAGGAGGATTTTCTATGAAGACGCAAGATGAACTTAAAAAAATTGCTGGCTACAAAGCCGCTGAACTGGTTGAAGACGGCATGACCGTTGGCCTTGGAACTGGGAGCACGGTGCGTTACTTACTCGACGCATTAGGCGAACGCATCAAAAAAGACGGCGTGCACTTTACCGGTGTACCCACTTCTAACCGGACGGCTGAATATGGCCGTAAATTAGGCATGGAGATCAAGTCGCTAGACGACGTTGACACGATCGACATCACGATTGACGGTGCCGATGAAGTCGACCCGCAGATCAACGGCATCAAAGGTGGCGGTGGTGCCCAGACTTGGGAAAAGCTGGTTGCCACTAACTCCAAGCAATGTGCCTGGATCGTGGACGAAAGCAAAGTCGTTGACCAATTAGGCAAGTTCCCGTTGCCCGTTGAAGTCCTGGCATACGGCCACCATCAATTGGTGAAGCGGTTAGCTGACCTGGGCTACAAGCCAGAAGTCCGTCAAAAGGATGGCAAGGTCTTCCACACGGATGAAGGTAACATCATTGTTGACCTGCATTTAGGTAAGATTGCTGCGCCTTACGACCTCGCTGACGAGTTAAGCAACATGACCGGCGTGGTTGAACACGGCCTGTTTCTCGACATGACCAAGACGGTGGTTATCGGGACGCAGGACGGTGCGGTAGTTAAAACGAAATAGATCAATTAAGCGGCCCAGCCAGCGATCAGATACTGATTGCTGGCTGGGCCGCTTTGCCGTTATAGCAGGGATACCAGCGTGTCATTTGGGCTAAAATGTGCCGGTAAAAATTTCTCTTAAAAAATAGTACTTTTTGGTTGAAACCGGTTACATTCCATGATATTATAAAAGCGTGGAAGAGATAAGGAAGCCGGTACCAGGACGTTTCCAAGTTGTAGAGTTTTACCGATTAAAGGTTGATCCCGTTTTGTAGATCGAAACTAATGATTGGCAGCAAGCAGCAACAACGTTTGGTTCCAACTGTTCAGAGTTTCCGATTTAAAGGTTTAAGATTTAAGGTTCAAGTTTTAAGATTCAAGTTTTAAAATTTAGTTTCTGAGATTCAGTTTCTAAAGTTTCTAAGATTCAGAGTTTTAAAGCAACAAGTTTTAAAGCGCGGATTTCTAACGAACACTAGCCACCTAAGGGTTTTGTTCCACCACAAATTGAATATGAGTCACATGCTTAGCGTTTCGGCTAAAACGTACGAATATCTTAGATGTAGTGATATCTTCTTAGGGGTTAAAAAGGGTTCGAATGTGATGTAGGCTGGGTCTATGCGATGGTTATGTAATAACCTCTTGAGTGTAGTGAGTCGAGGTCATGAGATTCAAAAGATTCACAGTTTCATCTAATCTGATTAAACGGTAATTGAAACTGACATGTAGATGACAAGACTTTTACGGCAGTTGATCAGAAATATGTATTTGAGGCGATAGATTATTAAATTTATGTTTACGAAGCGGGTAAACTGGTTAAACGGCTTCGTCTCTTCCAACAAAGTTTCATAGGGGCTCAAGGATGAATGCATCGCAACATATTCAGCCTTGAGTCTACTTTTATGGACTCATTTCGATACTATCCACCAGTAATGGTATAATGTAATTCCTTGGCAGGGGCAACGTAAAGGATTTACTAGTTATCCATTAAATAGTAAATTCTTTTTTTATTGCCTTTTTTAGTGTTAGATTGCTGTTTCTGGGAAGTTATTGCGATTAACTTCGGTGATTTCGGTGGTATTTAAACCGGTTCACTCATTGGATTTGTCGAATGTGTGTTTACGGAACTCCCAAAACAGGGTAGAATAATATTTGCTTACTTATGTTTTTCTTAAGGAGTGAGTGGTGGTTACTACTAACGCTGTGTTTCTGAACCGGTTCATTTTTGAAAGCGCTCAACAATTCTGATCGTTTGGTACGCGCTTCGTGCCATTATTTTCAATTCAAGTCAGCAAGCGACCGTTATTGGCCAAGGCACTTTCTGAGGTGAGCCAGTTCAGCGCTCACAGCAAAAATCAGAAAGAAGGTTTATTTTAATGTCGATGTACTTAATCGTCAACATTATTGGGGTCATTGTTTATCTCGGGATTGCATTTCTATTCTCGAAGAGTAAGAAGACGATCAACTGGAAATCAACTGCAATCGTCTTAGTGCTTAACTTGGTTATTGCTTGGATCCTAACGAGTTTTTCTTGGGGCCGAGACATCGTTTCCGGTGCCGCTGCAGGATTCAACTGGTTAGTTCAAGTGGCTTACAAAGGTATCGTATTCGCCTTACCTAACTGGGTCACACCACAATACGGTGGGACTGCTAAGTCAATGAACTTCGTTACCAGTTCATTACTGCCAATCCTATTGATCGTTCCAATGTTCGATATTTTAACTTACATTGGGGTCCTTCCTTGGGTCATCAAGTGGATCGGTCGTGGACTATCTAAGATCACTGGTCAACCAAAGTTCGAATCATTCTTCTCAGTTGAAATGATGTTCCTTGGTAACACCGAAGCCTTAGCCGTTTCAAATCTGCAGATTAAAACTATGCGTGCAGAACGTAACGTCACCTTAGCGATGATGTCGATGTCATGTATTACTGCTTCCATTGTTGGGGCTTATACCCAAATGGTTCCTGGTAACTACGTTTTGACCGCGATCCCGTTGAACATTTTGAACGCGATTATCGTCACTAACATTTTGAACCCTGTCAAAGTTACTCCAGAAGAAGATACCATCGCTAAAGTTGGTGGTTCATCCGCTGCTGAAGAAGCTGAAATGGAAAATGGCAAGAGAGAACCATTCTTCTCATTCTTGGGTGATTCTATCTTAGGTGCCGGTCGTTTGATCTTGATCATTGCCGCTAACGTTATCGCTTTCGTGGCCTTAGCTGCCTTGATCGATAAGCTGTTAGGCTTGATCAACCCATGGCTATCACTGGAACATCTTTTAGGAATCGTCATGTTCCCATTTGCATGGTTGATGGGTCTGGACGTACACGATGCGTTCCAGTTCGCACAATACATGGGGACGAAGTTAGTGACTAACGAATTCGTTGTTATGGGTAAGATTGCCCCAACGATTCACAACGTGTCAATGTACGGTGCCCATTATCAAGCACAATTGACCGTCTTCTTAACTTCTTTCGCTAACTTCAGTACCACTGGTATGATTATCGGTGCCTTCAAGGGCCTGGCTGACAAAGAAACTAACAATTTGGTTTCTAAGAACGTTGGTTACATGCTGTTATCAGGTATCTTGGTATCACTCTTATCAGCTGGTATCGTGGGCTTATTTGTTTGGTAATCACCATTTACGTATAAGTCAATTGATTTAGTATTAATAACCACGACAGCCCAGATCGAGGAACACATTCGGTCTGGGCTGTTGTGGCCTAGGGTGTCGAAACTGGCTGATAGTCAGCTGAAACCCATCGCCTAAAGACGATGCAACCCCGATCACAACCGTCTCAACGACGAAAGGATAGGGATTATTTACATGAAACAAGCGCAACAACTTGAAGCAAAGAACAAGATGTCCATACGACAGGTATGGCAGAATAAGACCCTGCTGAAACAGGAGATCATCGCGGGCTTGACTGGGTTCTTCGCCATCTCGTACATTATTATTGTGAATCCGGTGATCCTAAAGGACGCCGGAATTCCCACCGATCTCAGTGTGTTTGCCACCATCATCAGTTCGGTCATTGGCTGTCTGATCATGGGTTTCTTCGCCAACGCACCGGTCATCTTGACGCCCGGTATGGGAGTCAACGCCTTCTTTACCTATACGATCTGTGCCACTATGGGCATGTCCTGGCAGGTCGCGGTGGCCATTTCAATGGTGGCCAGTGCCATCTACGCGGTGGTGGCCTTTACCAGCCTCAGTTCCGTGCTGGCCAAGGCGATTCCCAGCTCGTTAAAGAGCGGCATCACCGCCGGAATCGGGTTATTTCTGGTTGAAATTGGTTTGGAAAAAGCCGGTCTGATCACTGCTGGAAAGAACTCGCTGATCGTTTTAGGTAATTTGACGGCACCGGCCACGTTGCTGGCCATCTTCGGCATCCTGCTGAGCGTGGTGTTATACCTGCGGCAGGTACCGGCCAGTTTCTTGATTGGCATCGTGGTGACCAGCATTTTGGGTGTGACCTTGGGTATCCGTGATGAACAGAGCATTAGCGTTCATTTATCACGGTTGGCCGACTATCACCAAATCGTGCTGCACGGTGACTTCTCCCAGGCGTTAACGATTCCGTTTATTCTGGCAGCCTTCTCCATGACCATGATCCTCGTGTTTGAATCCATGGGGCTCTTGCAGGGAATCCTGCCTGATAACCGGAAATTCAAACGGGCGTTTCAGGCCAGTTCCGTCACCGCCTTTATCTCCGGCATGCTTGGTACCAGCCCAACCGTGGCTGCTGCCGAGAGTGCTTCGGGGATCGAATCCGGTGGCCGGACTGGGGTGATGGCCATCACGGCTGGCATCTTATTCGCCATTTCCACGTTCTTTGTTCCCCTGTTGGCGTACGTCCCACAGGCAGCCATTGCGCCGGTGATCATCATTACCGGTGCCATCATGATGGAGGCCATTGGCTCAATTGATATGCATGATTTTGCCGCCTGGTTTCCGGCGTTTCTGATTATTGTGTTGATTCCGCTGACCAACAGTATTTCAACTGGCCTGGCATTCGGCTTTGTTTTCTACCCAATTTTACGATTGGCAAGTGGCGACGGCCGCAACGTCAGTCCAACCATGTACGTGTTGGGCGGTTTGTTTTTAATTGATTTGGTTTTAAGTGCTCTACTATAAAAAAGTTTAGTATGGAGGATATTTCATTATGACAATCAAAATTATCATGGACACTGACCCAGGTATCGACGATGCAGCTGCAATTACCATGGCCATCAACGATGACAACATCGATTTGAAGTTGATCACCACTGTTGCCGGAAACGTAACGGTGGATAAGACCACAAAGAACGCGCTTAAATTAGTTCGGTTCTTTAATTCTGACATTCCAGTGGCAGCTGGTGCTAAGCAGCCACTGATCAAGCCTTTTGAAGACGCTGCTCGG
Source organism: Secundilactobacillus silagei JCM 19001 (assembly GCF_002217945.1). Lineage (GTDB taxonomy): Bacteria > Bacillota > Bacilli > Lactobacillales > Lactobacillaceae > Secundilactobacillus > Secundilactobacillus silagei. The sequence continues at coordinate 101,516 of NZ_BCMG01000002.1, forward strand.
ATTCACGGTGAATCAGGGATGCCGGGATACGTTTTCCCAGACGATCTCCCAAAGCCAATGGACAAGACGGCCGTTGAAGCCCTTCGCGATGAAATTATGGCTAACGACCAGATTACCTTAGTACCAACTGGCTCATACACCAACATCGCCTTACTGTTCTCAGAATATCCAGAAGTTAAGTCTCACATCGAACGCATCGTCGCTATGGGCGGAACGTTAGGTTACGGTAACATGACTAGTGCTGCTGAATTTAACGTCTTCACCGACCCACACGCTGCTCGGATCGTTTATAACTCAGGTATTCCAATCGTGATGGTTGGTCTGGACATTACCATGAAGGCTTTACTAACGCCTGAAAGTCTTGCAAAGCTGCCAACGTTGAATGAAACTGGTAAGATGCTGCATGACATCATCATCCATGATGGTGATAACTCAGACCGCGGTATCGCCATGCATGATGTGAACACCATCTTCTATCTGCTTCATCCAGAAGCTATCACCACTGAAAAGATGTGGGTTGACGTTCAGACTGAAGGTCCAGCAATGGGTGAAACCGTTGGGGACATTCGCGGTGCTTACCACAATGGCAAGACCAACACGGCTGTTTGTGTCGACATTGATGCTGACGCATTCAACAAATGGTTCATTGAAGAAGTGTCACACATTTCAAAGTAATTAATTAGTTAACACGCTGTTTATACCACTATACAAATAGACCGCACTAAGCTGTAAGGGGCTTGGTGCGGTTTATTTATTTGGGCAGAAATTAGTACCATAAATTTTTGCTGGTAGTTTCCAAAGAGGTGAGATGTCGAGTATAATTATGGAGTGTGAAATATTCAGATCGCTGTTGGAGCTTAGCGCTCTCTTTCCGCTTCACTCCAGGCGCTTTGGGGCTGGAACGCGGTGGCACGCTCCGGAGCTAAGTTGCGGCTATTCGCCCCAACTGGATCTCCTCCGTCTCGCGTGAAACTAAGGAGTAGCCGGCGCTTCGCTACCGCCAACTCCTAAGTTTCACCGACACCGCTGAGCCCCAGCGCCTTCCGTTTCGCTGACATTCTGCGCAAACTACTTCACTAGATAACGGCATTTGCGTCAGCAACTATACCGGAAGTTGCTTAAAATCCAGTTAGTAAATGCAGTGGAGTGGGCGGGGCAAATCGTGGTGTCGGAGGTGTTAGCGAGCGTAGTTTGCTCGCTTACAGCTCCAGGTGACGGAGGAGATCCAGTTTGGCATGGCCAAACTTAGCTCCGGAGCACCTGCACTTCGAGTTGCCCCGCCCACGGAACGGAATGAACACTTTAGTCATTTTGAATGATGCCCCAAACCAGCAAGCAATAACCTACTTCAAGAGCTTGCGTACATACCATAATTAATGTAAAGTATACTAGAGCGTGAAACAAAGTGTTTCACAGGATACTTTAGGAGATTTCAATGAATAATAACCAATTTATAGCTGCGTTAAAAGCCCAGGGAATCACGGTTTCCGAAGCGCAAATGCAACAGTTCGACCAGTACTTTAAGATTCTGGTCGACACCAATCAGCATCTTAATTTAACAACCATTACCGAGCGCAACGACGTTTATCTGAAGCATTTTTATGATTCAGTGACGCCCGCTTTTTATGTGCCTGAATTACGCACTGAGACACTGACGCTTTGTGACGTTGGTGCCGGTGCCGGTTTCCCGTCACTGCCACTGAAGATTTTGTTTCCCAAGCTGCAGGTGACCATCGTTGATTCACTCAACAAGCGGATCAATTTCTTGAAGGATTTGATTGCTGATTTAGGCCTCGAAGGTGTTAGTGTGTACCATGCACGGGCCGAGGAATTTGGCGGCAAACGTTCTGAACACCGGGAAGCCTACGATGTAGTCACTGCTCGTGCGGTGGCCCGGATGAGCGTTTTAAGCGAGCTGTGCCTGCCATTAGTGAAGCTGCACGGTCAATTTATCGCTTTGAAAGCACTGCAGACCGAAACGGAACTGGCGCATTCGCAGTCAGCCATTGCCACTTTAGGCGGTAAGCTGCAGTTCGACCAGTCATTTACCCTGCCTGAATCTGGGGACGAACGGCACATCGTGGTGATCGATAAGGTCAAACCAACGCCCAAGCGTTACCCACGAAAGGCTGGCACGCCTAACAAGGAGCCACTTGGCGATTAGTTAGAAAGGGGGGACGATAGGATGGCGTTTTCGTTATTTGGTCGCGATAAAAGCAACCAGCAAAATAATGAAAGTATCAAACAAAAAGTAGTGATGGTACCAGTCGACGCAATTGTGCCCAACCGGTTTCAGCCGCGGCACGTTTTTAACCAGCGCAGCATTGACGAACTGGCGCAAACCATCGCTGACCATGGCTTACTGCAGCCAATCGTTTTACGGGAGTATGAGACGCATAAGTATGAAATCATTGCTGGGGAACGCCGCTACCGGGCAGTGAAGTCACTAAAATGGCGCGAAGTTCCCGCCATCATTCAATCGCTGTCTGACGATGAAACGGCTTCGCTGGCACTGATTGAAAACTTGCAGCGAGAAGGGCTGACCCCCATTGAGGAAGCCCAAGCCTATCGCTCATTGATGAAGTTAAATAAGCTGACGCAAAGTCAATTAGCTAAGGATGTTGGGAAGAGCCAATCCTTTATCGCGAATAAATTGCGGTTATTGAAGCTGAGCGAACCCGTCCAAACGGCGATCATGAATGAAGAGATCAGTGAACGGCATGGCCGCGCGTTATTGGCGGTCACGGAAAAGCAGCAAGAAAAACTGCTGAAGCGGATCATTGCGGATCATTTGACCGTTCGGGATGCGGAACGGCTGATTCAAAGACACCGTGCCAAAGCCAAGTCAAAGCCAACGATTCGCGCGGTTTCGGCAGATACGCGGGTTGCGGTGAATACCATTAAACGGTCGCTCAAGATGGTCAGCAATGCTGGCCTGAAAGTGAAAACCACAGAAGAAGATCACGCCGATAGCTACCGCATTACTATCGACATCATGAAAAAATCATAAGGGAGGAATGAAATTCGATGGCAGATATAATTGCGCTTGCAAACCAAAAGGGTGGTGTCGGTAAAACCACGACCGCAGTGAACCTAGGCGCCGGACTGGCCAACCTAGGCAACCGTGTGCTGCTGGTTGATATTGATGCACAAGGCAACGCAACCAGTGGGGTTGGGATTGCCAAGTCCTCCATCTCAAAAGACATTTACGACGTGCTGGTCAATGAAGAGCCGATTGCCGATGTGATCTTACATACGAGTCATAAAAAGCTAGACATCGCGCCGGCAACCATTCAACTGTCAGGCGCTGAAATTGAGTTAACGGCTCAAATTGCCCGGGAGACTCGTTTATTGGATGCCATTAAAACCATTCAAGATCAGTACGATTTCATTTTAGTGGACTGTCCGCCGTCACTTGGATTGCTGACGATCAATGCCTTTACTGCCAGCAACTCCATCTTGATCCCGGTTCAATCCGAGTACTACGCGCTGGAAGGGCTCAGCCAATTGCTGAACACGATTCAGCTGGTTCGCAAACACTTTAATCCTAATTTGAAGATCGAAGGCGTTTTGCTGACTATGTACGATGCCCGTACCAATTTAGGCAAGCAAGTCAATGAAGAAGTCAAAAAGTACTTTAAAGATAACGTCTATAAGACGATCATTCCACGTAACGTTCGGCTGTCCGAGGCACCAAGCCACGGCTTACCAATTATGGATTATGATCCCAAGTCAACTGGCGCAAAAGTTTATTCGCAACTCGCAAAGGAAGTGGCAGCTGCTCATGGCAAGCAAAAATAATAAGGGGCTCGGACGCGGCATTGAAGCATTGTTTGCGGATAATAGCGTTGACCCAGATGTAGAAACAGTGATTGATATTAAGCTCGACTCGATTCGGCCGAACCCGTATCAGCCGCGGCAAAAATTCGACCAGGCAGCGTTGAAAGATCTGGCGCGATCGATTAAAAAATCGGGGGTTTTCCAACCGATTATCGTTCGGCAGCCTGATCCGGAGGTTTCCCGTTACGAGATCCTGGCTGGTGAACGGCGGGTACGGGCTTCTAAATTAGCTGGTAACGACACGATCCCAGCAATCGTCCGGGAAGTCACCGAGCCTCAGATGATGGAGATTGCCGTGATGGAAAATTTACAGCGTGAAGATCTGACACCGCTAGAAGAAGCGGAAGCCTACGAAATGCTGATGAGCAACTTAAATCTGACGCAGGCGCAAGTTTCCAGTCGTTTAGGCAAGAGTCGGCCATACATCGCCAACTATTTACGGTTACTTGGTTTACCTAAACAGGTCAAAGAACTGCTGCAAAAAAAGCGGCTTTCTATGGGCCAGGCCAGAACGTTGCTGTCATTGAAGGACCGCACGCAAATGGTCAGTTTGGCTAACCGTGCCGCTGATGGTAAAATGACGGTACGTGCTTTGGAAGGCGTCGTTAACAAGATGAACGGTCAGGCGGCCGCTAAGCCGAAGAAACGGCTGAAGCAAAAGTCACCGTACTTGCGGGCGGGCGAAAACGTCCTCCAGGAGAAATTTGGCACGCAGGTAACTATCAATGAAGCTAAAGATGCCGGTCAGGGTAAAATTGAAATCGAGTATTTATCAGATGATGACCTCAGTCGGATTCTGGACATTCTCGACGTGCATTTAGACTAGGAGTGATTTGATGTACGATTTAGGTGATTTAGTTGAAATGAAAAAGCCGCACCCATGTGGCGTTAACCGCTGGGAGATCATTCGGATGGGCGCTGATATTAAGATCAAGTGTACCGGCTGCGGCCACATCGTGATGCTGAGCCGTCGCGAGTTTGAAAAGAAGTTGAAAAAGGTTTTAGAAAAGAAATCACAAACTGACTAAAAAAAGGAAGAGTGAAACTTTACTATGTCATTAACAGCAGGAATTGTCGGCTTACCAAACGTTGGTAAGTCAACCTTATTTAACGCGATTACCAAAGCAGGCGCCGAGATGGCCAACTATCCATTTGCCACTATCGACCCCAATGTTGGCATGGTTGAAGTCCCTGATTCACGGCTAGACCGGATCCAGGAATTGATTCCAGCCAAAAAAGTTGTCCCAACCACCTTTGAATTTACCGATATTGCCGGCATCGTTAAGGGTGCCAGCAAAGGTGAAGGATTAGGTAACAAGTTCTTGGAAAACATCCGTCAGGTGGATGCCATCGTGCACGTTGTACGGGCATTTGACGACGATAACATTACCCACGTTGCGGGTAAGATCGACCCAATCGATGATATCGAAACCATTAATTTGGAATTAGGCCTGTCCGATCTGGAAGCTGTTGATAAGCGTTTGGGTAAGGTTCAACGGGCTGCTAAGGGCAGTGACAAGGTAGCTAAGGCTGAACTGGCTGTTTTGAACCGCATCAAACCAGTGCTGGAAGCCGGCAAGAGTGTCCGGACGATGGACTTCGATGAAGATGAAACGCCAATCGTGAAGGGTTTATTCCTGCTGACCAGCAAGCCAGTCCTTTATGTGGCTAACATTGCTGAAGATGATATGGCGGATCCTGAAAACTCGAAGTACTTCAAGTCAATTCAGGATTACGCTGCTAAGGAAGGCGCTGAAGCGATTGCCGTCGCTGCTGAACCAGAAGAAGAGATCGCCGAATTAGACGATGACGAAAAGGCAGACTTCCTGGAAGCTGAAGGGGTTAAGGAACCCGGTTTGAACCGGTTGATCCGGGCCTCATACAAGCTGTTAGGACTAGAAACTTTCTTCACGGCTGGTGGTAAGGAAACTAAGGCTTGGACCTTCAGAAAGGGCACAAAGGCACCACAAGCGGCCGGAATCATTCACTCAGACTTCGAGCGTGGCTTTATTCGAGCAGAAGTAATGGCATTTGATGATCTGGATAAGTTAAAGACTGAAAACGCCGTTAAGGATGCTGGTAAGCTGCGGGTTGAAGGTAAAGATTATGTGATGCAGGATGGGGATATTGTGGAGTTTAGGTTCAATGTCTAGAGTGCGGAACGAGACGTTAAGAGAGTGGAGTATAAGGCGCTAAGGCCAAAAACCCCGAACTTGGGTTTATGGTCTTAGTGACTTATATGCAACTCTCTGCCTTGTGGAGCAGGTTTCAGCTATGTAGTAGGGAGAAGGAGAAATCCTGGGTTTGGATTTATGGCAAAGTTACCTTACACATAGCTCCTTGCTTGCTGGAGCACGTTTCGGCAATGTGGCAGGGAAAAGGCGTTTACACAACTTCCTACCTGCCGAATCGACGGAAAAAATCCCCCAATAAAACAGTAAAAAAGGAGACCCAAAATTGACCGAAAATGAAAAGCGCAATGCCGGTGCCCAGCAGCATAATCGTAACGCTGCCGTTCACCAGGATCGCAATAATACAGTCAAAAATGAGCACGCTGTGTTTGATAATATTGGTTTGACCAAGCGGAACGCGGATTATATGTTTCGTTTTAATCAGGCCTTACAAGCAACTAAGCTCAATCCTGATAAAAAGGCCGAAACGGTTAAAAAAATTACGGCTGAACTTTTAGCAGGACAGAAGACGGGTAAAACGGCCCGTAATTTGTACGGTAATGACGTGGATGCCCACGTTAAGGAAATTGTTGAAGGACCAGTCCGACCAGCCGGTGCCATGGATCCATACTGGCCCAGTGTACTGTATAACGGACTGAACTTCTTCACGATTTTTAGTATTATGTTTGGGATCATGTTTCTCATTTCACCAGCTTCGCAAAAGTCTGGTCAAACCGTTGGCTTAATTTCAATTATTGTGTCATCGGTTATTGCTGGATTTGCGTTGCCGCTGGTACCACGGATATTCGATTCGAAACGCGAACACCGTTACGCGCTTTGGATTCGAATTATCGGTGCGGTAGTCTTCCTGATTTTTTGGCTATTATTGTTCACCCTTACGTCAGCCTTACCAGGCTATTTGAACCCAGCTTTAAACGCATGGGTCATGATCGTGCTTGGTGTTCTAGGCGCGTTAGCTTCAATTTGGGTTAAACGTCAATATAAGCTGACACAGGGATTCTTCGGGAGTACCCCGCAAAATCGTCGCAGACGTTAATGCGTTAATAAATTAAAATGGTCTGATATTCAGCCAGTGATGACTGAACATCAGACCATTTTTGATTGTATTGAACGTCCCGAACAAACCCGTGACAAGTAAATAAATCGTTCCCAATTTGTTTGAAAAACAAGGATAAAATGGGCTTTTTAAGGCTACTTTGATGAGAATTCGAACTAAAAGCTTACAAGTTGATGAGAATCCTTGCATTTTGTGAAAGTCGCTGGTATATTACCAAACAATACTAAAAAAATAATCAAGGGAGCGTTCATTTCAATGACTACTAATTGGGATACAAAGTTTGCAAAACAAGGGATTACTTTTGATGACGTGTTACTCATACCCGCAGCAAGTCACGTGCTGCCAAATGACGTAGATTTAAGGGTCCAGTTAGCTGATAATTTGAAATTAAACGTACCGTTCCTCAGTGCCAGCATGGACACTGTTACAGAATCGAAGATGGCAATTGCCATGGCCAACAATGGTGGCCTGGGTGTCATCCACAAGAATATGTCTAAAGAAGCTCAAGCCGGTGAAGTGGCTAAGGTTAAGGCCGTTACCAGCGATCAGTTCGGCAAGCACGCCGCCGTTGATGATCAAGGTCGGCTATTAGTTGCTGCCGCTGTTGGGGTTACCTCAGATACCTTTGAACGGGCTGAAGGCTTATTGGCTGCCGGTGCCGATGCAATTATTATCGACACTGCGCACGGTCATTCAGCCGGTGTTTTGCGGAAAGTCGCTCAGATTCGTGATCACTTCCCAGATGCCACTCTGATTGCAGGTAACGTTGCCACAGGTTCAGGTACCCGGGCACTGTTCGAAGCCGGCGTAGACGTTGTTAAAGTGGGTATCGGTCCCGGTTCTATCTGCACCACTCGGGTCGTTGCCGGTGTTGGTGTTCCACAATTGACAGCCATTTACGATGCCGCAGAAGTGGCCCAAGAATTCCACAAGCCAATCATTGCTGATGGCGGGATCAAGTACTCAGGCGATATCGTGAAAGCCTTGGCCGCTGGTGGCAACGCCGTCATGCTTGGCTCAATGCTTTCAGGAACTGATGAAGCCCCTGGCGAAGTCTTTGAAGATAACGGCAAGAAGTTCAAGTCATACCGTGGCATGGGTTCCTTAGCAGCCATGGAACACGGTTCAGCTGACCGTTACTTCCAAGGTGGCGTGAACGAAGCCAACAAGCTGGTGCCAGAAGGAATCGAAGCTCGCGTTGAATACAAGGGCAGCGTCGATGACATCATTTTCCAAATGGTCGGCGGTCTGCGTTCCGGCATGGGCTATACGGGCTGTGCCACCGTTCAAGATTTGATCAACGATGCCCAGTTTGTCCGCATCTCTAACGCCGGTTTAGTTGAATCACATCCCCACGATGTTCAGTTAACTAAGGCAGCACCTAACTACAAATAAGTAACGGCAGACTGATTTTTAATCAGTTTTAAAGCCTTCAGAAGCCTAAGAGAGGTCATCACCAAGACTGCTCTGAGGCTTCTTTTGTTTTTTGTTGGCGGTTTGCGGTAATATTTAATGAGAACCTTAAGTTAATTGATTAATAATGAATGATGGCACATCTTTTGGTAAGATAGACCTAAGCGAACGGGGGTGTGGAATTGATGCCCACGGATCGCTCACGAAACAATAGCATATAGGCTATTGCACACGCTTAACGAGTGACTATAAGGAGAACTTAAAACCATGAAAATTTTAGTTGTTGATGACGACAAAGAAATTGCGCAATTACTGGAAATCTACATTAAAAATGAAGGTTACGAACCCATTTCAGCTTATAATGGGAAAGAAGCCCTGACGAAGCTCCATACCACACCCGATATCGGTTTGATGATCCTCGATATTATGATGCCGGAAATGAGCGGTATCGAAGTGATCAAGGAAGTTCGGAAAGATTCTGAGCTGCCGATCTTGATCTTATCAGCCAAAACGGATGATATGGATAAGATTCAAGGCCTGGTCAGCGGCGGTGATGACTATGTCACTAAGCCGTTTAACCCACTGGAAGTCATGGCCCGGGTCAAATCACTGTTACGGCGGGCATCCGATCACGTGACCGACGAAAAGCCAGACGTTTTAGACATTGGCTCATTAACGATCAACAAGGATTCTCACGAAGTCAAGACGCTGTCTGGCAAGTTGGTGAACCTGACCGCGCTGGAATTCGGCATTCTCTACCTCTTGGCCAGTCATCCGAACCGGGTCTTTTCAGCTGATGAGATTTTCGAACGGGTCTGGCGGCAGGAATCCATCGTTTCAGCCAAAACGGTGATGGTTCACGTTTCTCATTTACGTGACAAGATCGAAGACGCGACTGGCGGCGAGAAGGTTATTCAGACTGTTTGGGGTGTCGGTTACAAGATTGAAACACACTAGGGGTAAGTATGAATACAGATAGTACTAGTATGAAACTGACAGCAAGAGAAAAAAGCGCGCTAATCATGGAAGGTATCGTGACTGTCGTGCTTTTGCTGTTGCTTAATCTTTCGGTGATCGTGCTTTTAAATGAAATGATTCAGACCAATCCGGGGCTGCAAGATGGGATCTTCATCATTAAACGGTCCGTCTTTATCGGTCCCGACCACTATCAGCTTTGGAGCTGGGAGAATATTTTTATTGTCCTGATGCTCGTCTTTGATGCTGGCGTGGTTTACTGGCGGCTGATCCGCCGGTACCGGCAGATGCAGTTACGCCACATTATCGGTGAACTGCACTACATTGCTAACGGTCATTTTGACCACCGAATCCCCTTTACGATCAAGGGGGACACGCAGCGGGTCATCACATCGGTGAACGCGCTAGTCGATTCCGTCATCGCTTCAATGGATGAGGAACGTAAGATCGAAAAATCAAAGGATGAACTGATCACCAACGTCAGCCACGATCTACGGACACCATTGACCTCGATCATTGGCTATCTCGGGCTGGTGGAAGACCGGCAGTATCATTCAGAAGATGAACTGTTAAAATACACCAATACGGCGTTCAATAAGGCTAAGCAGATGAAGTCCTTGGTAGATGATCTGTTCGTCTACACCAAGATGCGCCAGACTGATACCCCCTTGTCGTTAGCGACCTTAGATATCGGGCAAATGCTGGAACAGCTGGCTGCCAGTTTTGAACTGGAGGCTGGGGAAAAGGGCATGGCCATTAACATTGATATGCCTGATAAACCCATGCGCATTGAGGCGGATGGTGAAAAGCTGGGTCGGGTCTTCAATAATTTGATCACCAACGCGTTAAAGTACGGTGAAGGCGGCAAGCATATTAATCTGCGCGCCAAACAGCCGGACGATAAAGAAGTGGTCATCAGCGTTGAAAATGACGGTAAGAAAATTCCGGAAGCCTCGTTATCACAAGTGTTCGAACGTTTTTACCGGGTCGAAGGCTCCCGTTCTAAGGCGACGGGCGGTACTGGACTTGGGTTGGCCATTGCTCAAAGTATCGTTAAGCGCCACGGTGGGTACATTTACGTGACCTCAACTGATGACTGGACCCGGTTCGTGATTCACTTACCGATTAAAAATGGGATTCAATTAAAAGATACGCATGAAAAATAATCTCGTGGAAGAATGAGTAGTTATTATTTTGTTATAAAAGTCTCTAAAAACTTATTAAAGGGAAACAACATCGTGCTGTTCTTTTAGTCTTAAATGAACTGACTGATTTTGAAAATAGTTTCCCTCATAATTCCCTTAAAATAACTTTTAAATGTCTTTATCCGGTATAATAATCACGAACCCAGCGGATAAAGTGGGTTACTAAATTTAAGTAGACGGGAAAAACGAGATGTTAATTACCTACAAAGTTGAGCTTAAGCCAACTAACCAGCAGGCTTGGCGGATCAATCAGCAAATATCCGGTAGTCGCTGGGCCTACAACCTCTTTTTAGATATTAATCGTCAACGTTATGAGTGTGGTTATCACTATATGAGTGCCTATGAGTTTTCTAAGTGGTTTAATCATGATTATTTGGAGACTAATCCAGATGATCAGTGGATCAAAGAATTATCTGCCAAGTCTATTAAACAAGCGTTTATTGATGCGGATACAGCTATGAAACGGTTCTTTAAGAAGCTAAATGGTTATCCGCATTGGCGCTCGTTTAAACGCGGTCAAGGCAGTTACTACTTCGTTAAAAACGGTCAGAAACGAATTATTGCTTGTGAACGGCACCGGATTAAATTACCTAAACTGGGCTGGATACGGTTGAAAGAATTCAGCTATATTCCTACAGATGCTGAACACTTTGTCATTAAACACGGGCGGGTGAAAGTTAAAGCTGGTCGGTATTATCTGACCTGTGTTGTGGAACAAGCTGGTTCGATTCAACCTATATTAGATGGTAACCCTATCGGTATTGACTTGGGTTTGAAAAATTTTGCCATCTTAAGTAATGGTTCATCCTATAGTAATCAGAACAAAAGTAGTCGCCTGCAACGAATTAGAAAACGGCTCCGACGGCTGCAAAGAAAATTATCACGCCAGTATCGTGCACTGAAAGCTAGAAAACAGAAGGAAGGCAGATCTGCTACTGATTTAAACCTAGCCAAAACTCAGCTGAAAGTGCAACGGCTCTATCAACGGTTAACTAATATTCAAATCGATTATCAAAATAAGATTGTTGCCACTGTGGTGAGAGCCAAGCCACAGTGGGTCGCTTTAGAAGATTTGAATGTTGGTGGTATGTTAAAGAATCGCCATTTGGCTAAAGCTATCGCTCAACAAGGTTTTTACAATTTTAGAGTGAAGCTGATTGCTAAGTGTCAGCAGTTAGGGATTCCAGTACATTTAATTTGGCGTTTTGAACCAACTTCTAAACTCTGCCATAACTGCGGAACTAAGAAAGTTAGCTTGAAACTGAGTGAGCGCACTTATCACTGTCCTAATTGCAATTACACCAATGATCGTGATTTGAATGCTGCCCTGAATATTAGGGATACTAAAAACTTTGCCTTAGCCTACTAAACCAAGGCGCAAAGCATGTACCGGTGGCTAGCCGGAAATTGACGCTTGTGGACTATCATATAAACTGCAGTAGCGAGCATTACGCGAGACAGGATAGGATGAAGCAAGAATAATCGTTAACTTTTTATAAGTTATCAGTAGCAGGGAACTATGTTAGTTAAAACACTTAAAAATAGCCTGAAAACGGGGTTATTTTTTTGTCTGTTTATTATTGCGTTAATGGCTGGCGGGCTGTCAGCTAAGGCGGCTGCACCAGCGTTACAAGTTAAGTCAGCAATTGCGATTGACGCGCAATCTGGTCAGATCCTGTATCAAAAAAATGACCAGCAAAAACTGCCGATTGCGTCCATGACTAAATTACTGTCAATTTATATCGTGCTAGAGAACATTAAGTCAGGGCGGCTGCATTGGAATCAACAAGTTGCAATTAGTCCAGAAATCGCGAAAATGAGCCGGAACCCTAAACTGACGAACGTGCCGTTGAGCGCTAACCGCACCTATACCGTGCGGGAACTCTACCAAGCGGCGTTGATCACTTCAGCTAACGCGGCCGTTTCGGCACTGGGGAACGCGGTTTCTGGCAGTCCACATCAATTTATCAACAAGATGCGGTCAACTGCCCGGCAGCTGCATTTAAACAGCGCTCACATCGTGACGGCTTCGGGCATCACGAACGGTCAGGCCGGCAAGCTTGGCTATTCATCCGTGGCTAAAAATGACGAAAACACGATGTCAGCTACTGACGTTGCGCGATTATCCCAGCTGCTATTAAAGCAGTATCCAGAAATCCTGCAGACCACCAGTCAGTCTAAAGCCTGGTTTGATAAGGGCGGCCACGACCAGACGCTGATGAATAGTTGGAATATGATGCTTAAAGGCGAAAGTCAGTACGATCCAGCCTTACCGGTGGATGGCCTGAAAACCGGGACGTCTACCGCAGCCGGTGGTAACTTCGTCGGTACCGTTAAGCGCAATAATGGTGATCGAATCATTACCGTTGTGATGCACGCGCGCAATAAAAAGACCGGTGACCCAGCCCGGTTCATCCAGACGCGGCATTTAATGAACTGGGTCTATGCCAGCTATCAGCCGGTGAGATTAACGGCGCAGACTTTCCAGTTGAGTAATATTAAAGTGCCAATGGGGAAGAGCCTAACAGCCGAAACCACGGTGGCGAAACCAACCACGGTCTGGATCGGCCGGCATCAAAACCGCAATCAGTTCCGGTCAAAAGTCCTGATTGCCAAAAACCACCGGGAAGAAAACGGCTTAAAAGCGCCAGTCGCTGCGAACACCACAGTGGGTCAAGTGCAATTGTCGCTGGCTGGAAAACCAATTTCACAAATTGACCAGACCGGGACTTTAAAACTGCCAATTAAGACGATAAATGATATAAATCAAGCAAATTGGTTAGTTCGTACTTGGCGATATTTCTGGTCGTTATTTTAAACAAAATCGTGAATAATATATAAACTACGAATTATCTAAAAACACACGATAAATAGTGTTCGTGATTCATTGCTCAGGGTAATCACTAAATTAAAAGATACCGCTTTCTTGACGCGTTAACTTGTGAAAACAACGTAGGAAAACAGAATAAAACATGTTAAAATGACCTTGTATTGTGTAATGTCGATTTATGGAGCGGATGCATGATTGCGATTAGGAGGGCCATTTAGTGTGGCCTCATTTTCCTGACCAAAACGTGTGCCAACAGGCAGGGGGTCACCGCTTAGCGACTGACTCCTAATCGTCTGTTCCGCCACTCTACCTTTTATGGAGGCATCATTCTTGACAAAACTAGTGCCAGATCCAAATGAGCCCAAATGGCGTTCGACGTTAAAAGTAGCGATGCCATTGAACCTAAGTTACATACCGATCGGATTGGCCTGCGGTGTCCTTTTGCACGCTGCTGGGTTTAACACGATTCTAACTGGGCTTGTGTCAATTTTTATTTTCTCAGGTGGTGCGCAATTTATGATTGCGTCCATGCTGACGATTAACGCACCACTGCTGTCCATTGTGCTAATGCTGTTCTTCCTGGAATTGCGTTACGCGCTGCTGGGATCAAGTCTATCAAAATACTTGATTGGGACGTCAGAACGTTTCAAACTGATTTTTTCAGTGTCGATGAACGATGAAAACTACGCGGTGAACTATTTAAAATTTGCCACTGATAAGAAGTGGACACCCCGGGAAGCCTTGATGGTTGAACATTATTCATTGCTATTCTGGACCGTTAGTAACCTGGTTGGAAGTTTGATCGGCAGTGCGCTGAAGATCGATTTAACCGTTGTTCACTTTGCCTTAACGGCGCTGTTCCTCTACATGATCATCATGCAAGTCAAGAACCGGCTGACCATTCTGGTTGGCTTGATCGCAGCGGTATTGGCAGTCTTCTTCCTAGTACTGACAAAGAGTACGTTAGGATTAGTGATCTCGACGTTGATCTCATCATTTATTGGTTTTGCGCTTGAGCATTATCTCCGGAAAAAGAAGCCCAACAGTCGGTTCCTTTATTCGGTCAAGAGCCCTGGCAGTAAAGAGGCAGCAGTTGAAGAGTCGGACGAGAATTAATTAAGTAGGGGACAGATATGGCAGCAGTAAATCACTGGGATACAACGCAACATCTCTTATTAGTTATTTTGGGGTTCTTTGTGGCCTTTGCACCACGTTACCTGCCCATTAAGATTTTTACGCAACGTAAAATTCCGGAATGGTTCAACGAATGGATGAAGTTCATACCAGTTTCACTGTTTACAGCACTGGTCGTGAAGGATGTTCTTGTGAGTCCGACCTATCAATTTGATGTCGTGCATCACATACCGGAACTCATCGCTTCAGTGATCGTGGGCTTGATTGCTTACTTCACGCGGTCCATGGCACTTTCGGTGGTCGTGGGGCTGGCGAGTGTGTTTATATTGGCGGTCGTGTTGTGACGGGTATTACGGTTTGAATTTAAATTTGAAATTGTGTTTTTAAATAGATAAAAGCAGCTCGAACGTTGGTCTTAATTGACTGACGTTGGGGCTGCTTTTTTGGTTCTTTGAGTTTATATAGTCGAAACTGGCTCAAGTAGGCAGAGACTTGCACCTAAGTCACTTTCGGTACAAATCCCAAAATCGGGGATTTCTACCAAAAGCGCCTTAGGCTCCAGTCTCTAACCGCCTGCTTTTGCACCTATGATTTTACATAGCTGAAACTGGCTCAAGTGGACAGAGAGTTGCATGTAAGGCATCGACCGTCAAAACCCAAAACCGGGGTTTTCACGGTCGATACCTTACACTCCACTCTCTAACCGCCCACTTTCGCACCTGCTACTTCATCATATAATCCCTCGTCATCGGCAGACTCTTAGCAGACGCGCCCTTTGACAATAGGAACTGCATGACATCAATGTTACCTGATGCAAACGATGCACTGCAGGCCTGCAAGTAGAGGTCCCACATTCTAACGAAGCGCTCGTCCATCATATCCGTGATCTCTGGGACATGTTCCTTGAAGTTCTTATCCCAGATTTCCGTGGTTTTTTGATAGTGCCGACGCAGAGCTTCCAGATCATCAATCTGTAAGCCGGCATCCAACATATGCTGGATATTTTCGGTTAAGCCTGGGACGTAGCCACCCGGGAAGATCCACTTGTTGAGCCAGCCATTGTTAGCACCCTTGCCTTGCCGGGTAATACCGTGGATCAATGCCACACCATCCGGTCTCAGATACTTGGCAACGTCCTTGAAGTACTCACCAAGGTTTTCTTCACCTACGTGTTCAAACATGCCCACGGAGGTGACGTAATCCCACTGACGGTCACCTAGCTCACGATAGTCAACTAACAGGACTTCGGCCACGTCTTCAAGGTGGTCTTCGGTGATCCGCTTTTGCACCAGATCATACTGTTCCTGACTCAACGTGACACCGGTGACTTTTAAATGGTATTCCTTAGCAGCCGTCAGCATCAAAGTTCCCCAGCCACAGCCAATATCCAGTAGGGTCCGGCCCGGCTGCGGATTGAGTTTATTGATAATGTGGTGAACTTTGTTAATTTGGGCTGTTTCCAGATCATCATCGGGGTGTTCGAAATAGGCACAAGAATAAGTCATAGTTTTATCCAGCCATAACTTGTAGAAGTTGTTGCCTAAATCATAATGGCTTTGGACATCCTGCTTACTTTCCTTTTCACCGTGTTTTTGTTTGGGTAAGAAGTGGATGAATTTATTGTTATGGAAGAAACTGTCCGCAGTTGTGTACGCTGAAGTGATCAGTTTTTCGATACTGCCGTCAATTTCAATTTTTTTATCCATGTAGCCTTCGCCAAGGGCAATCGAAGCGTTTTTCCGAATATCACTAATTGGAATCGGTTCGTTAAAGGTAATGTGAACTTCAGGTTCGCCATCCCCATAGGTTTCTGTTTTGCCGTCCCAGTAAGTGACTTTAACTGGGATGTTAAATGAACGGCTCAGAAAGGTTTTATAAAACGTTTTTTCAAGCATGAACTTTCAATCCTCTCTTTCAAAAATACTGTATACAAACATTAATTATACGCTTTGCCGTCAAGTTTGTACTTTTGGGGGATTTAGGCAATCTTAAAAATCGCTACTGCCGTAGGAATTGGCAACATGGTATAATAATGGGTAATATAGCTAAAAGAAGGAGAAATGACATTGAAAAAGTGGATTTGGACCATTGTGGCCGTCGTAATTATCGCCGTGATTGGCGGGGTGACCTTTACGAGCCATCATATTACGCAGAAGGCCTATACAGCAGCGATGACAACTGGTAGACAAGCCGTCAGCAAAGAGAACTATTCAATTGCTGAATCGGCTTTTCAAGATGCATTGCGTCACCGCACCAATGATCAGCAGGCACAGGGCCATTTGACTCAGACTCAAAACTTTGTGTCAGCGCAATCAGCAATGTCTGATCACGAATTTAGTACCGCCAAGTCAGATTACACGAAGGTCAAGAACGCCAAATCAGGCTCGTCAATGTTACGTAACCGTGCCAAAACAGCGTTGAAACTGCTGAAGACGGTTCAGCTTAAAGCGGAAACTTTCCAAGATGTTTACGATCAGGCCTTAACTCAAAATCAGGGACAGTCTTACGAAGCGTCTAACGCAACTTTGGACCGGATCTTTAAGGATGCCGCTGCTAAGCAAAGCTACTATACCAATATTTACAACCACGCGGTCGATCTGCGCAGCGCTAATAATAAGGCCATTAAACACGGCGGCGATGGGACTTCTGATCCTAGTTCAAGCACCCCGAATAGTGCGTCAAGCTCAGCTGATTCCAGTTCAGCCAATGCCAGTAGCGACAGCAGTAGCAGCAGTCGCACAACGGGGCTGACGAATTCTGAAAAACAGGCCGCTAAGAACTATAAGGGTTCCAACGAATTTACAGTTAAAAAATCGCAGACTGAAATTAATGGTAAGGCCATTACGGCTGCTCAAATTGCCAGCGCCCGAAAAACCTTATCTGCAATCAACGTCCCTGCTGGCAGCTTCTCCGATCAAGATATTAGAACTGGTTTGATTGCTGCTAATAAGGCCGGTATTTCATTTAAAGCATACGCACAAAAGACATATAAGTAACAAAATGGTCCCTGTTTGGCCACGACTGGAGTGGCAGCAAGGGCTCTTTTCATTAACTTCAAGAGGGAAGGGACGCTATGAGTTTATATCAGCGCTTTGTTAACAACGTGATTTTACGGCGATGGGTCGTTTTAGGGATTTTGATTGGTTTTCTGTGGCTAGTCAGATCTGAAATGAGCAAGATCTTGCTGACCTTTATCTTTACGTTTTTGATCATTCGGCTGATTCGAGCCATTCAACGGCACGTCCGCATACCGTATCAGCTGATCGTGATCGTGGTCTACGCTTTGCTGATTATTGGCCTGTATTTTGCCATTACGATCTACATTCCCAAAATTACCGCGCAGGTGATCTCTTCCGTTCAGTCGATTTATAACTTCTACCAAAATTCGGCTAACGATACGAACCAAACGGTCAGGCTGGTTTCAGACTGGTTGGCCAAGTCTCACCTCTTGCCGCAAGTTAAGGGCGGTTTGAAAGTCATCGTTGATTACATTACGAGTATTGGGTCATTTGGGGTGACGTTCGTTTTGTCGATTATCCTGAGTTTCTTTTATACGATTGAACTGAAACCGATGGACGCCTTTTCAAAGCTCTTCTTAAGCAGCGATTATGGCTGGTTCTTCCAAGACATTTCCTACTTTGGTCACAAGTTTGCGGATACTTTTGGGGTCGTTCTTGAAGCCCAGTTTTTGATTGCGATCTTCAACACGGTGGTCACAACGGTTGGTTTAGCGTTCCTGCACATGCCGCAGTTATTAGCCGTGGCCATTATGATTTTCGTTCTCAGTCTGGTTCCCGTGGCGGGGGTCATTATTTCGGCTGTTCCGCTAAGCATCCTCGGTTACGCGGTTGGCGGCGCTAAAGATGTCGCTACGATATTGATCTTACTGCTGGTGGTTCACGTGATTGAAGCTTACGTGCTTAATCCAAAATTGATGTCCAGTAAAACTGAATTGCCGATTTTCTATACTTTCGTGGTATTATTGGCAGGTGAAGCGATGTGGGGCATCTGGGGTTTGATCGTCAGTGTGCCGATCTTCACCTTTTTCCTGGATATTTTAGGCGTGAAGAAAGCTCACGGGTTATACGTCGCACCCACAGAATTAAAAGAAAAAATTAAAGCGCAACGTAAACGCTGGAAGTCTGAAGACAAAAAGCGATGACGTTGTCTAACAAATTGGAGGTTTTAGTTTGAAAAAAACACTTTCATGGCTGATACCCATCGCAATTGGTCTCTTGTTGGCACTTGGTATTCGGTTCTTCTGGCTGGTACCGGTCAACGTTGATGGGGCGTCAATGGAGCCTAATTTAAAGAATGGTCAACGAGTCGTCGCGGTTAAAACGGCATCCGTTAAACGGTATTCCGTGATCGTTTTTGATGCTTCTGGCGTGGATCCTAACGCCGCACCAAAGGAAAATTACGTGAAGCGGGTCATTGGTTTACCAGGGGATTCAATTCGTTATTCTAAGACCGGTAAGCTTTACGTGAACGGCAAGTATCAGGCGCAGAACTTTATTTCTAAGTATCAGCAGCAAGCTGGTACGGTGGCCGGCTATACGAACGGGTTTAACCTGGTTTCCGCTGCTCGTCAAAACGACTGGAGCAACAAGTGGAGCCTGGCAATCGGTAATAACCGGGTCAACAAAGTGCCGAAGAACTGCTACTTCGTGATGGGAGATCACCGCAGCGTTTCTGAAGACGGCCGGATGTATGGCTTCGTTCCTAAGAGCAAGATGGTCGGGGTCGTGAAGGTCGGTTTCTGGAAAGGCAACCACAAGATCATTAATGATTATCAAAATTAATTTCACAAATTATGGGCGGGTTCAATCTAATTAAGGATTGAACCCGCTTTCTTCATGTGAAGCGCTAATTGGTACTGAAATTACCAGTGATTTGGTGTAAAATGGTTTGGTAATTAAAAGAAGAAAGAGGTATTTAACTAATGGCTAAATTAGTATTGATCCGTCACGGTCAAAGTGAATGGAACTTATCTAACCAATTTACTGGTTGGGTTGACGTTGATCTTAGCGATGAAGGTGTTAAGCAAGCTATCAACGCTGGTAAGTTACTCAAGGAAGCAGGCATTCAATTCGACTATGCCTACACTTCTGTTTTAACTCGTGCCATCAAGACGTTGCATTACGCTTTGGAATACTCAGACCAACTCTGGATTCCAGAAAAGAAGACTTGGCGTTTGAACGAACGTCACTACGGTGCATTACAAGGCCAAAACAAGGCTGAAGCAGCCAAGAAGTTCGGTGACGAACAAGTCCACATCTGGCGTCGTTCATACGATGTTTTGCCACCATTGCTGAAGGCTGATGATGAAGGTTCAGCATCTAAGGACCGTCGTTATGCTAACTTGGATCCTAACATCGTGCCTGGTGGTGAAAACTTAAAGGTTACCTTGGAACGGGTTATGCCATTCTGGGAAGATGAAGTTGCACCTAAGTTGCTTGATGGCAAGAACATCATCATTGCAGCCCACGGTAACTCATTACGTGCCTTAAGCAAGTACATTGAAGGTATCTCTGATGAAGATATCATCAACTTGGAAATGAAGACTGGCCAACCAGTTATTTATGACTTTGATGAAAAGTTGAATGTGTTGAAGAAGAGTAAGCTGGGCTAAAGAACAGAGTGTGGAACAGACCGTTTAGATTGCGGTGTGTAAGGCGCTTATGGCAAAAATCCCGGTTTTGGATTTATGTCATAAGTGACTTACATGCAGCAATCTGGTCTGTGCAACACGTTTCAGCTATGTAGGCGTAACAGAGCATAAATCCTGGGTTTGGATTTATGCCGAAGTTGGCTTACACATAGCTCCTTGCCTGCTGCAACACGTTTCAGCTATGTTGCAGATTACCCTGCACAACCAGTTTCAACCACGTAACTAAAAACAAAAAAGATGATCACTAACGGGCTATCAAGTCTGGCTCGTGGGTGGTCATTTTTCTGCGCTAAATTGCGTTTAATAATGGAATAAACAAAAATAAACTTTAATTGAACAGGAGTATTAAACTTGAACAACGAAACAGAAGTCAGTCAACGAGAAATGTTAAAAATCATCGGGATCTTTAGAAAGAACGGTTTTAAGGGTGAATACGAAACCTTTGAGCGTTCAAAGGAAAATGAGGGCGAGTACTTCGTCGTCGTCACGGATGAAAACACCCATATTAAGGGATTATTTAAAGCCAATCTGACGGATGGCGTCGTTTCGTTCCAACATGTTTTAGATGATCATAATACAGTTGCGTAGTCATTAACGGCAGAGTTAGCAATACCTCTGAAGTTCGCCAGTCAACGAATCCAGGGGTATTTTTTTGTGGCAAATGAAGTCAATTAAAACTAAATACTAAGAGATTGGGATGGCATAAAAGAGATGCATCAACTAATGGCAGAGTTTATGGGCACGGCCCTTATGATTTTATTTGGGGTGGGTGTCCACGCTGACACAGTGTTAAACGATACAAAGTACCACGGTTCCGGTCACTTATTCGCAATTACAACGTGGGCGTTTGGTATTTCCATGGCGCTATTTATTTTCGGTAACGTCACGATCAACCCAGCAATGGCTTTCTGTGAATTCTTATTAGGCAAAATGACCTTTATTACATTTATTGAAACAGCTATTTTTCAAATGGCCGGCGGGGTTGTGGGGGCATTGATCGTCTACGTGATGTACGCCGATTCATTCAAACATTCCTATGACAAAGTTGATCCAGAAACCATTCGAAACATTTTTTCAACGGCACCGGCAGTTCGGAACTTGCCACGGAATTTCTTTGTCGAATTCTTTGATACCTTCCTATTCTTAACGGGAATCCTTGCTATTTCTCGAATTAACGCGCCAGAGATGGTGCCGATTGGTGTTGGCCTGTTAGTCTGGGCAATTGGGATGGGACTGGGCGGTCCTACTGGATTTGCGATGAACCAAGCCCGGGACCTGGGACCACGAATTGCGCACGCGATTCTACCGATTAAGAACAAGGCAGCTAGTGACTGGCAATATGGGCTGATCGTTCCAGGAATTGCGCCATTTGGTGGTGCGGTGGCAGCAGCGATGTTTGCCAAACTTTATTTGGGCATCTAATACGATGACAGTTAATCAATAATATTGATTGATTTTAATAAGCAATTTCTTATTTTTAAAAAGCTAAGGACACGCACCATGGTTCTTAGCTTTTTTGTCGGCTGTCTTGCCTACAAAGCGCGGGATTCCGCTAAAAAATTAAGCTTTATTTATAACGGCATAGTAGTCTTAGCAGATAAATTTATTGAAAAAATACGGGACATGACACTGTAAATTGTTCTAATTTAGGACTACGATAAAAATGATGAGGATTTTTAATGGTTACCTTAAATATATAAGTATTATAGATATCAGTATTTAAGATGACGGTAGATGTCATCCTGAAATTATCGCCCCAAAACAGGGAGAATAAGGGCGGTCGAATAGGGGATTTTGGATAATATTTGTCGCTAAGTTATTAGGGTATAAGGCTGTATTTAAATGGTTTTCAAGACAGTCGTTGAGAAAACGTCTATTAAAAATAGCTGAGTACCTCAATAGAGCTTAGAACTGGTTTTAATGAAAGAACGTGTGATTTTGAGAAATCGAAATAAGATTATGAAATGTAACGAGACTAGACATTATAAGATGTACAAAGCTGGGAAGCGGATTCTCTATGCTAGTATCTCTATGATGGCCATGGGTTCTTGGATGTTTTTAAATCAAGACGCGTATGCTGATGTGAATTCTAACGTTTCAGCGACAGTTCAAGCTACTGCTAAAAAGGGTACAAACCTTAATCAAGTGAGTCCTGAAAACACTGCTAATTCAGCTGATTCTGGCAATAATGCGCAGACTCAGGGTGGTAATAACAGTGCTGATCAAGTAAGCCCTAAAGGTGCGGATGCTGCTGATCCTAGCGTCAACACTCAAACGCCGACTCAAACAAAGACGCCAACAGTTGGTGGTAATGAAGGCTCAGCAACGGGTGATGCAACTGCTAAAACGGGTGGCACTGTTCAGCCGCAGTTTACTTATAAAGTGGATGCAACCTCGGCTACCCCTGAAGAAGCAAATGGCGCCCAAGGACATGTAAACGGTACCGGAAATGCCGCGGAGAATGTTACCACGAAAGCGCCAACTAGTTTAAAGACGATCGATCAATTAAACGGTCAGTACATTGATGATAAAGGCGACATTTCAGCAACTAAGCCAGCACCAGCTACTGGCGGTGGTCAAACGGCAAGTACTGCCAACATGTCAACGGATGTTACGGGGAGTTTAACCCATCAATATACTGCTGGTGACGGTACGGTATACTATACGTCAGATGACGGTAATTTTTCCGGCCAAGGTGGGAAAAATGATAGTAGCAAACATGTTGTGATCGCTACACAGGGTAAAAATCATGACGATTACGGCAAGGTTTATTATGATAATGGTAAACAATGGGTAAAGCTGGCTTCGGATGATACTGCTGTCGCTGCTTCATACTCCTTCAAGAACCAAATCGATACCACATCGCCATTTAAGATTCAGGGTGAATGGTACATGGCGAAAAATGATCCTGGTGGCGGGATCGGTATTATTTTACAACCGGTGAACCCACAACTTGCAGGTATTGGCAGCAGCAGTAATGCCGCTATCGATATTGGAATTCAAGGACAGAAATCAACGACTTTTCTTGGCTTTGATGGCTATCAGAGTACTGATGCTGGTGATGATGATTCAGCACCCGGCACTTTAACGATTCGTCAGACTACTGCAACTGGTGCAATGAACGCAGCGGGCCATGGTGGCTTTAATAATTTAACGCTTGATACCAAAAATAGTATTAATGCGAAATCGTTATATCAAGATACACCAGATGCAACTATTGCTGGACAGAGTAACGGCAGTCAGCTAGACGTACTTTTTGACGTTGATTGGACACCAGATAGCAGCACTGAAGATGCCGACAATAACGTCAGTGGGACATTATCAGTGGCTGCTTATGATGCTGCTGATTCAGCAATGACGAAACCGCTGGGCAAAGTAACGGTTGATCAAGTGAAATTACCAGGTGCGACTTCCATTGCACTGTTCAGTGCTTTAGGCGGTAGCGGCAGCAATGTTTTGAGTCGAGGCCGAATTACACTATATAAGCTGCAACAGGTTTCACAAAAGGTTACCGTTAACTACGTCGATATCGATTCAGGTGCAACGGTCAAACCACAGACGTTAATTAATGCCGATGTTGGGAATACGCTGGACGTTGAGGAAACCACTTCAGGGACGAGCGCTAGTTATGGTGCGCCAGACATTGGCGGCTATACCTTTATGGGTGCGGTTGGCACGGATGCCACTGGTAATTATCAAAAGACTACCATGGACGTTGTTAACACCAGTACGTTAGCTGATGGTGCCAAAGGAACTTACAACACCCTCAACGTTTATTACAGAAAAACGAATGCTTCAGCAGCTACTCGGACGGTGGCAAGTTACACACTTCCTGATGGAACGTCAGTACCCGCTGTTAGCCAAGCATCAGTAGGTCAAACAGCGCCAGCTATAAAAGCCGGAACGACGACACCGATTACGGATGCCAAGGGTAATCCAATCGAGCTTTCAGCGACTTTATCGGCAGTTCCGATTCAACAGGAAGATGGCTACATTTCTGGCTATACAACAACCGGTGGTACTTGGAAAGCAGCTACTGCAATTCCAGCCAGTGATGGCAGCGATGCGGGGACGACCTACACCGTTCAATATGAATCGACATCACCGAAGCTAGCCGACACAACGATTCCAGCAGGTGCAACGCCGCAAATTGGATTGGCGACTAGTGGCAATACAATTGCGCCAACGGTTACCTTGGACCGCGATGATGTGACAGTTACACAGGATGGTAAAACGATCACTGGTAGCTATTCAAACCTGATTGCTGGTAAATATGATATTAATTTAACGGCTAGTGGACAGGCTAAAGTTGTCACTGCTTACGGTGTTGATGCCAGCAAGCTTAATTTTGGCAATTCAGCAGCGCGGTTAATGGTCGGAACAACTACGTTACCGGTTCAAAAAGATGCTGATGGCGGGACAACTCAAGTAACCATTAATACTAAAACTAAGAACGTCATCATGGTTGATAAAACCTGGAGTGACGGCGATGCTTCCCACGTTGAAATCAATACGACTGATAACACAGCTAGTTTGACGGAAACTACAAAGGGTGGCAGCCCGGTTGGACCAACGGATGCACCGATGAATAAAGCAGTGACAATTGGTGCAACAACCTTGACCTATCATGGAACTGATAAAAACTTTGATTTGACTCATAAGAACGCTAAAGCAACCACGAGCGATAATCAGCAGAAAGTTACCATTGGCTCTGATGGTCAGATCACTTACCTTAATCAGGGAACGTTTGATGAGGGTGCTGCTGCTGGTAAAGCTGATTACACTGCTGGCAAGACTGAACAAACGAATACGCAACTCACAGCTGCTAAGAATTCAACTGATTATATTTCAGGTTATCAGCAAGGATTTGAAAGCACTAAAGGGACACATGATGGGACTGCTTTGGGTGAAACTGGTGCGACGGTACCAGGTGATGTTCAAAAGCAAACTCAGATATATCAAACTGCCTATAATACGGCATTTACTGCAGCAAGCAACGATTATAAATCAGGCTATGCAAACGGTGGTAATGACGTTACTGCTAATAAAGCTAAGACTGATACTTCAAGTCAAACTATAGCTTATCAGAATGGTTATAATGCTGGTTATGATACCAATGCTGGTACTGTAGCTGGTAGCGCTGATGGTTCAGCTGGCAAGGCCGCTACAGATAACGGTACGAAGTCGCAAACCTATCAAACTGCTTACACCACTGCATACGATACGGCTAAGGATATCCATGATGGCACTCAAGCCGGTACGAGTGATGGAACCACGGGTAAGCAAGCTGCAAATAACAGCAAACAAACCAGCAATTATCAGACGGCTTATACGACAGCATATAATACCGGTGCTAAGGAATATCAAACTGGTTATACCACAGGTGTAGCTGGTCAGTCGGGAAGCAGTACAGATAAGACTGCTGGTTATACCAATGGCTATAATGATGGGCAAAAGAGCTACAAAGCCGATTATAGAACTGGTCAAGGTGCCGGTGAGACAGACGGCAAAGCTAATACGGAGAAACCGATAACTGGTCAGAGTGCTGGTTATCAAGCCGGTTATGCAGCTGGGAATCAAACTGGTAAGCAAAGCTATCAAGCTGATTATGGCACTGGTGAAAGTGCTGGTGAGACAGACGGTAAAGCTAACACAACGAAACCGGTAACTGGTCAGAGTGCTGGTTATCAAGCCGGTTATGTAGCCGGGAATCAAACCGGTAAGCAGAGCTATCAAGCTGATTACGGCACTGGTGAAAGTGCTGGTGAGACAGACGGTAAAGCTAACACAACGAAACCGGTAACTGGTCAGAGTGCCGGTTATCAAGCCGGTTATGCGGCTGGGAATCAAACCGGTAAGCAAAGCTATCAAGCTGATTATGGCACTGGTGAAAGTGCTGGTGAGACAGACGGTAAAGCTAACACAACGAAACCGGTAACTGGTCAGAGTGCCGGTTATCAAGCCGGTTATGCGGCTGGGAATCAAACTGGTAAGGATAGTTATACTGCAGATAAGAAGACTGGTTCGGATGCCGGAACCGCAGCCGGTTCCGTCGGCGATCCAGCTGCCGATGTGACGAGCAAGTCCAAAGGCTATCAAGATGGCTACACCGCAGGCTATACCACGGGCAAGGCAACTTATGATACCGCTACTCAAGCCGGAACGAGTGATGGATCCACGGGTAAGCCGGCTGCAGACAATAGTCAGGAGTCGCAAGCTTACAAGAATGCATATACGAAGGCCTACACGACCAACAGTGGAGACTATCAAGCAGGTAAAACTGATGGTACCGCTAATAATTCCAAGAGTACGACGAACACGAGCACCGGGTATGTCAATGGTTATCAAGCAGGACAAACGAGTTACAGCAACGATAAGCAGACTGGTTCGGATGCCGGAACCGCAGCCGGTTCCGTTGGCAATCCAGCTGCCGATGTGACGAGCAAGTCCAAAGGCTATCAAGATGGCTACACCGCGGGCTATACCACGGGCAAGGCAACCTATGATACCGCTACTCAAGCCGGAACAAGTGATGGGTCCACAGGTAAGCCGGCTGCAGACAATAGTCAGGAGTCGCAAGCTTACAAAAATGCTTATACGAAGGCCTACACGACCAACAGTGGGGACTATCAAGCCGGTAAAACTGATGGTACCGCTAATGTTGCAAAGAGTAAGACGAACGCGAGTACCGGGTATGTCAATGGCTATCAAGCCGGACAGACGAGTTACAGCAACGATAAGCAGACTGGTTCGGATGCCGGAACCGCAGCCGGTTCCGTTGGCAATCCAGCTGCCGATGTGACGAGCAAGTCCAAAGGTTATCAAGATGGCTACACCGCAGGCTATACCACGGGCAAGGCAACCTATGATACCGCTACTCAAGCCGGAACAAGTGATGGGTCCACGGGTAAGCCGGCTGCAGATAATAGTCAGGAGTCGCAAGCTTACAAGAATGCATATACGAAGGCCTACACGACCAATAGTGGAGACTATCAAGCCGGTAAAACTGATGGTACCGCTAATGTTGCAAAGAGTAAGACGAATACGAGTACCGGGTATGTCAATGGTTATCAAGCAGGACAAACGAGTTACAGCAACGACAAGAAGACTGGTTCAGGTGCCGGGACCACTGATGGTTCCGCAGGTGATCCAGCA
This sequence comes from Secundilactobacillus silagei JCM 19001, assembly GCF_002217945.1. GTDB lineage: Bacteria > Bacillota > Bacilli > Lactobacillales > Lactobacillaceae > Secundilactobacillus > Secundilactobacillus silagei. The sequence goes on from NZ_BCMG01000002.1 coordinate 128,988, forward strand.
GCTGATCTGACAGGCAAGTCAAAGGGTTATCAGGATGGTTACACGACAGCTTATACGACCGCTAAGACCACTTATGATACGACCCAAGGTAGTAAAGCTGGTAGTGCTGATGGATTAGCAGGTAAGCCAGGTGCTGATATTAGTAAAGACACCACAGCTTATCAAACAGCCTATACGAAAGCCTATACTACTGGCAATAACAGTTATATTGCCGATAAGAAGACTGGTTCAGGTGTCGGAACCACTGATGGTTCCGCAGGCGGTCCAGCAGCTGATCTGACAGGCAAATCAAAAGGTTATCAGGATGGTTACACGACAGCTTATACGACCGCTAAGACCACTTATGATACAACCCAAGGTGGTAAAGCTGGTAGCGCTGATGGATTAGCAGGTAAGCCAGGTGCTGATATTAGTAAAGACACCACAGCTTATCAAACAGCCTATACGAAAGCCTATACTACTGGCAATAACAGTTATATTGCCGATAAGAAGACTGGTTCAGGTGCCGGGACCACTGATGGTTCCGCAGGCGGTCCAGCAGCTGATCTGACAGGCAAATCAAAAGGTTATCAGGATGGTTACACGACAGCTTATACGACCGCTAAGACCACTTATGATACGACCCAAGGTAGTAAAGCTGGTAGTGCTGATGGATTAGCAGGTAAGCCAGGTGCTGATATCAGTAAAGAGACCACGGCTTATCAAACAGCCTATACGAAAGCCTATACTACTGGCAATAACAGTTATATTGTCGATAAGAAGACTGGTTCAGGTGTCGGGACCACTGATGGTTCCGCAGGCGGTCCAGCAGCTGATCTGACAGGCAAATCAAAAGGTTATCAGGATGGTTACACGACAGCTTATACGACCGCTAAGACCACTTATGATACAACCCAAGGTGGTAAAGCTGGTAGCGCTGATGGGTTAGCTGGCAAGCCAGGTGCTGATATTAGTAAAGACACCACAGCTTATCAAACAGCCTATACGAAAGCCTATACTACTGGCAATAACAGTTATAATGCTGATAAGACAACCGGTTCTAAAGCCGGAACCGCAGCTGGTTCCGCAGGTGATCCAGCAGCTGATCTGACAGGCAAATCAAAAGGTTATCAGGATGGTTACACGACAGCTTATACGACCGCTAAGACCACTTATGATACGACCCAAGGTAGTAAAGCTGGTAGTGCTGATGGATTAGCAGGTAAGCCAGATGCCGATATCAGTAAAGAGACCACGGCTTATCAAACAGCCTATACGAAAGCCTATACTACTGGCAATAACAGTTATAATGATGATAAGACAACCGGTTCTAAAGCCGGAAAACTTGCTGGTTCTGCTGGTAATCCAATCGGTGATTTGACAGGTAAATCCAAAGGTTATCAAGACGGCTATAACAGTGGTTATACAACTGGTAAGGGCAGTTATGACCTTGACGAAATTGCTGGAACCACTGCTGGTGCAACTGCTGGAGCTAATGACAAGCAACCCGTAGATTTGAAAGACAAGTCTGCCGGTTACAGCAAAGGTTATCAGACTGGTTATACAGCAGGGACCAAGGCTTACGCAAACCAAAAGGATCAAGGAACAATTGATGGGACCAAAGCTGGTTTAGCTGGTCAAGTACCAGCCAATGTAAAAGGCCAACCACAGGGTTACCAAGACGGCTATGCTACCGCGTATGCAACTGGCAAGGTTAATTATGATAAAGACTATCAAGCTGGCCAAACAACGGGTCAAGCCGATGGAACTAACAATAAGTCTACAGATAATAGTCATCAGAGTGTTGGGTATCGATCCGGCTATGTGAATGGCCATAGAACCGGTACACAATTCTATGACCGTGCTAAGGCTGATGGAACCCAAGCTGGTTTAGCTGGTCAAATACCAACTGATTTGACGAATCAGCCACAAGGTTATCAAGATGGTTATACAGCTGGTAAAGCTAGTTATGATCGTGATGAAATTACCGGAACCGCAGCTGGGTCTGCTGCTGGATTTGCTGGCAATAAGGCTGCCGATTTGACAGGTAAGTCAGCAGGTTATGTTAAAGGTTACAACGCCGGTCTAACTGCTGGAACACAGGCTTATAAAAAGCAAGTCAAGCAGGGTACCCAAGATGGTAATGATACTGGTTTGGCAGGTAAACCAAAAGCAAGTGATCTGGCAAAACAGCCACAGAGTTATTTGAAAGCCTATACTAAGGCTTATGACGCTGGTAAAGCTAGTTATGATACTGACGAAGCTAAAGGCTCTGCAGTTGGTAAAACTGCCGGCTTAGCGGGTCAAGTACCAGCTGATTTAAAGGGTCAATCACAAGGTTATCAAGATGGTTATAAGCGTGCTTATGCTAAGAGTAAAGCCAGCTATGATACTGCTTATCAAACGGGTCAAACGGCTGGCCAGACTGATGGTACTGCCAACAAGATCACTGATAATGGCAAGTTGGGTACCGGTTATCAGGATGGCTATGCGAATGGCTATGAAACTGGTAAACAATTCTATGAGCATGCTAAAGATGCTGGGACTCAAGCCGGCTTAGCGGGTCAAATACCAGCTGATTTAAAGAATCAGCCACAAGGTTATCAAGATGGATACACAGCTGGTAAAGCTAGTTACGATCTTGATGAGATTACAGGATCCGCTGCCGGTGCAACTGCCGGAGCTAACGGTCAACCAACTGCAGATCTAAAAGGTAAGTCGGCAGGCTATAGCACTGGTTATCAAAAGGGCTATACGGCTGGTAAGGTTAGCTATGATAAAAATTATCAAGCTGGCCAAACTGCTGGTCAAAGCGATGGCACGGCTAACAAGGCCACCGATAACACTGGTCAGACAGCTGGTTATCAAGCTGGTTATCAGACGGGTCATCGAATTGGTACTCAATTTTATAAGAATGCAAAGGCTGCTGGCACGGTTGCCGGTAAAAAGGCAGGTTTATCAGGTCAGGCATCAGCTGATTTGACGGACCAACCGCAAGGCTACCAAGACGGCTATAGCAGTGGTTACACAGCTGGTAAAGCCAGTTACGACCTCGATGAGATTGCTGGAACCACTGCTGGTGCAACTGCCGGAGCTAACGGTCAACCAACCGCAGATCTAAAGGGTAAGTCAGCGGGTTACAGCACAGGCTATCAAAAGGGCTACAAGGCTGGTAAGGTCAGCTATGATAAAAATTATCAAGCCGGCCAAACCGCTGGTCAAAGCGATGGCACGGCTAACAAGACAACCGATAATACTAGTCAAACTGCCGGCTATCAAGCTGGTTATCAGACGGGTCACCGGACTGGTGCTCAGTTCTACAAGAACGCGAAGGCTGCCGGCAGGACTGCCGGTAATATGGCCGGCTTATCAGGTCAGGCACCAGCTGATCTAACAGGCCAACCACAGGGCTATCAAGATGGCTATACCGCTGCTTATGCCGTTGGTAAGAAGAGCTACGATGCAGATTATCAAACTGGTCAAACCGCTGGTAAAGCTGATGGTATCGCTGATAAAACTGCTGATAACATGATTGAAAGTACCGGTTATCAAGACGGTTATGTGGATGGACATCGAACTGGTGCTCAGTTCTACAAGAACGCGAAAGCTGCCGGCAGGACTGCCGGTAATATGGCCGGCTTATCAGGTCAGGTACCAGATGATCTAACAGGCCAACCACAGGGCTATCAAGATGGCTATACCGCTGCTTATGCCGTTGGTAAGAAGAGCTACGATGCAGATTATCAAGCTGGTCAAACTGCTGGTAAAGCCGATGGTATCGCTGATAAAGCTGCTGATAACATGATTGAAAGCACCGGTTATCAAGACGGTTATGCGGACGGTCACCGGACTGGTGCTCAGTTCTACAAGAACGCGAAGGCTGCTGGTGCAGCTGCCGGTACGAATGATGGTTTAACTGGTCAAGCATCAGCTGATTTGGCAACGCAGCCACAAGGCTATCAAGACGGTTATAACAGCACGTACCCAGCAAGTCATCAGACGTACGTGGCTTCTCAGGCTGATGAGGCACCGGTTAATGACGATCAGACGACAAATGAAGCGCCTCAAGCCACTGATGCAACTAATCAAGCCAATCAAGCCAATCAACCAGTAATTAGCAGTACTAAGAGTGCTAGTCAAGCGACTAAGTCAGCTGCTAAACCAGATAACTCGATCACCCGAGTTTCAGACAAAGGTGAAGCCTTTAACCAGCATTCCAAGACTAAGAGAAGTGCTAAACAAGTTAAGCAAAACGGCCGGTCTAAGCGATCTAATGTAGATAGTGTTGGCAGAAATATTAATAATTCTCAAGCTGGCCGTTCAGCAGGCTTGGTAACGCGCAAGACTGATTTAAGTGCAGGCTATGCACAGTTACAAGAACGCAGTCAGTCGGCTGCTAAAGCGAATAGTACAGGTGTTCCAACCTAACGCAGTCAGTCAGCTGCTGAAGCAAGTCGTACAGAACTTGCAGCCGAACAGAACCAGGCAACCTTAAGTCAGGATTCTGAACAGGCAGGCGGTCATACTGAATTAACAGGGACATCTACAAATGCCCTTACGTCAGGGACAAATAAGCAGCAAGACACCAGCAATCAGTTACCACAAACCAGTGAGCATCAGGGAAATGCAGAATCACTTTTGGGTTCAATATTGCTGAGCGTGTTAGGCCTATTTGGTTTGAAGCGTAAGAAGCGTCAAGATTAATTGAAACCGGTTAATACTGACTGATATCACTCAGTTAGAGACCAAAAAAATAAAGCGCATCATCAACTAGGTTTCCCCCAAAAGGAAGTACGAGTGATGATGCCTTTATCATGCAAAAGGACTAAGCCAAGTAAGCTTAGTCCTTTTTGCTGCCCTGTTCGGCGGCTGTTAAATTTCTAGTTGAATCACGTTCCGTTAATTTAAACGGTAAGTATTCTGTCTTCACGTCCTTGCCGTTGATCAAATACTGAATGCCAGCTAGGCCCATATCGTAAAATGACTGGGTGATACTGGTGATTCGGGGCCGGACCATATCGACCATTTCAGTCCCATCAAAGCTGACGAGGCTAATATCATCAGGTATCTTGAGCCCCGACTCCGTAACGGCATTCATCAACCCAATCGCCGTAAAATCACTGGCACAGATCGCACAGGTGATCTCACGCTTTTTAGCGTACGCTTGCCAAGCTTTGATGCCATCATCGTAGGTGCACGATCCGTAGTGAATCCATTCGGGTTTGACGGGTAAATGATGGTCAGCCATGCATGCTAAATAACCCTGCGTCCGCAGATTAATGGAACCGGTAGTTGGAATACCGGCTAGGGCAATCTTAGTGTGGCCCTTATCGATCATTAACTGGGTAGCTGTGTAGCCCATTTGATAGTTGTCTGACGTCACAAAGGGGATGGTGGCGTCCTTAACGGAAGTGGATAAGCAGATGCTGGGGATGCTGATGTCCTTAAGCGTTGCCAGCACGTGGTCGTCAAGTTCCAGTGAGACTAGAATAATGCCCATTACAGCACGTTCGACCACGGTCTTAATGGCTCTGATCTGTGAAGCTTCATCGTGGTTGCCGGCGTGGAGGATGAACACGTTAAGTCCGGCCGGGATAGCTTTAGCTTCGATGGCATCAATAATGTGTTCACTGAAGTTTGATTTAGTATCCGACACGACCACCGCGACGATGCGGCTTTTTTGCTTTACCAAGTCCGCGGCTGATGTATTCCTGACGTAACCCATCTGTTTGGCGATTTCAGTGACCCGTTTAACGGTCTGGCTGTTATGTTGGCCCTTCTTATGCAGAATCCGCGAAACGGTCGCTACGGACAGCTGCGTTGCTTTAGCGATATCTTTAATTGTGACTCTATTTTCTGAATTCATATTATCGACCTCAAAAAAATTCTTTAATTTTATTATCGCCCCTCAGCCCTAGAAATAGTAGACATAGAGCGTAATTTGTTACCAAAAATTTAAAAAAATAAGCTAAAACCATTGTAAACGTTTACAGTAGGGACTACACTATTAACTGTAAACGTTTACATAAACTTCTGTTGGGAGATGTTAATTTGGAAAGCTCGCATGAAAATATCAGTGCTGTCAATCCAAATGCTACAGACAAAACAGAGAACAATGTGAAAAAACAGCATTCTCTGCCAAATATAAGTTTTAAAACGATGTTTGCCATTACCTTTGGTTTTTGCGGTGTCAACATGGCGTTTTCACTGCAAACGTCGCAAATGAGTCGGATTTTTCAAACGATTGGTGCGGATCCTACTAAACTAGGTTTCTTCTTTATTTTCCCACCGTTAATTGGGATGATCGTTCAACCAATCTTAGGGAAGTTTTCAGATGGTTTCTGGTCACCGCGCTTTGGCCGACGGATGCCGATTCTAATGTTCGCGGCACCACTTGCAGCCATTGTGTTAGTGTTGTTGCCGAATGCCGGGTCGTTTGGTTTTGGATTCGGGTCGCTAGCTGCTTTGCTATTTGGTTCAATTGCAATTATTCTAATGGATCTATCAAATAACGCATGTATGCAGCCATTCCGAATGATTATTGGTGACATGGTCAACGAAAATCAAAAAGATCAAGCCTGGTCATGGCAACAAGCTTTCAGTAACGTTGGTGGTGTGTTAGCAAACCTTTGCCCATTCGTTTTAACTTGGATCGGTGTCGCTAACGTCGCTAAACGTGGGGTTGTTCCGCTGTCAGTTCGGTTGTCATTCTACATTGCCGCCGTTGTTTTACTGGCAACTTCAATCTACACGATCGTTTCTGTTAAGGAATATGATCCAATTACTTACGCTAATTACCATAACTTTGATCCTAAAGAAAAGAAGAAGAAGAAGTCTTACTGGACGTTGATCAAGGAAGCACCAAGTACTTTCTGGCAAGTTGCCTTTATTCAGTTCTTTGCTTACTTTGGGATTCAATATCTTTGGACTTACACAACTGGTGCCGTTGCCAAGAACGTATGGCACACAGCTAACGCTACCTCTGCAGGCTTTCAATCAGCTGGTAACTGGTACGGTGTTTTAACCTTTGTTCAATCAGTTGTTGGTATCTTATATGGCTTCTTAGTTTTGTCACGAACCAGCCAGTACAAACGTAAATTCTGGTATCGGATCGGCTTAGCTTCTGGTGGTTTAGGTATGATCTGGGTTGCCTTTACGCACAGTCAGTACGCTTTAATTGCCGCCTTTGTTTTGATTGGGGTCTGCTTCTTAACGATGCACACTGAACCATTTGCCATCTTTACGACATCCACTGATGGTGCCAACGATGGTGCTTACATTGGTCTCTTCAACGTGTTCATTTGCTTACCTCAAATCATTGCTTCATTGAGCAGTTTCATCATCTTCCCAATGGTTGGTGATTCAATGCCAACAATGATCCTGATCGGTGGTATCTCATGGTTGATCGGTGCTGCTTTGATGGGGATTATCAAAGTTGAAAGAAAGACAGCTTAATTCTATAGTTTAAGTAAGAGGGATAGATAATATGACGACAAGTTCATTTGAATTTACGGATAAGAATCAACAAGTTGAAGTGACTTCGGCAAACAAGAGCCTAACGTTTTCAATCGTGAAACCGGAGATCATCCAAGTTTTTCAAGATTACGGTAAGAGCACGCATTCATACGCGGTGGAAGGCGATAAAACCGTTGACACCAAGTATGCAGTGTCAAAAGATGCCGATCACGTGATCATTAAAACCGATGCGCTGACGGTTAAGGTCGATGCAGACCTACACGTCGATGTGTATGACCAGGACAATCATCCATTGGTTATTCACTATGATGGGCAACGGGAATCAATCAACCAAAACATTGATTCAGCTCATAAGAAGATTGTGCGGTCTGAAGGCCACGAAGTTGCTGCGGTTGATGAAGCCAGCAAGACCTACTATGAAGTTCTTAACCAGCTTGACGATGACGAACAGTTCTATGGCTTAGGTGATAAGACCGGTTTTCTGAACAAGCGCGGTTATGAATACGATAACTGGAACGTTGACGAACCACGGCCACACATTGAAACCTTTACACATCTGTATAAGTCGATTCCAATTCTGTTTGGGATCAAGCAGGGCCATCCATACGGCTTGTTCTTTGACAACACTTACCGCAGTCACTTTGACCTTGGTAAGGAAAGTGCTAAGTACTACGTTTACTCAGCTGATGACGGGAATTTAAACTACTACATCCTCGGTGGCCGTACGTTGAAAGACGTTGTTGCCGACTACACTTATTTGACCGGTGTCGTTCCGTTACCACAACGCTGGATGCTGGGTTATCAGCAATCACGTTGGGGCTACAGTATGGATCCGAAACGGGTCGAAGAAATCGTTGATAAGTTCGAGCAGTATCATTTACCGCTAGAAGCGATTCACTTCGATATCGATTATATGAAGGGCTATCGGGTGTTCACTTGGGACACCGACAAGTTTGCCGATCCTAAGGGCTTCTTGACCTCGTTGCGTAAGCGCGGCGTCCGGGTCATTCCAATCCTGGATCCCGGTGTTAAGCAAGATGATGATTACGACATCTATCAAGAAGGCTTGAAGAAGGGCTACTTCGCTAAGAATAAAGACGGTTCGGTTTACATTAACCGGGTATGGCCAGGCAAGTCAGCCTTCCCAGACTTCGGTAATCCAGACGTCCGCAAATGGTGGGGGAAGCACTGCAAGTTCTTGCTGGACAAGGGTGCTGCCGGTATCTGGACGGATATGAACGAACCAGCTACCTTTGATGGCGATATGCCAGACGACGTGGTTATGACGGATGAAGACCAGCCATCAACTGCTAAAATGATGCATAACGTTTATGGTCATAACATGGCTAAAGCAACGTATAACGGTATTAAAGATGCAACTGGCAAGCGACCATACGTCATTACCCGTGCTGCCTATGCGGGGACGCAAAAGTATTCCACTGCCTGGACTGGTGATAACCAAAGTCTGTGGCATCATTTGCAGATGTCGATTCCGCAGTTATGTAATTTAGGCCTCAGCGGTTTCAGCTATGCCGGAACTGATATTGGCGGTTTCAGTGCCGATACCACACCCGAATTATTAACTCGTTGGATCGAAGCAGCGCTGTTTAGCCCACTGTTCAGAAACCACAGTGCTTTACAAGTCCGCAACCAGGAACCATGGGTCTTTGGCAAACAAGTCTTAGATATTTACCGTAAATTCTTGAACTTGCGTTATCGCTTCATTCCCTATCTTTACGATTGCTTTAAGAATGAAACTGAAACTGGTTTACCAGTTATGCGGCCGTTAGTTTTGAACTATCCCGATGATGAGACGGTTCGAAACATGAACGATGAATACATGGTCGGCGATAATATCTTGGTTGCCCCAATCGTGCAACAGGGACAAACCGCCCGTGCCGTTTACCTGCCAGAAGGCGAGTGGATCGCACTCGATTCAGGCGTTCAGTACAGTGGCCGGACGAACATCTTGGCTAACGTGCCGATCGACAAGTTACCCGTCTTCATCAAGAAGGATACGTTAATGCCTTGGGGTCAAGCTGTTGAACATATTTCTGACAAGCCTGACACGAAGATGACCTTCAGATTATTTGGTAATGCCGCTACTTATACCCATTATCAAGATGATGGCATCGACTTTAACTATCAAAAGGGTGAATATAACCAGTACGTTGTCAGCGTGACGGCTGATGGCAATTGCCAGATCAAGCTGGATCACCATGGCTATGCTGGTCAATATCAAACCATTGACGTTCAACTGAATGACCGGGTAGTTGAATTTAAGTTTGACGACAAGTCAGATAGTTACGTTGCTGCTAAATAACATCGTTTTGATATGATAAATTAAAACTGTTGTAAGAATACTTCTTTGTGAAGTGTTTTGCGGAAGTCCCATGAAGAATGGGGCTTTTTTTGTTTTCCAATAGCATAACTTGTAACTTAATTGTCTTATTTTGATATTAACAGGATAGATGACTTAATCATTTATTGTTTATTTTAAAATTAGCTAAGGACGTTAATCGCGTTGCTTAGCGATTTTTTTAAACTTATGCTTGATAAGTCTATCATTAATGCTACAGATAGATTATAATGTTAGATGTGTCATTTTCGTTACGTCTACTACAACTGTCAAGCATTAGTAATTGAGATATCAAAATTTAGATTGTGAAAAAATCGCCATATTGGTGAGAATTACAAAACTGATATCTGAAAGTGATTGGCATAGGATGGCGTCAGTTTTAAGTCCGGTAGATGGACGGCTAATTAGCTACAAAACAGGATTTGTATAGTTGTACGATATTAGTTAAACCTAATCTAGTAAAAGGTTTTAAACTTTTAGCATTTGGAATTAACTCTAAGGGAGAAAGAACGTTTTGGAAAACCAGAATAGGATCATGAAGTGTAACGAGACCAGACATTACAAGATGTATAAAGCAGGTAAGCGGATTTTGTATGCCAGCATTGCGATGATTGCTTGTGGGTCATGGCTGTTTTTGAGCCAAGATGCGCATGCGGCTGTTACTTCTAATGTTTCAACGACAGTTAACACACCCGCTACTGGTAGCGCTAACAATAGTCAGGTGACTGATAAGGATTTAGGGGCTGCTGCAGGTAACACACAAGATACCAATACAACGGTTGGAGCCAGCAAAGATTCAGCAACTAAAGCAGTTTCAAATAATTTACAGACTAACGCGGATTCAACTGCAGGCCCAACAGCTGCGAACCCTTCTTCATCAACGAGTTTAAAAACAATTGATCAGTTATCCGGTCAATATATCGATGATAAAGGCAATGTTTCATCAAACAAACCAGCACAAACCGTTGGTGGCAATGAAACATCAGATGCTAATGCTGATATGGCAACAAATGTTACTGATAACTTTTCGGGTCAAGGTGGGCAAAATGATGATTTACCAAACGTTACTTCGCATCACGTTGTTATCGCGTCTAAGCCGGGAGAAGTTGGAAACAATTTCGGGAAGGTTTATCAAGATGGCGATGGTAAACAATGGGTGAAATTGGTATCAGATGCTAATGATGTAGCTGCATCATATTCCTTTAAAAATCAAATCGATACTACTTCTAGTTTTAATATTAAAGGTGAATGGTATCTAAGTGTCCCTGATAAGGATGGTAAACCAGTTAATCCCGGTGGCGGTATTGGTATCATTTTACAGCCAGTAAATCCACAGTTTGCGGGGATTGGTGCAGACAGTGATGCTTCAATTGATATTGGTATTCAGGGACAAAAAAATACTACTTTTTTAGGATTTGATGGTTATAAAAGCCAATTTGATGCTGATCATGATACAGATCCCGGTACCTTAACCATTCGGCAAACGGATAATACTGGTACAAAAGGGCCAGGAGGATTTAATAATTTAAACCTTGATAAGGAAAGTAAATACGCACAGCAAGATAATCTAGACGCTCCCTATGCGATTATCGGAGGAAAACAAAAGGACCAAGAAGACAATCAACTAGATGATCAACAATGGTCGATATTGGTACCAGGGTATGGATATTTAATTTATACACCTACGAAAACTACTAGAAATACTAAAACTACGAATAGTAACAAAAGTAATAATAACGAGAGTAATAAAATAGATATGCTTTTTGATGTTAATTGGGTACCAAATGAGACTCAAGATGACTCCAAAAAGGTCATTAATGGAACTCTTGGTACTTTGTCAGTAGCCGTATCTAATCCTAATGATTCATCGAAGGTTCTCGGGAAAGTAGTTACAGATAATACTGAGTTGCCAAGTGCAACTTCTATTGCGCTGTTTGGTGCTTTAGGTGGAACTGGCGAGGGTGTGTTAGCTCAAGGTCGAATTACTTCCTACAAGTTGCAACAAGTTCCTCAAACAGTAACAATCAATTATATTGATAGTGATACTGGTGACAGGCTTCATGTAGATAGCGATACTAGTAACGCAGCATACTCACAAACTTTAATCAATGCCAGTGTTGGTAACACACTAGCAGTAAACGAAACAACTTCTGGTAATACTGCTAGCTATGGTGCACCAGGTATTGCTGGATATACTTTTGTGGGCGCAGTCGGAACTGATGCTAGTGGACACTATCAACTTGCTGATGGAAATGATTCAAAAAATGTGATGCAAGTAGTTAATACTAACGCACTTGATGATACTGCTAAAAAAGGCTACAACATCATTAATGTTTATTATAAAAATAAGAACAAAGATTCAAAAACACGGACAATTAATAGTTATATGATGCCAAATGGGATAACGGAACCTGGTACTAGTCAGTCATCAGTCGGCAGTGCGATTGCCGTCTATCCAGGTAGTACGACACCAATTTCAGGTGCCAATGGTCCAGCAATTAATCTTTTTGCCAATCTAGCGGAAGTACCCATTATTCAAGTGAGTGGTTATATTTCTGGATATTCAAAAGATGGTGGCAACTGGGTTGCAGCAACTGAAATTCCAGCAATTACTGGAGAAGATACCAGTACTTATCAAGTTGGTTATGTTATCGATCCTGCGGTTAGTCAACAGGATTATGAAGCTGATAAGGCCAAAGGAACTGCTGCTGGTATTGCCGCAGGTTTAACTGGTAAACCTGCTAGTGTACAAGGACAGACACTGGGATATACTGATGGCTACAAAACAGGCTATGATACTGGTCAGCAAAGTTATATTTCTGATAAAAATAAAGGTGAAGCAGCCGGCAAAACTGCTGGTGAATCTAATCAAATACCAGCAGATATGATAGCTCAGACTCAAGGCTATCAAGCTGGTTATATCAATGCTTATGCAACAGGTAAAGTCAGCTATGATAACGACTACCAAACTGGCCAAGCTTCTGGTCAGGCTGCTGGCACGGATAACAAGTTTACAGATATTAGTCAGCAAACTGCTGGTTATCAAGATGGTTATGCTGCTGGTCAACGGCTTGGCACCCAGTTCTATAACAACGCCAAAACTAAAGGTGAAACAGATGGTACGAAGGCTGGTGAAACCGGTCAAGCATCTATTGATTTGAAAGATCAACCTCAGGGATATCAAGATGGTTATCATAATGGCTATGAAGCAGGTAAGATTAGTTATGATAAGGCCTATCAAATTGGCCAAGCTTCTGGTCAAACTGATGGTACAGAAAATAAAACAACTGATAACAGTAAGCAGAGTGCCGGCTACCAAGATGGTTATGTAGCGGGCCTTACGGTTGGCCAACAAAGTTATAAGGCTGATAAAGTTAAAGGTGCTGCTAAAGGGGTCGTAGCAGGTTTAGTTGGTGAAACTGAGGTTAATGTAAAAGGTCAGACTGTTGGTTATACTGATGGTTATAAGTTAGGTTATGATGCTGGCTGGAAGATTTACGACACACAAAAATCTGCAGGAACTACTGCCGGTGATGCCGATGGTTCAGCTGGTATAGATTTAACAACTTCTCTAAGTAAGCAAACAAAGGCTTATCAAGCTGGTTATATGAGTGCTTATACTAGTGAAAAGGGTAAGTATGATTTAGATGAAATTACTGGTGTGGCTGCTGGGTCTGTTACTGGATTTACTGGCAAGCAAGCAACTAATCTGACTGGCAAGTCAGTAGGGTATATTAAAGGTTACAACGATGCATTTACTGCCGGAACAAAGGCTTATAATGAGCAAAAAAATAAAGGTACAGTGGATGGAACTGTTGATGGTTTTGCCAATAAAACAGCAACGAATTTGACCGGTCAAACACAAGGTTATCGGGATGGTTATACAAAGGGCCAAAAGGCTGGAGAACTGTTATATAACGATGCTAAGACTGCTGGAACTACTGCTGGTACTGCCGATGGATTGGATGGCTTGGAACAAGTTAACTCAGACGGTCATACTCAAGGTTATCGAGATGGCTATGCAACTGCCTATATTACTGGGAAAACTAGTTATGATGTTGATTATAAAGCGGGACAAGCCGCTGGTCAGACGGATGGTACTTTTAATGAAAAAGTTAATAATAGCAAGCAGAGTGCCGGTTATCAAGCCGGTTATGCTGCTGGTCAAATCACTGGTCAACAAAGCTACGAAGTGGATAAGGCTCAAGGTACGGTTGATGGTAATACTGCAGGGTTAGCCGGTGAAACTATTGTTGAAGTAAAGGGGCGGACAGCTGGCTATACTGCTGGCTATAAGTCAGGTTATATCACAGGCCAGGAAAATTATAAGACACAAAAATCTGCAGGAGAGGTTGCTGGTAAAGCCGATGGCTTAGCCGGTAATGAAGCAGCTAATCTGAAGAATCAAAGTCAAGGCTATCAAGATGGTTATAATGCTTCTTTTGAAACCAGTAAAACTAGTCATGATTTAGATGAAATCGCTGGAACGGTTGCCGGTTTTGCTACTGGATTTTCTGGGAAGCCAGCAACTGATTTGGCCGGTAAGTCAGCAGGTTATACAACTGGCTACAATGTTGCATTTACTGCCGGAAAACGGACTTACACTGATCAAAAAAATAAAGGCAAAGCTGCTGGAACTGTTGACGGTACTGCCGGTAAAAAAGTAACGGACTTGACCAATCAGACACCAGGTTATCGAGATGGTTATGTAAGTGGCCACGAAGCTGGGAAAATGCTATATGCCGATGCTAATAATGCCGGAACTACTGCTGGTAATGCTGATGGATTAAACGGTTTGAAACAAGCTGACTTGGACGGCCATACTCAAGGCTACCAAACTGGCTATGAAACTGCCTATGCCCAAGGTAAGTCTAGTTATGACACCGATTATAAAAACGGCCAATCTAACGGTCAGATTAATGGTGCAGCTAACATAGTAACTGACAACAGTACAAAGAGTACTGGTTACCGAGCTGGTTATGTAAATGGTCAAATCGCTGGTCACAAGAGCTATGAGACAGATAAAGGAAAAGGCAGTGTCGATGGTATTGTTGCCGGTTCTGCTGGTAAAGCAGCAGTTGACTTAACTGGCCAGACGCAAGGTTATCGGGATGGTTATGCAAGTGGTCACGAAGCTGGGAAAATGCTATATACCGATGCTAATAAAGCTGGAACTACTGCTGGTAATGCTGATGGATTGAGCGGTTTGAAACAAGCTGATTTGGACGGCCATACTCAAGGCTACCAAGCTGGCTATGAAACTGCCTATGCCAAAGGTAAGTCTAGTTATGATACCGATTATAAAAACGGTCAGATTAATGGCGCAGCTAATAAATTAACTGATAACAATACAAAGAGTGTTGGTTATGTAAATGGTCAAATTGCTGGCCACGAGAGCTATGAGATAGATAAAGGAAAAGGTAGTGTCGATGGTATTATTGCCGGTTCTACTGGTAAGGCAATGGCTGATTTGACTAATCAGACACAAGGATATCGTGATGGTTATGCAAGTGGCCATAAGGCTGGAGAGATGTTATATACCGATGCTAAGAGTTCCGGTTCTAAGGCTGGTAAGGTTGCTGGTGAAGCTGGGCAAGAAACATCGACAGGTTTGAGAAAACAGACACAAGGCTATCAAGATGGATATATTGATGCTTACACAACTGCAAAAGCAAGTTATGACACTGATAAAGTTAAAGGCACTGTCGATGGTGTTTCTGAAGGCTTAGCCGGTGAAACTGCTGTTGAATTAAAAGTTCGGACAGCCGGTTATACTGATGGCTACAATTTAGGCTATGATGCCGGTCAAAAAGCTTACAATGCACAAGCAGTTCAAGGCAGAGATGCTGGATATACCGATGGTTTAGCTAACAGGATTGTTAATAACAGCGATAAGGGCATTGGTTACAAAATGGGTTATGCTGTTGGTAATAAAGTTGGTCGGCAAAACTATGATGCTGACTATCAAACTGGACGAGTCGCTGGTCAAAATGACGGAATAGCTAACAAGTTTACTGACAATGGTCAGCAAAGTGTCGGCTATCAAGATGGTTACGTGAACGGTCAACGACTTGGCACACAGTTCTATAACAACGCCAAGACTGAGGGTGCTGCAGATGGTACGAAGACTGGTGAAGCCGGTCGAGCACCCGCTGATTTAAACGGTCAACCACAAGGTTATCAAGATGGATATACCAGTGCATATGCAGCAGGCAAAGCCAGTTATGACACCGATTATCAGACTGGACGAACTACTGGTCAAACTGACGGAACTGCTAACAAGCATACGGATAACAGTAATCAAAGTGCCGGTTATCAAGATGGTTATGTAAACGGTCAGCGACTTGGTGAACAGTTCTATAACAACGCCAAAACTGAGGGTGTCACAGATGGTACTAAGGCTGGTGAGGCCGGTCAAGTACCTGCTGATTTAAACGGTCAACCACAAGGTTATCAAGTTGGTTACACTAGTGCATATGAAGTAGGTAAAGCCGGCTATGATACTGACTATCAAACAGGTCAGGCAGCTGGTCAATCTGCTGGTGAATCTAATCAAGTACCTGCTGATTTAAAAGATCAATCACAAGGCTATCAAGATGGATATACCAGTGCTTATGAAACAGGCAAAGCCAGCTATGATACCGACTACCAAAATGGTCAGGTAGCTGGTCAAACCGATGGAACAGCAAATAAGGCTACAGATAACAGTAATCAAAGTGCCGGTTATCAAGATGGCTATGTGAATGGTCAACGCCTTGGCACTCAATTCTATAAAAATGCTGAAACTGCTGGTGAAACAGTTGGTACTAAGGCTGGTGAAGCCGGTCAAGTACCTGCTGATTTGAAAGATCAACCACAAGGTTATCAAGAAGGTTATACCAGTGCATATGAAGCAGGCAAAGCCAGCTATGATACCGACTACCAAAATGGTCAGGTAGCTGGTCAAACCGACGGAACAGCAAATAAGGCTACAGATAACAGCAAGCAAAGTGCCGGTTATCAAGATGGTTATGTAAACGGTCAGCGACTTGGTGAACAGTTCTATAACAATGCCAAAACTGAGGGTGCTGTAGATGGTATAACAACTGGAGAGGCCGGCCAAGCAGTACCAGCTGACTTGAAAGACCAGACTCAAGGTTATCAGGATGGTTTCAACAGTACCTATCCGGATAGCTATCAAAAACATCAGGTTAATGAAACCTCGACTAATAATGAGTCGGCAGAAGATACGGTTGATCAATCTAGTCAGGCGAATAAAGCAATAGCTGGCAGTGTTAAGAAATCTGAATCCGATAACGTAATGGTGCAGAAACAAAATAATACTGTAAGTTATAACCAGACCAATTCTGAAGCTGAGGACAGTTCTAAAGAGAATAGTCAAGCTAATGTAAACAACGTTAGAACTAGCGTTGCTGATGACGTTACTAATCAAAAGAGAGTTCATTCAGTAAACCTTGAAAACAGTAATGTCCATGGCATTGTTGACGGTCAATATTTACAAGGTCGAAATCAATCTAACGGTAAAGCAGATGTTAATAAGCATATAGTGGCAGGAAACAAGCAACAAAGTGCTAATAAGTTACCACAAACTAATGTTCAGCAAGGAAACACAGCATCACTTTTAGGTTTAGTAATGTTGTTAGGTTCATTAGGTGTCATTGATTTGAAACGTAAGAAACGTCAAGACTAATTGAAAGTTGTTAAAAATGATAAAAGAAGCACAATTCTTAAATGAATTGCGCTTCTTTTAATTTGCCATAAAGTTTTGGAAAACGAACACTTTTAAAATTGCTTGAATATGTCTTGTAAGCAAACACGTATCGCAGTATAATCAACATGCAAAATGGAAAAGTAGGTGTTTTATTGTTCGATGTCATCACTTTTGGGGGAGATGAATGAAATGAAACAGCAAAGAAAACTCACACAGGGATTAATGATCACAAAAGAACATTATAAGATGTATAAGAAAGGTAAAGCCTGGTCTTATACCATGATCGTAGCTGCCTCAGTTGGTATCGGGGTAGCAATGACCGGGGGAACGGTTGCTAACGCGGCCGAAACAGCTCAATCGACTGTCACTACAGTTAAAAATACAACTCATGCAGTGGCACTGCAGAGTCCAAAAACAACAGTCAATAATGCTACCGAAAAACCGGTTGATTCTGTTACACAGGATGCGGCTGCGACCACGCAACCAGATCAGGTAGCTAAAACTGACACTTCTACAGTCAGTCAACCTGCAACGAATAAGGTGGCAGAAAAAGAAACTGAATCAATACCACCAGTTGTAACTACTAAAGATGAAGTAACATTACCTGCAGAAACTCAAAAAACATCAGAACCTCAAGCAGCACTAAAAACGCAAGCAACACCCAAAACAGAAGCAATACCCAAACCAGCAAAAGCTGCACCAACCGAAAAACTGCAAGGCCGTGAAGCACCAGTTGATGAGTCGGCCTACTTAGTGACCCAAAAGGACGCTAAGGGCAATTATTCGGTGAACCCTGATGCCACTGGCAATCCAGATATATCTGTAGACACTAATAACATTGCGCAGTATTTGGAAGCGCACAAGATCGATGGTACGCCAATCACATTTAACGGGGATACAGTTCAACTAACGGATGGTTTTGAAAGCGCGTTTTCTTTTAATGCACCAAATCAGTTTCCCAAATCCACAGCGCTGATCACCACAAAACAGCAGATTAATTTTACCAAGGACTTTAGTTTAAACGCGACTATCGCCATTAATTGGAACAAGCAGATGAAGGACCAAAGTTGGGGCTATGGCGGCGATGGCATGGGCCTGATGTTTGAAAATGTGTCACCGGACCAAGCGGTTAAAACTGCCCAAGAAGGTGGCGGTATTGGTATCAGTAAGTTGGATGTTAACAAGATTGCCTACATTATTTCAACGAATGCCAAAAAAGAGTCACCAAAGGGCAGCTACGATAAGAACTCCTGGATTATTTATCAGGCTGAAGACGGTAACCCACAACAAGCAATTAATAAACCTGACAATAAGCCCGTTGTTACGAATATAACAACAGCGTTAAGTGATGCGGAACCATCGAAAAGTATCAATTACTCCTTTGTTGTGAACTATCAAGCTGATGATAAAACACTGACGACGGTGGTTAAAGATGAATCGGGTGCAGACGTGACCACCTGGAAGTACGTTGTTCCAGATGAGTACGTTGGTAAATTCTTCACCATGGCTGTTTCCGGTGCTACTGCTGCATCACACGCTGCTTATTCAGCAAAAATCAACTCTTACAGCTACCAAGCTGCGACTGCGACTTTAAATATTATATCCAGCGGCTTGCCAGCTGACATAACTGGGCCAACGCAAAACGGCATTAAAGGCATGGCCTCAGATGTGGTTGGCTTTTACCGCGCTGGGACGACAGCACCGACAACTGTTGATGGTAAAACGGTGACCAAGGCAATTGCCGTCCCTGACATCGGAACGAACTATCTAGCAGACAATCAGGCAGTAGAACTGTCCGGGGCGGATAATGTGATTAATCTCGTCTTCACACATGATGTCAACGTTAGGGTCCAGGCAATTAATGAGGATGGAAAATCAATTGCAGGCACTCAACCTCTGAAAACTATAGGCAGACCTGGCACTGTCATTACCCAAACGCCAACGGTTACTGGTTACACGCTGGTCCCTGATCAAACATTGGAGATTCCTGAAACGGATGGGACAGTGAATGCAGTTTATAAGGCTAATGACCAGAATGCCACTGTTAAGTTTGTGACTACCATTAACGGGGAAACCAAACCAGTTGCTAAAGACCTGACGCTGCCTGGTGTGACTGACGGGAAAATTGATTACGCGCTGATTGCACCGACCATTCAGGCTGTCTTGGATAAGGGCTATAACCTTAGTCCTAAAATGGGGTCACTTGAGCCCATCTTTGATAATGATGATCAAAAGGACCAGACACTTGAAGTCGTATTTGTCCCAATTGCACCAGTAAAACTCAGCGTCAAATTAGTTCCAGTAGACGCTGAGAATGTTCCGTTGGACGCTACTGAAACTACCATCACCGGGTTACCAGGAACGACCATCGCAGCGGATGATTATCCGCAGGTACCAGGTTACACTGTGCAGGATTCGACATTAACATTTCCGGATAAACCTGATCAAAAAATCCAGGTTGTTTACACAGCTGATACGCAGACAGGCGCTATTAATTTTATTGATCAGGATAAGCAGTCACTTGCGCCAAGTGTTACTGTCAGTGGTTTGTCAGGGACGGCTGTCAGTCATAAATCAGTGGCACCAACCATTCAATTTTTGATTAATCAGGGTTACAAGCTGGTTACTGATGGCACGCTTAATGCCACTTATGATAAGGACACGAAGATACCGCAAACCTTCAAAGTGATTTTAACGAAAAACGCAGTGTCACAACTGACCACATCATTAATTCCGGTTGATGAAACTGGTCACATGATCCTCTCTAAAACAACGCAGGTGACCGGCGTGCCAGGGGATCTAATCAAAGAAACTAATTACCCAACGGTTCCGGGCTACACCGTAGTTCCAGACCAGAAGTTAGTTGTTCCCCAAGCACCAGTTGGGACGTTAGTGAAATACAAGGCTGATATCCAAAAGGCAGTGGTGGCCTTTGTTGACCAAAATGGCCAGCCAATTATCACTAGTCAGGTCTTTAGTGGACCTACTAGAACGGTACTGGATCATAGTCAGGTGGCAACTTATATTCAAGATGCGATTAACAAGGGTTATAGCCTAGTTTCCGACAGTACAGTGAACGCGAGATTTGATACTGATTCACAGTCAGTTCAGGGCTTTAAGGTGGTTCTAACACCAATTGTACAGGTTAAAACCGACACTGATGGACCGAAGAAAACTGACACCTCTGAAACGGTTGTCCCTCCAACTGATACTTCTCAACCTGTTGTAACACCTCAAACTACGGCCCAAACCGCGCCTGTTACCGAAGCCGGTCAGACAGTTGCGAGTGAGACTGCACCAACACAAACGGTTGATCAAAAAAACCAGCAACCAACAACTGATGGACAAGAAACTAGTGGTGGAACCGCAGTCTCCAACCATGAAAAGACAGCTGCACCGGTCAATCAAGTCAGCGCTCAAGCGGTAGGGGTTAAGTCACCTCAGATACAGAATACAAGTACGGATTTACCTCAGTCCAATGGCACCAATAGTGAAACGACTCAGGCAGTACCGCAATTACCACAAACTAACGAGCAACATCAAACAACTACCATCATCGGCATGCTGGTATTGAGCTTGGCAGCTTTATTAGGATTAGCGCCAAAGCGGAAACGGCATGCGCGTTAAGTAAATCTCTAAGTGATTATCTTCTAATTTGAATTTTAAAAGCCCAGATCATCGCGATCTGGGCTTTTTGCTGGCTTGGATTAATCAATATTGCAACTAATTGCTTACCCTAGGTTTAGGATTTCCTACTGCAGGATCAATTTCTAACCGGAATAAAACGTCGCTGTGGTCGGTGAGTGGCAGACCATCCAGATAAAGTTCACGGTAGGTATCGAGATTACGGGGCTGATAATTTGCTTGCTTGATAGCTGTCTTAAGCGATTGTAAAGCGGCTGATTGGCTGCCCGCTTCACCGTGCCCCGTCGCCTGAATTTCAGTACCTTCAGTCAGATGTTCAAAGTGTATTTGGTTGGCCAAAGCAGGCGCCAAGTTAGCGATCTTTTTAGCGGCCTCAAAGATATTTTCATGAATAAATAACGGTTGTTTGAGCCAAATTTTAAACCGCTCGTCATCACCATCGGCGATCCAAACTGCTTGAACTGGGTAGGGACGGTAGGATTTAAAACTGTCAACTTCAATGCCAATATTCGGACTATCAGCAATGGTTGCTGCCAATTTTTCAACGGCGGCGGCCAAGGCTAAAAAAGTGTCATCTGCGGTGTGGCTTGAAGTGCGGCCTTCCGCAGTGATATAGCTACGTGTAGTTAACTCAACGAGTTCTGGAACAACTGAACGCTGATATTCAGCAGGTTCCAATATTTCCCAGTTAAACATCGTGTTACCCCCTTTAGGTGAGTGTGTGCGAACGGTACGGATCAACTTTAATGTGCCGTTATTTTAAAACAATCGGGGGCAATGTACCACTATCTAGCTTGTTAATTGCATTAATCTGATAACGGTTTTAGCTGCAACTTCGAAAAGGTACTTAAGCCCTGCATATTTAGGCGGATGGTGTATGCGCGCAGTTCGTTGATCGTCATCGTTTGGGGGTCTTGCAGATAGAGCTGAAACAGTGACAAGGTGTTATGAATCAGAAAGTAAGCCACCACGGTAGCGTCCTTATTGCTCATTGGAAACGACTGCTTGACACGTTGGGTCAGTGAATCGGCAATGTTGTCACCAATTTTGCGCATATAAGGTGCATATTCGTTAGAAGAAGTTAGTGCCCGGGCAATGGAATGGTGGTCAAGAACTAACTTACTGTACTGGTCAAAGAAAAAGCCGGGGTCAGAATAGATCTCCTTTAGCGGTCTAATGGCTAGGATCGACAGCATTTGATTCGAAATGTAATCGACCTGGCCATCCAGCAAATCCTCAATCGAGTTGTAATGTAGATAAAAAGTTTTTCGATTAATATCGGCTTCTTGCGTTAGCCGGGTCACCGTGATCTCAGATAACGGCATGGTGGCAATCAGGTGCTCGAACGCGGCTTGAATCGCGTGTTCAGTACGCTGTGCTCGCTTATCAGTATTGGGTACCATGAAGCATTTTCCTCCCTAATTCACAAAATTAAGCAATCTGTGGTATAAGCCACAAATGAGTAGTTTTTGATGTGGTCAAAAAAAGGTGCGGTGTTTATCATACTTAATACACAGTTGGTCATTAACGTGAATTATGAACTGACCAGCCTAAAAGTTCAAGTGTAAGGGAGAAAATTAAGCATGATCAAGGCGGAGTGGCAGTATATTAAACAGCATAAATTGATGATGATCGTTTTAATCGTCGTGGCGCTGATACCCTCGATCTATTCGGTCACATTTTTGCGCAGTATGTGGAATCCGTATGGTGAGATGAACCGGCTGCCAGTGGCGGTGGTCAATCAGGATAAAAGTGTCAATTATCAGGGGAAACATTTGGCAGTGGGGCAGTCATTAACGACTAATTTAAAACGGTCAAAAGCGCTTGATTTCAAGGTAGTCCCCAGCGAGCAGCAGGCACAAAACGCGCTCAAAGCTGGTAAATACTACATGGTGCTGACGGTACCGAAGTCCTTTTCTAAAAATGCAACGACCTTGATGGCTAGCAATCCCAAACGGATGCAGCTAAATTACACCACCAGCGCCGGTCACAACTACACGGCTTCTAAAATGACCAACTCAGCAGCTGGCCAGATCAAAGATCAGGTCAGCCACGAAATTACGGCCACTTATGCGAAAACTTTATTTGGTGCGGTTAAGCAGCTCGATAGCGGGATGCAGACTGCTGGGAAAGCTAACGGTAAAATGGCCAAGGGCGGTCAGCAGTTGAAGTCTGGGGATGCCGCACTGACTAATAATCTGAATAAGGTCGCCAACAGTTCACTGACCTTAGCGAATGGCAGCCAAAAAGTGACGACCGGTTTAGGACAGTACGTCAGTGGGGTGCAAAAAGCCCAAGCCGGCAATCAAAAGGTGACGGCTGGCTTGACTCAATTTGAATCAGCCAGTCAAAAACTGCAGTCGGGAGCGACTAAACTGGCGACAGGCGCGACTAATTTGAACGGCGGCGTTGATAAATACGTCGCTGCTGCGGGGAAGATTCAAAATGGCAGCAGTCAATTAAATAGTGGGATGCAAAAACTCAACAGCAGTGTGAGCAAGATGGGCAGCAGTACAGCTCAACTCAATAACGGCATGACCGCAATGGCCAGCGGACTCGGTCAACTTAGTACCAGCAGCCAAAAATTAAGTGCGGCGGCCAAACAGTTAGCTGACAGTAGTTCAACTAATACGGCAGCCATGCAGTCACAATTAGATTCACTCTCAAAACAAGTCGCTGGTCTCAATAGCAATGATCAAGCGGTCAAGTCGTTAGATAAGTCATTAACTGATTTGAAGACAGCGGTCGCCGGACTGGATACTAATGATAAAGACAGTGATCTCAGCAGTAAAGTCAGTACAGCAGCCGATCAGCAAAAACTGACACCAGCTCAAAAGTCGGCCATGTTAGCCGCGGTCAAGAGCAGTAATGACACTCACCAAAAAGCGAACACGGCAGCGGTCACTTCAGCCATGAACGCGGTCAACAGTTCGGTCGATCAGTTGACCCATTCAATGCCTAACAGCAACACTACGGCCGCATTATCGGCTAACTTGGGTAAAATGAAGGCGCAGCAAACCGCTGAGAATGGTGCCTTGAATCGGCTTGCGACGGGATCAGCTAGACTATCAGTTCACCTGGTAACGGCGACACAGTCAGCTAACCAGCTGAATGCCGGCACGGCTACGCTTGCCAAGCAAACGCCAGCCTTAGTGAACGGTGTGGGACAGCTGACTAATGGCTCATCATCATTAGCCGCTAATTCAACGAAATTTGCCCAATCTGGTCAAGGCTTGCAGGCTGGTGCGACCACCTTGAGCAATGGTATGAGCAAGCTTAACAGCCAGATGCCAGCAGTGGTTGCTAGTACGAGTAAGTTAGCAGCCGGCAGTTCCGCGGTTGGTAACGGGCTTAGTAAATTGGCAACCAGCGGTCAAACCTTAGCCGCTGGATCGAATAAAGTCGCCAACGGTAATCAGCAACTGGCCAATGGCGTGCAGCAATTATCTGCTGGTTCTAAAAAATTGGGCAGTGGTATCGACCAAGTTACTGGCGGTGCCCAGCAACTGTCAACCAAGCTGGGGACAGCGGCTGACCAGGCTAACGTTGATCCTGATCACGCGACTTATCAGCAGGTCGCGCAGCCAGTTAAAGCAGATCACACTGAATTAGACAAGGTACCCAATAACGGGACGGCGATGGCACCGTATATGATTGCTGTTTCACTGTTTGTGGGCGCAATCGCACTGAATATGATGTTCAACATGTATCTGCCAAAGGCTTATCCGAAGTCCGGCTTTGACTGGCTGATCAGTAAGATGACCATCTGGTTACCATTTACGTTCTTGGAAAGTTTCTTAAGCTTTAACTTGGTGTGCGCGATGGATGGGTTAAGGCCACTGCACTTTATAAGTTCGTTTGGCATCATCTGGCTGTGGGCGATCGTTGCCATGGCACTGGTGACGTTATTAAACTTGATATTTGCTCAGATTGGGTCATTTTTCAGCATGGTTCTGCTGGTGATCCAACTGGGTGGTTCAGGCGGTACGTATCCGATCCAGCTGTCCAACCACTTCTTTGAAGCCATTCACCCTTGGCTGCCAATGACCTACGCGGTAGAAGGCATGCGCAAAACGTTGATGATGTACAACAATTCAGCGTGGTTGCAAGCGGGTGTCCTGATCGGTGTGATTGCTGTGCTGATTACGGTGATGTGGCTGTTTTACAGTCGGCGCTACGTGCAGTTATCCCAGATCGATTTTGAGAATCCGAAAGCGGTGGCCGCGACCCAAAATCGGCTGACGCAGCGGATGGCTAAAGTGGCTGGTTAGCACTTCATTGTTGAAAAAACGACTATGGTATGATATGAGTGAATTGATTCACGAATTCAACCATAATAGTTAGGTGAGGCAGCATGACAGATAAACGAATCATTAAAACAGAACGTGACATTAAACAGGCCGTTTTGATCTTGCTTAAAACGACCCCGTTTCAGAAAATCAGCATCAGTCAGATCTGTGACCAAGCACTGGTTTCCCGTTCCACTTTCTATGAACACTTTCAGGATAAATACGATCTGCTGGGCCAGCTGGTCAAGCAGTACACGCTGTTATTTCAAGGGCTGGTCAAGGAGCGGGCAACGCAGATCATTAAGCAGGAGACCCACGTGTTATCCATCTCGAAAATTGCATCCACTTTACAGGATCACCGTGAAGCCTTGAATGTGTTGCTGGCGGTCCACGAGGACAATTTAGATCTGCTGACTAATTGGGAGCGGTGTTTAGGTGAAACTTGGCAGCGGGTCAATCAGCGCTATGGTGCGGACCAGCAGGCACCGGAAAGCTTCGTTTCTAACTTAGAGTCCGCGATTGTTTTGAATTACATTCGCTGGTCGCTGCAAAACGGGATGAGTGAAGAGGCATCAGCTCTAAGTGAAAAGATGATTCGCAGTATCTATGGTGGTGATTTGGATACTTATCCAAATGCTAAGTAATTAATTATTATTAAAATGTTGTTTATCGTACTTTTTAACGTGCAATGTCCATTATCGGACACTGTGCGTTTTTTTGCAGATTGTGACTGTGGGGTTGGTGTTTCATACTGAATATAACTACAAATGTAAGGGAGAAAGATGTTATGAGACAATGGTTTAAACACCCGTTAGCATACGTTGCGATGCTAATTTCTGTTATCACAGGGGTACTTTTTATTTTGGCAGCTGTGCCAGGCTTTTCCAAATTACCAACGTCTACTGATCAACTTCGCATGACGATCGTGGATCAGGATAAGACGGCGGTCACTAAGAAAATGACGACAGGGCTCAAAGATAACGTGCCGTTTAAGCACGTCACCACTACTACGAATTTAGCCGCTGCTAAAAATCGATTATCCAACCGGACGGATGCAATGACGGTTGCAATTCCGGCAGGGTTCACGAAGTCGGTTGAAGCTGGCAAACAGCCGAAACTTAATTTCTACGTGAGTGACTCCAACGGGCTTTTGCAAAATAGCATTACCCGTTCAGCAATTACGGCGATCCAAGACAAGATTGCAGCTCAACTGACATCCGGTCGTATTACCGGGGCGATGGCTGAGCAGATTGGGCCGCAGATTGCTAAGCAGGCTAGTGCTCAAGCTAAGGCTAAAGCTGCTAAAGCCGGTGGCCAAATGCCGCCTGCAGCAATGAAGAAAATGCAGCAGCAGGTTAAACAAACAGTGACGAAACAGACTCAGATTCAGGCGCAACGGGCTGCCAAAAAATTGACAGCTGCGCCAGACAGTCACACGACCCATTTACACAAACTTGGCGATAATTATCAATACCAGATGGCGCCGATGTTCTTGAACTTAGGCCTTTATCTCGGTTTCATGATCATGAGTATTATCCTAACGCTCATGTTTATGGGTGGCCGGTTTGCGATGGGTAAGTGGACCGCTTTTCTAGCAGCCCAGATCAACGGGGTACTGGGAACGATTATCGGTCCATTGATCGCCATTTTGACGTTACGTTGCTTCATTCAATTCTCTGGGAGTGCGTTACTCACTCTTTGGGGCAGTGAATGGCTATTCGGACTAGGTGCTTTTGAATTGAGCTTTGCATTAGCACTGCTGATGTTTGGGTTACCATCGATCATTGTGCAGTTACCACTTATGGTGGCGCAAGTTATCGCAGGTGGCGCAATCATTCCACGGCAAGCCATGGGCGGTTTCTACCAGTGGCTGAGTTACCACGCCCCAATGTATCAAGGGATTTACCTGTCATTTAATGCCTTATATGGTGGCGGTCAAACCGGTGCGTTTGATACGGCACTTTGGCTGGTCATTGGCCTTGGGCTACTGTTAACGATCTTGATTGTTGCAATCAGTTATCGTGGTCGACAGCCAAAGGGATTTTCTAAGTGGATCAGTTTTGATTAAATCATAGCGACAAAGCCCCAAGCATTGCTCTCGTAAGAGCAATACTTGGGGCTTTGTTAGTCCATAGATTAATTTAACTTAAACAGCTTTTCAGCGTTCTCGTGACCAATCTTTTCACGTACATCGGGTTTGATGGGTGCCTGTTCCAGGAAGCTGGCGACTTGGTCTTCACGTCTGAGGTAGGGGAAGTCTTCTGCCCAAAGGACGTGATTGGGGCCCATTTCAGCCAGGCCTAAATCCATCTGCGGTTGCGTGAACATCCCAGAAGCGGTGATGTAGACGTTATTGCGGTAGTATTCGGAGAATTTACGGTCCAAATGCGGGTCAACCATGCCAGTGAATTCATCTAGCCGTTCCAAGAAGTTCGGTACGAATTCGCCCCAGTGACCGGAGATGAGTTTCAGGTTAGGCAGCTTATCGAACAAGCCAGATAAGATTAAATGCAGCATCTGAACACCCTGTTCCATGTGCCAGCCCCAACCGGCTAGTGAGATCATATCACCGATCTGGTCGGAATAAGCTGAAGAGTGATAAAGCATTTTGCGTTCGGACGCCCTGACCATGCCGGGGTGCAGGTAGATTGGCACGTCTAATTTAGCAGCCATTTCAAAGATTGGGAAGTATTGCGGTTCGTCCAAGAAATGATCGTTAGCTAAACCGGCAATCAGGGCACCCTTAAAGCCCAACTGTGTGACAGCACGTTCCAGTTCTTCAGCGGCAGCATCGGGCACGTTTACTGGGAGAGTAGCTAAACCGGCAAAACGGGTGGGGTGCTTTTTGATCTCAGCAGCTAAGGTGTCATTGACTTGGCGACAGCCAGCAACGGCTTGGGCATCAGGTGCCATCTGGGGTGATTTACCAGCATCGGATAAGACCTGCATATCGATATTGTACTTATCCATGTAGGCCAATCGTTTATCAAAGTTTTGCAGATAGTGATCGACAAGATTGCCTTTGGGACCTCTAGGGTCAACCTTGGTTTCCGGCTGCGCTTGGGGAGCTGATTCACCAAATGGTGCTTGAAAGTGTTCTTCAACCGTAATTATTTTTGTCATCTGTATTACTCCTTTTTTTCAAACCAGTCCTGGACGCCATTCAGGAACTTTTGAACACTAGCTGGCTGATCTAACCCTGGCAGGTCATCACTGGTTTTAGCTCCGAGGTCTTTCAAGACGATGGCCAAATTCTTGTAGCTGTCACGGGCACCTTCGACTGGCTTGATGTCCTTAGGGGTTACGGGTAGCAGGGTATCGCGCTCGTACACGGGGGTCATGGAATAGATCTTCCATTCGCCGTTGACCCGTTTGAGTGAATAAACTAGCCGCACGTAAATCAGGTTATCCATAGTCTGCCCCTGAACCGGTGTCCGGCCGGTCATGGTGGTGACGACTACTGCGACAGCTTTGTTACCGTTCAGCCAGACTAGGGTTTCGTGCATCTTGTGTGCTGGTAAAGAGTCAGTTTGTGCATCGGGCCCTGGTTTAGAAGCTTCCAAAAAGCCTTTAATGGGACCTTTATACCAAGAAATCTCAATGGTGGCATCAGCGGTATAGCAGGTGGCCATGCCATCCCACAGACCATAGTCGCGGGCGTAACGTTCGTAGTGAACCAGTTCCGTAATTTGATACTTATCTAACATTTCCTGTGCATTGTGGGTTTGGGGCCGAGTTTGTTCAAACAACATGTATGATGACTTCCTCTCAAAATTAACCAGATGATTGTAAATTCTATCTTCGACTGTTTAGTATAGTCAATGATTGATAATTGTCAATTAATTATATTCAAGTTAAATTCATGGGTGCATTTAAAAGGTAGGATTGATTGAATTTACGCTGTATTCTCAGTACACTGAATACATCATTAAAATCGATATCCAATTTTGACCGTCACGTGTTTTTAGCCAAGAAAGGGTGTTTTCCAGATGAAAGCTAAACTCCTCTTAACATTAATTCTACCGGTAGTCCTGATGGGCTGTTCCGCAAATGATTATTCGCAAAACAAGGGCCAACATGGTCAAACTGCTAGTAGTCAACAGGCCGCTTCTTCCAGTGCGGTTGCGGATGTCACTCAGGTTAAGGTGCCAGTCGCTACAGCCATCAAACAGTATCAAAAAACGTTTCCTAACAGTGATATTACGGGCATTTCAGTGGAGCGAGAACTGGGCAAGTACCAATATGAGCTTGAGGGTGCTGACGATCACCGTGAGTATCAGGTGAAGCTAAATGCCGAGAATGCCAAAATAATTGCCAAGCAAAGCGAGCGGTTAGATGCGGACGAAGCCAATGGTGCAAAACGGCAGGAAGCCCTTAACTTGAATACGCTGATCAGTTTAAAACGAGCGGTTCAGATCGCCCAGAGTTCAGCGAAAAATCAGCCGGTGACGGAAGCCTCGCTAGACCATGAAGCAGGCCAAACGAATTGGGAGATTCAATTTGAACATCAGGGCAAAGAGACGAACGTTAAATTAAACGCGCAGACCGGGAAGGTACTAACGGTTGAACATGACGATTAATCTTAATTAAGGGAGTTGCTGAAAGGCTTTAATCGCAGTATGCTTATGCTGTTATAAATAAAATAGCAGAGGTGCTTCCAATGAAAAAATTGATGCTTGCTGCAGGGGTCTTGGTTGCTGGACTTAGTTTGTCAGGAGTGGGTGCGAACGCTAAATCAGCGGGGACGGCTTCGAAGTCAGTTCGCGGAACCTGGTATTCGACGACTGCCCACTATCGCGGAGAAAAAGCGGGTGAAATGGTCTCATTTTCAACCCATAAGTTAACTTGGCATTCGTTTCCATCTGGCACGGGTAACTTCGGCTATCTGCCAACGGTCAGCAAAGTTCATGGCTGGTACCGGATCAACGTTGGACAGATGGCTAAGATGGCCCAGAACAAGCATCAAGCGGTAGCCGGATCTGGTTGGACGAAAGCTGATTACATGTACTTTCGGCACGTGACCCATAAGGTTAATGGCAAGACTCAATCGGTTTTGCTGTGGAACGTTACCGGCTCAAAATTGAAGTCAGCGCAGGTGTTCACTCACGCCAAAACGTTATTGCCTAAGGGACAGCGGACAGTTTCGGTCAGCAGCAGTGGCAGCTATAAATTTTAAATGAAACGTCAAAACGACCGTTAGCCTGTATGCTAACGGTCGTTTTTGACCACTTATCCAATGAATCCGACCAGTTATCCCAGTCAACTGGTTATCAAAGTAATCGGTAGCTAAACTAATGTTGAAAGGAGGGGGAACTAACATGGATGTCATCTTCAACCTAGCAGAGAAGTTCGTTAAACCGTTCATCAGTATTAACGCACAAAAAGAAAACCGAGAACTGGTACAGCTTTCTGTAGAAATTGATCAGCTGGTCAATAACATGACGATTATAGGTTACCAGAATGAACGGCAAATCGTCGTACCATTCTATCAGATCATTCGATTTTACACACAGGATAAACACGTAGTCTGTGAGACGGTGGCGGGCACTTACCAAGTTCGGCAACGGATGTATGAACTCAGAGAGCAGCTTTCAGAATCAACGTTCATTGCCGTGTCAAATGCTGAAATCGTCAATAAAACGGCAATCAAATCATTTTCACTGACTAATAGCGGCAGTTACCAGATCCATTTAACGACCGGCGCGACCACGTATACTTCTAGACGTTATGTACACCATATTAAGGAGACGTTTTTAAAATGAAAATTATCTCACACGCAATTTCGGGAGCAGCAGCTGGCATCACGATTGGTTTTTTACTGGCACTCAGCTTTTCACTGCTGAATCATACAACGGTTTTTATGTCATCAACACCAGACTTTATTAACCAATTTCCTAATTCTTTGATAGCAACAATTGCTTCCGCTGGTTTGTGGGCGCTGATGGGAATTGTATTCGACGTTGGCAGTTACCTGATTTTTGAGACGCAATGGAACATTACCCGACAGACGATCGTTCACTTTATTGTGACCTTTGCGTTGTTCACGCCGTTAGCCCTCCTCGCTGGGTGGTTTCCAATACAGAGCTATTTCATGATGTACCTGATTGAATTTGTCATCATCTACGTCATCATTTGGGCCGTTTCCATGCAAATTGCTAAGAGTAAGGTTCACCAGTTGAATCAGTTACTAAATAAAGAAAAGAAGTAAACAAAAATCAAATCAGGCAGAAAATCATGAATTTATTTTAAAATTAACTATCGCATTTCAGCCGGACATAGTATGATTTAAGCACGAGAAACCGGGCTGGCTTCAGCTGCTGACAATGGGCGAAAATGCGAAATTAAGTACATTTTCAATAATTGGACCGTATCAATTTAAAAAGTTGTTGACTTTTTGGCAAAACTTGATATTATTAATAAAGCAAATGGACCATAACGTTTTCTCGTTAATTGTTAGAAGAAAGCTATTCAAAATGAAGGAGTGTACAAATTCATGACAGTAGATTATGATTCCAAATCATATTTGGAAAAAGTTGACGCCTGGTGGCGTGCCACAACCTATCTTTCCGGCGGTATGATTTTTCTGAAGAGCAACCCATTGTTCTCAGTTACGAACACACCAATCCAAAAGGATGACGTAAAAGTTAAGCCAATCGGTCACTGGGGTACTATTTCAGGACAAACGTTCCTGTATGCCCACGCCAACCGTTTGATCAACAAGTACGGTTTGAACATGTTCTATATTGGTGGCCCCGGTCATGGTGGCCAAGTAATGGTAACTAACTCTTACTTGGACGGTACTTACACCGACGCTTACCCTGAAATCACTCAGGACCTTGAAGGAATGTCACGTCTTTACAAGCGGTTCTCATTCCCTGGTGGAATTGGTTCCCACATGACTGCACAAACTCCTGGTTCACTTCATGAAGGTGGCGAACTTGGTTACTCACTTTCACACGCAACTGGTGCCGTTCTGGATAACCCAGACCAAATCGCATTCACAGTTGTTGGTGATGGTGAAGTTGAAACCGGTCCTGCAATGACTGCTTGGAACTCAATCAAGTTCTTGAACCCTAAGAACGACGGTGCCGTTTTACCAATTCTTGACTTAAACGGCTTCAAGATTTCCAACCCAACGATTTTCAGTCGAATGAGCGATGACAAGATTGCTAAGTTCTTCGAAGGTCTTGGCTGGTCACCTCGTTTCCTTGAAAACGATGATATTCACGATTACATGACTTACCACGAAAAAGCTGCTCAATTATTTGATCAAGCAATTGCTGATATCCAACAAATTCAAAAAGATGCTCGCGAAAACGGCAAGTACGAAGATGGTACTATTCCAGCTTGGCCTGTTGTGATCGCACGTTTGCCTAAAGGTTGGGGCGGTCCTAAGACGAACCCAGCTGGCGAACCAATCGAAAACTCATTCCGTGCTCACCAAGTGCCACTTGGTTTAAGCCAAAACAACCTGGCCGAATTACCAGCGTTCGAAGCTTGGATGAACTCATACAAGCCAACTGAATTATTCAATACTGATGGTTCATTGAAGACCGAAGTTGCTGACTTTGCACCTAAGGGCGACAAGCGGATGGCAGCTAACCCTGTAACTAACGGTGGCCGTCGTCGTGGCGAAAAGCCAGCTATGCTTGACTTGCCTGACTGGAAGAGCTTAGCTAACGACATCAACGAAAACAACCGCGGTACTTTATTATCAGATGGTAACCGCAACATGGATATGAACGTGCTGTCATCATTCTTTGCTGGCGTTGCCACTAAGAACCCAACATCATTCCGTGTATTCGGTCCTGACGAAACCATGTCAAACCGTCTCTGGGATATGTTCAAGATGACTAACCGTCAATGGATGAGCAAGGTCAAGAAACCTAATGACCAATACGAAGCCCCAGAAGGCCGTATCTTAGATGCTCAATTGTCAGAACACCAAGCTGAAGGCTGGCTTGAAGGTTACACTCTGACTGGTCGTCAAGGAATCTTCGCTTCATACGAATCATTCCTGCGCGTTGTTGACTCAATGACCACTCAACACTTCAAGTGGATCCGCCAAGCTGCTGCTGAACCATGGCGCAATGATTACCCATCATTGAACCTGATCTCAACTTCAACTGTGTTCCAACAAGACCACAACGGTTACACCCACCAAGACCCAGGTATGCTGACCCACTTGGCTGAAAAGAAGTCTGACTTTATCCGTCAATATCTTCCAGCCGATGGTAACACGTTGTTAGCTGTCTTTGACCGTGCCTTCCGCGACCGTCAAAAGCTTAACCACATCGTTGCCTCTAAGCAACCTCGTCAACAATGGTTCTCAATCGATGAAGCTGAAGAATTAGCTACTGAAGGTATCAAGACCATTGACTGGGCTTCAACTGTTGCTGAAGGTGAAGATGCAGATATCGTCTTTGCTTCAGCTGGTGTTGAACCAACTATCGAAACCTTAGCTGCTATCGACATGATCAACGATGCATTCCCATCAGTTAAGATGCGTTATGTCAACGTTGTTGAACTTGGACGTCTTCAAAAGAAGAACGGCCCTCTGAACGCAGAACGTTCATTGTCAGATGACAAGTTCGAAGCACTCTTCGGTCAATCAGGAACCCCAGTTCTCTTCGGTTTCCACGGTTATGAAGATCTGATCGAATCAATCTTCTACGAACGTCAACACTTAGGCACACACGTTCACGGTTACCGTGAAGATGGTGACATCACCACTGCATACGACATGCGTGTTTACTCTAAGCTTGATCGTTTCAACCAATCTAAAGATGCTGTTAACACATTGATTGCCAATGGTGTTATCGACGAAGCCGCCGGTAAAGCCTTTGACAAGAAGATGGATGACATCTTAGCAAAACACTTCAAGGTTACTCGTGATGAAGGTCGCGATATTGAAGAATTCACTAAATGGCAATGGACTCCATTGAAGAAGTAATTTTCTTTAACGGATCACTGAACATTTGAAAAAGGTCAGCTCATAATTGAGCTGGCTTTTTTTGTGTACACGGAGGTGTTATCAAAAATAGTCCGGCGTTGGTGCCTAAAATATTCCACCTTGAAATTCTGTTACAGTCAAGCGATACTCAATACAAGAGTAATCGAATGGGGGTACACCGATGAGTTACATTGAAGTGCAAGATGAATCTAAAAAATACCAAATGGGCGAAACCGAAATTATTGCCAATAATAAATTGAGTTTTACGTGTGAACAGGGCCAATTAACCGTGATCCTCGGGCCAAGTGGTGCTGGGAAATCAACTGTGCTGAACATTCTTGGCGGCATGGATACGCCAACGAGCGGTGCGGTTTTGATCGATGGCGTTGACATTGCTAAATTTAACGACCGGCAATTAACGGCATACCGGCGCAGTGACGTGGGTTTTGTTTTTCAATTTTATAACCTGATTCCGAACTTAACGACTAAGGAAAACGTTGAACTGGCGAATTCAATCGTGGATGACGCGTTAGATGCAGAAAAAACGCTCCGTGAAGTGGGGTTGGGTAATCGCTTAGATAATTTTCCGTCCCAACTTTCCGGTGGTGAACAGCAGCGGGTAGCGATTGCGCGCGCGTTGGCTAAGAATCCGAAGTTACTTCTTTGCGATGAACCCACCGGTGCTTTAGATTTTGAAACCGGTAAGCAAGTTTTAAGCTTGCTGCAAACAGCTAGTCAACGGGACAACAAGACGGTGGTCATTATCACCCATAACGCAGCAATCGCTAAAATGGCAGACCGCATCATCCGCATTAACGATGCCCGAGTTCGCTCGGTTGAAGATAATCCCACGCCAGTTTCCGTTGAGCAGATTGAGTGGTGATCAGCATGAAGCCAATGACGAAAAATATGTGGCGCGAAATTGCTGCCAACAAGGGGCGCTTCATTGCCATTATTATGATTATTTTATTGGGCACGCTGATCTTTGTGGGCGTTAAAGCGACTGGTCCCAGTCTGAATGACTCCATGGCTACCACGGTTAAGGCTAAACATTTAAGTGATGTGCAGTTATTTTCGACAACTGGTTTTACCCGCAAAGACGTCCAAACGGCCGAGCAAGTGAGCGGTGCTCAAGCAGAAATCAGCAAGTTTAAGGATGTCACCGGTGGCAAGGATGAAGACGTGGTGGCCCTGTATGGGTACCAATCCGGTGCCAAACAGAATCAACTGAAATTACGCAGCGGTCATTTACCCCAATCAGCTAATCAAATCGTGCTGGATGAACGGGCTAAACGAGATTTCGGCTATCATTTAGGGGACACTTACCGGTTTAACCGGCAAGCCAACCTCAAGCAACGTTCATATCAGATTGTCGGTTTCGCAGATTCACCGCGGTACATTGATTACACCACTCGTGGTGCAGCGAACGTTGGCGATGGGACGGTAGCCTATTTCGCTTATATCAAACCGCAGCAGTTGAAACTTTCAACTGCCACGGTGCTAACGGTTAGGTTTAAATCGTTGCAGGGACTGAATGCATTTAGTGATGACTACCAAACTGCGGTGAATAAAAAAGTTAACGAGCTGAAAACTGCCTTCAAACCACGAGCTAAACAGCGTGATCGGCAACTATCAGCAGATGTCAAACGGTCCTTTGCACCGCAACAGCAAAAATTGACCCGGGCCTCACAGCAGTTAGCGCAGTTAAAGCAAGCAACCGGCGATTCAGCAGCGCTTCGGCAGCAACAAGCAACGTTACGGGAGAATCAAGCCAAACTTGACACGGCTTTAAAACAGGCGAACACCCGGACACAGACGACCTATACTTGTCAGACGCGTGAAGACCTCCCTGGGTTTACGTCATTTGGCGACACCTCGGATCGCATCGCGACGATTGCTAATATATTTCCAGTGTTCTTCTTCCTTATTGCAGCATTGATCACGTTTACGACGATCACGCGGATGGTCGAGGAAGCACGCCGTCAAATTGGGACGTTTAAAGCGCTGGGTTATACTAAGTGGGTCATTGCGCGAAATTATTTGACCTATGCCTTAATGGCTGGTTTGATTGGCGCTCTTTTAGGGAGTGTCATCGGTAACGCGACACTGCCGCGACTAGTGATTTCGATGTATCACATGAGTATTCCGCTAACAACGTCGATACCAGTGATGTGGACGGTGATCGCATTAGCCGTGGCGTTTTCACTGTTAGCAACGGTGGGAGCAGCAATTATCGTTGTCCGGCGTGAACTGGCGGAGAAACCAGCCGACTTGATGTTGCCGCGCGCGCCTAAATCAGCTAAACGGATTTTGATGGAACGGATCACGCCGTTGTGGCGGCGGATGAGCTTTACCCAAAAAGTTTCGTACCGGAATCTATTTCGGTATAAAAGTCGGATGTGGATGACGATCATTGGTATCGCTGGCGGGACCGCGCTGATCCTGACGGGGTTTGGCCTTAATGATTCAATTGGCTCAACCGCCAGCCAACAGTACGGCCAGATCTTTCACTATTCAGCTACCGTGTCACTGGCCCATAATGATCAGAGCAAAAAGGCCATGACAATTTTGAATCAGTCATCTGCTTACAAGGGTGCGACGAAGGTTAATATGACCACTGGTAAAGTGAAAGCCAATGCTAAACAAATCAGCGATGTTAATTTAGTCACCCCGAATAATCAGCAGCAGTTTAAAAAATACGTCACACTGAGCCATTCACTCAACACAAAAGGGTTGGTGATCAGTAAGAAAATTGCGTCTCAACTTGATATCAAAACGGGCGATAAGGTGAGTTTCACCACCACAACTGGTCAAAAAGCTGCCCTGAAAGTGACTGCGGTTACCCCGAATTACATGGGGGTGTTTGCCTACATGAGTCCGACTGCTTATCACCAAGCCTTCAATGTTGAGCCAGTGGTGAATACACTACTCCTCAAACTGAACGGGCAATCTGATCAACAGCAAAAGCAATTGGCGAGACAGTTGCTGAAGCGTGGCGGTGCACTTGGTACCAGCTTTGCTTCAGATCAGGAAGCCACGATCAAGACCATGAGCAGCTCCATGAACGTAATCGTGCTGCTGATGATCTTACTATCCGGGGTGCTATCATTTGTAGTGTTGTATAACCTGACTAATATCAATATTTCGGAGCGGATTCGGGAGCTGTCAACTGTGAAGGTACTTGGTTTCTTTGATAATGAAGTGACCATGTACGTTTCCCGAGAAAATATTTTACTGACGGTCTTTGGCATTGTTCTGGGATACGGTGCCGGTTGGGGACTGCTGAGCTTTATTTTGAATCAGGCGACGACTGCGCAGGTGGTCTTCCCCGTGATCATCCGCTGGCCAGGGTTCGTGGTAGCCACGTTATTGATGGTGGCCTTTACCCTGATCGTCATGTGGGTGACCCATCAGAAACTCAAGCACGTGGATATGGTGGAAGCACTGAAGGAAAATTAGGTTCTTGTTCATGAAAGCTAAATCAGACAAAAAACGCCAACCTTTCAGAAATGGGTTGGCGTTTTTTAGTGGATTATAAAGTATTTGAATGATAGTTAACTTTCAGCTCGTGGCCAGCGGGCTTTCACAATTTCTGAAGCAACGACACTCAGAAAAATGATGGCTGCTCCGAAATATTGCTGACCAGATAAGACTTCGCCTAAGGTTAGAAAGGCAAAAATTGCGGAGAAAATGGGTTCCAGTGAGTAAATGAGGCCCACCGTATCTGGTGCCAGATAGTGCTGCACCTGCGTTTGTGCGACAAAACCAAAGGCGCTGCAGATCAAGCCTAGCGCTAATACGGCGCCCCACTGAGAAGTGGTTTGCGGCAGTGTAACACCGTCCAATAGACCACCGAAGATGAGGCCTTCGCCACCAGCGACACCCAGTTGCCAGATACTGACGCTGAAGGTGACTAAATGCTTCTTTGACAAGATATCAGAAGCGATAATGTAGATTGCGTAGATGGCAGCGCAGGCGAGGCACAGCAGCGCGTTGAAATTCAGTTTTAGCCCCGCACCATTTGCCACCAGCAAGTACAGACCAATAACGACAACGATGGTGGCGATAACCGTACTCAGCCGTGGAAAGCGTTTTTTGAGAATCGCTTCAAAAATCGCGACAAACACGGTAGTCGTACTGAGCAAAAAACCGGCAGTTGAGGCATCAGTATGCTGCAGACCGATCATGACAAAGGTGAAAGCGCAAAATAACAGGGTTCCTAAAATAAAACTGGCCACGACTTCCTGATGAGTTGGGCGCTTTAAAACTCTGGCGAAAATAATGATGGTGGCTAAAAACGCGACGGTAAACCGTAGACCAACTAGAAATAATGGCGCAACGCTGATGAGGGCAATCTTCATCCACATGTAAGACGCTCCCCAAGAGGCGGTTACCAGTAGCATCAGCCAAAAAGCACGATGACGATTCATATATGTATGACATCCTTTGAATAATATTTGTATAAGACTCATTTTACACTAAATAAGGTATTCAAGAAAAGGTATTTCTGATTGGTTAAAGGTGATGTAAATATAAAAACGTTCCTACAAGAATTAACTTGCAGGAACGTTTTTTTAGTCGTTTAAAGCTTATTTTAAAGCAAGCCACCGCCATCAACGGCGTAAGTCTGACCGGTGATAAATTCAGCTTCTGGACTGGCTAAGAAGGTGACCATGTTGGCGATATCGTTAGGTTCAACGGTCCGACCTAGCGGAATCGTGCCCACGTAATCCTTCTTGTTTTGCCCCAATGGTTTGCCGTTAATTTCAGACATCTTCGCATCGATCTCATCCCACATACCAGTTGTACCAACGACACCTGGTGCATAGGCATTGATGTTAATGTGATCAGGAGCGTATTCCAAAGCAGCGTCTTGAGTGATGCTGATAACTGCGGCTTTCGTTGATGAGTAAGTTGCCCAGACTGGGAAGGCGTGCATTCCGGCAATTGAGGACGCGTTGATGATCCGGCCCGGCACCTTTAATTCCTTGAACTTCTTGGCAGCGGCCTGAATCCCGTAGATGACACCAAAGACGTTGATCTTGTAGCTGAATTCCAGATCTTTAGGTTTGATATCTTCAAACTTATCAACTTTGGCAACCCCAGCATTATTGACCATCACGTCAAAGCCGTTTAACTGGTCAGCAGCTTGATCAACGGCTTTGGCAACCGCAGCTTGATCCGTGACGTCAACGGGAACGAAGATGGCTTTTTGACCAGCGTCTTTAACGTTAGCAATTACCGTTTGAGCTTTTTCCTCTTGTGCCGGTAAATCGGCCACCGCGATATCGAAGCCCGCTTTTGCTAAGTGTAAACTAACTTCAGCACCAATTCCTTGAGCAGCACCTGTAACCATTGCAACTTTTGTCATAATCGGAAAACCTCCAACTTATTTTAATAGAGTACTTTTAAATTGTACGTGATTGAAAGCGCTTTTACAAACAATCAGCTTTCGTTTTATTGGAAATAATGGTGGTGGTACAATTAAATGTGAATAATAGTTTCTGACTAGGGGAAGATTTCTGGTCAGTTGAGAGAATAGGTGATTGAAATGATTGATGATAATTGTGTTTTCTGCAGCAAACCAGCCGTTATCGAAAATAAGCTGGCGAAGGGTTTCTACGATATTCATCCGGTGGCACCAGGCCACTTCTTAATTGTCCCCAAGGAACATTACGTAACTTTCTTTGATGCGCCACGAGACGTGCAGATCGCCATGATTGATTTACTGGATCAGGCTAAAGATTACTTAGATGGGCAGTATCATCCCCGCGGTTATCAAGTGTTCAGTCACGTGGGGAAGGCGGCTTATCAAAAAGTTTTCCACGCCCACATTCACTTGGTACCAGTGGCTTAAAACCATTGCAAAATAAGTTGCACACAAATTAAATAAAACACAAGTATTAATTTTCACACTGCTGGCGGGGTATGGTATATTGAAGTTGACGTGTGGCTAACACGTGCTTTAATTGCATTTAAACAGGTTTATCCAAGGAGGATCAATCTATGAAATTACAAATTACCGATGCCGCAGTGAAGTGGTTCGAAGACGAAATGAACGTGAGCGCGGATCAAAGTGCAGCGATTCGTTTTTATGGCAAGTTATATGGCCGTACTAAAGTCCATCACGGTTTTTCAATTGCGCTGGCCAGGGAATTAAACCCGCATAACTTTGGTGTTAAAGTGGTAAAAGATGGTGTCACTTTCTACATTGAAAAAGATGATCTATGGTTCTTCGCTGGCTACGACCTTGAGGTGGACTATGACCCTGAAAAGGATCCAGAAAATGTTCAGTATAAGTGGACAGAAAACGACGAACTGTAAGGCTAAACATGTTACTTTCGTTTAGTGATAAATAGTCAGAAAAACACCCAGTCAACAGATTGGGTGTTTTTAGTTTAAATTCATCAATAATGATAACGACAGGCGTAGATGCGAATCGTTTATTTATTCTGTTGATGACCATCGTTTTGAGCAAATTGGTCATCGCCTTCACGGATTCG
The DNA here is from genome assembly GCF_002217945.1 of Secundilactobacillus silagei JCM 19001. Lineage (GTDB taxonomy): Bacteria > Bacillota > Bacilli > Lactobacillales > Lactobacillaceae > Secundilactobacillus > Secundilactobacillus silagei. The sequence goes on from NZ_BCMG01000002.1 coordinate 169,903, forward strand.
ATCCATTAATTTGTGATTACTAAGGATGGACATCGTTTCCTGCATAGCATCATAATCATCTTTATTCATAACGACAACGGAATTATCCGGTTCTTTAGTGATAACAATCAAACTATCCGCATCGTCATTTACTTTTTGCATATAAGCTTTCAAATTGCGCTGAAAGTTACTGTAAGTGACTGTGTCCATATTAATCACCTCATTTATAGTTAAATTGAGAATATCATGTTTGTTGATTAAGTACAGTATATTGTACTTAAAATGCACCATTTACTTTCGTAAGACTAGGGATCGACTTTCACGCATTGCTTTTTAATTAAGTGATTGACATTTAAACTAAATTAAGATATCGTAGATAAATGTTATCTATAATAGAGGTGATTAAATGAAATTCACACAGGCAACCAATATGGGACTGCACGTAATGACCTATTTAGTTCAAAAACAGTCTCAGCAAAATACCAGTATTAAAGAGTTGGCGGACCGCTTCCAAGTGTCGCCAACGTACTTATCCAAAATATTGACTAGGCTAACGAAGGCTAATCTGATTGCATCGGTTCCCGGTGTGAAGGGTGGCTACCGCATTGCCCAGCAGCCCGACAAGATCACCTTTGCGATGATCATTGAAGCACTGGATGGCCGACCGGATTACCAAGACGCGCTTGAAGGTGCGGGCGAGCAATGTGAGATTGCGGCCACGATTCAAGCGGCAGAAGAGCAGATGTGGCAATATCTCGAAAATAAACGGCTTATTGACTTAAAACAGATTTAGATGGAGGATTTGAATGAACACGGATATTTCGCTCGAAGATTTTAGAAAACAGTGGCGTGAGCGCAACGGCCATAATACGACGACAGTGGCCACTTATACGTTTCCAATCGACAAAGTGACCGTTGGCAACTTTACTTATGGCAACCTGGATATTCGCTCCTGGGGTGCGGATAATGAACGGCTGACCATTGGTAACTTTTGTTCCATCGCTGATAACGTCACCTTTTTAATGGGTGGGGAGCATGACTACAAGCGCTTCTTGAGTTTTCCCTACGATGCGTTCTTTGTGACCAAGCAGGCGGATGTACAGGCCAAGGGGCCAATTACGTTGGGCGACGATGTTTGGATCGGTGCTAACGTAACGGTGGTTTCTAACGTTAACATCGGCCAGGGCGCAGTGGTTGCAGCGGGTAGTATTGTAACCAAGGACGTCCCGCCATACGCTATTGTGGGCGGTAATCCGGCCAAGGTGATCAAGTATCGGTTTAAACCGGCGACGATTGAAGCGTTGCTGAAACTTGATTTTAGTAAACTGGATCCCGACTTCTTTGTGAAGAACCGCGATACCTTGGCTAATATCGATATTGACCAGGATATTGATACCTTAACGCAATTGATTAACAACTATTAAACCTAAAAACGGACTGCACGGTAATGTGCAGTCCGTTTTTTTACAAGTAACTAACTTAAATTGATACAAAGGCGTCAAGATAAAACATATATGTCGCTTACGGAATGTAATGTCTCATGATAAGATAAATAGTAAGACATTAAATGAATACTATTTCACAATGACTAATTAAGACGGTTCAAGCCTAAAAATCACGGTTACTTCCTATTATTTATTTACACGGGACAGTGGTTTATTCGTAAGGGCTTGAGTAATCGCAATTAGCGTCATCATCATTACTTACAAATGTAAGCGCTATATAAAATATTGACATATTTTTAGGAAGCTGGGATTAAAGATGACTAAAAAACAAAAGATGGACCTCGATGCAGTTAACCAGCAGCTTGATCAATTTGATCAAGTTGTTAACAGCGAAAAGGCGATGAGAAAGGTTTCACCTAAAGAAAAATTAAAGGCTGGCGTTGACTTAGGGACTTCCTCAATCGTGTTGACCGTTTTAGATAGTAAGGATCAACCGATATACGGTGCGTTTGAGTACGACCATGCCGTTCGTGATGGGCTGGTTGTGAACTACATGGAATCCGTTCAGATCCTGGAAAAGTTAAAGCAGAAAGCCGAAGACGTGTTAGGCGTCCCATTGACGACAGCTTGCGGTGCGATTCCACCGAAGACTGGTGAAGGCAGTGCCAAGATCGTCAAAAACGTTATTGAGGCTGCCGGTTTTATCTGTCCGGCAATTGTTGATGAACCAACGGCGGCTGCCAAGTTTTTGCAGATGCAAGACGGCACGGTGGTTGATATTGGTGGTGGGACAACTGGTATTAGTGTGTTTCAGCGCGGTAAGCTGGTGGAAGTCCTGGATGAAGCCACGGGTGGTTTTCATATGACGCTGGTACTGGCGGGCAATCAGCACGTTAAGGCCGATGAAGCAGAGCTCATGAAGCGGGATCCCGCCAATGAAGATGAAGTCTTCGGCGTGATCCGGCCAGTAGTCGAGAAGATGGCGACCATTACCAAAACGGCGGTGAAGACTGGGGTCGAGCAGCCAGTAATCGTCGTTGGTGGTGCCATTAATTTTAAGGATTTCATCCCAACGTTTAGTAAGACCCTTAAACTGCCAGCTTACAAACCTGACTACCCGCAGTTTGTGACACCGTTAGGCATTGCGATGTTTGACGACGGGACAGCAGAATAGACTGGGTCAAAATAACGTCATCAATGAGTTTTTAATAACGTCAACAGCGTCCGGACAAGTTTCTCCAAAGTAGGAGACCTAGTCCGGACGCTGATTGTTTTCTGGAAGTCATTCAGGCAGTTTTAGTTCTTTTTAGTCATTATTTTTGGGCCATTGCAAAATAATACCAAAATCCGTGAAAAAGACGAATTATATTAGTAATTTAGCACATGTTCGCCTTACTTTGCCTTAGATATGCTGAATACTACAAAACTGCGAGCTTGCTCAGAATTGTACGATAAGATGGAGCTAGTGAAAAATGTTGCGCTTTGAATGGCTTTGAACAAAGGAGGACTTTCTTTGGATAGCTCAGATCGACTAAAACGGCTGACACTCACGGCGATGTTGATTGCACTGTGTGTTGTTGGCGCAAACATTAAGATCATGGGATCAATTGCGTTTGATTCGATGCCGGCATTTCTGGGAGCCATTTTACTTGGCCCTTGGTATGGCGCGATACTTGGTGTTTTTGGCCACTTGGTATCCGCTGCGCTGGCGGGTTTCCCACTGACGTTACCGATTCACTTGATCATCGCGGTGATCATGGGGATCTGCATGTTTGTCTTTGGCTGGATTCGAAAGAATAAGGATCAGAACGGTTTGGTTCGAATCTTGCTGTCAGACGTTGCTGGCTATGCCATTACCGTTCCAATTGAAGCGGTTTTCCTCTATCCCATTATGGGAAAGGCCATTTTGGCGTTGTTTGTGCCACTCACAATTGCGACGATCGCGAATATCGCAATTTGTGAAATAGTGTACGTCGCAATGCCAGATCGTGTGACACACGCAGCATTTCTGGGGTGATAAAGATGATGACAGTAAAACACGGTGGGAACCGTGAACAGATTGCAGCAAAGACGGGAATCGCTGCGGATCAATTAGTTGATTTTAGCGCTAATATCAATCCGCTGGGTCTTTCCCCGAAAATGAAACAGGTTTTAGCGGATGCGTTGGACGAAGTGGTTTATTATCCCAATCCAGCCTATCCAGAATTAAAACAAGCTATTGGGCAGCACTTTAATGTAACCGCCAACAACGTCTTCGTTGGTAACGGTGCGGTTCAGATGATCTTCGATGCTGCAACGGCACTGAAGGCCCGTGAAGCGCTGGTCCTGGCACCGACGTTCGGTGAATATGAACGCTCATTGACCCGCGCAGGTGCCCACGTCAGCCATTTTAAACTGACACCGGAAAATGATTTTGCAGTTGATATCGATCAGTTATTAACCTATTTAAATACACATTCAGAAGTTGATTTAATTTGCCTATGTAATCCAAACAATCCTTCGGGACAGATGCTGCTGCCGGCAGACATTAAGACCATTGCGGATTATTGCCGGACGCATCATATCTGGTTGATCGTTGATGAAGCGTTCATGGACTTCGTGGAGGGAGATCGGTTGAGCGTGATCCCACATTTAGACGAACGAGATCCGGTTGTCGTGATCCGCTCCGCAACTAAGTTCTTCGCCATTCCGGGATTACGGTTAGGCTTTTTGGTGACAAAGAACCCAGCTTTAAGGATGAAACTGGCAGAACAAGAAGAACCGTGGACGGTCAATATTTTTGCTCAGCGGTTTGGTGAAAAAATGTATCAGGATACCGCGTACATCGCTAAAACGCAGGCCTGGTTAAGTCAGGAAAAACAGTATCTGTTTAATGCGTTACAGCAGATCAGCTACCTTACCGTCTTTCCGTCACGGGTTAACTACTACTTATTCCGTAGTGACATCGTGCATCTCAGGGAAAAATTATGGCAATCAGGCATCATGATCAGAGATTGCTCCGACTATGTTGGTCTAGATGGGCATTACTATCGGGTAGCGGTGCGCTCGCATGCAGAAAATCAGCAGCTGATTGCCGGCTTGAAAGCGCTGTTATAAAAATCAGTTAAAAAGGGATGACTAAAGTGAAGAAGATTCTGATTGCTGGTGCGACGAGCGGTTCAGGAAAAACCAGTGTGACACTGGGCATCCTTTCCGCGCTAAGTAACCGGTATACGATTCAACCCTATAAGGTGGGACCAGATTACGTTGATACCAAGTTTCATTCCAGGATCACCGGCCGTAATTCACGGAACCTTGACAGCTTTCTGGTGCCTGATGATCAAGTCCTTAAATACCTGTTTGAACGCAATAATCAGGGCGTTGATCTGGCCGTAGTCGAAGGTGTCATGGGTCTCTATGACGGTTTAGGAACGGATAAGGATGCCCATTCCACCTCCAGTATTGCCAAGAAGTTAGCGATTCCAACGATCCTGGTTGTGAATGGCCGGTCAGCCTCCACTTCGGTTGCCGCCATCGTGAAGGGGTTTGTGGAATTTGATCCGGCAGTCCCCATCGTGGGTGTGGTGATCAATAACGTGATGAGCCAGAATCATTTTAACCTGATTAAAGCGGCCATTGACCGTTATGTCGGGCTTCCCGTTTTAGGGTATCTACCGTATAAGAAGGAACTGTCACTGCCATCGCGGCAGCTCGGACTAGTTCCCGATGATGAAATTCCCAGTGTCGATAAGAAGATTGCGGGATTGGGGCAGCTTGCCAGTGAGGACATTGATTTAAAACGGATCTTATCGCTGGCCGGGTCCAGTACCGAATCAACGCTGATCAAACCGTTTGTTCAGCATCAAGTGAAACTGACGTTGGGAGTTGCCTCCGATGAAGCCTTTAACTTTTACTATCAAGACAATTTAGCGCTACTAAAAGAAGCCGGCGTCAAATTGGTCTATTTCAGTCCTTTAAAGGATAAGCAATTACCACCAGTCGATGCTTTGTATCTTGGTGGTGGCTATCCGGAAGAGTTCGCGGCAGAACTGGCCGATAATCACGAGATGAAAGACGCTATTCGGGCCTTTTCAGAAGCCGATAAGCCGATTTATGCCGAGTGCGGCGGGCTGATGTATCTGGGTGAAAAATTGATCACGAAAACTGGCAGCTACGATATGATCGGTATCTTTAAGGGCAGCAGTGAAATGACACCGCGTTTGAAGCGGTTTGGCTACTGCGAAGCGGTACCGGTTAAGGATGTCATTTTAGGGTCAAAGGGTGAACGGATCCGCGGCCATGAATTTCACCATTCGATCTTTACACCGGATGACGCGCAGGATACTTCAGTTTTAAAAATGCGCAAGATCAGGGATGGCAAGATAGTGGACGAATGGACCGGCGGGTATCAGGTCCGTCAGACGTTTGCCAGCTATCTGCACGTTCACTTTTACCAAAAGCGTCAGTTTTTCGCGAAACTGCTGCGTAACTTAGGGGCTGATGTCGTTGATGTTAATTAGTTGGATAGGCTGTGGGTTGGTTGCCGATCTCATACTAGGCGACCCGCCGACCTGGCCGCACCCAGTGAAATTGATTGGTAAGCTGATCGCCCTGTTCACCAAGTGGTTTAACCGGGAGAATTACTCGGATAAGGCTAAGCAGTGGCTGGGAGCCGTTATGTGGCTCGCGGTGATCGGCATTACCGCTGGCGTAACGGCCCTGATCATGTGGGCGGTATGGGACTACGACTGGTTACGGTTTATCGTGGCGAGTTATTTATGCTATACGTGCCTTTCGGTCAAGGGTCTGGCTATTGAAAGTCATAAGATCATGAAAAGCCTGAAACAAGGTGATCTGATCAAGGCCCGTTACCAAGTCGGCATGATCGTTGGCCGCGACACCGTTCAGTTAACGGATGAAGAGGTCTGCAAGGCTACCATCGAAACGGTGGCTGAAAATACGTGTGATGGTGTGATTGCACCGATGATGTTTCTCTTCATTGGTGGTCCGGTGCTCGGGCTGACCTATAAAGCAGTTAACACGCTGGATTCCATGGTCGGCTATCAAAACGAAAAGTACCGCGCGATCGGTCGGGTATCCGCAATTATTGATGACGTTTTTAATTACATTCCGGCGCGCTTAAGCTGGCTGTTTCTGGTCCTGTCAACCATGCTGTTACGATTTGATACCCGGCAGGCTGTCAGCGTTGGCTTTCGTGATCGGGAGCACCATAAAAGCCCCAACAGCGGCTTTTCTGAAGCAGTGGTTGCCGGCGCGTTAAGTTTGAGATTAGGCGGGCCGCATAACTATTTTGGCCAGCGGGTCGATAAACCCTATATTGGCAATGCTAATGGCAATCCGGCTGACGTCGGGGCGATTGCCAGTACCCTGCGATTATTGTACGTCGTTGCAGTGTTAAGCTTCTTGATCTTCACGTTCATTTGGATAGGTGTGTATCAGCTAGGAGGATATTTCTTTTGACAGAAAAGTACATTACGATTCCCAATAAAATCACGGAAAAAAGTTTTCAGATGATTCAAGACGAAATTGACAAGATCGATCCTGATTATCAGTTTAAGTCACCCATTGAAGAAGCCATTATCAAGCGGGCCATTCATACGACCGCGGACTTTGACTATTTGAAGAACCTCAAGTTCTCCGGTGATGTCATTGAAAAAATGCAGCACGTGTTAACGCATCACGGCACCATCTTCACCGATACGACCATGGCCTTGTCGGGAATCAATAAACGCAAGCTCAACGCCATTGGCTGTCATTATCACTGCTACATCAGTGAGCCTGAGACCTTTAAAATCGCTGAAGAACGGAAAATTACCCGTTCCATGGCAGCGATTGAAATGGCGGCTGAGGCCGATACCGAAAAATTATTCGTAGTTGGTAACGCACCAACTGCGCTGTACAAGATCATTGAAATGACCAAGGCCGGTAAGCTGGATCCTGAAGCCGTTGTCGGTGTTCCGGTTGGCTTTGTTGAAGCGGCTGAAAGTAAACAGGCCCTCTACGACAGCAAGATTCCGGCAATCGTGGCTCTAGGACGTAAGGGTGGCAGTAATCTAGCCGCTGCATTAGTCAACGCGGTGCTCTATAACTTAGATTTAAAGTAATAGGTGGTGGAAGATGTGCCAAAAACAGCAGATACAGCAGATGATTTCGTTTTCTACAACGGACGAAAGTTAAGAAAGGGCTATACGACCGGGACCACGGCTACGGCGGCTTCGGTCGCAGCAACCAAAGCAATTTTAGACCAGGCTGATCAGGTCACCGTTGAAGTGCTGGCGGCCAATGGTCAAAAAGTGCAGTTCGATATTGTGGATTGTACCTTTGATAAACATTCAGCTAGCGTGGCAATCAAGAAAGACGGCGGCGATGATCAGGATGCCACTGATGGCATGCTGATTTACGCTACCGTGACCTTGCGAGAGGATAACCAGATCACGCTGGATGGCGGTAAGGGCATCGGTCGCGTGACCCAAAAGGGACTGGCGAATGCGCCAGGTATGCCAGCCATCAACCCCACACCGCGTAAGATGATTAAAACCAGTGTACGCAAAGTATTGGGTGATCAGGCCGGTGCCGACATTGTGATTTCAGCGCCGGAGGGTGAACGGGTCGCAAAGATGACCTATAACCCCAAACTGGGAATTGTCGGCGGAATTTCAATTCTTGGCACTAGCGGTATCGTGACGCCAATGTCCGTGGAGAGTTGGAAAAAGTCGATTTCGATTGAAATGAACATCCATAAGCAGCGCGGTGATACACGGATCATTTTGACCCCCGGTAATTACGGTGAAGACTTCTTAACGCAGCAGATGCACATTCCGAATACGCAGCAAGTTCAGATGAGCAACTTCGTGGGTTACGTACTAAAAGAAGTCCAGCGTCTAGGTTTTACCAAGCTATTATTAGTTGGCGATATGGGTAAATTCATTAAAATTGCCGGCGGTATCTTCTCAACCCACAGTCGGGACGCGGATGCCCGGGCAGAGATCATGGTGGCCAACTTAGCTTTGTTAGGCGCACCACTTGATCTGCTGAAAAAGGTCAATGACTCGATTACCACTATTGAAATGGTCGATTTGATCGATGAAGCCGGCTACCAAGCGGTCTATCAAGTGATCGTGGATAAGATTCAAAAACGGGCTGCCAGATTACTGGCTCACCGGCAGCCACACGTAGACATTGACGCCGTGGTCTTTTCCCAGAAAACGAAGCTGTTAGCTTCAACCAAGCCGATTGAAGAAATTGAGGCTGAGTGGAAATGATAACCGTTTTAGGAATTGGACCAGGGCGAGCCAGTCTGCGGCTCAATGGCAGTCAAAAATGGGTCGACCAAGCGGATCTCGTGATTGGCTCGCGCCGACAGCTTGATGCCTTTGATACCAGTCAGGCGACTGAAAAATTGTTTACCAAATTAAGCGAGCTGAAAACCACCATTGATGACTGGCTGGCCAATGGCAAAAACGTCGTGATCTTAGCTTCCGGCGATCCGATCCTGTACGGTATCGGCAACTGGACCATTGCCCAATTTGGGCGTGACGCGGTGCGGTTAGTGCCGGGAATCAGTTCCATTCAGTACATGTTTAACACGGTGGGGCTGTCGATGAACGATGTTTACTTAACCAGTAGCCACGGCCGCGTACCAGACTTTGACTTCTTGCTGACGCATCGGGTAGTGGGCATGGTCACTGACAGTCAGATTGGCCCCTTTGAGATTGGTGAAGCGATTAAAAAGCGCCATCTGCACCGAACCATTCTGGTGGGTGAACGGCTAAGCTATCCCGATGAACGAATTTCGAGTTACACCGAATCGACGGTTGAAAAACGCGATTATCAAATGAATGTGGTGATTATAAAAGATGAAGGATGAAGTGTTTTTAAGATCAAAAGTACCAATGACGAAGTCTGAGGTACGGGCATTAAGCATTGATAAGCTACGGCTACAGGGCAAGCACTCAATGCTGGATATTGGATCAGGCACTGGCAGTGTCAGTATCCAAGCGGCCTTAGAGTTTCCTGACCTGCAAGTAACGTCTGTTGAACACCATGATGATGCCATCGATATTATGCAGCAAAACATGGATAAGTTTAAGACGGCCAACATCGACCTGGTTAAGGGCGAGGCGCCGGATGACGTTCCAAATCAGATGTACGATGCCATCTTTGTTGGCGGCAGCGGGTCAAACCTTGAAGAGATTATTGATTTTGCACTCAGTCATTTAAATCCTGATGGTACCTTAGTGCTGAACTTTATTCTTCAGGAAAATGCAATGCAGGCATTCAGCTACCTTGATCAAAACCAGGCAGTGACACTGGAAATGTCTGAGGTCAGAGTTTCAAAGTGGCATGGATTAGGCAAAGGGCATTACTTTAAGCCGCAGAATCCAACGTTAATCATTAGTGCAACAAGGAAGGAATGAACGAGATGACAGTAGTAAGTTTTGTAGGTGCAGGTCCTGGCGACAAGGAGTTAATTACGTTAAAGGGGTATCGGCGGTTAGCGGATGCCGACATTGTGATTTATGCCGGTTCATTAGTTAATCCAGAGTTATTGGATTACTGCAAACCAGAAGCAGAAAAATTAGACAGTGCCAGCATGACGCTGCAAGACATTATTGAAAACATGGAAAAGGGTATCAAGGCTGACAAAAAGGTCGTTCGGCTCCAAACGGGGGACTTCTCAATCTACGGTTCCATCCGTGAACAAGTTGAGGAACTGAAGAAGCGCAACATTGAATTTGAATGCGTTCCCGGTGTCAGTGCCTTCTTGGGTGCCGCTTCCAGTCTGGGTGTTGAATACACCGTGCCAGAAATTGCTCAAAGTGTCATTATTACCCGAATCGCGGGTCGGACACCAGTGCCAGAAGGCGAAAACTTGCAAGCACTAGCCAGTCACCACACGTCCATGGTCATCTTCTTATCCACCTCACGGATTCAAAAGGTGGTTCGTGAATTATTGGCAGGTGGCTACAAAGAAACGACGCCGGCAGCGGTGATCTACAAAGCAACTTGGGCCGATGAAAAGTCCGTTCGCGGCACCTTAGCCGATATTGCCAAAAAGGTCAAAGAAGCTAATATCAGCAGAACGGCTCTGATCATGGTGGGTGATTTCTTAGGCAAGGACTATAACAATTCCAAGTTATACGACGCCCACTTTACCCATACGTATCGTAAAGGCATCAAGGATGACAAATGATTCTGAGAACAGCGCGGTTGCGGTAATTGCCTTAACCAAAGTTGGCTCAGCACTTGGCCGTCAGTTATGTACTAAAAATGACCGCTTTACGTTAGTGGTACCAGCAAAATATGCCCAGGCACACGAACAATCATTTGCACGCGGCGGGTTTAAAACAGCCTTTCGTGAACTGTTTCAAACCATGGACTGTGTGGTCTGCATCATGGCTACGGGCATCGTGGTGCGGACGGTTTCCACGTTATTGGTGGATAAGACTTCGGATCCGGCCGTTTTAGTCGTTGATGAAAAGGCCAACCACGTGATCAGCCTGTTATCCGGTCACGTTGGCGGGGCTAATGCGTGGACGTTGAAGATTGCCAAACTGCTGGGTGCAGATCCGGTGATTACAACCGCTACGGATACCGAACACGTTCAAGCACTGGATAATTTAGCCAAGCGCGTTCATGGCTACTACCCCGAGTTTAAATATCGGACGAAGCAGATCAATAGTTTGCTGGCAGCTGGCGAATCCGTTGAAATTTACGTGGCACCGGCTTTTAAGACCGCACTATCAGATCTACGCGGGTTTCACGTTTTGACTGATCTCAGTCAGCGTGATCCGCAGGTGCCGTTAGTGATTGTTTCTGATCAGGCACTGACCGATAAGTTTGTGAACAGTGTCCAGGTCGTCCCACGGGTGAACGTTTTAGGCATCGGCTGCCGTAAAGCGGTGTCCTATGACATGATGCAGCAGGCGTTCACGGAATTTTGTACGCAGTATCAGCTGTCCTGGCATTCAATTTGCGGGATCAGCTCCATCGACCGTAAGCAGCATGAAAATGCCATTCATTATTTGGCGGACACGCTTGGCATTTCAGCGACCTTTTATTCAGCTGCAGAGCTGAATCAGGTTGCTGATCATTATCCAGAATCTAAATTCGTGAAGCAGACGGTGGGGGTCGGCAACGTTGCCAATACTTCAGCAGAGGTACTGGCTGGGACGAAGACCTTGACGCCACGCTTCTCAACACATGAAGTTACCATCGCATTAAGTCGTCAAAATATATAGAAATTGAGGGTTAACGGTATGTTATACATTGTTGGTTTAGGACCAGGTTCCAAGGCATTAATGACCCAAGAAGCCATTGACGTCATCAAAAATACCCATACGATCGTTGGGTACGTGACTTATATTCATTTAGTTGAAGACATGCTTAAGGGCAAGAAGTTAGTCGTTACTGGGATGCGCGGTGAGATCGAACGGTCTAAGAAGGCCATTGAAATTGCGCAAACTGGTGAAGACGTCGCCATTATTTCCAGTGGTGATGCCGGTATCTACGGGATGGCCGGCTTAGTCTTAGAGTTAGCGGCTAAGGAAGACGTCCACATTGACGTGAAGGTCGTGCCAGGGGTAACCGCAAGTATCGGTGCTGCTGCTGCCTTGGGTGCACCTTTGATGAACGATTTTTGCCACATTAGTTTAAGTGACTTAATGACCCCTTGGGATGTTATTAAAGAGCGAGTTGACGCTGCTGCTAAGGCTGACTTCGTGATCTGTCTGTATAATCCACGCAGTAAGGGCCGGCCAAATAACTTGCGCGAAGCCCTCGACATTATGCTGAAATACAAGGATGAAAACACGGTGGTCGGGATTGGTAAAGACGTTGCCAGAAAACGTGAAATTATCAAGACCACGACCATTAAGGATCTTGATGAAACTGAGATCAATATGACATCGATCGTCATCGTTGGTAACAAGAACACTTACGTTGCAGATGGCCACATGATTACACCAAGGGGATATACACTATGATTTTGCTTCTCGGAGGCACAAGTGAAAGTTTAGCGGTCGCGGATGATTTAAATGCCCATCACTACTCATTCGTTTTATCCGTCACAACTGATTACGGTGCCGAGTTGGCTTTAAAGCATGCCCAAAACGTTTGCAAACAAACGTTAACACCAGAAACGTTTCATCACTTCTTTGTTGAAAATCACATCAAAGTCATCGTAGACGCGACCCATCCCTTTGCGCGGGTCATTTCGCAGACCGTGATCGAAGCGGCCAAAAAAGAGGGTATTCCATACATTAGATACGAACGAACTGGCCTTCTAGGTCAAGAAGAGGGACTCAAGTTAGTTCGGTCAACCGCAGAAGCCTGTCAATACTTATTGAAATTTCAAGGGAATATCTATCTGTCTACGGGCAGTAAGACCGCACCGGATTACGCTAAGCAGCTCGATGTGAGTCGGCTGCACGTCCGCGTCTTACCAACGGAACGGGTCATGAAACTGCTGACGGATGCCGGGTATCAAGCCAACCAGATCGATGCTATTCAAGGACCGTTTTCAGTTGAGTTGAACGTTGAACTATTTAAGCACGCTCAGGCCGTTGCCGTTGTGACTAAGGAAAGTGGCAAGCAGGGCGGTGTTCAGGAAAAAATTCAAGCCTGCCGGCAGTTAAACATTCCCTGTGTCGTGATTAAGCGGCCAGAGATCAGCTACCCGAAAAAGGTAACGGAGATTGCCGCGCTTGAGAAGGAATTGGAGGGCTTAAGATGAGTGGATTTGTTTCATTAGTCGGGGCCGGGCCCGGTGATCCAGAACTGTTAACGGTGTTAGGCCGCAGACGGCTGCTGGAAGCCGATGTGATTGTTTATGATCGGCTGGTCAATCCTTCACTGTTTATGATGTCCAGCGCCGATAAAGTCGACGTCGGTAAAATGCCCAACCACCATAAATTCAGTCAGTATAAGATCAATGAACTGCTGGTTGAACTGGCGACTCAGGGCAAGCGGGTAGTCCGGCTTAAAGCCGGTGATCCTTACGTCTTTGGCCGTGGTGGTGAAGAAGCCCAGTATCTGTGCGCCCACCACATTGACTATGAAGTCGTACCAGGAATCACCAGTGCGATTGCCGGATTAGCGGCAGCGGGCATTCCCATTACCCACCGTGATATGGCGTCTAGTTTTCACATCATTACCGGCCATCGCAAGGCGAATGGCCGTCAGCTAGATTGGGCAAACGTTGCCCAGCAGGAAGGCACCCTAGTCTTTTTGATGGGGATGAAGCAGTTGCCAGTGATCGTGGACGAACTCGTTAAAAACGGCCGTCCTGCCGATTCGGCCGTTGCCATTGTCCAGTGGGCCACCCGCTGGCAGCAACGCACCGTCACGGGTAATTTGAGTAACATTGTTGAGATCGCTAATCAAGCTCAGATCGGGGCACCGGCACTGATCGTGGTGGGTGAAGTCGTGAAGCTGAGAGATGAGCTGAACGTGCATTTGCCACTAGCCGGCAAGCACATTTTGATTCCATTTAAGGTCAACTCTAAGTTATCAGAACTGTTAAAGGATCAGGGCGCCAGTGTGGACTACTTTGAGCGGTCCACTAAACAGCCATTGCCCTTTGATATTCCAGACCTAGATAAACCAGAAACGCTGGTGATCGAAGACGCAGAAGCGTTTAAGGTCTTCTTAGACGTTTTATTAACTCATAACATTGATACGCGTCGGTTAAGCAAGTGGCGACTGCTGGTCACTAATACCGTGGCTCAAAGCCGGATTCGTCAGCTTGGCATCATTACCGATGGCCTGATTGTTAGAAATCAGCTGCCCAAGGCCGACGCCATCATCGTCATTGGTGAAGCCAATCAGCTCGCCCGTGAAAGATTTGCGGGAAATGAAACGCAAATCGTGACCTATAAACGGGTACCGGTGACCCACGAAATTGATCTCAATGATTTCCATGGCGTGGTCTTCCCGAGTTCGCTGGCGGTTCAAGACCTATTCGCCGGTATTTCAGACGAAGCTAAAAAGCAGTTAGTGACGATGCCGTGTCTAGCAATGGGTCGTCACGTGCTCAAGCAATGTCAGCAGTATGGAATGAAAAAGGTTCAGCTGACGTCGGCTGAACCCAAGGAAATTATCACTAAGTTAAAAGGGGTTTTGGATGATGAGTCGAACAGCGTTATTGATCGTTAGTTTCGGAACTACTTATCCGCAAACGCGTCAAGAAACAATCGAAGCAACTGAAAAGGCCTTTAAGAAGTCGTTTCCAGATGCCGACTTCTTCCGCGCGTTTACTTCTAAGATCGTGATCTCGCGGATCAAAAAAAATGAGGGGATCGCAATTGATACCCCTAAAGAAGCACTGGCCAAGATTATTGCGGCCGGCTATGACACGTTGCTGGTTCAATCGCTGCACCTGATTCCAGGCATCGAGTATAACCAATTGCTGGATCAAGTGGACAAGGTGGCTAGTCAATTTAAGCAGGTCACTGTGGGTAAACCGCTGTTAACGAGTTTTGAAGATTACCAGCGGGTGGTCGCTTTTCTAAAGGATGTGGTTCAGCCGCAATCAGCTGATGAAGCCGTCCTGTTTATGGGCCACGGTACCGCGCATTCCAGCTTTACCGCTTATGCTTGTTTAGACCACATGTTAATGGGCAGCCAGCACTACATGGGCGCCGTTGAAAGCTACCCTGACATTCAGTTTGAAATTGGCCGATTGAAGCAAGACGGAGTCAAAAAAGTGATCTTGCACCCGTTTATGTTAGTCGCCGGTAATCACGCCCATCGCGACATGGCATCTGAACGGCCCGGCTCCTGGCAGTCGCAGCTGGAACAAGCTGGTTTCAGCGTTTCGGCTAAGCTGCAGGGCATGGGCGCATACCCGACGATTCAAAACATGTTTATTGAACATCTAAAAAATGCTGAGAGGAAGTGATAGCAGATGACTAAATTATATGGAATTGGGGTGGGACCTGGAGATAGTGAACTGCTAACAATGAAGGCTGTAAAGGCGCTACAGAGCCTTGACATCATTTATACGCCATTTGCGCACAAGGGTCAGCGAAGTGTGGCTGAGAAGATTGCCTCGCCGTACTTTAAGGCGGACCTTGTGATTAAGAGACGCCATTTTCCAATGACTTTGAATTTAACCGAAAAGGAAAAAAGCTGGAAAGTGATCGTTTCAGAAATTATTGATGATGTTAAAGCCGGTCATAATGTTGGTTTTATTACGTTGGGAGATCCATCAGTGTACAGCACATACAGTTATTTGCTTGATTTGATCGATAAACGGATTCCGGTAGAAACGATTGCCGGTATCTCATCGTTTCAGCAAATCGCTGCAGCTACATCAATCCCGTTAGTGTTAGATGACGAACTTTTAGAAGTTATTCCTGCAACCGCGGATATGTCGCTGATTGAAAAAGCAGTCGACATCAATGACAATGTAGTCCTCATGAAAGTGGCGACGCATTGGTCAGAAATCTTTGGGTTGCTCGCATCAAAAAAATTATTGGGTCAGGCAATTGTGATTTCAAATGCTTCAATGGCCAACCAGCAATCGTTTAAGGTGGCTGAGCTGACCAAAGAGACCAAATTGCCTTACTTTTCAACGTTGATATTGAAGAAAAAATACCAATTTTGATTAACATCAGATGGGGTGAAACAAATGAAAAAAGTCTTTAAAAAACATATGGTACCAAAGGTAAGTGCTATTATCGGCCTGTGTTCATTATTATTCTTTGCGCTGTATCCTCGTGATGCCTACGCAATGCATATCATGGAAGGGATGCTGCCACCAAAGTGGTGCATCTTCTGGTTCGCGGTTAGCGCACCGTTCTTCATTTATGGGTTATACCGGATGAAGAAGATCGTCACGTCAACGACCCAAAATGCTAAGATCATGCTGGCACTTTGCGGGGCGTTCGTGTTCGTTCTTTCGTCACTCAAGCTGCCCTCCGTTACGGGTTCGTGCTCACATCCAACGGGTGTTGGGTTAGGCACCGTGATGTTTGGGCCAGGTGTGATGGCAGTGCTTGGTGTGATCGTTTTGCTATTTCAAGCGCTGCTGCTTGCCCATGGTGGGTTAACGACCCTTGGTGCCAATTGTTTTTCAATGACGATTGTCGGTCCATTTGTTGGCTTTGCTGTATATAAGATTTGCCGGGCATTTAAAGTGAACCGTTCAGTTTCACTATTCTTGTGCGCGGTACTCGCTGATTGGTCAACGTATGTGACCACGTCATTCCAGTTAGCAGTTGTCTTCCCTGATCCGACCAACGGTGTCGGTGGTGCGGTCATTAAGTTCTTGGGAATCTATGCGGTGACTCAGATTCCATTGGCCATTGCTGAAGGGTTCCTGACCGTTATCATCTACAACCTGGTTATTAGTAATAACCTTTGGAAGGAGACGGCTCTGGGATGAAAAAAAAGACGAAACAAAATATTATTATGTTGTTGATAGTATTGATTCTCGTGTTAGTACCGTTCGTTGTTGCCAAAGGCGGTTCATTTGCTGGTAGTGATGACGAAGGAACTGCCCAAATCAAAAAGAATGATCCGCACTATAAAGTCTGGATCCATCCGTTATGGACCCCGCCTTCAGCCGAAATTGAAAGTTTACTGTTCACGGTTCAAGGCAGCTTTGGTACCGGTGTGATCGCCTATATTCTGGGCAGTGCGCATGGCCGTAAAAAGGAACGTGCACGTCAGATTCACACCCAAAATGAAGCTGGTAAAGCTCGAACTGAAACCAGTGCAGCTAATGGTCGTTAAGAGTAAGGTGATAACATGTTAGTAATCGATAAGTACGCCTATTCAAACCGAATCGTAAAGTGGTCGCCGAAATTAAAGGGACTGCTTTGGCTGCTTGGCATTGTTTTAGCCTTTCAGCCAATTATTCCGATCAAGCTGGTCTTGATCGTGGTGGTCGTCTGGCATACCCTCTACGCGACAAAAATGTCGGGTCGAGTTTACTTAC
This sequence comes from Secundilactobacillus silagei JCM 19001, assembly GCF_002217945.1. Classification (GTDB taxonomy): domain Bacteria; phylum Bacillota; class Bacilli; order Lactobacillales; family Lactobacillaceae; genus Secundilactobacillus; species Secundilactobacillus silagei. The sequence goes on from NZ_BCMG01000002.1 coordinate 187,270, forward strand.
ATTGGTTCTACGCGATACTGCCCTTCCTCTTACTGAGTATTATTGGCATTGTGTTCACCATGGCACCGAAAGCCAGTCAGATCTACTATCCGATTCACATGTTTGGCAATTACTTTGGCGTTTCCAAAGTAATGCTGCCTAAGGGGCTGCGACTCGGTGTGCAAGTATCCACAGCGGTTGTCTGCACGTACTGGTTTGCCCTAACCACACCGTTTCAGCAGATTATTTTAACCTTAAAGGCGATTCATATGCCATCATTGATGATTGAAGAGGTCATGCTGATGTACCGGTTCATCTTTATCTTTATTGAAGCATGCGAACAGATCTACCGGGCGCAAAAATTACGCTTAGGTTACCGCACTTTTCGCTTATCCATGCATTCAGTAGGCGTGTTAGTCAAAATGCTGTTTGAGCAAGTCATGATCGATTACCAGCAAATGGTGTACGCGCTGGATGCGAAGCTGTACGATGGTGAATTTAAAGTTGGAGAGGATGATTAGCTGATGATCGAACTTAAACACCTTGATTTTGCGTATGAAAAAAATCATCCGATCTTAACGGATCTTTCGGCTAAATTCGGTGAGGCTGGTTCCAATGTCGTGGGTGTTATCGGTCCGAATGGGACTGGTAAGTCGACCCTGTTTTTGAACTTGGTGGGAATGTTAAAACCCACTGGCGGGCAAATTCTGGTGGATGATCAGCCCATTAACTATTCCAAAAAGGGCTTGAATCAACTGCGTCAAAAAATTGGCATCGTCTTTCAAAACTCCGACCAGCAGATCTTTTACTCGATCGTCAAAGATGATGTGGCCTTCGCTTTGCATAATCTAAACGTGCCTGAAGATGAAATCAAGCGCCGGGTGAATACGATCTTAAGGGAACTCGATATTAGCGAACTAAAGGACCGGCCGATTCAATATCTCAGCGGCGGGCAAAAAAAGCGGGTCGCCATTGCCGGTATTCTGGTTTTAAACTCGGAATGGCTGTTATTGGATGAACCGACCGCTGGGCTTGATCCGGATGGTAAACGGCGCATGGTTGAACTGATCAAACACCTGGTCAGCCGGGGTCAAAAGATCATTTTGTCCAGTCATGACATTGACTTTATGTATGAGGTCTGCGATTACTTCTACATTTTGCGCGATGGTCAGATTGCGAAGTCGGGTAAAAAAGAAACCGTTTTTGACGATGAAAAAATGCTGTTGGAGACCAAGCTTGACCAGCCGTGGTTGGTTAAAGTCCATCAAAAATTGCATCTACCACTCTATTCCAATGAAGCAGAACTGTTTGCTGACAAGGTTTTAAGAGCTAAGCTAGCGAAGTTAGAATAGGTGGTGCACCAATACTCGTAGCTGTAGCTGCGGGTATTGGTCAATACATAATGAAGCAGAGTATTCTGCGAATTTCGCGTTATGGGAGGTATATGACATGTGTGCAAAATCGATTATGTTTCAGGGAACCGCTTCGGATTCTGGTAAAAGCTGGAACGTTGCTGGACTTTGCCGAATATTAAAACAGCAGGGCTTAAAGGTGGCACCGTTTAAATCGCAAAACATGGCGCTGAATTCCTATATCACTGATGATGGTAAGGAGATGGGCCGGGCGCAAGTTTTTCAGGCTGAAGCAGCTGGTGTCGCGCCAGACGTGCGGATGAATCCACTGTTGCTGAAGCCGTCGACGGATTCTGAATCGCAGGTGGTCTTTATGGGCCGCGTTCTTAAGAATATGAGTGCGGTCGAATACCAAAACTTTAAGCCGCAGCTCAAAGACAAGGTGAAAGCAGTTTATGACGATCTGGCAGCGGAAAACGATGTTATGGTGCTGGAAGGTGCCGGCAGTCCTGCTGAAATTAATCTGAACGACCAGGACCTCGTTAATATGGGGATGGCCAGAATGTCCAATAGCCCAGTTATTTTAGTTGCCGATATCGATAAGGGTGGCGTCTTTGCTGCTATTTACGGTACAATTAAACTGTTGCCGCCGGAAGACCAAAAACGGGTCAAGGGCATCATCATCAATAAGTTCCGTGGCGATGAATCGCTGCTGGAGTCAGGCAATCAAATGATTGAAAAACTGACCGGTGTACCAGTGATCGGTGTGTTGCCAATGACGACCATTGATCTGGACGAAGAAGACAGTGTGGCATTGGAGCGGAAATCACGGGTCAAAGATGATACGAAGGACCTTGACGTGGCCGTGCTGGCGTTACAAAAATTGTCCAACTTTACTGATTTTCATAGTTTGGAGATTCAGCCAGACGTGTCGGTTCGCTACGTCTTAAATACCAGTGAACTGGGGAAGCCAGACCTATTGATCATACCCGGCAGCAAGAATACCAATGAGGATATGGCCTACTTGAAAGCCCACGGTTTCGTGGAAGCTATTCAAAGCTTGCACGCAGCGGGGACGCAAATCGTCGGTATCTGCGGCGGTTATCAAATGCTGGGGACTGAAATGGTCGATAAGCACCACGTTGAATCCAACCGGAAAGTTCAGTCAGGACTGAATTTACTGGATACCAAGACGGTCTTTACTCAAGAAAAGACCACGACTCAGGCGGTAGCTAAGCGCCATGATCAAGTGTTATATGGCTATGAGATCCATATGGGTGAGACCACGTTAGGCAGTCAGGCCAAGCCGTTCTCCGTAATCACTGAAAACAACGGCCAGGCGACTGAGCGTGAAGATGGCGCTATTAACGCGGATGGCAGTGTCTGGGGAACTTATCTGCACGGCATTTTTGACAATACCGTGTGGGCCCGGCAGCTGCTGGATCAACTGCGGCATAAAAAGGGCTTGAAGTCGCTGACGGAGGTTCATCAGTCAATGGCTGAGTACAAGGAACAGCAGTATGAAAAATTGGCTAAGGTCTTCAAGCAGCACGTTGATATGCAAAAAATTCAGCAAATTATCGCAGATTCTGATACTGATGTAAGGAAGTGAGCGCAATGGAACACCCCTATCCGGTGGTGATCGATTTATCTAAAAAACAGGTGGCAGTCATCGGTGGCGGTCACGTGGCAGTGCGCAAAGTTAAGGGCTTATTGGCAGCCCACGCTAACGTGACGGTGATCAGCCCGCAACTGGATGCCGCCATTGATCAGAACGCTGTGACGTGGCAGGCTAAGCAGTTTGAGCCGGCCGATATCAAGAACATGGATATGATCATTATCTGTACGTCAGATAGTGCCGTTAACCGGATGGTGGTGGCAGCCGCCACGCACTTTCAACTGGTCAATGATGCCAGTGATAAATCGCGGTCGGATTTTTATAACGTTGCGCGAGTGGAGTCGTCAGACTTGCTGTTAACGGTATCGACCAAGGGCGCTTCACCTTCAAAGGCTAAACTCATCAAAAACAAATTAAAAGAATGGCTAAACCAAAACGATTGGTTTAACGGAAAGGAAAGTTAGTATGTACGTCGTATGCGTGAGTCTGAACTACCAGCAACTTCCCATTGATGTGAGGGAGCAGCTGGTGTTCAGCAAAAAAGAGCTTGAAAAAGCGAATAAATTACTGAGCTCAGAAAAAAGTATTCTTGAAGAAGTGATTCTGTCAACTTGTAACCGAACGGAAGTGTACGCGGTAGTTGACCAGATTCATACTGGTCGCTATTACATTAAGCGCTTCTTAGCTAACTGGTTTCATATTGACCTCGATCAGATCAGTGATTGGGCGGTGATCGACTTAAAGGAAGACGCCGTTGCGCATTTGATGCGGGTATCAACTGGTCTTGAATCACTTGACCGGGGCGAACCTCAAATCTTGGGCCAAGTTAAACAGGCCTTCTTTGCGGCCCAGGGCTTCCACACAACCGGTGTGATTTTAGATCATCTCTTCCAGCAGGCCATTTCATTTTCCAAGAAGATGCATACGCAATACCGGGTCAGCGAACTGTCGAAAACGTCGGGCCAGACCGCGTTACATCAAATCAAAATTAAGCTGCAGACTTTAGAAGATAAAACCTTGGTCATTGTCGGTATGGGCCAAATGGGGCAGCACGTTTTGAAAAACGCCAGCACGATGAAGTTTGACCAAATCATCATTATGAACCGTACGAACGAGAAAGCTGAAGAGCTTGCTCAGCAGTACGAAGACAACGTTCAGATGCAGCCGTGGCAAACGCTGCAGGAGACGGTGAACCAGGCGGATGCCGTGATCATGGCAACTTCAGCCAAACAGCCGTTACTGCAAGACGGTGATCTCAGTGATGCCCGTCTACAGATCATTGCTGATCTGGGTGTACCACGAAACGTGGCGTCAAAGAAACTATCGGTCAACGTTGATTACTACGATATCGATCATCTTTCAGAGATCATTTCCAGCAATCACGCGCTGACCCAGCAGATGCTGCGGCAAATGGCGAGTCACGTGCCGAGTGAAGTGACTGACTTTTACGCTTGGCAGCGGCAGCTCAACGTGGTGCCAGTTATTCGGCAACTGCGCGAATCGGCGCTGACAACCGAGAAGCAGGTCTACGACAGTCTGTTGCATAAGTTGCCTGAGCTGGACGCCCACCAACGTAAAGTGATCAGTAAGCACATGAAGAGCATTATTAACCAAATGATCAAAGAACCCATTAAAGAAGTGAAAGAACTCTCCGCACAAGAAGATGCCCAGGTCGATCTGGAATTTTTCTGCCAAATTTTTGGGCTAGAAGCGGTTGAGAAGAAAAAAATTGAGAAGAAAAAAGAGGAGGCTGGCGTCCATGAAGACTGATTTTATCGTTGGGACGCGACAAAGCAAACTGGCGATGCGGCAAACGCAGATCGTGGTTCAACTGCTCAAAAAAAAGTTTCCCAAAGCTTCCTTTTCGGTTAAGAAAATCGTGACGGAAGGCGACCGGAACCTCAAGGATAGCCTGCAAAAAATCGGCGGTAAGGGTGTTTTCATTAAGGAAATTGAACAGGAAATGATCGATCAAAAAATCGACTTTGCGGTTCATAGTCTAAAAGATGTTACACCCGTCCTACCAGATGGTTTAATGATCAGTGCCTATCCAAAACGGGAATCACCGTATGACTGTCTAGTCTCTGCGCAGCCCTATCAAAGTTTGGACGACTTACCAAAGGGCGCCCGGATCGGGACGAACAGTTCGAGACGGCAGGGGCAGCTGCTTTACCTGCGGCCGGATCTAGAAATCGTGCCGATTCGCGGCAACGTTGATACCCGACTCAAAAAAATTGCCACTGAGCATCTGAACGGTGTGGTCCTAGCTGAAGCCGGGCTTAACCGGTTAGGTGTTGACCTGTCGGACTTCTATCAATTGAGTTTGAAGGAAACAATCCTGCCAGCTGCTGGTCAAGGCGCCATTGCAATTGAATGCCGCCAAGCGGATGCGGACACCAGAGCCTTATTGGCAACGATCGATGACCAGCAGACCCGCGAGTGTGTTACGGTAGAAAGAGCCTTCCTGCGTAAGCTGGGCGGTAGCTGTAACTATCCCATCGGCAGTTACGCCTATGAGGAAGATACTAAGATTCAGTTTACCGGTTTAGTGGCTTCTACCAATGGTCACAAGCTGTTTAAAAAGGCTCAGCAGGGCGCAATTGACGGTCCAGTTGGGACGCAGGTCGCGCAGTCGTTAATTGATGAAGGCGCTTTAGATTTAATCAAATAATTTTTAAGAAAGAGGATATATTAACTATGTTAACTTTTGATCGTCACCGTCGTTTAAGAAGCAGTGCAGCAATGCGGGATCTGGTTCGTGAGACCCACTTGGAGAAATCCGATTTGATCATGCCAGTTTTCGTTGATGCCACCATTACGGACAAGGAAGAAATCAAGTCCATGCCCGGCGTTTACCGCTTCAGTCTAAATACGATCTTGGATGAAGTGAAAACGATTGTTGACCTTGGCATTCAATCAATCATTATCTTCGGTATTCCGGATCACAAGGATGACGAGGGTACTGGTGCCTGGGAAGACGACGGCATCGTGCAGCAAGCCATCCGCAAGATCAAGGCGGCTTATCCGGATCTGATCGTGATTGCCGATACCTGCATGTGTGAATACACGTCTACTGGTCACTGCGGTATCGTTAGGGACGGTGAAGTCATCAACGATGAATCACTTGAATACCTCACTAAGACGGCCGTTAGTCAAGCTAAAGCGGGTGCTGATATTATTGCACCTTCTAACGCCATGGACGGTTTCGTGGCCGCTATTCGTCAAGGCTTGGATAAAGCCGGCTTTAAGACGCTGCCAATCATGTCGTATGCGGTTAAATATGCTTCTAGCTTCTACGGTCCATTCAGAGACGCAGCGGATGGTGCGCCAACCTTTGGTGATCGGAAGGGCTACCAGATGGATCCTGCTAACCGCTTGGAAGCACTGCGTGAAGTTGCCAGTGACGAAAAAGAGGGGGCTGACTTCGTGATGGTGAAGCCCGGCATGGCCTTTTCTGATATTATCCGTGATGTCCGTAACTCAACTAATTTGCCACTGGTTTCTTACAACGTTTCCGGTGAATATGCCATGGTCAAGGCTGCAGCCCAAAACGGCTGGATCGACGAAGAAAAGATCGTTAATGAAATCTTGGTTGGCCTGAAGCGTGCTGGCTCTGATCTGATCATCACTTACTTTGCCAAAGATGTTGCTAAACGAATGAACTAGCTGGAGGAAAAAACGTGAGAGATTTTAGTAATTCAAAACGAGCTTTTGCAGAAGCAGATAAATACATGCCGGGTGGTGTCAACAGTCCGGTTCGTGCCTTTAAGAATGTCGGCGGCGACCCGCTGTTCATCGCTAAGGGCAAGGGTGCTTACATTGAAGATATTGACCACAACAAGTACATTGACTACGTGTTGTCTTGGGGCCCATTGATTTTAGGCCATGCTGACGACAAGGTGGTTGCAGACTTACAAGACGCCACCACTCGCGGAACCAGTTACGGTGCCCCAACTGAATTAGAAACGGAACTGGCTGAGAAGATTCAAGCCATCGTTCCTTCATTGGAAGAGATGCGGATGGTCTCTTCTGGGACTGAAGCCACAATGAGTGCCATTCGTTTGGCACGTGGGGTGACTAAACGCGATAAGATCGTGAAGTTTATTGGGAACTATCACGGCCACAGTGACTCATTGCTAGTGGATGCTGGTTCTGGGATGGCCACCTTTGATATCAATACGTCACCGGGTGTCCCGAATGCCTTGGCTTACGATACCTTAACGGTTGCCTACAATGACGTTGAAGGGGTCAAATCACTCTTCAAGGAACACGGCAAAGAAATTGCCTGTGTAATCGTTGAACCAATTGCCGGTAACATGGGTGTCATTCCAGGGACCCAAGAATTTCTGCAGACTTTAAGAGATGAAACCACCAAGTCTGGCTCACTTCTGATCTTTGATGAAGTGATGTCCGGCTTCCGGGCTGCTTACCACGGTGCTCAGAGTTTGTACCATATTAAGCCAGACTTGACGACTTTGGGTAAAGTTGTTGGCGGCGGTTTGCCCGTTGGGGTCTTTGGCGGTCGTCGAGACCTCATGGAAAACATTACCCCAGCTGGTAAGATCTATCACGCCGGGACGTTATCCGGTAACCCGCTAGCGATGACTGGTGGACTCAGCACGCTGAACCAACTATCAGAAGACCTCTACACTAAGATGACGGCGAACACGAAACGCTTGATGGCTGGCATTAAGCAGGCTGCGGATGATCACGGTGTACCAATGACCGTTCATTCCGTTGGGACGATGTGGAGCTACTTCTTCAACGCTGGGCCAGTCAATAACTTTGATGACGTTAAAGCAAGTGATACTGCCTACTTTGCTAAGTTCTTCAAGCAGTTGCTGCAACAGGGCATCTACACGGCACCGTCACAATTTGAAACGAACTTCATGTCCAGCAAGCATACGGATGTTGAAATTGATAAAACGATTCAGGCCTTCAACAACGCCTTTGACGCGGTTCAAAAGCAGGGCTAAACGGATTTAAGAGGAGGGTCATAAATGTCACAGCTAATGGTCGTTACGGGTGGCGCTAAAAGCGGCAAGTCGGTCTTTGCCGAAAAGCAATTATCGACCAGCCAGCATATCTGCTACTTGGCAACCGGTGTGATGAAACGTCCCGATCCGGAAATGAAGTTACGCATTATGACGCATCAACGACGCCGGCCAGATACTTGGCACACGGAGGAACGCTACCGTGATGTGGCAGGTTTTATCACGGCACACCGCTTCGATGGGTTCTTACTCGATGATGCCACGATGCTGATCACGAATCTGTTCTATGATGACATGATAGCGCGGGCAAAACAGCAGCACGTTGAACTGGATGCCTTAATTGAGTCGCTGAGTCGTGATGAATTAAACGCGGTGACCGAACGGATGCACGCTGAATGGCAGCACATTGTTGACGCCCTCCGGCAAACGGATCAAAAGATGATTATCGTTACTAATGAAGTGGGCTTGGGCATCGTGCCGGCAACTAAGCAGACGCGGGTGCTCCGCGATCTTTATGGCCAGGTCAATCAGTGGCTGGCACAGGCGGCTGACAGCGTCTATTTTGTGATCAGCGGGTTACCGCAGCGTTTGAAGTGATCTTCTGGAGAGGAGAGTTGTAACATTGGCTTTTTTAATTACTTATCCTGAAGAAAAGGTTCCGGCGGCATCGCAACGTGAATTAGCGCAAGTTGCTCAGCCACTGTATATCCCGTTACGTCACTTACAAGCGGTTGCCATTTCTAGCGAAGATCGGCAGTTGATTGAAAATGCTCCGTACGTCGTTGTGACCAGTCCGTTTGCGCTTAAATGCCTCTTGGACCAGTTTCCGGCGACTACGATAACCGGTACCGTTCTGGTACTGAGTCAAAAGATGGCAGGTCAACTCAAACAACACCATTTTGACCGGGTCAGAATTGCCGAAACCGAAAGCCAGGCTGGTCTGCAGCCATTACTGGCACAGGTACCCGGTCACGACGTCGTTTGGTTAAGAGGTAATTTAAGCGTGAAGCATAATTTACTAACCATTTTTCCCGACATTCAGACGGTTCAACTGTATCGAAATGAGTGGAATGCTGACCTGATGGCGCAGGTGATGGCTTTGATCGGTCAGCATCGGATCACCCGGGTGCTAGTAACTAGCCCGTCTAGTTATCAGCGGTTGACGCAGATCATGCGCCAGCTGCCGCAAAACTTTGACGTGCAGCGTTACTACACCCTGGGGTCAAGTACACAAAACGTCATTCAGGCTGATCACAATGCGGCATTCTGTCCGGCTAAGCGGCAAGGGGTGCTGGTTCAGTCACTGCACCAGATGTATTTGGATGAAAAACAATCTTAAAGTGGTGAACGGAATGAATAGCTTCCGAGATTTAACACTCATTGACTTGCCATCGGGCGATTCTTTAGTGATCGCCTGTGATGTCAGTGCCGGCATTGGTGCTAAGAAAGACGATGCCGTGACGTCACCGATTAACGTTGTGGCTGCCGGCTCGCTACGAGTGGTGTTACTGGAACTGATCTGCTTTGGCGCTAAACTGCTTTGCGTGGTGGACACCTTAGGCAATGAGATGGATCCAACTGGCGTTCAAGTGATCAAAGCGTTGAAGGCTGAGCTGGCTTCAGCCGGTCTGTCAGACGTGCCGATAAACGGCAGTACCGAAGACAACATGGCGACCTTAACCACGTCGGTGGGGATTACCGCGATTGCGCAAAATGAACGTGTCGCTCGCAAAGCTGATGGGACCGTAAGCGTTTATCAGTTTGGTGAACCCCGCGTTGGTCTTACTAGCCTCGCAACGCTGGTTTCGTATGACGAGGTACGCCGTATTCGCCAGCGACCAGAAGTAATCGATATGCTGCCGGTGGGCTCCAAGGGCATTGCCTACGAGGTTGGCCAAATGGCGCAGACAAATCAGCTGCTAAATTATGATCGTGAGGCTTTAGCAGATGACTACTACAGTCAATCGGCTGGGCCGGCAACGGTTATCCTAGTGGGCGTTAAGAAAAGCGCCAGTGAGGCGTTCGTTCACGCCTTTCCCGATGCCGTTTACGTCACTGATTTGAAAGCTTAAATAACTATTTAAAAAAGCTGGGATTATTCTATGATCAAGGCATTAATACTGTACGCGCAATTTTTTACCCGACTGCCAATTCCGGTAGAGATTAACAATCCCGGTGATCAGTTTAAAAATAACATGCAATTCTTTTCTATTTTTGGCGTGTTACTGGGGCTGCTTGAAGGCGCACTGTTCTTTGTGTGGGCTCAGATCTTTCCGCTGTGGTTTGCCTGGGTGCTCTTTTGGATCGGTGACGGTCTGATCACTGGCGGCTTTCACTTGGATGCCCTAGCGGACACCGCGGATGCGCTGTTTTCGTCTCGTAAAGTCGAGAAGATGCGAGCCATTATGAAGGACAGCCGACTGGGCACCATGGGCAGCTTGGCGCTAGTTTACTTTTATTTGATCGTCATTGGGGCTGGAATTGCGATCATTAACCGCCAACCCAATGTTTTAGCCATTACCAAATTAGCCATTATCTGTGTGATGATCACTAAAAGTGGTATCTCACTGCTTTTCTTCCACATGCATTACGCTGGAAAAAGCGGTGGGCTCGCTAGTATCTGGGAAGGCATTAAAACCTGGCGACTGCTCGTCAACCAAGTGATTGCGCTGCTGCTCATCGGTTGGCTGCTTGGCTTAAGTGGCATTGTGAGCTACGCTGCAGTGATCATCGTTTCGGTTGGGTACCGCCACTTTTTCTATAAGCTTTTCGGCGGGCTGACCGGCGACACGGTCGGCTGCTACGCCGAACTCAGTCAGGCAATCTTTCTACTGGTGTATGTCGGTCTGCAGCTGAAGTGTCAGGGGCTATTCGGATGAAATTATATTTAACCCGGCATGGGGAAACCACCCTTAACCGTGAAAGAAAATTCTATGGTTCTTTAGACGTCTCAATCGATGAAACGGGGGTCAAGCAGGCCCGCTCAGTTGCTCAGCAGTTGGCTGATAAGCAGTTTACCACCGTTTATATCAGCGGCCTGAAACGATCACTGGAAACGGCAACGATTATTTTAAACCAGCACGCACCCGTTCCGGTGATTCGAAAACCAGGGCTTAACGAGATGGACTTTGGGGCTTGGGAAGGCCTGAATGCCAATGAGATCCAGGCACGATTCCCGGTTAAATGGCAGGCCTGGCTCGACAGTCCCTTTAAGGTCGTGCCAACGCAGGCAGAAGGGTTTATGGCGTTTAAACAGCGAGTGATTGAAACTGTCAAACCAATTATCAATGATCACAGTCAAAAAGCTGTGCTCATCGTTGCGCACCGGGGAACACTGCGCATTATCAATCAACTCTTCTTTCCCGAAGTGGATTACTGGACGCCGCAGTTTGATGCGGGAACCTATACGTTGATTGATACGGAACAGCTAAAAGCTTAATTTGTACAAAAAAGACTAAACTGTCAATTTAATGACATTATTTGCGTATTGAACCAAAAAAAGCTTCGTCATGGTTTGTTTTAACCATCACGAAGCTTTTTTGTGCCGTTTACGACTTATTTGAACACTGGATTACCATTCCGGTACAGAATGTCGTCTTGATCATTCTTCACATTAGCGTAGCGAGCTGCCGCAAAGAAGTAGTCGGACAAGCGATTAATGAATACCAGCGTATTAGAATTAATACTATCTTGTTCTTGCAGTGCCACTATTCGACGTTCTGCACGACGGGTGATCGTTCGCGCCACGTGCAGTGCTGATGCTTCCGGTGAACCACCAGGCAAAATGAAGCGGTCGATTTTTGGCGCAGCTGCGACATACTTATCAATGATGTCTTCCAGCCATTTAGTTTGCTTAGCAGACAGGTCATCGGTGAATACGTACTCATGCTTTTTGTCCGTTGAGATGGTCGCTAAGTCGCGGCCAATATCAAATAGGATTTGCTGAATTTCTTCTAGTTCAGCGCGCATCTCCTGTGTTTTGCCGGTTAAGATCGAAGCAGTATAGCCGATCCATGAATTAAGCTCATCGACGGTCCCGTAAGCTTCAACCCGACTGTCACTCTTAGGAATCATTGATGCACCAATGATTTGAGTTTTACCTTTGTCACCATGTCGCGTATATATTTTCATCAGTTTACCTCCAAGTTTTCTTACTTTTTATAACATATGTGTATATAAGTCAATGAATAATTAGAATATTAGCAAAATAATACCATGAAAACCAACTTGTGTACATGAATTTGATAATTGGCTTGACACCTGACAGTATGGGAAGTTGTATTGTGAAAATAATACTTTAATGCAAAAAGTATCAATATTGTGACCTTGTGATGTTCATATCAATCATAAAAAAGCTAGGATTCTCTAAGATAGTGCTAGCAAAATTTTATATAATGAAAGTGCTTTCAGATTAGGAAAGCGAACAAGTTCACAAACTTAAGGAGGCTATACAATTATGGGACAAGAAGCTCTTGGATTAATCGAAACTAAAGGTTTAGTTGCGTCAATCGAAGCTGCCGATGCCATGGTTAAAGCTGCAAACGTTAACTTGGTTGGACAGGAAAAAATTGGACACGGGCTGGTAACAATTATGGTTCGTGGCGACGTTGGCGCCGTTAACGCATCTGTAGAAGCAGGTGTTGCGGCAGCTGAAAATATTGGCGAAGTGGTTTCGAGTTACGTAATCCCTCGCCCACATCAAGATGTTGAAAAGATTTTACCAACAACACCATCACCTGCTGAAAAGAAGTAGAGAATGGAACGATAATGACGTAACCTTTATTGCTACTGCGATAGAGATTACTTAACAAGTCAGGAGGGAAGACATGAATGATTTTCTAAATTCAACGAGCTCCATTTCTGAGTTCGTTGGTGCAAGTCATATTGGTGACACAATTGGGATGGTTATCCCAGCTGTTGATCAAATGTTACTGGATAAATTGACCTTAACGAAAAAGTATTCAGTAATTGGTATTTTAAGTGCTCGTTCAGGTGCCGGTCCACAGATTCTTTCAATGGACGATGCCGTTAAAGCAACCAACACTGAAGTAATTGATATTGAATTGCCTCGTGATACTAAAGGCGGTGCCGGTCATGGGTCTTTGATCTTAATCGGTGGCTATGATCCTTCAGATTGCCGTCAAGCGATTCAGGTTGCTTTGGATGGTCTGCCAAAGCACTTTGGTGATGTTTATAACTCACCAGCAGGACATTTGGAATTACAATTTACTGCTAGTGCAGCGGGCGCATGCCACTTGGCATTTGGTGCACCTGTTGGAAAAGCATATGGTTTAGTTTGTGGCGCGCCTTCAGGTATTGGTGTTGTCATGGCTGATACAGCAATCAAGACGGCTTCAGTAGACGTCTTATCATTTGCTTCACCAGGTCATGGTACCAGTTTCTCTAATGAAGGTATGGTTCACATGAGTGGTGATTCAGGAGCTGTTCGTCAAGCTGTTATGGCCGGCCGTGAAGTCGGACTGAAGTTATTAGCTGAATTAGGCAAACAACCAGTTGCTGATTTTCCATCTTACATTAAGTAGGGAGGGCAAAAATCTTGAAAAGACAAAAACGATTTGAAATGCTAGAAAAGCGTCCCATTCATCAAGATGGTTTTGTTAAAGAGTGGCCTAGCGAAGGTTTAGTTGCTATGATGGGTCCTAACGATCCAAAGCCAAGTATCAAGATTGAAAACGGCGTAGTTACTGAACTTGATGGTAAGAAGCGCGAAGACTTTGATTTGATTGATTCATATATTGCTGAATATGGGATCGTTTTGGACAACGCCGAAAAGGTTATGGCCATGGATTCTACTAAGATTGCTAATATGTTAGTTGATCCCAACGTCTCACGTAAAGATGTTATCAAAGTTACCTTATCATTAACCCCAGCTAAGGCTGAAGAGGTTATTAGTAAGTTGAACTTCGGTGAAATGATCATGGCCGTTCAAAAGATGCGTGCTCGTCGTACACCAGCTACACAAGCCCACGTTACCAACGTTCGTGATAACCCAGTTTTGATTGCTGCCGATGCTGCCGATGCCGCTCAACGTGGGTTCCCTGAACTTGAAACCACCACTGCGGTTGCTCGTTACGCGCCATTCAACGCCATTTCATTGTTAGTCGGTGCTCAAACTGGTCGTCCAGGTGTCTTATCTCAATGCTCTGTTGAGGAAGCTACCGAATTAAACTTAGGTATGAAAGGCTTCACTGCTTACGCTGAAACCATTTCTGTTTACGGGACTGACCAAGTCTTTACCGATGGTGATGATACACCATGGTCTAAAGGATTCTTGGCATCTTGCTACGCTTCACGTGGTTTGAAGATGCGGTTCACTTCCGGTTCAGGTTCTGAAGTTATGATGGGCTACACCGAAGGCAAGTCAATGCTTTACCTTGAATCACGATGCATCTTCATCACCAAAGCTTCAGGTGTTCAAGGCCTGCAAAACGGTGGTGTTAGTTGCATTGGTATTCCAGGTGCCGTTCCTTCAGGTATCCGTTCAGTATTAGGTGAAAACCTCTTATGCATGATGATGGATATCGAATGTGCTTCTGGCTGTGACCAATCCTTCTCACACTCAGACATGCGTCGTACTGAACGTATGATCGGTCAATTCGTTGCTGGTACTGACTACATTTCATCTGGTTACTCATCAACACCTAACTACGATAACACCTTTGCTGGTTCTAACACTGATGCTTACGACTACGATGACTACTACATCATGGAACGTGATTTAGCTGTCAACGGTGGTATTCACCCAGTTAACGAACAAGATATCATTAAGATCCGTAGCAAAGCTGCTCATGCTATCCAAGCTGTCTTTGATCAGTTAGGTCTGCCAAAGATCACTGATGAAGAAGTTGAAGCTGCTACCTATGCTAACAGTTCAAAGGATATGCCAGATCGTAACATGGTTGAAGATATGAAAGCCGCTCAAGAATTGCTTGATCGTGGTATTACTGCCATTGATATCGTTAAGGCTTTGAATGACTCAGACTTCAAAGACGTTGCCCAAGCTGTTCTTAACCTTCAAAAGCAAAAGGTTTGCGGTGACTTCCTGCAAACATCATCCATCTTCGACAAGAATTGGAACATCATTTCAGCTGTAAACAACCCTAATGATTACCAAGGTCCTGGTACTGGATATCGTCTACAAAACGATAAGGATGAATGGGAACGTATCAAAGATGTGCCATTTGCTATGGATCCTGGACACATGCAATTCTAGCCAGCTAAGGAGGTAAGTGCTGTGTCAAATACTATTGATGAAGATTTACTCAAACGAATTATTAAACAGGTACTGGTCGAATCAGGTGTTAAAACAACTGATAAGCCAATTTCATTTAAAGACGACAAGGGTTCTGCAACTGCTACTGCAGGTGGAACACCAACTGGGACTCAGACCGCTGAGGACCGTTCAACTTTGGATCACGCTGTACCTGAAGAAAAATTAGATTGGTTCAAACATGTCGGTGTCGCTAAACAAGGCTTCTCTCAAGATGAAGTTGTCATCGCGGTTGCTCCAGCCTTTGCTGAAGTCTTAACCAAGAACATGACCGGATTAGCTCATAAAGATATCTTGCGTCAGCTTGTTGCAGGGATCGAAGAAGAAGGACTCAAGGCCCGTATCATTAAGGTCTACCGGACTTCTGATGTTTCGTTCTGTGCCGCTGAAGGTGATAAGCTTTCTGGTTCTGGAATCGCAATTGGTATCCAATCAAAGGGTACGACTGTTATTCACCAAAAGGACCAAGACCCACTGTCAAACTTGGAATTGTTCCCACAAGCTCCAGTTTTGACGTTGGATACTTACCGTCAGATCGGTAAGAACGCTGCTCAATATGCAAAGAGTATGTCACCTAGCCCTGTACCAACGGTCAACGACCAAATGGCACGTGTGGCTTACCAAGCTATTTCAGCATTGTTGCATATTAAAGAGACGAAACAGGTTGTTGTTGGTAAACCTGCTGAAGAAATCGAAGTTAACTTTGATTAGGAGGTATCAGAATGAGTGAGATTGATGATTTAGTCGCAAAAGTTGCTAGTCAACTCGGTGCACAAGTAAACCAAAGCTCAAGTTCATCTAATACAGACACTGATAATACTTCAAGCCTGCCATCTAAAGAACTTGATGCCAGCGACTATCCACTATATAAGAAGCACCCAGACTTAGTAAAGTCAGCATCAGGTGAAGATCTAAAGGACATTACCTTTGATAACGTCTTAAACAACAAGATCGGACCAAAGGATCTGCGGATTGCACCAAATACTTTACGGATGCAAGGTCAAATCGCTAAGAATGCTGGTCGTGCTGCTATTCAACGTAACATGCAACGGGCCGCTGAATTAACCAAGATCCCTGATGCTCGTTTACTGGAAATGTACGGTGCCTTACGTCCATACCGGTCAACTAAACAGGAATTATTGGATATTGCAGATGAATTATTAAACAAATACAACGCCAAAGTATGTTCAAACTGGTTCAAAGAAGCAGCTGACAACTACGAAACCAGAAAGAAGCTGAAAGGCGATAACTAGTTAGGAGTGGACGCGATGAAACGAGTTATCGGTGTAGATATCGGGAACTCATCGACGGAAACTGCCTTAGCCGAAGTTTCAGATGATGGCCAAATTAACTTTATTGGTTCAGGGATAGCGGCAACAACTGGCATCAAAGGGACTAAGCAAAATATGACTGGTATTCGAGAATCAATCAGCCGGTTGCTGAAACCCACGAAGTTCGAAATTGACGATGTTGACCTGATCCGGGTAAATGAAGCCACACCAGTTATTGGTGATGTGGCGATGGAAACCATTTCTGAAACGATTATCACTGAGTCAACGATGATTGGGCATAACCCCAATACTCCAGGCGGCCTCGGCATTGGTGCCGGCTATACCATTGGACTATTGGATCTGGTTAAACAAGCCGATCACAAACGTTCATACATTGTGGTGGTACCTGGTGGCATTGATTTTGCTGATGTTGCTAAGCTGATCAATATGTACGTTAATTCTGGTTTTAAGATTACGGCGGCAATTCTTCAAAACGATGATGGTGTTCTGGTTGATAATCGACTGGAACACAGGATTCCGATTGTCGATGAAGTATCACTGATCGATAAGGTGCCGATTAACATGTTAGCGGCCGTTGAAGTTGCTGATAAAGGGCGAGTCATTTCCCAACTATCCAACCCATACGGTATTGCAACGCTGTTTAATCTGACATCGGAAGAAACTAAAAATATCGTGCCTGTCTCACGTGCCTTAATTGGCAACCGTTCTGCGGTTGTCATTAAGACGCCTGAAGGTGATGTTAAAGCGAGAATCATTCCTGCTGGGAGTATCAATATCAAAGGTGATACCGGCAGTGAAAGCGTTGACGTGGCTGGTGGTGCTGATGCCATCATGAAGAAGGTCGGCGATTTTCACAGTATTACCGATATTACTGGTGAATCTGGTACCAACGTTGGCGGCATGCTTGAAAAGGTTCGTCAAACCATGGCGGATCTGACTGGTAAACAGAATAAGCAAATTGCTATTCAAGATTTATTAGCCGTTGATACCAACGTTCCCGTTAAAGTTCAGGGTGGTCTTGCTGGTGAATTCTCCAACGAACAAGCCGTTGGGATCGCTGCGATGGTTAAGTCAGATCACCTGCAGATGCAACGCATTGCGGACTTGATCCACGCTCAAATGGGTGTTCAAGTTGAAATTGGCGGTGCTGAAGCTGAAGCTGCGATTCAAGGTGCTTTGACTACCCCAGGGACGACTAAGCCAATTGCCATTCTTGATTTAGGTGCCGGTTCAACCGATGCTTCGATCATCAACAAGCAAAATGACATCGTTGCCATTCATCTGGCAGGTGCTGGTGACATGGTTACCATGATCATCAACTCCGAGCTCGGATTGCATGACGAAAGTTTGGCTGAAGAAATTAAACGCTATCCGTTAGCTAAAGTGGAGAATTTGTTCCAAATTCGTCACGAAGACGGTTCCGTTCAATTCTTCGAAAAACCGTTACCATCTGATATTTTTGCAAAAGTTGTTGTTGTTAAGCCTGATGGTTTCACACCAGTTCCGAATAATCTCAATATTGAACAGATTAAGATGGTTCGCCAAAGTGCTAAGAAGCGGGTCTTCGTTGAAAACGCTATCCGGGCATTGAAGCACGTGAGCCCAACAGGTAACATTCGTGACATTCCATTCGTGGTTATTGTGGGTGGTTCAGCATTGGACTTTGAAATTCCACAATTTGTCACCGATGAATTATCACATTACAGCTTAGTTGCCGGTCGAGGCAACATTCGCTCGATTGAAGGGCCACGAAACGCTGTGGCAACGGGGTTAATTATTTCTTACGCCCGTGAAAGAAGGGCTCAGTCATGATCGAAACTGATAGTCATATTCCGTCGATTGTTTTGGCTGTCCCCCAAAAGGACGAAGATCTGACTAACCTGTCCGAATTGTTAAACGGTGTCGAAGAGGAGGAAATCCCCCTCTCCGTTGCCGTCATTAATGAGGGTGACAACGTTGACAATGCTTATCAAGCGGCACTTCATTCTAAACTGGCAGTCGGAATAGCGTATGATTCACAATCAGTCGTCTTGCACTATAAAAACCTGCAGCCACGCGAACCGTTGTTTACCGTCCCAATGCAAAATAATGCTCAACTTCGCGCACTGGGCGCTAACGCTGCTCGATTAGTGAAAGGCACGCCATTTAAACTGTTCAAAGGGAGTGAAACCGAATGAAATCATTAGGATATCTAGAAGTTGAGGGTTTAACAACCGGGATTTTTGTAGCGGATAAAATGCTCAAAACAGCTGATGTTGAATTGCAACCGATTCAAAGTGCCATGGGCAGTGGCTGGTCAATGATCAGTATCACTGGCGATGTTGCCGCGGTGCAAGTCTCAATTGAAGCTGGTAAAGAAGCAGCTGGTGATCACGTGATTAGCTCAGTAGTGATTCCTAATCCTGCTGAAGGTATTCCAGGTCTTGGCGACGATGATGCCATTTTAGGTAACACCAAGCCTCAACCAAAGAAGACCACTTACCCAATTAATAAATCTGCCAAAAAGTCTGAGTCTGTTGCGCCTACACGGCCGAGATCTTCATCAACAACGACTAGGACTAACACGAAACCAAGTTCACGGCAGAATGCTAAGCCAAGTTCGAAGCCAAACACAAAGTCAACTGGGAACAAACCAACTGACAATAAAGCAAACAACAGTAAGAACAACAGAAACAATAATAACGACAAATAATAAATTGGAGGAAAAAATTATGAACAATGCATTAGGAATGATCGAAACTAAAGGTTTAGTAGCCTCTATTGAAGGTGCAGATGCCATGGTTAAAGCTGCTAACGTCACTATGGTCGGCCAAGAAAAGATCGGTAGCGGATTAGTTACTGTTATGGTCCGTGGCGATGTTGGTGCCGTTAAAGCCGCAGTTGATGCCGGTGTTGCAGCAGCTGAAAACATTGGTGAAGTTGTTAGCTCATATGTCATCCCTCGTCCACACGCAGAAGTTGAAAACATTTTACCAAAGGCTTAATTGTTATCAACAAACATTAACAGCATTGGGCCATAACTGCTGAAGTTAAGGCAGCTCAGGTCAATGCAGCTAACGTTGGTACAGACGTAGCCGGTAAAATCATCGAATGTGTGCGAATGAGAATGTGGGGTGATTAAGTGGATGAATTAATGGCGAAAGTTATTAAAAAGATTCGCGACCGCCAGACACAATCTATTCAAATCACTTATTTCAATAATTCCAGCGCACCAGGTTCTGAGGTTTTTGTCAATAATGCAACCGTTGACATCATGAATATATCATTGCAATTGCTGAAAGATTTATACAGTATGAACACCGAAAATGAGTGGGTAAAGTGGATCGCTCAAGGGTTTGAATATGATATCAACTTTCGCTTTGAAGTTTCTGCGAAAGTTGCCAAGTTCCTTCCCGTTAAGATGATCCGCGACTGGCCGGTACTCTTCGTGGTTGACGCGAAGCGGCCAGTCCATTCATTCAGACGGCACTATGTCTCACGTGCCGCAGTAGCCGACATTGCTGATAAATCCGTCGTTGTATTGACACAAGATCAAAGATTAACTGCTGATGCAGAAGAAATTGCGAGATTCAAAGACATTCAATTACAAGTTAGGAATGATGTAGATTGTATATGGCAAAAGTGATTGGCAGCGTGGTTTCAACTCAAAAGGATAAATCACTCGTCGGTCGTAAACTGATGATTGTCCAACCAATTGATGCTGAAGGTAAATCTACGCGTTCTCAGGAAGTTGCTGCTGATACAGTTGGTGCGGGAGTTGGCGAGTTCGTACTATTAGTACATGGTGCCGGTGCCCGTAAAGCTAACGTCGGTGAACGCACGCAACGCGATGTTGTTGATTGCGCAATTGTTGGAATTATAGATACATTTGATTCTTGAAAGGGATGATCTCTTGGCTATCTATACAAAGGGTGGCGATAAAGGACAGACCAGCCTGTATGATGGGCTGAGAGTCGACAAGGGTTCTACTAGAGTTGAAACTTACGGCTCGTTTGACGAGTTAAATGCAAATGTTAGTTTGGCAGAAAAGATGTGTGTCTCGGAGAAAAACAAGGAGATTCTACGACGAGTGGAATATAAGATGTTTTTCTTGCAGGGTGAAATTGCCACATCTGATACGAAGAAGTTCTTGCAAAATAGTAAGTCAATTACTGATAAGGATACCAAGTATCTTGAGTCAGTCATTGATCAGTACACGGCAGAACTGCCCAAAGTTGCCAGCTTCATTTTACCCGGAACGAGTTTAGCAGGTGCTCAGCTTCACGTTTGTCGAACAGTCTGTCGGCGTGCTGAGCGACAATTTGTTCGCTTTTCAAAGGAGAACAAGACTCGTCCAGAACTAGAAAGATACGTCAATCGCATGTCTGACTTTTTCTACATCATGGCGCGGTCAGAGGATCATGAGGCCGAACTTAATGAGTTAGTAGATGAAGTTTTCAAGCGATATAAAGCATGTAAAGAGGGATAATACGATGAATGAAGAACACATTGGCGAAATTATTAAGGGTATTTTGGCAGAAGATCAAAGTGCCGATCCAGTTTTCGATAAAAAGCGGATGGAAGATGCCATCAATGATGGGATCGCTAAAGCTAACGAATTAGGTGTCGGCGTAACGTTCTGCTTTCTCGACTCAGGTCGTGTAGAGCGGATGCTTTACCACATGCCAAATGCCAACTTGGTAAGTAGCGAATTGGCTCCTAAGAAGGCTTGGTCAGCATTTTCAATGAAGATGCCAACCAAAGACTTTAGCAAAGACATTCAACCAGGTGGCCCATTGTACGAAATGGGAACCAGCTTGGGTGGTAAGTTAGTATCATTCCCAGGCGGTATTCCATTGAAGATCAACGATAAGTTCATTGGTGCGGTTGGTGTCAGTGGCGGCTTAGTCGAAGAAGACGAAGCCATCTGTGAAGCCACGGTCGCTTCCTTTATGAAGAGGCTGGGTTAGCATGGACAAAGTTGAAGAGCAGATCAAACAGATCTTGGCTGAGGAATTATCCCATCTCGTAACTGATGGCGATAAGAAGCCAGCCAGCAAATAATGATTGAAAAATCTTCAAGACTGTCGATGAACTCATGAGACTGTTTTAGCCACTCAAAATTCTAGATGATCTTACGTTGGTACGGGTGCTGTTGTTAATGGGGCACGCTTAGGTGCGTCAGTATTAATAGCAGCACCCACTGGTGAAAAGTAGTGATGATGTTGTTACGCACGTCAGCGTTGTCTCACTTCACCAGAAGTATTTTTACTCGTATATGGGAGGCATAATAAGATATGGAAACATTTTCAGTTCCTACAAAGATTTTTTCCGGCGTTGATAGCCTAAATCAACTGTCAACCATTTCAAAGGAAAAGATTTTTATGGTGTGTGACGCATTTTTGCCAAATACACCAACCCTTAAGGAAATTACTGGTAAGGTTAACGGTTCTAACGAAGTCTCCATCTTTTCAGATGTGAAACCTAACCCACCGCTGCCAAATATTATCGAAGGTGTTAAGCAGTATATCGGTGTTAAGCCAACGGTTATCGTAGCCATTGGTGGTGGTTCAGCAATCGATACTGCTAAAGCCATTCGGTTCTTTGGTGAAAAGATCTTAGGTGAAGAAGTTAAGTGCTTCTTTGCAATTCCAACTACTAGTGGTACTGGTTCAGAAGTTACTAATACCAGTGTCATTTCTGATCCTGAAGCAGGGCGTAAATTCCCTATTTTGGACGATCATCTGACACCAGACTACGCACTTTTGGATCCTAAACTGGTTATGACGGCACCTAAGAGTGTGTCCGCTTACTCCGGTTTGGATGTTATGACTCACGGGCTAGAATCATTAGTTGCCCGTGATGCTAACGTGATCACTGAAGCCTTGTCTGAAAAGGCCATTGACGTCATCGCACACCACTTAGTTGGCTGTGTAAATGATGGTACTGACGTTCACGAACGTCAGATCGTGCATGAAGCTTCTTGTGCAGCTGGTTTGGCCTTCAATAATGCCGGCCTTGGAATCTGCCACTCAATTGCTCACCAATTAGGTGCCGAGTTCCATGTTCCGCATGGCTTAGCATGTGCAATTCTGTTGCCTTACGTTGTCAGCTACAATGCCAGCAAGAGTCCCGAAGCACTGAAGAAGTACGCCGGTGTTGCTCGTAAGACTGGTTTGGCTGCTCACGGTATGGGCGATAAGATTGCGGTTCACCATTTGACTAACTACATCAAACAAATGATGCGTGAGATGCACTGTCCTGCATCATTGACTGCATTTGGTGTTGATCCTAGTGAAGCCGATAAGAAGTGCGCAACCATTGTTGCAAATGCTAAGAAGGATGCTACTTTCCCTGGCAATCCTGTTGTACCGACTGACGAAGACTTAGCTGCCATTTACCAGGACGCTATTTAGTCTAAGCTAGTGGTATTTACAGCCGGCTTCGGTGAGCATTCAAATCTGATTTGCAAGATGATACCGTAAATCAGGCTATTGGGGATTATCGTTAATCAACCAAAATGCCCAAAATACTCTAAAAATTAGCACGGATGGCACTCCGGTTCATGTTGCAGTCATTCCAACTAATGAAGAGCTTGTTATTGCAAGAGATGTGATGAGCATCGCAGGACTTTAAAAAGGGGGTGTTACCTTGGCTAGAGACATTCAACGTACGATTCAGGAATATGTTCCAGGTAAGCAGGTGACGTTAGCGCACATTATTGCTAATCCTACCCCAGATATTTATGAAAAACTTGGGATTCAAACACCTAAAAATGCACTTGGTATCTTGACCATTACCCCTGCTGAAACCTCTATCATTGCTGGGGATATTGCCACTAAGACTGGCAATGTTAAACTGGGCTTCATTGATCGGTTTAGCGGTTCAGTTGTGATTGTAGGTGAAGTATCTGAAGTCGAGTCGGCTCTAAAGCAAGTGATTGCAACACTTGGTGATATGTTAGGCTTTGATACACCTAACATTACTAAAACTTAGGAGTGATTAGCATGGACATATCGCCCATTTTGAAACCGTTTAAAATTAGTAACAAATTAGAATTACAAAATCGCATCGTGCTTGCGCCACTCGATATGCAGAACGCACTGTCTGATGGCCGGGTTAGTCAACGCGCAATCACTTTTCATCGTGGCCGGTCACGTGACGTTGGTTTGGACGTTGTCGGTTCTGCGTACGTTTCGCAGGACGGCAAACCTGGGAAGCACTCGTTGAGTGTTTCGCGGGATGCAGATATTCCGGGATTAACGAAGCTAGCGGCAACGATTCACGGTGATGGTTCTAAGGCCATCTTGCAGTTAGTTCACGCCGGTCGAATGACGACCAAGGCGACCACGGATACACCAATCGTGGCGCCAAGCGCGGTTGCTGCCGGTTATGGTGACTTTCCAAAGCCGACCGCCCTTGATGAAGATGGCATTAACCGCATCATTAAGGACTTCTTATCCGCGACGGATCGGGCCTATAAGGCTGGGTTTGATGGCGTTGAATTGCACGGGGCAAGTTCGTTCTTGCTTCAGCAGTTCCTGTCACCAATGTCCAACCACCGACGTGATCAGTTCGGTGTTAACTTGGTTGGCCGCTTACGGTTTGCAACTATCTTAGTGACCAAGCTGGTTAAGTTAGCTAAGTCGTTATCACCAAACTTTGTGGTTGGCTATCGTTTAAGCCCAGAAGAACACCAAGCCGAGGGGATATCATTAAGTGACACGATTGGTTTAGCAGCAGTGCTGAGCCACCTCGGAATTGATTATTTGAGCTTATCGTTAAAGAACTATAAGCAATCTGCTTTTGTATTGCCTGAAGTGACTAACGTCGTCAAGATGTTCTCTAAGGTGGTCCACTGTCCGATTATTACGGTTGGCGGGATCAACTCAGTCGACACTTTAACTGATGCACTGAACCAGGCTGACTTGGCTGGTGTTGCATCTGCACTGATAGATGATCCAAATTGGGTTAAAAAATTGGGGTTGTAAGGCATGGTGAATTTGTTGACGGTCCCTGGCGCATTTAACGTGCGTGACCTAGGTGGTATCTTGGGCCGGGACAATCGAAAAATTATTAACCATAAATTGATTCGTGCTGGGTACTTATCGGATATTAACGAGACGGGGAATCAAAACCTGTTAAATTATGGGGTGAAAACGATCATTGATCTGCGTTCACCAGATGAGGTGACGACTTATCCCGATAAGATATCCTCTGAATTTAACTATCTTAAAGTTCCTATTTTTCCCGACGATGTCACGGCTAGTACGTCGACATTGGATGAAATTAATACTCGATACGCTCGCGATTCGGAGTATGGCTACGAGCGTATGTTGCAATCATATCGGAGGATGGTAATTGATCCGCACGCAATTTGTGGCTATCGTGCATTCTTTCAAGCAATCCTTGATCATCGAGCTGACGGCGGGATTTTATTTCACTGCTCAGCTGGAAAGGATCGGACAGGCATCTGCAGCTATTTGCTTTTGGCAGTACTGGGAGTGAATCCTCAGCGGAACCTGCAGGATTACCTAGACAGCAATCCCGCTTCGAAAGACCGTATCAACTCGCGGATGCAAGAAGCTAAAAGTAAGCAGCTAGGACAGTGTTTTGTGACTTCTATACATGATTTAGCTGTTGTCAGTTTGGATTACATTGAACAACCGCTGTCGCTGATCAACTACGAATTCGGTGGTATGACCGCTTTTATTAAAGATGAGATCGGACTTAGTGACTCTGATATCAACGCGATATGCGATGCATTTTTAAAATGATTAGTTGTTGGATTAGTAACTAGACTAAGAAACGTGGTGAAAACATGAATGGTTTTATTGGAGAGTTTTTCGGGACAATGGTCCTGATTACACTTGGTGCAGGTACCGGTGCCAGTTTTAACTTGAACAAAGCTTATGCTCAAGGTGCAAACTGGCTGTATGTATCTCTTTCCTGGGGTCTGGCTGTAACCATGGGTGTTTATACTGCTGGTGTTTTGGGGTCTGACGGACACCTTAACCCTGCAGTAACAATTGGTTTTGCTTGTGCTGGATTGTTTAAGTGGAGCTTAGTTATTCCTTATCTTCTGGGACAATTTTTAGGCGCCTTTGTTGGGGCGGCAATTGTGATAGTTCACTTTTATCCGCACTTTAAGGCAACTAAGACGGAAGAGGAAGGTAACCAAGTCGGGATCTTCGCTACTGTACCTGCAATCAACGCACCAATCTGGAACTTCTTATCAGAAGTTATTGCAACGTTCTTCTTTGTTTTTATCCTCCTGAACTTGGGTAACTTTACTCAAGGTCTCAAGCCGCTGATTGTTGGGTTAGTCATTACCGTCGTTGGTACTGCTCTTGGTAGTACTACCGGATTCGCCTTGAACCCAGCTCGTGACTGGGGTCCACGGTTTGCATACACGGTTTTGCCTGTTCCTAACCGTGGGCGCACACACTGGGAATATGCATGGGTTCCAATGTGCGGACCACTTGTTGGTGGTATTATTGCCTCATTACTCGAAGTTTCTTTAACTAAATAGCAATTTATATCACTTATTTACAGAATTAGGTTTAAAAAATGCATTCACATTAACTGTGGATGCATTTATTATTATCTATATAAACGTCATTATTTGGAGGCAGAAAAATGGGTAAACGACCAATGTTTGTAGGTCCGATTGGGTGCGGTAAGACTTCCCTTATTCAGCGCTTAACGGACCAGACGTACCATTACAATAAGACGCAATCAATTGAATATATTCAAGACTACATTGATACGCCAGGTGAGTTCATTGAACACCGGAGAATGTACACCAACATTGCTACTACCGGAATGGAAGCCAGTGTGATCGTGATTATTCAAGCGGTCAACGATAGCCGGCTGATTTTTCCTGAAGGCTTCTCCACCATGTTCAGCAGTCCGGCAATCGGGGTCGTTAATAAGATCGACTTGATCGATAATGATACCAAGTCAGCGGATTTTCAGCGTGTAGCTGGTCAGTTGAAGCGCGCGGGTGCCACAACAATTGTTCCGGTATCGGCTTTAAAGGCCACCAATATTGACCAATTGTCACAGCAGATTCATGCGCACTTAACGTCCAAAGATTGGGATGTTAAGCAATAAAAGATAAAAAACGAAAGCTAATTTTCTGAACGGAAATTAGCCTTCGTTTTTTATCTTTTAAGTTATAGACGACCTAGGTCCGTATAGATCCACTGAATCTCTGCAATACTGTCAATCTTAATTTGATTGGCTGATTCAGTTGGCTGATTGCCGTCAACGGTGAACAGCCAGCCCCGATTTTCGGTTGAATCGGTTAGGCCGTCGATACTGTTGACGTACAAAAAGTCGTTTGCCGTTTGGTAAAAGAAATCAATTTTTTTATCTTTAAAGTAGCGTTTGGAAACGTCGAACACGGTATCGTCTTCGCTCCAGCTAACGACGTGGGGAATCGTGAAGATTTTAGTGGTGGCCGCGTGACGCCGTCTGAATAATGATGGCGTTGTGCCCGCCATTTTTTTGAACGTTTTGGTAAAGTAGCTGGTTTGAGAAAAACCAACGTCGTTTGCGATAATGTTTACTGGCCGCGTTGACAGGGCTAAAAGCTCCTTGGCCTTAGCAATCTTAAGGTGGTTGATATAGTCGATAAACGTAATGTTGAGGTACTTTTTAAATAATCGGCTAAGGTATGATGGCGATAAGTAAACGCGGTTAGAAACCTCATTTAATGACAATGGTTTCGTAATGTTTTTGACCACGTAGGCATTGGCCTTTTTTAAACTGGTAAAGGACTCGGTATAATCATTTTCCAGGTGTTCTGCCACTGGATTAGGATTCGTTTCATCAAAGTTATGGTACTGCGGCGATATTTTCAACAGGATACTGAGGTAATTAATGTGGTTGAATTCCTGAGTGTTCAGCGAATCAAGAACGCTGGTATGAACGCCGTGCTCGGGCTCACTATCAAAGACTTCTTCAAAGATATTGGTAATGTAATCTTTAGATAATTTCACCCGTTGCTGTGAGATCTTTGCAGAATTACACAGGATGAAGCCGGAAAATTTATAGTCTAAGATTACGGGAAAAATGGTGTAATTAATAAATTCGTGGATGTCTAATTGCAACTGAATCTGTTTTTCATCTGTATAGACGTGATCGTGGTGCACTAAAACCCCCGAAAGACTATAGTATAGGGCATCGATTTGAGTAATATCTGAAAACGACTGTAAATAACTGCCTAGACTCCTATATTGGGAGAGTGAAGGCTTATCCAAAAGAACCTCTTTCATTGTTTACCCCCCGTAATCTGATTAATAAATCGCTTACACAATTAACTATAGCAGAAAAATGTACTAATGGATTGCAAAAAAATGTTATTGCAAAATATTACTAATATTATTTAGTAATCAGTAACACTATTTTGCGAATTAAGACGATTTGTTACACAAATCACAAATAAAAGTAGCATTTTGTCTAATCTATATCATTTGTGTATTCTCTAACGGCCCGGATTGCACGCTGCCAACCACGGTAAAGCTTGCGTCTGCGCGTTTGCGGCATTTCAGGGGTAAACAGTTTGCCCTGTCCTGAATGACGCTTGATCTCATCGAGGTCGTCCCAAAAGCCAACTGCTAGCCCGGTTAGGAAGCCGACACCCCGTAGATCCGCATCGGAAGTATTTTGACGATAAATATCGATACCGGAGATATTAGATTGAAATTGAATCAGGTAGTTATTGGTTGAAACACCGCCGTTAACGTAAAGATTGCGAACATCAAGTTTAGTGTCATTTTTCATACTATAAATGATATCAGTGGTCTGATACGCAATTGATTCCAGCGTTGCCCGAATATAGTCATACTTGGTGGTTTTTTGAGTGATGCCAAAGGACGCACCATTGGCGTTGGGATCCCAGTACGGCGCGCTGAGACCGGTAAAAGCCGGAACCACGTAGAGTCGTCCGTCATCGGCTGACTGATCAGCCATTGAAGCAGCGTCTTCGATATTATCGATCATTTCCAGGCCGTTTTTTAGCCACTCCATGGCGGCACCGGCGACAAAGATACTGCCTTCAAGGGCGTAGGTCACCTTGCCATCGATCCCATAGGCGATGGTGGACAGCAGATTACGATCAGAGAGCTTAATGTCCGAGCCAGTATTCATGATGATGAAAGCGCCAGTGCCATACGTACCGACCACGTCACCAGGGTTGGTACAGAAGCGACCAAAGAGGGCGGCCTGCTGATCGCCAGCAATACCGGCAATTGGAATTTTGGCATTAAAGAACGTCTTTTCATCAGTGTAGCCGTAAATCTCTGAGTTGGACTTTACCTCAGGCAGCAGTTCTTTAGGAATGTTAAACAGGGTCAAAAGATCTTGATCCCATTCCAGCGTTTCAATGTTAAACAACATGGTCCGGCTAGCGTTGGTGTAGTCCGTAACATGGACGTGACCGTTAGTTAACTTCCAAATGATCCACGTATCCAAAGTGCCAAACAAAAGGTCACCTTGTTCGGCTTGACGCTGGGCACCCTCCACGTTTGACAATAGCCAAGTGATTTTGGTAGCTGAGAAATAGGAATCGATGAAGAGACCGGTTTTTTCGTGGATCATATTGGAATAACCGCTGCTGATCAGTTTTTTAGCAATGTCTTCCGTCTGCCGCGATTCCCACACCAGCGCACGGTGAATCGGTTTGCCGGTGTGCCGGTTCCAAATGATGGTCGTTTCACGCTGATTTGAAATACCGATACCCGCAATGTTGACGGGCTTTATTTTGCCCATAATTAAAATATTAGTGATGCAGGATAATAGGTTGCGCCAGATCTCCTCAGGATCTTCCTCGGACCAGCCGGGATGAGGAGAAAAGTGCGTAATTGGCTTTTGTTCTGTGGAGACGCTGTTACAGTCATGATCCAGTAAAGTTGCTGAAACGTTCGACGTACCAACATCTAACGACAGGATATAACGATCAGTCATCGTTAAGTCCTCCTTCCAGGATGTTCACTCGTTATTTAGTGAAAATAGTCTACAAACAAGGATACCATATTGATAAAGTATTTTAATGAGCAATGTACATAAACCTGTTAAAAAAAGACTAAAATAACACCGTAAAACAAGATAGTATCGAAGCTTATTTAAATATTAGTAATTTTTGTTCGTAAAGTGCTAATTTAACCGCACTATTTTGCCATCAACTAAATGTTAACGCAATTTTTTACATTGGAAGCGCTTTTTTAGATTTATTGTTAAATGATGCCGTCCTCGTGATACGATGGTTGCAGAAATTATTTTAGGAGGCGGGGGAATGACCTTTTATACTTATGGTTATTTAACACATCAAAACTATTCTGGCACAGCATTGAGAATTGGACTGATTATCGTGCTATTGCTGACGGCGTTCTTTGTCCTGTTCCGGTACCTGCGTAACCGGACGTTAGTTAAGTATCGTGATCTCTCAGTTATTTTACTGATGGCTAGTGCGTTAGTGATTGGCTTTCAGTTCCAGTCGTATTCCACACTGCGCGCTAATCAGAGCAAAACTTCCACAGTGGTGGGGGTTCTCAAAACGGTCGCTAAACGTAATCATGTTGCACCGCAAAATTTGCAGACTAACGCCACAGCGGTGAACGACCAGATGCTGATTCGAAACGCGAAAACTCATCAGTACTATCGGGTACTCTATAACAGCGATTCGGCCAGTTTTATTACTGAAAAACTATCAGTCCAGATGAACCAGACAAAAATTAAAGTGGTAGGTGATTAATATGTTTACATACGGGGATATCTTGGTTAAGTTATTTGTCGGTTTCCTGTTTATCGTGGTGCTGATCAACCTGATGGGCAAGACGAATTTGGCACCCGTTTCCGCCATGGATCAGGTGCAAAACTACGTGCTTGGTGGCATTGTCGGCGGGGTACTGTTCAATCCCAACATGACGTTGATTCAGTTCATCATGGTGCTTTTGATCTGGTCGTTAATGATCCTGATCATGCGGTACCTGACGATTCACAGTCAGCGCGTGCAGAAGTTCCTGAACGGTGAACCGGTGACGATCATTCGCAACGGTGAGATACTGGTGGATAATTGTTTGAAAGCTAATTTATCGGCTAAGGACGTGGCGCTTAAATTACGGACGGCTGGGGTGGTCGATGTTTCCTTAGTCAAGCGGGCCATTTTGGAACAGTCCGGTGCGCTGACGGTGATCCATCAGGGCGATACCAACGTCAAGTTCCCAGTGATCACGGATGGCACCGTGGATATGGACGTGCTGGATCTGATGGGCAAGGATGTCGACTGGTTAGATGAGAACCTGAGACGGCAAGGCGTTGATAGTGTGAAGGACGTTTATTTAGCCGAATTCCGCAATAATCAGTTAGTCATCTCAGGATATCGAAAAGCGTGAAAAATCATGACAAAATACCACCCGATCGTTAACCAGCTGGTTAGTGATCGGGTGGTATTTTGTCATGATGTAATTTATTGTCGGTAATTACTTTAAATGGAGCATTTTAGCAGCGTTCCCATAAGCAATCTTTTCTTGATCTTCTTTGCTTAAATCAGAGTCGGTCAAGAATTTGGCAGAATCCTTGGGGTGGTTGTATGGGTAGTCCAGTGAGTACATCAAGTGGTCAGCACCCATTTCAGTCATGTCCAGCTGCAGTTGGGCTGGGAAGAACATGCCACTTGGGGTGATGTAGAAGTTATCCCGGTAAGTTTCGCTGATGCTGCGGTCCAAGTTAACAGTCAGGCCAATGGTTTGATCCATCCGTTCCAAGAAGTTGGGTACCATTTCGCCCCAGTGACCAGTGATGATCTTTAGCTTTGGATGACGGTCAAACACACCAGCTAAGATCAACCGGATCATTTGAACACCCAGGTCTTCGTGCCAGCCCCAGCCAGCGCCGGCAAAGGTGAAGGCAGTTAGTTCTGACCAGCCCTTGCCTTCGTAGTAGTGTTCGCTGATTTCTTGAGGAATGAAGACGGGATGGAAGTAGAGCGGTACATCCAGTTCTTCAGCCTTAGCCAAAATTGGTTCATACATTGGATCGTCAAAGAATTTGCCGTCGTAGTAACCATGGATCATGGCGCCGTTTAAGCCCTTTTCCTTAACCGCCCGTTCCAGCTCAGCGGCTGCGGCTTCGGGGTCACCAACTGGTAAGGCTGCCCAGCCACCGAAACGGGTCGGGTTAGTGGCAATGGCGTCTGCCATGTCATCGTTAGCCATCTTACAAAGATCAATGGCAATCTTTGGATCTAAGTT
This sequence comes from Secundilactobacillus silagei JCM 19001, assembly GCF_002217945.1. Classification (GTDB taxonomy): domain Bacteria; phylum Bacillota; class Bacilli; order Lactobacillales; family Lactobacillaceae; genus Secundilactobacillus; species Secundilactobacillus silagei. The sequence continues at coordinate 219,032 of NZ_BCMG01000002.1, forward strand.
CTGTGGTGAATCGTCACCGTAACCTAGAATTTGCATTTGAATGTCGTTGTCGTCCATGAATGATAAGCGCTTTTCCCCAACACTTGTCAGTTCGGTATTATCACGTTGGGTTTTCGCCATAAACCGTTCGATACTGTGATCGTCCGGATTCTTATGGGGATTAACCGGAGCAGGCATGTAAGGCTTAGCTGCGTCGTTGACCCGTTGTGATTCCCAGTGTTCTTCTAGCGTAATAAATTTCATGTGAATTACCTCCCGCATTTATTGGTTCCTATTGTAGACGGTCAGTTAAAAAAACAACACCCTACTTTGTTGTCAAAATAGGGTGTTATGTCACAGATAATTAAATTATTCATTGTGAAAAATGGTTTCCGGGGCTGGAATCAGCTGCTGATACAATTTAAGTAAGTCATCTCGACTAAGCTCAGAATGATTAAGCATGAGCTGGACGAAATTGATCAGCATGCGGGCGTATAATTCGATGGCGAATACCGCTGGCGGGTTATTCGTTGACCGCATGGCATTGACCCGTCGCATGTCGCGGATGAGATATTCAATGACGGGCTGTTCTGTATGGCTCCAAAAAATCATGGCAAATGAGACCCGGTTTTGGTCGATCAAGTCCACCATCAGTCGTGGGGCAGAGCGCGTTGAATCATGGATCTTATCAGTCTGTTCTAGGAAGCTGTTAGCTACCCAGGCGATGTCTAGTTCGATCACTTCACCAATGGTGGTGTAGTGGCGATAAAAGGTTTGTCGCGCGATATGGGCTGACTGACAGAGGGCAGTGACTTGAATCGTGTCGAAAGTTTGTCCAGTTTTAAAAAATTCGCGCAGTGCCGTCATTAATTTAGCTTGTGTTTCGCGCAAGCGTTTATCCGGTTTATGATAGTAGGCTGCTTGCAGTTTGACCTGACTCATAAAATCACCTCGCTGGTGGATTGAGATGGAATTGTTTCCTATAGTATAACGTAATATATAGCCGAAAAAAACGCTATCTGGTTTTGAATTAGCATTCACTGTATAATTTGGAGCAAGACCAACGAACGGAAGTGACATTAATGAAGCGTATTTATTTTCTGTGTACCGGTAATGCCTGCCGCAGTCAAATGGCTGAGGGCTTAGGCCGGGCGCTGCTGAGTTCTGAATGGGAGATTCGCAGTGCAGGCGTTGAGCAACATGGGTTAAACCCAATGGCGGTCCAAGTCATGGCAGAAATTGGTATCGACATTTCACAGCAGTATTCAAAGCTGATTGATCCAGACTATTTAACTCACTGTGATGTGGTTGTGACGCTGTGCGGAGATGCGCGGGATAGGTGCCCAGTAACGCCACCACAGGTTCACCGAGTTCACTGGCCACTACCAGATCCAGCACAGGCTGTGGGGGATGAGGAAACTAAACTGCGTGCGTTTCGTCAGGTGAGAGATGAGATTCGGACACGGATTGAGAAAAGCAAAATGTTGCAGTAACGATTTCTTGATATAGAATCATTTGCGACAGCAACCAGCAAGTTTGGTAGTAATAATGGACTAATGTAAATGAAGTGGAGCGAAACTGGCCAATCGTGGTGAGAGTAGTTGTTGGCAAGTGTTTTTTGCTTGCCTATAACTACGGGAGACGGAGGAGATCCGCCACAAGCGAAGCGCGGGGGCTAGCTCCGGAGCGACCCCACGACGAGTGGCCGGTTTCGCGAAACGGAATGGGCGGAAGCTCATAATTTAAAGCATAAAAATGTACCCTTAGAAGTTGATTATGACTTCTGAGGGTACACTTTTAATGGCAAATCAGTTTTTGATTCTTTTCATTTTATATAGTCGAAACGGGTTCCAGCAGGCAGAGACTTAGGTTCCAGTCTCTAACCGCCTGATTCCACATCTTACAGCAGATGTATCCCTGCCGCTTCACACTTATCAATCATATCTTGAGGCCAGAGTGAGGCTTGCACTTCACCAACGTGGACCTTACCTAATAACAGCATGCACAGCCGTGATTGACCAATGCCGCCGCCAATGGTGTAAGGGACTTCTTCGTTGAGGACCATTTGGTGATATGGTAATTTCAAACGGTCTTCAGCGCCGGCAATCTTGAGTTGTTTCTTCATGGATTCAGCATCGACCCGGATACCCATGCTGGAGATTTCAATCTTTTGGTTGAGTGGTTCGTACCAGAAGATGATATCACCGTTTAATTTCCAGTCATCATAGTCAGGGGCACGGCCGTCATGACGCTTGCCGCTCCGCTTTAAGGCACCACCAATTTGCATGATGAAGACGCAGCCAAGTTCTTTAGCAATCAAATCTTCGCGTTCCATCGGTGTTTTGTCTGGCCAACGGTCTTCAAGTTCCTGCGTGGTGACAAAGTGAATTTCATCTGGTAAATGATAAACGGATTGTGGGAACTTGTACCAGACTTCGTGTTCCATGTGCTTGATAACTTTGAAGATCTGACGGACAGTGGCTTTTAACGTATCAACAGTCCGTTCATCTTTGGTAATGATCTTCTCCCAGTCCCATTGATCGACGTAAGCGGAGTGGAAGTTATCCAATGCCTCGTCTTTACGGATGGCGTTCATGTTGGTATAGAGGCCTTCGTGAAGCTTGAAACCGTAGCGCTTCAAAGCAACTCGCTTCCACTTTGCCAGTGAATGGACGATTTCAATTGGTTCGTCGCCCATGTCTTTCATGGTAAATGAAACGGGCTTTTCAACACCGTTCAAGTTATCGTTAAGACCAGTCTTCTTTTCAACAAACATGGGGGTTGAGACCCGTGACAGGTTTAATTGCTTACGGAATTCATCCTGGAAAGTTTCCCGAATGTATCTGATTGCCGTTTGAGTTTCGCGAACCGTCAACTTTGGTTCATAAGATTTTGGAATAATTAAATGCATGATACCGCTCCTCTAGATTAGATTTGGGATAAAAAAAGAAGTCTTCTATCCCATAATCAAGGGACGAAAGACTTCATTTCGCGGTACCACCCAAGTTGCCTATCCGTAGATAAGCCACCTCACACGTACAAACATACGCTCCGATGGTAACGTTTCGGTGACGGCGAGGCTTACTTCATACTGGTTCAGCCCGCAACTGAGAAAGTGTTATTCAGAAAAGCCAAACACTGATTGGGTTCACACCATTTCCCAACTCACTGACAGGTTGACTTAACTTACTTGTCTTTCCTACGTTTTTTAATCTCTAATCAGTATCTTATCATCTTTTCATAATTTGTAAACTGAATTTTGAAACTTTTTTTGAAATGCTAGTCTCATAGCGGCTGGCATTAGTAGTAGAAAATTAACTTGTAGGATTTAAATTAAAAGTTTAAGATTAGCTTTCAGATGGATCTGTGAACGAGAAGGGGCGGTTAAGATGATCAGAGAAACCAAGACGGAATTGTTAGTAAAAGACGTTGCTAAATTATTAAACATAACCGCGTACACCGTGCGCTATTACACCGATCAGGGACTAGTGCCAGCCGTGAAACGTAACGCTCAAAACCAGCGGCTATTTGATGAAGATGCCGTTAACTGGTTAAGAATGGATCTGTGTTTCCGAAATACGGGGATGTCGATCAAACAGTTAAAGAAATACGTCAGTATGTGTCTAGAAGGCGAAAGTACGATTACTGAACGCTACCAGATCGTTTTAGCGCAGCAGCAAGATGCCAAGCGCCAATTAGAAGCTGCCCAGCAACGGATGAAATTCTTAAATCAAAAAGTGCAGATGTATCAAGAAGATCTGGCAGATCATGACAGTGATCGACTGAATCCAGAAACTTGGCAGGCAACTGATCAGCGTGTTCGGGGCTGATCATGGTTGCTGATAATGATTGTATTTCTTAAAATAAAGCTTTAAAGTATAACTTAAAAGCGGTTTCAATTTGGAAGGAAGCGTTAGGTATGTCAAAGCGGGTCGTATTTATTACCGGTGCCTCAAGTGGTATGGGTTACGCTGCTACAAAATTATTTGCCGGCCATGGCTGGAAAGTTTATGCCGGTGCTCGGCGGGTTGAAAAAATTCCAACGGGTGCAGGAATTCACCCAATGCGGTTAGATGTGACGGATGCCGATTCTCGCGAACAGTTTGTTGAAGCTTCCCTGGCAGATGGGCTGCGGGTAGATGTATTGCTCAACAACGCTGGCTACGGTGAATTTGGACCACTGGAAGAAGTTGGTGTTGATAAGGTTCATAAGCAATTAGATACTAATCTAGTCGGTGCTTCTGAACTAACCAAATTAGTTTTACCGCAGATGCGGCAGCAGGGTACTGGCCGAATCATCAATAATTCTTCAATTGGTGGCGATATCTACTCACCGCTGGGTGGTTGGTACTACGTCACTAAACGCGGCTTGAACGTTTGGTCAGATGTACTGGATACCGAAATTCGCCAGTTTGGCTTGCGTTCAGTGATCATTGAACCCGGTGGTACTCAATCAGCTTGGACGGATATTGCAGTTGACAATGCGCTTCATAATTTAACGCCAAATTCACCCTATACAGCATTAGTAGAAGGCACGCGGAAGCTGCTTAATGGGATGCTGACTAATTCCGAAGCGACTTCCGAAGATTTGGCGAAGGTCTTCTACCGGGCAGCCACGGATCGGCATCCGAAGCGACGCTATTACTTCTCTTTAACGGACAGAATGGTGTCACGTTTCGCGCGAAATCACCCAGGTGTTTTTCATGAGGGTATCAGTCTGATTGTGCACCGTTTGACCCGAAATAAATAAGAATTTTAAAATTGAACGTGTGCTGATTGCTGATATATAGGCAATCAGCACACGTTTTAAATTTATTGCCAAATTTCACTTGCTATTTTATTTAATAGGGTTTAATATCAACTTCATTAAGAAAGAGGGCGGTCATATCGCATTTAATTCCAAACAATTAGCTGACCAGCTGCTAGCAACTATCGCATCACAGAAAAACAATCCGTCTGCAAAAAGATCACAGGCCTTTATGGGTACCGAAAACTTCATTTTGACCTATCTTGGTGAGCACCCGGACAACGCGACGCCCCGTGAAATTAGTCAGCGTTTCAATATTACCGTTGCGCGGGTATCCACTGTATTAAAACATTTAGAAGCCAAACAGCTTATTACCAGAACCATCAACCCGGCAGACAAACGCAAATTTATCTTTGCGTTAACTGATCTTGGTAAGCAAAAAGTCACTGAACTAAGTCAGAATCGATATAATGATTTGATTGATTTAGTTGACTATTTAGGCGAAGAAGACGCTAAAGACTACATTCGAATTTTAAAGAAACTCGCTGTTAGAAACGCATAAACACACACAATTACAAACCAATATTTGGAGGCAATTAACATGACTGAAAACATTAAAGAACTGGCTAAAACGACTCAACCTGGTACCGTTTTGAAATTTCAAGCACAACCTGGTAAGGGTAATGATTTATTTGAACTCACCAATAAATTACATTACATGAAGACGTTGGCTGACCCAACGCAAAAAGATCCGGATGGCCCAACTGATTGGATTCTATGCCGACCGGATGATGATTCAGATGTTTTGTGGGCAATGGAATTTTACAAGGATGATGACTCAATGAATCGTCACTTTAGCGACCCAGTGATTGACGAAAACCACGATGATATTATCGGTGTCATGGGTGGCGCCCCAATGCGGAGTTTTGTTTACCCGGTCTATTCCAACACGCAAAAAGGCAGTTTCGCGGACATTGATCTTTCACAACCAGCGACCATGTTAAAGTTTCAAGCCAAGCCTGGTAAGGGTGACGAATTATTTGAACTCACCAACAAGCTGCATTACATGAAGACCGTTGATGACCCGACTTCAAAGGATCCCGATGGTCCAACGGATTGGATCATGTGCCGACCAAAGGATGATCCCGATACCTTATACGCGCTTGAGTTCTACAAGGATGCAGCGTCATTCAAACGTCACTTCGATGATGATACCATTGATGAAAATCATGATCATATCATCAGTTTAATGGCTGCCATGCCAATGCGAATCAATGTGCATAAGGTTTACGCTGCAGGTTAATCACAATTTTGATAGATTTTTAAAGAGTGTGTGATAAAACTCGGTAGATTCCAGAATTTAACTCAAAAAAGCCTGTTCCGGCGAACTTTGTCGGAACAGGCTTTTTTGAGTTAAATGGCCGGAATCTGAGTTTTAGAACACGATTAGACTATATTGAAGTATTGAACAAATGATCATTTTTTTGCTATTTTCAGTTAAGAAGACAGTTAAAATACTTACCAATATAGACTTATGTCACGGCCTCTTTTGATAGCTTAAAAATGTTTCCATTGAGGAAAACCGAACTTTTCCTTGGCTTCGAGTGGACTTTAAGTTGTATGATTGATTCATGACAATTTTAAAATTGATCCTCTAATGGATATTAGACATCATCAAGGTTTAAAACTAAACTATAACTATACGACAAGAATTTGGAAGGATACTATTGTGAAAGAAATCAACCAGGAAGTCTTTGAAGGTGAACGAGCGCTATTTAAAGCCCACGACCTCAACATTAAAAACAGTACGTTTCAAAACGGTGAATCACCGTTAAAGCACAGCAAAAATCTGAACATTGAACATAATATTTTCAAGTGGAAATATCCGCTGTGGTATGCCGACAACATTAACGTGACCCAAAGTACTATCAAGCTAGAAGCCCATGCCGGTATTTGGTACACCAAGAACCTGACAATGGATAACGTGATGGTGGAAGCCACCAAAACGTTCCGTCATATGAGTCACTCTCAGTTGTCAAATATCACCATGAGTAACGCGGCTGAAACCCTGTGGTGGTGCAACGATGTTAAGCTAGATCACATTACGGCCACCGGTGATTATTTTGGCAAAAACTGTGAAAACATTGTCGTTGACCATCTAAAATTAAGCGGTAACTATGCCTTTGACGGCAGTAAGAACATTGAAGTGCACAATTCCACCTTTGAGACCCACGATGCCTTTTGGAATTGCGATAATGTCACCGTGTACGATTCAACTTTGGTTGGCGAATATCTCGCCTGGAATACCAAGCACATTCGGTTTGTGAACTGCTGGATTGAAAGTGACCAGGGACTGTGTTACGTGGACGATTTGACCTTGGAGAACTGTTCATTAGTGAATACTGATTTGGCGTTTGAATATTGTACGGCTATTAACGCGGATGTGACCACCACGATCGATAGCGTGAAAAACCCGATTAGTGGCGTGATCAACGCACCAGCAATCGGCAAGGTCATTCAAGATGACCCGGACATTGACAAGTCAGCGATTAAAATTAACGTAGGGGGACAATCGGCATGACAGATTTTTCAGAATTAATTGATCGGCGGCATACTAATTCAGTGAAGTGGGACGTTAAGGATAACGAACTGCCGATGTGGGTGGCCGATATGGACTTTCGCACGCTTCCTGCAATCACGGATGCCATTCAGAAACGGGCTAAAAGTGGCATCTTCGGCTATGAAGAAGTGCCACAGGACTATTTTGATGCTGTCCAAGGCTGGTATGCCAGTGAACATAACTGGCGGCCAGATACCGATTGGATGATTTTTTCAACTGGTGTAGTGCCCACGATTTCGTCATCAGTCAGACGGTTAACCAACGTTGGCGACAACGTGTTGATCCAAGCCCCCGTGTACAATATTTTCTACAACTCTATTTTAAATAACGGTCGGCACGTCCTTTCTAGTGACCTCGTTTTGGATGATCAAGAGACTTATCACATTGACTGGGACGATCTGGAAGCCAAAATGGCCGAACCATTGACGACTTTGATGATCCTATGTAATCCGCATAATCCAGTTGGCATGATCTGGTCTTCGGAAACCCTAGCACGGATCGGTGAACTGGCAGCTAAGCACCATGTGGTGGTCTTATCAGATGAAATTCATGGTGATATTACGGCACCGGATAAGGGTTACACGCCATTTGCGTCAGTGAATAAAACCAATGAACAAAATAGTGTGACTGCGGTGTCGCCCAGCAAGACCTTTAACGTGGCAGCCTTGCACGCCGCTACGGTGATTATTCCTAACGCAGCGTTACATGCAATTGTGGAGCGGGGGCTCAATACGGATGAACTGGCCGAACCTAATTCATTTGCGATTCCAGCCTCGATTGCGGCCTACACTCAGGGACATCAGTGGGTTCACGAGATGCGTGCTTACATTGAAAACAATAAACAGACCGTTGCTAAGTTTGTGGCTGAAAATGTGCCGGGCGTGAAGGCCGTTGCCGGCAATGCTACTTACCTGGTCTGGCTGGATACCAGTGAAATTAGCATGGCTTCCGACAAACTTGAACAATTTATTCGACAGGAGACTGGACTGTACTTATCAGACGGTACGGTGTACGGTGGTGATGGTCAAGAATTCTTAAGAATGAACGTTGCCTGTCCTAAAGAACGGCTGATGGATGGTTTAAACCGTCTCAAGCAAGGAATCTTAGCAGTTAAATAAATTCAGATAATAAAAGCCCATAGAACAAGCATTTTGATGCCTGTTCTATGGGCTTTTGGCGTGTATCTACTTAAAATTTAAGTTAGCAATTACCACTGTTTACGAAAATACCTTGTTTAAAGGCCGCTAAGATTGCCTTACCGTCAGCAATTTGGACGTTGTTATCCAGTAATTGACCGTTGTTAGTGAGGCTGAGCATGGCCTTTTGATAATCTAATTTCAAGCCCTGACCTAAGAAGTAGACATCGTAATCAGAGGTATAAAGTGACAGACCAGCATTGTTTTTAAGCGCAACGTGATATTCAGCATCCGGTTGATCTAAGACCACAATGGTGAACTTGGTACCGATACTGCAGGCACCACCTTGAAGTGAGTACTTACCGCCGGCGTCATCAGTGATCAACAACAGGGTTTTGGATAGCAGCTGTTTGTGCTTTAACAGGTCAACGACAGCGGGCGTTATTGTAATTTCATTCATTGGGTAACACTTCCTTTTAGCTAGCAGTGTACGCTGAGGGGAAGGCAAAATCAATTGTGCACGATCAATGCAGCAGTGAACGATTAGTGAACTAGTCCAAAATAAGCAATAACCACGATGCCTAAAATAATTCGGTACCATCCAAACACTTTAAAGTCGTTTTGTTTGATATAATCAAGAAGGAACTTAATTGACAGGTAGGCCACAATGAAGGAAACCAGTACGCCAGTTAACAGCACTGCCGATTGGATACCGGTAAAAGAGTTGCCATGCATGAAGTATTTGACGATTTTTAGACCAGACGCGCCAAACATGGTAGGAATGGCTAAAAAGAATGAGAACTCCGTGGCCACGTATCTTGAGGTGCCAACTAGGATGGCACCCAAAATGGTTGCGCCGGAACGGGAAGTACCGGGAATCAGTGATAGAATTTGAAAAATACCAATTAAAAGAGCGGTTGTCATGGGTAAATGGGTCAGCTCTGAATACCGCGGTAATCGATGCTGATTAAGTTTTTCAATGAGGATAAACAACACCCCATAAACGATTAACGTTACCGAAATGACTTGCCAACTAGTTAGGTGGGCGTCCAGCCAATCATTCAGTGGCAGCCCAATGATCACTGATGGGAGCACTGCAACGATCACTTTAGCCCATAGCACCCAAACCTGATGACGTTCAAATACGGTCTTGCTGAAAGATAAAGGGTTCAATTTATTGAAATAAATGACAACAACTGCCATAATAGCCCCGAGTTGTATGACGACCATAAACATATTGATAAACGCGGTGGGTTCCTTGAGTTTGACAAATTCATTGGCTAAATAAAGGTGACCAGTGGAGCTAATTGGTAAAAATTCGGTGACACCTTCGATGATTCCTAAAATGATGGCTTGAATAATCTCAATCACGATGACAGATTTCCTCCGTTGTAACTTTCTGTTTTAACTAAGTTTACGGGGCTGCTGTAAAGTCCGTATTTGAAATGCGTAAAGTTTGTGTAAATGTTACGAAAACCTGTGTTATCCACGTTTATATTTTTTGAATAAAAGATACATAAATTATTTGTTGTTCACACTGATTGCACATAATGATGAGTGTACCAATATAATGGTGATTTTGGAGACGTTAGCGTTTACAGTTGTACATAGCTTGTTATAAAATTTAACTAACAAAGTTTGAGGATAAAATTACCCAAGGGGGTCAAATGATGGTCTCATATGCACGCTTGCGAACTCGTAATCAAATAACGATGGCAATGCTGACCTTATTAAAAACTCACCGGATTGAAAACATCGAAGTTACTCAGATCTGTGAAGCAGCATTTATAAAGCGCAGTACCTTTTACCGTTATTTTCATGACAAAATTGACCTGACCGAGGCCGTTCTTGATAAGATTTTGGAAGGGTGGCAAAACGACGGTCGAACAGAACATACCGCTGCTGAAATTGCTGACTTCTTCATGAATAACTATGATGTGTTATCTCATTTGAGGGTCAATTCGAATAACCGGCACTATGCTGAAAATCAGCGACTTTTACAAAATTGGCTGATGACTCAGATTACGCAGGTTGATAAATCTGCGCCGCCGATCGTTAATAAAATTAGAAAATCTCACGATCCCATGCTGATCAGTTCATTTCTGCTTGAAGGTACGTTTGGTATCTTGTCGCAGATCGACCTAACTAATCAGAGTGACCGGTTGAGAATGAAAGCCTTTCTAATTGAAGTTGTTGAGAAGATTAATCAGTCTTAGCTTTAGTGATGAAAATAAGAATTTTATAGTAGAAAACGCGATTACTCCGGGTATCAGAGTAATCGCGTTTTCTTTTGAGTTCGACACCGATAGTCTTACTGTTGACTAGGTGTCAGGTTCACATCGTCACGGTGGCGCAGTTCAATGGATTCGCCCTCAGAGCGGCGTTCGTCAATGTTTTCTTCACCCCAAGTGCAGAGCTGGTTTAAAATCTTATTCAGACTTTCGCCCCGTTTAGTGAGGGAGTATTCAACCTTGGGCGGTACTTGTTCGTAGACGTGACGGTTGACGATGCCATCGTCTTCCAGTTCGCGTAACTGCTGGGTCAGCATCTTTTGCGTGATCTGCGGAATAGCCCGTTTGAGTTCACTAGTCCGCATCGTAGCGTGCCGTAAATGGCATAAAATAATTGCTTTCCATTTACCGCCAATAATTTCCATGGTGGCTTCAACGCCAATATTATAGGTTTTTGCCATATTTCCTCCTATGGGCACTAAAAAGTGGGTATAGCACTTTTTAGTGCGTAATTGTTCTTTTGAATGGTATCAGTATAATGGTTTCTTGTACGTTATGCAACGACTGCAGCAAATACAGGGAGGAACTATTAAAGATGTTAAATGAACAACGACAATCAAATACCGCTACTTGGACACTGCTGGCATTGGCGCTCAGTGCTTTTGCTATCGGGTCCACCGAATTTATCAGCGTTGGGGTCATGCCGCTGATCATTCAAACGTTTGGCGTCAGTCTCAGTACGGCTGGGATGACGGTTTCCATCTACGCGGCGGGGATTACCATTGGGGCACCGCTATTGACCTCTTTGACCAGTAAGTTTGAGCGTAAACAGTTGCTGATCGCCGTGATGGTGACTTTTATTATTGGCAATCTGATTACTGCTGCAGCGCCGACTTTCGGTATTTTACTGGCTGGTCGGGTGGTCGCCGCCTTTGCTCATGGCCTATTTATGTCCGTTGCCACGGTGATTGCGGCCAGCGTGGTACCAATGAATCGGCGGGCATCCGCCATTGCCACCATGTTTACTGGACTGACGGTAGCTACTGTGACTGGGGTACCACTGGGAACCTTTATCGGGCAGCACGCTAGCTGGCGGATGTCATTTGTGGTCATTGCCACCATTGGTTTACTAGCACTGATTGGCAACCAGCTCTTGGTACCGGCAAAATTACCGAAGCCGGTCGCATCGAAACGTGGCGGGTTATTGCGAATCTTAAAACAGCGCGACTTGATGCTGAGTTTGGTGATCACTGCGTTAGGTTATGGGGCTAGTTTTCCAGTTTACACGTATCTGACGACAATTCTTGGTAAGGCTGGCTGGTCAACGAGTCTCATCGTGGTGTTACTGATTGCGTATGGTCTAGCGGTGGCAATCGGCAACGTTGCTGGTGGCCGGTTTGCTAACTTGAATCCCCTGGGTGCGTTAACCAAGATGTTTGCGGCGTTGGCGTTAGTCATGTTAGTCATGATTTTTGGTATCTCAGCGCACGTAGTCGGATTGATTTTAGTGCTCGCCATGGGGCTATTAGCCTTTATGAACGTCCCTGGACTGCAGCTATATACCATGCAGATTGCGGAGGATAAGCTGCCAGAAGATGCGCAACTGGCTTCTTCTTTGAACATCTCATTTTTCAATATTGGTATCATGATTGGATCGTTTTCGGGCGGTCAGATCGTTAACCAGTTGGGGTTAATGTGGACGCCAATTGCCGGACTGATGATGAGTTTACTGGCATTACTATTAGTTCAAGTTGCCAAACGGCTACTTAAATAAGGATCAACAGGCTCTAAGACATTTTCCGAAACGGAAGTGGTCTTAGAGCCTGTTTTTTAGTTCAATTAAGCTGGTAAATTAGCGAGTAACGTTTCACTATCGGTGACCCAGCCGACCCGTGGAAAAATTTTGGCGAAGAAGAATTGGTGACTTTCCGGATCACGGTCAGCACAGGCGTCCGATACTGTAATCAGCCGATAATGTTGCTGATAGGCGTCCAACGCAGTCGCGTAGACACCGTTTGAACTGGAGACTCCAGTAAGAATGATGGTGTCGATACCGCGACGTCGAAGCTGTAGATCTAGGTCGGTACCAAAGAAGGCACCGGGATTTTGTTTGTTAATGATCATCACGTTTTTCGCAAACGGATCATGGGCGATCGGCATCATTAACTGAGCGGTATTCGGTGTGGTTGAGCCATTTTGATCATTCTCCTTAAATGGAAACAGGGTTTGAACTGAGTGAACATTGACCGTGACTTGAACGATGAGCGCGGCGGTGTTTGTCAATCGTTCAGCTAACCGATTATTGACTTTAAGGACCTGATCAGCGGAACTGGGACCAATCGTTTTGGCCGCGAGAATGTTATTTTGCAGATCGATTGCGACAAAAGCAGTGTGTGCAAGGTTAATTTGAGGTAAATTGGACATTTTAAGACCTGACTTTCTGATGACTTACTATTAATTATAGCGCAACAACTTTAGTACTGATGGCATCGATAAAATCGCGGTCGTGTTCCGTGACCAGCATGGTAGGCTGAACGTTTTGAATGACGGTGACTAATTGATCCTGATTGAAGACGTCCAGGTAGTTCAGCGGTTCATCCCAGAGGTAAAGGCCGGTGGGGGTGGCTAGACTAGCCGCCAGTTCCACCTTCTTTTGCTGACCGGCAGAGAGCTGTTGAATCGGTGTTTGGAAGGCTGAACGCGGCATCCCCAATTTCTTGAGGTTGTTTAAAAGGTCCTGGTAGTGCAGCTGCCGTTTTTCGGCAAATTTAGTTAAAGTGCCGACGTTATTGGGATAGTGCTGACGAACAATGCTGCGAGCAGCCGTTTGCGCCAGTTTAATTTCACCGGTGATGGTGCCCTTGAAGTGACCCAAGATGGCCGCAATCAAGGAACTTTTACCGCTGCCATTGGGACCAATCAAAGCGACACGGTCACCCTTATTGAGTTCAAAGCTGACTGGCTTAGCGAAAAGCGGCGAACCATCATAGCTTAACTGGACGTTGCGCACCCGCAGTAACGTCGCGTGATGATCCGGTTGATAATTCATTTTTAAGGGGTCGATAAACTCGACATTTTGCAGCAGTGACTCTTTATCCGTGATGGCTTTGTCCATTCGGTGTTCCAAATTTTTCGCCTTTTGCATGACCCGAGCCGAACGGGCACCAATAAAGCCGGTATTATTAATCGAGCCGCTGCCTTTTTGATGCGGGTTGCCGTACTTGTCACCTTCGCGATTTTGACTCCACTGCCGTTTGTTGGCAGCCGTTTCTTTTAGGCGGCCAATATCGTGGCGCAACTTGGATTGTTCTGCATATTCAGTCTGGTCCTTCAATTTTTTAGCTTGTTCATAAGCCGAATAATTACCTTGGGTCAAGACTAATTGCTGTTTTTCGATGGTCAGCGTGTGGTCAGTAGCCACGTCTAAGAAGTGCCGGTCGTGAGAAATGACGATGAAGCCCTGTTGCTTTTGGTGCAGGTAGGCCGCGATTTGATCCCGACCGGCAATGTCTAAATGGTTAGTGGGCTCATCTAGCAATGGAAAGCCGGTATTGCTAGCAAAGGTGGCTGCCAGCAAGACTTTGGTCTGCTCACCGCCAGAGAGGCTGTCAAAGGCGCGGTAGAGAATACCGTCATCAGTGTGCATCAGGCTCAGTTCGCGCTGGACTTCCCACAGTTCAGCAGTGGTGGCTTTCTCCGCGATGACCCAAGCATCCTGAGTCGGGTCTTTAACGGGTTGGGGAAAATACAGCGGTTCTAGTGGCATGGAAATGTGGCCTGAACCGCTGAGTACCCCACGAATCAAATTCAGCAGGGTGGTTTTGCCGCGGCCGTTACGACCGGTTAGACCAAGCTTCCAGCTATTGTCAAAGGTGAGGTTTTGTTTCGTAAATAAGTCCGGTTGCCCGGGATAGGCAAAGGATAAATTAGTCATTTGAATAGTCGACATAATGAGGTACCTCCAATCTCTGGGCGGGCACCGTGGCAATTTAGACATCAAAAAAGCACCTGAGAACGATTCTCCAGGTGCTTACTCGCATACTCATATGCGTTTAGGCTCGCTAGAGAAGGTCTAGGTCAATGCCAGAACTGCGCAGTATTCCCCTGTAACGGGAATCACGGTGCTAGGTTCTAACGGTTGACTTAGATCTTCAATGGGCGATACCTCCTCTTGGTTTTGTGTAGCATTAAAATAACATGGTTTTTGTGGTGGTGTCAAATCGTAATTCTTGGATTGTGGTTAAAGTACGCTGCACTCCGGGCGCTTCGGGGCTGGAACGTGGTGGCTCGCTCCGGAGCTAATAATCTTACATAGCCGAAACGTGCTCCACGAGGCAGAGAGCTATATATAAGGCACTTAAACCATAAACCCAAGTTCGGGGTTTATGGTTTAAGTGCCTTATACACCGCTCTCTTAACGCCTCGTTCCACACTCTGCCTTAACTGGATCTCCTCCGTCTCGCGTGAAACTAAGAAGTAGTCGCTGCTTCGCACCGCCAACTCCCAAGTTTCACCTTCACCACTGAGCCCCAGCGCCCTCCGTTTCGCTCACAGAACATGAACTATCATAAATTGTAAATAATGAATTACTTACTGCTAGGTTCTCCAAACTTCCCCCAATGTTTTGCCAAATATTTCACTGTCAGGCTACCTTGCTGTTTGACTAAGTCTAATGGTTTACCAGCTGCCACAATTTTACCGCCGGCAGCCCCGCCACGCGGTCCCATATCGATAAGATAATCGGCATTGAGCATTAGATCCACATCATGTGTGATGATAAGGATCGTGGCACCATTGATTCGTAGTTTATCGATAATTTGCAGCAGGGTTTGAACGTCTAGCGGATGCAGGCCGATTGATGGTTCATCGAAGACGAAGAGCGTGCCAGCTTCCTTTTTGGTCAAGTGACTGACTAACTTGAGCCGTTGCGCTTCACCACCAGATAAGGCTGGCGTGCTTTCACCTAGATGCAGATAAGCTAAGCCGACTTCCTGAAGCTGCTTTAACTGATGTTCAATTTTCGGGACGTCCTTGAAAACGGGGATGGCATCTTCAACCGACAAGTTTAAGAGGTCAACGATTGAATAGCCATGCCATTTGATCTGCTGAATTTCATCTTTGTAGCGGGCACCGTGGCACACGGGGCAGACTTCCTCCATGTCGGGCAGGTACTGAATATCCAGTGTGATATTACCGAGGCCACCGCAGTTGGGGCAGGCGCCCTGTTTATTATTGTAAGAGAAATAGGCGATGCCGTACCCCTTAGCTTTGGATTCCGGTAAATTAGCAAACATATGTCGCAAAGCATTCATGATGCTGGTGTAGGTTGCCAGAGTCGAGCGGGCATTTTTACCCACTGGACTGGCATCCACACTGACCACGTCTTGTAGGTCTGTGGTAAGTTCACTGACTTGTTTGGGTAGTTTTTGTTGTTTCTTACGCGCTTGGATGGCTGGTACCAGTGAATCAATAATCAGGCTGGTTTTGCCGGCACCAGAGAATCCTGTGATGGCTGTAACTTGGTTATCTGGGAAACTTGTGTCAACGTTATGCAGGTTGAAATGATCACTGATTTTGAGATGGGTCATTTGGCCAGTTGGTTTTTTAGCAGCGTGTTTTTGCTGCAAAATATCCGCGTGACCAGAGATAAAGGGGCCAATCAATGATTTCGGGTTAGTCACTAAGCTTTTAGGTGTTCCTTGTGCAATGACTTGGCCGCCTTCGTCACCAGAACCGGGGCCAATTTCAATCACCCAGTCAGCGGCGGCAATAATGTCGACTTCATGATCCACGACCACCAGCGAATTCCCTTGAGCGATCAACTGGCGGAACACGTTGATCAAACCGTGAATATTATCCGGATGCAGGCCAATTGAGGGCTCATCCAAAACGTATAAGACACCAGTAGTTTCAGTACGCAGTGTCCGGGCCAGTTGAATTCGTTGCAGTTCGCCGGTCGATAACGTATTGCCGCTGCGAGAAAGGCTGAGGTATTCTAGGCCCAACTCCAGTAGTGGCCGTAAGTTATCATCTAATTCGGTAAACAGAATTTTAGCTAGTGAGGCCATGTCATCAGGTAATGCTTCCTTGGTGTCAGCTTCCCATTTGGCTAAATCATTGAGCTGCATGTCAGCTACTTCGGCAATGTTTTTACCGCCGACTAACTGCTTCAATCGCACTGGATTTAGCCGTGAACCGTGGCAAGTGGGGCAGGTTGAAAAATGATAGAACTGATTGATTCGCGCAATTGACCGCTCACTGGTATTGGACTTGATGGAGTCTTCAACGGCGACATATGCGTTTTCGTACAGCGCGTTATCCATGTGAAAGACCCGGCCGGTCCCAGAACTGATATTGACCGGATGAGTTGTTCTTTCCCCATGCAAGACGATATCGCGTTCATGGTCGGTGAGGTCTTTGTAAGGTACATCAGTCCGAACGCCTAAAGTGGCGACAACTTTTGGCATAAAATTACGGCCGGGCAGATGCCAGGAAGCGACCACGCCTTGATCAATGGTCAGGTTTTCGTCACCAATCAGCTTGTCTTCATCGAGCTTGCGGACAACGCCTAAACCGTGACAGGTGGGGCAGGCACCAGTGGAATTAAACGAGAAGTCTTCGGCGCTAGTTGCCATGAAACGAATGCCACAAGTGGGACAGGTGATCTTGCCCATTTCATCACCCAAGATATCCATTGTTTGGGCAATTTTGATGGTGGGCGGAATTCGGTGACCATTGGGACAGACGATTGAGCCTAGCCGTGAAAAGATCAGTCGGATCACGTTAAAGGCTTCGGTGAGGGAGCCCACCGTGGATCGTTCTGACGGAATATTTGGTCGCTGGCGCAGCGCCAAAGCGGATGGAATGTGCTTAACGGACTGCACCTGTGATTTTTTATTTTGGGCGATTCGCCGGCGAGTATAGGTCGACAGGGCATCCAAGTACCGTCTGGAACCTTCAGCGTATAGAATCCCCATGGCCAGGGAACTTTTCCCTGATCCGGAGGGGCCGGAAATGGCGACAAACTTATTTAACGGAATATCAACATCGATATTTTTCAGGTTATTGACGTTACCGCCGCGAACTTCAATATGATCAATTGGCTGAACCACATGAGCACCTGACTTTCTGTTAATGAATAGGTCTATTCTAACGTAAATTTGGTGATGGTGAAAATGCGTTTAATGTGGCAGTACGGAAAAGAGCCTTGTTAAGCGTTCATTTCGTTGCGTGAAACCGGCCACTCGTCGTGGGGTCGCTCCGGAGCTAGCCCTGAGCAAGCTCCGGGCGGATCTCCTCCGTCTCCCGTAGTTGTAAGCGAGTAAAAAACACTCACTAACAACTACTTTCACCACGATTGGCCAGTTTCACTCCACTGCATTCCAATTAGTTCATCGTTGTTACTGAACTGAATGGTTGCTGTCGCAAATTATGATAAATTCTGGAGTGTTTCAGTATCTATTCACTGTATTAGTTTTGATATTTCACAATATAATCATCATTTGCGCTTGCGCAACCAAACGGTAATTGTTGATAGAGTGAGTAATTTGAATGGAGCGGAGCGGGGGTGGGCAAATCGTGGTGTCGATAGCAGTTGGCTACCGTTTTTTGGTAGCTTACTGCTATGCGAGACGGAGGAGATCCGCCCCAAGCGAAGCGCGGGTGCTAGCTCCGGAGCGAGCCACTGCGAGTTGCCCGCCTCCGCGAAGTGGAATGAACTTTAGTATAACTGTCATTTTTTCTAAGCAGTATAGGCATTGGAACGAATCCCAAAAGAGAACTACAATTGATTACGAATAAGACAAATTTAGCAAATTGAAGCTAATATAGAAAAATTCTAATTTACCCTTTAATTTAGAAAAATTACATTGTACAATGAACTTGTAGCAAATTCTAAGGAGGGTTTTCACATGAGTTTAGTAGGAAAACAGATTGAGGAATTTAAGGCACAGGCATATCAAAAGGGCGAGTTTATTGACGTTACTGATGCAGATATCAAAGGTCATTGGAGCGTTATTATGTTCTACCCGGCTGACTTTTCATTTGTCTGCCCAACCGAATTGGAAGATTTACAAGATCAATATCAAACCTTACAAAGTTTAGGCGTTGAAGTTTATTCCGTTTCTGAAGATACCCATTTTGTCCACAAGGCATGGCACGATGAATCAGACGCTGTTGGTAAACTCCAATATGCAATGATCGGTGACCCATCGCATCAACTAGCCAAGATGTTTGACGTCTTTGATGAAGACGCGGGCCTTGCTCAACGGGGGACGTTCATCTTGGATAAGGATGGCGTCGTTCAATCAATGGAAGTTAACGCTGACGGTATTGGCCGGAACGCTTCTGAATACATTGATCGCATCAAAGCGGGTCAATACGTTGCCTCTCATCCAGGTGAAGTATGTCCTGCTAAGTGGAAGGAAGGTTCCGAAACCTTAACTCCAGGCCTCGATCTTGTAGGCAAGATCTAAGATGTTAGATAATAAATTAAAACAGCAGCTGAGTAGCTATTTACAGTTGCTTCAGCAGCCAGTGGTCTTTACGTTAGACACTGGTGACTCGGCAAATGGGACTAAGGTGCGCGACTTCTTAAACGAAGTGGTGGCCTTATCACCTAAACTGTCGATTGCTGAAGGGCAATTGAAGCGCCAGCCCAGCTTCACGGTGGACGCTAAGGGCGCAGCACCTTCTGGGATTACCTTCGCAGGGATTCCACTGGGGCACGAATTTGAGTCCTTTGTTTTGGCACTCTTACAGGTTTCCGGTCACGCACCGAAGATTTCAGCGAAAGTCCGTCAACAAATCGAGGCAATTGATCAGGACTTACACTTTGAAACCTTTGCCAGTTTGAGCTGTCATAATTGTCCAGACGTGGTCCAAGCATTAGATATTATGAGTCTGTTAAATCCGCATATCACTCATACCATGATCGAAGGCGGCATGTTCCAAGACGAAGCGGAAGCCAACAACATTATGGCTGTGCCAACCGTTTTCTTGAACGGCAAAGAATGGCACAACGGTCGTGCAACGTTGGAACAACTTGTTAACAAGGCGCAGGGCAAAGCTGCCGTGGCAGCCGTTGATAACGATGTTTCTGATCAGACCTACGATGTTTTGATCATCGGTGGCGGCCCCGCCGCTGGTTCCGCTGCAGTGTATGCTGGTCGTAAAGGCCTGTCCACTGCGGTAGTTGCTGATCATATGGGTGGTCAGCCCCTTGAAACCGTTGGTATTGAGAATTTGATCGGTACTGACTACATCGAGGGTGAACAGCTGATGCAAAACATCCAAGCGCAGATGACCAAGTACAACGTCACGCTGATTGATGGCCAAACGGTCACTGGGTTGACTGCAGGTTCACCGGTTCAAGTCAGCTTAAAAGGTGACACCATACTGAAAGGCCGGACCGTGATTATTGCGACCGGTGCGCACTGGCGTAACGTCAACGTACCTGGCGAAGCTGAATTTCGTAACAAGGGTGTAGCTTACTGCCCACATTGCGACGGTCCGCTTTATAAGGGTAAAAACGTTGCCGTTATCGGTGGCGGGAACTCTGGTGTTGAAGCAGCAATTGATTTAGCTGGTATCGCGAAGCACGTTTCCGTACTGGAATTCGTGCCTAAGATCTCAGCCGATGCCGTTTTGGTCAGCAAGGCACAGTCGTTAGCTAACGTTGATTTAATTACTAACGCCCAAACAACTGCAATTACGGGCGATGGCCGAGTTACCGGCATGACGTACACTGATCGTGCTACCGGCGATTCCAAGTCATTAGCTGTCGACGGCGTTTTCGTTCAGATCGGGCTGGTACCCAATACCGACTGGCTGGCAGAATGCGTTGACATGAATAAACACGGTGAAATTGTGGTTGATGAAAAGGGTGCAACCAGCATGGCAAACGTCTTTGCTGCTGGTGACTGCACGAACTCAACTTACAAACAGATCATCATTTCCATGGGTTCTGGTGCTACCGCTGCTCTTGGTGCTTTTGATGCATTAGCACGTGAGGTAACCGTTAAAGCTTAATTTAAATGATTCACAAATGATAAGTCACGATTTCCGATAGGAGTCGTGACTTTTTGATTGCCACCTTCGGGTGCCCGTGATGGGGACTGCTGTGGGGACCGGCAAAAGCCACGTCTTTTGCCTCGCATCCAAGCCACGCCAGACCCGCGTGTCTCGGATGTCGTCCCGTGCTGTAAGATCGGGGGAATTCACCCCGACCTAACACCACCGACACAGCAGCCCCCATCACGGGCACCCTGCGGTTCATATAGTGGTCAATTAGCGAAATGAACACAAAAATGCCATCCGCAATTTAGTTTACGGATGGCATTTTTTCAATTCACAGCGATTTGTTTATAGCGATTTCATTTGAGTTAAGACGCTTTGTGGTAACTGCAACTCAGCAGCTTTGATGGCATCGTCAATGTAGCTGACTTTGCTGGCGCCTAATAAAGCGGTAGTGATGCCCGGAATTGATAACACCCCGGCAAAGGCGAGTTGCGACATTGAAATACCGGAATCGTCTGAAATGGTCTTTAGCTTGCTGACGGCCTTTTTATCGGCATCGTTAAAGTATTCTTTGATCAGCGGTTCACCTTGCGCAGCACGGCTATTTGCAGGCATGGCACCATTTAGATACTTGCCAGTGAGCACGCCACGAGCCAGCGGGCTGTAAGCTAAGAAACCAACGTGAGAACGCTGAGCTAATTTCAGAACAGCTGAATCATCGTGGTTACTCAAGATATTGTAGCGGTTTTGCAGTGAGGTCAGCGGGTTTAGCCGGCGATCTTTAATAATGCCCAGTGCCAGTTTTAACTGGTATTCACTGTAATTAGAAACCCCATAATACCGAATCTTACCCTCATCAACTAAGTCACTCAGTGTGGTCAGCGTTTCGGCTAGTGGGGTGCCATTGTCGAATAAATGGGCCTGATACAGGTCAATATGATCGGTTTGCAGGCGTTCCAGTGATGAATCAATCTGCTGGCGGATGTGCTCACGCGACAGCGTTGGGTTGCTCATTACAGGATTGGTATTGGAACCAACTTTGGTGGCCAGCACGATTTTAGAGCGGGCTCCCGGATTATGACTAAGCCAGTTGCCGATGATGGTTTCGGAGGTGCCGTCACCATAAGCTGGTTTTTCGTCTTGACCAGGGCCATAGTAGTCAGCGGTATCAATTAAGTTAATCCCAGAATTAACAGCATGGGTTAAGATCGCATCCGAATCTGCTTCAGTGATCCAGCGACCAAAAGCCATGGTGCCTAAGCCAATTGGAGAAACGTTTAAGTTACTAGTACCAAGTTTTACTTTTTCCATAGTTTGCTCCTTCTTTATTCAATAACTCTATCTTAGTTCTTTTTACGTAAAATGAGTTTATTCGCGATTCAATTTTGAGAGTTCAGCTAGTAACGCAGCCTTGATTGGCTGAATCGTCGTTGGATTGTAGACGTCATAGAAGACGCAGTTCTGAAAGTGAGATGCGGGCTGAATACCGACGTAACGGAAGGTGACGTCTAACGGTTTTAAGAGGTCATTGACGCTTAACCCGTTCGTCAGCGGATTGCCGGGAGCATACGTTTCACGGACTGCAGCCAAAGTAGTGACATAGCCAAATTGTTTGCCGGTCATTAACGCCACCGGCTGGCCATTTTCATCGGTATCGTAAAACTGATGCAACGCAAACACGTCATCAATGTAGCGCTTTAACCCCCACGGCACCGCGTACCAGTATAGGGGGAAGTACAGTAATATCAGGTCGGCCCACTGAAACTTGGCGTACTCTTGAGCTGCCTCATAGTCCGTTACCGCAGTCGTTTTAACGTCATTGTGCTGCGACAGCGTTTGGATACTGATATCCACCAGTGTTTGAGTCAGTTTACCGCCAGCATCAGGGTGTGGCGTATACCCGTTGATCAGTAAAATACGCATAAAACTTAGCTCCTTTCAAAATTATCATATCATGATTATCCCGCTAATTGGCGGAAAAAGTTCGGTTGATGACGGCTTCAGTTAACCGGTTAACTTGCATTTTCCAAAAATGGGGTTATAATTCTAATTAATATTTAATGTCGGACTTACAATCAAGTAGCGTCTTATCTGGGTGTCAGGAAGTTGGCGGTTGCTGCGAGCCAATCAGGGTAAGAAAAGCGAAATACGTAGACGTCGACAATGGTTACCGCTAGAATCCATTATCTTCTGGTGAGTGGTGTACAGAAGTGTACACAATTTGGGTGGTACCACGGTAGAGTCTGATCGTCCCTGTTGCAGTTAATGCAATGGGGGCGATTTTTTTGTTGGGAGGAGTAATCAAAATGAGAACAACTTGCGGTGGCATTACACGATATTGATTGACCGGATTCTTTGCGGGTGAAAGGGATACATAAAAAGGGAGATCGATTGCAATGCAAAAAATTAAATTGAGTTTACGAGAAGCAATATTAATGTTAGTTCTGATTCTAGCAATTATGGGTTGTGGGGTGATTGGATTAGGATTGTCACCACAGGTACCAGTCTTATTGGCAATTACAGTCACCATCTTCTGGGCTAAATTCAAAGGCCTTTCCTGGGATGATATTAATCATGGGATCAAAGATGGGATCGATAAAGGGATTATCCCCATCGTCATCTTCATTTTAATTGGGGCTATGATCAGTACTTGGATCGCTGCCGGTACCATTCCCACGTTAATGGTGATTGGCTTTAAGGCCATCAGCGCACAGTGGTTCTTACCAACGGTTTTTCTGGTCTGCACGTTAGTCGGCGCGGCGGTTGGGAGCTGCTTTACGGTGGTCTCAACGGTCGGCATTGCCTTCTTCGGGATCGGTGTCACCATGAGCTTCAATCCAGCCTTAGTTGCTGGTGCGGTAATTTCCGGCGGTGTATTTGGTGATAAGTGTTCGCCACTGTCTGAAACCAACAATTTAGCCGCAGCGGTCGTGGATACTGATTTGTTTGATCACATGAAGACGATTCTTTGGTCAACGGTGCCAGCAGGGGTCATTTCAACCGTGATTTTTGCACTGCTGGGATTTGGTCATAACCACGCCGATTTTGCGAAGATCAACACGACCGTCGCTGCATTGACACAAGATTTCCATATTTCCTGGGTTGCTTTGATTCCCATCATTCTCGTGTTCGTCTGCGCCGGGTTTAAGATGGCGGCGATTCCAACCATGCTATTAAATGTACTGGTATCAGGTGTGATGATGTTTATCAATAATCCGCAACTCAGTGTGGTTAAAGCCAGCAACATCATCACCAACGGATTTGTTGCCAAAACGTCCAATTCAGAAGTCAATTTACTCTTGTCACGGGGCGGCATTGTCAGCATGATGCCCACGGTAGCCTTGATTGTCTTAACGCTGTCACTGGGTGGCCTGCTAGTGAACTTTGGGTTAGTCAGTGCGGTTATGACACCGTTAGCCAATCACTTAAATTCCCATGCTAAATTAGTGACAGCTGCATTGTGTGCCTGCATTGGGATCAACATCTTTGTTGGTGAACAATTTCTCTCTATCATTTTGCCAGGCCGGTCATTTAAACAAACCTTCGAAAATGGCGGTCTGGAGAGTTCAGCTTTAGGGCGAGTCCTTGAAGATGGTGGGACCGTTCTGAACTACTTAGTACCATGGGGTGTTGGCGGGGTCTTCTTAGCTAACACGCTGGGCGTACCAACCATGTCATACCTGCCATTTGTCTTCTTCAGTCTGCTTTGCCCGGTAATGTCTCTGATCAGCGGGTTAACTGGCATTGGTTTACATGTCCAAACTCAGCAGGTAGAAGCAAAGGCTTAGGTTTTTAGACACATCACTTTAACTGACTTTTCAGGTGATCAATGATAAACTACTAGTTAGATATCAGAAGGGACGGATGACTAATGGCAGTGAACTTAACCAAAGAAGAACTGAAACAATATGATGGTAAAAATGGTCATAAGGCGTATGTCGCAATCGATGGGACGATCTATGATTTAACGGATGTTGACGCTTGGAAGAACGGCGAACATCATGGTAATGTTGCGGGTCAGGATCTGTCAGCGGTCATTCTAAAAGCTCCACATAAGAAGTCGGTGCTTGAGAAGTTACCGGTGGTGGGAAAGTTAGTCTAGAGTGTGAAACAACTCGGGTTGACTCCTGAATATAACGACAATAAGGTGGGTTCCCTGGTTTTGGGGAACTCACCTTATTGTCGTTATATGTCTGGAGTCAGAGTGGTTGAACACGTTTGCGCTAGGTAACAGGAAAGCAGCGTTCACACTTTGAAGGTTATATTGGTAAGGATATTACTAGGTTTCTTAACTGAAATTCAGTGAATGACTGATCTGTTTGCTCGATACTTTTCTCTAGCCCAATCGTGTTCAACAAAGCAGAGACTTGCATGTAAGGACGGACTGGCAGAAACCCCAAGTTCAGGGTTTCCGCCAGTCCGTCCTTACACTCCAGTCTCTACCGCTTTGTTTCACACACTCACAGTTCAATTAAATTAAGTTGCAACGCCTTGGCCACAGCCTCAGCTCGGGAGAATACCCCCAGCTTATTATAAATAGTCGTGAGATTAGCCTTTACCGTGCGTTCGCTGACCCCAATGTCTGAAGCGATTTCTTTACTGTGATAGCCTTCCGCCACTTCCGTTAGAATTTGGTGTTCGCGCGGGGACAGTTCAATGCTTGATGTTGGCGTCGGCTGCGCAAAGGCCTTACCAGCAATTCGCGGTTCAATAAACGTTTCACCTTTGATGGCACCGCGGATGACATTTAAAATGGTATCTTTGTCAGCATCCTTCAGTAAGAACCCCTTGGCACCTAACTGCATGGCCTGTTGAATCGGTTTTTGATCATCAAAAGTCGTGAGAACTACCACGGGTAGATCAGGGTCGGTCGTATGCAGCTGCTTGATCAAAGCGATCCCGTCTAATTTGGGCATGCGAATATCAGTCAGTACGAGGTCAGGATGCAATTCTTTAACCTTATCCAGTCCCTCTTGGCCATCATCAGCCGTACCAATGACGTCAATATCCGAAGCCGTTTCAAAAATTAATTCCAGACCTGCTCGTAATAGTTCGTGGTCATCTACTATCAATACTTTGATCATCAGTTATCCAGTTCCTTTCGACTTGTTGGCATAGTTAACGTCACGGTGGTGCCTTCACCTAGTGAACTAATGACGGTCACGACACCGTCTAGGCGGGTTGCGCGCTCTTGCAGGCCACTAAGACCATAATGACCCGGTTTGAGTTTGTTTTTGGTATTAAATCCCTGACCAAAATCGATCACTTTTAATTTAAAAATATCATCTTTCAACTGGCTGCTGATCAGTGCCTGATCAGTTTTAGCGTGCTTGGCAACGTTGGTCAGCGCTTCAGTGACGATCCGGGTGATCTCGGTGAGCTGACTCGGAGCGTAGTCCGGAATATCACCAAATTTGATGGTGGTGTGAATGTGGTAATTTTTCTGAATTGCTTCAGTAGTGAGCTGCAGTCTAGCAGGCAGACTTTCTTCAGTGGTCGACCGTAAATCAGTCAATGTGATTCGTGATTCCTGCAACGCCTTACGCGATGCTGTCACACTATCATTAATGATTTCTTTTGCTCGCTTGGTGTTGCCCTGATCCAGAAAACTGTTAGCTGCTTCCAATTGCATCACCACGGCTGCCAGTCCCTGAGTCAGCGTATCGTGAAGCTCGCGGGCCACTCGCTGGCGTTCAGAGCGGATGGCAGAAGCTTCAACTTGTTTATAAGCCAGTTGCAGCTCACTATAAAGATCTTCCACCCGTTGGCGTTCACTTAATTGCTGCTGGTAAAGGCGCCAGTAATAAGCGACGATCAGGATCACGAAGACAAACGACTGGAGGGTCACTAGCGCTAGCCACCAGCCAACGGTGAGCAGATAAATGACCCATAGGATGGCGTAAACGAGGGTTAAGCCAGTTAGCATAATTTGTGGCCGGCGATAGGCAATGATGGAATCAATCATCAAAACGGGAAAAGTTCCTACCATCATAACGGGCGCGCTCACCGGCATGACGACGACTACGATCACCAATAACACGATTGGCACACAAACCATTTCCCACGGCCGTTTTTGGTACAGCCAGGGACCCAGCCAAATCGACAGGATGAAACCAGCGATGCCAATCAGTAAGAAGACCGGCGTGAGGCTGTGATGATATTGAACGGGCGGGGACATTGGCAGCCGGTTCTCAGAAAAAATCTTGAGGTGCTGCCCAATGGTGAAGGCACTAGTTGATAAAATACTGAGGGCCACAAAGCCGATCATGATCATCCAAACAATTAGCGGTACCCGCGCTTTTTTCAACGTCTGAATCTTTTGTGCTTCATTGTGTTTTGGCATGGTTTCACTTCACTTTCGCGATTGAGCTGTTAACTGTATTTTACACTAAAAGGCCACTTCGAAACGATTTCGGAGTGGCCTTTTAGGCTGACTTGATTGTGACTTGGAGAAATCGAACTTACTTCATTAACGCGTTAATCTGCTGACAAGGCATCGATTGGATTCAACCGGGCTGCGCTTCGAGCGGGTAGCAGAGAAGCTAACAGTGAGATGATCAGTGCAATCACGAAGACCACGACCACGTTGCTCAACGAAATTTGAACAAACGCGAAGTTGGCAATGCTTGAGAGTGCTTGGTTAGCAACAGTCTGACCCACGAAGGCGACAACGGTGGCCAGAGCAGCGCTTAGGACCCCGATAATCAGTGATTCACTGATAAACAGGCGGCGAACATCCCGTTTTGATTCACCTAATGCTCGTAAGATACCAATTTCCTTAGTTCGAGCACTAACAGACATGTACATCGTCACGATGATCATTAAAGCAGAAACCAGTAGTGAAATGGCGGCAATTGCGGCCAGTACATTTGTAGCTAGACTAATGTAGGTTTGAACGGTGCTGATAATTGAGCTGACTGAGGTTGCAGTGAACTGACGCTTGGCGTTGGACTTCAGCTTGTTCATTTGAGCAGTTGTTGATTTAACGTTATCAAGCTTATCCACGTTAACGGCGACCATTGGTGACTTAGTTTCGACGTTAGCATCCTGCATGGCGTTCTTCATGGTCTTGGTATTGACGTAGTTATCTGAACGCATGCTGCTGCCCATACCGCTTGAACTGGAGACGATTCCAGAAACCTTGAGTTTCATGTTAACGGTGGCCATCTTATGGTGCTTGTTTAACGTCTGGTACTTCATGGTGATAGTCTTACCGATCATTGATTTGTAATGATCCTTGTTCAGCTTTTTGGCAACGTCTTTAGAACCGATCAGGACTTCACCGGTCTTTGGTGCGTGACCGTACTTGATGCTGTTTTTAGTTGCACTGGTGTTCCAGTTTTGCAGCTGTGAAATGACAGCTGATTTGTCATTGTATTTGGAAGTCACGTTGCTAGCAATGTAGACGTTATCAACCTTAGTAACGTGCTTTAAGGACTTCAACTGGTCAATATTCTTGTTTGAAATGCTTGGCATAGCAGCGGTTGGTGCGGCGGTGGCGGCACTTAAACCGGCACCGCTTTGACTGCCACTACTGCTGCCACCTTGAGGACTGCTGGATTGGGAAGCAGAACTTGACTGAGCGCTTTGGGTACTGCCAGCTTGAGCAGAACTTCCCGAGGCTGCGGATGCTGTGCTATTTGGCGACTTCTGATAGCGACTCACGACAACGACTTGGGGATTGACCAAATCATTGACCTGTTTGTTGATGTAGCCGTTGATCCCGTTGCCTAAGCCAGAGAAGAGCATTACGGCAAATAGCCCAATGGCAGTTCCTAAAACAATCAGTGAATTCCGCCAGAAATTGTATTTGAAATGCTTATAGGCAGTTCGATAAGCGACGTTTGCTGGCAGTAATCGAGATTTCAGCCGTTCAGTGTCTTTAAGCGGATAGGCGTTGTGTAAACGGGTATCGGCATTGATTTTACCATCTTCCAAATGGACGATTCGGGTACCCGAGTTGGCTACTGATTGGGAGTGGGTCACAGCAATCACTAGTCGGCCTTCCTGGGCGATACTGTCCAGGATCTCCAGTACTTCAGCGGTGTTTTGTGAGTCCAGGGCACCAGTTGGTTCATCGGCAATGATGACTTTTGGATCACTAGCTAATGCCCGGGCAATGGCGACCCGCTGCTTTTGCCCACCAGAAAGTTGGTTGGGGTATTTCTTGGCTTGATCTTCTAGACCGACCCGCTTCAATAACGACATGGCCCGATCTTCTCGTTGGGCGTGGCTTAAAGTCGTCATGTCCAGCGGAATTAGAACGTTATCTAAGACCGTTAAGTGGCTGATCAGGTTGTAAGCTTGGTAAATGTAACCGATAGTATCGCGTCGGTAGGTATCCATGGCCTTTTCATTTTTATGGTCCAAACGTTTGCCATCAACGGTAACACTACCTTGAAATTGGCGGTCTAACCCACCGATGATGTTCATCAGGGTGGACTTACCACCACCGGATTCCCCTAAAATGGAAACAAATTCACCAAGGTCAAAGTTGAGATCGATTCCCTTT
Organism: Secundilactobacillus silagei JCM 19001; assembly: GCF_002217945.1. Lineage (GTDB taxonomy): Bacteria > Bacillota > Bacilli > Lactobacillales > Lactobacillaceae > Secundilactobacillus > Secundilactobacillus silagei. The sequence continues at coordinate 248,274 of NZ_BCMG01000002.1, forward strand.
AAGACAGGGAATTCTTCTTTGCCCAGATAATAAGACTTATGAATGTCTCGTAGTTCTAAATAACTCATGGTGTTCCTCCTGCAATAATTTAAGTGTCTCTATCATAATCAGAATTACTGCAGCCGACATCGGTCGAACGGACAGTTAATTTTTGCCCAAATGGGCAGTGACGATATAAAGGCTGATATAGCAGTGATTAGAACGGCTTTTTAAAATGAAGAAAAGGAAATTTGGTATCGTTTGCATAAATAAGGTAAACTAGAAGTAATTCATTTTGTTTACGGGGGTGTGTTTTGGTGACCATATCGAAAAAAACATTAATCAAACTGGGTGTTGTGTTCGCCATTTTCCTGGCTTGCATCGTGTACCCAGGACCAATATTTGGGGCAATTGGTAACTTGGTATCCGTCCTTAATCCGCTGATTTTAGGTGCGGTAATGGCTTACGCGGTCAACTTACTTTCTCGGCAATTAGAGAAGGGGTTATGGCCGCATGCCAGTCAAAAATGGGCCCAGGGGTTTCGTCGGCCGTTGGCAATCTTAGCAGCGCTGGTCATTATCGTGTTGGTGATTGCGGGTGTCATGCGGCTGGTTATTCCACAGTTCGTGGACGCCATTAACAGTTTCTTCAAAACGGCACCCGGTACTATCAATGATCTGACCCGTTGGCTGAATCAATTCGATCAGGATCATACCATTAGTCAACGGGTGACGGCGGCAACAGCTTCCTTTAATTGGAAGTCAATTGAATCAAAAGTCATGAAGTACCTAACCGTTGGCGCTTCTGGCATCTTTTCTTCAACTGTCTCCATCTTCAGCAATATTTTCTCTGGTGTCATTAATTTTGTTTTATCCTTTGTTTTTGCCATCTATCTGCTCAGTGGTAAGGAAAAAATCGGTGGCTGGTTAAACCGGTTGATGGATGATTTTCTGCCAACTAAATTTGTGGCCAAAACACGTTACGTTTTGCATGTCACTGATAAGATGTTTTCTAGCTTCATTGCTGGACAAGTGCTGGAAGGCTTTATTCTAGGGACGCTGTGTACGTTAGGCATGATGGTTTTCCGCTTCCCAGATGCGCTTTCAATCGGGGCCTTAGTTGGTGTCAGTGCCTTGATTCCAATGATCGGTGCTTGGATCGGTGGAGTGGTCGGCTTTGTCTTGATCGCAGTTGTTTCGCCAATTCAAGCAATCTTGTTTGTGGTCTTCATCATCGTTCTTCAACAAGTTGAAGGTAACCTGATCTACCCCAGAGTGGTTGGCGGTACCATTGGTCTACCAGGTCTGCTGGTACTAGCAGCGATTACGATTGGTAGCGGCTTAGCAGGTATTGTGGGTATGATGTTAGCTGTTCCAATCACCGCGACGCTGTATAGACTGATGCGAAATGCGACCTTTAAAAAGGAAGGTCTTCAGATAAAAGAGTAGTTAACAAAAGTGCTAGAACTGATCAATTGATCAGTTCTAGCACTTTTTCTACTATATTATAGCTAAACTCTTGTTAATCAAAATGACGCCATTCTTTATCCAACAGATATCTGGCAACGAACAGGCCCAGAGGTAAGAATAAAATGATCAGGGCTGCTCGTGTTAGCCATAAAGCACCAGTGCCAATTTGATTCAAGCCAATATTGTAAATACCGCGATAAATATAAAGGCCGGGAATCATGATTACAATGGAAGGAACCGTCAAAGAAATTCGTGGAAAACCATTGGTCCGGTTGACGATTGAAGCCAGCAGTCCAGCCACCAGTGCGCCGCAGAATGCTGCAGCGGGGGCTGGAATGGTGTGGAAGTCGACTAATTCCAGCCGGAGGGTGTTGGCAACCGCCCCGATTAACCCAGAGGTGATGGCTAGTCGCTGTGAGCTGTTAAACATCATGGAGAAACCGTAGACCCCGAAAAAACTAGCGGGCAGTCGTAATAACATGAGAACTAACGGGCTTAGTCCCAGTGCCGCGAAGTTTTCTGGTTGGAAATTAACGATCAAAGCAATCAGCCAGCCGCAAAGGGTGGCCACAATGGTGATCATCAGCGCGTAGGCTAATCGTTCCAGTCCTGAACGCATATCGAGTTTGGATAAATCCAGGAAACTAGTAATAAAGGGAAAACCAGGAATCACAAACAGCATGGCTCCGATGTAACCAGCTTCATGGTTACCCGAAATAGGATAAACGAGTTGTAAGCCTTTAAAGACCAACAGGTATGTGATTTCGGCGACAGCCACACTGACCGCAATTGCGGAAATCATCGTGAGTTTATGTTTCCCCATCTCGCCACGGATCCAGTTACCAAGGCCAGCACCAATAAAACTGCAAATCATTTCGATCCAGCCGCCACCCAGTAAAAAAATAAAGGATGCACAGGCAATGGCGGCTGCCAAGCCCTTGATGGCTGGTGAATAATGGCCGGGAGCTTGTTGGATCTTATCCAATTTTTGATGGATCTCTTTAATACTTAAGTGGGAGTATTTTTTTTCAAATTGTTTGACGAAAGTTTCTAACACGAAGAGTTTTTCCGTGTTAACACCGGTATTTGGTAATGACAAGATTTGTGAATAACTGTGACCTTCATCAAAACAGGTGTAATTGATCGTAGTTAAGCCAATATCTGCGGAACAGATCAAGTCAAGTACCCGTGCGACAGTATTCATTGCATCACGGACACGCCATGCCCCAGTACCACAGGAAAGCATCATGATACCGATGCGGCCAACGACAGAGGACCTTGCTTTGACACGCGCATGCTTGATCTGTGCGTCTTGATCCACGGCAAAATCCTGCCATGGAATCGTCATATGATGTGTTTCTGATGGCGTATGATTCTCAGATTCTTTTGCTTCTTCAGTCACTTTTTGCCTCCAATAAATGTGCTTTCTACATTATAAGCTCGAATCGCTAATTTTCACAAGACTTCAATATTATGGTATCGTTATCATGTGTTTTTTTAATTGAAAGGGGCAAATGGCATGACGACAAAGGAAAAAATAATGGCAGCGACGAAGCAATTAGTCGTCTCACAGCCATTTGATAAAATAACTGTCACGACGATTATGGCGATTACCAAGATGCGGCGGCAATCCTTTTATGACCATTTTCGGGATAAATATGACGTGTTAGCTGAAATTTATTCAACTGAAGTCAAGGCAGCGGTTCAGTACTGCGGTAACTATCGCTTTTGGCCGCAAACGCTACTAGCAATGCTGACGTACTTCGACAATAACCGGGCGTTCTACCAAAACGTTTTAAAGTTAGATGTTCAAAACGCCCCGGAAGAAGTGATTATCGATCATTTAAAGACCATGGTTGGTCAAATCTTTACCAGTTTAGGTGACATTGAAAAGATCAGTATTGATACCAGCTACTGTGTATTTCTGCAAAAAACGCTTGGTGGAACACTTTTTCTCTCATTAAAGGAGTGGCTATATCATCCTAACAGTCTTGAGTTACAGCAAGAGTACCATTATTTGAAGGCTTATCTGGAAGATGGTATCAATGGGTACCTATTACGCACGAAACGCATCGATACTTATCAGAAGCACTCTGAGATTGCTTAGTGTCTGCGCTCATTATTAATGAAAACCAGTTTATCTTGAGTTGACCGTTGAGCATCAAAGCGCCAGTCTGGATGATCAAAATGGGTAACACCGGCGATATCTTGAATGTTGTGCTCGGCTAAATAACGTACCATTTCGCCACGGGCCATTTTGGCTAACGTGGCTTTGGTTTTTAATTTGCCAGCTACTTCTGACCCGAAAACAACGTCTACTAGCTGGTCGTTAGGCTGTAAGTACCGTGTAATGGTCTTAGCGTATTCCTGTGAGGCCAGGTTAAGCACGGGGCCTTGATCAAATGACAGTGCCTGATAGAGCCGCTGCCCCCAAAACTGATATAAGTTGCGGGTGCCTGCTACCTGGATGGCTGCCTGCATTTCAAGCCGGTAGGGAGTAACACCATCGAAGGGCCGTAAAATGCCGTAGAAGCCTGATAAAATACGCAGATTAGCTTGGACATACGCTAGTGCGGGTGCCGTGAACAGGTCTGGTGCCATGTATTGATATTGAATGCCAGTGTAACTTATAATGGCGGGTGTTAACTGATCAGACAGGTTCATTTTTTGCAGCCAAGCATAGTTTGGTCGGGCTAATTTATCGCTGCAGCGCCACATGTTGTGGGCTTCTTCATAGCTGAAAGTTTGCATTTTTTGAAGTATTTGACGCGTTTCTTCTATATATATAGGCAAATCTTGAATCTCAAAGTCGTTAGTATTGATGACCATTTTTTTGGCCGGTGCAATAATGATCTGCATAGACTCTTCCTATCTAGTACTTAAAGTACCGTTCTAATGAGCTGCAGTTAAGTTTAATGGAGTTTTACCAAAGATGCAATAGCAGTTAGGTTGTCTATTTTTTGGAGAAAAATAAAAAAGTTGGCAAAAAGGCTTGCATAATGGCTATGTACTATGTATAATATGCTTTGTATTCAAGAACAGTAAAATTAATTAAATAAAAAATTGCTCAGCACTAAAACTCTTTTTTAGTGACACGACCCGGACAGGAGAGAGACCTGTTCGGGTCATTGTCGTCTTATGGGTATAATTTTAATTAATTGGTTTTACACTAATCATCCTTTTGGTTTGATGTATTTCAAATTCCTGTCGAGTTAATCCCCCCCAATTAACTCATTCTGATTGTTAATCAGAAATCCCCCCAGCAATTTAAATATTGCTAGTGAGATTATATCATTCGTATAATCGAACATATTAACAGGTAGTGTCCTTACCATTGCGAGTAGTTGAAGAGTTGTTGATGTCTCCTTCAATTCTTTAATAAAAGCTGATTTATGATAAGGCAATGAAAAGGTTAGGATATTTCATTTCTAATTCAAAACGTCTAACGATTATCGTTAGGCGTTTTTTTTGTGGAAAAATTAGGGTTTACTAGTGAACGTTGAATAGAACATCGGTAGATATGTGTTCCAAAATCCTGCTTATTTTTGATATTTTTAAAAAATATGCATCTTTTTTTAAATATTTAATATGTAAATGAAACTGTTTACATTTAGGGGAGTTAGTCCTGATTTAGGGCTTGGAAAGCCTGCTGAGCTAGGGTTTATACTCTAAACAGTTTAAAATATAATGATTTCACAAACTTTATTTTGCTGTATCTTTGTAACATGTTTGTAATAGTATTTATTATCCCCTGGTGCTATAGTCTTTTTCGTTGCGTTAATTGTTGGGGGGTCAGCAATTAGCAACGGCTTAAAAAAGCTGATTTTCACAAATTGACTTTTAGTAAGCAAATTTCGAATGAATACGAACTTTAAGGAGACTATAAATATTATGAACAATCGTTTTATGGGTAGTATGTTAGCTGTCGTTGCCGTTGCCGCAGGTTTGATTTTTGCTGCGCCAAGTCACGCGGATGCAAAGGTCGTTACAGACGCCGATGCCACCAGCGCAATCACTAAAACACAAGCACTTCGTGGGACTGCTGAAGCTGATGGCGGCGCTGCTACTGGTTCAGCTAATTTGACACCAGCTACTAAGCGCTGGCAATCAACCACTATCACTTACAAAATCGATAGTGGATCAAGCTACTATAAGTCCGTTTGGCAATCAGCCGTTAAGAGCTGGAACAAGAGCGGCGTGGTTCAATTAGTCCCTGCATCTGGTAAAGCTGATATTACCTTAGCTGATAAGAACTCAACTATGAAGAACGCTACAGTCGGGATTACTTATTCTTCATACTATAACGACAAGAGCATGAACAATCTAAAAGTTATGGCCAATGCTAAATCATACGTCTTTAAAAACGTGGCTAACCGTTACCACTATTCCAAGACGGAAAAAACTAACGTTGCCGAACATGAATTAGGTCACGCTTTAGGTTTGGAACATAACGTGGGCAAGGGCAGTGTAATGTATTACGCCACTCGTGATCAGTCCGTTTCAAAACCAGACGTTAATGGTTTGGAAGCCAGCTACCGTTAAGATTAAAAATTAAATGAAATTAGAATTGAAATATCCATTCCAGGGGGGAATGGATATTTTTGGTTGGTTTGATAGATGATTACTGACTGTTTTAGTTAAATGCCAGACTGTAAAATCCAGACAATTTACTAATTTTGATAAGTTGATTTACAAAAAGGGTTGGACTTTTCTAGGTATAATGAATAGGACACTTAGCACTATATGTCCTAAAAAGCAAGTGTTTTTTGATATTTTTAAAAATATCGCAAACTTTTTTAAATATTTAATATGTAAATGAAACTGTTTACATCTGCGTATTTTAGCCTGGTTTTAAGGCCTAGGAAGCCTGCTGCGATAGACTTTAGCCCCTAAATAGTTAAAGGTATAATTATTTCACAAACTCAATATTGCTGATTTTTTGTAACATTCCTGTAATAGTATTCCTGAATTCCCGGTGCTATAGTCATCCTCGTTGCGTTGGTTATTGGGGGGTCAATAAACAACACAACGGAAAACCAATTCAATTTTCACAAATTGAATTTTAGTAAGTAAGCTTTTGAATGCACACGGAATTTAAGGAGACAATTCATTGAATATCAACAATCGTTTTATGGGTAGTATGTTAGCTGTCGTTGCCGTTGCCGCAGGTTTGATTTTCGCAACACCAAGTCATGCAGATGCAAAGGTAGTTACAGACGCCGATGCTACGAGTGCTATTACTAAGACACAAGCACAGAATGGTACTGCTAAAGCCGATGGCGGCGAAGCCACTGGCTCCGCTAAATTAACACCAGCTACTAAGCGCTGGCAATCAGCTACCATCACTTACAAGATCTCCAGCAAATCCGGTTATTACAAGACCGTTTGGCAATCAGCCGTTAAGAGCTGGAATAAGAGCGGTGCTGTTAAGTTGGTCGCTACTTCTGGTAAAGCTGATATTACTTTAGCTGACAAGAACTCAACTATGAAGAATGCCACTGTTGGGATTACTTATTCTTCATACTATAATGATAAGAATATGAACGGTTTAAAAGTTATGGCCAATGCCACTTCATACGTTTTCAAAAACGTGGCTAACCGTTATCACTATTCCAAGACAGAAAAAACTAACGTTGCTGAACATGAATTAGGTCATGCCTTAGGTTTGGAACATAATGTTGGTAAAGGCAGCGTGATGTATTACGCTACTCGTGATCAATCCGTTTCAAAACCAGACGTTAATGGTTTGGAAGCAAGTTACCGTTAAAATTTTAATTAGAAATGAAATATCCATTCCGGGGGGAATGGATATTTTTGATTTATGCTTTTAGATCCAGTTCTGCACCTAGTGGTTTTCTTCTAAGTGTGGGATAAAAGTGCCTTAATATACGTGGACTTAAAGTGCGACTTTGACGACTGTCACTGCTGGGCAGATGGATATTATGTCAGCAATGTGGTTTTGAACGAAACGACGATTAAAAAATATATTCAAAACTAAAAGAAACGTGATCTTGAGTGTCAAAGAATATGAGGATCCTTTCAAAGACGGTGAATAATATCAACGTCCTGATAAGGTAACAAAGTAATCATGATGCGTACATAAAGATAAAACATTGTCCGGTAATCAGAATTTCCATTCTTAGAGCAAACTATCTATTTGGCGAGTGATTTTGATTTTATTTTACATAGATAAATGCTGGTTAGTTAATATGGTAGATTCAATTATTTTAGTTAAATGACAGATTGTAAAGGATGGACAATTTACTAATTCTAACAAGTTGATTTACAAAAAGGGTTGGACTTTTCTGGGTATAACGAATAGGACACATAACACTATACGTCCTAAAAAGCAAGTGTTTTTTGATATTTTTAAAAATATCGCAAACTTTTTTAAATATTTAATATGTAAATGAAACTGTTTACATCCGTGTATTTTAGCGTGGTTTTAGGGCCTAGGAAGCCTGCTGCGATAGACTTTAGCCCCTAAATAGTTAAAGGTATAATTATTTCACAAACTCGATTTCACCAGTTTTTTGTAACATTCCTGTAATAGTATTCCTGAATTCCCGGTGCTATAGTCATCCTCGTTGCGTTGGTTATTGGGGGGTCAATAACCAACACAACGGAAAAGCAATTCGATTTTCACAAAGTAAGTAAGCTTTTGAATACACACGGAATTTAAGGAGACAATTTATTGAATATCAACAATCGTTTTATGGGTAGTATGTTAGCTGTCGTTGCCGTTGCCGCAGGTTTGATTTTTTCCGCACCAAGTCATGCAGATGCAAAGGTAGTTACAGACGCCGATGCTACGAGTGCTATTACTAAGACACAGGCACAGAATGGTACTGCTAAAGCCGATGGCGGCGAAGCCACTGGCTCCGCTAAATTAACACCAGCTACTAAACGCTGGCAATCAGCTACCATTACCTACAAAATCGATAGTGGTTCAAGTTACTACAAATCCGTTTGGCAATCAGCCGTTAAGAGCTGGAACAAGAGCGGCGTGGTTAAGCTGGTCGCTACTTCTGGTAAAGCTGATATTACTTTAGCTGATAAGAACTCTACTATGAAGAATGCCACTGTTGGGATTACTTATTCTTCATACTACAATGACAAGACCATGAATAATTTAAAAGTAATGGCCAACGCCAAATCATACGTCTTCAAAAACGTTGCCAACCGTTACCATTATTCCAAGTCAGAACGGACCAACGTTGCCGAACATGAATTAGGTCATGCCTTAGGTTTGGAACATAACGTGGGTAAAGGCAGTGTGATGTATTACGCTACTCGTGATCAGTCCGTTTCAAAACCAGACGTTAACGGCTTGGTAGCTAGCTACCGTTAAAATCAAAAATTTAAATTAGAAATGAAATATCCATTCCGGGGGGAATGGATATTTTTGATTTATTAGTATACGTGATATTGTGTTGGATCGATTGAGTGTCAAAAATATGAAGATCTAAAGCGGTAAGTAATACCAGCATCCCTAATAAGGATAGTAAAGTGATCCTGATGCTTGAGAAACCAGTGCCTTGAAATACTGACTGGTAACTAGAACTTATGGTCTTAGATTGATAGGTGCTTTAATTTCACTTTACATAGAGAAAGTGCGACTGGCTAACACGACTGATGAATGTTCTAGCTAAATGCTGGACTATGAAAAATAGGTGGTTTTGATCTGAACTAAAACCAAAGATTGCTAGTTCTAACAAGTTGATTTACAAAAAGAGTTGGGCTTTTCCAGGTATAACGAATAGGACACATATCACTATATGTCCTAAAAATCAAGTGTTTTTTGATATTTTTAAAAATATCGCAAACTTTTTTAAATATTTAATATGTAAATGAAACTGTTTACATCCGTGTATTTTAGCGTGGTTTTAGGGGCTGGGAAGCCTGCTGCGATAGACTTTAGCCCCTAAATAGTTAAAGGTATAATTATTTCACAAACTCAATATTGCTGATTTTTTGTAACATTCCTGTAATAGTATTCCTGAATTCCCGGTGCTATAGTCATCCTCGTTGCGTTGGTTATTGGGGGGTCAATAACCAAGCAACGGAAAACCAATTCAATTTTCACAAATTGAATTTTAGTAAGTAATTTTTTGAATGCACACAGACTTTAAGGAGACAATTCATTGAATATCAACAATCGTTTTATGGGTAGTATGTTAGCTGTCGTTGCCGTTGCCGCAGGTTTGCTTTTCGCAACACCAAGTCATGCAGATGCAAAGGTAGTTACAGACGCCGATGCTACGAGTGCTGTTACTAAGACACAGGTACAGAATGGTACTGCTAAAGCCGATGGCGGCGAAGCCACTGGCTCCGCTAAATTAACACCAGCTACTAAGCGCTGGCAATCAGCTACCATCACCTACAAGATCTCCAGCAAATCCGGTTATTACAAGACCGTTTGGCAGTCAGCCGTTAAGAGCTGGAACAAGAGCGGTGTGGTAAAGCTGGTCGCTACTTCTGGTAAAGCTGATATTACTTTAGCTGATAAGAACTCTACTATGAAGAATGCCACTGTTGGGATTACTTATTCTTCATACTACAATGACAAGACCATGAATAATTTAAAAGTAATGGCCAACGCCAAATCATACGTCTTCAAAAACGTTGCCAACCGTTACCACTATTCAAAGTCAGAACGTACCAACGTTGCTGAACATGAATTAGGCCACGCCTTAGGTTTGGAACATAACGTAGGCAAAGGCAGCGTGATGTATTACGCTACTCGTGATCAATCCGTTTCAAAACCAGACGTTAACGGCTTGGTAGCCAGTTACCGTTAAAATCAAAAATTTAAATTAGAAATGAAATATCCATTCCGGGGGGAATGGATATTTTTGATTCTATAGGAGGGACCGTTGGGTTGAAACTATGGGAGATCAATAAGCACCGAACGAAAGTACAATACTGAATACATCAGAAAAATGAATTTCTTGGAAAATAATGCTTTTAAATAATTTCTGTGAGCATGAAACTCATTTCTTTAACTCATCTCATCGGCTTTTAAACAAACGATTCTATGTAGAAGAGAGGCAAATGAATTCATTTTCGAACGTTTTCTTATTTAATTGTAGTTGCATTCCTTGCGCGCAGATGTTATATTCATTCTCGTTACTTTTTATTGGGGGGCAATAAAAAGTAAATGAAGCAGTGCTTTAACGGGTATAGTAATTTTGGAGAGTTAGCGAAAAAGCTGATAGCCGGAGACACTTAGAACATTTAAGGAGACTAATCAGTGAATATGAATAATCGTTTTATGGGCAGTCTGGTAGCCGTTGCTGCCGTTGCTACGGGGTTACTTTTAGCAACGCCCCATGCAGATGCCAAGGTAGTTACAGACGCTGATGCGACAAGTGCTGTTACTCAGACATCAGTTCTTCAGGGAACTGCCAAGACTGACGGTGGCATCGCAACTGGTTCAGCCAGTTTGACACCGGCGGCTAAACGCTGGCAATCAGCCACGATCACCTACAAGATTGCTGGTGGATCAAGTTACTATCATTCCGTTTGGCAGTCAGCGGTTAAGAGCTGGAACCGTAGTGGCGTTATCCACTTAGTTGCTACGTCTGGTAAGGCTGATATTACTTTGGCTGATAAGAATTCAACGCTGGGTAAAAATAGCACCACGGTCGGCATCACTTATTCGTCATATTATCATGACAAAACGATGAATGATCTAAAGGTGATGGCAAACGCTAAAGCGTACGTTTTCAAGAACGTCGCTAACCGTTACCACTATTCAAAGGCAGAACGAACCAACGTTGCTGTACATGAATTGGGCCACGCTTTAGGCTTAGAACATAACGTTGGTAAAAATAGCGTGATGTACTATGCCACTCGTAATCAAATGGTTTCTAAGTCAGATGTTAATGGATTAAAAGCCAGTTATCGATAAGATCTTAGTTAAATTAGAAGTGAAATAGCCATTCCGGGGGGATGGTTATTTTTTTTGGCCATTTTTGTGATACAGATATAATAAAATGTATTAAAAATAAACAAAGCATTCATTATATTGACAAAATTGTTCTAACTTTAAAATCCTAACGTGCAAATGAAACTGTTCATGTTTTCAAACATAAGCTTTAATTTATGAGCTGAAAAGCCTAACAAACTAGGATTTTAGTTAAAAGTTTAACGTTATAATAAATTCACAAGGTCATTTTTAGTAAAACATTTGTAATGTTTTCAATCTGGTATTTCAAATGGCTTGATGTTATAGTCATACCGTTGAGTTAATTATTAGGGGCAATAAGTAATAAATGGGGTAAAAGATTTAATCTTTTTACTAGTTGTGAATTAGTAATTTTATATTAAGGAAGAGTATGGTTTTCTCATGTTGTGTTTTTAAAGAAAGCCTTTAGAAAAAGCTGATAGTCAACATAATTAAATTTTAATTTAAGGAGACTTATCAGTAAATATGAATAAACGGATAGTGTATCGCTTATTGGCTGCTGTTGCTGTTGTTGCAGGTTTTAGTTGTATTTCGCCCAGTCATGCCGATGCCAAGTTGGTCACTGAAGCAGATGCGACTCAAGCGCAGATTAAGACCGACACATACTTTGGTACTGTAAAAGCTAGTTCTGATAAGTGGATGGATAATGCGACAGGTTCAGCAAGAGTAACACCAGCTGCTAAGCGCTGGCAGTCGACGACCATTACCTATAAGGTTGCCAGTGGATCAAAGTATTATGATGCCGTTTGGCGGACCGCTGTTAAGAGCTGGAATCGCGGCGGGGTTGTCCATTTAGTTACTACTTCTGGGAAACCGGATGTTTTACTAGGTACTAGTAATTCACCAAAGGGTAAGAACGGGTCATCAGTTGGGATTACTTATTCATCGTATTATGACCATACAAGACTGAATCATTTAGACGTTTTGGCTGGTGCTAAGTCCTATATTTATCGCAATGTTGCCGATCATTTTCATTATTCAAAGCAGGAACGGACGAACGTTGCCGAACATGAACTGGGTCACGCTTTAGGCTTGGAACATAACGTCGGCAGAAGTAGCGTGATGTATTACGCTACACGTGATCAATCCGTTGCCAAACCCGATTTTAACGGGCTGAAACAGAGTTATCGTTAAAGCAAAATCAACATTAGAAATGAAATATCCATTCCGGGGGGAATGGATATTTTTTTACGTTCTTTTAGTTGTTGGATTGAGCAGTTAACCAGCCAGATAACGCAGTCAGACTGTCGACTACGTTAGTGAGCAGTTCTTCAGCTGTAAACGGGTTTGTTTTCCAAGCTGAAACCGTTAATGAGAGCTTAGCCTTTGAGACGCCGTAATAGATACCGTAACCATCAGTACTAGTCGGCACAGCTGCTAAGCTGTCGATGATTTCAAAGGGTAAACTGGTGGTTGAAAAGAAGGCAGTCACTAACTGGTTCAAAAATGCTGAATGAAAGAAGGCAGCGGCATCGGGAAAGACAGCGTTACCGCCATTTTGCGCCATCATGGCCTGTAGCCCCAATAAGTGGTGCTCAATACCAAGACCATTGTGTGTTAGAGCCATGCGGTCACTATGAGCGGCCACGGCCTGATCAAATAGCTGTTTAACAGCTGTATCCCGTTGACCAGCGGCAAAGGCGGTGATAAAACGCTGCGCTTCAAGCGTGACAGAAGCCATGTTAGTGGTTCGCCCCTGATAAAATTGGTGCATTGAAACGGGTTCTGAAATGTTTCGCCAGCCACCGGTTGCACGGTATTCGGCGAGTGCCAGTCCAACTTGGCTAAAGGCATCGGCAGCGATGTTTAATTTTTTTAGTGATTCACTGCCTAAATCTTGAATCGTGGTGGATGCAAAGCCCAAACGATTAGCAATTACCGCGTTTTTATTTGCAGCTTCACTGAGCGCTTCTTTGGTATAGTGATCCAGCTGCCAAGTAAGCTGTTGAAAGTGTGGTTTACCCTTGCTGTCCCACTGGTCGGCCGGTTGACTTAGGTGTTCTACGACGGCCGTGGTTAATTTTAAAAGCGGGTACGGATCAGTTTGACTGCGGTCGAAGGCAAACCCAACGTGGGCGTCAGCGCTGATGATGACCTGGGTCGTTTTATCGAAGATCCGGTCTTGAGGTCCTAGCAAGACAGACTGAGCAGTCAGTGGCTGATTGGAATCTTGCAGCGTTAGCACCAACAAACTGTTACTGATACGCTGTAAATTTTCGCGATTGGCCTGATTGGCTGCTAAATGCTGCTGTAACCGTGCTGCGTCATTCGTGGTAAACCAGTATAAGCGCCGATAAAGAAGGCATCAGCAGCGGTATTTTCCATGATCTGCGTCAATGTTTCGGTGAGTGAGTGCAGGGTTGCAACGCGCCCGGCGTGGTCGATCAGCCGAACTTGATAGACAGTTTGGTGATAAATGACCGTTGATTCGACGTTTTTCAACGTATTGCGGGTCTTTTGCAACGTATCCTGGTCAAGGCCTGGCTGTCGCTGTGTTCGAAAGAGTCGCTGGTAAGTACTCATATCGACCGGCTGGCCATCCGGCGCGGTTTCAACTGGCGCTTCCTCTGACGCGTAAGCCAGGTACTGATCAGCGAAATTTTGAAGCAGTTTGGCAGCCATTGTGACTTGATCTAAATCTGGTAGGTTAGCTGAGAACACGGTAAACGCGAAGTTAGAGGTCTCTTGAAGCGGGTGGCGGTTTTTAAGCGTGTGCTGACGCGAAATAGGCGTCACCCAGTTCGCGTTGGTTTCGGCCCAGCGCTGTTTGAGCAACGCCTGCAGTTCGGGTGCATCGTTAGTTTTGAAGGCGGCGATTTGGTCAGCAAATTTGGCGCGTTGCAAATCACCTAATAATGGACGGCTCCATTTCTCGAGTCGTGAAAGTGTTGCATCAATATCCGGCAATGGCAGTTTAGCTAATTGCGGTAACAGTTGCGTTGAATATTTTGCGGTCATTTTAAAGCCCCTTTTGAATATTTACTTATAATAGGAAGAAAAAATTTAAAATATGGTGTCTTTGAGCCATATTATGGCATATTATTCAAATTTCGTCATGGATAACGGTTCGTCAAATTGCCGGCTTCACGGTTATTCGATCAGGTGGTATGCTATTTTTAAGGGGTGATGCTCAGTGACACTAACAACTGCAGAAAAATATTTACTCATAACGGAACGCATTGGTAAAAAGCCGATGCTACGAACGCGATTTACGAGTCAGTCCTACTTTGTGCTGGCCGTCTTTTTAGATTTAGTGGCGGATAACGTCATTCAGATACAGGACGACAAAGTGGTATTTGATAACAATCGCCAATTACCGGACTATCTCACGATTTTTGTTAAAGAGCTGACCGATTGTCTCGCAAAGGATGATCAGCTAGCAAGCGCGTTAACGCCAATTACCAGCTGGGACATTGCGAATCAAACCTATGATGGCATTGGCTCGCAATTACGTGCAGCCAAACAGGTCCAGCGGGTGATCTTTCAGAATAATCTCAAACCGCATGTAATCTATGAACCCACTGATTCAGCGCGCACGGCCGCTAAGTCGTGGCTGATCGATAAGCTCAATGCGAGTGTCTTGGATACGGCAGCACTGAATCTATTTGAAATATTAGTGCAGATGGATGCGTTAAAATGGGTGATTACGGACGAGCAGGAGCGAACAAGGTTATTAGAAAAAGTAAGCCAGCAGCCAGGACTTAAACAGATTAAAGCTATTAGTGAAACGGCGGCAGAAGTGATCACGCAAAAGCGGTTTTGGCTTGATTCCTGGTTGAGCTAATTATAGTAATAACTTAACATAAATTTTTGGCATTTTTAGCATATAAAAATGCTATTTTTTATAAAAATATTTAATATATTCAAAAAAGCCTGTATAAGATATACGTCAGAATAGCATCGTTACACAAAATCACGTAGTTGCATCGCTTATCATTTTTTATAAGAATACAGGTAAAAATGTTTGACTCAGGCAATCAATGTCGCTATATTTGTCCATAAGCTAGACGGGTTCAATGAAACCTTCAGGTAAGGGGGAATTTACCTGATTGAAGTGAGTCTGGTGATGTGAGGGGGGATATCTTTAGGCTAAGAAAGTTAATAGACGTTGTTATCTGGCATAGTTTGAATGCACATGATGAATTTTTTGTTAGCTTAGATGGGTTTGATTATGGAGGAAGTAAAATTGAAAAATCCGGGTGTACCCCAACACGTAATGGTTGAGCGTACATGTAGTTTAGTCTGTTTTCATCCTTACAGTATCGGCGAAGATTGGGTTAAACGACATTAGCTTGTTCACGTTTTAACAATTATGACACCCACTTATTTCAGTAGCGGCATGATCATCATGGACAATTGAATTGATTGAGGCAGTTGCCTGATGGGGTGGCTGCTTTTTTAGTTTAAGAAGAGCGCGGCAAGTGGCTTTGCTGCGGCTAGTTTATCGTTTTACTAACGAGTCTGCTGGTCAATCAAGCTTTGTCAGGCAGGGTTACAATTAAGTAAATTTGATTGCTTAATTAACTTATAGATAATAATAATGTTGTAAAAGGCTTGATATTATCCAGGCTATGTGATAGATTATATATATACTTAAGAACGAAAAAGTTAATTTAAATGCTCAGTTCTAACGTTGGTTAGGACACGACCCGTTCTCGGAGGCTTATCAGCCGGCCGAATGAATGGGTCTTTTTGTTCTTATCTTCGATTTATTGGTTCCGGGGGATTCGTGAATTAATAGGTCTAGTGAGAAAAATGAAGAAGCTTGCTAAGATGTTGCAGATACTGTGTTGTGATGATTGGTTCGGTGAATGGGTCACTAACCATCAGCATGAGATCATGATGTGGAGATTATGATCGAGGTATTGGACGCCTTGTGAGCAGTACCGTCCTAATGTGGTTGGAGGCCACAGTGGAGTAATTAGCAGTATGAACCCAGGGAATTCATATTGCTTGAATCGCATTGATAAAACATAGTCAATGCACGGTCAGGTGACTGTGCGCTCTCTGTTGGGTGTGTTATGGATGAGGGTCCGAGTTACTCTAAGATGTGTATCGCGTCAAATAAAAGATTCGCTTTACTAGTCTGAAGAAGACAGCCAAGCGAATCTTTTATTTTTGTCTAAAAAAGGGCAAAAAAAAGATCGCCCGGGGGAGGGTGATCTTCATAGGAGTAGGCATTTTCGTGATGGGGTTCACGGAAATATAAATTTTACTTTGGAGGAGTAAAATGAAAAAGCTCACTTAATATCTTCCTTTAAGATATTAGGCTATGGTCATAATATAGTCTCTAAATGTGAAGAAAGTGTGAAGATGACATAACAAATCGCGAATTATACCCAAAATTTCGATAGTTAATGTCACTAACGGTTTTAATCAATATTGTTTGATCGATTTTCGATGATTATCATGAAAAGGCTATAATTGCCGACAACACACAGTTACAGGAACTTATGGTTAATCAATTAGGTGTCTAATGGCGAATATTTCAAAAAAATTTTTATGCCAATTTTATTGGTCATTTAAATGTTACATTTATATTACAAAAGCACTTTTATCACTATTTTTGTCTGATTTGAGTCCCTGATATTGAAATTTTGTGGATTAGTGATATAGTGTAATAGGAAACTAGTACACTAACTAAGGAGGACAGCTAAAATGGAATTTGATGACAAGGTGCCTATTTATTACCAGATCAAAACGGTTATCTATGATCAAATCATTGCTGGCCAATTAGCACCTGGCGATAAGCTTCCTGCAATCCGGCAATTGGCAGTGTCCATGACGGTCAACGTGAACACGGTGCAGCGGGCCTTGAGCGAGATGATTGCTGAAGGCGTGATCATTTCAAGACGTGGCCGCGGTAACTTTGTGACTGATAACGCGCAGATTGTCGAACAGCTGAAGCAGCAGCTAATGACCAGTTATTTAAAACAACTTTATGATCGGCTTCACCGGCTGAATATTAGCGATGAGCAGATGGTTGCTGAACTAACGGCATATATTGAAAGGCAGGGGGATTCAAATGGCAACGACATTGAAGATTGAGCAGTTGAATTATCGTAAGAACCTCAAGAAAATTTTAACGGATGTGTCTTTATCACTATCAGGAAATAAAATTATTGGTCTGTTAGGTGAAAACGGGGCTGGGAAAACGACCTTAATGCGGTTGATTGCTGGACTTGCGAAGAACGCTCGTGGCACGATCACGATCAACGGCGATAGTAATTTGGCTAACCGCAAAAGTTTGATCAGTTATAGTGATCCGTTAGGTGGGATTGCAACTAACCAAAGAATCAGTGACGTCAAACGGTTTTATAGCAAGGTCTATCCTGATTTTGATGAACAGAAATATACGCAAATGGCGACGTTTTTAAAACTGGATGAATCGCAGCGCTTATCAGCTTTATCAAAAGGGACCCGGGAAAAATTAGTGATCAGCCTAACCCTCGCGCGACAGACCAGCATCTACTTACTCGATGAACCCTTTAGCGGGATCGACAGTATGAGCCGCAAAAAGATCATTAATAGTATTATTCAGTGGAAACCAGCCGACTCACTGATGATCATCAGTGACCACTACGTTTCTGAAATTGCCCCAATTCTAGACGAGATCGTGATTATTAAGGACGATAAGATCGCTGTGCATAAGGCGGCCGATGAGATCCGTGAAGAAAGCGGTCAGAGTATCGAAGATTATTACGAAGGTTTATATGGGGAGGCTGATATCAATGACTAAGTTTACGGCACTAGTACCCGCTTTATTGCGGGATAGATTTAAATCGATCAACCGGATCATTCTTTTGATGCTGGTTGTTATTGTAGTCAATGGGGTCATGCTGGCCATTCAAAACGGGGTGGCTAATATTGGTTCTGGATTCATGTCCGCCATTGGCTTTTGGAGCTCCTTAGCTTTCTTGATTGTTGTTATCCGAATGGCGATGTATAACGAAAGCGTTTATCAGAGTGATGCTATTCGACTGATTCCAGCTAGTGATACTAAAATCTATCTGAGCAGTTTAAGCGCAACGGTTCTTGCCATGCTGTATTTTGGGGTCGTCCAGGCTGTGATCAACGCAATTGTCGCGTTTGCAAGTGGTAACTGGAGTAATTATTTTATGTCTTCAGATGGCGGTCTCAGTACAATGAAAGTCATTGGAATCGTGGTGATGGCACTGCTGATCTTTGTGACTTCAATCGTGATGGTTTGGACCACGATTTCATTGATCCATTTGATCATTCTAAGTATTGGCGCGTTTCTGCCCATCGGTCGTCAACGGCTGATTCGCGGGATCTTATACATTGTCGTCAGTTTAGCGATTATTCGAACTGCTGTCGGCGTCTTTCACATCTACGGCATGGTGATGAGTGGGCTCTCAGTGGGCTGGGGAACAGCTTTTGCCAGCCTAGGTGCCATCGTGTTAGTGGCCGTGCTGGAATCAGTTGCCAACATTTTATTAATGAATAAATTCGTTGAAACGGCACAGTAATTTTTGCAGCTTGCTTTTTTCTCATTCAATTGTTAAAATACTCTCATACACAACGAAGGGAGTGCCACAATATGCTAATGAATCGTGATCAAGTAACACAGCAGCGATTTTTCTTCTTCTTTAACGAGCCTGGCTATCAACCAGTAAGTTAGAGAAGTTGCTATTAGCATGGCACTTACACTTACGGTCAGACGGCTAGGCGAAACGCTTGGGCTGCCTGACTGGTTAAAAACACCAGCGGACAACGTGGTCCCTGGTGTTTTTTGTTGGTCTGATCGTTGGTGTTCACAGATTAGTGGAAATTATGAGGAGGAAGAAGTTATGCAGAACACAACGGTCTCTCGCATATTCGGGCGGTTAACTAAAAAAGAGTCGCTCGACCGGTATTTAGATAAGGATAGTTTATTAGAAAAGTCGATGGATGCTAAGGATTTGCTATTATTAGGGGTTGGAACGGTGATTGGAACCGGGATCTTTATTCTTCCCGGCACGGTCGCTGCTTTATACAGCGGTCCTGGAATCGTCCTATCATTTGTTTTGGCAGCCTTGGTCTGTGCCACCGCTGCCATGTGTTACGCGGAGTTTTCATCCGCGTTACCCGTTGCCGGCAGTGCCTATTCATACGGCAACATTGTGTTCGGTGAATTCATTGGCTGGGTGATCGGCTGGGCGCTGGTCCTCGAGTACATGTTATCCGTGGCGGCCGTTTCTACTGGCTGGTCGGCTTACCTAGTGTCATTTTTAAAGGGTGTTGGCATTACAGTGCCTAAGGCGATTACGGGCAGCTTTGATCCGGCTCACGGCACTTATTTCAACTTATTTGCAATTCTGATCGTGCTGGCTATTAGTTTACTGCTGACACAGGGGGTCAAGACGACTACCCGGATCAATAACATTATTGTGGTGGCTAAAATTTTCATTATTCTATTATTCGTGGTTGTTGGTATTTTCTACGTTAAGCCTAGCAACTGGCACCCATTTGCGCCATATGGTGCGCATGGTATTATGCGGGGCGCTTCATTGGTGTTCTACGCCTATCTCGGGTTTGACTGTGTTTCAGCTTCCGCAGCTGAAGTGAAGAATCCGCGGCGTAACATGCCAATCGGTATTCTGGGGACGCTGATCATCTGTACGGTTCTCTACATGGCAGTTGCCGCTGTCTTGACCGGGATGGTGTCTTACACGAAATTAAACGTGGCCGCACCAGTTTCCTTCGCGCTGCAAATTGTGAACCAAAACTGGGTCGCTGGCGTGGTTTCAATTGGGGCTTTAGCCGGAATGTTTACGATGATGCTTTCGATGATCTACAGTTCATCACGGCTGATCTATTCCATTGGCCGGGATGGTCTATTACCTAAAAGCTTAGGAAAAATCAGCATGAAGCACCAAGTTCCTAGTCACGGGTTACTGGCGGTCACCATTGTGATTGCCATTATGGGTGGCTTGGTTTCATTAGACCGGCTCACTCAGCTGGTCAACATTGGGACCTTGATCGCCTTCACCATGATGTCGTTAGGTGTACTGCCATTACGGAAACGCAAAGACATTGCCAATACGGGCTTTAAAGTGCCATTCTATCCCTATCTACCGATCATTTCTGCTGGGCTATGCATCTGGATGCTACTTCAGCTGCCATTAGAAACCTGGGTCGTTTCAGGTATTTGGTTTGCTATCGGTGTCATTATTTACGCTGCGTACGGTGTCTGGCACAGTCAGTTACGTAAAAATTAAATTCAACTAAAAATGGCTTACTCGGTAATCTTGAAAGATCACCGAGTAAGCCATTTTGGGCTGTTCATTAATTATTGGTCTGGGTAGCATTGGCGTTATCCGAAGCGGCATTATTATCGTAAACCGTATAAACCGGATTGTTACCGGAATCCCAGTCGAAGCCGTTCTTCGTGTTGAGCTTATTTTGCTGTACGTTGAAGTTGTTTAATGGTTCCTTAGGTTTACCAAGAGAAGCCCGCAAGAGGTCAGAAGTGTTCTGAAGCGTCTTGGTAGCGGGCACTTGGTAAGCGGCATCGTCAATGTAGGCACCGACACCCTGTAAGCTTGATTTTTTCACGTGCTTGACAGAATCTTTATCATGTTCGGCCAAACTGATCATATCGTTAAAGGATAAGTTGGTTTTCATGTTGCTGGACAGCAAGTTGAGTAACTTTTGGTACATGGCGACGTTACCAGATTTAGTCACTTTTTTAACGACTTGCTGGATGACTTGTTGCTGGCGCTTTTGGCGACCGTAATCACCGTTAGGATCTTCATAACGCATCCGGGCAAAGGCCAGGGCCTGTTTACCGTTCAAATGCGCCTTACCCTTCTTAAAGGACATGTGAGTGTGCGAATCGGTCCATGAGAAGGGTACGTTAACTTCGATGCCGCCGATTGCGTTGACCACTTTTTCCAGACCGCCCATATTGATCAAAACGTAGTAGTTCATCGGGACGTCCACCAGTTTTTCAACCGTCTTCATGGACGTTGAAGCACCGCCCACTGTATAGGCAGCGTTAATCTTTTCAGTGTCATTAGTACCGGCAATTTTCACTAGCGTGTCACGAGGAATGCTGACCATGGTGGCTTTTTTGGTTTTCGGATTGATGGTGACCACCATGATCGTGTCGGTCCGGCCCTTATCAGTCCGGCCTAAAGCACCAGTATCCGTTCCCATCAGTAAAATGCTGACGGGCTTAGAATTCGAAACCTTCGCACGATTGGCACCGTGAGCGGCAGAGTAGGTTTGGTCAATGTTGGCTTTGGTTTGATAGATGGCATAGGCGCCCCCAATGCCTATGACAGCCACCAGTGCGACTATCGTCCAGACGATGCCCCGTCGTAATTTTGAATGTTGTTTTGGCGCCGAGTGTTTCGGGTTTTGATTTTGCATATATGACTCCTTAATGTTAATCAGATTAGTAAAACGAATAGCTTTTAGAAAGACAGTTATAACACACGTAGACTTAAGGATAAAGTATAAACGTTATCTTTTGAAGTTCAAATAAATTTTCATTAATAAAACTTAAAACATCTTATCGATAACAGTACAAATAATAGGTGTAATTAATATCAACTGCATAACGATTGCACTATACTAAATTTTGAAGTATTCGTTTAGAAAGGATTTGATGTTATTGACAGTTTTTAGTGCTTTTAGTAATGAACAGATCATTGAATTTTTAAAGCAGCAAGTCACTGATGGTAACGTGTTTACTGATCCTGAGACCCTGAAGAAGCAATCCTTCAGCTCCAAGATGACCAGTGATGAGAGTGGCTTAGCATTAGCTTACATTGAAGTGAAGTCCACTAGGGATATCCAGGGGGTTATGAAGGCCGCCCGCAAATTCCACGTGCCGGTGGTCCCGCAAAATCAATTTACCAGTACGGTGGTTGGTGCTGACGGCGTGGCGGGCAGCTTTGTGCTGTCGACCAAGCAGATGAACCACATTAAAGAAATCAGCCGGGCCGATTCATTGGCCGTTGTCGAACCGGGTGTGATCAACGGTGATCTGGATAAGGCGGCCCGTGAACAGGGGATGTTTTATGCACCGGATCCAGGTTCCAAGCCAATCTCTGGCATTGGCGGCAACGTTGCCACTAACGCTGGTGGGATGAGTACCGTGAAGTACGGTGCGACGAAAGATAACGTGCTGGGATTAAAGGTCGTCTTGGCGGATGGTCGTGAGATCAAAGTCGGCGGCCGGACGTTGAAGCAAGCCTTTGGTTATAATCTGACCCAGTTATTTATTGGTTCTGAAGGTACGTTGGGCGTTGTGACTGAAGTAACAGTGAAATTAATGCCGATTCCGATTGGCACGCCAACGATGGGGATCGCGTTCTTTGACGACATGACTAAGTTAGCTGAAGCCGTTGCTGAAATTCGCATTTCTGGAGTTTACCCAACGATGCTGGAAGCCTTGGATAACGCCACAATTGAGGCACTGGATAAATACGAAGGGACGCATTACAGCAGTAATAGTGGTGCGATGCTGATCTTCAAAGTCGACAACAGTATTCCAGAAGTAGTCGATAAGCTGAAAGAACTGATGAATCAGTACGGGGCAGTTAATGTCACCGTTACAACTGATTCAAAAGAACAGGCTGATTTAGAGAAGTTGCGTCGTGATATGCTGCCAGCTATATTTGCTGGTCAGAATCATATTATGGAAGATATGGCAATGCCATTGTCCAAGCTGGCGACGATGATGGATTATATTCACCAAGTGGGTGTTCAAAAGCACCTGAAGATCTACGTAGCTGGTCATGCTGGTGATGGTAACGTGCACCCGACGATTGTTTGGCCAAAGGAACAAAAAGAGGCGCCGCAAGACGTTGTTGAAGCGCTGCAATTAATGTTCCATGAAACGTTGAAACTGGGCGGCACGATTTCGGGCGAACACGCCGTTGGTACCATGAAGAATCAGTGGAACAACGAAGAATTGGGTGAAGATGTTGATCAGATTCAGCATCAGATCAAGTCGCTGTTTGATCCAATGCAGCTGTTGAATCCGAAGAGGAAAATAAACTAGAGTGTGAAGAAAGCCGGGTTGCCCCCAGAATATAACGCCACCAATCGGAAAATTCCGGTTTTGAATTTTGGGATTGGTGGCGTTATATGGCCGGGGGCAGGCTTTCTGAACACGTTTCGGCTACGTAAAAGCAAAGCACCAGGAAAATTCCGGCTTTGCATTTTGAAATTAGTTGCGTTATATGGCCGGGGGCAGGCTTTCTGAACACGTTTCGGCTACGTAAAAGCAAAGCGCCAGGAAAATTCCGGCTTTGCATTTTGAAATTAGTTGCGTTATGTGGCCGGGGGCAGGTTTTCTGAACACGTTTAGTCAATGTAAAAGAAAAGAGCACCAGGAAAATCACAAACGATTTTCCTGGTGCTCTTTTTTCAGTTAAATCAAAATCCCATTCGTATGATCCACTTCATGCTGAATAATTTCAGCGGTAAAATCATTAAACGTCTGGGTGTGTGATTTAAAGTTCTGATCCTGATACGTGACTTCAATCGTCTTATAACGGGTCGTTGTTCGCTGACCTTCCAACGAGAGACAGCCTTCAGTAGCTTCGTAAGGACCGCTTTTTTTAGTGATTTCTGGGTTGACCATGGGAATGGATAACATGCCAAGCTGAATCGCAATAATGCGCTTTTTAACGCCAATCATGTTAGCCGCTAAGCCAACGGCGCGACTAGTGTTAGCTTTAAGGGTATCCACGAGGTCGGTTACAGCAGCGGCATCCGCCTGGGTTGCTCGAGTGGCTTTTTGGGAAAGAAAACCTTGGTCGTGGTTAATTTGTTTGATCATGAAAAAACTCCTTCTTAAAATCAGTCTTCTATTATTGTGGGAACGCCTTGGTTTAAATCATCAATGATTTCCTTAGCTGGGCGGATCTTGGTCATGGCACCGGCGATTTCACCAGCCATGAAGCTGCCATGATCCACATCGCCATGAATTGCACGCAGCAAAGAACCGCTGGATAACTGACTGAACGTTGCTGAGTCAGTGGTAACCAGCAATTTGGTCGTTAACGGTGTCTTCAAACTACGAACGCGATCACCACCAGTTCCGGTAACTACTGTACCATTATCGTCGGCTTTAATCACCAGTTGTTTATAAATCGGGTCAATGGGGGTCTCTTTGGCAACTAAAAATGCGGTGCCAACTTGGACACCAGCGGCACCTAACGCGAAGGCCGCTTTTACGCCCGCACTGGTGCCAATACCACCAGCAGCAATTACGGGGATGTCCACCGCGGATGCGACTTGCGGCACCAATACCATGGTGTTTTCGGTGCCGATATGGCCGCCAGATTCCGCGCCTTCAGCAACCACTGCGGATGCGCCCAGGGCAGCCATTTTCTTGGCAATCTTAACGTTAGGAATGACTGAAATCACCTTGGTACCGGCATTGATTAAGCTCTGCAGGAATGGCGCAGGGTTACCGGCGCTGGTGAAGACAACTGGAACCGGGTCAGCCAATAGGACGGGTAACAGACTGTCAATGTTAGTTTGCTGCAGCATCAAATTAACCCCAAATGGTTGCTTAGTTGCGGCTCGAATAGTCTTTAAATCTGCTTGCAGCGATTCTGGCGTGGATCCAGTAGTGGTTAAAACACCTAAACCACCGGCATTACTAACGGCAATCACCAACTCTGGCCGTGAGATTTGCGCCATGGCACCTTGAATGATGGGTTTTTGAACGTGCAGTAATTTAGTCAGTTGCATATTATGACCTCCTTGGGATTAGGAAATGACATGATTTACCTAACAGAATAACACGAAATGGCTGAGGTTGGGGGTTGGAAATGACAATTCAAGTTGGACGCAAAAAAGCAATGAATCGCACGAGATGTGATTCATTGCTTTTTTGAAATTAAAACACTATCTGCCAGCAACTTGCTGATGTTCAACCACCGTTTCTGGTGCGGTTTCTTCTTCACGCATCCGCTTCAGTTCACGTTGCTTATTGCGTTCTGCCAAATGGACTTCATGGGTCAAGAAGGAATGGGTCTTAGCAAAGTAGTCATGTTTCTTACCTAGCTTAACCAGGTAGCCGTTGATGTAATCAACTTCGGTTGGCCGGTAGTTATGCATATCCTGATACATTGAAGGGTAGTGGAGTGGGTTAGCGACTTTAGACACGTAATTGACACTTTCCAGTTCTTCTTCACGGGTATTGAGCATCTTGACGCCATCGCGTTCGCAGACGTCGTAGGCTTCGTCGATCAGCTGGCGGCTCATTTCATCAGCGCCTTCATAGTCGGCGTATTCACCCATGGTGACTTCAAACATGGTGCAAAGGGTGTTAACAACTGAGTTGAAGACGACTTTGGCCATCAGTGTGCCGCGGAAGTTTCTGGTGAGATTAGGATTAAACTGGGCTTTTTTAAGCTGTTCAACCAGCTTGTGGGTGAAGTCATCTGGCTTTTCAGTGTAGTTAGCGAGGTTCATTGAACCGGCGCCACGCTTACCGATGAAGTCAACGTCGCCAGGGCCGTTCAAAACAGTGGCAACCAAGGCGGTTCCTGCGACCAGCTTTTCTGGTTTGAAGTACTTCAACAATTTTTCGATGTGGCCCATCCCGTTCATGCAGGTAAAGGCGTATTGGTTAGGTTTAAAGAAGTGGGCGCAACGTTTCAGCATATCGGACAACTGCATTTGCTTCAGGAAAAAGATATAGCAGTCGGGGTTGCCATCGTATTCTTCTGGGTAATAAACGTTAACGGGTACCAGATGGGTATCTTCATGATCCCGAGAAACCTTAACGCCACCCTGTTTACGGATGGTTTCGACTTGGGGTTTCCAGCCATCAACAAAGTCAACTTCATTACCAGCATCCTGTAGCAAAACACCATACCGCAAACCCATTGCACCTGTTCCAACAACTGTGAATTTCATATGTATTACCCCTTTAAATAAGTATTGTAATTTGAAAGCAAAAATACCCTTTAAGCCATCTCTGACTTAAAGGGCACGTGTGCGTTACCACCTTTATGTTTGCTGTTTGTCACCAAGCAGCACTTACAATCTGCAAACACAGATCCATGTTGATATCGGAGATTGACTCCGCCACTGATTACTAGTTACCGTTTATCAGCAGTGCTTCGAGGTGATTGGCTGGTACAAATTGTCCGCTTACACCAAACCGAACTCGCTTATGGTGTACCAACGCTGTCCTCGTCAACGCATTTGCTTATCGAATTGACATCATAATAACACTTCAATGTGAGATGTCAAATCTAATTTTAATGTTTATCTCATCGTAATCCAATGGAATATTACAAATATTCAAATAAATATACATTTATAAGCTAAGAAGCTGCTCATTAAAAATATCCTGAAATACATTATCTAAAAGAATAATGTAAGAATGAGATTATTAATTATCTTTCATAGTCATTGAGTACTTATACAGTAACAATTAAAATTAATAGTGACATATATAATTATTGCAATTATTTGAGATTGGATGAGGTTATTTTTATGGCAAAAAAGAAAAGTATTACGTTGGTTAATCTGGTCTTAATGACGTTTACGACGATCTATGGGTTTGCAAATACGACCATCGCGTATGACCAGATGGGGTATGCCAGTATTATCTGGTATATTTTAGCAGCTTTATTATTCCTATTACCCAGTTCATTAATGTTCGCTGAATACGGGGCCGCTTTTAAGGACGCTCACGGTGGCATTTATTCCTGGATGGCCGGATCGATTGGTGAACGGTGGGCTTTTATCGGGACCTTTATTTGGTTATCGTCTTGGATTATTTGGATGGTATCGACGGCGTCAAAGGTCTGGATTCCGTTAGCCACGCTGATTTCCGGTCACGACAGCACACCGCAGTGGCAGCTGTTCGGTCTGGGGTCGACCCAGCTAATTGGGCTTCTAGGTATTTTGTGGATCCTAGCTGTAACGTGGTGTGACGTGCATGGGATCGATGCGATAGCGAAGATCTCATCGGTGGGCGGCGTTTTTGTGAGTTTGCTGACGGTGATTTTTGTGCTGGCCAGCTTTGTGGTACTGTTCGCAAATGGCGGTCATTTAGCTGAACCGATTCACGGGTTAAGCAGCTTCGTTAATTCACCTAACAGTCAGTTTCAATCGCCAATTGCTTTTGTTTCCTTTGTGGTCTACGCGGTGTTTGCTTACGCTGGGGCCGAGTCTTTAGGCGGTGTGACCGACAGTATGGATCAGCCCGAGAAGACTTTTCCGCGAGGGTTGATTATTGCCACCGTTGTGATCACCATTGCTTATTCATCATCGATTTTCCTGTGGGGGATCAGCACGAACTGGCAGCACGTTTTGGGCGGCAATCAGGTGAACCTCGGAAATATCACCTATGTTTTGATGAATAACCTCGGGGTCGTTTTGGGGCAGAGCTTGAATCTGTCGACAGCTACCGCTACTATACTGGGAACCTTGTTTGCCCGGTTTGCGGGATTAAGTATGTTTATTGCTTACTTAGGTTCCTTCTTTGTCCTGGTTTATTCACCGTTGAAATCCTTTATTATGGGTTCCAACCCAAAGTTTTGGCCAAAGAAGATGACGACTTTAAACAAGCATCACATGCCGGCCTACGCAATGTGGATCCAAGCAATCATCGTCGCTGTCATGATCTTCTTAGTGGCATTCGGTGGCAGTACAGCAGCTAAGTTTTACACGATTCTAACCGATATGGGGAACGTTTCCACCTCGTTTCCGTACATTTTCCTGATTGGGGCCTTTCCGTTCTTTAAGCGGCGTCACGACCTGGAACGGCCGTTTGAAATTTATACCAACCGTGGCTGGACTAACTTGATCGTGGCAGTGGTTCTGATCGTGATTAGTGGTGGCATCATTTTCACCGCGGCCTATCCAATCATGACGCACGATTACTATACGGCTTTTTGGACCATCATTGGGCCAGTCTTCTTCGGTGCGGTTGCGTGGGCGTTCTTAGCCTTTCGCACCCGTCAGACGAAGGACCGAAATTAATGCTGAAAGAATGTTAATTATGGTAACGCTGTGTTAGGCTTAATGAGGAGACCTTTAGTTAAATTAAAGCAACTAACAACCATGACATTTTAAGAAGGATGAGCTATGACAAGTAATGTTGAAACGTTAACGATCCCAATTATTAAGCATCGAAAGGGTTATAAGTTTGCAAAAATTGTTGATCCAAATGAACCGTCTGAAGCAACGTTAGCTAAGCGGTTAAATGATGTTCAAAACATCGATTTAGACGGTACCTTCAGGGCGCCATATGATGATAGTGAAATCTTTGTGGCTCATGATAAGCACGAGGCAACGAGTGTTTCCGTTGATTTTGATGTGGGTTCTGGATTTTCGGCTGATTTTTACGAAGGCCAAATTAATCTGTCAACGGGCTCTTACGAAGCGCTGCGTAATTTTACGCTGCATGACGGTGATGTGCTCAAAACCAAAGCTGGTAAAAGCGAGTACGTGTTTATCTATAAGGGCGATAAGTTTGAAGGTTTTCAACGTACCAAGCGGGAATTGTACCACTTCATTCTGAAGCAAAATGGCATCTATGATTTCTCCAGAATGAGAATCGTCAAGAATAAATTAAAGTTCGAAACCCTTAAGTATAACGCCCTTAAAGAAAAGCAACTGGCAACGGGGATGACCACGAGTAAAGATGCGCTGAAGATCATGCAACGATTGCTGGCTCGAGTGACCAAGTATACCAAAACCAGTATCCGCGATCGGTTTGTAACGACCGGGCGGGCAAAGTTAGTTAAAAAGGGAATCAAGGTCGAGCTGGTTGACAGCGAAAATGAACCGAGTAACACCCAAACTGTCAATTAGCGTCTAAATAACAGAATAAAAAGATGAGGCCACTGGATCGATTATTGATCCAGTGGCTTTTTTAGTTGAAATTAAACGGATTAAACGGTCAAGTGTCTGTAAATTTTTAGTCGTTAGTGTAAATAAATATTCAAGAAAGTCTTGACAAAATAACTGATTACAGCTAGATTAAACGTAAATGAGAATATCATTAGAACAAAGTGAAATTATTAACGATTTAATTTTAAAGGTTAAGATTGTTCGACTTTCTAATTAAAGTATTAGTGGCTTCTGGCACATACAAAGGCGGTGGGTTTTATGAATAAATCATACCGGCAACAACTCAATTTAAAGGGCGGTTCATACCGGTTTTACAGTATTGACGCGTATTTGAAGGATCATGGACAGACGGTTGACAAGCTTCCTTACACCATTCGGATTTTACTGGAAGAAGCGTTGCGCCGTGCAGATCAGAAACCTGATCAAGGGCGGGTTCCTTCCGCGTTCAATGATTGGGATCAGCATCATGATCAAAATATTGCGCATCAACCGGAACGGGTCATTTTGCAGGACCTAACGGGTGTTCCAGCGTTAGTTGATCTGGCAGCGATGCGTGATGTGGTGGCTAAACGGGGCGGCGATGTGAATTCAATCAATCCGGAAATCCCGGTTCACTTAGTCATTGATCACTCCGTTCAAGTTGATCACGCTGGCAATAAGCAGGCCTTTGCTTACAATATCCAGCAAGAATTCAAACGCAACCGTGAGCGATATACCTTTTTAAAATGGGCGCAAAACAGCTTTAAAAATCTGACGGTCATTCCACCTGACACGGGGATCATTCACCAAGTTAATTTGGAGTATCTGGCTGACGTTATCCACCCCAAGCAATTGGCGGATGGCAGTTACGAAGCCTTCCCAGATACGTTAGTTGGAACTGATTCGCACACCACGATGATCAACGGCCTGGGGGTTCTCGGCTGGGGTGTCGGCGGCATTGAAGCAGAGTCCAGTATGCTGGGCGAACCCACGTATATGCCGATGCCTAAAGTAGTGGGCGTTAAGTTGACGGGTAGGTTAGGCGAGGGCATTACAGCCACCGACCTGGCACTGACGTTGACCCACCTGCTGCGTGAACATAACGTGGTTGGAAAGTTCGTTGAATTTTACGGTGAAGGCGCGCAAAGCCTGCCACTTGCTTACCGGGCCACTATTGGCAATATGGCCCCTGAATACGGTGCTACGTGTGGGTTCTTCCCGATCGATCAGCAAACTATCGACTATTTAAAATTAACGAACCGGTCGGCTGATCAAATTGATCTAGTGGAAAATTATGCAAAAACGAATAGCCTGTTCTATGACGAAAAGGCCATTCCGCAATACAGTGAAACCGTCTCACTTGATTTGGCCAGTGTTCAAAGCAGCTTAGCTGGACCCAACCGGCCACAGGATACGGTTGCGCTAAAAGACATGCCCAAACAATTTGATGACCGGCGTCAGCTGCCTGATTATCCAGTGACAGTTAACGGTCAGAAATTCAAGATTCGGGTCGGCTCCATCGGTATCGCAGCCATTACCAGCTGTACGAATACCTCTAACCCGAAAGTTCTTTTGGCAGCTGGATTAGTTGCTAAAAGGGCCGTTGAGTTAGGTTTAAAAGTGCCCGATTATGTGAAAACATCGTTAGCGCCAGGTTCTCGAGTCGTGACCCAGTATTTGGAAGCGGCGGGGCTGCAACCCTATTTGGATCAACTTGGTTTTAACCTGGTTGGGTATGGCTGTATGACTTGTATTGGTAATTCAGGTCAGTTAAAAGAAGACCTGCAAACTAGGCTCACTGAGCATCCTTATCCAATTGCGGCAGTTGAAAGTGCTAACCGTAATTTTGCGGGCCGGGTTAATCCACTGGTCAAGGATACCTACTTAGCTTCACCGCCACTCGTTGTGATCTACGCGTTAGCTGGGACTTGTGATATTGACCTGACAACTCAGCCGGTGGGAACCTCTAAATCGGGTACGCCAGTTTACTTAAAGGATCTGTGGCCAAAAGATAGTGAAGTCGCACAGCTTGAACAGCAGTATCTAAAGCCCAAAGAATTTCAAAAGAACTACCAGTCCATTTTGAGCCAAAACATGACCTGGGATGAACTGCCAGCACCGCAATCAGCAACTTATCAGTGGGACGTTCGCTCAACGTACATCGCGGCACCGCCATTCTTTGATGGTGCAGCCGGCAGCAAGCAGTTATCCGGTCTACGCGTACTGGCTAAGTTAGGTGATTCCATCACTACGGATCACATTTCGCCAGCCGGTTTTATTGGCGCGGAAACGCCAGCTGGCCGTTATTTGAAGTCCAAAGGGATTGCAACGAAGGACTTTAATTCGTATGGTTCCCGTCGCGGTAATCACGAAGTCATGATGCGCGGTACACTGGCAAATATTCGGTTAAAGAATCAGTTAACGCCTGATAAGACCGGTGGTTTTACCCGGTACTTACCAACTAATAAAGAAACGACCATTTTTGAAGCCGCGCAGCAGTATCAGACTGATCATACCGGATTAGTCGTCTTGGCCGGTAAGGATTACGGCATGGGTTCTTCTCGTGATTGGGCTGCTAAGGGTGTCAAACTCTTAGGTGTCAAAGCCATCATCGCTGAAAGCTTTGAACGAATTCACCGGGCTAATCTAGCCATGATGGGCGTTGTGCCGCTTCAATATCAGCCGGGACAAACTGCCGAGTCGTTAGGGTTAGACGGGACCGAAACATTCTCAATTGAACTGGACGGTCAAGTCGCACACGTAATGGCACAGAAGGCGGATCAGCAAACTAAATTTGATGCGATCGTGCGCTTTGATACCCCCGTTGATTGGAAGTATTACAGAAACGGCGGCATTATGCCAATGATCGTTGCCAATAAGGTAGCTGCTAAAGAGAATCAATAGGGTTTAACGTCAGAGGTGACAAAATGGAATTACCAAAGGGATTAGCTGGAGTTGTGGTTGATCAGACCAAGGTCAGTTCAACGAAGAATGCGGTATTAACGTACGCAGGATATCCTATTAAGGAATTAAAGGATGCCCCGTTTGAAGAAGTGGTGTTCCTGTTGTGGCACACGCGGCTTCCAAGTGCCGATGAATTAAGTGAATTTAGAAAACGGCTGGTTTCAGAAATGGTATTACCAGAAAAAACCGTTCAATTGATCACCAGGATCACCTATGAGCCGCAGCATCCAATGAGTATTTTAAGGACGACGGTGTCGCTTCTTGGCACGACTAACGATGTTAAGCGAGATGATCCGCCACGGATATTGGCGAAGCTGTTAACGGCCATTGCGGCAATTATTCGTATTCGGGACGGTCAGCCCATTAAACACGCGCAAAAGGGCTGGGGCGTAGTTGAAAACTTTATCTACCTGTTTTCCGGGCAGCGGCCAACTCCAGAACGGGTCGCCATGTTTAACACCGTCATGGTGCTGCACGCCGATCATGAATTTAATGCGTCGACGTTTACTGCCCGAGTGGTGGCGTCGACTCAAGCCGATTACTATTCGTGCTTGACCGCAGCGGTCTGTGCCTTAAAGGGACCGCTTCACGGCGGTGCTAATGAACGGGTCTTTAAAATGCTGGAAACCATCCGTGACACGGGTCAGGATCCCGTGCAATACGTCAAAGACCAGATGGCTAGTGGACACAAGATCATGGGTTTTGGTCACCGTATCTATAAAAATGGTGATCCAAGAGCCGTTATCCTGAGGGAAGTCGCCCGCAAAATTGCGCACGAAACGGATAATGATTCGTACTTTGTGTTGCAAGAGCAAATTAAAGATTATATGTTTAAAGCGACCCATCTGCATCCTAATGTGGATTACTATACCGCGTTGATCTATCACTGCTTTGACCTTGACAAGCAAACGTTCACCATGATGTTTGCGGCCTGTCGCACAGCAGGTTGGCTGGCACACATTGTTGAACAGCAAGCTGAGGGCTGCCTGATCAGGCCATCGTCGGAGTACGTGGGTGAGACTAACCGGCATTACCCGAGCCGATAAGGAGGAAATTTTAAGTGACTGAAGAAAAAATAACCATGAATAACGGCCAGCTTCAAGTGCCGGATAAGCCAACCATTCCCTTTATTAAGGGGGACGGTATTGGCCCTGAAATTTGGGGAGCAGCTCAAACGGTCTTTGATGCAGCGGTCAAGAAAGCCTACGCTGGTCAAAAGAAAATTAACTGGTTGCCATTATTAGCTGGTGAGAAGGCTTATCAAGAAACTGGCCAATGGCTGCCGGATAAGACGCTGTCAACGCTGCGTGAATACCTAGTTGGCATTAAGGGCCCGCTGACGACTCCCATTGGCGTTGGCCACCGGTCCATTAACGTGACCCTGCGTCAGAAATTGGATTTGTATGCCTGCTTTCGACCGGTAACGTATTATCCAGGAACGCCATCGCCAGTCGTCCATCCCGAAAACGTGAATATTGACGTTTTCCGAGAGAATACGGAAGACATTTACGCTGGAATTGAAAGCGACGTTGGCACGGCGGATGCTGAAGCCTGGAAAGACTTACTGACTAAACAGGATAAAATCAGTAAGGTCCGCTTCCCCGATACGTCCGCTTTTGGCATTAAACCCATTTCAAAACAGGGTTCGACCCGGCTGGTCAAGGCGGCCATCGATTACGCGCTTGCTAACAACCGGCACACCTTAACGTTGGTTCATAAGGGCAATATTATGAAAAAGACTGAGGGTAACTTTAAAAGATGGGGCTATGAAGCGGCTGAAAAGTATGGTGATCAAGTCTTTACGTGGAATCAATACGATCAAATTAAAGCCGATCAGGGTGCTCAAGCAGCTGATCAGGCCTATCAAGCCGCCCGTGATGCGCAAAAGTTGGTCGTGAATGATGTGATCACCGATAACTTCTTCCAGCAGTCCTTACTCTACCCAGAGCATTTTGAAGTGGTCGCGACCATGAACCTAAACGGTGATTACATTTCGGATGCCTTAGCCGCCCAGGTTGGCGGTATTGGGATTGCGCCTGGTGGCAACATTAACTATCAAACGGGTCACGCGATTTTTGAAGCGACGCACGGAACCGCACCGCAATTTGCCGGTCAAAATAAATTGAATCCGACTTCGATTATTCTATCCGGTGCCATGATGTTTGATTATCTGGGTTGGACCGAAGTTGCCCAGTTGATCCGAAGCGGCATCAAGCAGGCCATTCAATCGCATCATGTGACTGTTGATTTTGCTAAAACAGCAGCCGCAACAGTGCTGAGTACCAGTGAATTTGGCGATTATGTGGCACAGTTGATTGCCCAATCTGGTCAAAGATAAAGAATAAGATATAAACAAGGCCTATTCCGATTAAGCGGAGTAGGCCTTGTTTATATCTTATTCAGTCAGCTTCTATAATTCTAAAAATTTGCCCGTTTCAAACATTCCCTCTAAGAAAGCAGGAACAGTGTCCGTTCGGTTCCAGTCGCGTTGCAGCTCACAAGCTAACTGGGCATAAGAAGTGGGGTGGGCGCCGGCCTGTTCTACCCGGCGTAACGCTGCTTCGTGGGCATCGAGACTGGTGCCGCCAACGGCATCAACCACCGGATAAACGTCGTAGCCCTCAGCCATGGCGTCAATGGCGGGGAAGGTCAGGCACGCTTCCGTCCATAACGCTGCTATGATAATGTTATGACGGTTAGTTGACGTGACTGCTTCATTAAATTCCTGATCTTCCCAGGCATTGATCGTGGTGCGGTCATACGATGGCGTATCACCTAAAACGGCCTTTAAGTCATCAATGGTATCTTTGTTGCGACCAGTTGCAACGTTTACCGTTGAAAGAATGATCGGCACATGATAAGCCTGCATCAGTTTGGTGGTTGCCACAATATTTTGGACGAGCTGGTGGCGGTTCATTGATTCAATGGATTGAATCTGCGTTGGTTGATAATCAATAATCACAAAAACACTATTGCCGGGTGCTAATAAACGGTCAGTTTGGGGATCTCTTGGTGCGTAACTTGTCATGATGATCATTCCTTTCTCGTTAATTACGCACATTATAAGCAGGGGCCGACGTGATTCAAAGAACGACGACTTATATCCGACAATAGGTTTATAATGTTAAATTTATGAGAAATTCAAGATAGCTAGAAATGAGAAATTGAAATAAATTATCACTGTAATCCGCTTTCATGAAAATTATTTTCAAAAACGCTTGCAGTTCACCTTTAAGTTGCCTACAATTCTTTTGTTGTGCTTTTTTGCATATAACAAGTATATGAGAGAGAAACGAGGAAGTTGTCTTGCAATTTATAGTGCTGTTTTTAGGGATTGCATTGTTGTTATTCCTGATTATTCGTGTGAAGTTAAACACGTTTATTTCCTTAATTTTGACCGCCGTTCTAGTTGCCTTAGGGTTGGGTATGAACCCAAGCGATATTGCGGGAACCATCACTAAAGGGATCGGTAATTCTATGGGAGAATTAGCCATCGTCTTTGGTTTTGGTGCCATGATCGGCCGGTTAGTGTCTGAAGCGGGTGGGTCGTACCGCATTTCCCAAACGCTGATTCGCGTATTTGGAAAGAAACGGCTTCAGTTAGCGATTGTTGTGGCATCCTTTATCATCGGGATGTCGATGTTCTTTGAAGTTGGGTTAGTGCTCTTAACACCGATCGTGTTCTCGATTGCCCTAGAGGCCGGAGTGCCATTCCTCTACCTTGGGTTACCAATGGTAGCGGCACTGTCCACCACCCAAGCTTTCTTACCGCCACAACCGGCACCAACCGCTGTGGCCACGGCGTTAAGCGCCAACATTGGGACGGTCTTGCTGTACGGAATCATTGTAGCGATTCCAACGGTGATCATGGCTGGTCCGGTATTTACTAAGCTGGCTCAAAAGTACGCGCCGTCTGCGTTTACTTTTAAGAAGGAACTGCCGGCGTTTGGTGAGATCAAAGAGTTCAAGCTTGATGAGACACCAGGATTTGGAATTTCAATTTTGACGTCATTGTTCCCAGTGATCTTCATGGGGGCCGCCACAATTTACCAATTGATTGTTCATGATACGGGCTCAGCCGCACGACAGGGGCTTAATTCCTACATGTCGATGATTGGTAGCCCAGTGGTTGCCATGCTGATCTCACTATTGTTTGCAGTTTGGTCAATGGGCTTCCACCAACACCGTTCCATGAAGCAAATTGGCGATGCACTGACTGAATCAATCAAGTCGATCGCCATGCTGCTGATGATCATCAGTGGTGGCTCTGCTTTCAAGCAAGTTCTGCTTGATGGTGGGGTGGGGAATGCTATTCAGCACTTAGTTGCCGGCGTTCACTTATCACCGCTGATCTTGGGTTGGCTGATCGCGGTTGTTTTGCGGATCGCGCTGGGTTCTGCTGCCGTTGCAAGTATGACTGCAGCCGGGCTGATCACGCCATTGATGATTTCTAGCGGTGCTGATCCAGCTATGATGGTTCTTGCCATCGGTGCTGGTTCAGTGGCTGCTTCCCACGTTAACGATGCTGGTTTCTGGATGTTCCAGGAATACTTTGATTTAACGGTGAAACAGACCCTGGCCATTTGGACAGTTTTGGAAACCTGGCTGTCGGTTTGGGGATTGGTTTTCGTGCTGATATTAAATGCAATTGTCCACTAGGACGCAAAAAAGTCTGAGCAGATTTGCTCAGACTTTTTATTTGTCTCAAATTCAGTTACTTGATCACTGCGCACAGCAGAATTGGCAAAAACGGTGCCAACAACAGATTGGCAACCTTGATCTTGGTTAATTTCAGCATGTTTAGGCCGATGATCAAAATCAATAGGGAGCCGACACAGGTCATTTCGTTGATGACGGTGTGGGTAAACAGCGGCGCTACCCACTGAGCTAGTAAAGTCAAAACGGACTCATACAGCACGACTGAAACCGATGAAAAGATGACGCCTAATCCTAACGTCGTTGCGAGGATCAGTACAAAAACGCCGTCGATCATTGATTTGGTGTACAGCACCTGATTATTGCCGGTCATCCCGCTTTGCAGGGACCCCACGATTGCCATGGCCCCTACACAAATAAAGAGGGTGCTGGTGACGAAGGCTTCTGAAAAATGGTTCTCACCGCTCATGCCCATCAGTTTTTCCAGCCAGTCACCGAATTTTTGAAATTGGCGGTCAAAGTTGATCAACTCACCAATGATTGCGCCGATCACCATTGAAAGCACCACGATGACTGTATTGGTGCCCTTGAGTGAACCGCTGATGCCGACGTAAACAACGCAGACCCCTAAACTCTGTACAACTAAAGTTTTGACGCGTTCTGAAATACCGTGTTTAAAAGCCAGGCCAATACCGCCACCGCAGATGACGGCGAGGCCATTGGCCAGTGCACCGAATAGAATCATATGAATTTCCCCTTAGATTAAAAAATGATAAATATGTACATTCGTTTATCATAAATGATTTAGAATCCCGTTGCAAGGTTATTTGAATCTGGGATGAGAAACGGGGGCACTTTTCTAGGCTCAATTGCAGAGATTTGATATACTTATATCAAGTAGTAGAAGTCACTTGATCTAGTATTGGAGGAATGCCTATGACACAGTATCCAAAGACACAGGACCAACTGAACCAATTAATTGCCGATTTAAGCCAGCTGCATACTAATATTCAGCAAACTCACTGGTACATGCGCGGCTCAGAATTTTTCAAGTTGCACCCGTTAATGGATGACTATAACGACACGTTAGACGAACAGTTAGACGCAGTGGCGGAACGGCTGATCGCCATTGGCGGCAGTCCGATCGCAACGACCCACGAATTTATTGAAAAAACGGGGCTACCGGATGAAAAAGTAGCCTTCGACCAGTTGACCTTACAACAGTTGATGACACGATTGAATGATCAGTTCAAATATCTGCGTGACCAGTATCAAAAAGGTATCGAGATTACGGATGATGAAAAGGACTTCTCTACGCAAGACATGCTGATTGAAAACCACACTGAAATTGAAAAACTGATCTGGATGGTGTCGGCCTACTTAGGCCAGGGACCGCAGGATTAAACAGTTTACCCCATGGCAAATTGGCATGGGGTTTTAATATGCACTCATGTGATACGCTATAATTAAAACGGAAAGTGAGGTGTCAGCATGACGCTGTTTGATGACTTTCAATTGGTAGGTGATCCGGCTTTGAAGGCTCCCATGGCGCGGTATATGCGCGATCAGTTTGCCTTTGCGGGACTCAAAACGCCGGAACGAAAACGGCAATCTCGAGAACTGCTTAAACAAAGTAAACGGGTGACCGTGCCGGAATTAGTGTCAGGTATCGAGACACTGTATCAACGGCCTGAACGTGAATATCAGTACGTGGCGATCGATTTACTGGTAGCTAACGTGAAACGATTTAACTTTAACGATATGCAGCGGCTGGCCCGCTTGATTTCCGAAAAAGCCTGGTGGGATTCAGTTGATGCCCTGCGTAAAGGGTTTGGTGATTATATCCGGGTTCGACCAGCGGATAAGCAAGCAGTGTTTGAATTGTTTAACGGCGCTGATGATTTTTGGCTGCGGCGGGTGGCCATCACGCTGCAGTTGATGGAAAAGGGCCAGACTGATACGCGGCTGCTGGAACGCGCTATTTTGCCAGATATTGCCACGCCGGAATTCTTCATTCAAAAGGCGATTGGCTGGGCGTTGCGGAACTACAGTAAGGTGGATCCGCAGTGGGTGATGCAGTTTATACAAGCGCATCAGCTCAGTAAATTAGCAATTCATGAGGGCAGTAAATACTTAAAGCTTCACTGAGAACTGGTCTGACGGGTTAGACAGTTGATTAATCAACATTCTCATTAAAATATAACCGCTACCAATGTTAATCCGTGCTATCCTTAATCACTGGAAAGGACTGACTAACATTGCCTGAAAGCGCAATAGCAACAAAGGCGCCGGTCGTACCAATGGATCGTTGGCAGGATCTGGCCCATCAATATGGTTTAGCAACTCTTCCAGACAGCTGGAGAGAAGCAAGCGAAAGCCTTCGTCATCAAAGAAACATTGATTATCTGGAGACCTTTAATGATCGTGAGGAGATTTATTACACCTTAATTGGGAATGAATTTTTGCAAGACATTGTCTGCTATCATCCAGAACAAGTTCACACCTACTGGCTAAAAGATTTAGCACAGTACGTTTTCATTATTGAATAAGTAAATCAAAAAGCGTCCGTTTGACTGAATTGTCAAATGGACGCTTTTAATTTGGCTACATTACAGGTGCCAGAGCCATTGTGCCAGTCCCATGAATAGCGGAATGGTGACTAGAGAACACAGGGTGGTTAGCCCCACAACCGTGGTACTAAAGAGTGCATTGCGATGAAACGTATGGCTGAAGATGGCCATCAACGCAGCCACCGGAGTAGCTTGTCCCAGTAGGATGACGTTTTTAACCATCATAAAATGATTGGGCACGAATTGCAAAATCACCAGGACGATCAGCGGTGCAATGATCAGCCGAGCACCAATGGCTTGGTACAAAGCTTTACTCTTGAGTGCGCTACGAATATTGCCTTGTGCCAGGTAGCAGCCCATGGCGATCATGACCAGCGGCAGGTTCATGTTGGCGAGGTCGGAGACGGTCTTGCCTAAGATTGGCGGCAAGGTGACACCGGTCAACGCAAACAACAGACCAAAGACCAAGGCTAGAATGGCCGGATTGACCACCAGCCGTTTGAGTTGAATCGTGCGCTTATCACCGGAGATCATATAGATCCCGTAGGTCCACAGCGAGAAGTTGGACACACCTACGAAGATACTCATGTAAAACACGCTGCCAGTTCCTAGAACCGCCTTTGACAGCGGTAGGCCAATAAAGCCTAGGTTGGCGAAGATCAACGCGAAGCGAATCAGCATCTGCTCCGGTTTGCGGAAAAACAGCTTGGCGAACGCGATGGTGACCAGCATCATCACGATCAGGATGATCAGACACCACAGGCCATCCAGCATTTGGGAAGCTTTCAGGTTACCGATAAATGAATTTAACAGCAACGCTGGGTTAGATATGTAAATCACGATATTGGAAATTTGCTGACTGCCTGATTCGTCGACTAGACCGACTCGAAAACAGAGAAAGCCAATCAGCATGATCAGAAACATGATAGCAGTCTGGCCAAAAATGACCCGTACGATTGTCACGACAGTTCCTTCCTTCATATGCAGATAATATTTATTATAGGACTATGTGTCGGAAGATGTAAGCCTGTGAGGCAATAGCACGTATCAGCTATTTAACAGATAGATCGCTGCCACGGCTAAAACTACCCCAACGGTATTGCGCAGCGTAAAGCTTTCCTGCAAAAAGATGAGGCCAATGGGAATCAGTAGTAAAGTCAAAATAATGTTCACCGTCATGGCGGTAGAACCAATTGGGGCGCCGGCTTTATAGGACAGCATGTAGCCGAATTCGATAAAGATAATGGCTAGTCCCATCGTGATGGAAGCCCAGTTGACCTGGTGGAGGTCAAAACTCAAAGACTGCTGCTTGCCGCCGACTAGGTATAAGATCAGCGAACCCAATAGCGCAACGCCATAGGTAATGATCAGCGAAAAGAATGGGTCGATGGTGTGGGAGACGTCCCGAGCTGACAGTTGGTA
Source organism: Secundilactobacillus silagei JCM 19001 (assembly GCF_002217945.1). GTDB lineage: Bacteria > Bacillota > Bacilli > Lactobacillales > Lactobacillaceae > Secundilactobacillus > Secundilactobacillus silagei. The sequence goes on from NZ_BCMG01000002.1 coordinate 289,127, forward strand.
TAACATGTTAGCAAAAACGGTGAGAATAAGTGGCCAGAAATAAGTCGGCATAGTAAGTTGCTCCTTTGATTGAATGGTTAGTTCCTATTATACCGTATTAAATTAGGGTGCTTTGAGCAGGTACGGCCGGTTAAGCACCAGCCTGAAACAAGTGTTCACCGCTGAATGGTAATAACTAAGGGTTTGCTAAGTAAAAAAATCAGTAAAATTTTAGTTAAATGGGCTGTTAGTTTACTGAAAAATCATCTATGATGAACGTGTAAGCGCTTAATAAAACGTTTAGCATGAGGAGGTTTTAAATCATGAAACCAGAATTAAGCTGGCTGGATGATCCTGAAACATTCCGGGTCAATCAGCTACCAGTTCATAGCGATCACCATTTTTATCAGAGTGAGACTGATTTAAATGCTGGTCAGAGTCAATTTGCACAATCACTCGATGGGACTTGGCAGTTTAAGTTTGCTAAGCAGCCTAAGGAGCGGCCAATTGGCTTTTATGCACCGGATTATGACCGTAGCGATTTCGATACCATTACGGTACCAGAACACATTGAAATTGCGGGTTATGGCCGGTTGAAGTATATTAATACGACTTATCCCTGGGAAGGTAAGGACTATCGGCGCCCAGCCTACGCGTTAGGCAAGGATCAAAAGGGCGAAGGCATGTTCAGCAACGGCGAGGATAACTACGTCGGTGCCTACCTGAAAACCTTTGAGCTGAATCCTAAACTTCGTAATAAGCGGGTCGTTGTTCAGTTTGACGGTGTCGAACAGGCAATGTATCTCTGGCTGAACGGGCAGTTCGTCGGTTACGCCGAAGACAGTTTCTCCCAGTCCGAATTTGATCTAACACCCTATCTCAAAGACGGGGAAAATTTGATTGCGGTTGAAGTCTTCAAACGCAGTACGGCGGCCTTCATTGAAGACCAAGATATGTTCCGGTTTTCCGGCATCTTCCGCAGTGTGCGGTTAGTTGGCGAACCTGCGATCCACGTGCAAGACATGCGGATCATTGGCAATTTAGCTGACGATTACACCACTGGCGACTTTAGCCTCAAGCTCAAGCTTAACCGGCAGTCGAATGCTAAGGGCAGCGTTCAAATCGGCATTACGGATGATGATGGTCAGAGCCTTTTTGATACTCAAAAGCCAGTCAATGATGACATTGAGATCAACCATCAAACATTCCCTAACGTTCATTTGTGGCAGCATACGGATCCTTATTTGTATCAGCTAAAGATCACCGTGCTGGACGAACAGGGCCAAGTCGTTGAAATCGTACCCTATCAATTCGGTTTCAGACGGGTTGAAATGAAGAATAAGATCATGCTGCTAAACGGTAAGCGGATCATTTTAAACGGCGTCAACCGTCACGAATGGAACGCTAAGAGCGGCCGGGTCATCTCCGTTGCAGATATGAAGCAAGATCTGAAGACCTTCGAAGAAAATAACATTAACGCGGTGCGGACTTGTCACTATCCTGATCGCGACGAATGGTATTACCTGTGCGATCAAGCCGGCGTTTATATGATGGCAGAAAATAATCTAGAATCTCACGGGACCTGGCAGAAGATGGGTGCTGTTGAGCCGTCTTATAACGTTCCCGGTTCATTACCGGAATGGCGTGAAGCAGTGGTCGACCGGGCTCGCAGTAATTTTGAAAGGTTTAAGAACCACACCGCGATCTTATTCTGGTCACTGGGTAACGAAGCCTATGCTGGTGATGACATTGCGGCCATGAACGCCTTTTATAAAGATCACGATAATACCCGTCTTGTCCATTACGAAGGGGTCTGCCGTAACCGGGTCTATGAAGACCGAATTTCCGACATGGAAAGTATGATGTATGATCCGCCAAAGGAAATCGCAAAGTATCTCGACAATGATCCCAAGAAGCCGTTTGTTGACTGTGAGTTCATGCATGATATGGGGAACTCACTGGGCGGCATGTCGTCTTACAACGATTTAATCGATAAGTATCCGATGTATCAAGGTGGCTTTATCTGGGACTTTATTGACCAAGCCATTGAAGTTAAAGATGAAGTAACCGGGCAACCTGTTCTGCGGTATGGCGGCGACTTTGATGACCGTCATTCCGATTATGAATTTTCTGGCGACGGTCTCTTATTTGCCGACCGGACACCAAAACCAGCTCTTCAGGAGGTGAAGTACTATTATGGCAAACACATCAACTAAACAAGTTCAAATTATCTATGGTGACGCAACGTTAGGCTTACGCGGTAACGGTTTTGGCTACATTTTTAGCTATGAACGCGGCGGCATGGAGTCTTTGGTTCAGCATGGTAAGGAATGGTTATACCGGGTACCCAAGCCAACCTTTTGGCGGGCAACCACCGATAACGACCGTGGTAACGGCTTTTCCGTTAAATCCGCTACTTGGTTAGGCACGGATATGTTTTTGAAATGCACCGATATTGCGGTGGCAGTTAACGATAAGCCCATCGCATTACCGATCTCACCCGAGAATAATAAGTACAGCGACCATGAATTTGCTGACCACGTCACGATCACCTTTACGTATGAAACGCTGACCACGCCGGCAACGACGGTGACAGCTGCCTATACCGTTAATGGTAAGGGCGACATTCAGGTCAACGTTGATTATCATGGCAAGGCCGGTTTACCGGAATTACCAGCGTTAGGGCTACGGTTTGTCATGCCAACACCTGCTGTTTGCTTCAGATATGATGGTCTGTCGGGTGAAACTTACCCTGACCGGATGGCTGGTGGTGTTAAAGGCACCTACACCGTAGATGGCATGCCCGTTACGAAGTATTTGGTCCCGCAAGAGTGCGGGATGCACATGCAGTCCAAACAAGTGACCGTGACCCGTAATCGGACGCAGGATAATACCGATCATTCGAGTCATGTGTTTAACCTGACATTTGCTCAAAATGATCGCCCCTTCGCCTTTAGCTGTTTGCCATATACCGCTGAAGAGATCGAAAACGCGACCCACATTGAAGAATTACCAGCACCACGCCGCACGGTCCTCACCGTTTTTGGCGCGGTCCGCGGTGTCGGCGGTATCGATTCTTGGGGTGCGGATGTTGAACAGCAATATCACATTTCAGCTGAGCAGGACCATTCCTTCTCATTTGTCATTCAAGGCGCTTAAATTTGTTAAAAAGGTTGCTAAATAGTTGACCTTGAGTACACTCTAACTTCTATAATGAATGTGTAAAAGGGAGGCTTTTTTGAAAAAATGAAAAATGTCGCAATCGGAAATACAACTTTACAAGCTTCTGCAGTTGCCTTAGGCATCATGCGGATGGTGAGCTTAAACGTTGATGATGCTGCTAAAGTCCTGGATACGGTGACTGATAAAGGCGTTAACTTTATTGATTCCGCTAATATTTATGGTGGTGGCAAGTCGGAAACAATCTTCGGCCAGGCTTTAAAGAAGTCGGGTGTGAAGCGTGAAGACCTCATCATTCAATCAAAGGGTGGCATCGTGTTGGATCCTAAACGCAGCCACGGTGACCTGGTCTTTGGCAAGCGCTACGATTTCTCTAAGAAAAATTTACTAGAAACCGTGGATGGTATTTTGCAGCGGATGGGGATCGACTACCTGGACTTCTTCTTGCTGCACCGGCCAGATGCGTTGATGGAGCCAGATCAAGTTGCTGCAGCCTTTGATGAACTGCAGGCTGCCGGCAAGGTCCGCCACTTTGGCTTATCAAACTGCAACCCAATGCAAGTTGAGCTGTTGCAATCAGCAGTCAGTCAAAAGCTGATGGTCAACCAGCTGCAATTCGGTGTCATGCACACCGGTCCAATCGACTTTGGCCTGCACATGAACATGAGCGACGACCGCAGTGTTAACCATGACGGTGAGATCATCGAATACTCACGGCTGCACAACATGACGATTCAAGCTTGGTCACCATATCAATACGGGACTTTTGAAGGCCCGTTCATTGATAATCCGAAGTTCCCAGAATTGAATGCTAAATTGCAGGAACTAGCGGATGCCAAGGGGGTTACCAAGAACGCCATTGCAACTGCTTGGATATTACGTCACCCAGCTAACATGCAAGTGATCTTAGGCTCAATGAATCAGGACCACTTGAAAGAAAGCATTGCTGGCGCTGATGTTCAACTGACGAAGCAGGAATGGTACGACATTTACTTTGCTGCTGGCAATACGTTGCCGTAAAATTAGTGATTTAATCGAGTTACTTAAAACGCGCATCAGCCAATCTTTCCTATTAGGAGAGGTTGGCTGATGCGCGTTTAGTTTAGGTTAAACTGAGTTTAAGCGGGGTGAGCCTTTTTGACCCGTAAACTTTCATCGATGACGATGGGCTGTCCCGGCAGTTCACAATCACCCGAAACGGCGGCTTCAGTACCAGCGTCACAAGCAGCGGTGAAGAAACGCACCTTGTAATCGAGCTTTGCCAAATGTCGTTTGGCTTGTGCAATCTGGTCGCGAACGGCTTGCTGCTGTTGCTTGAAAATATTGAGGCGGGTCTCGAGCGTTGCGTCACCCTGCATCGCTAGTTCGACGAAGTGGCGAATCTCCGAAAGCTGCATCCCCGTATCTTTCAGGCAGGTGATCAGGTCAAGAAAATCGAGGTTATCATCAGTGAACTCCCGTCTCCCAGAAGGGGCCCGTTTTACGAAGGGCATCAGGCCTTCGCGGTCATAGTAACGTAGGGTATAGGTGCTTAAGCCAGTCTTTTCAGCAACCTGGCCAATTGAGTATGTCATGGTGATATGCTCCTTTTTTAGTTTTTAAATTTAGTATAATAGTTAGAGTATACTCTAACTCAAGCTGATTTTCGATAGCGGTTAATTCCAGCTTAAAAACGGCTGTTACAAGGAATATTTTTGGAATATTTGAACGGCAATCGTTGCGTCTTTTGGGATAATTTAAGTTGGTTAACCTATTTTATAAACACATTTTACATTTTGTACCAATAATTGCGTAGGACAACATTTTAAGTAAAATTAAACCAAATGTTTCTCAAAAAATGGTACAATTACGTCAATGAATGGGATAGTAATGCGCTTAGTAAACATTAGGGTACTTCCAAAAACCGAACATTCATTAACAGGTGATATTATTTTTCCAAAAAGTAACTATCATCAAAAAATTATAGTTATTAGTTTTTTAATACTGAAAGCTAGTGGTAGTTCGTTGAATATGCAATATATTAATTAGAAAATATACTAATAATAGATTAATCAACGAATGTAAACTATTTAAAAGGATGGCATACAAATATGAGCAAAAGAATCGACTTAACCAACCAGCGCTTTGGCCGGCTGGTGGTCCTTAAATATTATGGCAATAACGCAGCGAATTCCAATGCAATGTGGTTATGCCAGTGTGATTGCGGCAATAAAACGGTGGTTGATGGTGTCCGTTTACGGTCACACATCACCAAAAGCTGTGGCTGTCTAAGACGAGATCTTTCAAGCAAGCGGGTCTATAAAAACCCTAAGTTTGTGGATTACATGGGTCGCTCTGACCAACTACGGGATGAAAATGGTGTTTCACTGAGTTCAATCTCAGAATCTGCCCGTAATAAAAGCGGGGTCATTGGGGTTTCCTTTGACCGGCAGACGGGTAAGTGGTTTGCCCGCTTAATGATCGACCACAAATACGTTTTACTGAAGAGCTTTAAAACGATCACTGAAGCGATTGAAGCGCGGCGAGAAGCTGAAGAAATGTATCTGGGAATCACACGTAAGCGCGTTGAAGAACCGGAAAACGTTTAACGTATAAAAGAGTAAAATCGGTGATTTGAGTGTGTGACGAAACGCGGTAGATTCCAGAATTTAACCTAAATAAGGCCTATTTCGATGAACTTTATCGGAATAGGCCTTATTTAGGTTAAATGGCCGGAAGCTGAGTTTTGGCGCACTATTAGGCCATATCGAAGGAGTGTACATATTAGGATACTTATCAACATCGACCTATGACACAGGTTATTTTTAATTGTACTGAGTGTTATTTATTGAAAATAGGTAATCTATGTAATTTAATTAACTTTAATAATTGTAAATTGATGTTATTTATTTAAAGTGTTGTACATCATACTATTGGTGATATATAAGTGATTAAACAATATGATTTAGCTTTCATTAATTTTAAGATTATTGAATGAATTAATGAAAATGCTGATTTTGTGAATAAAAGTACTATCTTTTTGAGCAAAAAGCAGGTATACTCTTAATTAACATCAACTGATGTAATTCTACGGAGGTGCTTAATTATGACAGATCGTTTAAAGGGTAAAGTTGCAATTGTTACTGGTGGTACGCTGGGTATTGGCTTAGGGATCGCTAAGCGGTTTGTGGATGAGGGCGCAAAAGTCGTCATTACGGGTCGGCATGCGGATGTTGGTGAAAAGGCAGCCAAGAGCATCGGTGGCCCAGATGTGATTCGTTTCATCAAACACGATGCTGCTGATGAAGCTGGCTGGACGGACTTATTTGATGAAACTGAAAAGGCGTTTGGCCCGGTTTCAACGTTGGTTAACAATGCCGGAATTGCAGTTAGCAAGAGCATTGAGAACACAACCACTGAAGAATGGCATAAACTCTTATCCGTTAACTTAGATGGTGTCTTCTTTGGCACCCGGCTTGCCATTCAGCGGATGAAGAACAAGAACCTGGGCGCTTCAATCATTAACATGTCCTCAATTGAAGGCTTTATTGGCGATCCTGATCTAGGGGCTTATAACGCTTCTAAAGGGGCCGTTCGGATCATGTCTAAATCAGCAGCTTTAGACTGTGCCTTAAAGGACTATGGTGTGCGGGTTAACACGGTTCACCCAGGATACATTAAGACGCCGTTAGTTGATGATCTAGAGGGTGCCGAAGAAGCTATGTCGCAACGCACTAAGACACCAATGGGCCACATTGGTGAACCGGACGATATTGCCTACATGTGCGTTTATCTAGCTTCCAATGAATCGAAGTTCGCCACTGGTTCAGAATTTGTGGTTGATGGTGGTTACACCGCTCAATAAAATAAACTTAATGATGATTATTAAAACTTTCAGTAAGGCCAATTCGTTTTCGAACTGGTCTTTTTTCGTTCTTGCTAACTATAGAAACTCTGGCTTAGATATTTTAAATGATGTTTCTTGACTTACACCCCACTCTAACTTCTATAATTAAGGCAAGCTTAAGAATAAATCGTGTGATGAAGGGGAGCTTACTATGAATTATCGTACACTTGGAAAAACTGGGTTTAACATTAGTGACGTTTCTTTAGGGACTTGGCAGCTTGGCGGCAAATGGGGCGCACCATTTGATATTGACGATGCCAATGCAACCTTGGAAGAAGCCTATGAACAAGGTGTCAACTTCTTTGATACTGCCGATGGCTATCAGGGCGGCAACAGTGAAAAAGCGGTGGGGGCGTTTGTTAAGGCGCATCCAGACGTTCACTTTACAACTAAGATTGGCCGTAAAGAAGAACCGTTGAGCACGGAACACTTTAATCCGGAACATCTCACCCGCTACGTGGACGAGTCATTGTCTAACATGGGCTTAGAAGCTTTGGATCTCGTGTTGCTCCACTGTCCGCCAATGTCGATCTATTACACACCGGAAACCTTCTTCACGTTGGATAAGCTGAAGAAAGCTGGTAAGATTAAGAACTACGGTGTCAGTGTTGAACGGGTTGAAGAAGCTATCAAAGCGATGGATTATGACGTTTCAGCCGTTGAAATCATCTTCAACATGTTCCGTCTGCGCCCATCAAAGTTATTCTTTGACCTCGCCAAGAAGAACAACGTGGGCATTTTAGCCCGAGTTCCATTAGCTAGTGGTTTACTGACTGGTAAGTTCACTGCTGATACGAAGTTTGGCAAAGAAGATCAGCGGACCACTAACCGGAATGGCGAGCTCTTTGATAAGGGTGAAACTTTCTCTGGCGTGAACTATTTGACTGGGGTCAAGGCTGCCCAAGAATTGAAGCAGCGGCTTGGTACGGATAATTTAGCCGCCACTGCACTGCGTTATATCTTGATGTTTGACGCCGTTACTGCTGCTATTCCTGGTGCCAGTTCACCAGAACAGATCGAACGCAACACGGTTGCCTCAGATCTGCCAGCCCTAAAGCCTGAACAAATGCAGGTCGTTCAAGATGTTTATGATCAATACATTAAAAACCCGGTTGATTATCTCTGGTAATTAATGCTGTATTGGCAAATTAAAAGGAGTCTGACTGACTAGTCATTATTGATTGGTCATTCAGGCTTTTTGTTTTGGCTAAGTTAGCGATGTTTCAGCATCATCTGGTGTCTTAACGGCAGCTGTTAGTGAAATAGGTGCGGTTGAGATGCTCTAAGAAAGTGGTAAAGTAAGAGTGTAGGGCCGGGCTTTGCCTTACAAGAACGGTTAAGTTAGAGAAAATAGAAAGCGCTTTAAAAAGATTGATCAGCAATACATATCTTGAAAGGGGTAACAAATATTGGCAATTCACGTTGACGAAACGCACCAAACATTTCATTTACAAACGGACCACACGAGTTATATTTTTCAGGTTTTGGCACACGGTATTTTAGGACAGGTTTACTATGGTAAGAAAATTCACGTCGAGCCGCAATATAACCATCTATTAAAGCGGGAATTGAAGACGGCGACCCCAGCTTATTCGCTGGATGAACCCGATTTTCAAATAGGGGCGATCAGACAGGAATATTCCGATACTGGCACTGGTGATTATCGCCGGCCGGCTTATCAAGTGACCCAGTCAAATGGCAGTCGTATTACGGACTTTCAATATGATCATTATGAGGTCGTCTCCGGCAAAAAACGGCTAAAGGGGCTGCCTTCAACCTTTGATGATACTGAAGATGACGCTGAAACGCTGACCGTGCATTTAACGGATGACTTGATTCAGCTGGAACTAGAACTCAACTATACCGTCTTTCCGCACCAAGACGTGATTGTCCGCAGTGCCAACTTTAAGAATCACGGCACTGAATCGGTAACGTTAAACGCTGCTCACAGTGCGCAGTTAGATCTGCCAGATAAGCAGTATGATCTGGTGCAGTTCGCTGGGACCTGGGCCCGGGAACGCCATTTGGTCCGGACACCGCTGCGGGCTGGCCTTCAAGCCATTGATTCTGTGCGAACAACTTCCAGTCACCAGGAAAATCCGTTCATGATGCTGGCACGGCCCAACACGACCGATGATGCTGGTGAAGTCTTTGGGTTTAACCTGATTTATTCCGGCGACTTCTTAGACCAAGTTGAAGTTGATCAGTGGAATACCAGCCGGGTATTAGTCGGCATCAATCCAGACGAATTTGAGTGGCAACTGGAGCCAGCCAAAGAATTTCAAACGCCAGAAGCAGTGATGACCTATACGGCGGATGGGATGAATCAACTCAGTCAGCAATTAGCTGCCTTTTATGAGGAACACTTAGTTAACGCCAAGTACAAGCGCATGGAGCGCCCAATTCTAGTGAACAACTGGGAAGCCACTTACTTTGATTTTACCGATAAAAAACTGATGCCGATCGTTAAACAGGCCAAGAAGCTTGGTATCGAGATGTTTGTTTTGGATGACGGCTGGTTTGGTCACCGGAACGATGATAAGTCGTCACTAGGGGATTGGTTTGCCGACCTCAAAAAGCTGCCAAAGGGGATCAGTACCTTTGCTGATGAAGTTCACGATTTAGGCTTAAAGTTTGGTCTCTGGTTTGAACCAGAAATGATTTCCATCGATAGCAAGCTGTACCAAAAACACCCTGACTGGATGATTCACACGCCTAAACGTCGTGCCACTCCGGAACGTAACCAGTACGTCCTCGATTTTAGCCGGCCAGAAGTGGTGGATTACATCTATAAAATGATGAGCAAGGTGATCAAAGAAACCAAGCTGGATTATATTAAATGGGATATGAACCGTTATATCACAGAAATGTACAGCACAGCCTTACCAGCCGACCGCCAGTTAGAGATGCCGCACCGCTATATTCTCGGTGTTTATAACCTCTATGCCCGCTTAACTCAGGCGTATCCGGATGTTTTGTTTGAATCCTGTGCATCCGGCGGTGGCCGTTTTGATCTTGGGATGATGTATTATGCGCCTCAAGCCTGGGCTAGTGACGATACGGATGCTGCCGAACGAATGAAGGTTCAGTTCGGGACTAGTTACGGTTATCCGCAGTCCATGATGGGATCACACGTTTCCGCTGTGCCTAACGAACAGACTGGGCGGATTACGCCACTGGAAACTCGGGCTAACGTTGCCTTTTATGGCGCCTTTGGGTATGAATTAGATATTTCCAAGATGTCGGATGCAGAAAAACAGGCCGTTAAAAAGCAGGTCGCCTTTTACAAGCAGCACCGGGCTTTGTATCAGTTCGGTAAATTATACCGGCTGGACAGTCCATTTAACGGTGATGGCAACGTGATGAGCTGGGTCGTAGTTGATGACGATCAAGATCACGCCATTGCCACCCGGTATCAACTGCTGAACCATCCCAACGCACCGTACGAACGGCTCTATTTGCGGGGGTTAGATCCCGACAAACAGTACCGCGTGAATGACAGTGACGAAACCTATTACGGTGATGAATTGATGAATGCCGGTTTATTTATCGGCAGTGAATTTGACGAGGACGCGGACGTTAAAAAGTCCGTGGACTTCAGCTCACGCCGCTTTATGATCGATGTTGCTAAGTAACTTAAGTATAGAAAAGTCCGCTTGTCAGTCGCATTGACTGATAAGCGGACTTTTTCAGTTGTTTTAAACGATTAGGCCCAGTCGATTGAACCTTGTTTACCTAAAATGTCATCAATCGTCTTTAGTTCTTCATCAGAAAATTCAAGATGATCCAGTGCTTTGACGTTGTCGACTAACTGCTGTGGCCGGCTGGCACCGACTAAGACGCTGGCCAGTTCGGGTTTACGTAAGTTCCAGGCTAAGGCCATTTCAGCTAAGGTCTGGTGGCGTGATTCAGCGACTTCGTTTAAGGCTTTGACGGTCTTTAAGGTTTCTTCAACTTGCTTGGGTTCCAAGAAGGGACTGGTCGATTTAGCCGCCCGTGAATTCTTGGGGATCCCGTTCAGATACTTATCCGTCAACAGGCCCTGGCAAAGTGAACTAAAACCAGCCGCTGCTTTATGGTACTTTTTCAAAACGGGGAAGAGGTCTTTTTCCACACCGCGGTTGAACATGTTATAGCGTGGCTGATGAACCACGAACGGCGTATGCATATCCTCAAAGCATTTAATAATCGCTTCGGTTTGGGCACCGCTGTAGTTGGAAATACCAACGTACAGCGCTTTACCTTCACGCACCAGACTATCCAGTGCCTGAGCGGTTTCATACACGTTAGTTTCCGGGTCGGCACGGTGGCTGTAGAAAATGTCCACGTAGTCTAAGCCCATGCGTTTGAGACTTTGATCAGCACTGGCAATGATCGACTTGCGCGAGCCCCAGTTACCATAAGGGCCATCCCACATTTCGTAACCGGCCTTGCTGGCAATCACCATCTCATCACGATAGGGTTTCATATCAGTGGCCATGATCCGGCCGAAGTTTTCTTCGGCGCTGCCGGGTTCAGGACCGTAATTATTAGCTAAATCAAAATAGGTAATACCGAGATCAAAGGCTTGCTGCACGATCGCCCGTTGATTCTCATAAGCATCGACACTGCCAAAGTTGTGCCAGAGGCCTAAACCGATGGCGGACAGCTTTAAGCCACTGTCGCCAAGCCGGTTATAGACCATGTTGTCATAACGTTTGGGATTTGCTTCATACATGTACTGTACCTCCTAATTTAAATGAGTAACCGATTACATTATAACGCATTTTTAAATCAGCATTAACAGTTAGCTCAAAGCTGTGAAGCCCGTTAAATCAGTTCTTGACACGCTTATAGCGAACCCGTAAGATAAATTCATTAGTGAAAAAATAAGGGGATGATAAGAATGACTTCAGACTTAGATACTAGATCGGCGCTGCAAGAAACCTTACCAACCGTTTTTGGTTATATCGGGATTGCCTTAGCCTTTGGGATTACAGCCAAAGCTAATGGGCTTAGCGTTTTAGAAATCTTGTTAATGTCTTTAATTACATATGCAGGTTCAGCCGAATTTGTGATCGTCAGTTTGATTGCGCTGCACGCGGGGGTTGGTTCAATTGTGCTGTCCGTTTTCTTAGTGAACGCGCGGATGATTTTGATGAGTACGGTGGTGGCACCCTATTTGTCGCATGAAAGTATGGCCAAAAACATCTGGGCGGGCACCTTGCTGACGGATGAGACTTTTGCGCTGAGTATGAACAAACTCAATTATACCGGCCGAAAATTGAATTTCCGCTGGCTGGATACGGCCAATTTGTTTGCTTACTTGGTTTGGGCATTTGCCTCTGCAGTGGGTGGCATGCTGGGTAATCTCATTAATAATCCGGAAAAATACGGGTTCAGCTTTGCGCTAGTGGCCATGTTTATTGGTCTGTTATACTTGCAGATGATCTCAGACCGGACGATCAAGTTGCTGGTCCAAGTCCTTGTGATCTTATTTGTCGTCGTGCTCATGTATTTGGGCATGCGGTGGTTACCGCAAAATGGGCTGTTATTAGTCGTAACCTTACTGGGCTGCGCGTTTGGGGTGGTGTTAAAACATGGCATTAAGTAGTTATGTATTACTGGTGATTCTCGGTAGCGGACTAGTGACCTGGTTATCACGGGTCGTGCCGTTTATCCTGTTAAAGCAGTTTAAGCTGCCCAAAATTATCGTGAACTTTCTCGGCTTCGTCCCGATCTGTATTATGACGGCGCTGTGGATGGAGAGTTTATTTATTCAGCATCTCGGTCAGTTTCCCAGCCTCAATGTACCCAATGCGCTGGCCAGTATTCCAACCTTGATCAGCGCGATGATCAGCAAAAACTTATTGGTTATTGTCATCGTCGGCGTGATCTCGCTGGCTGTCGTTAATTTATTGATTTAGATTGTTTGCTTATACTTTAATTACTATTAAATTGACACATTTCTGTAATATTAGTATACTCATTTTGGAGTGTTCGGTTTGCATGACGAACCAATTTGAGAGGAGATTTTCCATTATGGAAGAGGAAACAATGGCAAGTCGGCGTCGTCAATTTAAAAGCGACGCACGGGGGTTCTTAGACAAAAACTTTAGTTTCTATTTGCTCTTATTTTTACCAATTTATATTCTTAGTTTTGCAGTGGGCTTTGGTAACCTAGCGTTCAATAACGGCAATAATTTTGGTGGCAGCGACTGGTTGAGTTTACTCAACATTGTGGTCGCATTATTGATGGCTGGCGTTTCGTTTGTGATGATCGATCTGCAGCGGGGTGTGGGTGACTTTTCTGCACCGGTCAGCAAGTCGTTTACGATCTTTAACCGTGGCGCCTATTTTTTGGGTTCACTAGCTCTGATCCTTCTAGTGGATATCTTTACCATTCTTTGGAGTCTGTTATTAGTTGTTCCAGGTATTATTAAGTCATTGGCATATTCGCAGGCGATTTATATCTATCGTGATTATTTGGATCAGGGTAAGAAAATCGGCTTTTTAGAAGCGATTACCCTGAGCCGTAAAATGATGGATGGTCACAAATGGGAATACTTCGTTATGGGGTTAAGCTTTATCGGCTGGGGCTTCGCATGTATCATCATTATTCCAATCATCTGGGTCTATCCCTATATGCGCCAGACTTACGCTAACTTTTATGTCAAATTGGCTGCTGAAGGTGCTCAAACTGATGATGAGAAAACTGAGGGTCCAACGGTAGTTAACCCAACTGATGATGATAGTAAGAATTCTAATTCAGCACCAACCGAAACTTTTTATCCAGATTCCAAGTCACATGAAGATAATGATTCTCGTGATGATCAATAAACTAAACGTTATCTAGGGTGCCAATTTGGCGCCTTTTTTGATGTAACGAAGTGCTAAACTATATTTATAAAATACATATTGAGGATGGTCCTATGTCAAATGTGAAAAAAATGCCGCAGTGGCAAAAAAATCTCTATGCGCTGTGGCTGGGTAACTTTATTACGGGTGCGGGCTCCAGTATGAGTCTGCCGTTTTTACCGCTGTTTATCAGTGAAATGGGTAACTTCCCCAAGTGGCAATTAACCTTGTATGCCGGCCTCGCGTTTTCCGGTACGTTTTTCAGTCAGGCAATCGTGTCCCCGTTTTGGGGCAAATTAGCCGATAAGACTGGCCGTAAACCGATGCTGATGCGGGCGGCTATTGGGATGACCGTGACGGCGACTTTAACCGGATTTTCGCCTAATGTGTGGACGTTAATTACGCTACGGGTCATTCAAGGCGGTTTTTCTGGCTACATCAATAACGCCTACGCGCTAATGGCTAGTGAAGTGCCAGCACATAAAAGTGGTCAGACCATGGGGACGCTAACGACTGGCAGTGTCGGCGGCATGCTGGTCGGCCCCATTATTGGTGGCTACATCGCGGGCCTCTTTGGCTACCGAATTCCATTCTTCATGTTTGGTGGCATGATGCTGATTGCGTCATTTATGACACTTTACTTTGTTAAAGAGGATTTTCACCCACTGGATAACCCGAAGTATGCTGAGCGCAGTGCCTTTACTGGTATCAAGCACGTGCGGGTGGTCTGGGCGATGATCCTATCATCCATGCTGATTCAAGCCGCCACGACTTCCATTAACCCGATTATCAGTTTGTTCGTCAAGGAATTGATGCATAGTCACGGCAACATTGCCATGGCCAGTGGGGTGATTGCTGCTCTACCAGGGATCGCCACGTTAATGGCTGCTCCCAGGTTGGGTGCGTTAGGCGACCACATTGGGCCACGAAAAGTGCTGGTTGCTGGGCTGATTTTCTGTGCGGCGATGTTTTTACCGATGTTTTTTGTCCACAGTGTGTGGAGTTTAGGGGTCTTCCGGTTCTTAGTTGGGATCTCAGACGCGGCGTTGCTGCCGATCACCCAAACGGTCATGACCTTGGCCACGCCTAAAGAGTCTATTAGCCGGATCTTTAGTTATAACCAATCTGCTCAGGCGATTGGGTCAGTGGTTGGCCCCATGCTGGCTGCTGGGGTTGCCGGTGTTTTAGATTACCGGTACGTCTTTTTAATGACAACTGGTCTAGTCCTTATCAACTTAGGAATTGTAGTCTGGGCCTACAGGGCGGATTATAAAACGGTTAGTAAAGCCCAGAAATAAGGGCTTTTTGCTTGAATAACGGTGCTGAAATGAGTACAATTCTTCTAGAATTGTTTGATTATGACAATCAATATTAAGAGAGAATTGGAGAATTGACTATGGGTAAAGCACAAGAGAGAACCCGGCGCCAAATTTTAAGTGCCTTTTTAGAGCTGCTGAGCGAAAAACCGTACGATATGATCAGTGTTTCAGAAATTTCAGCAGCGAGTTTTATCACCCGCAGCACGTTTTACCGCTACTTTGACGATAAGAAAAGTTTGTTAATGGCGGAAATTGAAGATACCGTTCAAAAGCAGGTGCCAGATCAGCCGTTACTCGTGCAGTTTGTTGAATACGTTGAAGCCTACTGGCCAGTTTTGCGCAACCTGACGCCGACCCGGCAGAGTCGCTCTGATCTGCATGAGATCTTAAATCAGATTCTCTGGGAACTGATTCATCGGCGCGTGGAGGCCGGTCCTCAAGATGATCCAGTAATTGCAACGGTTCAAAAATCACACAATAAAACCATCATGATCAGTGCTATTGAAGGGATGCTGATGGGCATCTTGGAACGGTACGTGGTTGAAGGCACAGCCAAAATTAACCATGCGCAGCTAGAAACGGCCATTCAGGAAATTGAAAGCCTTTTTCAGCAAAATTAGCCAGTCTGTTTTGATCACTAGAAACGCAATGACATATACTTTTATCTTAAACACTTAACCGTACAGTTTAACTGTACGGTTATTTTGTACCAATTATGAGGTACAAATTAAAAAATGCACAAAGTTTGCTTTATTTTAGCATATCCATATACACGCTGTTTGTGGCATGATATTATGGAAACGGTTACAAATTACTAATTACACTTTATATTTTGAATAAAGGAGAATCGATTATGAAATTAGCCAAGTACATCGACCACACCATTTTAAACGCGGACGCCACTGAGGCGGAAGTCGATAAAGTCATTGCAGAAGCCATTAAATATGATTTCGCTTCGGTCTGCATCAATCCATATTGGGTGAAGCATACGGCCGCTGAGTTGAAAAATTCCGACGTGAATACTTGTACGGTTATTGGGTTCCCTCTAGGGGCCACCTCCACTGAAAGTAAAGTCTTTGAAGCCCAGCAGGCAATCAAAGATGGTGCTGATGAGCTGGATATGGTGATCAATGTCGGTGAACTCAAGGCGAACCATGATGATGCTGTTCTAACAGATATTAAAGCGTTAGCGGATGCGGTTCATGCAGAACATAAACTACTTAAAGTGATTATTGAGACCGCATTGCTTACACACGACGAGAAAGTACGTGCTTGTCAATTAGCAGAAAAAGCGGGTGCCGACTTTGTGAAAACCTCAACTGGTTTCTCAACGGCTGGTGCCAAGGTAGAAGATATTAAATTAATGCGTGAAACGGTGGGTGACCGGTTAGGTATCAAAGCTTCCGGCGGGATCCACTCTAAAGCAGAAGCAGAAGCGATGATCGACGCGGGTGCCACTCGAATCGGTGCCAGTGCCAGTGTCAAGATCGTGACGGCAGATTAAGGAGGTACGGGTATGACTTTTAAACGAATATTTGGAATCGTCATTGACTCCGTGGGAATCGGTGAAGCCAGCGATGCGAATAAATTTGATGATGTGGGTGCGGATACGTTAGGCCACATCGGTGAGTTTTACAAGGGTCAGCTGAACCTGCCTAATCTAGCTAAAATGGGCTTATCAAACATTCGCCCGGATAATCCGATCGAGGGCGTTGCGGTAGCTGAAGAACCAATTGGCTACTTTGGCAAAATGCATGAAGTGTCAGTTGGTAAGGATAGTATGGACGGCCATTGGGAAATGATGGGTCTGCCAGTAACTGAACCACTGGGCTTCTTTCCGCAGGGCTTCCCCGCTGAACTGATCAAACAAATTGAGGACTTCAGTGGCCGGCACGTGATCGTCAACAAACCCTATTCAGGGACCGATGTGATTCACGATTACGGTGAACATCAGCTGGAAACGGGCGATCTGATCGTCTATACGTCTGGGGATTCAGTGCTGCAGATTGCGGCCCACACGGACGTGATTCCACTGAAGGAACTTTATAAGATCTGTGAGTATGCTCGTTCAATTACCATCGATAAACCTTATCGAATTGGCCGAATCATTGCGCGACCATACGTTGGCCCGGATAAGGATCACTTTACCCGGACGTCAGATCGGCATGACTTTACGTTAGCACCAACTGGCGAAACGGATCTTGACCGGCTAAAGAACGCCGGGTTAGACGTTTTAGCAGTGGGTAAGATCAACGATATTTTCTCCGGTCAAGGGATCACTAAGGGCGTGCATACTACGAGTAATGCTGATGGGATGGACCAGACCTTAGCGAACGCTGAAAAAGACTTTACCGGGTTTAGTTTTACCAACTTGGTTGATTTTGACGCCATGTACGGCCACCGGCGTAATCCTGAAGGTTATGGTCAGGCGTTAATGGCCTTTGATAAACAGCTGGGCGATTTATTAGCCACACTGCAGGATGGTGACCTTGTGATGATCACTGCCGATCACGGGAATGACCCAACCTATAAGGGCACTGACCATACCCGTGAATACGTGCCACTGCTGGCCTATTCACCAGGTCTTAAACAGAGCGGTTCACTGGGAATTCGCCGCACCTACGCTGATTTTGGCGCCACGGTTTTAGATAATTTCAACGTCAGCGGTAACCCAACGGGAACCTCATTCTTACAGACATTGAAATAGGACCTATAGTAATCAGAACAAAAATAGTCGCTTGAAGCGAATTAGGAAACGGCTCCGATGACTGCAAAGAGAATTATCACGCCAGTATCGTGCACTGAAAGCTAGAAAACAGAAAGAAGGCAGATCTGCTACTGATTTAAATCTAGCCAAAACTCAGCTGAAAGTGCAACGGCTCTATCAACGGTTAACTAACACTCAAATTGATTATCAAAATAAGCTGATTACCAGTGTGGTGAGAACCAAGCCACAGGGGTCGCTTTAGAAGATTTGAATGTTAGCGGGATGATGAAAAATCGGCATTTAGCTAAAGCTATCGCTCAACAAGGATGCTATAACTTCAGAGTGAAACTAATTGCCAAATGTCAGCAATTAGGAATTCCAGTACATCTCACCGGTCGCTTTGAACCGATTTTCAAGCTCTGTCATAACTGCGGAACTAAGAAAGTGAGTTTAAAGTTGAGTGAACGTACCTATCACTGCCCTAATTGCAACTATACCAATGACCGTGATTTAAATGCTGCCCTGAATATCAGGGATACTAAAAACTTTGCCTTAGCCTACTAAAATAGGCAGTAAAGTATGTACCGGTGGCTAGCCGGGAATTAACGCTTGTGGACTATCATATCAACTGCAGTAGCGAGTATTATGCGAGACGGGATAGGATGAAGCAAGAATAATCGTTAACTTTTTATAAGTTATCAGTAGCAGGGAATGCGTATGAGTACACATATTGGTGCTAAAATGGGCGACATTGCCGAGACGGTTTTACTGCCAGGCGATCCCTTACGCGCAAAATACGTCGCGGATAATTTTTTAGATGACGTGGTTCAGTATAATTCGGTTCGTAATGCC
This sequence comes from Secundilactobacillus silagei JCM 19001, assembly GCF_002217945.1. GTDB lineage: Bacteria > Bacillota > Bacilli > Lactobacillales > Lactobacillaceae > Secundilactobacillus > Secundilactobacillus silagei. Next base: position 307,887 of record NZ_BCMG01000002.1, read on the forward strand.
TTTGGCTATACCGGGACCTACAAGGGACATAAAGTTTCCGTTCAGGGGACTGGTATGGGGATCCCATCGATTTCAATCTACACGAACGAACTGATTAAATTTTTCGGGGTTAAGCATCTCATGCGGATCGGCAGTATTGGCGGGTTCGGTGAGGCCGTTAAGATTCGCGACATTCTGATTGCCGAATCAGCCAGCACCGATTCAGCAATTATCCAAAACACGTTTAAAGCTGGTGTGATCTACGCACCGACCGCTGACTTCGATATGCTGTTGAAAGCCTATGAATCAGCTAAAGAAGCGGGTGTATCCGTCAAAGTCGGCAATATCTTTAGTGCTGACCGGTTCTATAATGATGAAATCGATTATCAGCAGCTGATCGACTATGGCGTGTTGGGAACCGAAATGGAAACGGCGGCTTTGTATATGCTGGCAGCCAAGTATGGGGTTCAGGCACTGTCGATCAATACGGTGAGCGATAATCTAACGACCGGTGAAGCCTTATCAGCTGAGGATCGTCAAAGTTCATTTAGTGAAATGATGACGGTAGCGCTGGAAACGGCAATTAAACTCTAACTGCGATTAAACGATAACAATTTGGGGGCAGCAGTTAAAATAACGGGTATTTCCCTGCTATTCTAACTGCCCCCCCTTTTTATTTAAAACCGATGAAACCAACAACGTCAGGAGGTAATATGATGAGAATGGTAGATGTGATCGATCATAAACGTAATGGCGGCGAACTGACTAATGCAGAAATTAAATTCTTCGTGGATGGTGTGGTAGATGGCAGTATTCCGGATTACCAGACCAGCGCGCTGCTCATGGCCATCTATTTTAACGGGATGGCCGATGGTGAACAGGCGGAACTGGCGATGCAGATGTTAAGATCGGGGGATCAGCTGGATCTATCCGATATTCCAGGAATCAAAGTCGACAAACATTCTACTGGTGGGGTGGGCGATAAGACCAGCCTGCCACTGGCACCCATGATTGCAGCTTTAGGAATTCCGATTCCGATGATCTCCGGTCGCGGCCTCGGCCATACTGGCGGCACTTTGGATAAATTGGAAGCCATTCCGGGATTCAAAGTTGAATTATCTGAAGACCAGTTCAAACAGCAAGTAAAAGACATTCATCTGGCCATCGTGGGCGCTACGGGTAACATTGCGCCAGCTGATAAGAAGATTTACGCTTTAAGAGACGTGACCGATACGGTGGATTCAATTCCGCTGATTGCCGGCTCTATCATGAGTAAAAAGATTGCTTCCGGCACGGATGCGTTGGTGCTGGATGTAAAAACCGGTTCCGGGGCCTTCATGAAAACGGAAAATCAGGCCCGCGACCTCGCTAAAGCCTTAGTTTCCATCGGTCAAAATGCCGGGATGGATTGCATGGCGTTGATCTCTGACATGAATCAGCCACTGGGCCGGATGATTGGTAACGCGCTAGAGATTCAAGAAACCATCGATATCTTAAAGGGTAACGGACCAGCAGATATTACTGATTTGGTCTTAACACTGGGCAGTCAGATGGTGGTTTTGGCTAAGAAAGCGCAGACGTTAGCAGAAGCGCGTGAAATGCTTGAGACGGTTGTTGCCAACGGGAAGGCGCTGGAAAGCTTCCGCCAGATGGTGGTTGCTCAGGGTGGCGACGGCAAGGTGGTTGATGATCCCACGATTATGCCGCAAGCGAAGTACAAGGTTGATTTACCGGCGAAAACTAGCGGTGTCGTTGCTAAAATGACGGCCGATGAAATTGGCATTGCCAGCATGCTGCTGGGCGGTGGCCGACAGACTAAGGATGATCAGCTGGATTACGCGGTAGGCATCGAACTGCATAAGAAAGTCGGTGACCCCGTTCAAAAGGGTGAACCGTTACTGACGATCTATGCCAACCGTGAGGACATTGACAACGTGAAGACACTGCTATACGACAACATTGAGATTGCCGATTCGGCAGAACCGATCACGCTGATTCATGAGATTGTAAAATAGACTAATAGATACAAACAGGGACCTCAAACGGGTAGCACACCGTTTGAGGTCCCTGTTTTAATTCAATTTAAATTTAGTAAAATGACGGCTTATCACCATCGGTACCCGGTTGATCAACACCAACGGAGTGACCAATTTCTTTGGTTGGATCATTGATCAAAGAAACTACGAAATCGGCAATTGACTTGCGCGAAACTTCAGTTCCTTTGAAAGGTTCACCCTTTTGCGTCGTTTCGTAGCTGACAATGTCCTTGTTCGACAACCAGGCGGGCCGGACTAACGTGTAGTCTAAGCCAGAAGCTTCAATGACTTTAGCGGCTGCTGAATAGGTTTCCAGATAACCGCCGTCTAACATCTGATGGTTCCACTGACCGTATTTGCCGGGAACTTCGTCGTAGATCCCCAAAGTTGAGATCCAGATCAAGCGCTTGACGCCACTAGCCTTCATGGCAGCCACTACGGTTTTAGCCTGTTTTTCAATGTCATGGTTGCCCAGGTTAGCGTAAACGATATCTTGACCCTGCATGGCTTTTTCCAAGCTGGCTTGGTCAGTCGCGTCACCTTCAACGACGGTTTCACGAGCAGCATCCGACACGTCCAAACGGTTAGCGTGACGCAAGAACAGGGTCAGCTGGTGATCCGTTTTGGTCAAGAGCTGGTTCTCTGCTAATCTAGCAATCTTACCGTGTGCACCTAAAATTAATACCTTTGTCATCTTAAATCGCTCCTATCTGTATGACCTTGATTTCAAATTCAATTATAAGCGGTGATTAATAAAATTGAACGGACAAACAGGGGGCGATTGTCCGCGACTTGTTTTTAGGTGGCCGAGTAATGTAAAATGATGGTTATAATCAAGATAGTTAATGGCCTGACTTATTTTTGAAATTTAAACAAAAGAGGGTTTATCATGAGTGGCATTTTAACGGGTAAAAAGATTGTGATCATGGGTGTCGCTAATAAGCGTAGTCTAGCTTATGGCTGTTTTCAGGCCTTGGCAGAACAGGGCGCAGAGATTATTTTAACGTATCAAAATGCGCGGATGCTCAAAAGTTTGAACCGGTTTGTTGACGCGGATGTTACTAAAGTCGAATGTGACGTTGGTGATCCTGAAAACGTAAAAACGGCCTTTGAGACGATTCATGCGCAAGTTGGTTCCATTGATGGCATCGTTCACGCCATTGCGTACGCTGATCCGGAAGATCTGCAGGGTGAGACGACGGATGCTAGTTTAGCCAGCTTTAACAAGGCGCAAAGCATTAGCGTCTATTCGTTAATTGCGGTGGCGAAGTACGGCCGCCAGATCATGAACGATGGTGGTTCGATCGTGACACTGACTTATATGGGGTCAGAACGGGCAATCCCTAATTACAATGTGATGGGGATTGCTAAAGCGGGATTGGAGGCTTCAGTCCGCTATCTGGCCCGTGATCTCGCCAGCCAAGATATTCGGGTCAACGCCATTTCTGCTGGGGCCGTGAAGACCCTCGCGGTGACTGGCGTTAAGGATTACAGTAAACTGATCGACCTTTCCAACGAGCGGGCAGTTAACGGCGTTGGGGTCACGATTCAAGAGGTCGGTAATACCGCGGCCTTTTTGATGAGTGATCTGAGCACCGGCATCGTTGGGGATACGATCTATGTGGATAAGGGGACGCATTTGATTTAGTTATTACTATTTGTGCGTTGCTTTTCTGTAGCCAGTAAGAAGGCCATGCAACCCAATTTTCAAGTTCTGGATAGTGGTTGGTTATTTTAGAGTGGAGTCGTTTACTGCGCATTACTTTTCTGTAGCCGAAACGTGCTCAAGTCAGCAGATAGTTGCATAGAAGCCCCGTTAACCCAATTTCCAAGTTCGGAAAATTCGGGATAGTGGTTGGTTATTTTAGAGTGGGATAGTTTACTGCGCATTACTTTTCTGTAGCTGAAACGTGCTCAAGTCAGCAGATAGTTGCATAGAAGCCCCAGCAACCCAATTTCCAAGTTCTGGATAGTGGTTGGTTATTTTAGAGTGGAATAGTTTACTGCGCGATACTTTTCTGTAGCTGAAACGTGCTCAAGTCAGCAGATAGTTGCATAGAAGCCCCGTTAACCCAATTTCCAAGTTCGGGAAATTCGGTTAACGGGGCTTCTACTCCACTATCTAAACGCTGACTTTCGCACCTAAAAAAATCCAGCGAAATGGAGAGATTCCGCCAGACTAGTTACTACTCAAACGCATTTGAGTAGAGAGTTGGCGTATTAAGCGGGAGCAACTGCGCATTTTTTCAGGGTAGGGGGAGCAGTACTCAATACGTTAACTCTATTAGAAAAGTATAATCATAATTTAATAAAAGCAAAGAGTTTCGACTTCAAATCGTCATCTTTTTTAAAACCCATCTTATTGCCGTATAATGGAGTCAGTAGATTGGAGGAGATTTATCTCATGACTGAAAAAAATGTTTTTCACGTTAACGGGTATCTCGGACTCATTATTGCCATTTTATTAGTACTGGGTGGCGCTTGGCTGCTTTTACTGCAGACCACTTTTGGCATTGTTTCAGGTATCATACTGATTTTAATTGCCTTAATTGGTGGCAGTTCGTTGACCATTATTGCGCCCAACGAAGCCAAAGCACTCACTTTCTTTGGTCGCTACATTGGGACCATTCGGACTTCCGGACTGTATATGACTGTCCCGCTAACTAGCAAGCAAGGCGTTTCTCTACGGGTGCGTAACTTTAATAGTAAATTACTGAAAGTTAACGATTCTCGCGGGAACCCCGTTGAGATTGCGGCGGTCATCGTCTTCAAAGTTGTTGACACCAGCAAAGCCTTATTCGATGTTGACGATTATGAACAATTTGTTGAAATTCAAAGTGAATCTGCCATTCGACACGTGGCTTCTGAATTCCCCTACGATGCCTTTAATGATTCGGAGACGCTGACTTTGCGCAGCAACCCCACGGAAGTTTCTAATAAGTTAACTGCAGAACTGCAGTCCCGGCTGCAAATTGCCGGTGTACAAGTGATGGAAACGCGGCTGACTCACTTGGCTTACGCGACAGAGATTGCCAGCGCAATGCTGCAGCGGCAACAGTCTTCAGCAATTCTTTCAGCTCGGAAGATCATTGTTGACGGGGCGGTATCCATTACGGAAGACGCCATCGCTAAGCTGGAAAAGGATACTGATTTAAAGCTGACTGATGACCGTAAACTGCAATTGATCAATAACGTGATGGTTACGATCATTTCTGAGCGGGGTACCCAACCCGTGATCAGTACGAACGATACGAAATAATGACTTGAATTAAGTTATAAAATAAAGCACCTGAGTCAATTTTCCGTTAAGGAGAGCTGACTTAGGTGCTTGATTTTTAGGATTAAAGAACGTCTAGCGGTAATTTTTCAGTTGGTGCGGGATAGGCTTCATCTAACAGTTGCTTATCATCTGCGGTGAGCTGCAGGTTGCCGGCCAGCACGTTTTCTTTCACGTGGTCAGCGTTGCTGCTTTGCGGGATCGCCAGCAGTTGCGGGTGAGAAACGTCCCAGGCCAACAAGACCTGATAAGCGGAAACGTTGTGGCGTTTAGCAACTTTAAGCACGTTTGGATTACGCCCTAAATGGGTGTTCAGCTGGTCAGGAGCGCCGACTGGACTATAGGCGATAAAGGGTAACTGATGATCGGCTTGCCAACCCAGCAGACTATATTCCACGCCACGGCTGCCTAAGTTGAATAGGTCTTCATTAGCGGCTGCTTTGGGACCATCGGGGAGCTGCCAGAGTTCTTCTAGGTCACTGACATCGAAGTTGGAAATTCCCCACGCCTTAGTCTTGCCAGCCTCCGTTAGGCGCTGTAATTCAGCGACGGTTTCTGACAGTGGGGTTTGACCGCGCCAGTGATAGAGATAAAGGTCAACGTCATCGACGCCCAGCCGTTTCAAACTGGCATCTAAACTGCGTTCCATGCGGGCTTTTGACGCGTTAGTAGGGAGGACTTTTGAAATTAAGTAGAGCTGGTCGCGCGGAACACCCTTAATCGCTTTACCCACCAGTGTTTCAGATCGACCAGAGCCGTACATTTCTGCGGTGTCAATGACCTTGGCACCAGTGGCTAAACCAGCGTGAATCGCTTCAATTTCTTGGGCCTGCAGCAACGGGTCATCGCCCATGTGCCAAGTACCCATGCCAATTGCTGGGACTTGACTGCCCGCAATGGTGACTGTTTGCATAACAACATCTCCTTGTAGTTATAAAGCATATATTCATAGTCTATTGTAGAATTTTAAGCAGGATTATACCAACTCCGCGGCTTCCAGAATTTGGTGGGAAAAGTCGGTTAGCTTAGTCGGCAGCTGATCCAGGTCAAAGAAGGCGACTTTTTCGGTTTCGCCAACTTGAGGGGTCAGCTGAGTATCCTGGGTAAAGGCTTGATAAACGGCAATGACCGCGTCGATTTGATCACCGTTGGGGTAACTGAACTGCATTGAAGGCCCGCTGAGTAGCGTTTTAAATTTAAAATTGACCGCGTGAACGCCAGTTTCTTCCAAAATTTCGCGGTGGGCGGTCTCAGTTAACGACTCGCCAATTTCCTTGGAACCGGATGGCAGTCCCCATAAATGAGTGTCACTGCGATAAACGAACAGTAATTGCGCATTGGCATTATAGACAAGTCCCGCAGCACCGGTCGAAATTAACGGTTCGTGACCCACTTTTTTTCTTAAATTAAGGATGTAACCCATAGCATCACCTCATTTAAATAATAAGTTTCCTGTTAAGTTCATTATGCGTGATATGAACTGGAAATTAAAGCGCTTTAACGGGGTTCGTGACTAATTATCCCCTGAGAAAGCCTTGCACATTATTAAAATAATTGTTAAAATATACTCATTTAATTCTAATGTTCACTTGAGGACTAGTTTTAAGTTTCAAATACATAAGCGGCTCAATACCGCTACAGGAGGAATTATATGAGTTTTAAGAGTACATTCTTACGTCAGGAAGATCCGGCCGTCTACCAAGACAAAGATTCACATTTGGCTCGGGTGCTCGGCGTTAAGGATATTTTGGCATTAGGGGTTGGTACCATTGTTTCAACTTCTATTTTTACGTTGCCTGGAGTTGTTGCTGCGCAGCATGCTGGTCCAGCCGTTGCTCTTTCATTCTTAGCCGCAGCGATCGTGGCTGGGTTAGTGGCCTTCGCATATGCTGAAATGGCCGCCGCAATGCCATTCGCCGGTTCAGCTTATTCCTGGATCAACGTGGTGTTCGGTGAAGGGTTTGGCTGGATCGCCGGCTGGGCGCTATTAGCCGAGTACTTTATTGCCGTGGCCTTCGTTGGGTCCGGACTTTCCGCCAACTTCCGTGGGTTAATTGAACCTTTGGGGATCACTTTTCCGAAGGCTTTAGCTAATCCACTGGGCACCAATGGTGGGATTATTGATATTACTTCCGTTGTGGTTGTCTTACTGGTAGCCTTCCTGCTGTCACGCGGGGCATCAACGGCTGCGCGAGTTCAAGACACTTTAGTAGTGCTAAAAGTTTTAGCTATTCTGTTATTCATCGTGGTTGGTGCGACGGCACTTCATATGAAAAACTACGTCCCTTTCATTCCGGCACACAAAGTGGTCAACGGAAACCAGTTTGGTGGCTGGCAAGGAATCTACGCAGGTGTATCAATGATTTTCCTGTCTTACATTGGGTTTGATTCCGTGGCTGCTAACTCTGCTGAAGCCAAGGATCCGCAAAAGACGATGCCACGTGGGATCTTAGGTTCACTGGTCATCGCGGTTGTTTTGTTCGTGGCTGTTTCGCTGGTACTGGTTGGGATGTTCCATTACAGTGACTATGCGAATAACGCTGAACCCGTTGGCTGGGCACTTCGTCAAAGTGGTCATACATTAGTGGCAACGGTCGTTCAAGCGATTGCCGTTGTAGGGATGTTTACCGCCTTGATTGGGATGATGCTGGCTGGTTCACGGCTGGTTTATTCATTCGGTCGTGATGGCTTGCTGCCAAAGTGGCTGGGCAAGTTAAACGACAAGCAGTTGCCGAACCATGCGCTGTCAACCATCACCATTGTTGGTGTGGTCATCGGCTCGTTGTTCCCATTTGCCTTCCTGTCACAATTGATTTCTGCAGGGACGCTGATTGCCTTTATGTTTGTGTCTTTGGGGATCTATAAATTACGGCCCCGTGAAGGTAAGGATATTCCAGACCCTTCATTTAAGATGCCATTTTACCCAGTATTGCCATTTATCGCCTTCTTAGGTGCCTTAGGCGTGTTCTGGGGACTTGATAAGGACGCTAAGATCTATGCTTTAATTTGGTTTATCTTTGGTTTGCTGGTTTACCTGCTGTATGGTGCCAGACATTCTTCATTGAATAAAAAGCAAGATAAAACTCAAAAATAGTTTAAAGAAGACCCCAAAGCGCGATGTTTTGGGGCTTTTGTTTAAGGACATGATGATGGAGGACTCAAAATGAGTGAAAACGAACGACTTTTAGCAAATGAAGCGCCGGCCTTTTCGAAGGCTGCGCGGGTTAAATACTTTAATATTGTGATCGAATCCGGCAAGGGTGCCACGGTTACGGATGCGGACGGTAAGACTTACATCGATTTATTGGCCAGTGCCTCCGCTACCAACACGGGGCACTCACATCCCCACGTGGTTAAAGCGGTCCAGGACCAAGCGGCTAAATTGCTGCAGTATACGCCGGCTTATTTTGCGAACGATAACGCGGCTAAATTAGCACCACGGTTGACTGCTTTAGCGCCAATCAGCGGACCAACTGCACTGGGCTGGGGAAACTCAGGCTCAGACGCCAACGATGCGATCATTAAATTCGCGCGGGCTTACACCGGCCGGCCCTACATCGTGAGCTTTACCGGTGCCTATCATGGGTCAACCTATGGCTCGATCAGTGTGTCATCGGTCAGTCTGAATATGAGCCGTAAGATCGGTCCATTGCTTCCAGACGTTGTGAAAGTACCGTTCCCAGATCCGTGGAAGCGACTGAAAGGTGAATCTGAAGCGGACTTTGTGGACCGGATGTTTGCGGCCTTTAAGCTGCCATTTGAAACGTATCTGCCGGCTGAAGAAGTGGCTGTGATCTTGATCGAACCGATTCAAGGTGACGGTGGGATTGTTAAAACTCCCGACGCCTACATGCACAAGGTCTATGATTTTGCCAAAGCAAACGGCATTTTGTTTGCGGTTGATGAAGTGAACCAAGGTATGGGTCGGACGGGTAAGTGGTGGTCGATCGAACACTTCGGTCTGGAACCCGATCTGATGTCAGTTGGGAAATCACTGGCTTCTGGGCTGCCATTAAGTGCCGTGATCGGCCGTCAAGACATTATGAATTCACTGGGAGCACCCGCTAACGTCTACACGACAGCGGGTAACCCAGTGACGGCTGCCGCGGCCATGGCAACCATCGATGTGATCGAAGATGAACATTTACTAGAACGCAGTACGCGTCTGGGTAAAAAGGCGGCTGACTTTTTTGCTGCTGAGAAAAAGAAGTTTAAGTTTATTGGTGATGTCCGGATGTACGGCCTCGATGGTGGGATCGATATCGTTGATCCAGTGACTGGTGAACCGGACGCTGACGCCACCACTAAGATCATTTACCGGGTGTTTGAACTAGGGGCCATCATCATTAGTTTGAAGACTAACGTGCTCAGATTCCAGCCACCACTGGTCATTACTGATGAACAGCTGCAATCAGCCTTTGATATTTTGGATCAAGCCTTCAGCGAACTTTCAGCGGGCAAGCTTTCATTGCCTGATAACGCTGATGAAATTGGCTGGTAGGGCATCGGACACACAAATTATTTAAATTTAAAAGCGTTGGGTAAGCATCAGTCATCCAGCGCTTTTTGTGTTATTTTCAGGATTTTCATAATCTTGGTGAATTGCTTTCATAGCGGTCTATAAAATGTTTACGGTTGCGGGAAACTGCAGTGTTCCTATCCAAATCGAGTTTACCAGAAAGTTGACTAAAAATTGAGTAAAGTTTTATTGAAATTTAAGTAAGCGTTTACAAAGTCGACTAAGATGTGCTAGAATGTTCGTGAGCTATCAGGGAAGGGTAGCAAAATTTAATGGTCGTACTGCTGGAATAAACGACGATTTTGAATTTGAAATACATCCTAAATTATTATTTGGTTGTTTATTTCCGCCGTGCAGTCTAAAAAGTAAGGAGGCATGAATAATGGCTAGTAAGAATAATAGAAACAGCGATAAGATTACGCTCAATCCAGAGACGTTCGCTGAAGCAGTTCTTGGTGGTAATCCGAAGCGCGATGACGAAGAAGATAAGATCTATATCAAACGTCAACTAACGCTTTACTTGGAGTCAATGTTATTGGCACAAGATTTTAACGACCTTGAAGAAACTCGCTTTGACGTAGATAAGTCAGAGAAGCGTAACAAGATTCTTTCTAAGATTATTGAGCATCGTTATGAAGGTTCGGGAAGCGGCGAATAATAAATGGAAGCAAAGAAAGAAAGTCATGCTAAGCAGTATACATCATACGCATTAGGTGCGTTTGGACATGATGCGTTCTATGCTACTCTAAGTACTTATTTAATGTTGTTTATTACCAGTGAATTGTTCAATGGCGCTGCAAAGGGTGTCAAATCACATATGATTTTGATTATCACTACGATGATGATGATCATTCGGTTGGTTGAAATTGTGTTTGACCCAATTATTGGTGGTATTATCGATAACACGCAAACCAAATATGGTAAATTTAAGCCATGGTTACTGGTTGGTGCTGGTGTCAGTGCAATCTTCTTAGTCCTTATCTTTACGGATTTTGGTGGCTTAACTAATTCAAATCCAATGCTTTACGTTGTTTTCTTTGGTATTTGTTATGTCATCATGGATATTTTCTACTCGTTTAAAGATATTGCACTTTGGTCAATGCTCCCTGCTTTGAGTGTTGATGAAAAGGTTCGTAACAACTTCGGTACGACTGGTCGTTTAGGTTCAACGATTGGTGCCCAAGCGGTTCCAATCATGATCTTCCCAGTGATCGTGTTCTTCTCACACGTATTTTCTGGAACAAGTGGTCAGACGAAGACCCAAGCTGGTTGGATTGGATTTGCCATTGTTATCGCGATATTCTCATTTGGTGGTGCTTTATGCACGGCTTTGGGAACACATGAAAATACCAGTTTAATTCGTCAAAACACTAAACGTACTGGTGTGATTGGCATTTTCAAAGCCTTAGGTAAGAACGATCAATTGATGTGGTTGGCAGCTTCATACTTCCTATTCGCTTTAGGTTATGTTGTTACTAACTCACTGTTGGCATACTACTTCACTTACGTATTGGGTCAGTCAAACAAATTTACCTTTGCTGGCTGGATCATGGCTGTCTTAGGTGTTATTTCCGTTTCACTCTTCCCAGTGATTGTTGCGAAAGTTCATCGTAAGGCCATTTACGTTGGTGGTATTTGCATGATGCTGATTGGCTATGTCCTGTTCTTGTTTGCAGGAAACAGTCTACTCGGGGTCTTGGTTTCAGTTGCCGTCTTCTTCTTCCCATACCCAATGATCTTCTTGGCCGCATTGATGACCATTACTGATAGTGTTGAATATGGTCAGTGGAAGAATGGTACCCGGAACGAATCCGTTACATTGTCTATTCGACCTTTGATCGATAAGCTGGCTGGTGCGGTTGCTAACGGTGTTGTTGGTATCGCTGCCGTTCACTCTGGTATGACTGGTAACGCTGCTCCTAGCAGCATCAGTGCAGCTCAATTGAGCAACTTTAAGATGTACATGTTCTATGGACCAATGATTTTGGTTGCGGTTGCCGCTATTGTCTACTACACCAAGGTTAAGTTGAGTGAAGCTCGACATGAACAAATCGTTAAAGAACTTGAAACTAAGTTAAAGGCTGAAAAAACCGAAAAAGATGCTAAAGAAGCACCTGACGCTCAATAAACGTTGATTAAAAACCGTAATGGTCACTACAGAGATAGTGGCGTTACGGTTTTTTTTGCCCAAAAACGGACAAATGTTCGCTTTTACTTATGAGACTAAACGAGTAACCTAGAACCGTGACCTTGTATTTTACGGACATGCGTGTTGTAATGTGATAGGTAGATTAAAATTTGTTAAGAAAAGAGAGCGAAGCAGAATGGAAAGTAAACGACATATTTCAACCCGAGAAGTGGTTTATCTCGCAATGCTGATTGCGGTAACCGTGGTGATTTCAAGGTTCTTCTTAATTCCCATTCCAATGACCCATGGGAACATTAACCTGTGTGATGCAGGGATCTTTATTGCGGCGCTCCTACTCGGTCGAACTCAAGGTGCAGTGGTTGGTGCGTTCAGTGGCCTGCTGCTTGACTTAATTTCAGGGTTCACGCAATACATGTTCTTCTCATTTATCGTTCATGGCCTGGAAGGTTTTATTGCCGGCTGGATCGGCAGCAACAAGAAGAAATCGGCCAAAATTATTGCCATGATCGTTGGGACCATCGTGATGGTCGCGGGCTACTGGGCAACTGATACGCTGCTTTATGGTTTTAAAGTCGGCTTGATCGGTGTTCCAACCAACTTTCTTCAAGGTATCATCGGTGGAATTGTGGCCTACGTGGTTTCCGTACCATTGGAAAGTCGGTTACCCCGGTTGATCGGGTAAAACAATGGTTGAACAAAGTCTACATAACCAGCCATTTTTAGTTGCCGAAGACCTTTCCGCAATTGGGACGATGTCTCTGGGCGTTGCCATACCGATCTTAGCAGCCTTGGGGGTGCCAACCGCGGTGCTGCCAACCCAGGTTCTGTCCACTCAAACGGAAGGCTTTGGCACACCAGCCAAACAGTTTTCACCGACCTGGTTAACGGCCACGATTACTCACTGGCAGCAAGAACGCATTCAGCTTGCTGGTGGCTTGATCGGTTACGTTGGTCAAGTTGAGCTCTTACAGCAGTTAGTAAAATTAGTGGTGTCCCAGCAAGTGCATCCATTGATTGTTGATCCCGTGATGGGTGATGACGGGGCGCTTTATCCGGGGCTTACTGCTACTTATGTGATGGCCATGCAGCAACTGGTCACCCATGCGGATGTGATTACCCCCAACTGGACCGAAGCCCACTTATTGACGGGGACGAAAATGACGGCTGAACGGCCTGATCAAACAGCTGTTTCAGCACTGCTATCAGCGTTAACAACACTCTGCGGTGACCACACCCGTGTCGTGATCACTGGAATTCCCGGCAATGACGCCATTTTAACGGCTTATCAAACTGGCCAGACACAGCAGACAGTTTCTGCTCAACGACGGTCTGGTCATTTTTACGGCAGCGGCGATGTCTTTGCTGCATTACTGAGTGCTGTGCTGATGCGGCGGGTGAGTTTTGAGACTGCGGTAGCTATCGCGGTGAAGGGTGATACGATTGCCTTGGACCAAACGTCAGAGGCGGGCTATCAACGCCGCTTTGGCATGCAGCTCAGTCAGTTATTGACCTGGCTGATCCAAAAAGTGGTTACAAATCTTGATTCGTCTTGCTGATTAGTTCAGACTGAGGATAAATTAATACTTATTAGGGAAGAGGGACTGAGCATGATCGATACGAACGTTGATCGACGTCATGATAACAGTGATAAATGGGCCGTTACCAAAGACGATGACCAGCTATTGCCAATGACGATTGCCGATATGGATATTGCCACGCCGCAGTTCATTAGAGAAGCGATGCAGCGGGTCTTGAACAAAAAAGTGCTGGGCTATACGACACCTAGCACCGGGTTTTATAACGCCATTATTCGCTGGCAAAAAACGCACCATGACGTTAGTCTGAAACGCGACCAGCTGATCATTGTGCCAAGTATTGCGGTGGGACTGTCGTTTGTGATCCGTAATTTAACGCAAAAAAATGACGGTATTATTGTGATGTCGCCCTATTACCCGCCATACCGCCAGTTAGTGGTTGATAACCAGCGGCAATTTGTTGAATTTCCGCTGGTTCAGCGAGAAGGGCAGTACGTCATTGACTTTAACCGGCTGGATGCAGTCATGGCAGACAGTCAAAACAAAGCCATCATCGTCTGCAATCCGCATAATCCGGGCGGCTGTGTCTGGACCACCACGGAGTTACAGCGGCTCCAAGATATTGCCAACGCGCACCATGTGCTGGTGTTGGCCGATGAAATCCATGATGACGTGGCCTTTTCGGATAATTTGCCGGTTTCAATGCTGTCTGATCTAATGGGCAGTGAAGCGGCTAGTCAAACGGTGTTGATGAAATCAGCGACCAAAGCGTTTAATTTGGCCGGGGTGAAATGCGCCTTCTTGGCGGTTAAAAATCCGGCGCTGCTGGCAACCTTAAAGCACGCTGCGGCGGCTGAAGCGATTGAAGAAGTCAACACGTTAGGCGTAGTGGCTACCCAGACAGCTTATGAACAAGGCGCGCAGTGGCTGACTGAAGTGAATGCCTACCTAGAAGAGAACCGCAATTTGGCCTATGAATATCTGCGTGAAAACATCCCAATGATCCGGCCGATGTATCCTGAAGGAACTTACTTGATGTGGCTTGATTTTATGGCTTATGATCTATCCGATGATGAATTGGATGAAAAGTTACGCAGCCTGGGTCACATTTGTCTTAACCGAGGTATTGACTACGGTCAGACCGGCAGTGGCTTTATGCGGTTAAACTTCGCGGTGGATCGTGACGTTTTAAAGGATGCCTTGCAACGATTAAAGGCTTTTGATACAGCAGTTAGAAAAAAATAATTTAAATTATAAATTAAACGTAATAGGATGATTGTCTGATTTTCGGTTGTTAGCGGCCGTTAATTAGGCAATTTTTTTGTTTGGCTTGAGTTTGTCACATAACTGTAAAACGGTTTCTAAAAAAGTTCATATTTAATTCGCAACTCTTTCTTATTGATTTGATAACTTATACACATAAGAAAAGGAGGCGGCGTGAATGGGTGAAATGTCAGAAATTGGCGCTGGACGATTAGTTCGATGTCAGCACGCGCAGATGCGCAAGTCATTCATTGGTCGGGTACACCGGGTGTTTGGAAATCGGCTAGTCGTTGAAGTGATGAACTTTCATTTTCATGATCGCCGAGTAGTTGAACAGAATCAATATAAAATGGTCGTTGAAGCAAACGATGCGAAGGCAATGCCCATTATTTCATGCCAACAACGGAAAGGATGATCATCATGATTAAAATAAACGATATTGTAACCTGTCAGCCCAACGGTAACCTCACATGCCCGTTTGTTGGTCGCGTTGAACATATCTATGAACGCACGGTCATGGTGACCGTTTTAGAGCATCATCCTAACGACCGGTTCAAGTTGGCCGAATTGATGGGGCGGGTCATTGTTGCGAAAACCAAAATTGAAGTTCAGGCCAATGCAGCACCAGAGCTTAAGGTAGCGGAGGCATAAGAGATCACAAAAAGCTGCTGACCAGTTTGAAAACTAGTCAGCAGCTTTTTTAGTGCTTATTTAGCGACAAAGTCAGTTTTATTGAAGAAATCAACTTTAATATCGTCATCGGTAATGGTTAATTTGGTAATGCTGCCGTTAATGGTGGGGACGCCAACGTCGAGTTTGGGAGCGTAGCGGTCAACGATTGAGCGAATCGTCATTCCGTGAGAAACAACGAAGACTTGGTCACCGTCGTTGGTATTGGCGCGGAGTTTATTGAAACCGCGGTCGAGGCGCTTCCAGAACATTGCGTTGCTCTCTGCTTCACCATAGAGGTCGGCTTTATGAATCAGGTCACGGGCTTTTTCCAAACCGTATTTACCCAGTACGGCCGATTCGGAAGTTAGCTGAACCTGTTCACCAACGAATTGCCACATTTGATTGGCATCGTTGCCTTCAAAGTAGCCGTGGCACTGTTCACGAAACTCGGGGTATTGATAGCTGATAATGTTGATGTTTTCCTGATTGGCTTTCAAGATATAGGAAGCCGTTTCAATTGCCCGTCCTGAATCACTGCTGTACGCGGCGCTGAAGTTAATTTTTTTTAACTGTTCACCGGCACGTTTGGCATCGGCGATTCCCTTATCAGTTAATGGAGAATCGATCCAGCCCTGAATCTTATTATAATGGTTCAGCATTGTTTGACCGTGCCGAACGAAGTACGCAGTAAATGTTTTCACAGTAAGCCCTCCTAGGATGAAAAGTGAGTTTTATTCACATTCATTATAGCAATTTAGACCGACGTTTTCCAAAAGGAGTTAGTGACGCTGCTTTGAATTCCCCTTTTTGGGAGCTTTCATGACTAACCACAAGCCGGTTACGCCAGCCAGTAAAAGGCCGATAATGGTGAGCCAGAGACCAGCCTTGAGTCCGGGGGTGCGATAGGTCAGCCTGATACGATGCGTACCGCGGGGAATGGTGGCGCCCACGAAGCCGGTGTTGACAATCTGGGTGCTGTGCGGTTGTCCGTCAATGCTTAAGTGCCAGCCCTTACTGTAAGGAATGCTGGTGGTGAGGATGCGTTTACGGTTACCAACAGTAGTCCCCTGAACGTGATTATTGGTGACGTGCTGATGGGTCAGACCAGTGTGCTGCAGGCGGGTAGTTTGCTGACGATAACGGCTGCCATAAGGCATGGCAATGATCTTAACGTGTTTAAAATGCAGGCTTTCTGCGCCAGTAAACGAGAGGTTAATGGTCTTTCGGAGGTTATTTGAATAGCCTAGGTTGATCAGCAGGTGATCCTTGGGTTCATAGTCGGATAGATTGTTGATGCCTAGCTGGTTATAAGTTGTCTTGCCACGGCTGGTTTTGATATTTAAGGTATAAGCGTTAAAGAGCGGCGTGTTAAGGATCGTACGCCAGTTATTCTGCTGTTCGCCTTGGTAGAGTGGCATACCTGCCATTTTGGCCTGGGTCGCAAAGTAGTTAAGACGCTTTGCGGTATCTGGAAACCGCGTTGAAATACCGGATAGATCGAGGTAAAGTTCAGTTTTTCGATACTGCTCAGGCCGCTTTAACTTGAGGGCGTAAGTCTGTTGCTGCCCCAAGATGTCACTAGACATATCGTGCAGGCCGTGCTGATTAGCCGTTGTATCGTTATCGACGATGGCCTGATTTTGAGCTAATAATTTTTGAACTTCAGTTGAAGGCTTCGTTAATCCGGTCGCGGCAGCGTAGGTAGCAGCCTGCTTAGGTGATAACGGTCGACGGCCAAGTGATGCGGACGGCGAATACCGGGTATTATGCTGCAGGCGATAGTTGATCAGATCCGGAATCTTTAAGATCGGTTCGCTGGTCAGTTGGACCTTGTAAGCAGCGTGTTTGGTGGCCGTTTTCAGATGAGCCTTTGGCACGCCTGCAACGGGCTTTTGAACACTAGCCCCCTCCAGTAGGGCTTCTTGACGTTTCAGAGCCGATAGGTGATGGAAGGCAGCCGGGGTGATCTGAGCAGCTTGCGTATAGGCTAGTGGCAGCGCATAGCGGTTCTTTAAGATCGCGGTGCCGGTGCCGTTACCCACTGAATAGATCGGGTGATCATCAATGATTGCGGGTTGACCAGCTTTAGTTTTTAACGGGGTAAAGCCGTATGGCAGTGCCTGGTGGTTCAACTGGTCATCTTCGCGGGCAAAGAGGTACTTCACGTTAAGCAAGGAGAGCATTGAACCACGGGTGTCAACGGCGCTAGTTGGATTATTCATGCTGTTTTGAACGTTAGCTAACTGCTGATTGAAGCGGTTCACAGCGCCGTTTTGAACGGAATAGTAGGAACTGATAGTGTGCGTATTTAGCAGCATTGGAATGTTGTTGCCTACCGTGGCCATCGTGTAGTAGTCATTGGTCGTCGAGGTGCGATAGAAGCCGTTATCCCGGTTATGGAGGTAGTTATCAGCTCCATCAAAGTACCATTTGGACCATTGACCAGCAGCCTTTGTCGGCAGTTCGTTTGCCGGCGCACCGCTGTAATTAGTATCGTAAAAACTCAGACCGATGGTAATGGCGTTTAACAAGACGAGTCCTAACAGACCAAGTTTTAGCGGCTGAGCCAGTTGTGGTCTGAGTAGCAATAGACTGAACAGCCAGACAAACAGCATAAAGAGCAAGTAGGTCAGCAACTGGATCTGCCGGAATTTGAATAGGTAGCCGTTGGCAATCCAGATAACGATAATCAAACCGGCAATCACGCCAGTCAACCAGAGAAAGTCATGGGTACTGAAGGCATCGAGGTGGTCAACCAAGGTGGCGGCGGTTAAGGCAAAGACCAGTTGAGCCATCATCAGCCATCGGTTAGAAGGGGTACTCATGACGTTTAGCGTTGCCGCTACGGCAGGGAACAGTAGTCCCAGTGCAATTAAGATCAGGGTGATATTGAGTGCCAGATAGCGTTTGAAGCGCCGCAACGTCCAGACCATGGCGATCAAGGTGAGTCCGCTAGTGGCAATCAGTGCCCAGTAGTAGATGTTGCCGTTAGACGTCAGTAAATTATCAGGCAGAGTTCGATAGTAGATTTCTGGATACCAGTGCAGATTGTTGGCAAAAATTGAGCCGCCCATGCGCGAACTGTGCATCATTGCCATGACGTTAGGTAATAAAATTACGCTGGCAATCAAGAGCGCCAGCAGAATTGCAGCCGCTAGTCGCAGCAATAACGGCCATAATCTTGGTAATGAAACGTGTTTGTACTTTAAATCGGCGTACCGGATGATTAAAAAGAGCAGCGCGCCAAAGGCAATCAAGTAAGCAAAATAAACGTTACAGATCAAGATAGCAGCGGTCACGATTCCCAGCCACCACCAGGATCTGCCTTGTAAGATCAGGTCGATCGTCAGGCATAGTAATGGAAAGAAAATCATGGGCAGTAAAAAGAACGGGTGGTGGTAGCTGACGTAAAAGGTGAACCCGTTAAAGGTGTAGATCAAAGCCCCAATTACGCTGCCGGCGTTTTTAAAGTGAAAGTGGTTAGCTAATGCGATAAACGATAGCCCGACAACGTATAACCTGAAGATCGTTAATAGAGTGTAGCCGAGCTCAAGCTGATTAGCCGGGAACAAGGCAATTAAGTAACTAAATGGATCACCTACGAGGTAGTAGGCAAAGGTGGTCATTTGATCCGCTCCCAAACCTAAATTCCATGACCAGCCAAACAGTGACTGGTGGGCGGTGCCATGAAGGATACGGTAGAATTCCGTTAAAATGGGGTAGTGCTGTGCAATACCGTCTAGATTCCAAATGATGGAATGACCCGTTGCGTGTAACGCGCCAAAGGTTGCTGTTACGATGATTAGAAAAGTTAAGGTGTAGGTGAGCCACACCGATAACCGATTAGTTTTTCGTTTCAAAATAAGCGCACTCCAGTTTTCGTAATAACTCATTATCGCATACTCAATCTGATGTGGCGAAAATAAAAAGGCTACGCGAATGCGTAGCCCTTTTTAATGCTTAATTTAAATTTAGTTCTTGTCCATTGCGTGGCCACCAAAACCGTTACGTAAGGCAGAAACGACCTTACCGTTAAAGGTGTCTTCTTGCATTGAACGGAAGCGTTGCATAACGGATGCAGAGATAACGGGGGTTGGAACGCCGTGATCCATGGCGTCTTCAACGGTCCATTGACCTTCACCATTTGAGTGCATACGGCCCTTGATCTTGTCCAAGTTAGGATCTTTTTCAAAGGCTGCTTCAGCCAATTCCATTAACCAGCTACGAACAACTGAACCGTGGTTCCAAACTTTAGCAACCGCTTCGTTGTCATAGTCAAAGTCAGAAGCTTGGAGGACTTCAAAACCTTCACCGATGGCTTCCATCATACCGTATTCGATACCGTTGTGGACCATCTTCAAGTAGTGACCTGAACCGGCTTTACCAGTGTAAAGGTAACCATCTTTTTGAGCAATACCTTCAAATAAAGGACGAATGGTTTCGAAGACTTCTGGTTCGTCGCCACCGATCATGAAGTTACCACCGTTAAGGGCACCGCTCCAGCCGCCTGAAGAACCGCAGTCAAAGTAGTGAACGCCCTTGGCGCCTAAAAGACGGTTGTGACGAAGTGAGTCTTTCCAGAAGGTGTTACCGCCATCAATCACGATATCGCCCTTGTTTAAGTTAGCGGCTAAGTCGTCGACAGTAGCATCAGTTGGCTTACCAGCTGGTACCATGATCCAAACGATCTTTGGAGATGGTAATTGAGCGATCATTTCCTTCAGCGTGGTGGCCTTGTCTGCGCCGTACTTGCCGGCTTCTTCAACCAAGTCAGTGTTTAAGTCAAAACCAACAACTTCATTATTGTTACGAATCATGTTTTGGGCTAAATGAATCCCCATTTTGCCTAGTCCGATTAAACCTAATTTCATTAGAAAAGCTCCTTATTCGTTTTAACTGGTATTTAACAACAGAATTAGTATATAAGATTATTTGGACTAGCGCAAGAGAAAATGTAAAAAAATTTCAGTTTTATTTTCATGTGTGAAAATTCACTTACAGCTTTATTAGATGAAGTATTGAATCAACCAGGTCACAATCAGCCAAATGATTAATAATGGCCACTTTAACTGTAACAGCAGGGCTGCCAGTTCACGTAACATGGCGGGAATCAATGCCACGGGGATCGTCCAAGAACCTAATAGACTCACCGCTAAGTGGTGGCGTTTGGCCAGTAATTGACTGCGAACGAGGTGATAGTCACTGGTGATCACCAAGATCTTGGGTGGTCGCGACTGCTGCCAATCGTGTTCAATCAGTCGTTTGGAAAATTTAAAGTTGGTATCCGTTGAAGTCGCCGCTTCTTCTAACAGGAGCTGACTTGAAGGGATGCGGTGGTGTTTGAGATAGACGGCCATGACTTGCGCTTCACTTTGCGGCTCATCGCTGCCTTGACCACCAGTCAAAACGAGTTTGGGCTGCTTAGGTTGTGCGGCACAAAAGGAAATGGCGGTCTGCAAACGCCGAACTAGGGTTTTGGATGGGCCAGCGGACGTCACTTTTGCGCCCAGCGCGATCACGTAGTCTGGTGTCACTGCGAGTTTGGCGTGGCGCTTGTACCAGTAGGTCAGCCAGAGATACAGGGTGGCTGTACCGTACCAAACTGCCATACCAGTACTGACGGCCGTGGCAACTAGTTGACCTGGCCAGAGTTTTAACGGCAAGTCGATGAGGATATCGGCAACGATCAGTAAAGCCATGAGTGGTGCCCAGACAAGACGCTGATCCGGCTGTCCCGTAACCAGTGGCCAAACGGCAGCTAAATTAAGCAGTGTAATCAACAGTAGAATTATCAGCAGGGTAATCACCTCCTTGCGGCTAGTATAGATTAAAACCAGGATGGTAGCTTGACTTTTATGGGGAGTGTTTGTAGTATTAATGACAGCTATGAATCACCGAAGTAGGTCAAAGGGCAACGATAAAGAAACTTGACGGTTGCTGCAAGTCAAGCGTCCCAACTGACTGAATTACAGTGTGGAGCGACCCAGCAGATTGCTGGCGGGTCATGCCGATATCCATGTCGAGCGACGTTATCATAATATAACGTAACTTGGGTGGTAACGCGGAATTAATTTCGTCCCTATTAGTCTATGACTAGTGGGGACTTTTTTGATATCTTAAGGAGGGTTCTTTGTGACAATTTTAGATGAGCTTAAATGGCGTGGCGCGATTAATCAGCAAACGGATGAAGCAGGTTTAACTGATCTGGTTAAAAATAAGTCAGTAGGGTTATATGTAGGAATAGATCCTACCGGAGATTCGATGCATATCGGACATTTGATTCCCTTTATGATCTTAAAACGGTTCCAGTTAGCTGGTCACCGACCTTATATCGTCATCGGCGGCGGTACTGGATCAATTGGTGATCCCAGTGGCAAGAAGTCAGAACGAGTTCTGCAATCAATGGAACAAGTTCACCATAATGAAGCAGCCATTACGGCCCAAATGGAACATTTATTCGGCCAAGACGGCAGCTTTAAGATCGTGAACAACTATGACTGGCTGTCAAAAATGTCGTTGCTGGACTTTTTACGGGATTACGGTAAGTTATTCAACGTGAACAATATGCTGTCTAAAGAAGTGGTTGCTTCCCGGTTGGAAGTCGGCATTTCATTTACTGAATTTACTTACCAAATTCTGCAGTCAGTTGATTTTCTTCATCTATATCAGGCTGAAGATGTGCAGCTGCAAGTTGGTGGCGCCGATCAATGGGGCAACATTACTGCCGGGATTGACTTGATCCATAAGATCAAGGGTGCGGATGCTAAGGCGTTTGGCTTAACCATTCCGTTGATGCTGAAGGCGGATGGCACTAAGTTTGGTAAAACTGCGGGTGGTGCAGTCTGGCTCGATCCAGAAAAGACGACACCTTATGAATTCTACCAGTTTTGGTTGAACCAAGATGACCGTGACGTGGTGAAATACTTGAAGTACTTTACCTTCTTGAGCCAAGATGAAATTGCTGATTTGGCTAAAAAAGTGGAAACGCAGCCTGAAAAGCGCGAAGCCCAGCGCCGTTTGGCAGAAGAAGTCACTGAATTCGTCCATGGTAAAGACGCCGTTACTGAAGCAGAAAACATTTCTAAAGCGTTGTTCTCGGGTGACGTGGCCGATTTGTCAGCCAACGAAATCGAACAGGGCTTTAAGAACATGCCTTCCGTTGAAGTAACCGGTGAGAAGCGCAACATTGTGGAATGGCTAGTTGATGTGACTGCTATTGAATCATCTCGACGTCAAGCACGGGAAGACATTAATAACGGTGCCATTCGGATCAACGGCGAAAAGGTGACGGATGTTAACGCTGAGATTGATCCAAGCACTCACTTCGATGGTAAGTTTGTGATCGTCCGTCGCGGTAAGAAGCGCTATTTCTTAGCACGAGTTAAATAGAGAGTTGTTTAATTGCGGATCGGTTTGCGAAAGCGAATCGATCCGTTTTTTATTACTTAATATGAAGTAATGAGTATTTTAAGTGTGCTGAGAAGACGGGGCTAAGTGATCAGGTCAATTTATTTTAAATTTATTTGAAAAAGTAATTGACCAAACTGGGAATAGTTGGTATGATATTATTTGTTGTCGCGAGGAAACGCAGACACATATACCGATTCAAAATTTTAAAAGTTATGTGTTGACATTTTAAATCGCTGATGATATAGTTAATAAGTTGCCTCAGTAAGAGACGTTCCAAACGGAAACGTTGATGTAGAAAGTTTTTATTGACTTTCCCGAGACGATAAGTTACAATGAAATAGCTGATTCGTAAAAGAATTTGCTTGGTAGACCTTTGAAAACTGAACAAAGTTTTGTTTCACAAATGTGCAGGGCATATCAGTTTAGGCTGGTATCAAATGTAATTTGCGAAGTCAATTTCGCTAGTAATATTAATGAGTCACAAACAATCATAAAATGAGAGTTTGATCCTGGCTCAGGACGAACGCTGGCGGCGTGCCTAATACATGCAAGTCGAACGC
>NZ_BCMG01000003.1 GCF_002217945.1 Secundilactobacillus silagei JCM 19001
GGGAATGCCTCCTGTGATGTTTTCTGTGGTTACTAAATATCATAAGGGAAGGCATTCCCTATTTCTATACAATTCAGAAATCTTTTATGCATTTACACAAGATATTTTACGCTCTCAATAATATCAGCCAATATTAAATATCATCTCAATGTATTAGTGTTATTAATGTGCAGAACTATTTTTAATAGTCTAACAATAAAAACGTTCTTTTATTCTAAAATAGTCAGTAATATTACGGTGGTTTAATAGTTTGAAAATTCATCATACAAATTTCAACATATTTTAAACAATGGCTTTAAATAATAAATGAATTGATCTTTCAAACAGCTAAAAACTGTAATGATCTATCTTGAAGTACTAATTTTTTTACAATAATGTTTACTCTAAACGCTAGCAAAAAAATATCCTACTTATTTCGTTTAACATACGAAATTTTTGGATTAAATACAAATCCTGATAAAGTTCCGGTAATAATCGCATTCATCCTCTGAAATTTATTTGATTTCGCTGTTAAACAAGAAAAAGCGTCTCGGATGGCCACAAGAATTTGTTTTATAACTTTTCCCGTAGAATAATATTTTTTATCAATATAAATTAGGTTTCTAGACATACATCTATATCTCCAGATTCTATCTTTAGAAATATTAGCGATTGTATCATTGGAAAGATTATGTGGTGTTTTGTGTATCACAATACTATTAATGACCATATAACTTCTCACATTATGAGAAAGTCGGGTTGTATATTCAGTATCATCACCCCATATAACCATTTCGCCTAATGGTAATCCTACTTTTACAACCATAGCACGACGAATAAAGATTGAAACAAAAGTAGCATTTTCAACCTTTACAAGTTTTAAATTTAATTTGTCCGGCCAGTCACGCGCAGCTTTTGGAATGTTGGTTGCTTCACCACTTGTCCATCTCACATTACTACACAAAAAGCCGAAATTATTGTCTAATAATCCTGCAGCCTTTTGAAGAAATACACTTGCATTATGTGTAGGTATTGTATCGTCATCCATTAACCAAATGTAATCTCCCTTTCCTATTTCAGCAGCAAGTTTCGTTATTGTCTCAAAGCCCTTAGCACCGCCTAAATTTTCTTTGGAATTTCTTATTATAAATAAAGAATCATTTGATAACTCATTAAGATACTTATCCGTACCATCAGTACTATGATTATTAAAAATAAATATATTTGATAAATTATCTTTTTGGCTTAATAACGCATCCACGCATTCTTTTAACAGACCTAACCTATTATAGGTCACTACCACTACATCTATGTTCTTCACAACTTAATCCCCCCTACTTCTTCAATCAGAAAAATCAGATTTTACAGGTGAAATATTTATAGAATATATAGATTCCGTAAAATTTCAGCTGTTTCTCTAATATCATACCCAGCTTGTCTAATCGTCATTTCAGAAGTGTCTCTAACATGTTGATTACATTGAACAATTTCATTTGCCCACTTAAATGGAGGATCTGATAGATTTAAAAATTTAACTTTTTTTGTAAGCTTTACATCTTTAGGTACCCTAGTTGAAACAATTACTGGTAATCCCATACTTTGTGCTTCAATAGTTACAATTCCCAACCCCTCAAATTTTGAAGGAAACACAAAAACGTCCATTGCCTGCATATAATCATTAACATTATTAACATTCCCAGTATATATTACATCTATATCAAAATGGTGTTTTTTGGCAACGGATTGAAGCTCTTTTTTATATTTATTTCCAGATCCAACAAGAATTATTTTACTATTATTTTGAATTCTCTTTAACTCACAAAAAATCTCGAATA
The DNA here is from genome assembly GCF_002217945.1 of Secundilactobacillus silagei JCM 19001. Lineage (GTDB taxonomy): Bacteria > Bacillota > Bacilli > Lactobacillales > Lactobacillaceae > Secundilactobacillus > Secundilactobacillus silagei. The sequence continues at coordinate 1,815 of NZ_BCMG01000003.1, forward strand.
AAAACATTTGATTTTTGTCCGATGTTAAGCGTCCAACATCACCAATCAATAAAGTTTCATTACTTATATTTAGTTTTTTTCGCATTTGAATTCTTACCGAGTGATTATATGAAAATTTAGATAAGTCAATACCGTTTTTAATAATATGTAACCTATTTTTTGTAAGAGACTGTCCAAACTGCCAATTTCCAGCCACTTTTGTTGGTGCACAAAAATCGGTTGCGCATTTCTTAAATATTGGATTTATTAATTTTTTTAGGATTCTGTGCTTAAAGCTTTCGTTTACACCTGCCATATGCGAATGCACAATTATTCTATTAATTTGATGTTTTTTTGCAATAGCAGCGCAAATTCCTAATACAGAGATACTACCAGAATGTATATGAATAACGTCATAAAAATGATCGGTCAAAAAGGAATCAAAATGTTTAATTATATTCAATCTGCTTTTGCCAGGATTAAATCCTAAATTAAAAGAAAACAGATGTCCATCGATTTTTTTTATAAATTGACTGTAGTTTTCATTATCAATATAATAAGGCGTTAAAAAATCAAATTTCAGCCCCTGTAAATTCATTGCTTTAATATTATTAAACACAAAAGATTCTTGACCACCAAAAGAAATTGGCTCTCCAAAGACCTCTAACACATGCACTGTCAAAATTAATCCACCTTTTCAATTTTAGGATGGAATCCTATGCCATCAAAGGTTCCCTTAAAAATTATTTTTATTCTAGTATAACGGTTATTATTAGCTCTAAAAAGCACCCTCAACAAATGATCGGTCAATCGAGCTAACTCATATATAAATCCTCTATAGCCTTCACGTCTATACAAATACACATCATTACGATATAAATATTGATAGCGCTTTAGACGTGAAATGCTATCACTAGCAATATCGGCTCCCTTGTTGGATGCTGATTCATGTACAACAACACTCTTATTTTCAAGATAACATGGATATTTTTGTGATATTCTTCTTGTATATTCCCAATCATCGGTCCAAATAAAAAAATCTTTAATTGGCAATCCAACATCTTTAACTATTTTTCTAGGTATTAATAATGATACAAAAGAAGCCATCGAGATAGTAACTAATTTAGAATCAAAATCGATTACTTTCTTAAATGGCGTTTTTCTTGGAATGTTCATGGTACAAATATTTCCGTCTTTCCAGAGTACCTTACTTGCTAAAAATCCATAATTTAATTTTCGATTATTAACAGCCATCAGTTTACTAAGTGCATCTTGTTTTGGCATACAATCATCATCCATAACCCAAAAATACTCATATCCTAAATTATAAGCATATTTAATGCCCTCAGAGAATCCACCGGCTCCACCAATATTTTTTTCAAGACGCTTGTAAATAATTTTGTGATTTTGTATTAATGATTTCAATACTTCTTGAGTGCCATCTGTACTCATATTATCTATAACAATGATATCTGTAGATAAATTTTGATCCTGTATATGCTGTAAACAGCGAATCAGTTTTTCTTTTCTATTGTAAGTTACTACAATTGTCGCAATTTTTAACATATTATCTCCAAATTAAAATATTTTTGACAGAGCTTTTAGACGGAAAAGAACCTTAAAAATGTGTTTTTGTTCTCATCCCGTACTTTCTTTTCATAAAATAATACATTTTTTTTACTCTGTTATTTTTCCCAGTTATTCCCCAGCTAACTTCCTTATATTTTATATTATTAGCTAGAACCCACACATCTAACAAAAGTTCAGATATGTATCCAAAAACACGTTTTTCTTGAATTGAATAATTGGTTATATCTATTTTATCTTCTACATCTTCTAAAATTTTAAATAGCCATTGACAGTATTTGTCAAAAAGTTCTTTTTTCATAATAAACATATTAAACATATGTGCACTGCGTTTTGACATAACTTGATCAAAATAACTTAAATATTCGGGATATATACTAGAAATAACATTTCTAGTTTCTGTTAGCGGCTTTTTATGGTGAGCATGAATATAGTGCGAATAATTAGTTTCAATATAGTATTTTCTCTTCTTTGGTAATATGACCTTAGACTGTTTTAAAATGCTCTGTATCTTTTGATCATCTAAAACATTTTCAATTTTTCTTTTTTTAAAACCATTAAAAAAGAATCTTCTATAATGTACTAGTCCCACATAATCAACATTTTTTAAATTTTTCCAAGCCCAGTAAATTGCAGTTAATTCACTGTATGACGAATTTTTTCCAGAAATATTGGTTCCTTCGTCATCACGTTGATAATTAATATTTTTATTCCAATTTTTCTTTGCACCAACTAATACTGGTAGATAAATTTTTGTATTTTTCGGCATAGGTGCCTGCTTATGAGCTGCAACTAATATTTTAATATTAATTAGTAAGCACCCTTTCTGCTAAAAATTTTTACAATATTTTCCCATACAATTTTAAAATCAAATTTTAAGCTTGCATGATCAATATAATTCATTTCTATATTAGCTCGCTCTGGATAACCTATCATGCTTCGACCACTCGCTTGCCATAACCCCATTGCACCAGGTTTAACTGATAATAATTTTTTCTGATTATATTGAACTAACTCTTCTTTAACAACCGGTCGGGGGCCAATTATACTCATATCACCCTTTAAGATATTAATAAATTGAGGAATTTCATCAATCGAAGTTTTTCGTAAAAAAAAGCCGATTTTTGTAATTCTAGGATCATCTTCTGGTTTCAACTTGTAATTATTAGCTACGTATTCCGCATATAGTTTTTTATCTGCATATAATTTTTTATCTGCATCTACGACCATTGAACGAAATTTGTACATTTTAAACTTTTCCCCGTGGTATCCAATACGAATTTGTTTATACAGTAATGGTCCCCGATTCGATTTACTACAATAATCCATAAACCAAACAAACAAAAATATAGGGCTCAATACTATTAACGCACAAAAAGATACGAAGATGTCTATGCATCTTTTAGTAAATAGATAACCTTGCTTTTTTGAATCAACTAGATGACCAGCATTAACTGCTTTTAAATCATATTTTATATGACTTTTATGTTCGTCAGCATCCATCAAAAGTAATCCCCCCTTGATTTAAAACAACTTAAACCATTTTCTCTTTTTGACAACCGGTTCCATCGAATGGGTAAGAACAACATCCCCATTGATAATTGCTTTCGCATTTCCCTCGAATGCATCCGCAACATCGGTTCCAAATTCTTTGCTTAATTTATCAAACGCTTCTCGCATCTGATATTTTCTGCCTGGTAGATTATGGGCATCAGACGAGAAGACATACCCCTGACCAGCAGCTAGTAACTGTTGGCAAAACGCTTCCACCTGCTTACCGAATGTACCAACATAGCTGCTTGCAGTGAGCTGTGATAGACAGCCCTTCTGCAATAGATCGAATAAAATATCAGGTTGTCTCATAATCTTAGTATTCCGTTCTGGATGAACGATTACGGGGATAATGCCGCGTTGCTGCAGATCATAGATCATTTTATCTGTGTAGGCGGGAACATCATCATCCGGAAACTCTAACATTAGATAATGGTTGCTCTCATCGGCAAATAAAATATCGTTTTGATCTAAAGCCGTCAGCAAATCGCCATTGATACGGACTTCTTGGCCAGGAAACACGGTTAACTTAATGTCGTGCTTCGTTAGCTCGTCTTGGAACTGTTTCGTCTGCTTAATAACATCCGCGCGATGATTGACGTACACGCCATTCATGTGATGCGGTGTTAGCAGGGCGTAATCCACGCCATCTGCAACCGCTTCCCTAGCAAGCCTGAGAGAAATCTCAAGATTTGCAGCGCCATCATCTATTCCCGGTAACAAATGACAATGCAGATCGATCATTCAATCATCCTCTCTACTTGGACTTAGCCTTGGATTCATACCCGTAACCGTAGCCATATCCATAGCCGTAACCATACCCATAACCGTAGCCATGACCGTGTTTCGGTTCCACGTCGTTTAAGACGTAGCCTAATAAGGTTGCTTTACTCATTTTCAATAGTTCCACGGAACGTTGTACATCAACTCGCTGGGCAACTCCTTGTCTCACAACTAGGATCACGCCATCAACACTGGCTGATAGTAACTGACTGTCAGTAACGGATAACAGCGGCGGTACATCTAAAACCACCACGTCATACTGTGCCTGAACGGTCTCTAACAACGTGTGCATCCGCTTGGAGTTCAATAGATCAGCCGGATTAGGCGGAATGGGGCCACTGGTCAGCGCCGCTAAGTTCTTAATAACTGTTGGATGAACTGTATCTTGAAGATCAGCGTTGCCAGCAAGAATACTCGACAGCCCTTGGGTGTTAGGAAAACTAAACGTTGCATGCAACGTTGGCCGCCGCATATCAGCATCGATGAGCAAGACTTTCTTACCTTGTTGCGCCCAGGTCACTGCTGTATTAGTAGCAACCGTTGATTTACCTTCACTCTGTTCAGAAGAAGTGAACAGAATCGTCTTCAGCGTTTTATCAACCGCTGAAAATTCGATGTTGGTTCTAACGGTCCGAAACTGTTCGGCAATCACGTTCTTAGGTTCCGTAGCAGTGATCAGCCTAACCCCGTGCATAGAGGTGTCATCTGATTGTTTCGGTTTTCTATGAAATAACGACATGATTTCTCCTCCTATACGCGAACGCGCTTATGCTGATCAGTTGGCGTCGTATTAGTATTATCTGGGTGATTATTCTTCAATCTAAAGTCATTGGTACCGTGTTTCTTAATGGTTGCAACATGGCCTAAATTAATTAAACCAAGTTCATCCGTTAGAAAATCGTCATCTTTGACGGTCGTATCGGTTAATTCCTTGATGAAGGCATAGCCTAAACCAATTAGGATACCCACTACGGCGCCTGCCAACGTGATTAATTTAGTCTTCGGTGACGTTGGTTGATCACTCGGCGTGGCGTTAGAGACGATGGTCACGTTGTTGACACTCATCATTGACTTGATTTTAGTTTTGAACACTGAAGCAACCTGGTTCGCCATTGCGGCTGACAAGTCTGGATCAGTCGATTCTGCCGTCAAAGCAAAAACTTGTGAATTTTGCTGACTAGTGACGGAAACGGCCTGCTTTAATTCACCAACGGACACATTGTACGAACGACCCGTAGTCTTCATAACAGCTGGCTTAGGTGCCCGAATCAATTTCCGTTTACCCGCAGCATTCTTACCATATTTGGCCTTCACTGCTGGGTGGATAATTTCTTCTGGGTGCGCTAACTTGTGCTGTGCCTGCTTCAAGATCACTGGGTTAGTAATGATGTCCTTATAGGTACTAACCATTTGAACATCGGCCTGTTGGTTTTGCGCTTCAAAGCCTTGATTAGTGGTTTTTCGATTAACTAAAATTTGTGTGGTTGACGAATACTTCGGCGTCATCCCAATCGTGGCAACGCCAAACGCTGCCACCGCAAAAACTAACGTACTAATAATGATAAACCAGATATGCTTGCGTAAAACACCAACCATCTGGCGTAAATCTAGGGTGCTCTCCATGCTGATCCTCCGACTATTGATCCATAAAAACCATAAATCCTAAGCAACCCAATAACGGGCCATTTACCGGAGTATCATGATTTCAAAGTATCAAAAGATTAATTATTTTTTATGACGTAAAAAGGGGCACTAACGCAGATTGATGATCACGCTAGTGCCTCCCTTACAAAGATCAATGATTCAATGACTAAAAGCCAAGGTTTTGACGAACTGCGTTGACTGCACGAGTGCGTTCACTTGTTGGGGCAACTTCAAAGTTCTTGCCACCAAGCTTTTGACTCTTAGCGTTAACAGTTTCAGACTTAACGTTTTGGTCAGCATGACGGTAATGTAATGCAAGTTGAGTCATTTGTTTTTCTGTTAAATCAGTTTGCATTTCATCCCCAAGCGTATTCAAGTAGCTCTTGTTCAATACAGTCTTATATGACGTACTCTTCTTCAACAATGCTGAAAGAACAGCTCGTTGACGTGCTTGTTGTTGGTTATAACCCTTCGTATCGCTCTCACGCAATGAAAGGAACTTACCTGTATTAGCACCATTCAAATGATAGTTCTGACCTGCATTAAAGGTCTTACCGTTATTGGTAAAGGTTTGTGGTGATGTAACGTTCACGCCACCGACTTTATTAACTGTCTTGTCCAAGCCGTTCATGTTAACTGCCATGTAGTAATCAACAGGAACCTTTAGATAACTCTGTACGGTCTTAACGGTTTCTTTAGTGCCACCGTAAGAATAGGCTTGGTTAACTGTAGCTGGTGAATACTGCTTGTATCCTGGTAAGTTAACTTTCAAGTTATCTGGTAAACTCATCTCGACCGTCTTGTTGGTCTTAGGATTAAGTGTTACGAGCATTAATGAACCAGTCCGGTTGATCTTGTTGGAATCAGTCCCAACCATTAAGATTGAAACTGGCTTCTTATCCTTGATCACTGCACTGGCGTTACGTTCCTTAGTTGCACCTGATGGCTTGTACATTGCTTTAGTCGTCGTTGATACGGTGTGATAACCGTAAGCTGTAAACCCAACGAAACCAACAGCCAAGACTGCTACGAAACCAAGTACTGAGTTACGAACCCGGCGCCGGATTTTGCGGCTATGATGACCCCTATTCGTCATTTTTTGCTTATCTATTTGACTCATGTAGTCCACTTCCCCTGATTGAAGCAATTAAGTTGCCACAGTCTCTTAATAAATTTTTAATCTATACTGTTTATTCTTGCTCTTTTTTTTACAATCGTCAAGGCTTTTACTAAAATTTTGGGTGACTTATTAATGCAGTGTTGTACATTTTTATGATTCCGCTAGCGGTTGATTTGTCAGTACGTTGGGTAATGTTGGGTTAATTTGTGTTATTTGTCATTATAGGGTGGGTTTATAATTTTTGTTGGGTTAGAGTTGGGGGAAGATGGACAGTGGGTACAGATTTGGTTATTTGTGTATAAATAAAACAGTAATCGCACGTCAGCTAATCTTTATACCAAACATCGGCATGATTACCCATATTTGCTTTGTGGAGGAGTACTTTGCGGCCGTGGCGATAAGCAGGCCACCATTCATAACTCCATAAGTAATCCACTACCTTTGCATTGTTAAGTTCATAAACTGGATGGTGATACATATTGGCAACTTTTTGAAAGTGAATTCTACGCCAACCATGAGCGCTGCTTTTATAGAAAGTTTTGCCATCAAACGACACTGAATGGGTAGTTATTTTCAGGCCTCGACCGGAAGAAGTGTGATAATATCCACGCCAACTTTTTGGCATATAGTTAATAGCCGCTTTGGCTGTTGTCTGGGTTGCACCGAAACCAACACCCACAGATAAAGCAGTGACGCCTAACATGATCATTTTTTTCAAATACATTGAAAATTGGATCTCCTTAAATTAATTCAACTTTTACCGTCATCAGTTTCTGGACTTACTTATTGGCATAAATTTTTAGCAAAATTAGTATTTATGGAAAACCAAGGGATTCCCGCCACCACCAGTCACATATTGAAGCAATTCTATATGACCATGCTTATGTCTCATGCTCCACATTCCACTACTCTCGTATTCATATTCTGCATATTCAAATTGGTAGTAGCCGTGATGATGTAATGTTTTGATTTTATGAAAAGCAATCCTGTGGTATCCATGCCCATTACTCCTTAATGTGGTACGACCGTCAACCTGAACTGAGTGAGCATGTAACACAAAAAGTGTGTGATTAAAAGAACAATAATAAATTCCACGCCAGCTTCTTGGCATATAATTAGTAGCAGCCTGTGCATTAGTTTGACTAATACCAACGCCAATACCAAGCGATAGGGCAGTAATGACTAACATAATAAGTTTCTTGAAATGCATATCCAATCTCCTATGAAAAATTCAGCTTTTACCGTCATCGGTATCTGGACTAAAACCTTTAAATTCCAAGAAGTTGTTTCTTTTTTGCCTCAAATTCCTCTTGAGTAATTACACCATCGTCAGCAAGTTGTTTAAATTGTCTTAGCTGGTCGGCAATGTCAGAAGTATTATATTGGGCTTGTGTTGGTTGCTCGCTAGACTGACCTATTTCTTGTTCTTGCTTTTGTGCAGTTGAAATCTCATCTAACTTTTGGCAAAAGCTTAAACAAGATTCTTGAGCGGATCTATAAGTGAAGCTATCTGTTTTTGTTTCGAATGAAATAAATCTTACTTTTTTCTGCTGGTTATCTTTGAAATACATAATGACTGACATTTCACGTACTACTTCATATTGCGTTCCACCAGTCACGGCGCCTACAACAGCTCCAGCAGGGCCAGCAATTAATCCACCAGCGATTCCACGAGCGATACCATGATGTTTCTTAACAGTTCCTGGTGTGATGATTTGTTTATACCCCTTAAAATCGGCAAATGAATACAGTTGATAGGGTGTAAGAAGTCCTTTGCGTATCAAAATTTGTTGAGATTCAAAGTCAATCATGATCTTAACAAAGTGGTAAGCAGCATCGAGTTCGAACTGTTGCCTCAGTTTTTCATATTTAGCTTCATCAGCAGCTTTTCTATCCTGTCTTTGTTGCTTAATAGCTTGCTTTTGTTGAAGCTTTCGTTGTCTGAAATCCTCTTTTTGCTGTATTTCTTGTTGTTTAACAACTTCTTGTTTATGCTTCAATTTATCCTGGATCTCAGCATCAGCCATGTTTTTTCCATTTTCGTGTTTTTTTTGTAACTGCTTATCAATCTGATTGTCTTGATGTGGGTCAATAATTTGACCTACATGTAACATCATTTTTACTTCTTCAACAGAATGTTTCTCTGCCCAATTTATTGATGCCATGTTGAGAGTTGAAAGGCCAATTTTTTTACAGCAATCTGCGCAAGCAATACCATCATTAAAGCGCAGATTGGAATCGAGAAAGCCTAACCTTTTACCACAAATGGAACATACTTTTTTAGCCATAAATAATTTCACCTTATTTAATTAATTTGTAGTGGACAACATATATCAACAATAGCTAAGCGCACATTTAAAAAGATTATTCAGCCATTTAGCTAAGCAACCCAATTTCATACTAATCTTTATGTTTTGGCCTGGCAATGGATACTGAATCCGTTTTGCTGTTTACTTGTCTGTTCATTTGCTATTCATTATCATGCCTTAAAAGTGGGCTACAGAGTACACAAGCATACCTTCGCTATTGAATCTTTGATTGTTAAATTACTAATTATTGAAGTAAAAGAAAGATGTCTGTATCGGCAATTGATACATGGTCTGGAAAGGCTGACACAAGTTGTGCATAATGCACCAACTGGTATAACAACCAGCGTATCTTGTTAAACAAAAATGGTCTGATTCCGGCAAAATACCGTAATCAGACCATCATTTAAAAAATATTAATTTTTCTAACTTTTTTGTCGTACTTCAGTTCGAGTGCTTTACTTTTATCTAGCCGAATTGGGTTCCGCTCGGCAGAGAGCTGCATGTAAGGGACTAACAACCAAAACCCAAGTTCGGGGTTTTCGTTGTTAGTCCCTTACACTACGCTCTCTAAACGCCTCGCTTCACACCTTGACCTAAATCAAAGTTTTTATCGCCCCACAAATCCGCTCAGTCACAACCGGATTATCCATTGTATACAGATGCACGCCATCAACGCCTTCTGACAACAAGTCTACGATCTGGTCGATTGCATAGGCCGCTCCCGCATCCCGCATTGCCACTGGGTTGTCCTGATAATGTGCCATCATTCTTAAGAACTTCTGCGGTAGACGGATCCCATTCATGGTCGCCATCCGCTTGATCTGACGTTCATTGACCACTGGCATGATTCCGGCTTGCACCGGAACGTCAATGTTCGCTAGCTCGCAGCGTTCCAAAAATTGATAGTAGTGATCATTTTCAAAGAAAAGTTGGGTAATTAACTGTGAGACACCAGCATCCACTTTGCATTTCAGATTCTTAATGTCTTCGACGCTATCCTTAGCCTCCGGGTGAGTGTCTGGATAACACGCACCCAGAATGTTAAAGTCGCCATCGCGCTTGATCTCACTGACCAGATCACTGGCATACTGGAAATCACCCTTGATGTTGCCATCCTTAGGGAGATCGCCCCGTAAAGCCAGGATATTTTCAATGTGATTCGTCTTCAGTTTTTCCAGGTAAGCCTTCACCGCTGACTTGGTGAAGTTGATGCCCGGAATATGCGGTACTACTTCAATACCGTAGTGCTTTTTGATGTAGCAGCACAAGTCCAGTGTCCCGGAGTTGTTGTCGCTACCACCAGCACCGTACGTCACACTGATATAGGCGGGCTTTAACCCGGCGAGCACATCGAGGTTATTGTAGAAACGCTCGATAGCCTTTTCTGACGCATTTGGTCGCGGTGGAAATATTTCGAACGAGATCACGGGTCGTTCGTTGAAACAATTAACGACCTTCATGTGCTAATTCCTGACGAACCTGCTTCGTTGCCGCAACAACGTTTTCCAGACTTGCTGTGGTTTCTGTTGTTCCCCGTGTCTTCAGACCACAGTCTGGGTTGATCCAGACGTTTTCCAATGGTACCTTCTTCAAAATCTTGTGAATCGTGCCGGCAACTTCTTTTTCAGATGGGATCCGTGATGAGTGAATATCGTAGACACCAGGACCAACGTGCGTCTGAAAATGCGTCTTTTGAAGCGTATCCAGCAACGTTAAATCTGCCCGTGATGCTTCGAATGAAATCACATCGGCATCCATGTCGTCAATGGCATCGATAATGTCACCGAATTCGCTGTAGCACATGTGCGTATGAATTTGCGTAGTCGGTTGAACCTTAGCGCCCAATAGACGGAAGGCTGGAATTGCCCAGTCAAGGTATCTGCTGTACCAGTCTGACTTACGTAGTGGCAGCTTTTCACGTAAAGCCGCTTCATCAATTTGGATGATCTTAATGCCGTTCTTTTCCAGATCCAGCACTTCACCTTGCATTGCCAAGGCAATCTGTAACGTGGATTCCTTCTTGGAGATATCTTCACGAGGGAATGACCAGTTCAAGATGGTAACGGGACCAGTGAGCATCCCCTTCATTGGCTTGTCAGTCAGTGATTGGGCGTAGACTGATTCAGCAACGGTGATCGGCTTGTTACGGCTGACATCGCCCCAGATCAACGGTGGCTTCACACAACGAGTCCCGTATGATTGGACCCAGGCGTTGCTGGTAAACAGGAAGCCGTCCAGCTTTTCACCAAAGTATTCAACCATGTCGTTCCGTTCGTATTCACCATGAACTAAGACATCAATACCGATCTTTTCTTGGAATTCAACGCATTCCTTGATCCGGTCACGGTTAAATTGGTCGTATTGTTCCTTGCTGATCTCGCCACGCTTGTATTTAGCACGGTTACGACGCACTTCGCGAGTTTGTGGGAAGGAACCAATCGTCGTCGTTGGTAATTCTGGTAAGTTGAATTCTTTCTTTTGAATGGCAGCCCGTTCTGCACGTGAAGGCTTACGGTGGAAATCGCTATCCTTTAATGAAGCAACTTTGTCGATAATGGCTTGGTTTTCTTCGTAACGCGGCTTTGCGAACAAGGCTTCGTTAGCCTTCAAGGCATCGTCACCGGTACCGCCCAAGATGTGATCTAGGTCGGTTAGTTCGGTGAGCTTTTCCTTCGCAAATGCCAGGTACTTCTTGTATTTTTCGTCTAATTGCGGTTCATTTTCCAAGGTGTATGGCACGTGGAGCAGTGAACAGGAGCTGGTCAGCACAATGTCGGTCTTAGGCAGCTTGTGAATCAAGTCGAGCTTTTGATCGTAGTTGGCTTTCCAGATGTTCTTCCCATTAATGACACCGGCAAATAACACTTTGTCTGCAGGGAAGCCCTTGGATTGAATCAAGTTCAAACTTTCGTCGCCTTCGTGGAAATCAAGGCCAAGGCCATCGAAGTCCAGTGAAGTTAACAGATCGTAACTGTCACGAACATCACCGAAGTAGGTCTGAGCTAAGACTTTCAGACCGTGCTTGTTGGCCAGTAATGGCTTGTAGAGGTCGGTGAAGAGTTCCAGATCAGCTTCGGATTGATCCTTAACTAATTGCGGTTCGTCTAACTGAATCCAATCAGCACCCAAAGCGGCTAATTTTTCAAAGATGGCTTCGTAAGCGTTGACCACTGCCTGAGTAAAGTCAGTGGCTTGCTTCTTGCCTTCAAAGGCCCCTAGACGTAGCAACGTGTAAGGCCCAAGAATGACGGGACGAGTCTGGTAACCCTGATTCTTAGCTTCTTGATATTCATCAAAGATCTTGGTGCCGACCAGCTTAACATCGGTGTCGTCTTCGAATTCAGGGACGAGGTAGTGATAGTTGGTGTTGAACCACTTCTTCATGCTCAAAGCGGTCACGTCACCCTTATCGCCTTGATAACCACGCGCCTGGGCGAAGTATTCGTCAAGTGGTGATAAGTTTAATTCCTTGTAACGCTTAGGCACGATGTTCAGCAAGTTAGCCGTGTCTAATGTGGTGTCGTAGTATGAAAAATCATTTGATACCAGCTGGTCGATACCGGCCTTGCTAATGGTGTCCCAGTTTTGCTTGCGTAATTCAGCAGCGGTCTGGGCTAATTCACGAGCGCTGACCTGTTGCTTAAAGTACTTTTGAACGGCAAATTTTAATTCACGGTGACTCCCGATTCGTGGGTAGCCGATAATAGTTGTTGTCATATTAAATGTCTCCCTTTGTTCTCCATTTATTTATCATGTCATCATCTTAGTGGTTTAATCGTTGACCGACAGGCACATGACCTGACCATCAATGCCATCGCCCAAGAGGAAGCTTGCGGTGGATATTTTGTTGCAATGTAAGTAGGTTGTTTTAGTCATCTTAGTTGGCTCCCTTTCTTCTGGATTTTATATGTAGGTTTGGTGGGTTGTGAGTGCTTAACGTTTACATAGCCTAATCGGGCTACTTCAGGCAGAGAGCTGCATGTAAGGGAACTTCGGCACAAATCCAAATTCGGGATTTCTCCCAAAGCTCCCTTACACTACGCTCTCTAACCGCCTGGCTCCGCACCTAACAAAAAAGCCGCCCATTACCCGCTTTCGCGAAGTAAAGGACGGACTTTTTCCCGTGTTACCACCTTAATTCGAAACCAGCTCGCACTGATTTCCTCACTGGGTACCTATAATACCCGCGTGCTGTAATGGGCACACCCATGATATTCTTACTTGCGCTCGAATACCCTGCTTAATGGAAGACCATCTTCACACTCGCCCTTTACCGCTTCTCACCTGCCGCGACTCTCTTCAAAAGTTAGGAGTATTACTCATCTTCTAATCGGTTTTCTATATCATGAGTATGATGATAAACTCATTAGAGAAAATTGTCAACCGCTAACCTTTTTTTAAGCTGGATTTGCCTGGTAACGGTTTCTAAACCGGATTGACCTATACTAAACGTGATGACTAAACTATAATCAACTTAATTACGAATGAAATGAGGATTAGATTAATGAGAAGAACTGACCGTGAAATTACCGATGAAGCAACTAAACGCGACATTATTGAAAAAGCCCACATTATCAATTTGGGCATCCTAGATTTTCCAGCACCTTACGTAGTACCCACCAACTACGGCTACGAATTCGTGGATGATCAGCTGCACCTCTACATTCACGGCGCACCCAAGGGTAAAAAACGGGGACTGATTGCCGCTAACCCCGAAGTTTCGTTCAGTATTATCACTGACTCAAGCCTCTACACCCCAGAAGAAGGCGCCCCGTTAAGCAGTTTTAGTTACTTTTACCGCAGCGTTTTAGGTAGTGGTAAGGCTACGTTAGTGTCTGATTTAACCGAAAAGGAACACGCTTTACGGCTACTATTAAAACACGAAACGGGCCACAATATGCCGGGCGAGATCAGCCAGCATGACCTGGGATACGTGGGCGTCATTCGCATCGACGTGGAACAGTATACCGGTAAGCAGCACAGCGCCGAATAAGCGCTAGTCCAGCTAGTTATCCCCCGATATGTTATCCTGAATGCAATCATCTTGTACTAAAGGGGGCCTGAGCGATGTCTAAAAAACAGAAAACCATCTTTTTTAGCGTGATTACAGTCCTTGCCCTCCTGCTCATCGGGTTTAATATCTGGTACTTTCACCGGCAGTTGACCACGTTGCTGACGCAATTCACTAACCGCCAGGACCTGATCGAACGTTTTCAGGCCCACGAGCCCTTTGATATGATTACTTTCACTCTACTATTGATCATCTGTACCTGGCTGCCAGGCGCGCCGGTAGCGATTTTTGCCATCGTGGCCGGCATCTGTTTCGGACACTGGCCCGCGCTGGTGTTAAATGCCACCGCCATCACCATTGGCAACTTTTCGGTGGCTGACCTGTTACCGGAAATCTGGCACGCACCCGAGCGTCACACTACTGGCAAATTGTATCAGGACCTGCTGAAAATTCGCCACCCTTCCGTGGGGATTTTGCTGGGATACGCAATTCCCTTTATTCCCAGCACCGTGATCAATTTGGCGGCTAAACGGCTGATCCATAACCGGCCCAAATTAGCGCTGCTGTGTTTTTTAGGCAGTCTACCCACGTCAACGCTGTATGCCTTTGGCGGTGATGCCGTCCTGCACGGTAACGTCAAGCTCCTACTGATCATTGTGGTGATTGCCCTGTTATTGTTCGGCCTCGGTCGGGTTATTCACTACGACCGCCATCGGGAATCAGCTGATTCAAGACATTAATTTAAGCTAATCAAAAACGAGTTTCCCTTCAATTTTGGGGAAACTCGTTTTGGTGTACCTATATTTTAGACTTAACGAGGTGCTTTCTTCCTAACGCCCAATACACACATCCGCCCACAACAAAGCCCACGAACCATGATAGGTTCACAATGAAGGCTGCTGAAACAGCACCCAGCAGCAGTGCTAACGGTGCCCGCCAAGTGAACTGAGGTTGCTGACTATTATCATACAGCGCTACAAGATTTATCTTTTGGTGCCGGTGCCAGTAGTACTCGATCAGAATAATCGCCGTCATTGGACCGAGAAAGATCGAATACAGGTGGATGAATAAGGCCAGGCCCTGCGCTGAACTATCCTGCACTAACACCCACGGACAGGTGACGACTGCTAGAACACCCACAATCGTCGTGGCTAACTGCTGCGGCATTTTCAACAGTGACGTCAGCATGTAAGTTGGCGGCATCATGTTGGCAACCGTATTGGTGGTAATCGTCCCTAAAACGATAAAGCCGGAAATCAGCACCGTCATCCAAGCATGAGGCATCAGCTGTGCCATGGCAGTGACCGGACTGGCGATTCCCGTGACCACCGCCAACATGGCCCCAGTAATGATCGTCATGCCGTACGCGAGTCCAATGGGGATCAGGTACAGTAAGCCGCGTTGATGGTCGTGTAGATTCGGCTTTAATTCACGGGAATAGTCCGCTGCCGATTCAAAAATGGCGGTGTAGTTCCCTAAGAAGGCCACGATGAACCCGAAGAACGGCAGCCCCCAGGTTCCAGTGGGTTGAACCAGCTTTTGCTGAATCGCCGGTTGATGCTGGGTCACCAGTAGGATAAATACGCCTAACATGGCGACCATCACCACCGTGGCAATGACCCCCGTCACTAATTTGATCGACTGAAAGCCCCACAGTGCCATGACGACTTGAACGATTTGTAAGATTAAGAAACATTCAAACGTGTGGTCGCCGTGATACCCCAACAGCATTCGCCCAATTTGATTCAGTGCCAGCGCGCCCGTCCAGGATTGAAACCCGAACCACACGATGGCAGGAATACCACGAAACAGGCTCGCTAACTTGGCCCCCTTCACGCCAAACGATAAGCGCAGCTGAATCACGTACGGCGCGCCCGTGCGATAGCCAAACCGGTCGTTTAACGTAAAGATCACGGTAATGATCAGAATGGCGATGCCGGCAGCAGCTAGCGTCTGCAGTAGGTTCATGGTGGCCACGCCGGCGACCACGATGGACGAGCCCAAGGTGATGTTGCCAATGTTGAACCCATCACCTAGCCACATGGCCATGTAAGCCAATCGGCCCATCTTGCGCCGATCATCCGGGATCGGTTTTAAATCAGTCGCAACCCCGGAATGAGTCCGCTGAGCAACTGTCGGTGGTGTCATTTAGCGTCCCCCGTGACGTTTTGATTCTTAAGAAATTGGCCGGTGGGCTGCTCATCAAAGTCTTGTCCCAGTTCGAAAATAGTTTTACCGCGCAATAACGTTCTGGTAACCCGGCAGTGAATCTGGCGGCCAACGTATGCGGAGATTGGATTCTTATAGTAGAGATCTTCTGCCCGCAACGTATAGGATTGGCTGGGATCTAGCAACGCAATGTCAGCATCGGCGCCAACCGTGAGTTGCCCCTTCCCTTTTAGCCCAAAGAGCTTCGCCGGGCCAGCCGCGGTTAGTTGCACAAACTGCTGCAGACTTAACCGGCCGGATTTAACGGCGACATCGTAAAACAGATCCAGATTGTTCTGCGCGCCGCTGATGCCGCCCCAGACCTCAAAAATGTTGTTATTCGGATTAGCCTTCATCTCGACTGGTGCCGGTGAATGGTCGGAGGTCACGGCATTGACGTGGCCGGCCTGCACTTCACGCCAGAGATCCGCTTGTACTGCCGGTGTCCGCAAAGCTGGTGAGCATTTCGCCAACGGCCCGATCCGCTTGAAATCTTCAGTGGTCAGCGTCAGATAATGCACGCAGGTTTCGCAAGTTACGTCCTGTCCTTCTACTTGTGCGCGGTGCACCTCACGAACGGATTCACCCGTTGACAGGTGAACAAAGTGCAGCTTACAGCCGGTCTGTTTCGCCAGATACAGCGCCCGTCTCACCGCTTCGACTTCAACCATTGGTGTCCGTGAATCAATGTAGGCTTGAATATCGGTGTGATGATGGGCAATCGCATCCGCCGCGAGCCGGTCCGTCAAAACAGCGTTCTCAGCGTGCAGTGACAGGCGCAAACCGGTTTTAGCAATCGCCTGCATCCCCCGGTAGAGGTCGTAGTCATCCACGTTATGAAAGTCCCCCGGTTCATCGCTGCCAGTAGTTGCCATGAAGCCCTTATAGCCCGCTGCACCAGCGTCCGCCATGGGACCGATTTCCGCTTGATTGTCCGGTACTAAACCGCCGTACAGGGCAAAGTCAATGTAGGACTTGCCCTCAGCAATTTGCCGGTGACGCTTAAACTCCGCGGCCGTGGTCCGAGCCGGTAAGGCATTTAACGGCATGACTACCATACTGGTCGTCCCACCGGCTGCCAGTGCCTGACTGCCCGTGTGATAATCTTCCCAGTTACTACGCCCCGGTTCGTTGATGTGTACGTGCGCGTCCACCATGCCAGGCAAGACTAACTGCCCGTGCGCATCAATCACTTCTTTAGCTTCAGATGACAGTTCACCGATCGCGGCAATTTTGCCGTCCTTAATCGCTAGATCACCGTTTACCACACCCATTGGCGTGACAATTAAACCATTCTTGATCATCGTTGTTACTTGCATCCTGTGCCTCCAAGCCAACACTGTGACTGGTAGCGAGCAATAAAAAAAGTCCACCTGAATTAACTTCAAATGGACTGGTAGTCTTTGTCGACTAACATGGCGCTCCCTACGGCAGTACGAACTGCATCAGGTTCTTTGGGTATTTCTCAGCTATCACTAGCACCCCAGACCACAATGTTTATTAAATTTAAAAACCTTAGTTCTCATTAAAACGGGTTTACTGGAACAAGTCAAGTGTTTTCAACTTTAAGTTTTTAGTGAAAGGCAATGAAAGGCGCTGCATTCCTCAATCGAACGCAGCGCCTCATATGTAGGAACCTCAAAAGGCCCCATTACTACCTATAACTTAATCGTCATCAACGTCTGTACCGCGGCGTAAGTCATGAAGATCACCACGATCCACCCCGTGATAATTAACCACTTAGGGTGATGATAGTCGCCCATAATCCGCTTCTTCACCGCAGCAACCAGAAGAATCGCCAGGGCAATCGGTAGGATCATCCCGTTGATGGCACCCACCACGATCAGCACTTTGGCTGGGTTACCAACGAAGTAGAACACGATGGTTGAAGCCAAGATAAAGCCGATGATCAGTACAGACCGGAATTTATTGACCCAAGAATCCAGGGTCTGCGAGTAGTTCAAAAATGAGATCGAGGTAAAGGTCGACCCTAACGTGGAAGTCATCCCGGCTGCTAACAGGAGTAAGCCGAAGAACTTGTAGCCAAAGTTACCAGCCGCAATCTTGAAGATGGAAGCCGCTGGGTTGGTTGGATCAAGGGTGTGACCGGCAACCACCACGGCTAAACCGGCGAGAAACAGCATGACCCGGATCACTGAAGCGACACCGATACCAGTCAGGGCACCTTCGTTGACGTACTTAATGTTTTCCTTCCCCTTCACGCCGCCTTCCAGCAAACGGTGACCGCCGGAAAATGAAATATAACCACCAACGGTACCACCCACGATGGTCACGATAGAGTAGAAGTTGATTTGCGTCGGCATAAAGGTATGCTGAATCGCGGTCGCCACTGGCACGGTGGTCACGGATAGAATGTAGATCAAAATCAAAATTTTAATGACCGCCAAGACCTGCACCGTGTGATCCACCACGGTCATGGCATTTTTGACCACGAACACCGTAATGGCAGCCGCCGCGGCAATCAGCGCGCCGTATTTCGGATCAATGCCAAACAGCACGTTGAGCCCTAATCCAGCACCGCCAATATTACCAATGTTAAAGAAGAAGCCGCCAAGAAAGATCAGGGCGGTCAGCACGTAGCCGAGACCTGGCACGACTTCATTTGCCAGCACCTGGGCCCGCTTTCCGGAAACGATAATGATCCGCCAAATGTTTAACTGAACCACGATATCCGCCACAATACAGAGTAAAATCGCAAACCCGAAGTTCGCCCCCATCTGGCCGGTAAACGACGCGGTCTGGGTCAAGAACCCTGGGCCGACAGCCGCCATGGCCATCATGAAGGCCGCACCCATGGCCACGCTAAACTTAGAGCGCTTTTTTTCTGGTGTTGGTGTTTGAGTTGCGTGTGAAGTCTCTTTCATCCGATCAATTCCCTTCTCAATGCCGGTGGTAACGACTATTTGACTTGCGTAGCTGCAACATCGATTCCCTGTGCTGTCAGTGCTTGATGAATCTGTTTAACGAAGGCTAGGGCTTTCACGCCATCGCCGTGCACGCAGATCGTATCCGGCTGAATACTGATGACCTGGCCATCAATGGTAGTGACTTGGTGTGTCTGCAGCATTTTAATCGTCCGGTCAACGGCGACCTGACTGTCTTCGATCACGGCACCCGGCTTGGAACGGGAAACCAGACTGCCATCCGCTTCATAAGCGCGGTCGGCAAAGACTTCCTGTTCGTAGGGAATCCCCACCGCCTTAGCAGCCCGGATCAACTCGCTGTTTGCCAAACCGACTAACATCAGCTGCGGGTCAACTTCCTTGATGCCTTCACAGATCTTATAAGCCAGGTCATAGTCCTTGGCAGCCATGTTATATAGCGCACCATGGGGTTTGACGTGGTGCAATCTGTGCGTTGGCGCAAACGCCTGCAGGGCACCGATCTGATACTTCACGTCCGCCTTAGCCGCGTCGGGTGCGATCTTCATCGGCCGGCGACCAAACCCCTGCAGATCTGGTAATCCGGGATGTGCACCCAACTGCACGTGACTGGCAACGGCCAGATCAACGGTGTGCTGCATGACTTCCGGGTCACCAGCGTGAAACCCACAGGCGATGTTAGCTGAAGTAATGTATGGAATGACCTGATCATCCAGACCTAACGTGTAGCGGCCAAAACTTTCCCCTAAATCACAATTTAAATCGACTTGTGTCATGGATATCCTCCCTTTAAAAAAACTAATCTTTAGCTTGCGGCAGTAACTCCCGTTCGATAAATTCAATATCGAATTGATTTTCTTGGAAATGATGCGTCTGCAGCAAGTGGTTTAAGAAATCTAAATTCGTGTTGATACCGGCGATCACCGTTTCGTTGATTGCTACCAGCATCTTGGCCACGGCAAGTTGTCGGGTCGGCGCGTAGCTGATAATTTTAGCAATCATGGAATCGTAATTCGGTGGCACTTTGTAACCCTGATACAGGGCGGTGTCCACGCGAATTCCGTTACCGCCGGGTAAGTGCAGACCGGTAATTTGCCCAGCACTTTGGGCGTTGATCCGGCATTCGATGGCGTAACCGTTGGCGGCTGTGGGCTTATCAAGCACCTTGCCGTCAGCAATCAGCAGTTGCGCTTTGACCAGGTCCCAGCCAGACGTCAGTTCCGTGATGGGATGTTCTACCTGGATCCGGGTGTTCATCTCCATGAAGTAAAATTGGTCGGGGCCGGCGTACAGAAATTCCAGCGTACCGGCACCTAAATAATGCAGTTCTTCAACGGCCCGTTTAGAGACCGCCAGCATCTTGTCACGGGTAGCGGGGTCAATACTGCTGGGCGCTTCTTCCACCACTTTTTGGTGGCGGATCTGCAGCGAACAGTCCCGTTCACCGACTGCGATACCGGTACCGTCTTTAAACCCTAGAACCTGCACTTCGATGTGCCGGGGTCGTTCGATAAACTTCTCCAGGTACATTTCGTTGCTGCCAAAGGCTTGGATGGCTTCGTTTTGGGCCAAGGTAAACAGGTCGTCTAGCTGGTTAGGTGCCTGAATCAAGCGCATGCCCTTGCCACCGCCACCGGCCACGGCTTTGACCATGACTGGGTAGCCGATTTTTTCAGCATCCGCTTGGGCTTCAGCTACCGTGGTGATCTTCCCGGCACTCCCGGGGGTAACTGGCACACCAACGGCTTTTAGCGTTTCACGGGCCTTTTCCTTGTCACCCAACAAACTAATAGTTTCGGGACGTGCGCCAATATAAGTCAGCCCGGCCTTCACACAGCGTTCCGCAAATTCAGCGTTTTCTGAGAGAAAGCCATAGCCGGGGTGAATCGCATCCGCCCCGGTAATTTGCGCCGCACCCAGCAGATTATTCATGTTGAGGTAACTCTTCGCCGGACTGGCAGCACCAATACAAACGGCTTCATCGGCTAATTTGACGTGCAGCGCATCCTTGTCGGCGGTTGAATAGACCGCTACCGTCCGCAGCCCCAGTTCTTGGCAGGCCCGGATGATACGTACCGCGATTTCGCCGCGATTAGCAATTAACACTTTTTCCAATGTGCCACCCCCTAAAGACTTTCAAATTCAAAGAGCGGCTGATCATATTCCACGAGGTCTTCGTTAGCTGCCAAGACCTTGGTGATGCGGCCCGCTTCCGTTGCCACCACGTTATTCATCATCTTCATGGCTTCGATCACCGCCACGGTCTGCCCCGCTTTCACGGTGTCACCGACCTGCACAAACGGTGCGTCATCGGGATTACCGGCCGTGTAGAAGACCCCCACGAACTTGGCGTTAATGGTTTTGGCGCTGGTGGCAGGCTTCTCTGGTTGAGCAGCTACTGGCTGTGCACTCACTGCCGGCTGTGCTGGCTGGGCAACCGCACCGCGAGTGAGTTCCAGGGTTTCATCCTTGGTTTTATACTTCAACGCACTGATCTGGTTTTCAGCCATTAATTGCATGATGGCTTTCATTTTTGAAGTTTCCAAATGATCATCTTCTTTCATATTATTAATTGTTAAATAGTGTTGCGATTCGCTGCGCCGGTTCACGAATGCTTGATATCTGCGTCTGAAACTGGTGAGCGGCTTTAATGGCAGCTGTACTGCCGTAATTTTTACTGTAAAGAGTCTGACTCTGCGCTAAATCGATCCATTGAAACTGGACCTGCTGCCCAGGTGTCAGCTGAACCAGCTTGGGGAGATCGACCCGGGCAACCACCGCGATTACCGGGTAGCCGCCGGTAGTCTGCCGGTCAGCTAACAGTACAATAGGCTGGCCGTCTCGCGGTACTTGCACGCCGCCTAACACGGTACCTTCCGACAGCATTTCCGTCACCTTGCTGGTATCCAGGGCATGACCTTGCAGGCGGGCGCCCATCCGATCCGACTGCTGGCTGATAGCAAACCCTTGATGGGTCAGTTCCTGGCGCGTCTGCGCGGTAAAATCCTGATACTGCGGTCCCGGTGTGACCCGGATCGTGGTGACCGCTTGCTGCGAATACGGATAAGTCACGGCTTGCTGAAACTGGTGCTGCGCCGCCGTGTCGCGCACCGTGGTGAGTACGTCGCCGGCTTGCAGCTGCCGGCCGCGGTAGCCTCCCAACTGGTATTTCAGACTAGTTGACCGGCTACCCATCACAACGGGCACTTGAATGCCACCGGTAATGGCGAGGTAGCCGAAGCGGCCAGCGGTGTAGTGGCCAATTGAGAGCTGATCACCACGGTGCGCGAAGTAAGCGCGGTAACCGTCAATTGGCCGATCATTTAACGTCATCTGGGCGGTGGCGCCGGTCACGGCAAAATGACCATCCTGCGTAAAGGTCAGGGTCGGTCCCTGTAAACTGCTTTCCAACACCGCCGCGTCCAGCTCGTTGCCGACTAACAGATTCGCCACGTTGGCGGCATCAAAATCCATCACACCAGATACCGAAAAGCCACTATCCTGTGTGGTAGTTCGACCCTGATCTTGCACGGTGGTCAACAGACCGCCAGCTTGTATTTTAAGCGCCATACTGCACCTCCGTCTCGGCAACCGTTTCAGTCTGTACCTGATAGTCCGCTAGATGCGCGGTAATGTGATCGTATTCAGCACGTGAGATCACGTCAAAGTGAATGTAGTCTCCCGTTTGGTAGTAAAATGGCTGCTCGCTTTCCGGTTGGAATAACCGCAGTGGCGTGCGACCAATGATCTGCCAGCCACCGGGGGATTCGATCGGATACATCCCGGTCTGTTCACCGGCGATGCCCACCGACCCAGGGGCAATCTTCAGCCGCGGTGTGGCTAATCTTGGTGTGGCCAACTGCGGGTCCAAGCCGCCAAGGTAGGCAAATCCTGGTAGGAAACCTAACATATAAATCAGGTAATCTGGTTGACTGTGCCGCTCGATCACTTGTTTTTCAGTTAACTGTGCCTTGGTCGCCACCGTTTTCAGATCAGGTGCAAACTCGGCATCATAGCAAACGGGAATGTGCACCCGTCTGACGGTTGAACTGGCCGTCTGGTGACTATCTAGCAACGCCTTATCGATCGTCGCCTTTAGCGCTTTAAGGCTGATCTGAGCGGGTTCGTAAAACACCGTCAAGGTTCGAAAAGCTGGCAAGAATCCGGTGATTCCCTGAACTGCGAGCTGTGTCAGCTGTCGTTGCAGTTGTGCAATCTGGTGGTTGATGGCCACGCTGACCTGCCGTTCAAAGGTCACGTTCACCGCTTTATCGCCGGCTGGTAAAATTTGATATGCAAGCACCACACTTACCCCCTATCTTCTAAACGTAATTTATGCTTATTTTAGATTAAAATACAGTTAAAATCAAATTAAAAACAAATATTGTTACAAAATACTCATAGATATTCATATTATTCATTTTTCAAAAAGTGTCTGAGCCTTGATATAGCAATTATGTTACATTATATAACAAGTTAATATTCATTTTCAAAGATTAATGGCGATTTTAGCTTTTGGTTCCAAAAAGGCCAGTAACAGCGCTCTACGAATAGCGATCTGTTACCGACCTTTTAGTTCAAAAAAACTGGCAGGTAAGATCCTAAAGATCTCTACCTGCCAGTTTTTTTAATAAGTTTTATTCAGAAGGCTGTTAATGAGCTTCACAGTTATTAACTACTTTTGAACACTCTTAATCATTTTTTGCATTGCTTGTGCCTGGAACTCACCAGTTAATTGCTTTTGCAATTTAGCCTGGTCAGCAGGAGACATGGTTGGGTTCTTCATCATGGCAGCTTTCATGCCCTTCATGACGAAGGCC
Source organism: Secundilactobacillus silagei JCM 19001 (assembly GCF_002217945.1). Lineage (GTDB taxonomy): Bacteria > Bacillota > Bacilli > Lactobacillales > Lactobacillaceae > Secundilactobacillus > Secundilactobacillus silagei. The sequence continues at coordinate 25,730 of NZ_BCMG01000003.1, forward strand.
TTACCCTGTTGCTTCAATTGTGCTTGATACGTCTTAGACTTCATTTGTTTTTGAAGTGCCTTAGATTGAGCAACTGAAAGGACGAGCCAGTTCTTGTTAACTTCAATCTTGTTAGTCCGCTTAACGAACTTGTGGTTTTCACCGGTAAAGGCAAACCAGAACTTCGCAGCATTGTTCTTGTAACGCCAACGGGTAACCGTAGTCGTCATTTGAGTGGTACCGCTAATCCGTGACAACTTGTTCTTGGTGTCAGAATTTGCTTGTGTATGAACCGGCTTCTTATCATTTTCATTTTGCTTATAGATATAAACTTGATGATTGTTCTTAGAACCGATTGGCTGGTACAGGATCATCGACATCTGCTTGTTAGGGCTCACAGAGTAAATGTTTCTTGTCGTCGTGGTCGTGTATTGTTCCAAACCATAATGATGTTGCCAGTTTTTAACAGCATAGACACTAGAAACAACTAACCCTAGCAGTGCCAAAGTTGTTAACGTAACGCTTAAACCTGTCTTTTCAATGTAAATGCAGAAGATGAAGGCTAAGACGGCAAAGATGCCAATTGCGACTAAAATCATTTGCTTTCACCCCCGTTTTTTTCAGTGTAATCACTAGCAGAGCCCCGGTTCTTCATGAAGAAGGCGGTGATAACAGCTAGGACACAGAAGATAGCAGCAACAATGAAGGCAGCGTGATAACCGCCTAAAGTAGCATTGATAGCTGAATCCTTGTATGCTAATGGATCAGTCTTCAATAGGTGCTTAGCTGGCATATCATCTTTAGTGACGTTAGTCAAAATACTGATCAAGATGGCAGTCCCAATTGAACTGGCAATTTGACGCTGCGTGTTGTTAACGGCGGTCCCATGACCGATCAAGTTAACTGGCAGAGCGTTCATACCAACAGTAGTAGCAGGCATCATGGCCATTGAAATACCGAACATCCGAACGGCATACAAAACAACGATGTAAGCAGTTGGTGTGTCTTTAGTAATGAAGATAAATGGAATTGAACCCAGAGTTAAGAGCAACATCCCCATAATAGACAGGTTCTTAGCACCATAACGGTCAACGGCACGACCGGTAATTGGACTCATAACCGCCATCATCAAGGCACCAAATAACAGTGTTAACCCTGAATGGAAGGCTGACATCCCTTTAACAATTTGCAGGTATAAAGGAATCACCATTTCAACACCAACCATGGCCATCATTGAGATTGAACTCAAGATAGCGGAAATAGTGAACGGTGTAGAACGGTAAACCCGCATTTCCAAGAAGGGATCGTCCATCTTCAGTTGACGCCAGACGAATAAACCAATGACAATTACACCGATGATCAAGAAACTGATAACCGTGGTACTGCCCCAGCCATCGTTACCAACTGATGAGAAGCCGTAGAGTAAACTACCGAACCCAATAGTTGAGAGGATAACTGAAAGAACATCGATACTTTCCTTTTTCGTTTCCAAAACTGGATGCATCCAGAAGAAACTAGCAATGATAACTAAAGCTAAGAATGGTAAAGACATTCCGAATAAATCACGCCAAGTAAAACTATCAATGACCCACCCAGAAAGTGTTGGGCCAATGGCAGGTGCTACACCGATAACGATACCGGCAAGCCCCATGGCAGTCCCACGCCGTTCTGGCGGGAAGACTGACAACATGATTGTTTGCAGGAGTGGCATGGTAACACCAACACCAATACCTTGAAGGATCCGACCCGTTAATAGGATTCCGAAGTTGGAAGTTGGTGCAGTATATGAAACCAGCGTACCAACAAAGAATATGGACATTGCGACAATGTATAACCACTTGGTATTGAAACGAGTACTTAACCAAGCACTAATTGGAATCATAATCCCGTTAACCAGCATAAATCCGGTAGTTAACCACTGAACGGTCGCGGTCGAAACGTTGAACGCGTTCATTAAGGTTGGAAATGCTGTAGATAAAATCGTTTGGTTGAGGACCGTAAAGAATGTACCGACCAGTAATACGATGATCAGTAACCATCTGTTGTAGGATTTCCCCTTTGTGTCTACTGCGTTACCCACTTATTAAAACCTTCTTTTCTATTTTTATTGACTTGTTTTTTTTACGACTGACAACTACTATAATAACTTCGAAGGTATTTGTCAACTATCTTGACAAAATTATTTGATTGTATATACTGTTCCTTATGAAATCTGTTAAGTGTGTAATTAAATATAACAACTCGAATCCTATTCTAATAGGAAAGAAAACCGTTACATTATATTTTTAACGAGAAGAGGAAAAAATTTGAATACTGAGGAACACAATGCTTTCGCAACTTTCACTAAGAAAGTTAACTGGCACTTAGGCATCGGTGATGTATCAGCCGCTACTGGCGTGTCACAGAGTCAATTACGTTACTGGGAACAAAAAGGTTACATTTCCAGTGAGAAAGAAAAGGGTCAAAATCGTAAATATTCCTATGATACGTTGATCAAGGTCTTTATGATCAGCAATTTCATGAAGGAAGGGTTCACTTTAGCGGCAGCGGTCAGTCGCGCGGCTGAACACCGTGAAACGATGGAACTGTTAAGACAATCCATGGTTGATCGCTTTCAAGGTATTACCACTGTTGATGGCTTCCCAGCAATCAATTTAGGATACGTAGATGCTGAGAAGACTAAGGTGCTGTACCTAGTCGTTAAGGATGGGCATACGGATATTAAGATGATACAGAACAAATAAATGTTTATTCTAGTAAATTTCAGCTCCACTTCAATTGAGTAAAAACGTGCAACAAGCCGGCATGCCCCGGCCGTATAAGTCAAAAAAAGAGTGACTCTCAGTCAAAATTCGACTGAAAGTCACTCTTTTTTCGTCTTATACTCTGGGGCAAAACGCCTGTTGTCCCACTCTACCTTGTCACCGTCACATCCCCATTAGACGACCTCAACTGGAACTGTTGTCCAGTGGCTTTAGCCTGACCATAATTGCGCTGCGTCTTACCGTAAATCGAGGTATCGCCATTAGGGCTGCTGGCATGAATACCCATACCGGCATGCGGCATGATCCGCGCCGTCAGATCACCATCAGCAGTCTCCGCGGTCAGTGTTGTCTTAACAATCTGATCTTCAAGGTTTAAATCACCGTTAGAGCTGGTAATGGTCAGATTACGCCAGCGGTTATTGCTGAGGTTCACATCGCCATCAGTTGAACGGATTCGGCTATCAGCTTTAACAAATCGGCTATTGCGAATTGTGACATCGCCAGCCGCATTAATGTTTAGCCCTTTATCAAAAGTCACGTTATTCATTGTTGTATCCCCATAGTTGCGATCAGGGACGTTTAACGTATTTAATACTTTAACGTTAGCTAAATTCAGATCGCCATTACCGGTACTGCGTAAGGTTTGAACCGTCAGATCTGCCACGTTCACGTTGGTATTGCCACCATGATCAATCGATTTGATTTGCGTGTTCTTGGGAACCGTAATTTCAACCGTTGTCCCACGATGATCATCAAAGTTCATAAAACTAGTGCTCGATTTTCCAGAAACGGTAAGCTGCTTGCCCGTTACTTTGGTTTTGATGTCATTGGATTTATTCGCGTGAACCATCACCTTGGCAGCATTGCCGCGGTGAATTGAAACGGGGCCGTAATTACTACCTGCGACCTTAATGGTATCAACCCGCTTAATTTGCCGGGTAGTCACCATTTTTTCATCCGTTTTTAGACCGTCATCCCAGTAGATGGACTTGATGCCGCCCCTACCGACACCGATGGCCAGCATGATCCCGCCAATGATCAAGATCAGGATCCCCGTAAAGAAAGTCTTTTTCATTTGTGCTCACGCTCCTTTTCTGCTCGATTCTTCGAGGATAACTTGCCGTACAGCCAGCGACTAATAGCTAACGTGATGTGAATCAGACCACGGATCAGCCAATTAAACACTGGAATCAGAACAATAAAGGCGCCAATCACGAATAAACCGCCGCCGACGTAGACTAGCCCGGTGCTAAACGATTGACCGATGATGCCAATGCCCACGCCCAGCACGAGAATGCCCGCACAGGCTAAAGCAATGATGGTCACGACAATGGCAAAAATAACGGCTGCGGCAGCCACAAAGACCCCAAATAAGGTTGCTAAAACCGCGATTGCCAGCGGAATAGTTACCGGCGTGGACAAAATGGCGAGCAAGATCAGCCAAATCGTGCGGACTTGCGTGCGAGAACGCGCAGCCCCACGCATGGCCTGCCCCTCTTTTTCGGGTGATTCCAGCAGGCGGATCGAATAGTCTGCCAGTACTTTACGTGCTAACTGCTTGGGCGATCCCAACTCCGCCACGCTGGCTTCGTAAGTATCAAACCCGCCGTCCTGCAGATATTCCGTATAAAAACTGACGACTTCGTGATACTCACTATCACTTAACTGATTAAGATAACTTTTGAACTCCGCGATGTATTTATCCATGATCTTGTTCATCCCCTAACATTGAATCAATGCCTAATTTGAAGTTGTGCCACTCGCCTTGAATGGTTTCTAAACGGGCTTTACCGTCTGCTGTGATCTGATAATAACGACGATTACGGCCCTGATAAGGTTCATCATAAGTCGTCAGCCAGCCGTTTTTCTTTAGCCGCCGCAGCACCGGATACATGGTTGATTCCGATACTTTGATGGCTTCTTGAACCCGCTGTGTCAGCGCGTAGCCGTAATAGTCCTGCTGTGTCAAAATTGCTAGCACGCTGCCGTCTAGCAATTCGGAACTCACTTGAATGGCCATACCATCGCCTCCTATAATATTATATGTCGTATAATATGATTCCAAACACAGTGTAGCGAAATTATTTGGATGTGTCAAGCGCAATTATCAATGACTATTGTGAACAAATTATTTTAAATGTTACCGCGTCTTCACTGCCACTAGTTGGCGCTTCAAAAAGTATAGTATAATTAAACATAGGAATAAGCACGATACATTTTTGGAGGAATTACATTGAAACGACCAGTATCAGACATCATTATTAAACCATACCGGATGTGGCTGACCATCTTTACACTTTTAGAAGTGCCCAGTGATATCGCGTTGTATGCCGGTTCCCGTTTACCAGAATTTATTAATTTTTTCGTCGTTGGTCTTTGCAGTATCATCAGTTTTATTGGCATGTGTGTCACCCTTTGGCTAAACGGTCGCGCTAAGAAACATCAGTATGGTGCCATTCACCAGGAAGTCGATCAAACGAGATGGATTTTAGGCATTTTCCCAATGGCTCGGGCTCACTTACTCACTACATACCGGCCCTGGTACCTGACATTTAACGCTTTATACATCAGCTTCCTTTTTATCGCGGGGATTGCAGCCATTATTACTCAGACAAAGATGATGCTAATTTTGCTGTCGCTAGCAATTTTCAATGCCATTGCGATCCTGATTACGTTAGTGTTCAACCGGCAAACCCGGCTGCATCAGCATTAATCTTTTAATTACAAGTCATTTGGCAAACTGCAGCCGACTGAAAGCACTATAATGGAAGTGTCAAACTTTTAGGAGGTAACTTATATGAGTGCTAAAGATACTTTAACCAACGTTTTAGAGAACGCGACTAATATCGCTGTCGCCACCAAATCAGTGGATGGTAAAACACCTAATGTGCGAATCGTCAACTTCTTGTATTTCCCTAATGAATCCGAAAATACCATTTATTTTGCTACATCTAAAGATGCCAATAAAGTTAAGGAATTAGCTGCTAACGGCAGCGTTGCGTTTACGACCATTCCAGCAAAAGCCGGTATCGTCCGTGTAACTGACGGTGAAGCTAAGCTGGCCAACGACAGTAAGGATAAAGTTCTTGACGCCATGGCTAAGAAATACGGTGACGCTTCATCATTTGACCAAAAGGCACGTGATGGCATGAACAACTATGCCGTTACCTTTAAAGAAGCTGCTGTTATGGGTCAGGAGTCTGGGACAGTTTCATTTAATTAATTTAAGTAGAAAGAATACGTCTTCCCTTTTAATCTGGGAAGGCGTCTTTTTGTCATACATCATTAATCGGTGATTTGGGTTACTTTTAATAACAAGAAATTATTTGAAAGCGCTATAATAGACTTATCAAACTTCTAGGAGGACTATTCATATGGCAACCAAAGAAACTTATACGAGTGTACTTGAAAACGCCACTAACCTGGCCATTGCGACTGAACGCGTTGAGGGTCACATTCCAAGTGTCCGAACCGTGAACTTCCTGTATTTCCCAAAGCAATCTGAAAATACGGTTTACTTTGCAACATCCAAAGATACCAACAAAGTCAAAGAACTGGCAGCCAACGAACACCTGTCATTTACGACGACGCCGCTTTCAGCAGCCGATTCCAGTACGGTTCGGGTGATTGGCGCTGATACCAAGGTGGATAACAGCCACCGTGACGAAACCTTTGAAGCCATGGATAAGAAGTACCCTAGCTTCAAGATGTTCGACCAAAAGGCCCGTGACAACATGGACATCTACGCGGTGACCTTTAAAGAAGCTGACGTCTTTGGTAAAGACGGCGGCAAGATGACGTTTTAAGTAACTGCTACAACCAAAATAAGCCTGTTTTTCCAGCATTTTAGCTGAAAAACAGGCTTATTTTTTAATTTAATTTTCTTCCAGTGTTTGATAGATCGTATGCAGGCCGCTCAATAGATCCGACTTGCTCATGATCAATGGTGGCAACAGCCGCAACGTGTTGCCCATCGCGGAAAGTGTCAACAGCCCCTTTTGATGCAAGGCTTTCACCACATCGTTGACCGCAACGTCATCCACTAGGTGAATACCGATCATCAGGCCACGGCCAGAGACGGACTTAACCACCTTTAAATCGTCAAAGTGATCCAGTTCATCCCAAACGGCTGCCGACTTGTCCCGGACACCCTCCAGAAAAGCGGGTGTTAACTGCGTCAAAACCGCTTGTGCGGATGCCATCGTCAAGGGGTTCCCAGCGAAAGTGGACCCGTGAGAACCGGGACCAAAGGCTGGGCCCAAGTTAGCCTTACCAATCATGGCACCAACTGGCAAGCCATTGGCCAGTGCCTTGGCTGACGTGACAATGTCTGGATCCAGGCCAACACCTTGATAGGCAAATTTGTAACCGGTCCGGCCAATACCACTCTGCACTTCATCAATGATGAATAAGGTATGGGTTGCCTTGCACTTATCCTGCACCGCATGCAGCCAGTCTTGATCACCAACGATCACGCCGCCTTCACCCTGAATCACTTCCAGGATCACCGCTGCCAGATCATCCGTAATGGCGTCCAGCGAGGCTGCATCGTTGTAATCCACAAAACTAATGTCGGGGACGAATGGTGCAAAACCTTCCTTAATATGGTCGTTACCAGTCATCGACATTGAGCCATAGGTCCGGCCATGAAAGGAATGGTTAAACGACAAGATCTTGGATTTACCCGTGGCTTTACGAGCTAATTTCAGTGCGGCTTCATTTGCTTCAGTACCGGAATTAGCGAAGAAAACGAGTTTATCTTCATCACCAACTAATAGTTCGGCAACGGCTTCTTGCAGGTGGTTTTGATACAGGTTAGAAATGTGCCACATCTTGGTTAATTGCACATTCACGGCGTTTTGAATTTTGACGTTTTGATAGCCAAAGTTGCAGACCCCAATGCCAGAAGTGAAATCTAAGTAGTCCCGGCCGTGATCATCAGTCACAATGACCCCGTTACCAGAAATCGGTTCAAAATCAAACCGGTCATAAGTTGGAAATACGTGTGTCATACTCATTAATCATTAGCCTCCGTTTTTAAAGTTGTTCCTGGATGGGTTAATTGATCGGTAATACATACCGCGTGCACACCGGCGTGAACCGCTTTAGCGGCGGCCGAAAGCTTCGGCTGCATCCCATCTGTAATCACTTTTTCTTCTATTAAATGGGGAATGTCTTGCGGGATCATGGCTGAGATCACTTTGCCATCCTTTAAAACCCCCGGGACATCCGTCAGCAAATACAGTTGGCTGGCTTTCAGTACCCGCGCGATGTCCGCTGCCGCCGTATCAGCATTGACGTTCAGCCAATCGCCGGTGGGCGTCAGCGCCAGTGGTGCCAGAACCCCAATTTGACCATTTAAGATCTTAGACAGTGCCAGCTCGTTTACACCGGTAATACTGCCAACGGCCCCGTAAGTGTCCTGGTCGACATAAGTTCCCGTTAATAACTGCTGGTCTGACGCGTTTAAGCCAATTGCGGCTAAGCCTTCATGTGCCAGCCGCATCAGTAATGCCGGTTGGGTATTGCCCAGTAACACCATTTTAGTGAGCGCTAAGGTCCGCGCATCCGTTATCCGAATGCCATTCTTCTTATGCGTGGGAATAGCCAGCTGAGCGGAAAGCTTCGAAATTTGAGGCCCGCCACCGTGAATCAATAGCACTTTTTTACCGGCTTGACGCCATTGCCGCAGCTGCTCGAAAAACTCGCTGTTTAATTTTGAAATGGCGTTGCCGCCGATTTTTACAATGATTAGATTCACGATTTATGCGCTCCCTTTGTGGTCTCAGTTCAGTCTAAGTATGGTAACTGGCATTAATTTTGACGTAGTTGTAAGTCAGGTCGCAGCCCCAAGCTTGCCCGGTGGCCGGACCAACGTGCAAATTAACATCAATGGTAACTTTATTTGCCCCCATACTATCACTTGCCTGCTTCTCGTCAAATGGTAATCCTAAACTATCCTTGACCATTTGAATCCCGTTGACTTCAATATCCACGTGGTCAACATCCACGTGAGCCTTTGTCATACCAATCGTTGAAATGATCCGGCCCCAGTTCGGATCCTGACCAAAGATGGCAGCTTTGACTAAGTTCGACCCCACGATGGCTTTAGCAACTTCTTGACCTTCCAAATCGTTGAAAGCGCCAGCCACGTTGCATTCAACTAGCTTTGTGGCTCCCTCCCCATCGGCTGCGATTTGTTTGGCCAGTTCTTCAAGAACTAGATGCAGACCATTTTTGAAGGTGGGATAATCGGCATCATCCGTGCTGGTTAATTGCGGTGCGCCAGCCTTACCGTTTGCCATGACCACCACCATGTCATTCGTGGACGTATCACCGTCAACGGTAATCTGGTTAAAGGTCGTATCCACGTTTTCACTTAAAGTCTGCTGCAACAGCTCGCCATCGATCCCCGCATCGGTGGTGACAAATCCTAACATAGTGGCCATCTTCGGGTGAATCATCCCAGAACCTTTAGCAAATCCGGTAATTGTAACCTTTTTACCGCCCATTGTGATTTGCACGCAGGCTTGTTTAGGATGCTTGTCAGTGGTCATTACTGCTTTAGTCACGTTATCGTCGTGGTGGGGGCTTAATTGCTTAATTCCCGCGGTGACTTTATCCATTGGTAGCTGTGCGCCAATCAATCCAGTTGAGGCAACACCGACTAAGTTAGTATCGATGCCCAACTTCTCGCTCAACAGCTGCTGTTCCGTCAGGGCGTTTTGCTCACCCTGCTTACCGGTACATGAATTCGCACAAGCACTGTTCATGACTACCGCCTGTAGTTTGTGATCTTGGTTGATCGTGTTCTTGGTCAGCTTGGTTGGTGCGGCCTGAAATTTGTTAGTGGTATATGTACCGGCTGCACTTGCTGGTACCTCGGAAACCAAGTAACCAAAATCTAATTTGTCGCTTTTACCCAGACCCATTTCGATTCCATCGTTGTAATAACCCATGGGCCACTGAAAATTCGTTAATGTCACTTCATTAGTTTTTATCATATGCATGCTTCTTTCTTATCTATAACTGTGTTATACAAAGGCTGGCAAAGTTGGTAAACCTGTTGTTTCGGTCAAATTAAACAGATGATTAAAGTTTTGAACCGCTTGTCCGGCAGCCCCCTTCATCAAATTATCGATCACACTGATCACCATCACGGTTTGGGTGACGGGATTGTACACAACGCCGATGTCGCAGTTATTGGTGCCAACGACTTCCTTTAGATCTGGCGTGGTGCCATCTAAAACGTGAACGAAATTAGCCTGACTATAATCTTGATTAAAAGCGGCCATCAATTTGGCTTGATCAACACCTGGTTTAACTTTGGCGTAAATGCTGGCCATCAAACCAGTGGTGAGTGGTAACAACGTGGTGCTGAATTGAATCGCGTTGACCGCCGGATTCCACTTTTTAAGCTGGGCGACGATTTCTGGAATATGCTTATGGGTATTTAACCCGTAAAGCTGCAGGTTATCACTGGCTTCAGTGAAGTGCGTGATGTCTGTCAGCTTCTTCCCCGCGCCGGAGGTACCGGACTTGGCATCAACCACGATCGTATCAGGATCGATCAAGTCGCCTTGAACCATGGGGGCTAACCCCAGCAACGTTGCCGTGGCGTAACAGCCCGGGTTAGCAATGTAGTTGGTCCCTGACTGATAAAAATCCGCCAAACTATAGGTGGCTTTTTGTAAATGATCAGCTGGTGCTGCCGGCTTGTGATACCACTTTTCATACTCAGCTGGATCTGGCAATCGATAATCACCGGAGAGATCGATCACCGGAAAATCAGCATCGATAAACGGGCCAGCTAACTGACTGCTGACACCAGCGGAAGTTGCAAAGAAGACCGCTTCGTTATCCGCCATGATCTGCTGCGGATCAAATGGCTGAATTTTAATGTGTTCGCCGTGAAAACCAGGGATCAGTTCATCGAGATAGCGGACCTCACCATCTTTTCCTTCATCTTTATGTCCATATAAATTAATTTGGTCGATTGCCGGATGCTTAGCGAGCAACGTATATAATACGGTGCCACTGTAGCCGGTAACGCCTACTATCGCAACGTCCATTGGTTTCACCTCACAAAATTTTAATTGTTGTTTCGTATGCGTCTTACTATAGTCGCCTAATTTAAAAAATGCAATATTTTTTAGTGAATTTATCAAAAAATAGCTTTTTTATGTATATTATCTGCATTTTAAATGCTAATATACATTTTTCTTTGAATATTTAGACGCTTTAAAATTAATTTTAAAAAATGTATTCTAAGTGTTGACTTCGTCCGACTCGAACCCACTATACTGCAGTCACCATTTAATTTAGGAGGCAACAATATGACAAAAACATGGTTTATTACAGGTAGTTCTCGCGGGTTAGGTCACGCCATTGCAACTCGAGCTTTACAGGCTGGCGATCAAGTGGTCGCAACGGCGCGGCACACCGATGCGTTGAAGGATTTAGTTGCACAATATGGTGACCAGTTATTTCCATTAGCACTGGATGTTACTGACGCAGATGCCGTAGCTAAAACGGTTAAGACTGCCACTGATCACTTTGGTAACATTGACGTGCTGGTCAACAACGCCGGGTTCGCTAACATGGCAGCCCTTGAAGACGTACCTTTAGACGACTTCAAACGCCAGATGGATACCGACTTTTACGGCACGCTTTATACGATCAAAGCCATTTTGCCAAGTATGCGGAAGCGCCAAAATGGTCACATTATCAACATTAGTTCAATCGGTGGCCGTGCCGGTAGTGCTGGTTTAGCAGCTTATCAAAGTGCCAAGTTCGCGGTTAACGGCTTAACTGAAGTGGTGGCCCAAGAAGTGGCGCCATTTAACGTTAAAGTGACCACGGTGGAACCCGGTGGCATGCGCACCGATTGGGGTGGCAAATCAATGGAGGCGGATGTCGACAGTGTCTATCAAGATACGGTTGGCGCAATGATCTCCATGGTTCATGATGGCTGGGACGATCCTGAGTCAGACAACCGTTACGTCAGCGAACCCGCTAAAGTCGCCGATGCTATTTACACCTTAAGTAACATGACTGAAGCCCCAGTTCACTTGTTGATCGGTAAAGACGCGGAACAGGGTGCGGAAATGCACGAAAAGATGCTACATGATTCGGATGCTAAGTTTAAGGAGCTGACCGAATCAACTGGGAATGATCAATAAACATAATTTTACATTTACCAGATTTCACAAAAATGCCCTCGAGCGTGCTGCACTCGAGGGCATTTTGAAGATCAATATATGAAGACTAGTATGTTAATTATTTTATCTTAACCGCGCCGTGGCACCGCCATCTACTGGTAATACTACTCCGGTTATCCAGGAAGCTGCTTCACTTGCCAGATAAATAATAGCTTGGGCAACATCCTTTGGCTGACCGTTACGGCCTAGTGGATGAAATTCGTTGAACCCGTTCAATACCTTAGGAACTTCCTTGTCAGGTAAGAATGTATTGTAGATTGGGGTTTCAACTACGGCTGGTGCCACCGCATTGACTCGAATCTGGTCGGACGCGAGTTCCACTGCTAGATTCTTGGTCAAGGCATGACGGCCGGCCATGGCTGCTGAATAGGCCGTCGAAGGTGTTGGTTCAACTGCCGCCAATGCCCACATTGAACCAGTGTTAACGATGGCCCCCTTACCACGCTTCTTCATTTCTGGTGCAACCGCCTGGACTGGGTATAAGGTTCCCTTAACGATCACATCCAAGTACGATTGAATCTCATCGGGTGTATAGTCCATAAATGGCTTAGGACCAAACTTACCAGTGTTATTGATCAAAACATCAACACCACCAAACTGATCAACTGTTTTAGCAACCAACTGCTTGGAAGTTGCGGGATCAGCAATGTCCCCAGCTACGTATGCACTGTGTTCGCCACTTGGATCAATAGCTTTCAACGTGGATTTCAAAACGTCTGCACGGCGGCCATTAATGACTACCTTGGCACCTTCGTTAAGTAATAATTCAGCAGTCTTCCGGCCGATACCGGTACCACCACCCGTAATAATTGCAACTTTATCCTTTAATCCTAAATCCATTATTTGCCCCCATTAATCAAAGATATCCCGAATTTTATAAGCCAGTGCCGGGAACACTGATAATAACTTTTGATTCCAGACTTGCGGATCGATATTCAATCCAATCAATGGTAGAAAATGATCCACATCATCCGCAGCTGATTGACTCACTTCCGAGATACCAACCACTTTATTGTGCCCATCAACTGCTAGAGTCAATGCCGCGCCATCATCATTCACACCTAAATAGGCAAAGTCAGCATCAGCTAATTTCAAGTTGATCAACTGGTAGTGCCGTTTCTCTGCTTCTTCAATGCTCAGACCCGCCTGCGCAATTTGTGGAAAAGGTGAACGCTGCTTGAGCGATAGTTGGATAAATAATTTCGGCTTGGGTCCGACTTGCTAAATACCGGCCAAGATACTCACCCTCAAACTGAGCGGTGGACGTCAGCTTGGGTACCCGTTTATCAATCACATCTCCCGCCGCGTAAACACCGGGCACATTGGTTTCTAAATGACCGTTGACTGAAATTCCATGTGACGAGTAAGTGATCCCCACTTTTTGCAAGTCCAGTCGCTCAACATTTGGCACCCGTCCGCTGGCATCGACCACCTGATTGGCTGGAACCCTAAGACCATTTTCAGTCACAACCTCAAAGCCAGTTGGCATCTTGTTAACCGCCGCTACCCGTTCATTGAAGTGAAATTGGACACCTTGTGCCGACATTTCCCGTACAATTTGCTCAACGTGAGCGGGGTTAAAGGCTCCCAATGGTCGCTTGGCCGCTTCCAGTACATCAACTTGAACACCGGCCGCGGTTAAAATGCTGGCCAGTTCCATGCTGACAAAACCGCCGCCAATCATCGTGATACGTTCTGGTAACTCTTGCATCACAAAAACATCGTTACTGCTCAAGGTGTACTCACTACCCTTGATTGGTAGCTTATGCGGCTGTTGGCCAGTCGCGATGATAATCGAACGACCATAGTATTGCGTGCCGTTCACGTCAAGGACATGCGGTTCAACAAATTTCGCAGTGCCTTGCAGAACATCTGCACCCTTAGATTGAAAGAGCTTAACGCTGTTTCGCGGATACTGACCAAAAACAGCTAACTTACGCGCCATCAACGTTGGCCAATCGATAGTAGCTGGCTGCTGAATTCCTTTACCAATTAATTTTCGAGAAAGTAACACTGCCCGGGCTGAACCATCCAAAAAGATCTTCGGTTCACAGCCGTAATTCGGGCAAATACCACCAAAGGTCGACCCTTCGATCACTAATGTGCTACCAGTAGCGTGCGCCGTAAACTTATACGCCGCCGGACCGCTGCCGATAATAATATTGTCATAATTTTTCACGCGTTGACGCCTCCTTTACTTGAGATATTGCTGCAACTTTTGCTTGAGCAGCGCTTTAGGCCGTAGCCCAATTAGGCGTTCCACGACCTTGCCATCTTTTTTGATGATCAATGTCGGAATAGACATCACTTCAAATTCAGTGGCAGTCACTTGATTTTTATCCACGTCCAGTTTTGTGAAATTAACTTGGTCACCCATTTCTTGGTCTAATTGCTCCAAGATGGGCGCCTGCATCAGACATGGCGAACACCACGTCGCCCAAAAATCAACCAGCGTAACACCGTGATCTGTTGCCTTTTTAAAATTTGCGTCAGTGACGTGTTTAATCATCTTTTAGATGCTCCTTTTTTTTGATTTAAATTGTTTAACTAATCAATTGAACAGTTGAATACTATCACGAAAAATATCAAGACGCAATTAATTTGTTTCAGATACCAAAAAAGGGCGACGGAAATTTCCGTCGCCCTTATCTTTAATCGCTATGCAGTTTGTTTTATATACTCTAGCCAGTCATGATAACTTGCGTTTAGGCTGTAGGCTTGATAACCCTTTTCATTTAGCGTTTTAGTTGCCATGTTGGCGTAGGCACACAACCGTCCCCGGCAATAAACAATGATCGTGTCGTCAGGTAACTTTGATTGCACCATCGTATCCAGTAATTCAATTGGAATATTGATGGCATCCTCAACGTGTCCCGCATCAAACTCGCTTTGAGGTCGAACATCTAAAATAGTCACCTTAGTTTTCGAATTCTCGTACAGCGCTACCGCGTTAGCCAATGAAAGTTGTGGAACGTTTACTTCCTGATCATAGTCGTTTTGAATCTGCGTCATGTTCGCCAACTGTTCTTGGCCAACTGATTCGAGGAGATAAACTAATTTTTTAACGCTGTCGCTCGCTAACGAATAAACCACGGTATTCCCCATTTTTTCGCGCTTAACTAGATTTCCCTCCCGTAAAACTTGGAGGTGTCTTGACGTATTAGCAACACTCATGCCTAATTCCTTAGCAATGGTTTCAACTGATTTTTCAGACTGCGTCAATAGATCCAAAACTTCCAAGCGGCGGTCACTAGAAAGACTTTTGCCCACCTTTGCTAACTCGGAAAAGAGATCATTGCGATAGCGCTGTGCAATTTCATTATCCAATTGGTTAGCCTCCATTCAATTATTTTATTGAATAGTTTATTCTCTTTTAAGCTATTAGTCAATTAACTTGATAGCCAACCTAAGTCGCTGATTTATTACTGCAACAAAAAATATCTGGTATAATATATTCAAATACTAGATACGGGATGATTACTTATGAACATTGAACGCTTTATCAAAGCCCGTAAAGCGATGGGTCTATCGCAAGCAGAACTCTGTGATGGTATCTGTACGCAAGCGACGCTAAGTAAATTTGAAAATTCCGGCAAGGCACCTGCGATCCGCATTTTGACGCAGCTTTGTGCCCGTTTAAATTTGACCCTTGATGATGTTTTTCCAGTGAATCCACCGGCTCAATCCGCAGCTAACCGACTACTGGACCATGCCGAATTCAAACTGATCACCAGCGAATATGATAGCGCCAATAATGATCTCAATCAGGTCGTTTTTGATAACCTTTCAGTTCATGGCCAAATGCAGTACTACTTCGTAAAGGGCTACTTGTCAGCGTTAATGGAAAAGCCAATTGCTGATACCCTGTATTACTTTAATTTGATTCTTAACGACCTCGACGATACCCACAGCACGATTTTTACTCAGCTGGCTTATACCGGCAGTGGGATTGCTTATGGGCATAACGATGAAAATCAGAAGAGTGAATTTTTCTTCCAAAAAGTCTTTGATAATTTACACACCCTACCATTGACCGATAATAAAGCCATCTGGCGGGCATTGAACATGGTCTTTTATACCGCGGAGTACTTCGCTCACGTTCAAGACTATAAAACCAGTGACTCACTCCTGCAGTACGGTTATGAAATCTGTGCCAATAACCACGTCACCTACTACGCCGCCCGTATCTGTTACCGCCGGGCGCAAAACGCAATTGCCGAAGGAAAAAATGCCGCTGCCGTCACTGATTTGATCAATGACGCGAAGGCCTTTGCCCGGATGAATCATAATCAAAAGTTGTTAGACCGCATCGAAAATACACCATTGAAATAAACGTAAAGAGCCGCAATCCTAAATGATGGATTGCGGCTCTTCTTTTGTTCGTATGAGTTGTTTATATTGCCGAAACGTGTTCAACAAGGCAGGGACCTGTGCGTAAGGGCAACGTACCACAAATCCAAGTTCGGGATTTATGCGTTCCCCTTACACTCCGGTCCCTAACCGCCTTGTTTCACACTCTTTACTTCACAATAATCACTGACACCTTAGACTCACGCATAATTTCACTAGCAACGTGACCAATTCTTAAATTACCACGGCGTCTGTGTGAGCCCAGCAAAACTAGATCCGGCTTGAAGTCTGGGATGATTTCTTCCAAAATAACCCGTTCTGGCTTGCCTTCACCGATCAATGGCTTCACTTCTTTGACACCGAATGCTCTGGCTTTGCTAACATACGTGTTCAAGTCATGGTAAATATCATCGCGACGTGACTTGATGATATCTGGTGACAATGATTGGAAAATGTTCATATCGCCAGTTTCCATGACCGACACGATCCCCAATGGTAAATCAAACGTCCGGGCTAACGTGCAGGCATAGTTGAACGCCTTTCGTGACGACTCATCATCGTCATCATCCACGGCTAATAATAACCGATTATAACTCATTTCTTCTGCATCAAAATCGTCTTCAGTTAACATAAAATCCTCCTAATCTAGATACCAGTTACGACTTTTCTCTAAATTAACTATAACATTCATGTCTTGGAAAACAAGGATGATTTAGGTTAGCCAAACTATTTATTTTAATTTAATAGTTTAAAACCTAGTGTTGGATTAGTATCGTTTATAACACAATTCGTCCCATCAACATCAATGCTACGGTGATGACCGCCCCGCTGAGAATTAGAAGTGATGCCGACCACTCTGCCCGATTTAAATACTGTCCCGTGTTATTTTTCAAAGTCAGCGCATACAGGATGATTCCCGGTACATAAACGATTAGACAGATAAAGACGTACTGCAGACCGGACAGCGTGATACCAACTAACTGGAACGTCAGCGCCGCAACCCCGATCCAAACTTGCAGCCAGTTACCCTTAGTATCACGGTTCTGCCACGAATATTTGATTTGATATGCCGCGACGATCATGTAACATACCACGATCGATGCAGTACACAGACTATACGCAAATTCGTAGGCCTTTTCAGCAAAGATCAAGATGATCATAAACCCTTGCACCATGCAGGCCGTGGTCATTAACGCTAACGTTGGCACCCCATGTTTGTTCTTCTTCGCAAACCGTTTTGGCAGCAGGCCTTGTTCCGCCATCATGCCTAACGTTTCAGCCGGCAGCATCGTCCAGGACAGCCAAGCGCCTAAAATGGAAATCAAAAGCCCGATGCTAATAAAGCTACCGCCCCATTGACCCACCATTTCTTCGAAAATATAGACCATGGCGGGCTGTTTCATCTGCACTAATTCAGCACGGGAAAGATAACCGTATGGCAGAATCGAAGCCAGTACGTAAATCAGCAATAGGCAACTAACCCCGATCAGAGTTGAACGGCCAGCAATTCGACGCGATTTTGCTCTCGACGAAAGCACCGTGGCGCCTTCGATCCCAACGAAGACCCACATCATGATCATGAGACTACGCCGAATTTGTGGCATAATTGCGCCAACCGTCACCGATCCAGTAATGTTGCCCCAGAATTGAGCGGTAAAAATATGCCCGTTAAACAGTACCATCGCCACAATGATAAAGGTAAAGATCGGAATGAGTTTACAGACCGTGATCACCGTATTCATTAACGCGGCGGATTCCATGCCCCGATTAACGAGCAACGTTAGCGACCAGGCAATTAGACTGGCCACCAGAATCGACTGCGGACTATTGCCACGCTGGAACGTTGGAAAAAAGTATCCTAGCGTACTCATAAAGACAGTGGCAAACGCCACGTTGCCTAACCAAGCTGACATCCAGTAACCCCAGCCACTGATGAAGCCGACAAAGGGACCAAAACCGGCTTTACCATACGCAAAAATACCTTCTAAATCAGAGCGTTTAGTCAATAAATTATTTAAACAAGCCGCTAACATTAAAATCCCGAACCCAACGATCAGCCAGGAAATAATGGCAGCCCCAGGAGATGCAGCGGCAGCCAGATCACTGCTCAACGCAAAAATACCGGAGCCAATCGCTGTCGTAACAACCATGGCAGTAAGTGAAACACCGTTGATTTTGTGAGCTTGTGATGCCATAGGACTTCCCTCATTTCTTGGAATAGCTGTATACCATATACATTCAATATACAGTTATTCCTTTTTATATAGTCCTAGTTTACCGGAGTAAAGTTAACAAAACATGGGGAAAATATGAAATTTCTTCTTTATTTAAAGTTTATATTTATAAGAATCGTTAAAAACCGTAAGTTTGCTTACTTATCACCGTTCTCGCCCACTATAGGCAAAATTCAATTGTATAAATTATGCATACCGCTCCATAGAAAAACAGCGTTAAGTACGATCAGCTATTGATCGCGCTTAACACTGTTACTTTGTAATCTAATTAATTACTTTTACTGATCTTCACATACCCAATTCGGTGCCCGTACCAGATCTGCTGAAAAACATCATTGGTCTCAACGGCACTTAAATGACCCGTGGTATCACTGGCTTTTAGACCGGTCAAAGTATCAGAAATCACGTACTGCTCCCCTGATTGTAGTTCACCAATGGCTGCTGCGTCTGGTTGCGTCGATCCATATAAGTTAACCGGTTCTTGGTCAACTGTCAGAATTGGGCGCTGCACCCCGACTGCGTCTTTGCGGTTAAGCCAAGCTTGCTGGCCGTTAAAATCAATGGCGAGCCAGTCACCGTGTTGGGCCACGCAAACAAACTCCTGCCCATAACTAGCCCGGTATGACAGCGAATCGGTCGTTTGACCAATGACCTCACTAGTCACACTTGGTTGCTGAAAAAGGTTCACATATCGACTGGTTATCTTAAGCGCTTGACCGCTATTTACCGGTGCTGATGGTTCAGCAGAGACCCCTAATTGCCGAAATAATTGGGCCCAGTCAAACTGCCAGCCGGGATCGCGGTGCATTTGTTTGGCGGCTTCTCGACTGGGTGCCGCCACATTATCATGTCCGAGTATGTGTGCCCGATCTAACGAAATGTGATACTGCACCGACCACGTTAATATCTGGTCAACTAACGCAGCCATCATTGGTCCCGTAAAACTCGCTGCATCATCCACATAGGCTTCCTGTTCAATCCCCAGCGAACGGCAATTCATGTCCCAATTACCAGCGTGCCAGGCAACGTTATCGGGTGTCACCATACCGGTTTGCTGGCCATCCGCGCCCCGAATCACCGTATGAGCACTCACGTGATGCGGGCTTTGAAAGCGCGCAATCGTATCCGCATAGCTAAGTTCGGTGGCGTGAATCACGATGTAACGAATGCTAACATCACTAGGTCGGTCAGCAATGGTGTAATTACCGACCATTACCGGTTTAAAGTCACCCATTTTAATTGGCCAAAGAAATGGTACCAACTAAAGTTGATGCCACCATTCTGGCAACGTAGACGG
Source organism: Secundilactobacillus silagei JCM 19001 (assembly GCF_002217945.1). Taxonomy (GTDB): domain Bacteria; phylum Bacillota; class Bacilli; order Lactobacillales; family Lactobacillaceae; genus Secundilactobacillus; species Secundilactobacillus silagei. Next base: position 45,576 of record NZ_BCMG01000003.1, read on the forward strand.
TCAGTGTGGTTGCCTTGGGGTGGGCCTGCTTGATCGCGGCTAGATCTAATTTGATCCGGCCCTCATCATCCACCGTTGCGTAGTCGAAGTGCTGCTGGGCCGTAGTATCAAACTGACCGCCATCATCTAGGGTACAAGCGATGGTCGTAGCATTTTCGTCAAATGGCTCGGTCTGATTCAGCATCTCAGCGGTAATCGAAACCGTTTCACCGTCTTTTTGCAAAGTAAAGGCGGTGTGATCATCATTAGCCACTAGATCAGCTGACTCCCGATTAGGCTGCATCAGCCGGTCGTACCCCTGATAGTTACCGCCGATCATATACGCGACTCTAGAATGCCAGGCTTCGCTGAATTGTTCCAGCCGGTACAGCCGCTTAGCATCTTCATTACTGTCCGCATAGGAATCATTAACCGCCACGTAATCAACACCATTCAACGTGGTAAAGCCGGTCACCAGAATCAAATGACCAACCGTATCACCAGTGGCATTTTCAACGTAAGGCAGCTTGCCGTTGTTAGGATCATTCGTATACTGCACGCTGACGCCCACCGGATAACCGGCCAGGATCTGCCGTCGCAGACCATCCAGATCAGTGTAGGCCACGTAAGCGCGATAGCCCATACTGCCGGCAGCTGCGGTACTAAATGACCAGTTACCAAACCCATCATAGGTCGTGTCGAGATTATGCAGGGCTAATTCTTCCGGTAAAATATCGGCGTTTTGACGATTGATCGCCATAGAAACGGTAGTTGGGCTGCAGATGCCCGATGCCAGCTTAGGGTCGCGAATTTCCTGCGAGTACGCTGGTGTTGCGATAACCTTATCAACCGTGACAGCATGCGAATCCACCATTAGATCTTGGTGAACCGGCTTAACACTGGCTGCTACCAATTTTAGAACCGGTGTCTGCTGGGCATTTTCGGTATATAGGTGAACCCGTAACTGGGCTTTGGTGCCCACACCCGTTTTGACCGTTAACGTATCCGTGTCGATGCCAGCCAGCGCATCCGCCTGGTCGTGCTTAACACTGCCGCTCAGACGCTTAGTCGACCAGCGGCCCCAGCTGTGCCAGCCAGACCAGCGGCCATCCTGATTGATCCGGGCTTCGACTTGAACGGCCGTCCCATCTGGGGTTAAGGCGTTCCAAGAAGCTACCAGGTTTTTAAATGGCGACAGTGCAAAGACTGGCGTTGTTAAACTACCGACGCTTACATATTCGTCATCATTTTGATCTAGTACCAGCGCAGTCTTGTCCGCGGCTGCCAGTGCCAAATGATCCGTAAATTCACTTAAGTCAACGGCGGAAAAATCGTCGAAAACCTTAGTATTGGGCTTCTTAGCCGGCGCCTGCACCCGTTTATCACCTTTGTAATAAAGGGCCAGCAAACCAGCTGCTAAGCCAATTGTTGTTCCAAAAAGAAATTTTGAAAATTTCACAGTTTTATCCCCGCTTTAATTGTTAGTTCGTCTATTAATAGTGATGTTCTGATTGTGTACAAAGTATACCATACTGTTCAATATGTGTTTATTAATGGCCTGACCAGATTTAAAACTAAAATTTTTATGAAATCGGCAAACATTAGAGACACGTGTGTTTCAGCAATTAGTTTTAATCTTTTTCACATTTTAATATTGACAACCCTCAAGACTGGGTGTAGATTAATACCAATCATTAAATTCAGATGAAAGGCGTTGACGAGAAACATCAACTCCGTTTCGGATATAGAGAGTTGCCGGCTGGTGCAAGGCAATGACGAGCGGACGCGATGATCATCTCCGAGCTGTGTGTCGAATCGGCTAGACCGTATTAGAACACATTGGGTGCACCCATTATCGTGCCAAGCGTATCGCATTTATGCTGTACGTGAGAGGTAATTTCAGTAATGAGATTATAAACTAAGGTGGTACCACGTGAAAGCGTCCTTAATTGCAAGCAGTTTGCAGTTAAGGACGCTTTTTCGTTCCCTGGATTTAACAAATACAACATTAAAGGTGGTGAGGACAATTGGAAGTTGGCATTACGGACTCGAATGATAGCGACATTCAGATTAAGATTACACATATTACTGTTTCTTTCAGCGTGAATGAAGTGCAATTTCTCATTGAACCCACCGAACTCGGGCGGGTCACACATAAGTAACATTTGATTTCTCAACACATATTGAACCAACATATGATTCATGGATTACCCACATAGTTTCACAACATATCGTGTCAGCATATAGCATTACCACATATTGTTTCAGCACATAGCACCATAATTTATAACATAACAAACATAATTTTGGAGGTCTCGCCCATGAGTGAACAATTATTAAGCAAACAGGAATTATCAGAAAAAGAAGCTAAGTTAGCAAAGGATCTATTTACTGCATATACAACTCGTAAGCCATTGAAAGAATCAGACTACAAAGGTTACGCCGATAGCGAAGACGCCGCTTACCGCGTTCAACGTCAGCTCACCGAAGATAAAAACGAAGCCGTTGGTGGCTACAAGGTTTCACTGACCAGTAAGCAAACCCAAGACATGTTCGATTCCGACAGCCCGCTGTATGGTGCTCAAGTGAAGAGTCATTTCGTCAAATCACCGCACAACGTTGCTGCCACGGATGTCATGGATCCCCTGGCCGAAGTTGAAATGCTGTTTACCGCTAAAGAAGACCTTTCAGCTAGTGATTCACTAGAAGACCTCTTCAACAAAACCAAGGTTGCCCCAGCCGTCGAAGTTCCCGATTCACGGTTTAGCGACTGGTTCCCAAGCCTTTCCAAATACATGGTCATGGCCGATGCAGCCGTTGGTGGCTACGTCGTCTACGGTGAAGAAACCGACGCCAACAAACTTTTCGAGACGCCAGACGACCTCGCTAAAGTCACCTGCGAACTCTTCCATGATGGCAAGAAGCTCAAAGATGGTCAAGCGACAGAAGTTCTCGGCAACCCACTGAATTCACTTCAATGGCTCGTTAAAAAGCTCGATGCACAAGGCATGCCATTAAAGGCTGGTCAGCGCGTTTCAAGCGGTACCTTCCTACTCCCAGAATCACTCACTAAGGGCGACTGGAAAGCCACGTTTGACAAGGGTATGGGTGCTGTACTGCTCCATGTCGACCGGTAAAATTTGAGAAAAGACTACTATAATATAGCAATTTAATCATTACGATTTTAAATACGATGCTGCTCTGGCTGATTTGTTGGCTGGGGGCATCGTATTTTTTGTTTTATCGATTCAAAGACGTTAGCTTATTTGGCTACGTTAGTGCCCTTATTTTATCTAGCCTAAACGTGCGCCACTCGGCATGCCCCGGCCGTATAAGTCAAAAAAACACGGATTCAGCCAAAGAAGTATCAGTGTAATTGATTACGTTAGCGTCTTTATTTTACCTAGCCTAAACGTGCGCCACTCGGCATGCCCCGGCCATGTAAGTCAAAAAAACGAGAACCCAGCAAGAAACGCTGGATTCTCGTTTTTTCGTCTTACATTCTGGGGCATAAGCGCCGAGTTCTGCACTCTACTTAAATAGCCCCAACTTTCCTATTCGTTCACAAGCTTCCGTAAATCGTGGTTCATCGATCAACAACCCAATTCTCACGAAGCCTTCTCCACTCTTACCAAAACCAGTTCCCGGCGCTACCGCTACCGCGCACTTGTCTAGCAATAAGTCAGCAAACTCTTCACTGGTATACCCCTTTGGCACCGGCATCCACGCATAGAACGTCCCACCTGATGGGTAGGGTTCCCAGCCAATTTTACGGGCAGCAGCGTAAAAATCATCATGCCGCTGTTGATAGCGGGCAACCAGCGTTTTTACGGTGGATTGATCACTGTTCAGCGCAGCAATCGCAGCGTCTTGAATCGCCGGAAAGACCGATACAAACAAATGATCTTGAATCAAATTAATGGCTTCGATCATATCAGCGTTACCCACAGCAAAACCAATCCGCCAGCCAGCCATGTTGTATGACTTAGATAAGGTATACGTTTCAATCCCAACGTCTTTGGCCCCTGGTGTCTGTAAGAAGCTCACTGGCCGCTTACCATCAAAGCCGATCGCACCATAGGCAAAGTCCTGCACCACACCAATATGATGTGCTTTAGCGAACTTAACCGTGTCTTGATAGAACTCAGGTGTGGCCACAGCACCAGTTGGGTTGTGCGGATAATTCAAGTACATTAATTTCGCCTGCTCAACCACTTTAGGATCTAATTGCTGATAATCCGGTAAATAATGATTGTCGGCTGACAAAGACATTAATTCCAGCTTAACCTGTGCCAGAGCCACCCCAGACAAATAGTCAGGATAACCGGGATCTGGCAGTAGCATCGTATCGCCAGGGTTCAGCAGCGCAAATGGTAATTCAACTAGTCCAATCTTAGAACCGCCAAGAATGGCCACTTCTTTTTCAGGGTCCAGGTCAACCCCGTATTCGCGTTTGTAAAAATCTGCAGCAGCTTGCTTTAACCGCGGCATGCCACGAAACAGCGAATACTTATGATCAGCTGGATCAGCAGTTGCCTTTTGCATGGCTTTCACAATAAAATCAGGTGTTGGCTGATCGGGATTACCTTGTCCCAGATTGATCACGTCAGCGCCAGTTGCTGCCTTAGCGTTCACTTTAGCAACCAAATTAGCAAAAAATTGTTTGGGTAAATGTTGCAATACTTTGGATTCCTCAAACTTCAAAACTCAATTCCCCCTCATTAAATATATGTAGAGTGTGTTGCTTAATAAAACTCGGACTGGTAAAAGGTCCTATTAAAATATAATTAAAGCACAATTAATATATGGTTGCAAATTCAGGTAAAAAATCTTTTTTTCTACTGTTTAGCTGATGTCTCAACGTTAGCATTATATGTTAGAAAACCTTCTCTCAAATAATAATAGATTCATATTAAAATTAAATCTAAATTAGATAATCAGTAAAAAGATTAAAATTTATCTGTTTAAAATACATCTATATTGGCTTTGCTGAATCGTGTTTATTGAATATTTATATATCTGTCGCATAATATTTAAACGTTTAGTAGTCAACGAATGGCGTTTTAACGCTGATTAAAATGATTATTTTTAAATATCAAAGCCTAATTTAATGAATTATTTTTCAAAAAATAATGGTTTAATTCTAAATATGGCCTATACATTTCGGCAAAGTACTGTTATTATATTCTCATAAACACATGTTAGCTTTTTTAACATGAATTTAAGGAGGTATTCTATGAAACGTCACTTTGTCTCGGTTGTGAGCGGTTTGACCATTCTAATTGCCATGTTTATCACCTTTGGCTTAGGTGCCACACCCGCAAAAGCAACTACTACTTATCAAGTTGCAACTGATTCTACTTTTCCACCATTCGAATTTGCCAATAGCCATAATAAATACGTTGGTATTGATATTGATTTACTGCATGCCATTGCTAAGGATCAAGGCTTCAAGGTCAACATTAAACCAACTAGTTTTAACTCAGCCGTTCAAAGTGTCCAGTCCGGTCAAGCGGACGGGGTCATCGCTGGTATGTCGATCACTAAAGAACGTGAAGCCACCTTTGATTTTTCAAAACCTTACTTCATGTCTGGTGTTGTCATGGCAGCGAAACCTAACGGCAAGATTACCAAGCTCAGCCAATTGCGCGGTAAGCGAGTCGCCGTTAAAACTGGGACTTCCGGTGCGCAATATGCCCAAAGCATTCATAAGAAGTACGGGTTTAGAATCGTTACTTTCGATGAATCTAATGATATGTATCAAGATGTCCTGACTGGCAACTCAGCCGCCTGCTTTGAAGATTCGCCAGTTATGAAGTACGCCGTTCGGCAAGGCACTAAGTTAAAGATCTACACCAAGCCAACGTTAAACGGCCCTTATGGCTTCGCCGTTAAAAAAGGCCACAACAAAAAGTTGCTGCGGATGTTCAATAACGGCCTTGCAGATTTAAAGTCCAACGGTGAATATGCCCGAATCACTCGCCACTACTTGGGTGCTAAAGGTAGTTCCGATACCACTTCTGACCGGACGTTCTTAGGATTACTCAAGCAAAACAAGGGTGCGTTATTAAACGGGTTCGAGCAAACTGTTTGGCTCACCGTGGTCGCCATCTTCTTTGCTACCCTGTTCGGTGTCATCGTAGGTTTACTAGGTGTCGTACCCAATAAGTTCTTTAACGGTTTATCCACCACTTTGATTTACATATTCCGTGGTTTACCCTTACTAGTTTTAGCCCTCTTTATTTATACTGGGATTCCAAGTTTGACCGGTTCTAAGATCCCCGCGTTTGTCGCTGGTACCATTACGTTGATGTTTAACGAAGGTGCCTACATCGCTGCCTTCGTTAAAGGCGGCATAAACGCCGTGGATGATGGCCAGATGGAAGCTGCTCGCAGCCTTGGGTTGCCGTTTGGCAAATCCATGCGGCGCATCATTTTACCTCAAGGCATCCGGATCATGATTCCGTCATTTATTAACCAATTCATTATTACGTTGAAGGATACCTCGATCCTGTCGATCATTGGCATCATTGAACTGACCCAAACCGGGAAGATCATCATTGCCCGGAACTTGGAAGGCTTCAAGGTTTGGACGATCATCGCGATTATTTACCTCATCGTCATTACCCTGTTGACATGGCTATCTAATTGGGTTGAAAGGAGAATTCGCCTATGAACACAAAGATTAAAGTAAAAGTTAGCAATCTCGTTAAAAATTTTGGTGATAACAAAGTTCTCAAGGGCATCAATATGGAAGTCCATGATAACGAAGTGGTCGTGGTCATCGGCCCATCTGGTTCCGGCAAGAGTACTTTTCTCAGAAACTTAAACCGACTGGAAGCGCCCACCAGCGGCTCCATCGTAATCGACGATATGGACATTGCCGATCCAAAAACGGACATTAACAAGGTTCGGGAAAATATCGGCATGGTGTTTCAACATTTTAACCTCTTTAGTAATTTATCCGTCAGTGAAAACGTCATGTTAGCGCCCGTTGAATTGAAGAAGAAAACCAAAGAAGAAGCCACTAAGCAAGCTCATGACCTGCTGAACATGGTTGGGCTGGAATCCAAGTTCAATGCGACGGTTCAATCCCTTTCCGGTGGGCAACAGCAACGAGTCGCCATTGCCCGGGCGTTAGCGATGAATCCCAACGTCATGTTATTTGATGAACCAACTTCCGCTCTTGACCCCGAAATGGTCGGTGACGTGCTGGCAGTTATGAAACAGCTGGCCAAGCAAGGCATGACCATGATCGTGGTCACCCACGAAATGGGTTTTGCCAAAGAAGTGGCCGATCGCGTCGTTTTCGTCGACGATGGCAACATTCAAGAACAGGGCACGCCTGATGAGATGTTTAATCACCCGCAAAACCCGCATTTACAAGACTTCTTGGATAAAGTATTGAACGTTTAAACCAAAATAGAGCCGCTCCTCAGTCATGTGACTGAAGAACGACTCTATTTTTTAGTTCTAGTTGATCACTTAGGTTGCGCGATCACTAAGCCATACCAGTTTTGTCGGTGACCATACACTTTAACGTTGTTAATAAAGTAGATCCCCAACTTATCGTTTGAAAGGGTATCGCGTTTAGCTTGTGGGTACCCGGCTTTAGCCAAAAGTGATTTAATCATCGTTAACTTTTGGGCGTTAGACGCCTTCGGATTCTTATTCAAGTAATTCGTTACCGCGTCAAATGACACAAGATCGGTGTACTTTGAATCCAGGCCAGTGACGTGATTATCTGAGAAATAGTCCGAGAAGAATCTCAGTCCAGACGCTGTACTATAGTTATACGCAGCCGCCTTAGATAACTCATAATCCACTGGTGTGTGTGGGAACAGCGCCATGACCGAACGCGCTAATTTTTGATTGTCATTTTGCTTAAGGTACTTTGAGTAGTCCGCAGTAGAATCGAATTCATTTGGATAATGCTGAATTTTATTGGCATAGTCAGTCGACTTACCCGCTGCGACTTGATTAGCTGGCACGTACCCAGCAACCGTCTTATTTTGACTATTTTGAATTCTAAAATGGTAATACCATTGTTTCGAGCCGTTATGCATGACTTGAATGGAGTTGATCGATGTTAAGGTCTGAGCCGTATAATGCTTCAAATTGGCGACCACTTTGGTATGGGTCCAGTCGTACAGATAAACGTTTTTAGTCTTGCTTGTGACGTGATATTTACTACCAGCATACTTAGGTTGAGCGTAGCGACTGGTGAGAACCTGATAGCCCTTGCTGTTGTAGCCCTTCTTCAAATAACCAGTCCAGATCCAGCCAATTTTCGTTTGCGGAAAGTTGGTCACCTTGACCCAGTGTGAATTGCCCTTATACGCCCCCGTTTCAACTAAATACCATGTATACGTTGGGTAGTTCTTCAAATTATAAAGGCGCTTGGTATGCGTCCCGTTCCAAAGATATGCATTGGTTTTCGGATTTTTGATATGATAAGTGGTCATTTTCGTGTATTCAGACCGTTCAGAAGCCAGGTCCTCCTGAACGTTGCTAAAGCCGCTATCGAGGTTAACGGCCTGAGCTTGTTGGCCAATCGTCATGAAGCCAAATAACCCCAAAGTTAAACCAGCAATCAGTAAAATAATTTTTTTCATATGAGCCTCCCAGATAATACTTTCTATAACATGAGTATACACCCCGGTTAGTCGATAGTTACTGAGCCATATCAGCCAAAAAAGCACACCACTTAGATTTAAAATCCGAGTGGTGTGCCAAAACGTCCTTACTGCTTTGCCGTTGCGACGATTTCCGGGTGATCCAAAATTTCCACGTTGGTATCGACTAACCCCTCATCTGTCTTGAGGGTGATCAACCCCAATTTACTCAAATTAAGTTCTGGGTTTTGGTTAATAAAATTATCTGCATACCCCTTAATGAGGACATCACCTAAGGGACTGCTCAAGGTTTCATCATAAACCGCATCAACATCCTGTTGATCAACGACTAAAAAACGAAAACTGACATCCAGTGAGCAGACACCAACCTTGGAATAGGCGCCCACACCATCATCAAAGTCTAAAATTAAGCGGTCGTTTGGATTAATCATGTGTTTTTGAAGCCGTTCTTGGACAGCAGCACTCATTTTCAGCGTTGTCATTTGAATTCCCCCTTCTTACATACGCTCATTTTGCCATGAATATCAATAAGTTGCAATTAAGTTGTACACAATTATTATTCAACTGCTATTTAGTTTACGTTATAATCATAGAAAAGACCTTGGAGGTTCCAAAATGAAATTTTCCGTGCTTGGCCCTGCTGGCACCTTTGCGGATGCCGCAGCTAAGAAATACCTGTCGTTACATCCCATTAAGAACGTTGAAATTGACTACCACGCGACCTTTGATCAGGTTTATCAAGCGGTTACGCCTGATGGTATCGGTCTATTACCGCTGGAAAACCAACTAGACGGGTTCGTGTTAGCCACTCTGCAACGCTTGCAGGTCGCAGACATTGATGAAATTGGTGAAGTGACTGTCCCAGTTAACTTTGGCTTAGCTGGTAAAGTCAGCAGTTTAGCTGAAATCAAACGGATCTACGTGCAATTCAAAACTGAGGGGCAGTGTCAAAAACTGCTCTCACAATTACCTAACGCCCAAATCATCACCACTTCCAGCAACATGGTTTCAGTGGAAAAATTACAGGCAGGTATGACTGGCGATGCTGCCATCATGCCGCAATCCCAATTAGCGGTGCAGGACTTTCCGTTTAAGCTGGACAACGTGGCTGATCAAACGGACAACAATACCCGTTTCATCGTCTTCAAAAAACAGCCGGCCGTGCTGAAATTACCAGCACAACCGGCTGCCGAACAACCTGCGAAATTTAAGTATGCGGTCTTTGTGACGCCGCCCACCGAAGAAGTGGGTGTCCTCTACCAGATCTTATCCTATTTTGCGAAAATGCATTTAAATCTGGTGACGATTATGTCCATGCCAACCCGGCGCAAGATCGGTATCTATTCATTTTATATCGAAATTTCCGGTACCTTTGACCAAGAAGCCGTTTTGGTTGAAACCGTTAAGAAAATGACTGCCGTTTATACGATCCATTCACTGGGACTCTACGCACTTTGAGCCGTCTTCGCTGTCGCTTTTTCCGCTTTAGCAGCATCCCGGGCTTTCCGTTCATTTGCCCGGTGATATTCGGCCAAATGAACCAGGTTAGTTAAGAAAATATGGGTCTTAGCTTCATAGTTGTGTTCGCGGCCAAGTTTAGCAATGTAGCCGTTGATGTAATCAACTTCAGTTGGGCGGTCATGGATCATGTCTTGGTACATGGATGGGTAGTGCAGCGGCATATCAATTCTGGTATTAATGTCTAGCGCGTGCATTTCTTCGTCCCGACTGGAAACTAGTGTGATTCCCGCCCGTTCGCAAATGTCGTAGGCTTCATCGATCAGCTGACGGCCAAGATCATAGGCCTTATCGAAGTTACCCAGTTCACCCATTGGGATTTCAAACATGGTGCAAAGGGTATTGATAACCGAGTTGAAAATAACTTTAGTCATCAAAGTCCCCTTAAAGTTCGTGGTCAACGTCGGGTGCATTTGTGCTTTTTCCAGTTCGTCGAATAGCCGGTGGGTCATCTCATCCGGTTTCTCAGTCAAATTAGCCATGTTCATCTTGCCGGCACCGCGTTTACCCATGAAGTCAACGTCGCCGGGGCCGTTCAAAACGGTGGCAATCAGCGCTGTTCCGGCAATGATCTTATCATTCGCAAAGTACTGCTGTAATTTTTCAATGTGTCCCATGCCGTTCATGCAGGTGAAAACGTACTGCTTGTCGTTAAAGAAATGCTCGCAGCGCTTCAGAAAACCGGCCAGCTGCATCTGCTTGGTGAAGAAGATCAGCATGTCTGGATCGCCATGGTATGTTTCCGGTGTTTCCAGTTTGATGGGAACCAGATGGCGGTCTTGGTGATCACGGGAAACGTAGGCACCGCCTTGAGCGTGAATTTTATCAATGTTTGGCTGCCAAGTATCAATAAACGTGACGTCGTTGCCCGCCTCTTGTAGTAAAATTCCGTAACGTAACCCCATTGCACCTGCACCGATCATTGCAAATTTCATTAAAATCACACTCCAATTATTTTATTTGACGAGAAAAAAAGCGCCCCTGACCAAGTTCATCACTTGATCAAGGGCGCTTGTGCGCTGTACCACCTTAATTTGTGCCACCCTTACAGATGGTCACCTCTCACGTACGGTTCCCGGGAACGATACGCTGATCCAGTAAGGCGGATACACCATGAACACTCAAACATCGCATTCATTGCTCAAAGGTTACTTTCACCGCTGGCTGCACCACCCCTTCGCACTTTACGGGGCTCACTTGAAGCTTGCCAGAAGTTACTCTCCTTCTCATCACATTTATTTTTCTCATCATTCGTTAATGTGGTTTTAATATATACCTCGATTTCTAATTCGTCAAGCCCTATTTTTCTAAGCTTAACGATTTTAATTAGACGAAGTAGGTTATGTATCATTTAAAATTCAAACAATCTGCTCACCATATGTGATTACCGACTCGTATGAACCGTTTCCGTTTGAGCCGCTTGTTTTTCCCGTGCCTGCTTTAGATTAGCCCGATGGTATTCAGACAAGTGAACCAGGTTAGTTAAGAAGACGTGGGTTTTGGCGTCGTAGTGATGTTCCGCACCTAATTTAGCGATATAGCCGTTGATATAATCAACTTCAGTTGGCCGGTCATGAACCATGTCCTGATACATAGATGGGTAGTGCAGGGGCATCGTAACGCGACAATTATAATCTAACGCGTGCAGCTCTTCATCGCGGGTCGATACCAAAGTGATCCCCGCCCGTTCACAAACATCGTAGGCTTCATCGATTAGTTGCCGGCTCAAATCATAGGCTTTTTCAAAGTTGCCATACTCACCCATCTGCATTTCAAACAGCGTGCAAAGGGTGTTCATCACGGAGTTGAAGACCACCTTCGTCATCAAAGTGCCCTTGAAGTTCGTGGTCAACGTGGGGTTCATCTGCGCCTTTTTGAATTCATCAAATAACCGGTGAGTCATCTCATCTGGTTTTTCGGTTAAGTTCGCCATGTTCATCTTACCGGCACCGCGTTTACCCATAAAATCAACGTCGCCGGGGCCATTCAAAACGGTGGCGATCAGCGCCGTTCCAGCAATGATCTTGTCATCGGCGAAATACTGCTGCAGTTTTTCAACGTGGCCCATGCCATTCATGCAGGTAAAGGCGTACTGCTTGTCGTTAAAGAAGTGCGCGCAGCGTTTCAGGAAACCAGCCAATTGCATTTGCTTAGTAAAGAAGATCACCACATCTGGATCCCCTTGATAGGTTTCTGGTGTCACCAGCTTAACGGGGACCAGATGCCGGCCTTGACCATCCCGTGAAACGTAAACGCCGCCTTGTTGATGAACCTTATCAAGATTTGGCTGCCAAGTGTCAACAAACGTGACATCATTGCCAGCCTCTTGTAATAAGACCCCATAGCGTAAACCCATTGCACCTGCACCAACCATTGCAAATTCCATTCAAATCACACTCCACTGATTTATTTAATAAGAAAAAAAGCGCCCTCGACCAAGTTCATCACTTGATCAAGGGCGCTTGTGCGCTGTACCACCTTAATTTGCGGTTTCCTCACAGAAACCGCCTTTTCGCGTACGGTCCCGGGACGATACGCTAGTCCAGTAAGGCGGACACACCGTGAACACTCAATCATCGTATTCACTGCTCATAGGTGATTTTCACCGCTGGCTTGCTTACCCCTTTTCACTTAACGGGGCTCACTTAAAGTTTACCGGCAGTTACTTTCCTAATCATCGCATTTGTTTTCTCATCATTTATTAATACCATTTTAATATATACTTTGACATTTAATTTGTCAAATTCGGTTAAATATCGTGATGCCGTTTCAAATACCAGAGTAATAGAGCAATCGGTACAACCGAAATTGCGATTGAAAGCAGCCAGCCCCACGGTTCCTTGGATAAGGGCAACGGCATGTTCATGCCCCAAAAGCCAGAAACAATTGGCGGAATGGCTAGTGCCAGCGACCAGACCGTTAACAATCGCATCGTGTTGTTCAGACTATTATCCAGGATATTACTATAGCTGTTGACCACCTGTTCGGCGATTTCAGCTGCAATATTAGCCATCTCACGACTCTGCTCCACTTCCACTCCGAGGTCTTTTAGATGCTGCATTTCCGAAGCCGATAAGGTCAACGGATCATCGTCCGCGTCTGACATCACCTGAACCTGGCGAATGGCGATCACGTTATTATCAGCAGCGGTCTTCAAATAAACTAACCGCTTATCGAGATTCGACAGCTGCGTGATCTGTTTATTACTGGGCCGCTTTTGAAACGTCTCCAAGGATTCCCGGGCCTTATTCATATCATCGATGCGATCGAGATATTTTTCATTCAATCGGAAAATCAAATTGAAGGCAATGGTCATCAAACTATCCGTTGGCAATTCCTTTTCAGCCTTAAGTTCACTGATCACCGTCTTTAACAAATTGGTGACGTACATATTTCGCGGGTGAGTGACAGTTATCAAATTCTGACCCTTTATAAGGATACAAAAGGGAACGGTTTCTAAAATTTCGGTACTATCAAGCCCCTCTTCACCCTGATTCACTGAACGAAAAATCAACAGGCTGCAGCTAGTTTCAGTATCGTAGTCAAAGCGGGCCCGTTCACGGATGTCTCGCATGTAACCAATATATTTTTTCTTAATGTGGTAAGTATCCCGTAATTGATTAAAATCATGGGTATCCGGCTGGTCCACTGAAACCCAGCTTAACCCTTGCCACAGCTGATGTTGTTCGAGCATAGCACCTCTCCTTTACCGGTCTTTTATCCCTATTTTACAACTTTCAGTTACATTTGAATCTACTGAATATATATACCGTTAAATGCCCGTTTCACCCTCATATCAGAGATATGGGCAACCTAAACGCAACTATATTCATCATCAGGATTTAATTTGCACTTATAGCCAACATCGTGTAACATTATTCTCATACAAAACTAATAAACGTTGTCAGAAATTGACAACATTATTTGTGACATGGTGACATCAAATGTAGCCTATCACGTATCAAAATCATTATTGGCTCCATTTTAGGGGAAACCTCATTTTATGTGAAAGGGATTAGAAATTATGAAACGAAAGTTAAGTGCGCGGCAGATGCAGATGATTGCGCTGGGTGGAACAATTGGTGTTGGGCTGTTTATGGGGTCCACATCAACCATCAAGTGGACCGGGCCTTCTGTATTGATTGCTTACGCCATCGCGGGGATATTTTTATACCTCATTATGCGGGCGTTAGGGGAAATGCTTTATGTCGATCCGGATACTGGCTCATTTTCCAAATTTGCAACCGAATATATTCATCCATTAGCTGGCTACTTAACAGCTTGGAGCAATATTTTTCAATTTGTCATCGTGGGAATGAGTGAAATGATTGCGATTGGCGGCTACTTTAAGTTCTGGTGGCCAGGATTGCCCGCTTGGATTCCCGGTATCGTCGCCATCACTTTTCTCTGTGTAGCCAACCTGATTTCAGTTAAGATGTTTGGTGAACTGGAATTTTGGTTTGCCCTGATCAAGGTTGTCACGATCATTTTAATGATCATCGTGGGACTTGGCCTAATCATCTTTGGGCTCGGTAACCACTTCCACCCCATTGGAATTTCCAACCTCTGGGCTCACGGCTTCTTTACTGGCGGTTTTAGAGGCTTCTTCTTTGCCTTATCGATCGTGCTTGCTTCCTATCAAGGTATTGAATTGATCGGTGTCACTGCTGGTGAAGCTGAAAATCCACAACAAACTTTGGTGAAAGCCATTCGTTCCACCGTCTTTAGAATTTTGATCTTCTATATTGGTGCGATTTTTGTGATTTTATGTATTTATCCATGGAATGCGCTTAGCAACGTGGGGTCCCCCTTCGTTGAAACCTTCGCCAAAATTGGGATCACCGCAGCGGCTTCGATCATTAACTTCGTGGTTATCACCGCGGCCTTGTCCGGTTCTAACTCCGGTATTTACAGTGCCAGTCGGATGTCATACACCTTGGCGAATAACGGTCAGCTGCCAAAACGCTTCTTGAAACTCAACCGGCATGGCGTTCCCTTCTATTCCGTGATTGCAATTTCACTAGGAATTTTCTTGGGGGTCGTCCTAGACTTTGTCGCCCCATTCTTCTTTAAGGACGCCGACAATATCTTCGTGATGGTCTACAGTTCCAGTGTGCTGCCAGGTATGATTCCCTGGTTCGTCATTTTAATCAGTGAAATTGAATTTAGAAAACAGCATAAAGAATTAATGACCTCTCATCCTTTCAAGATGCCGTTTGCACCCTATTCAAATTACGTCACACTGGCCTTCTTGTTGATCACCCTGGTCTTCATGTTCTTTAACCCTGAAACCAGAGTTTCCATCCTAGTTGGGGTCGTCTTCCTGGCAATTATGACGCTCATTTATTTCATCAAATTCCACGGAAAAGTTAAAGTTAACTAATCAAAAAGGACAGTTAACAGTGAAACACTCACTGTTAACTGTCCTTTTATGCACTAACCATCTATTTCAATTTAACTAAATGAGGTTTACCATAAAAGTAACCTTGGCGGAAAGGTAAATCGAGGTCATCAAGCAGCTGATCTTCTTCAGCGGTTTCGGTCCCCTCCACCACTAATCTCAGGTGGTACTGATCAGCAACCTTTTTCCAGAATTTGAGTTGGTCAACGATCTGAGACTCCCGGTGTTCACTGCGAAAGTTCTGCATGGCAAACTTAATTTCATCGATGTATGGCAGCAGGAATTTAATACTGTCATAGGTATTACCGCCGCTGCCAACATCATCCGCGCTGACCTGAATCCCGTGTTTGGTATAGTGCTTAACACTTTCGAGTAACTGATCATCGGAAACTAACTTGTCGCTTTCTTCCTCAGTAACCTCTATAATCAGTTCAACTGGGAAAATTTCGCGTTGAACACCAATCAATGCGGCCGCCATCTGCGGATCAATAAATTGGCGGCGATTTAAATTAAACGAAATTGAGCCGACTTTTAAGCCAATTCGATGAGCCGTCTTTTTCAATAAACTGACTTGTTCATCAACCGGAATAGCTTCAAAATTTTGTGGGAGGCTCCAGTGCTTTTCATCGTACTTGCGAATTAACGTTTCGTAGCCAACCAGTGAATTCGTGAATTTATTCAATTGTGGTTGGATAAAGTACCTGTACACACCGATTCCTCCCCCGAAGTGCTTGTAAACCTGATTATATCATGTATAAATCTATTTTTAACTAATTCACTAAAATTATAAGATTATTCACTAATTAATATGAAATGAGGGGCTGTTATCATGAAAGTCATTATTATTGGTTGTACACATGCAGGGACGATTGCCGCTACTGAGATCTTAAAGAATCATCCGGAGACTGACCTGACAATCTATGAACGTGTTGATAACTTCTCTTTTCTATCCTGTGGTATTTCACTATACCTCGAAAACCGGGTTAAAAAGTTGGAAGACATGTTCTATTCGTCACCACAGGAACTTAGCGATATGGGAGCCACGGTGCGTGATAAGCATGACGTGCTTAAAGTTGACGCCAGCACCCACACGATCCAAGTCGCAAACATGGAGACTGGTGAGGTTTTTGACGACACCTATGATAAATTGATCATGACAACCGGCTCATCCGTGCTGGTGCCGCCCCTATACGGCATCGATAACACCAAAGTTTTGCTGTGTAAAAACTATCAGCAGGCTCAAACGATTCACCAAGCCGCGCAGAAGTATCACAACATTGCCGTTGTTGGTGCGGGTTATGCGGGCGTTGAATTTGCTTCAGCCCTTGCTAAGACGGGCCATCGGGTAACCGTTTTTCAGGCATTGCCGCAAGTGCTGAATAACTATGTTGATAGCGGTATGTCTGATTGGGTGATCAAGCAGCTGCAAGCTCACCATATTGACATCCATTTGGAAACTCAAGTCAGTGCCTTTACCGGCGACGAAGATAGTGACCAGGTCACGATTGAAACCAATCAGGGTGATTTTAAAGCCGACGTTGCCATTGTCAGCACCGGTTTTACGCCCAATACTTCCCTACTAGCCGGTCAAGTTAAGCTGGAACGTCACGGTTCATTTTCAACCAACCGGTTCCTGCAAACTTCCGACCCGGATATTTACGCTGCCGGTGACTGCTGTATGGTGCGGTTCAACCCCTCAAGGTCAGCAGCATACACCCCACTAGCAAGTGTTGCTATTCGCCAAGGAATGCTGGTTGCACATAATATCTTCAACCACACGCACCCCTACATTGGCACACAAGCCAGTTCAGCACTGGAACTTTATGGCAACGCCCTCGCGACCACTGGGCTGACGCTCACACACGCTTTAAAGCGGGGCTTAGATGCTGACAGCGTCACCTTTGATGGCACTTGGCGGCCAGATTACATGCCTTCTACTGACCGCCTCACCATCGTGTTAGTTTATGATAAAAAAACACGGCGGGTCCTAGGTGCTCAGTTATTAAGCAAACATGATATTACGCAGTCTGCTAACGCCGTATCAGTCGCTATCCAAAATAACAACACCATCGACGATCTCGCATTTGTCGATATGCTGTTCCAGCCCAACTTTGATTATCCCTTCAACTACCTTAACCAAGTTGCCCAACTGGCAATTGATCAAGAAGCGGCGGCGGGCCGAACCGAACCACGCTTCACAGCACCTGGTTATACACCGGATCAAAAATAAGCCATTAAAAACGAGTGTGCGACAAAACTCGGTAGATTCCAGAATTTAACCTAAATAACGCCTATTCCGGCGAACTTTGTCGGAATAGGCGTTATTTAGGTTAAGTGGCCGGAATCTGAGTTTTGACGCATGATTAGGCCATATTAAAGTATTGAACAAATAATCAATTTTGGTCTATTTTTAGTTAAGAAGCCAGTTAAAATCCTTACCAATATAGACTTATGTTACGATTTCTTTTTTCATTTGCTATCTAAACATCATATTCGGTTTCACGGATTCCCTGTTTCATAAGGTCATAAGGACTGTCCATTGTGGTCGCGTTCCAACTGGCTAATCCAGCCGTCAATGACGTGTCAAGCTGCTTGAGTTGGTGGTGACTGCGCAGTTCATTTAGAAAATTAGTTTTGATTTGGGCAATCAGCTGTTCTGCCTGCCCTTCATCCGAATGCAGCATCATTCCCCAGGTCGGATCCTCCTGGTCTAAAAAATAGGACAGGTTATTGTCTGCAGCGACCGTGGTTAAAGTATCCGAGATCACCCGGAGCAGCGTTTGATTTTGCTCTGGACTCAACATCCGCTGTAATTCAGCATAGTAGCGAATCCGAAACACCAGCATCGTCACTGGCAGGTCAAAGCGCCGATGATTTTCGATATAAACGCGGGCGTCCATCGTGAATGCCACCAGCGTCCGCAAATTAGTTTGCGCGTCAAAGGCTCCCTGTTCAGTAAGCCGGTTACGCAGCTGATGATTATAGACCTGTAACTGCTGCTGGCGCTGCGTCATCATTGCCAGTGCCCCGCTCAATAACCCTGGTAAGATCAGCCAAAACGTCATTTTTAACGCAATCGCCTGGTGCAGATAAAGGTTGATATAGGCGGTTGAAACAATTTGACAGAAAATAAAGAGTAAATTCGATAACATACCCGGAATAAACCCATAGAAGTAGGTAATCAGCATCACCACCACCGTAATTCCCAGATAAACGGCATTCCAGAGTAGATTACCCGATATATCAACGAAAATCGTCGTTAAACTCATGAGGGTCAGAAAAATCACAAAGCCAATATCCGCTTGAATACTAGCTCGACCACGGTCATCAATGTTCATGCCAGTTCCCCTTTCGTTTAAGTAACCCGTGACGCCATAGGATGGAAATCACCACGAATCCAAAGAAGGCGACGGCCAGCAGTGATAGTCCCATGTACACCCAGAAATGGCCCTGTTTGTGAAAGGTAACGTTAAACGCGTCATCTTTTAACAGTTTTTGCTTCTTAAACCGGTAACTAAAATGCTGATTATTATCATCCACAACGATCGTGTCAGTCTGACGATATTGAGCGAGCTTAACTTGCCGATTAAGCTGAGTGGAAGCCCGATACACCGCGTCCTCATGGGCTCCCGTTACCACTAACAAACCGTGATGTGCATTGAAGGGTGACCGCAGTAGCTGGGCTGTTCCCACCCGCTGAGCATACTGTTCTTCCAGACTTAATTTTTCGTTGGACTTAAACCCAGTGAAAGCTGAGTTGTATTGAAAGTATAACCGGTTATTCAGCTGTTTGATCAATGGCGTCTGGGCAGGAGTACCGAAAACAAGTACGTTAGCCTGCGCTAATTCGGCGGTACTTGGTTGGCCATGGTAGATCTTGAACTCCCCGGTATTTTGTTTGGCATAGTTACCGATCAGTCCAAATAGATTGGACATGGTGGCAAAATCATTTTCCGTTAATCGGTCTGGCCGAACTAACGCTAAATGATGAACCGCCTGTCCCTTCATAAAGACGCTGGGATAGTTATCAAACAGCAGATCCCGATTGGGCTTTGAGCGGATAGTTGCATAGGAGTCCGCCAGCACGGACGCCCACGCACTTTGGTCAGGTAACACCTGATTCGTCTCCCCTGGCAGAACCAAATCAAAGTCGGCCTGCACGGTAAAAGTACTGTTAAGCGGCAAATCAGCTGGCAGTTTGACCCGTACAGTATCATCATTGGCACGCTCACTGCTCAGTCGCTGACTGCCAATTGCCTGACCATTGACCTTGATGGTGGCTAATGACTGTTTAAAATCCAAGTTTTTAGCGTACCGCAGTCGCAGATTGATCGTTGATCCCGCTGCGTTCAGGTGGTCGTTAGGCAGCTGAACAAAAAAGGTCTTCACGTGGTGTCCGGCACCCTGTACCCGATCATCCTTTTCCAGCAACGGCTGACGGCCTTGAAATTGCAGCACCGACGCAAAGGTAGCGGTTTGCAGGCTGATCCATTTGGTAGTTTGAGCCGTTTCTCGCATCAATTCTTCATTGGCGACAAATTGAGCGGCCTTTTCTAGTAACTGATTTGATTTAGATGTCACCACCAGTACCGGCCGCCGATTGAGATTCATCACCTGAATGACGGCGTGATCAACTAATCGTTGCTGCGGTAACTGTCTGCGTAAGTCTGAGGGTAAATGGTCGAAGTTAGCCACCAGCAGCCTAAAGTCGGTCTGCCTACCGTTCTCCAACGGCCTCAGCGGCAATTCACGATCCTCGGCAGTCACAAACCGGGTCAACCCTGTCAGTGCCCGCAAGCTGGCTGTAAGCTCCGCATCCGTAGCCCGTAACGGTGTTTCAACTGCTGATTGGTTGGCTGTAATCGTATCCGCACCAGTCATGTGCCCGTAAAAATCATTAATCTGATCGGTCGGTTTTTCAATCTCATAATCGAAGTTGACATTGCTCGTGTTAACGATGGTCAGCCAATTGGCAGGGGTCTGCGTGGTCGGTGTCTTTTGGTTCAGTAATTGCCCCGCTATTTGCAGATTATTTTGTGATTTAAGCAGCTGGGTCGGGATCTTAATCTGTTTCGTCTGCAGTCCCTTGGTTTTTGAAGGCCGAAATGAATCGAAAGTGACGCCATTCACAGTGACCGTCATATCTGAATCCTGCCGATCATTTAATTGGGATACCTGAAAGTTCAGGTTAAGGGTCGCTTTTTTGACGCGCCAATACCCCATTTTGACAAAATACATATTGGCTGAAACGGCCTTACCAGCTAACGAAGTCGTCTCATTTTGAAACGGCTGCGTGTACTGCTTGGCAGTTGCCTGATGGCTACTAGTAAGCAGCAGTAAAAGTAAGGTCATGGTAAAGAGAGTCCCACTAATAACGCTTCGTTTTATACCACTTAGCTTGCTGATGAAAGATTTGTTCACGAATATATCCCACCATTCCGTAGATTGCCACTGCCAGCCACATCTGACTATAGATAAAGTACATCAAACCGATAATGCCCAAATTATCGATCGTCATTTCACCCTTTTCAGTCGTAATCGTCACAAACGTGCTCAAAATAAACAATAAGATCGCGAATAACCAGACCGTGCCGCTATAGTCCTGAAGTGTGATATGGACCATGTTCGCCACTGAGAGGACGAATATAATGTCGGAAAAAACTAACGCAAACAGCAGTAAAAAATAGGTGCTCATAAAATACAGCAGATCAAACCAGATCACTCTGGCAGCCGGCCGAAATAACAGCCCTAAATTTTTTAAAATCACGTAGATGTTTCCCTTCACCCAGCGCGTGCGCTGATGAAACCAAACGTCTAGGGTCTGCGGTTCCTGCTCCCAGGTGACTGCCAGGGGCTGGAAGGTGATCTGCTTGCCCAGCCGGTACACCTGAAAGCTGATTTCAGTATCCTCGGCCAAGGCTTTCACGTCCCAGCCCCCAACAGTCTCCAAAACATGGCGATGGATCACGTAGTTCGTCCCGGGGATCGTGCAGAGTTTAAATAACTGGCGCCGACCAGCCTGAGCCATCCATTGAAAAGCAAGTGTTTCAATGTTAATAAACCGGGTCAGCATCGTGACGTTTCGATTCCGCGTCCGAAACTTACCAATCACGGCACCCAGCTGCGCATTTTGCATGAGGGTCGCTACCAGATAACGCAGTGCGCTGGCTGCCGGTGTATTATCGGCATCGTAGACGGCAATTACGTCCCCCTTAGCCTGTTGTAAGCCAATATTCAGCGCATTTGATTTCCCCTTACCGCCAGTTTGCGCGTTGGTGTTGATAACCTGAAAATTACGGTTCTGATACACTGACTGCATTCTGGTCAATAAGGCTGCCGAATCATCGCTGGAATTATCATTGATCACGATTAATTCATACCGTTCCTGCGGGTAATCAAACTTCAATAGTGCCTGGACCGTTTTCAGCAGTACCTTGCCTTCGTTATGCGCCGGTACAAGGATCGACACGAACGGTACCTTTGCCGGTAAGGTCGGAGGTGCTGTTCGACACCAGTTTAAATAGTAGTAATACCCAGCAATTGTTAGCACTAAATTAACGATCAGGATCCCCCAGATCGCGATTATCGCAACAAATAACAGACTGCTTAAAATTGAAATCACCTATCCTTATTCATATGCGAGTGAATAAATTTACCACGGTAAATGTGCCGGCCAACGATCAGTAACCCTGCTAACAGCAGACCAATGCCCGCAAATAACCATAATAACGCTTGGGATTGCCACTGAATGATCTGATTCATCCAAGATGTTTTAACAACTCGCTGATGCGAATCTGAAAATTCCGTCATACCGGCATCCAAGTCCGTTATTGGTTCACCGTTAAACAGATATTGTCCCGCGCGATAACCGTATGAAGTCGCAGCCGTTTTTAACGTAGTCTTTAGCTGGTCTTGAACGGGATCAAACCACTTAAAATTGCTGGTTTGCAACTGCTGCATCAAGTCGTTAATTTCTCTTTGTCCAGCCGGCATATTTACCAGTAGTGCAGTTGGCTGGGTAAATTTAATCTTCCCCCGGAACGTCGCCGTTTCAAATGCCTTAAACGGAATGCCCACGATCCCCGTATCAAACTGCTGACTAGTGGTGACGGCTGCTTCAGGTTCAGCGGACGGCTGCTCAAGTTTTTGCGGCTGATCAGGCAACATCAAGACGTGCGTTGCCTGATTCAAGACCGCCCTCTGCCTACGCACTGAACGATTCCAATAACCAGCAGCACTGACCCCAACCGGAATCACCCGGTCTGCGCCTAAACTGGCCAATTCAATTTGAAAAACCGATCTTAATTCAGTCTCATTCAACCGCTGAGTGCCAATTTCAGTAGCGGGGCTCCAAAAGATGAGCCCACCGGCTTTTTCAACTGACCTCAACACCTTGGTATATCGGTGAAAGGCCTTGAGATTCGTGTTTTGCGCCACGCTAACAATACTGAGTGCAAACGGGAAGCCCCGTGCTGCTAGCTGATCGATCAAGTGCTGTAAATGATCAAGTCGCGTATAGGGTGTAATTCCCGTAATCGTTAGCATTGGCCGATGCACCCAGGATGGTCGCCGAAAAAGCCGGGCCAATAACTGACCCGCTAAGGTCATTGATAACCCATCCTTTCCTAGCTCAGGTAAAAAGCCCGCTTGCCCTACAACCACGCCATACGAATAAAGAGTTGCAGGCTGTGTCTGGCTCGTTAACCACCCGATCGACTGCGTACCATCCGTTCGTCGGTCATTAACCAAGAGCGTTTTATTCGCCGAAAGCGGCTGTCTTGCACGACCTTGGTGAAGGTTTAACTGCTGGTGAGTTAACGTTTTGAACGTTCCGCCCAGTCCTGTGCGTTCATCCGCCTGTAAATTAGGCCCAATATGCAGTTTAATCCCGTTAAACCTAGCTCGGTCTTGTTCAAAGGCCTGATTTTGACTACGTGACTGTGCCCAGTTCACCATTGTAATAACCCCTTGATACCGGCCAGTTTTTAGCATGTGCTGGTGATATTGACTCAGCTGAACGGTTCGGGCGCGCAATCCGAAACTGGTCAGCAGTCTTTGACAGCGATCTAAGCTTAAATCGCCGTGTTCAGCCACGTTTTTTGAATCGTAGACCAGCAGCACTGGCTGATTATCAGCAGCTTCAGCTCGAATAGCAGTGCGCTCAATACCAATGACCAGCAGCACTGTAATTAAGAACCAGCCAAAATAACTTTTACACTTCATCATTTGTCCTCCATAGACGATGCTGCAAAACGTCGCTAAGTAAGATCAGTCCAGCTGACGTTAGGCAAACGGCTACCGGTAGTAAATGAGTGACAAAATTAGCTGTCCCATAAAGCACAATGGTCACTGGCGGTACCAGTACCACAATGGATAGCAGTCCCAATACCAGCCAAAAATGACTTCTAAGCTGCTGGTCAGACTTTTCCAAGCCACGCAATAACCCGCTGACATAGATGATCATGATGGCAGCTGCTAGCAAACAGTTAAAGCCGTATGTTTTAGGATAATAGGCCCCAGCTGCATAACTAAAGAGCGAAAAATACGCGGTTTTCTGAAACGGCCGATGATCTCCTTGTTTTTCCTGAGTTCCAGTCAATCTGGGTCTTAGAACCAGCATGTTTTTAGCGGCGCGGTTAAGTAATAAATTGAATTGATGCGGATGCTCAGTATATTCACGTATCAGCCACGGCAGGTTGTAGCGCTGACTAAAATTTTGCTGGGTATAATCAGTCTGTGGCGCTAATGCCGCATACGCAGTCGGGTAATAGCTTTGCCCCTTCATTAAGGCAAACTGTTCGTCGATCTTGCTGGTTTTAGCGACCTGTTCCGGCTGATCAGTTGCGAGCAGCCGCCCCTGTGTCAGTGCTTGATACTTATTCATTGCCCGCACTTCCGGTGTTATATGATTAGCTGAAAACCAGCAGGTAAATAGCAGCACACTGGTCACAACCGCGGCGGTCCCGTGAATCCACTGACGATTTGGCAGCCTTAAAATACCAACTGACATGAACAAGATCCCCAAAATCAGCAAACTAGTTGACTCATGTACTAGCAACAGCGCCATGGCACTCAGATAAAAGCCCACTGCCAGCCATTTATTAACAGCTTTGTAACGACTAACCAATAACCCAAAGCCAATCAGGTAAAGCAGTAAAATAAACGTCATTGTCTGTGGATAAAACGAGTTGAAGTACAGCGTAAACGACGAATCGGCGACAAATAACGTTGCGACTGCTGCAATGACGTAGTTTCGTAACCGACTTTTTTCTCCCACCAGCCCCTTCACTAAAACGGCTACGCCACCTAAGTAAAGGCCATAGTGAACGGCGCCAAGAAAGCGAATATCAAACCGACTGTGACTATAAAATAGCCGATTCAGGCCAACCGCCAGTTGGATCACCACCGACTGAACCGTCAAATGTTCTAAATGAAGCGGATTATAGTACTTCATCAAACCGTACTGCTGGACCACGTAACCGGCTTGGACTTGGTGCAGACTATAGAGATCATTAGTCGCCATGAAGCGTTGAAAATCGCCGTTATCCGAATAACCATGAATCGGTGTCAGTAAGATCAGCCACCCTGCAATCAACGCACAACACACGACTGCCAGTGTCGTTGGGCTGATTTTGACCGTTTCAGCTATTTTTTTCAATCCCAGTCCCTTTCGTTTAATCGCCTGAGTAGTATAGACCATTTTATAGTAACCGAAGCGGTGTTCGCGTACAATAAAAAATCACTAATATTATCAGGTGAAAAACTGTCTCATTTATGAAAGTGACCTAAAGATCCGCCAATGGCTGCTAACACGCGGTTGTGAACACTTTTCCTTCAATCACAAATTAAAGACTGTTTGAAATTTACGCTTAAATGAGGCCATAAAAAAAGACTGTCACATTTTCCGTTCGAGGAATTTGTAACAATCCTAGTGGTGCATTCAGTTATTATTTCAAAAGTAACCCTAGGCTATAGTGAATGATCATGGTAATGATACCCACGATGACATTCCGAATAACGGCGGTTTTAACTAAACCATTTCCTAACTTAGCAGCTAGAAAACCAGTAATACCAACGGAAACACAGACGGCTAAAATCGTCGCTGGCCATTGAAATGACACTGGTGAAAGCGTCATTGCTGCTAGTGGAAAGACACCACCTAAGGACGCTGAAAATAGTGATGAGAAGGCCGCGTACCATGGATTCATGTAGTGATTCAGCTTCAAATCATACTTGACATTCACCACGGTCTCCAAAGGCTTTTGCGACATTAATTCATTGGCGATCTTAGTGGCGGTTGCTTCGGTGACACCACGGTCAGTGTAATGATTGATCACCGCTTGCAGTTCACCTTGATACTCCGTTCTCAGCAACCGTTTTTCAGTTCGAACAACTGATTTTTCAGTATCCTTTTGGGTGCTGACTGATGCGTATTCACCAGATGCCATGGAAAAAGCACAGGCTAGTAAATCAGATAGCCCCGCAATAAAGATGGTGAACTGATTAGGCGTGGCAACCGCCACACTAAATAGCACACCAACAACGGTTAGGATACCATCGTTAGAACCCAGCACACCCGCACGTAAGGTGTTTAATTTTTCTTCCATCGTTTGGGTGGACTTTTTCTTCTTTTGCTTAATAACTACTTCACTCATTTAAAGTCCCCCCTATAGATGCCCAATCATTGTCCCAATGGCGTAAGTGACGATCATCGTCAGCATACCGGACACAACGTTTCTGAAGATTCCGTTGCCACGTTTAGCATTCCCCAAAGTGGCCGCGCTAAATCCAGTGAGCGCCAAAGCGATAACCACCGCCACAAAAGTTCCTACGATTCTGATTGAGGCAGGCAACATTGTGATTGCTAATAGTGGTAAGATAGAGCCGATAGGAAACGAAATCATAGAAGAAATAGCTGCCGCATACGGACTGGTATATTCACCAACATCAAAACCATACCGTTCGCGGACCGTGGTAACTAATGAGTCTTGCTTCATCATTTCACTAGTCGCTTGCGTAGCTAATTGCGGATCGATGCCGTCACCAACGTACTTTTGTTTGACGAAGTTAAATTCATCATCATAGTTGTTAGCAAGGGCTTCTTTCTGGTTCATGATTGCTCGCCGCTGCGCATCCTTTTGTGTGTTCACGGAGACGTATTCACCCATCGCCATGGATACCGTACCGGCCAGCATTCCTGAAATACCAGAAATAAAGATAGCAAAGTTGTTCGTTGTAGCACCAGCGACACCGATAACAATCCCGGCAACTGATAGGATACCATCGTTAGCACCCATAACAGATGCCCGCATGATATTGATTCGCTGTGCTAAAGTTTGCTTCTTTCTCATTTATTTCAACCTCTTCCCAGTTTAGAATGATTATTATTTACAATCACTATTCTAGACGCTCTTTAAGCAAAAGTAAAATTATTTTGCAGTTTTTTTGCGTGCCATTACATAAATCGGAGGTATCTATGGAAGAAAAGGTCACTAAATACCGTCAGTTATACATAACAACCCGCGATGCGATCCTAATTGCACCACTAACAGCTGCGCAATTAACAACTTTTAAAGCCCAATTAGCTGATCTCAAACCAGTGGGCTTGAATGGCTTGGCCAAAAAAATTGGTCAGGCTTATTTAGATTTAGTGAGCGCCAATCTCACTTACTCATCACAGCAGCTGATTTTTGTGCTCAATTTGAACCACGATCATTCAACCATTCCGTTACCCCTTTCAGCTGAGCAACTGCAGACCTGGCAAAAAACTCAGGCACCAGAATATCCGCTTTTCACACGAAACCCCTTTCTGTATAACGGTTTATCAATTGATGAAGTCGCGGCTGAGGCCCTTTTGTAACATTCTAGTAACATTTCATACAAAATATAAGTCAAAACACCGAATTTTTAAGATCCTGATAATTCGGTGTTTTTTATTATTTTTAACCATTTATTGCAATTCTTCGTTTAAAATCAAGCAACACTAATTCTCATTTTTTAACTTTTTTATTACTTTTATGTAACAGGTTTGTTACATAGCGCTTTCATATTTCCGTTTATGACATGATTATGACAATGTTTCAAATACATGACGTATTTCAAATTTAATGTAGTGATTCTGTTACTGAAAACCAGATTTCGCATGTTATAGTATTACTCGTGGCAAGGATAAATAATACTTACCTTATAGTTTAATTAATTTAATCCCTATGCTTTTGAGCATAATATCGAAAGGTTGGTCAAACATTTTATGTTACCAAAATCAATTTTTTCACGTAGTTTACTCATGTTCGGTACGTTAATCGGTCTCGGTTTTACTACTATCTCTGCTTCCGCTAAAGAATATACTGTTAAATCAGGCGATAGCCTTTGGGATATCGCAAAAGACAACAACACCTCAACCAAGGCAATTGTTGATGCTAACTCACTCAGTTCAGCTAGTGCCGTTATTTTACCCAATCAAAAGTTAAATATCCCCACTGGTGCAAAGGCTGATAAGAGTTCCAGAATTACGCCGCTTACTAAAAGTTCTTCAAATGCTTCAAGCAGTTCAAATGCTTCAAGCAGTTCAAATACTTCAACTGCTTCAAACAGCAGTAAGGCCAAGCAAAACGACACCAAAAACGCAACTAGCGGCTGGACAACCATGGTTGCCACAGCTTACGATCCACAAGTTGCTGCCGGTGGCCAAGGAACTTCAATTCCTACCGGTACTGGTGTAGCCGCTGCCTTAGACCGTTATCCTAAGGGAACTCAACTGGAAATTAAGTACCAGGACGGCCATACTGAAAACCGGGTCGTTAACGATACGGGTACCTTTACTTACAGTAACCCTAACCAGTTAGACATTTCCATGACCAATTCACAAGCCATGCAATTTGGTCGTCAATCGATCCAAGTTCGGGTCATTGGCTAATTTTAAAATAAACATTAATCGGTCACCCAATCATTAAGGGTGACCGTTTTTTATGCGCTGCCGCCTGAATCTGAGTCAATTTCTTTTGTGGCCCCCTGTGCTACAATAATATTAAATGACATCTGGAGGTAATTCTAATGGGAAAATATATTGTCCATTCAACCTTACGGCCAGCGGGTACTCAAGTAATGAATCAAACAGGCGGCCATTCTTACCTGGCTGACGAGCCCCTAGTCGCTAAGGGAACCGATGCTGGGCCTAATCCTGTTCAGTACCTATTAGGCGCTGTAGGCAGCTGTATGAGCATCACAGCCCGTGAAATTGAAAACTCCGAAAAGAATTTAACCATCAAGAAGTTCAAGGTCGACGTTACCGGGGAAACCACGACGTACAGCGATGAAAGTTCTAAGGTGACGCACATGACGATCAAGATCACCGCCGAAACTAACCTGTCACCTGCCGATCACAAATTCTTCTTAAATGAAGTGGTGCGGCAATGCACTGTCCACGAATCCTTAAAGGGTGCTATTCCAATGGATATTATTTTTCAATAAAATGCAAAAAGCAGCTTGATTACTGACTGAGTAATCAAGCTGCTTTTCCTTTAGAGTGCCATCTTTAGTGTTTCCAAGACGCCATTGTGATTATTATCAAACTGCGTCACGTGAGCTGCTGATTGGCGAATCTTGTCAGCAGCATTTTTCATCGCAAAACTATGCGGCGTCATCGTCAGCATACTCAAATCATTTTCGTTATCGCCAAAAGTCATCAACTCGTCATCAGCAATTTGATAGTGATCCTGCAGTATCTGCAGACCAGAACGTTTCGTAGCGTTAGCTGAACCTACCAAATCGGTATTAAAACCCGACGTTTCGTTAGTTAATTTGGCTGGCAGTACTTGCGCTAATTTCGCTGAAGCCGAATCGAAGTTAACCCCTGGCGTGAAACTGACGGCCAATTTAGTAAATTGATCCTTCACCGCCGTGCTCGCAATGGTCGCCAAATTATCAACGCCAATCACTGGCCGATAATAGTACTTCACGATTTTTAGAAACTTCGGATCCATATCCCGATTAACGTAGGTCCCGTTTAACCCAGCCACCACTTCTTGACTGATCAGTCCAGGTTTAAAGCTTTTACGTAATAGCTGAATCACACCGTGAACCTGTTCGTCGCTGATAGCTTCAATGTGCTGCAGTTTGCTACCACTGTGAACAATCGCACCATTTTGTGAAATATAATCCATCTGATCAGCGACCTCAGCAAACTCATGCCGTAAACGCTGGTACTGAGAACCGCTGGCGGCAACGAAATGAATGTGGTGAGCTTTCATTTGCTTAAAAAGCGCTAAAAACGTTGTCTTATCATACTGACGCTTATCATCTAAAAAAGTGCCATCCATATCGACTGCTACCATCTTGATCATTTAAATTACCCCACTTCTGAAATTTTTCATACCGTTCATGATAACGGAAATTACCAGAACTTGCATGAGAAATGGGTATTTTTTGCACATTTTTTAATTTTTACCTGCCATCATCTTCCCTTTATGCTGGTCAAACTAAAGGAAGACGAGAAAATTTTAGGCCGAAATATGCCAGTTTTGCTTATCCAACGCCATTTGCCAGAAAGCCAATTCGTAAGCGCTGCTGCGGACAAAGGACGTCTTCATCTTAGCTTGAATAGCCGCATCCGATTGGCTAGCCGTTTGGTTAGTCAACGCAATCATCTGCGTCACACTGTCGGTGTAGTCATCGCTGTCATAGGTTTCGATCCAGCGTTGATACAGCGGTACTGGTGACCCCTGAGCAACCAGTTGCTGGCCGATCTGATTGTAGAGCCAGTAGCATGGCAAAAGCCCCGCAATGGCCTGCTGGGGCGTTCCCCGATACAGTTCCGCATACATATGGTTCACGTAGTTGTAAGCCGTGGGTGCAACCGGCGTCTGCTTGATCTCGTCTGGCGTAATCTTCAGCTGTTCAAAGAACCCTTCACGCACAGCCATTTCATCGTCTTTTAAACCTTGCGCGCCGGCCAATAAGAACTGTTTGCCATGGGCATCATCGACTTGGTCGGCCACTAATTCATGTAACTTACCGAATTCACTTAAATAGTAACGATCCTGAATTAAATAGTAGCGAAAAACGTCTTGGGGCAACGTCCCCGACTGCAGTTCGTGGATAAAGGGGTGTTCAAAACTTTTTTGCCAGTATGGCGCAGCTGCCTGCTGGATCTGATCCGTAAATTTTGCCAATTTAGTTCCTCCTCAAGGTGCGCAACCTGCTGAACAGAAAAAGCCGGCCAGAGAAAACCCTGGTCGGCAGTTTGATCGCAAAAGACACGTTAACTTTCCTTCGCGAGGGTTAGCTCACAGGTTCAAAGGGTTCGGTGCATGACCGTCTCAGCAATTTGCGCCCCTAGTTAATATACCTTGAGTATAGCATGCTTTAACGCACAAAAAGGTCTAAATGCCTTTTTTTATACCAGCGCTCGTGGTACTATTAATTAAACTTTTCAAATATTTTTCTTAATGTTCCTTTAATGTTTACTGAAAGGCTGAAATTTTCATGAAAACGAACAGACTACCTTCCCAAAATTTAGTCTGACTTCCTAAATGTAACTTGTTTTCATAAAATGTTCAGCTAATCAGTCCTTCCCAGAAATAAGTTCAGTGATTTTCGCTGAATTAATTTTAAATTGAAAACTATTTCTAATTTTCGCTTCATGCCCTGAAATTTTCATAGTTGTTAGAATTTTTAAGTTGATGAATTGGAAAACCCTAAAATAACGAGTTTTCTATCAATTGAAATTCTATGAAAGTTTAATGAAACAGCCGAATATTTCAACTATACCATTTGCAGTTATCTAGTTGACATATTCCGCTAGTTACCTTATATTTCTTAGGCATAGGAGCGTGATTAATTTGCAAAATATTAACCTAGACCAAACGTCGATTAATGCATTACGTTTTTTAAGTGTTGACATGATTGAAAAGGCCAATTCCGGCCACCCTGGTTTACCCCTTGGTGTTGCACCAATGGCGTATACCCTATGGACTAAACATTTAACAATTAACCCGACTGATCAGCACTGGGTCAACCGCGACCGCTTTATTTTATCAGCCGGCCATGGTTCCGCTTTGCTGTACAGTCTATTACACCTGTCAGGTTTCGGCCTGACCATTGACGATTTAAAACAGTTCCGTCAGCTCAACAGTAAAACCCCTGGTCACCCTGAATACGGTTTGACCGATGGTGTTGAGGCTACTACCGGTCCACTCGGCCAAGGCTTAGGCATGGCCGTTGGTATGGCAATGGCTGAAACCCATTTAGCTGCGCAGTACAACCAGCCCGGCTTCAATATTATGGACCACTACACCTACGCAATTGCTGGCGATGGCGACTTGATGGAAGGTGTCTCCCATGAAGCAGCCAGTCTTGCTGGTCACCTCAAATTAGGCAAACTGATCGTCTTATACGATGACAACAGCGTGTCGCTTGACGGCCCAACTTCAATGGCGTTCACCGATGATACCCCGAAACGGTTCGAAGCTTACCATTGGCAAGTTCTGCACGTTGAAAACGGCAATGACCCTGCGGAAATTAACGCGGCCATTGAAACGGCTAAGCAAAACAGCGATCGGCCAACCCTGATCGATATTAAGACCATTATTGGTTTTGGTGCCCCCAATGCCGGCACTAATGCCGTTCATGGTAAGCCGTTGGGTAAGGAAAACATGGCAGCTACCCGTCAAAAGCTCGGTTGGAACCACGAACCTTTTGAAGTCCCCGACGACGTTTATCAAAATTTTGATACCAACGTTAAACAGCGCGGGATTATCAGTGAACGCCAGTGGCAAGCCCAGTTTAACGACTACGCTGCCAAATACCCTGAACTCGCCACCAAGTTCTTACAAGGTTTCAAACCTATTTCAGCAGATCTAGGTTTACCTGCAAGCCACGTTGGTGAATCAGAATCTGGCCGCAATACCAGTCAACGCATTATTGCCGCGATTTCCGAACAGGTTCCCAGTTTCTGGGGCGGCAGTGCTGACTTGTTCTCCTCTAATAAAACTAACGTTAAAACCGCTGAAGCTTACCAGCCAGATGATCCACTCGGTAAAAACGTTTGGTTCGGTGTCCGTGAATTTGCGGAAGCCGCTGCCGTTAACGGGATGGTTCTGCACGGTGGTATCCGGCCATATGCCAGCACGTTCTTTGTCTTCTCAGATTACATGCGGGCTGCGATTCGTTTAGCCGCCATCCAAAAGATCCCCTCAACCTTTGTTTTCACCCATGACTCCGTTGCTGTTGGAGAAGATGGACCGACTCATGAACCCATCGAACAGTTAATGAGTTTCCGGGCGATGCCAAACGTGAACGTCATGCGCCCAGCTGATATCAACGAGGCCGTGGCTGCTTGGCAGACCGCCTTATCTGCCACTAAAACGCCAACCTTGTTAGTGTTAACTCGGCAAAATCTGCCGACCTTACCACAAACCGACCAACTGGCTGCTCAAGGGGTCAAACGCGGTGGCTACGTACTCTCACCAGCTCAAGGCGAGATTCCTGAAGGGATCTTGATTGCGACTGGCTCCGAAGTTCAACTGGCCATGGCAGCCCAGGACCAATTGCGCGATGCCGGTCATGACGTCTCAGTTGTTTCTTTGCCTTCATTTGAACTCTTCGACGCCCAGTCGGCTGAGTACCGTGAATCCGTGCTGCCAAGTTGTGTGACCCGCAGAGTTGCCATTGAAATGGGAACTTCCTTCGGCTGGGAACACTACGTTGGCTTGCAGGGTAAGATTATCGGCATCAACAACCGCTACGGCGCGTCTGGCAATCCAGATGCCATTATCAGTCAATTTGGTTTCACGACTGATAATGTAACGGCAACGTATTTAAAGACCTTCAGCGAAGCAGCTGAAAAAGCTTAATTTATTGAGGTGAATAACATGACGAACTTAACATTTAATACTAAAATCTACTCCGATGGCGCTGATCTAGAAGATATGAAGGCCATCAATCAAAACGACTTTGTCACCGGCTTTACGACTAACCCTAGCCTGTTAAAGAAAGCTGGCGTGACCGACTACCTGACGTTTGCCAAAAAAGCCGTTGCCACTTTCCCTGACGAAGCCATTTCCTTTGAAGTCTTCAGCAACGACTACGACACCATGCTCAAAGAAGCTAAACTGCTGCATGAGCTTGGCCCGCACGTTTACGTTAAGATCCCGATTCGGACGACTGCCGGTGAACCCACTACCGACCTCATTCATGATCTGACAGCTGACGGCGTTCAAGTTAACGTCACCGCAATTGCGACTGCCGACCAAGTAAAGGAAAGTGTTGACGCCATCGTACCAGGCACGCCAAGCATCGTTTCAATCTTCGTTGGCCGGGTTGCTGACGCTGGCATTGACCCGATTCCATTCGTTAAGAAAAGTGTCGCTTTAACGAAGGACCGCGATGACGTTGAGCTTCTTTGGGCAAGTACCCGGGAAGTCTACAGCATCATGCAGGCAAATCAGTTCGGCGTTGATATCATTACTGTACCACCAACTATTCTTGCTAAATTAGTTTCCAAGTTTGGTCAATCTGGTGATGACATTACGCTAAATACTGTAAAAGGTTTCGCAGCGGATGTCACAACTTCAGGATTACAAATATTAGCTCAATCGGTTAATTAACTTAAGCAGTCTGCTGATCAAATATGATTGATCAGCAGACTGCTTTTTGGAGTTATCATTTACACTGTCATTATTTCACTGATAGCTGTTCTGGACACAATGTTCATTAATTTGTATTAGTTTAGTAATGAGCATACTTCTAATTATCAGTATATTGGTAATCCTGATATGCTGATAATTAGGGCATGTGTTATTCTCTGGAAAAATTACACTTTGCTCCCATAAAAATAGAGCTAATACCATTACACTGCGATTCATCTAGATTTATTCCATATTCTGCTTGTGCCTCCGTTCTAATATGTCTATAATTATTATGCAGTGAGCTAAAGACTATTATGCTTGCTCAATTTATAATATTATTCGATTTATTTCATTCATTAGGAGGAATTTACCATGCCACAAACAGTTGTTGTAACATGGTGGGCAGCTTTAATTGGATTAGCATTAGCTATTATCCTAATTTTAAAGAAATTAAACCCTGTCTATTCATTATTACTTGGCGCCATTTTTGGTTGTCTGATTGGTGGTGCTAATCTACTACAAACCATCAACATTCTCATTGCCGGATCACAAAGTGTGATGGGAACTATTTTACGGGTTCTAGCTGCAGGTATGCTAGCTGGTGTTATGATGGAATCCGGTTCCGCAGAAACGATTGCTCGAGCTATCGTTTCCAAGCTGGGAGATCGTTTAGCAATTTTTGCATTAGCACTGGCTACAATGATTATTACTGCAGTGGGTGTCTTCATTCCCGTAGCTGTTTTAATCGTGGCACCAATTGCTTTGGAAGCCGGCAAAAAAATGCATATTTCTAAGCTGGCTCTCTTAGTTGCGCTTTCAGGAGGCGGTAAAGCTGGTAACATAATTTCGCCAAACCCTAACACTATTGCCGCTGCAAAAGGTTTTGGTATTGATCTTAGCCAACTCATGATTGCTGACTTCATTCCAG
Source organism: Secundilactobacillus silagei JCM 19001 (assembly GCF_002217945.1). Classification (GTDB taxonomy): domain Bacteria; phylum Bacillota; class Bacilli; order Lactobacillales; family Lactobacillaceae; genus Secundilactobacillus; species Secundilactobacillus silagei. The sequence goes on from NZ_BCMG01000003.1 coordinate 80,664, forward strand.
CCTTATTCGGGCTAGCTATGACCGTTCTTTTAGCAACTTTGTTGAAAAATAAGGGCTCAGAAGTATTAGATGAAGACTTAGCCAATTTGGCTGCTGATACGCCAGAAAATAAGAATCTACCAAGTTTAGGTAGTGCACTTGTAACCCCGATTGTTGCCATTGTTTTACTATTACTTAATCCAATTGGTTCAATGTTACACATTAAAGTTTTAACAACTCTAAACCTTGATGCTCTATATGTATTACCAATTGCCGCAATTGTTGGTGCCATTGCTATGAAGCAAGGATCCAAGTTACGTGAATATGCAGCTTCAGGAATGTCTCGGATGACCGATGTTGTCTTAATCCTGATTGGTGCTGGCGCCATTGGTGGCTTAATTACCAACTCGAGCTTGCCAAAGGAAGTTATCGCTTTAATTAAAGTTTCACACCTTTCAGGTACTTTATTAGCACCAATTTCTGGAATTCTAATGGCAGCTGCCGCAGCTTCTACTTCTACAGGGGTTATCTTGGCAACTGGCTCATTTGGAAAATCAATTTTGGGCTTTGGTGTTGCACCAATTGCAGCTGCTGCAATGGTTCACACCGGTGCTATTGTGATTGATCAATTGCCACACGGTAATTATTTCCACGTCACTGCTAATGCTATGCGGATGAACATCTCAGAACGTTCTAAAGCAATCGTTTACGAATCCATAGTTGGATTAACAACTGCTATTGTTGCGACAGTAATGTTCGGTTATATGCATCTATAGGAGGAAATCAAGATGAAATTTGTGATTGCACCCGATTCTTTCAAGGGTGGCATGACTGCTAAACAAGCAGCCGATGCTATTCAAACAGGTCTAAACAAAATTTTTCCTGAAGCCATTTTTGAAAAAATTCCTATGGCAGACGGTGGCGAAGGTACCGTCCAATCATTGGTCGATGCAACTAATGGTCGTATCATTAGAAAACAAGTCACCGGTCCCTTAGATTCACCTGTACAATCGGAATATGGTATTTTAGGTGACCAAGAAACCGCTGTGATTGAGATGTCTTCAGCTAGTGGTATTCAATTTGTTAATAACCAAACTCATAATCCGCTGATTACTACAACGTACGGAACTGGCGAATTAATGCTTGATGCCATGAAACAAGGCATTAAGCAAATAATCTTGGGAATTGGTGGCAGTGCTACAAACGATGGTGGCGCTGGTATGGCACAAGCATTAGGCGCTAAATTATACGACCAGGACGACCATGAATTAGGCTTTGGTGGCGGCGAACTTGGTAAATTAAGCCACATCGATATTTCAACCATCGATTCATCTGTAACCAAGACTAAGATCATTATTGCCTCAGACGTTACTAATCCACTTGTTGGCTCTGATGGCGCATCTGCTGTTTTTGGTCCACAAAAGGGTGCTACTCCTGAAATGGTTAAAATTCTAGATGCTAATCTTCAGCATTACGCTGACATTATCAAACGAGACTTGCATCAAGATCTGGCTAATCGTCCAGGTGCTGGTGCCGCTGGCGGACTTGGTACCGGATTGTTGGCTTTCACCAACTCGGAAATGCAAAAGGGTATTGATATTGTTGTGGAATATTCACACTTAAAACAACGTACCGAAAATGCTGACTTTGTCTTTACAGGCGAAGGCGGTATCGACTTTCAAACCAAATTTGGGAAAACCCCTTATGGTGTCGCTCAGGCAACTAAATCAGTTGCACCCCACGCACCCGTTATCGTTCTAGCAGGTAACGTTGGGAAGGGTGTTGATAGTCTATATGACCAAAATGCTATCGATGCTATTTTCCCGATTGTTCCTGGTGTAACCACTCTGGATAAAGCTATTGCCGACGGTCCCAAGAACTTAGCGGTTCTAGCTGAAAATGTTGGCCGATTAATCAATAGTATTCGTCATTAATAATCAAATGTTATAGAGATCAATTAACTTAAAAATCAGCCTACTAATCAAATATAATTGATTAGTAGGCTGATTTTTAAGTTATTATGCTCTTCGCCAATTATTCTGGATGTGGCACTAATATTTTTGTTAAACCAGCCATTAGTCTATACCAATATAAGAGAATGAAATTCTTAACTGGCCCGAATTCTTTTACGAATGGTATGACCGCTAAAAAATGGTTAATGCCATTCAGTATGACTTAAACAAGCTTTTCCCAGTAGCTGCATTAAAGAAGTCTCCATAATGGTGACGAAAGCGCCATTCAATCACTGGTTAACGTAACTGCCAGCACTTCATTCAAAAGTCTGTCATTGATTCTCCTGGCAACACCAGTTTAAACTGAGTACGGTATCCTACAGCCGTCATCGAAGTGGCTTCGGCGAGTAGCATTCAGTTGGTGATTACCAACCGCGCTAGTCGTTGTTTTAGCCGGTAACGTTGGCGATGGTATTGATAGTCTATACGATAAAACCGCGATCGACGCTATTTTTCCCATCGTCCCTAGTGTGACAACACTCACAAAAGCCATTTCTGATGGTCCTAAGAATTTATCTCAACTGGCAGAAAACGTGGATCGGCTGATCAGCAATGCCATTGGCTAATACATTCATTAGATTAAAAAATAACACTTTCTTGACTCCCCTTTTCTACTTAGAATTACTTCAGACTGATTCGCTTCCCTTGGCCCATCGTGATACGCTAAATGAGTAGTATTCTTGAACGGAGGTGAACTTTATTTAACTAATAGCCAAAACTGGCTATGCTTGATAATTGCCTTTAACCTAATCAATTAGAAAAACGGTCACGAGTAAGTGAAACCGCTTAAATCGTTGCAAACATATTAGTGATATTTGTCACAATATGCGGATAAAACGGGCAAAAGCGTCATTATCATGAGTGCTACATTGAATATGAGTAAAACCTGTTAGGCCAATTAAAGTCTAGCTATTATAAATAAGCGTTAGTCGATGCCCTCTTTTCAGTAAGATATGACATGGACTAATCAACATGGAGGCCTTTCTTTTGGAGTCTAAAGTTCAACATTATCCGTTAAAACCGGATCTGTTCAAATTCGGCAGTTACGTCTTGTTTCTGTTCGTTGTTGGTTGGGGATTAGTATTTACCTACCTTAACCGCTACCCATCATTACTAGCAATGGCCTTCTTATCATTTACCTTTGGGCTGCAGCACGCCTTTGACGTGGATCACATTACGGCCATCGATAACATGACCCGAAAACTGGTTAACGACGGGAAAAACACGCATGGCGTTGGTTTCTTCTTCTCGTTTGGCCACTCTTTGGTGGTCATCGTCATGGCGCTACTGACCATCTTTTTCGTTGAATGGTCTAAAAACCAGCTACCCAAGTTTCAGGACGTTGGCGGTGTGCTGGGTACCCTGTTCGCCGGATTCATGCTATTGTTGCTAGGTACGATTAATCTGGTCATCCTAGCGGGCATTTGGAAGTCCTTTAAGTCCATTAGTAAGGGTGATTTTTCATCCGCTAAAGCGTCAACTGACACCCGGATATTCCGAATCTTTAAACGGGCACTCAACATTATCAACCATAACTGGCAAGTGGTCTGCGTCGGTATTTTATTTGGACTGGGGTTTGATACAGCCACCCAAATTGCCGTGTTAGCCACATCCGCTGTCGCCACTAGTAAGGGGATTCCGTGGTTCGCGGTCTTTTCATTCCCGATTCTATTTACTTCCGGCATGTGCTTTATGGATTCCTGTGACGGACTGTTCATGAGTACCGCCTATAGTTGGGTCTTCTCATCCCCATTCCGAAAGGTTTACTATAATCTGGCTCTGACTGGGTTGTCAGTTACCGCTGCTTTCTTTGTGGGTATCGTGGACGTGATTCAAGCCATCGGTGGGTTCCTAAAGTGGCACAATCCCGTGATCAAGTTTGCACAAGCTCTGAACTTTAACATCTTAGGCATTTGCTTAGTGATCCTCTTCGTTATCACCTGGTCTGCTGCCCTCATCTTTTGGCGCGTCTTCAACCTTAAAGCGAAGGATGAAAAAGTTGTCGCAGCTGAGAAAAAGCAGGAAGACGCCTTTCAACAGGCTAATCTGTCAAAGAGTAATATTGAATCGGTTCACGCCAAGAATCTGACCGCTAAGCAACGTCGTGAACAACACAGTATGAATTAAAAATAGAACAATTATTGGCAAGAATGAACAATTGATGTCACACTGCTGATCTTCTGAACTAATTTTGGGTTAATAGTGCTTAAATTTAAATAGTTCAACAGGGTACTTATTAGTTAGTAGAATAAGTACCCTGTTGAACTATTTTTGTTTAATTTTGAATCAACGAGTAATAAGCATATAATGGTAATTATTATCATTTAACTTAGGAGGTAGCTGAATACATGTTAAAGCGTTATATTCGTCCACTCAGCACTTTACTCACACTCGCACTCATCACAATATTACTCGTGGGCTGCACGTCAAAGACCACCGCAACCCACCACTCCCATCAAATCAACGTGGTGGCCTCGCTGGATTTCTACGGTGAGACCGCTAAAGCCGTTTTGGGCGATAAGGGCACGGTCACTTCAATCATTGATAAGCCCAGTATGGAACCCCATGAATACGAGCCCACGACTAAGACGGCCAAGCAGGTCAGTGATGCTGACGTGATCGTTTATAACGGTCTCGGCTATGATACCTGGATGAACCGCCTATCTGCTGATAATACGGGCACGACTAAGGTTAACGTTGCTCAGGGCATTATGAACCGGCACAACGGTGACAACGAACATATCTGGTACAACATGCAAACTATGCCAAAATTAGCCAATGAACTCGCTGTCCAATTTGCTAAACGTCAGCCGCAAAATAAGGCTTACTTTAAACGTAATGCTCAGAAATATATTCGTTCATTAGCCCCCTTAGACCGAAAAATAGCGCAGCTCAGCCGTCATAGTCACCACGCGCGGGTCAATGTTTCTGAACCCGTTTTCGACTATTCCTTAGCTGAAATGGGCTATCAGCAAAACAACAACCATTACGCGCAGGCTGTCCAAAATGACACCGACCCTTCGCCCGCAGATATCAAACAGATGCAGGCCGATATCCGGAATCATAAAATTGCCTTTTTCGTTGTGAACACGCAAGAAATTAATAAAATGACCACCAATTTACTCTCACTAGCAAAGCGGAGCGGTGTACCAATCGTGCGGGTAACCGAATCACAGCCAGCGCATACCAGCTACAAAGCTTGGATGATGCGTCAATTTGATGAAGTTCAACGGGTGCAAAATCACACGCGTTAACTTTAAAATACATCACAAAAAGCGTGTTGATAGAGAAAATCTATCAACACGCTTTCTACTGTTCAGCAATTCTAAATAATCGTACTTAACTATCTACTTGAGAAATTGTTTAACCATTTTTTCCGTATCTTCATTAGTCAACGCATGTTTTAGAACATGATTGACCAACTCAGCACACTTTTCAGTATTAAGTGTCTTCATGGTACTACGAGTCCGTAAAACGGAACTAGAACTCATCGAGTATTCATCAAGACCCATCCCCATCAATAATGGTAGAGCAACTGCATCACCAGCCATTTCACCACACATAGCGGCAATCTTACCTTCTTGATGAGCAGCGTCGATCACATGTTTAATCAGTTTTAATAAAGCTGGATTATATGGTTGATATAGATAAGAAACCGACTCGTTTCCTCTATCAGCAGCAAATGAATACTGGATAAGGTCGTTAGTCCCAATACTGAAGAAATCTACTTCTTTGGCAAACGCTTCAGCAAAAATAGCAGCTGCTGGAATTTCAATCATAATACCCAGCTTAATATCATCACCGATTCCTGGATCATCAACTTGCAGCTTTTTCTTTTCTTCGGTAAAGATAGCTTTGGCCTTTCTAAATTCATCCAGTGTCGCAATCATTGGAAACATGATTCGTAATTGACCAAATTTAGAAGCTCGAATCAAAGCTCGTAATTGTGTTCGAAAAATTGATTGCCGATCCAATGAAATCCGAATCGCACGGTAGCCTAAGAATGGATTCATTTCTTCTGGAAGTGGCAAATAATTCAGTGGTTTATCACCACCGATATCCATAGTTCTAATGACTACTGGTTTACCATTCATTGCTTCGGTAACCTGCTTATACGCCTCAAATTGATCATCCTCAGTTGGCAAGCTGCTACTGTCCATATATAGAAATTCAGTTCTAAAAAGTCCGACAGCATCCGAACCCACTTTTACAACATCGTCCATGTCTGCAGGAGTACCAATATTCGAAGCAATTTCAAATTCTTTACCATCAGCCGATATTGATGGTGCATCGACCAATTTAGCCCATTCTGCTCGTTGTTGCTCAAAGCTTTGGGCTAATTGCTGGTAATGCTTAGTTTCGGTTTCATTAGGATTGCTGATAGCTTCACCATTCAACCCATCAAGGATCACTACTTCACCATTCTTAATTTTTTGAGTAGCTTCACCAGCACCAACTACAGCAGGAATTCCCAAAGTTCTGGACATGATAGCTGAGTGACTTGTTCGACCGCCTAAGTCAGTAATCATTCCCTTAATGAATTTTTTGTTCATTTGAGAAGTATCGGAAGGTGTTACTTCATGTGCAACAATAATTACTGGACTGTCGATAGCTGCTAAATCAGGCAACTTTTTCCCCAACAAATGGCTCAGCACGCGCTTAGAAACATCTTTCACATCAGCAGCACGTTCTTGCATATACTGATTATCAGTCATAGCGGCTAAAGTATTGGCAAAATCTGTAGTCACTTTAGTTAAGGCCTGCTCCGCATTAACCTTCTTATCGTTAATCTCTTGGTCAATTTGTTTGATCATTTCAGGATCTGATAAAATCGCAATGTGGGCATCAAAGATAGCTAAAGTATCTTCATCTAAGCTTCCTTTTGCATTATCCTGGATAGCCTTTAAATCCTCAACTGAAACACTCAAAGCCTGATGTACTCGAGAAATTTCCGTATCAGTATCTGTAATACTTGTCTTTTTAAAACTCAAATCTGGTGTGACAAGTAAATAGGCTTTAGCAATGCCGATACCATCACTAGCCGCAATTCCTTTAACTTTTGTCGACAAAATAGTTACCTCTATTTCTAAAAATTACTTGATTAAAATTTATCCCATTGTTGTTTGAAAACTTCAATAACATGTGCAGTATTAAAGCCATATTTGTCAACGACTTCAGGACCTTTGCCACTAGTACCAAATTTATTAACACCAATGACAGTTCCTTTTAACCCAGTGAACTGATTCCAAACAAAACTAGTACCCATTTCAATGGCAATTCGATTTTCTACTTCAGGCGGCAACACTTTGTCTTTGTAGCTCTGTGGTTGTCGATTAAAGATTTCGATACTTGGCATTGATACGACCCGTACATCAAAATTCTGTTTTTCTAATTCTTTTTGCGCGTTCATGGCTAATTGAACTTCTGATCCACAAGCAATTAAAATACCATCTGGTGTTCCATTCTTAGCATCAGAAAGGATATAACCGCCTTTTTCAATCGGAGCATCCTCAGTTTCTGCTAAAACAGGTAACTTTTGTCTTGAAGTAACTAAAATACTTGGCTTATCGGTCGTATTTCCAATAAATTTCCAAGCTGCTTCTGTCTCATGCGCATCTGCAGGCCGGAAAAGGTTCACATTTGGAATAGCACGCAAACCAGTTAACTGTTCAACTGGTTCATGGGTAGGACCATCTTCACCAACTGCTAATGAATCATGAGAAAAAACAAAGGTTGACGGTAATTTTTGAAGAGCAGCTAAACGAATAGCAGCTTTTAAATAGTCACTGAAAACAAAGAATGTGCTACCAAATGCCCGACTGCCACCATGCAGGTTAATGCCATTAATAGCTGTGGCCATGCCGAATTCACGAACACCAAAGAAAATATTCCTACCAATTGGATTACCATCAGTGAAATTGCCATCATCACTTAAATAAGTTTTATTTGAAGATGATAAATCAGCTGCACCACCCCAGAATTGAGGGTTTTTCTTAGCTATTTGTTGCATTAATTCCGAACTAACATTTCTGGTAGCAATCTCATCACCAGTTTTATACGATGTTTTAATGTCAGCAGTATCTAACGTTTTTGCGGTTAATTGGCTAACTTCATTAGTAAATTCAAGTGAATATTTACGATAAAGATCCTGCCACTTTTGATATTGAACACTCTTAATATCTAAATAGCCTTGATATTGGTCATAAATATCTTTAGTGAATTCAAATGGTGCTAAATCCCAATTATAGAATTTACGAGTTGCTTTAACATTATCTTCACCAATAGCAGCACCATGAACCTTATTAGTACCTTGAAGTGGTGTTCCATAACCAATAACTGTTTTAACCTCAATAATACTTGGACGATCAGATTTCTTAGCAGCTTTGATGGCCGCTTCAATCTCTGCTAAATCATTGCCATCTTGTACCAGTGAATAATCCCAACCAGCAGCTTTAAATCGACCAGCAGCATTTTCAGAAGTACTTAAGTCCAATGGTCCATCCAAAGAAATGTTATTCGAATCATACAATACAACCAACTTGCTTAACTTTTTATTACCAGCAATATTAATAGCTTCTTGGCTTAATCCTTCCATTAAGTCTCCATCACCAACTAAAGCATAGGTGTAATGATCGATGATGTTATATCCTGGCCGATTATAAACAGCAGCTAAATGGCGTTCTGCCATGGCCATTCCTACGGCCATACCTAACCCTTGGCCTAACGGGCCAGTAGTTGCATCAATCCCATCAGTGTGACCATATTCAGGATGTCCTGGTGTTAAAGATCCCAATTGACGGAACTGTTTAATGTCATCTAACGAAAGATTAAATTGGTTAAAATACAATAAGCTGTATAACATGGCTGATCCATGCCCAGCCGAAAGGACAAAGCGATCTCGGTTAAACCACTTCGGATCCTTGGGATCAAAGTTCATAATTTTTTCCCAAAGAACATATGCCATTGGCGCAGAACCTAATGGTAAACCTGGATGACCACTATTAGCTTTTTGAATCATGTCCAAACTTAAAAATCTAATAGCATTTACCGCTTTTGTTTCAGTTGAGGATTGCACGGCATTAGACATTCCTGACTTTGTTGATGAATCCATATGTGGTATAGCCTCCTCTTAAAATTTTTTAATTTTCAGAACCATCAGTTGTTTGTTTTGAACGACTCTTTACAGTCACAATGCGACTTGCAATTAATACGCAAAGAACAAATACAACAATCCCAGTAATAATTCCTACTGAACCAAAGCCACCTAATTTACCTAATAAAGTACCTGGAATCAAGTAATCAGTATCAGCAAAAGTAGAAGCTGACAGCTTTAAGGTACCAAGAACTGGCAGAATATATAATGGTAACCAGCTAATTAGCAAACTGTTAACAGTAGCACCGATAATAGCACCTCGACGACCACCAGTGGAGTTCCCATAAATACCGGCAGCGGCACCACAGAAGAAGTGACCAACAACCCCAGGAATAATTACAGTCGTGCCAAGGGCAATCATAACAAACATGGAAAGTGTCCCAACAATAAAACTAACGAAGAAACCTAATAAAACAGCGTTAGGTGCATATGGAAAAATGATTGGTACATCAAGAGCTGGTTTCGAATTTGGAACCAATTTTTGAGCAATACCTTGGAAGGCTGGAACAATTTCAGCCAAGATCATCCGAACACCTTGCAGTACGACGACGAAACCAGCTGCGAAGGTACCTGCTTGTACTAAAGCAAAAACAATGTAGTTAGTCCCAGCACTAAGGTTCTTTTCAACAAAGGCTGGACCAGCAACAATAGCTAAAATAATGTAAACAATACCCATTAATAAGGTAATTGATACAGTTGAATCCCGTAAGAAACCAAGACTCTTTGGTATTTCCAAATCTTCAGTACTCTTCTTAGGATTACCGAACCATTTACCCATTAAACCAGCTGTTGCATAACCGATATTCCCAGTATGACCCATGGCAACTTCATCGCCACCGGTAATTTTACGCATAAACGGTTGCGTTAAAGCGGGGGTTACAGTCAGCAAAGTACCCTCAAAGACACCACCTAAAAGAATCGTTGTTAAACCAGTACCAAGGTGAGCGCTAACTAAAATAACGGCTGTCATACATGACATGTACAACATAGCTTGACCAGTTAAGAAAATGTATTTAAAAGCTGTAATTCTTGCTAATGTAATGTTTACAATCATACCCACTAACATAATTAAAGCAGTGGTACTACCATACTTTACTAAAGCCATAGCAACAACGGCTTCGTTACTAGGAACAACACCTTGAACGTGTAAAGCAAATTGGAACATTTTAGCAAATGGCGTTAATGAAGTACTTAAAATCCCAGCACCACCTGTTAATACCAAGAAGCCAGCAAAAGTTTTAATCGTCCCTTGGATAGTTTCAGTAGCTTTTTTCTTTTGAAGAAGAAGACCCAGCATCGCAATCAATGCAACCAGAATTGCTGGTTGTGAGGCAATACTGACGAATAAGTTTAATATAGCTTTCATAGTTAAATTTCCTCCATATAAGTGCTATTACTCAGCAGTATACTCAATGCCTTCCTTATCAAGAATATCGTTAACATGCTGTTTTGTTTCCTTTTTATCAATCAATGTTTTTAATAAAATTACCCGATCTTTAGGCAAGCTACTTACTGCATCAGCAAGCGTTGATTCAACAAAAAAATAATCTGCAGAGTCAGCAGTTGCACTACCAACATCAGAGTGATCAACTTGAATATCACTGGTATCAACATTTTCAGCTTTTAAAACCGCCTGAATGTTCATTTGAACCATAAAACTGCTACCTAAACCGCTTTGGCAAACTGCAAGAATTTTCATAATTTTTCCTCCTGTTATAAATAAAAATAAATCTATCTGGAATAATAACAATACCTAAAAATAATTAGTGCTTCTGTAAAACGGCTAAAATCTGGTCGACTGAATCTGCTTCTAACAATGCCTGAACTGCGTCATCATCTGTTAAAAGACCCATCAGTTGTTGAATCACACTCAAGTGACTTTGACTATCAGTGGCAGCTAAAACAAACCATAATTTTACCGGATGTTTATCATCAACCAAGTTCACAGAAGAATTAGTTTTCAATAATGATAATCCGATTTCATGAACTGAATCATCGGGACGCGCATGAGCTAATGCTATCTGTGGCCCAATATTCATATATGGTCCCTTATCTTTAACCACATTAATTATTGAATCAACATATGTTGATTCAATCGTATTCTGGTCAACTAAGGGTTGTGCGGCTTTTGTAATAGCTGTTTCCCAATTAAGATTTGATCCATCTGTAACTTGTAATGTTTTCGCATTCAATAAATCAATCACTGCTTTCGCCTCCTTTCCATACCACTAACATGTTTCAAATAAGATTATATAAGTTGAATAATTATTTCACAAGTGCAATAATAGCAGTTACAAAAGTGCAATAATGTAATAGTCACTAATTACCTAACTAGCTTATGTATTGGAGGATACTTATGATTCGTTTTAGTAAGTTAAAACATGGTGATGATTTACTCAATTTATTAGCAACTTCTGATAAATTCGTTCCCGTTAATAACTTAATGGAAGGCTTAGATTTATCACGTAGAAGCGTCTTCTATCTCATTAAAAAATTAAATCAAGAATTAGATGAGAATGGTCATTTCAACATTACAAATGTTAAAGAAGTTGGTTATTATCTACCAACTGAAACTATTACCGCCCTACAGTCAGAGCCAAAACAAGAGCGGTTTTCTGGCTTGTTACCTATTGAGCGTAAGCAGCTGATTCTATTTAAACTTATAAATAGACCATATTCTTCACTTTCATACCTGAGTAATTACTTAACTGTTTCCAAGAATACAATTATTAGAGATTTTTCTGTAGTGGAAAATGAACTTAAATCAAACCATCTAAAATTGATCAACACTAATTCAGGGAAAAAAGTTATTGGTACGGAACACGACAAACGCCAATGGGTTTATGAACATGCAGATGAACTCATTACAATCTATAAAAGGCATACTGACCCTGTAATTTACCCAATGATTCCGAAACAATTGAAATTACTAGAACAAATTACTGGCAATCGATTTACAGATGATGCAACCGAAATGTTCAAATATTTCATATCCTGGTATATAAAACGCGTGCAAGTTTTAGAATGCCAACTGCCAAACCAATCGAATATTACTGACTATTCTTTAGTTTATACATGGGCAAATAGTCTTTTACAGGATTACAATATTAACAATTCAGCAGAAGCTGAATACCTAGCTAAAATTATCAACTCTAGACAATTTTCAGTAGTAAACTGGGATAATCCTTTAATCAAATCTTTAAAACCAGTAACAGAAAAAATGATTCAGCGTTTTAACGAAGCATCTGGCTATTCAATTGACCCACAACAAAATTCTTTATTGAATAATTTAACCGTTCATCTTCTTTCAACTTATTATCGTGTTAAATTTGATATTCATTATGTGCATCCTAATTTAGATCAAATCAAGCAAACCTACCAAGAAACTTTTAGCCTTACTCGTCTTGCAATTAGACCATTTGAAAAATTTTTATCAAAAAACATTTCTGATGATGAGATTGCTTTAATTGCACTATACTTTGGTGGTGCATTACGCAACACTAATAAATCCAAAATTAGCTCTGGACGAGTTTTCGTAGTTTGTTCAAGCGGAATTGGGACCTCACAACTGTTGTTAACTCAATTACGCTCGTTATATCCTTTTGTTAATTTTACTGGTCCATTGAGTGTCATCGATTACGAAACTAGTTCGATCGATAACACCAAATTAATTATTAGTACAATTCAGCTTCATCAGCGAGATAATATTCCTGTAGTGTCCGTTTCAGCATTTCCTTCTAATTCAGAATGGAACAAAATAAAAAGTTCGCTAGTCAGTGTTGGTTTGATTACTAGTGATATACGTTCACAAATAAACGTTGGTTCACTATTAGATATTATCAGTACCTACTCCAAAGTTATTGATCTGCCTGCATTGCGAAAAGCTCTTAAAAACTATCTTTCCAGACAAGGCAGTAAAACAGAACGGATTAATCCCATTTTACAAGAAACACAGAACCTACATCTAGTAAAACAAGACATTGTTTACGTTCAAAACTCATTATCTTGGGAAAAAGACATTATGATGTCTTTACAACCACTCACTCAACAGCAAAAAGTTGATGCACAATATATTCAAACAATTATTAAATTAATAAAAAAGCATGGTTCTTATATGGTTTTAGGAAAGGGTATTATGCTTGCACATGCTTCACCCAAAGATGGTGTTAATAGACTTGGTGCATGTTTCTCACTTCTCAAAAATCCCATTCAAATTGGTAACCCAGCTCAAAAAGTGAAATTAGTTATTGGTCTTGCACCTATTGATAAAGAGCAACATTTAGCTTTTTTAAGATTACTGATGAAATATGTTCAGGATTCCGATTGGCTAAACGCCATCTATAAGTCAACTAGTCAAGATGAATTAATTCATCTTTTAAGCGCAACCCAGCTAACAATGGATACTCATTGATCCAATCAAAAAGGTGTCAAAGCCATCGCTTTGACACCTTAATTCACGTTTAAATTTTATTGCTGATATAAAGTCACCTAATCATCCACATGCCAGTGAATCTTCAACTGACACTGAACTAACTGACCATTTTCATAACGGTAAGGTTCGACATCCGTTTGGCCGTCATCGTGGTCAAACTTAATATTCCAATAGTTGCCCTTGTGGTAAACAACTTCCCAATGCCCCTTTAAATCATTATTATTCGTATCTTCGCCTTCGTAGGTTCCGTCATCATCAAACTCCCAGGTTCCTTCGCTACTACGCCAGTCACCAATTAGAATATCATCATCGGTGTTATCGTTTCGCAGTGATTTATCGTACGAATAGTCCGTTGAACCACCGTTATCATCATTGCTATTATTATTGCTATCACTGGATTGATCACTATTATTATTTTGTGGTGCCGGCGTCTGTGCGGCGGCTGTCTGAGGTGCTTTAGCCTTTAGACTGACCGTATTATCCAATTGCTTATAGATATCGATCGATGGCAAAACTTTAGTCACACTCTGGCTGCTGCCAGAAACGTTACCCACGACCTGCAGGCTATAGCGACCTGGAAATAGGCTAGCAACCGTATAACCGCCACTGATCGGTTTAGTCGACAATGAATCTCCATTGTTAGTTACCGTAGCGTCCTTCACGTTTGTTTTAATCGTCAAGCCAAACGCTTTGGTTTGCAGAACATACCGGTCAAAGAAGAGGTAATGCCCGCTCTTGACCATTTGAAAGGGTGCTTGACTGCTATTCTGTGTTTTGACCGCCTGTTTGATGGCTGATCTGGCATTGGCATCACCCTCGTAGAGTGATTGGAGCGGTTTAACGGCATCGTCGTCAACCTTTTGACCGTTATCGTCGACAACTGCAGCCGCGATATCGTCATCATCCGTCGACGTCACCGCCGTTGCTAATCGAGCTGCTTGATTAGACTTGCTGTAGTACCACGATCCGCCAACGAAACAGATCACTAATAAAAGCACGATTCCGCCAATGATCCAAGGCCAGCGCTTGCGTGGTTTACGCCCCGCTATGCGTTTCGCCTTCGCCATCCGTGGCTGTCTGTCCGTTGTGTGCGCGGTTACCGTTGGCTTAACACCGGATGAAGCTGGTTTAGCTGGTTTAGCTTGTCCTGCACGAAAGGCTTTTAAATCAAACCCGCACTTACCGCAAAACTCGTCCGTTGCTGACACCTCAGCACCACAATTCGGGCAGTACTTCAGTTCTTCTGGCATTTCAAATCCCCCCTAAGCATTTGCTTATCGTTATACAATTTTTAACTCATAGTAATAATGTACCATTATCCCAGCCGACAAGCCACTGAAAATGGCGTTAAACTGCATTTTCTGACCTTTTTTAGCCACTTTCTAAGCCCTCCTAATTGTAATTCACTTCCTATGAAGGTATGATAGAAAAGTAATTCTACATATGGATTGAAAGGAGTAATAAACGATCATGACTTCAGATGACATTAAGACCTCATTAACAACTGCCCTCAATGAATACTTTGATCAAGTGACCTTGCCTGAAAACGGCCTGTTCGTCCTTGGTTTTAGTTCTAGTGAGGTAATGGGCGCATGGATGGGGCAAAACTCCAATCAAGCGGTTGGCGAAACGGTGATCAACACGTTACTGCCAATTCTCAAGAAACACCATCTTAACTTAGCGGTTCAGGGCTGCCAGCACATCAACCGGGCACTCTTATTGGAACGGGAAGTTGCTGATCGCCGGGGTTATGAAATCGTCTCCGTGGTACCGCAACTGCACGCTGGTGGTGCCGGTCAGGTGGCTGCCTACAAAGCCTTCAAGGATCCGGTAGAAGTAGAACGGATCGTTGCCGATGGCGGCATGGACATTGGCGACACCCAAATTGGCATGCACGTTCGCTGGGTTCAAATTCCAGTCAAAACGTCTGTCAAAGAAATTGGTGCTGCTCACACCACGTTCTTAACATCGCGGCCAAAACTCATTGGCGGTCCGCGAGCGATTTATGAATGGCCGGAAAAGTAATTTTTCATAAGCTTCAGCACCACTTTAATTCAGCCAAAACGCGTTACAAATCGATGTCAAAAAAGCATGGTTTTCAGTCAATAGCGACTGAAAACCATGCTTTTTTGCTGACATTCTGCTGTACTATCCTATTTCTGGTGCACCTGATAACTCACCTGATAAGACTCA
Organism: Secundilactobacillus silagei JCM 19001; assembly: GCF_002217945.1. Classification (GTDB taxonomy): domain Bacteria; phylum Bacillota; class Bacilli; order Lactobacillales; family Lactobacillaceae; genus Secundilactobacillus; species Secundilactobacillus silagei. The sequence continues at coordinate 96,433 of NZ_BCMG01000003.1, forward strand.
ATGCCATGGGCTTCAAAAGCCGCTTCCAAGATCTGCGCAAACTCGTTAATATCCACCGATTGAGGTAGGTGAATCACCACGTCATTTTCATCTGTCATTATCAGCACCCCCGCTTTTAGTTGTCTCCATTATACGAACATACGTTCTAAAATGCAACTTAAAATGACGTTTCTGTAACATCCCGCAAAAAGCAACTTTGAGACGTGTTTTATTGTCAAATAGGTGTACAATTGTTTGTTACAGACGATTATTTACATATTTGAAAGGAGATTTGCAATGATAAAAATTGCCAAGGGTCGTGTCTCCTATCTAGCCGTTCTCGGCGCGATTATATTCATGACCATCCAAGTTATCGCTAACCTGAACCTGCCTAGTCTAACCTCTGATATCGTGAACAACGGGGTTGCTACGGGGAATATCAGCTATATCTGGAAAGTTGGTATGAAAATGATAGCGTTTTCACTATTGAGTATCTTCGCCGCCATCTGTAACGTTTACCTGGCTTCGACGACGTCACAAAAATGGGGTCAAAATCTCCGTAGTGATATCTATCGCAAGGTCATGAACTTGTCGACTGACGAGTACGATCAAATTGAAACGTCATCATTAATTACCCGAACTACTAACGATGTGGTCCAAATTCAAAACGTCGCCATCATGATGTTGCGGATGATGATCATGGCGCCCATTATGCTGATTGGGGCCAGTTTCCTAGCCTACAGCAAAAATCACACCTTAACCTTGGTTTTCCTAGTGGCACTGCCACTATTAGTGATCTTCATGGGAATCGTGCTGAAATTTGCCGTACCGATGTTTCAAGCGATGCAAACTAAGACCGACCGCATTAACCGGATCTTCCGTGAAGGGCTGACCGGTGTCCGGGTCATTCGGGCGTTTCGTCAAGATCAGTTTGAACAGAATCGCTTTGAAGACGCCAACGTGGATTACACCCAAAACGCCATTAACGTTAACACCTTGTTAGCACTGGCACTCCCTATTATGACGTTAATCATGAGCGGGACTAACGTGGCCATTATCTTATTTGGGGCGCATTTAATTGGTAATCAGGCCATGCAAGTGGGTAATTTAATTGCCTTCATGACGTACGCCATGCAAATTCTGATGAGCTTTATGATGCTCTCTATGGTTTTGATCTTTATTCCACGGGCCCAAGCATCCGCTAAACGAATTCAGCAGGTTTTCGACTTACGTTCGACCATGAAGGTTGCTGATAAGCCTCAGGCATTGACTGCTGAGACCACTCACAGTCTGGAATTCGACCACGTTTCTTACCGCTATCACAATGCTGAAAAGCCCGCTCTAACCGACGTTGATTTCAGTGCCAAGAGCGGTCAAACGGTAGCCATCATTGGCGGGACCGGTTCTGGTAAATCAACCTTGATCAACTTGATTCCCCGTTTTTATGACTTGGAAAAAGGCCAGATCAAGATTGACGGCATCGATATTACCCAACTGGCTCCGGAAAAATTACGGGATGCGGTTTCTCTAGTCCCACAAAAGGCCACCCTATTTACTGGCACGTTACGGGAAAACATGAAGTACGGGAAATCCGACGCGACCGATGATGAAATCTGGCACGCCCTAGAAATTGCCCGGGCGCGTCAATTCGTTGAAGATGATCCTGACGGCCTTGATATGTATGTCGAACAAGGCGGCGGTAACTTCTCTGGCGGTCAACGGCAACGGCTCGCAATTGCTCGAGCGCTGGTCAAACAAGCTGCCATTTACGTCTTTGATGACTCCTTCTCCGCTTTGGACTTTAAGACCGATGCTGACCTACGTGCGGAACTGCGGCAAGATGCCCACATTCAAAAGAGTATCACCGTCATCGTGGCACAACGAATTGCCACTGTGGCCGATGCCGATTTGATCTTGGTTCTGGATAACGGTCAATTGGTCGGTAAAGGAACCCACGATGAACTTAGAAAGACCAATAAGATCTATCAAGAAATTATCAAGTCACAGATCAGAAAGGGGGCTGATGAATAATGGCTGATTCTAAGTCTAAAACAACCACTCGCCCTACCCATATCGGTGGCCCCGGTCGTGGACCTGGTCATGGTCACGGCCTCGTTGAAAAGCCGAAAAATTTCTGGAAAACGACTCGCCGGTTGATGAGTTATATGTCTGACCGGATCGTTGGGTTGATTCTGGTGCTGATTTTCGCAATCACCAGTGTTGTCTTTCAAATTCGGACACCAAAAATCTTGGGTCAAGCAACGACCGAAATTTTTAAGGGTGTCATGAAGGGCCAGTCGCAGCAAAAAGCCGGCTTCAACATTGCGCATCTCCCCATCAACTACGCTAAGATCATCCACATTATTATCATTGTTGGTCTCATGTACCTCGCCTCAGCCGTCTTCAGCTTTCTGCAGCAATGGATCATGACGCGGATCTCACAACAGACGGTCTACAAGCTGCGGAAAAACATGAAACAAAAGATGCGGGTCGTCCCGATTCGCTATTACGACACGCACAGTAACGGGGACATTATGAGTCGTGCCGTAAACGATATGGATAACATTGCCAACACCTTGCAGCAAAGTTTAACGCAGGCTGTGACGTCAACCGTGACCTTTATCGGAACGTTATGGATGATGCTGACCATCAGCTGGAAATTAACGCTGATCGCGCTGATCACCATTCCGCTTAGTTTAATCATCGTTGGTATCGTCGCACCGAAATCGCAGAAATTCTTTGCTACGCAGCAAAAGAGTCTGGGCTTGATGAACGATCAAGTCGAGGAAAACTATGCTGGTCAACAGGTTTTGAAGAGTTTTAATAAGGAAAAGGACACGATTGAATCCTTCGAGAAACAAAATAAAGTCTATTATCAATCTGCTTGGAAAGCCCAATTTATTTCTGGTATTGTCATGCCATTAATGATGTTTCTGAACAACATCGGCTACGTTTTCGTTGCGGTAATTGGTGGTATTTCAGTCGCTAACGGAAATATTACCCTTGGTAACGTACAGGCCTTCCTGCAATACACCAACCAGTTCTCACAACCGATTTCACAGCTGGCTAACCTGATGAACACGATTCAGTCCACCATGGCGTCCGCTGAACGGGTCTTCGAAGTCTTAGACGAAGCTAACATGAAGGACACGTCAAACAACACGCCCGTTAAGCAAACGAATAATTTACTGGAAATGGAACACGTGAAGTTTGGTTATGAAGACGAAGCGCTGCTGATGAAAGACTATAATCTGACTGTCAAACCAGGCCAGCAAGTTGCTATCGTTGGGCCAACTGGTGCTGGTAAAACAACGATCATCAATCTGCTGGAACGCTTTTACGATGTTAACGGTGGCGCCATCTTGTTAAATGGCCAAGATACCCGCAACATGGATCGTGAAAAATTACGTTCGCATTTCGCCATGGTACTTCAGGATAGTTGGCTATTTACGGGTACCATTTTCGACAACATCAAGTACGGTAAAGAAAATGCCACTAAGGAACAAATTCTCGATGCAGCCAAGGCAGCTCACGTGGATGAATTTGTTCAGAAATTACCTGATGGCTATCAGACCGTTTTAAACGAGGATGCCTCTAACATTTCTCAAGGGCAGCGACAATTAGTCACGATTGCTAGAGCTTTCGTTGCTGATCCCGAGATCTTGATTCTCGATGAAGCAACTAGTTCCGTTGATACCCGGACTGAAGTTCAAATCCAGCACGCCATGGGTCGGCTGCTTAAAGGTCGGACAAGCTTCGTAGTCGCTCACCGGCTATCAACAATTCAAAATGCTGATAACATTATCGTTATGAACCACGGGGCAATCGTCGAAACTGGGACCCATGAAGGCCTGCTCAAGAAGGGCGGCTTCTATGCCGATTTGTATAACAGTCAATTTACTTCAGGCATCTCATTTAGTTAGGAGGACGTATGATGAAAAAATTTAAGTTAATTTTATCAGCAGCCGCCCTACTTAGCTTGGTGCTTGCAGGATGCGGTAAGCCATCATTAACGGTGGCGCATCAGCATTACAACCCAAGTGGCATGACGGCGGTGGTCAAGGGCCACAGCAATCAAAAGACCGTTCACTATCAGATCAACAACGGGTCACAAAAATCGCAGTCAGTTACTGGCGGTGGCTATGCCATCACCTTGCCGGCTAAGCCCTATAAACAGGTAATCAAGCTCAGTGCAGGTGGCCAGCACGCTTCAACTGAAATCGCTAAAAGTCCTGCCATCATGAGTTACAATAAGTTCAAAACCACTTATAACCAGGCGTTGACGGCAACCGCCCTCTCCAAAAAAGATCAGGCAACTGCCATGCAGTTACAAAAACAGGGTGCTCAGCTTAAGCAGCAGGAAGTGCAGCTAAAGGCGAAAACTAAGGCTGCTCAAGCTAAGCTAAAAGCTGGCGATATGTCAGCTCAATCAACATTAGCCACCGTTGCTAAACAAGGCGCTCAACTGCAGGCTAGTGGTGCTAAATTGAAGCAAACACAGGCCACATTGGCTCCTGCGCTGGCGAAAGCGAAAAAGCAAGTTGCGGGTAAAACCATCACGGCTAAAGCGCACACGGGTGTCTATAATCTAAAAACCACCCCGACGGCCACCGTCCGCGGTAACGTTGACGACAAACAGCTCATTGGTGCAACGCTAATGGTTCCCACATCTTCTTTGAAGTCCAAGAAGGCAGCTAGAACATTTATGACTGAACTAGCCGTCTTAACTGGTAGTACGGGTGCTAACACCAAAGCTGTTTTAAAGGGTTTTGCAAACAAGGCGAATAAGAAGAACAGCCAGCAAACGACTACCAGTACCATTCATTCTAAGGGAATCGATTTTAACCTTGGTTATTCTACATCAACGCTGTATATTTACGTCACCCACCATTAATTGAATCAAGTGAAATTACTAAAAATGGCATCATTCCGGAAATATCGGAATGATGCCATTTTTTAAATCCTGTTAAGTTGATTATCAAATCAACTGACAACTAATTCTAATTCATAACTTACTTATCTTCTTCGTGCTTCTTACCCTTAGCAAGGCCAAACAAACTCAAGATACTCATTAGACCCAGACCAAGCATTGCCCAAACGCTCGTACTTTGTTCATTGGTTTGTGGTAATTTGGCTGTCTGTGCATTAGCTGCATTAGCCTGACTTGATCCCGTTACGTTACCCGTTTCAACACCGGTAACATCACCCAATTGCTGAGCATGGTTAGTCGTTGCGTTGGCATACGCACTTGAAACAGAAGTACCACGATTTGCTGAGGTTACGACCCGGCCATTCTTAGTCGGAACCACACGATTATTATCCGTTGTGGTCGTCGTTGTGTCAGTATCAGTCGTGGTACCCGTTGGATTAGTCCCAGGTACCGTCGTGTTATTGTCAGTGGTGGTCGTCGTTGTATCATTATCATCACCGGTTGGAGTGGTTACTGGTGTTGTCGGCGTAGTGGTATCGTTATCCGTTGTTTGCGTTGTGGTATCAGTTCCACCTGGTTGGGTGTTATCCGTGTAAACGTGGATACCGGGGCCTGGAACACCTGGCTGCGTGTAGTCGTAGTAGTCATTAGTGGTTACAGATGGGGCATCGTCTGGAACCTGAGTTCTAGATTGGATACCGTCACCGGGTTCACCTGTTGCTGACGGTGCATTCGTTGGTACTTGCGTTCTAGCAGCGTAGTAATAAAATGTGTCATTTACTGGCGTCCCAAGTGCAGTAATAACATTAGCATCAAGATCTGTTAGTGGTGTCAGCGTAATCCCTTTAACTGTATCAAATTGCGGGGTGTAGGTAGTCGTACTATTAATCGTACCATCAGTCGTATTAACCGTTATTGGTTGAACGGGAATGTCTGCGAAATCGTTCTGTGGTGTTGCTGTGTATTTTCCAGTAACATCATCTTTATCAACATTCCAAATCACTTTTTGAGTGATCGTTTTAGGTAGATTACTGTCATCAATACCACCGATACCATTATTTGACGCAACTTTGAAGTGAATATCACGCGTACCCACTACAATCGACGCAGTGTGCTTGTGGGTCAAATGAACCACAAGGTTGTCACTACCATCTTCGGTTAACGTGGTTGTCATTTTTGAGCCATCTGTAGTTGGCGCAACTGGTAGATAACCATCCGGTACTGCTACGGTATATGTTACGTTATCGCCAACAAAGCCATTAATTGTAACAGGTGAATTTAGTATTTGACCTTGGCCATTATCATCGTCAACATAATCCACATCAGCAGTTGCTTTTTGATAATAAACGACATCAACTGAAGCAAGAGATGCAAAGGTACCAGCTTGATCAGTCGTAATTTCTGGGGTTTGCCCAAACTTAATTAATGAAGTAGTTGGGTTCCTATTTTGATCAATATCTTTATTATACAGATTTGCAACTGCATCACCGGCTTTAGTACCGCCTAGACCAGCAGCTAAAACATACAGTATTGATGGTTGGCTACCATCGGTATAAGTGGTGATTTCTGCAAATGTATTACCCTGTTTATCTATGATATAGGTTGCTTTTTTAACACCTTTATTGCCAGTCATAGCGTAGTTAAAGGTAATCTGTGCTAATTGATCTGTTGGATAACCATCAACCGCTACATTAACACCCGATTCAGTTTTAGCTTCACCGAGTTGCACATTTTGTTGTGGCGCAAGCTGATTACCAGCTGTGTCTTCGACGTTGACCGGTATGTTCAACGGCGTAATTGTCACTGTACCAAAATTAGCAATCTTGTTGTCAAACAAGTAATCAGGATTAAGCATTGCTAACTTAGCGATGCCCTGTTTTGATAAGGTTACGTTGTATTGACCAACCGCTGTTCCTACTGCCGTGGAGTCTATATCACGAGAAGCAGTTGTAATCGTATACGTACCGTCAGGATTCTTCGCCCAAGTTTCTGGTACCGCATAACCAGCTGGTACTGATACAGTATAGCTACTTGGCGTCGTATTGTTCCAAGTCTGCGCTTGATTCTGAACTTGAACTTGGTTAGCTGCTATAGCAGTATCAATCACGTGTTTATACTTAACAGTGTATGTTTGACCTTCAGCCACTTTTTCAGTTCCATCTAACTTCTGAGAGGTAGCTTTAAACGTCTGGTCTGTCACAAGACTGCTAGGATCTAGAACATATTGAGTTACCCCATTGCCATCTTTTATGGTCGTTGGGACAACTGATAATGCATTGTAACCATCACCAACTTGACCTTGAATAGTAACAGGGTTGGCAACTTGATTACCATTAACATCTGTCAAATTATACGTATCCTTCACTGGAATATGAACAATGGTAAATTTTCCGCCCCACAAATGAGCGTAAGGATTGGTAGCGGTATTAGCATAGGAATCCTTTAAGGTAACAGCATTGGTTAAACCTAAAGTAGTAGCAACTTGATCATTGTTTGTATAATCACCACCATAATTCAATTTATAGGATCCTTGAGTAAAGGTTGGCGTATCGGTAGCATACAAAATGGCGTTATCGTTAGCATCAGGCTGGTTGCCCCAATGACCATTAGTGACATTGGTAACGTCAGGATCAATCATTACCGAAATATTGTAGGCACCCTGATAATGCGTATAATCTACTGATCCGAATTGAACTGCAAAGGCTTGGCGACCCTTATAGTTGTTTAATTGAGTGACTTTAAAGTCTGTATAAACTAGGCCATTAGTAACTGCTTGCTCTAATTGCGGCTGAACTTGATTGACGATAGCCGTCACTGGATCATCAGCTTTAGTATAGAGAGTCGTTGTCTTACCATCTACCGAGTTCGAAGTAGCAGTCGCAATTGTAAGGCCGGCAGGTACAATGACAATATTAGTAAAGTTATTTTGTTTTTCAGAGGTAGTACCAAAGAAACTTAATGACATATCAAACCCAGCACCATTACTGAAAACTGGATTAGCATTATTGTCTCCTTGTTTATTGTCTATTTCATTTAGACCCGCTAGACCACCACCAAAATTAGATAAATCACGGGCTGGTAAATTAGTGTCATTAGTTACAAATATCTTTCCAGGCTGAATATTAGTAACAGCTAATTGTTTATCAGGATTGGCCGTATTTAAATTATTCAGTGCCGTTGTCGTTAAGTTAACGGTATAAGTACCAATCTTAGTATTATCCACAGCACTGGTATCAAAGTAGCTCATTGGAACGTTGTAGATTTCACTGTCTTGAGCAATATTGTTATAGTTAACGGTCCAATCAGTGGGTACCGTTTCAGTTCTAGAAACACCCACCGTCAACGTTGTTGGTAATGTAGCATTGGGTGCGATTCCAGCAACACCAATATTTAACTTAGTATTATCCTGTATCTGAAAGCCACCGGAAGTGACCTTGTCAGCAGTAATATCGTAATTGGCATTAAGTGCATTTAATTTTTGCAAACCGGCATTAGAAAGCGTCACTTGATAGTCGCCGGCTGTTTGACTGGTAATAGCAGCATCTAAATCACCAGAAGCGACATTGACTTTGTAAGTGCCATCTGCATTTCTAGTCCAATCAGTAGGTGCTACTATTCCAGCATCTAATTGAACGTTATAGCTCGTTGGATCGGTTGTAGCATCATTATCATATGGTTTGGCTGCTGCTAAAATCGCCACTGTGCCAGTTGGTACTGGTGCTTTAGTAATGGTTAATTTCCCAGCGGTCACATCAGCTGCACTGACCGTCAAATTCTTCTGCTGGTTAGCTGCAACTGCGTTTAATTTTTGTAAGCCAGTTTCACTTAAAGTAATGTCATATGAGCCCACGTTTTGACTGACCTGACTGAGATTCAAATCAGTTGGATCAACTAAGTATTGATTGATGGTATCTGTTACATACCAGCCTTGAGGCGCCGTTAAATTATCTGAAAGTTCAACTGCGTAGTTGGCTGGTGTATCAGCATTACCATCATAAGTTTTAGTCGTATTTTGAACGGTGACATGTGTTGCTTCTACTGGTGCCGGTTCTTCTGTACCAGAAGTTGCGACAACGGCTTGCGGCTTACCAGTTGCTTGGTAGACCTTGGCAGCAGCTGCCTTAGCTTGGTCGATCGTACTTTCGTTATCAACGTTACCTAAATCAGTCGTTTGAACATCATTAGTTACAGCTGCATGAGTTGCATCTGTTTTCGGTGCTGCCGCTGTATTATCAGTAGTTGGCGTCACGCCTGTATTCGTTGGTGTTGCATTTACATTTGCTGTTTTAGTTGAAGCATTATTAGTTGTATTCGTATCTTTATTTACATTAGTATTAGTTTCTGTGTTTACGTTTGCGTTTGCGGTACTGGCATCCACAGCTGGATCAGTAGTAGCTGTATCCGTTGCCGGCTGCCCATTCGTATCCGCTTTCATACCAGCTTGATTAGCGTCACTTGTTTGTGCGTTGCTATCAGCCGTATTCGTTGCTGGTAAACTAGTCTGAGCAGCAGGTACAGTTGCTTGTTGACTCGTTGGTGTCGCGTCCGTAACAGCTGCATGAACATCTTGTTGATCACCTAACGCGATCCCTGCACCTAAAGAAATCGTCATCAAACCGGCAAATAGCCAAATTCGACCGACTTTATACATTTTAAAATGTTCTTTAAGCTGTGATGAATCTTCCAGTACTCTACGACGCTTTTGTTGCATAGTTTGCTTTTTCATTTTACTCAAATCCCCCTGAATTGCCTGACTGCCGCATCTCTCCATAAGACACGTCCATTAAATACTGGCTTCTAATCTCCAAATTATTAGTCCAATATTGTTTTCTCCTAAGCACCTTTATTCTAGCAGGTTTTGCGCAAATTACTAGACATTAGGCACAAATAACCTTTAATTTTAAAATGGAAGTGTTAAAATATATTTGTTATACAACCCTTTAATATACAAGTGAAAAGTGTGGGGTTGTTTTAATTAGCGATTAAATAAAATAATGAAACTATAAAAAGCGAAGGTGAATTTCTCAAACCGAGAATTCACCTTCGCTTTATGATTTTTTAAATTAGTTGTTTAAGCCTTTTTAGTCACCACGCCAACTTCAAAGTCAGCCGTGATCTTAGTCAGTCCTTGTTCAAGAATATCGTCTTTACGCCCGGCAGCTTGCCAGGTCAACGGGGTCATTTCAAACAGTGCCTTAAACAATTCCGGGGTCAATTTGAATTCATAATGGACTGGTGTAAAGTCCACGTGACCGTAATGTTCAATAAAGTGTGACTTCACTGGTGTATTATCATAAGTTGCATGCTGTCCTTCTGGATAGACAAGTGCTCGCAACTCTTTCAAATACTCATGATTAGGAATAACTTTAATCAGCTTACCACCGGATTGTAAAACCCGGTCAAATTCTTGGTAATTCGCCGGCGATAAAATATTGACAATAGTAGTAACTTGTTGATCTGCGAACGGCAGCTGGGCCAGATCCCCTACCATGAACAGTGGCTGCGGCTCATTGACCACACCAGAGCCTGCGATATTGATGGCGGGTTTTGAAATATCCAGCCCAACGTAGGCGTCGTTAGCATTTTGCTGGGCTAACCACTTAGTCGTCGTGCCTTCACCACAGCCGGCATCAAGTACTAACCCACCATGACGGATTTGCTGAACGACTGCCTGTAACATCGGTTCAAAAAATCCAGCCGTCAGCATCTGCCGTCGATAACGTAGCATTTCATCCGTATATTCAGTTTTTACCGGCGCGTTGATCATAAACAACGTGCCCTTTTTGGAAATATCAAAACTATGGCCGTTTTTGCATTGAACCGTTGCATCAGTCACAGCAGTAATCCCACCACCACAAACGGGACACTGAAACTGCTGCTGATGCTGAGCTACAAATTGACTCGTTAACTCTGTCTTTTTCACGATGACCTCCATTACGCAATGTGTTTTGGTTTAATTTTAACAGCAAACGCCAGTAAATACGAGATGGCTAGGAAGCCAGCCACGACCACGTACGGGTAATGGGTATTCATATCTAACAGAGCACCGGACATCAAGGGGCCAATCACGTTACCAACACTGGTCAATGACATGTTCAGCCCGTTGATCAAGCCCTGGTTCTTAGCGCTTAACTTCGTCAGTAACGTCGTAATCGCTGGCCGCAACAGGTCAAAGGCCGTGAAAACAAACAGCGTGGCGATGATGACCTCGATCTTGGAGTGTGCAAAAATAATCCAAACGGTACCAGCAAAGGCAAAGAGAAAGCAGAGGCGAATCAATTTAGTTTCCTGAAAGGCAACCACCAGCCGGTCAAATAACAGGACTTGAAAGAACAGCGAGATCAAGCCATTTAACGTCAGTACCAGCGCAATGTTGGCGATGCTGAAATGGAAAACTTCGTTCACAAACAGACTGTAAATACTCTCGAATCCCTGCAGGCCAAATGAAGAAACTAGAATCAAGACGAATAATAAGATCACTGGTTTGATCATCAGATCATGCCAGTTCCCCTTCATATCGCTCATGTCTTTTTGCAACTGAGCCACGTCGTGATTGGGTTCTTCAACTTCCGCGTCCTTAGGCAATAGGATCAGCAGAGCAATCGTGCTGATCAGTCCCAAGCCACCCGCAAACCAAAACGGGGTTTTATAACTGATACCAGCTAGCAGGCCACCAATCCCGGGGCCTAATATGAGTCCACCACTAAAGGCCGCCGACAGCCAGCCAATGACTTTGGCTCGTTGCCGCTTAGTGGTAATGTCAGCCGCCAGCGCCATCCCAGTTGGCGTGACCATGGCAGCCGAAATACCGCCGATCACGCGAGAAACATCAAACATCGACAGATAATTAGTCAGCGCAAATAGAATTTCAGAAACCGCGTAGAGTGCAAGGCCAATCGCAATAATCGGCTTCCGCCCCACTTGATCAGAGATTCGACCAATAATGGGCGAGGCAATGAATTGAGCAAAAGCAAATAAGGCCGTCATGACTCCCATATCAAAGGCCGACAGGTGTAATTGCGTCTTTAAAAAGGGCATTACTGGAATTACCAGCCCGATACCCAGACAAACCAAGAATTCACTCAGAATTAAAATCAAGATGGCACGTTTCACTTTTGCTGACATACCAATACCCCCCACGTCGTTTTTGGTCACAAGTGTTTTAGTATATCAGGTTTCTTGCTATATCTCTACTGATATAACCATAAAAACAGCGGTCGATTTTTAAGCAAATCAACCGCTGTTTTTAAATTAACCTTTATTTAGTACTTTCAGCAAATTTCGTCTTGATATAATCCGCTGAGATCTGCAGCTTTTTAAGTTCATTTTCAGTTAAGTTCAACTGTAATTGTTCCTGCACGCCATCACGACCAACAATCGCTGGATACGAGAGGTAAGTCCCGTATTCTTCACGGTAATTGGAGACTGGTAATTCCGTCTCAGCACCAGATAAAATCGTGTTAGCCAGGTGAACCGCAGCGGTTGAAACCCCGTAGTTGGTGTACTTTTTAGCGTGGAACACGGTGTAGCCGCCGACCTTTGCTTGGTGGTCTAATTCATCGAGGTCAAGGTGCTTTTCCTTGGCAATTTCAGTAATTGGCTTGCCTAACACGCGAACCGTGGACCAAGCCGTAAACTGTGAGTTACCGTGTTCGCCTAAGTTGTAGCCGACTACCGACCGTGAATCAATGTTTAATTCAGCAGCCACGGCACGCTTCATACGGGCAGAATCCAGTAACGTTCCAGTTCCAATGACATGATTTTTAGGCAGACCAGTGACTTCTTGATAAATAGAGGTGATCACATCCACTGGGTTAGTGATCACGACCAGCTTGCCATGGAAACCGGATGCTTTGATCTGGGCACCGACCTTCTTAGCGGCCTCGCTGGTAAATGGCAGTTCCGCAAAGCGATCGTCATTCGGGTTATCCTGCAATTTAATGTTCCCAACGGCAGAGATAATCACATCAGCATCCGCTAATGCTGAATAATCGTTCACAACAATATTCGTATGTACTGGCAAATTAGGCATTGCATCTTCAAAATCTAAGGCATCGGCTTTCACTTTATCCTCACGTAGATCAATTAAAACTAAGTCATCAGCGAAACCGCTGGCTACAATATAGTGCGCAGCAGCCGCACCGACATTTCCCATACCGATAATACCAATTTTTCGAGTCATGTTAAGCACCTCTATTTTCTAATTATTTGTTAATGGTATTGTTATTATACTACCATTTTTAATTAAAAGTTGCGATATAAAAATGACCACCTCATAGGTAGTCACTAAAAGCCGTTTTAACGGTGATTATTTTGTTGGTAATAAACAATAATTCCCCAGATACCAGGGATAAGATACGCACTGGCACCTAAAAATCCGAGTACGATTAAAACGATTGGCCAAGTGAGATTCTCAACGTCATTTAGCCGCTGAATGGCATAGTAGGCAACGACTTGCAGAATGATTTTCCAAATTAAAACTGCAATTCCAGCCAGCATGCCAAGCCCAACCATCCAATGGCTCGGCCCCATCATCATACCGCCGCCGATCATAGTACCGGTCAAGTTAACCGTAAATAATCTGGTAATCCCCATGACAATCATGCCGCCAATAATTAGGACGTTTTCAAGCCACCACACGATCCAGCCCACCAGCTGCACTGAACTTTGCTGCTTCATTATGACCACCCTCCACTATTGGCTTCATTTTACCGGATTATGGGATAAAAACAATCCGGTTAGTGGTCTGCACCGGCCAGTTTTCGTGAACCGTGCTGAGTGATAACCCGGTTACCGGTACCTGTAACGTACCAGCCGTTATTAATTTTAAAAGTTCTGGCATGAGTTTTAACATGGTCAACCGCGAAAGTGATCCCTGTCCGCTACCAAGTAACGTCAAATTGGTACTGCGAAGCGCTGCACTTGGAAGGTTAAAATCGGCACTGGCTAGTGACCCGATTTCAACCCACTTTAATGACTGGCTATGGTCTGCGCGTTGGGTGATGATTCCCACTATGACCCGTTTAGTTACATCACCCCAGAGATAGTCTAATACAACATCAACATCGCTAACCGTTGCCAACTGGGCCTTTAAATCCGTGGCCTGCAAATTAATGGTTTGATCTGCACCAATGGTTTTAGTCTCCGCTAACACCTTTTCATTCCGGCCAACCGCGATAATCGTCTGGGCACCAAAATGACGGCTGATCGTAATCGCTAATTTACCCGCATTGCCGGTAGCCCCGAGAATCATAACTTTCTTACCTCGAATGGCATCGACACCAAGTCGGCCTTTGATTGCCATGTACGAGGACAACGCTGGGTTAACGGTAGCCGCTACCACGACTGGATCAGTATCACCGTTCAACGGTAAAACAAGTCGCTGATCAACAACGGTTTCTTCTGCCAATGCCCCAAAGCCTGGATGGGTAGCGACAAAGTAGACTTTTTGACCAGCCGCCGTTTCACCAACACCATCTACACCCGGAATTAGTGGTAATTTTTGATCACTAGTATAGTGACTGCCATCCGCTTGCGCCAGCACCCGCTGGTTAACACTGGCGGCTAATACCCGCACCTTCACTTCATTATTATTTGGTTCTGGTAAGACAACTTCTTGAAATACGGGTACCTGTTTAAAATCTGTTACAACTGCTGCTTTCATCGTTAATGACCCCTTTTTAAGTTTAATTTGAATTTTAATTACCGGTAATGTAAAATGAGTATACAATCAATTACCAGTAATGTAAATAGATTACTAGTAATATTTTTTTGGAGGCTACTTAAATATGACGACTGAACAAACTGTAATTGCCTTAAGACAGGCGATTTCAAGCATTGAAGATCACCGTAAAGATTTTCATCACGTCCTCGAAACAGAAATGATCAACGATCCGCGATTAACTGATGAGCAACTGCTGGTCCTTAAAAAGAACCGTTTCAATCACTCAGAAGTTGAGATTCTCAGCCTCGTTAATCAGAAAACGGAACTGCCATATAAGACTTTGACCACCCAAGTCACCTTCTCACAGGGAATGCTGTCGCGCTACATTACTAAATTACTCAAGGCTGATTTACTGACCAAAGTGACCCTACCGGATAATAAAAAAGCCTATAATCTTAGGATTACGGCTACGGGTGCAATACTGGCAGACCTGCATGATCAGCTGCACGTTAAGGAACGCAAACTGTATGCGGCAGCGCTGGCACAGTTTTCTGAGGCTGATTTGGCAACGGTGCTGGCGGTTTTGAAAGCTGTAGGTGAGGTTCGGTTGGATTGAGGCTGTTTAGGCTATCTAGCCAAAACGTGCTCCAAGTGGCTTGCCCCGGCCGTATAAGTCAAAAAAACAGGTGACCAGTCACAGTTCGACTGGGATACTTTTCAAATTTTACCTAGCTGAAACGTGCTCCAAGTGGCATGCCCCGGCCGTATAAGTCAAAAAAATGATGATACCCCAGTCAAAGTTCAACTGGAGTATCATCATTTTTTCGTCTTATACTCTGGGGCAAAACGCCACTTGTCACACTCTACATCTTTTCCAACCTATCAATCCGCTCATCCATCGGCGGATGGGTATCAAACAGGTGGGTCAACGATTTTTTCTTTTTCATTGGATCCGAAATATACAGTGACGCACTGCTAGGATCCGCCTCTTTCATCGGTTCCGCAGTGGAAATTTTTTGTAGCGCCGAGATCAAACCTTGGGGATTACGCGTCAGCTCCACACTGCCGGCATCCGCCAAATACTCGCGGTTACGCGACAGCGCCATCTGCGCCAAGGTTGCCGCAATGGGGCCTAAAATCACCAGCAGGATTGAAACGATCAGCATCACGATCTGCAAAACGTTGCCGCTATCATTATCATTGTCGCGCCGGCGATTACTGCCACCGCCCCACCAGAAGAAATTACCTGCTAGATTGACCATACCGGTAATTGCCGCTGCCAAAGCCAGCGCAATCGTCTGCAGCCGGATATCGTAGTTGCGCACGTGGGTCATTTCATGGCCCATAACCCCTTCCAGTTCCTCACGGTTGAGTCGCTCCATTATGCCAGACGTGGCTGCCACCGCGGCGTGCTGCGGATTATTGCCCGTAGCAAACGCATTGGGGCTGGGATCATCAATGATAAAGACTCGCGGCATCGGCACCCGCGCCACCATCGCCATATCTTCAATAATGTGCCAGAGTTCCGGTGCCTGCTCTTCTTTGGTAATTTCGTGACCATGGTTCATCGACATCACAATACTGGTTGAATTGCCGATCATGATGGCGGCGTACACACCCGCAAATACCAGAGCTAAGATGAGTCCGCCCACGTAACTATCAAAGAAGACATACCCAATAGCTGCTCCAATCGCCAGTACTAAGATGACGAACCCGGTGAGGACATAGACTGTGCGCCGTTTATTCCGCGCAATTTGTTCGTATAGCATCTATCGTCATCCTCGCTTACTTATCAAAAGAAACCTTTGGTGCTTGTTTTTCTTCTTCGGGAACCTGTAGGTATTCACTGATCTTAAAGTGGTGAATGGAAGCCACAATGTTACTTGGAAACGACTGAATCTTCAAGTTAAAGCTGGCAACACTTGAGTTATATAGCTGCCGTGAATAGGCAATCTTATTTTCAGTATTCGTCAGTTCTTCCATTAGCTTCGTGTATTCTTTATCGGCCTTTAAATCAGGATAGGCTTCTGCCACCGCAAAAATACTCTTCAATGAATTACTCAATTGATCAGAAACCGCCATCGTTTTTTGATGGTCGTCACCGGAACTATTTACCAGCTGATTTCTTAATCCCACCACTTTTTGAAGGGTGCTTTGTTCGTAATGACTGTACCCCTTAACCGTTTCAATTAAGTTAGGAATCAAATCGTTACGACGCTTTAATTGAACGTCAATTTGACTCCATGATTCTTGGACGTAGGTCCGGCCCTTGATCAAACCGTTATAGGCGCTGATATAAATGATAATCAAAATAACAACGACCACTGCTGCGATGATCCATGCAATCATATTTATTCCTCCGTTTCGACTAGCTTTAAGTTAAGTCCATTTTACCAGTTCAGCGGGTAATCACCTAATTACAACTTGATATCAAAAATGACTCAGCTGCTCACCGAGTCATTTGTCCATTCAATTATTAGGCCAGCCTTGCAGCACGACCTTACCGATCATGTGACCCTGCTCAACCATCTGGTGTGCCTTTTTTAAATTTTCAGCGTTGATTGGCGATAACGTTTTAGTCTTTGTGGAAACCAGTTCATTGGTATCGATCAGCTGTGCTACCCGATCCAATATCTCGTGCTGCGTCACCATATCAGCGGTCTGGTAATACGACTTAGAAAACATCCATTCCCAGGCAAAGGTGCCGCGTTTACGACTCATTTTTCTCAAATTGATGGGCTCGTGATTTTCAGTAACTGATGCCATCCGGCCACCTGGTTTGATCAGCTCGCACATCTCGTCCCAATGACCATCAATATCATTTAAACCCAAAATGTAATCCACGTACTGGATCCCCAGTTTACGGACTTCGGTAATCAGATCAAGGCGGTGGTTAACCACGCAATCGGTTCCGTGTGCCTTGGTCCAATCAGTGGTTTCTGGCCGCGAAGCAGTGGCAATCACTTTGAGCCCAGCTAGCTTAGCAAGTTGGGTCGCAACGGAGCCAACACCGCCAGCACCATTGATGATCAAAATCGTCTTATTGTGATTAGCCGCCACCGGTTTATCAGAATCAAACGGAATCTGTAGCTGTTCAAATAAGGCTTCATAAGCCGTCAAACTGGTCAACGGCATTGCGGCCGCTGCGTCATCCGCCAAACTGGTTGGCGCGTGGCCCACGATGCGTTCATCGACCACTTGGTATTGCGCATCACTGCCTTGTCTAATGAAGGAACCGGCGTAAAAGACCCGTTCGCCAGTCTTAAATAACGTGACGTCACTGCCATGATCGACCACCACACCGACCGCGTCCCAGCCAATGATTTTGGACTCGTCCAGCAATTCTTCGCTGGCACCCCGGTCCCAAACATCAGCGGGATTCACGGAAACCGCTGCCACTTTCACCAGCAGATCATGTGGCTTCATCGTGGGAACCGGCACGGTAATGTCTAGCAAACTCCTATTTTCTGTAATCGGTAGGTGTCGATCAAACCCAATTGCGCGCATTGTTTCCATACCTACTACCCCCCTACTTAATTTTATGGTAACTTTTTAAAGTTTAACTGCAAGCAATATGCTTTGGATTACTTTGAGAGAAACTTAAAAGGTCACTGACAAATTGCCAGTGACCTTTCGTTATCGAATTCAACTGAATGATATCTACTGCGCTGCCTTAGCTTGTTTCTGGAAATTAATCAAAATTAAGATGAACGCAGTCACCGCTAAAACTGCTAGCAGGATAAAATCATGTGCACCACCGCGAGCTGACAGTGCCGCCTGCGATAAATGCGAATTGCTATGCTGACTGCTGGTTAAAATGGCGGCCATAATGGCGGTCCCAATCGAACCAGCATATTGCTGGCTGGTGTTAAAGGCTGCGTTAGCGTCCTGCTGCAATTTACCATCGACCTGCTTGATCCCATTGGTCATGACGTTGCCAAAACTAAACCCGAAGCCGAGACCAAAAATCAGGTAGAAGAATATAATCAGCGGAATCGTCAAATGCAGACCAAAGATGGCAAACAGGACCATCGAAATCACGATCAGCGTGATCCCAAAACGAATCGGATAGCCCGCACCGTGTGAATCTAACAGCCGGCCACTCATTGGCTGCACAATGCCAGAAACCAGACTGCCTAACAGGATTGCCGAACCAGCGACCAGTGAATTCGCACCGAATACCAGCTGGCTGTAATTTGGCAGCAAGTATGAGATCCCGATGTTCATCAACTGGATTAAGAAGTAAGGCATAATGCTCAAAACGAATGTTGGTGACTTAAAGATCGACAGGTCCAGCAAGTCACGTTCTGAATGAAATGAGTGGTAAACAAATAATCCGATTACCACGATACCAGCGATCAAGAAACCCCAGAACTGAAGACTGAGCCAGCCATAATTACCGGCTTCCGTGAACCCTTCAGCAATCAGGAAAAAGGAAATACCTAGTAGTATCAGACCCAGAAAATCGAACGCATCGCGACGGGTCTTCATCTTCTGCGGAATCGTGAAAGCTCCCAGTAAAACGGCAATCACAACGATTGGCAAGATAAACCAGAAGATTTCCCGCCAGCTGAACAGAAAGGTGTTCATGCCACCATAAGTTGGGCCAAGCGACGGTGCCACGCCAACCGTCATGCCGCCGATGCCCATGAACACACCTAACCGGGCAACCGGGATCTGCTGCAAAATAATTGCAAACAACAACGGAATCGCATATCCCGTAGCAACGGCCTGAATCAAACGACCGATCAGTAACCCAATGAAGTTGGGTGCTAAGCCGCACACAAAGCTACCCACAATAAAGGCCACTCCGGCAAAAATAAAAATACTGCGAATCTTAAAGCGCCGCTGGACGAAGGCTGATGTCGCCATCGTCAGTGAAACCAATAATAAATAGCCCGTTGAAAGCCATTGCACCACACTCATGGACAGACTAAACTGCTTCATCAGCGTTGGAAACGTGACGTTCATCGATGTTTCAGTCAAAACACCGCAAAAAGCCAGTAATCCAGCACCAATGATGGCCAGAATTGTCTTTTTAGGAATGGCTTGATTTGACAAAGTAAGGATCCTCTCTCTTAAATAGATAATTTAGTAAAATAGGTTGTCTTAACTATGATAACTCATGTTAGTTTAGTGAACATCATTATCAAACCTATTTAGTATAGGCGTTTCCGGCTAAAAAAGCCAAAGCATCAAGCATTGAAACCAGGATTGGCACTCTTTAGAGTATAATTTAGTTAGTCATTTAAGGGGGAGGCATTTTCATTGCAAGGCGATTATTTAGTTTATGTTCGGGTTGGCTGGGTGTTCACTGCATTCTTTTTGGCTGTCTTTGGGATCAGCTACAGTTTTAATCGGACCTGGTTACGAAATGGCATCTGGTTCAACCTCTTTTTTTACAGCTTTTGGCTGACACTGGCGATTACCATTCTCAATACGGACAACAACGCCATTATTTATCCGGTGGGCCTTTTATTCCTGTTCGTTCTATTCTGCATTGGACTGGTCTTTGCCTTACAAGCCATTTTGCTGCTGTGGAACGCAGCCATCGTCAGGCGGCGGGAGAGCCATTCGCTGGCCAATTCACTGACGCTATATCTGGGTATCGGAATCATTTTACTGCCGTTTATCATCAGTTTGATCAAGACGCATTTACCCGTCTTTTGGGCGGATCTGCTCATTACTTTTCCAGTTCTTTGTATTTTATACATGGTCTTCTGGTTTTATAACTACCTCACCGTATTAGCGCTATATCAGGCTTATTGGCCACGTCATAATAAGAACTTCATCATTGTGCTGGGCGCGGGATTGATGAATGGCGATCAGGTCACCCCGCTGCTGGGACAGCGGATCGATAAAGGCATTCAATTTTACCAACGGCAACTGCAAAAAACCGGTCACGCACCCAAAATGATCTTTTCGGGCGGTCAAGGCGGCGATGAAACCGTTCCGGAGGGTGAAGCCATGCGCCAGTACGCAATTGCGCATGGTGTCGCCGTCAACGATGCGCTTGCTGAAACACAGTCCAAAACCACTTACGAAAACATGCTGTTTTCTAAGAAAATCATTGATGCATCACGCATTACTAAGCCGAAAACCCTTTTTGTGACCAACAACTACCATACTTTCCGGGCGGCTGTTGTTGCCCGTTCGGCTGGATTAAAAGCTGCTGGAATTGGGTCTAAAACGGCGGGGTTCTTCCTGCCAAACGCCGTGATGCGCGAATATATTGCGTTAGTCATGCGACAACGGAAATTACATTTGATCATGGTTGGACTGATGTTTCTGTTCTCATTGTTCTTAGTGATCTTAAACTTACATTCAGCTTGGATTGCTGATTTAATTCGAGCTATTCAAGGATTCCTGGACAATCTCTAAAACTAAAAACAGACCGCAGTGGAAATTTCCATTGCGGTCTGTTTTGGTTTTACTCAACAACGATTTTTACTTGGTAGCCATTACCCATTAATATCCGAGTGGCATTGTAAGGGCCGAGTCCCTTTCGATACAGAATATAAACGGTTTTATCCGTTGGAATTTCATTTAACCGATCCCGCAGTTCAGTCAACGGAATGGCTAAGTCTGATGGAATCGTCCCACTGGCGGATTTGCCAGCTTCATGAATATCCAGGAAAATGCCAGCGTTCCGGTCAGTCACCGATAAATCACTGTAATGCACCGTTTGGTTGGCCTGCTGTCGCTGGTTAATGCCCACGTAACCCGCCATATTTAACGGATCTCGCGGTGCTGAGTATGGCGGCGAATACGGCAATTCAATGCTTGGCAGCTCATCGATTGTGAGACCGCCGGCAATGGCAGCCGACAGTTCACCGGCGCGTTTATCCACCCCATTTTCACCGACGAATTGGCCACCCAAGATTTTCCCAGTGTCTGGTTCATACAGGAGCTTGATATTTAACCGTTTGGCATTGGGATAGAAGTAGGCATGGTCAAACGGCGTGATGAACAGACTAGCATAATTAGTGACACCCGCTGCCTGTAACGTTTGTTCTGAATAACCCACCATGCTGGCGGTGTAGTTGAAGACTTTAGCTGCACTGACGCCGACAAATCCAGGGTAACGCAGCGGCTCACCGTTCAAGATATCCGCTAATAAATGCCCCTGACGATTAGCGGCACTGGAGAGCAGACTGGGAATTGGTAGTCCAGTGATTCGACTAGTCGTTTCAATCACGTCACCAATAGCATAAATATCAGGAACTGAAGTCGCTAATTGATCATCCACGACAATGTGGCGGTCCGCGGACAATTTAAGACCCGCATTTTCCGCCAGTTCACTATTGGGTGTGACGCCGGTGACCACTAGCAGCATATCCGTGGTCAGCACGCTACCATCCGACAAATGCAGCTGGTGGCCATGCTCTTCAACTGAATCGATAGTCTCACCCAGTTGAACATCGACCCCATTGTTAACCAGTTCGTCCTTTAGAAAGCCGGTCAGTTCAGGATCATAGGGCTGCATCACCTGATCTGCCTGATCTAGTAACGTCACTGATAGCCCTAAACGCTGAAGATTTTCGGAGAGTTCCACGCCAGCTGCACCGGCACCCAGAATCGTCACGCGCTTAGGTGATTCGGATTGAATAAACTGCTTGATGCGATCGCCATCCGCCAGGCTACGCAACGTAAACGTGTTAATTGCCTGTTCGATTCCTTTGATCCCCGGTAAAACTGGTCGGGCACCAGTTGCAAGCACTAACTTGTCGTAACTTTCTTCGTACTGCTGGTCAGTCTCCAAATTGGTCACGTTCAAAACATGACGCTCTGGATCAATCGCGGTGACTTCATGACGCACCCGCACATCAATATTATTTTTCTGTTTTAAAATTTCCGGGGTGCGTTCAATCAGTGAATCACGGTCGGTAATAACACCACCTAGATAGTAAGGTAAGGCACAACTGGCAATTGAGATATGTTCGCCACGTTCCAGGATAATGATCTCATTTTGTTCATTTAAACGCCGAAATCGGGTGGCAAATGATGGCCCACCAGCGATTCCACCAATGACGATGACTTTCATAACACAGCCTCCATTTCAAATAAGCGTTTTCATTGAACTCAGCATACTGGTTCAGCCATTGATACGCAAGCGATAAGCCCTCTGCTGCGCTTGACAACTCTAGTAGTTTTCGGTAGTTTTAAGTTACTAATTCGGAGCGTCGTATGACGAGATAAGATGAAAATCGGACGGCAGAAGCCAGACAAGATTAGCAATAATTTTGGCTGGCTTTTTGCCTGGGAAGGATGTTTTTAATGGCTTCAAAACGCTCAATTTGGTCGAAAAACTTTATTCTGCTGATGGCTGGCGATGCCTTACTTTTCATGGTATACAACATGCAGGTTCCCGTTTTGCCACTTTACGGGAAATCACTGGGAATGAGTGCCTCGCAGATTGGCCTCTTCGTTGGAGCAATCATGTTTGCGGCAATGGTGGTACGGCTCTTTTCAGACCGGTTATTACACTATTTTAAAAAAAAGACCCTGCTGATAGCTGGCGTCTTACTCTATCTGGCAGCATCCGTCTGCTATCCGTTGTTCACCGCCTTTGCCCCACTGATTGCCTTCCGGTTATTAAATGGTATCGGCCACGGCCTGGGAACCACTTACTTTGCCACCGCTGCTGCCGATGAACTGCCGTTAAATCGCATGGGTGAAGGTATTGGCTATTTTGGTATCAGCAGTATGTTTTCTGCTTCCATAGCGCCCCTAGTAGCCTTACCAATTGCTCAAAAGATCTCCTTTAACGCTTTCTTTCTGACCTGCATTCTCATTTTAATACTGGCAATGGGCATGCTGGCCTTTATCAAGCCTAAGGTTAAACCGGTTGTCGCCACTAAGAAAACGCGGCTAGCTGGTATTCAAAAGGATTTTTTGCCCCAATCGCTGCTGATCTTTTGTCTGGGTTTGATTCAAAGCGGGGTGCTGTCCTACATTGCACTATTTGCAGAAATCCGCCACGTTCACGGTACTGCCTGGTTCTTCTTTACCGCCGCCATTGTGGGTGTTGCTTTACGGCCAATCGTGGGAAATCTCTTTGATCAGCGGGGACCATTTTTCGTACTGCTGCCAAGCGTGATCGGCCTGATTATTAGTTTTATCCTCATCTGTACACTGCATAGTCAATGGCAGCTGATTTTAGCCGGCGTTTTCTTTGGGGCAGCGGACGGTGCGATCTTCCCTACTGTCCAGTCGTGGGTCCTAAAAGCAGCTGGTAAAGAGCGGCGTGAATCAGCCACCGGACAATTTTTAAACTGCTATGATTTCGGCATGGGGATCGGCGCTTATCTACTGGGAAAAGTGATTGATATTAGCAATTACGCCACCATGTTTCAAGTGATATTATATTTCACCATTGCTTATTTATTCTTCACGCTATTCTATGCGCGGCGAAAAGCGTAAATCTGACAACACAAAAAGGACGTTCACCTATCAGTTTGTAGCTGATAGGTGAACGTCCTTTAATCTGTAAATAGGTTAGTCACCATGCTGATTAGGCGGTAACCGCCGCTTTTTCACTAATTTTAATCGTGCCGTCTACCAAATCAGCTTGTAAATGCTTAACATCCAAGTGATCCAGATAGAAGTCGGTAACCTTATCTCTAATCTGCTGTTCAATAACCCGACGAAGCGGACGTGCGCCCATGGCTTCATCATAGCCTTCCGTCATCAACCAGTTCTTGGCATCATCTGATACCGTCAAAGTAATCCCCTTCTTGGCCAATGTCTTATTCACATCGTCCAACAGCAGGTCGACAATTTGACTCAGATCATCCTTAGTCAAATGACTAAACTGCACGATACCATTGAACCGGTTCAAGAATTCTGGTCTGAAGTAAGGTGCCAAACGATCGGATAGGCTCTCGTCCTTATCCTTATCACCAGTCAAGGCTTCATTACCGAAGCCAGCGTTAGAAGTAGCAATGATGATGGTGTTCTTAAAGTTGACCACGTTCCCTTGGCCATCCGTTAACCGGCCATCATCCATGACTTGCAGCAACAGGGTCAAGACTTGTGGATCAGCTTTTTCAATTTCATCCAGCAGAACAATTGAGTACGGATTACGACGAACCTGTTCCGTTAAAGTGTTGCCGTTATCTTCGTAACCAACGTAACCGGCACTGGTCCCAATTAATTTAGAAACCGCGGTGCGATCACTATATTCACTCATGTCCAACCGGATAATGGCATCCTTGTTGCCAAACATATCTAAAGCTAACTGCTTCGCCAATTCCGTCTTACCAACACCGGTAGGACCGACAAACAGGAAGCTGCCGATTGGCCGGTTGCCTTCGTCAAAGCCAGCCCGGTTCCGCCGAATGGCCCGGGCAACCATGTCCACGGCTTCGTCTTGACCGATGACTTTAGCCTTCAACCGTTTTGCCACGCCCTTCAGACGTTGAATATCGTTGGTCCCCATCTTAGCAACCGGAATCCCAGTCAATCGTTGAACGGATTCGGCCACATCGTTAGGCGTTGCAACTACCTTATTTTCGGTGCTGTCATCCGTATTCTTGATTTGGGCTTGAAGTTTATCGACTTGTTCCTTAGCTTTAGCTGCTTTTTCGTAGTCTTCAGCTTTGGCTGCGTCTTCTTTCGTCTTTTCTGCCGTCTTTAACTGTTCTTTCAGACTGGCTTCATCCGTACCAGCGTTGCCAGCTGCCAAATGAGCCGCGGTCATGTCGATCAGATCGATGGCCTTATCCGGTAAAGTCCGTTGCGGCATATATTGAACGGAATAGTCGACAGCCGCTTTCAAAACATCTTCCGGTAAAGTAACGTGATGATGCTTCTCGTAGAGACCTTTGACCCCTTTAAGAATTGCCAAAGTCGTTTCTGGTGATGGTTCATTGATCGTCACATCGTTGAACCGACGAGCTAACGCCGTATCCTTTAAAATGGTGTTCCGGTATTCATCCTGAGTCGTGGCCCCGATCACGGTGATGTCACCACGGGAAAGTGATGGCTTAATGATGTCAGCCAGCCCTTTGCCACCGTCTTCACCACCGGTCGAACCGATTCCTAAGATTTGATGAATTTCATCGAAGAACAGGATCACGTTACCGGCAGCCTTCACTTCTTTAACTAAGTTTTTAATGTTGTCTTCAAATGAACCCCGCAGCTGCGTGCCGGCTTCCAGTGAGGACAGGTCGATGGACCAGATTTCCTTGTCTTGAACGGCTTCTGGAACTTTACCGTCCGCAATCGCTTGTGCTAAGCCTTCCACTACGGCCGTTTTACCGACACCAGCATCGCCAACTAGGATCGGGTTATTCTTGATCCGCCGACTTAAGATCTCGGCAGTCTCTTGAATTTCCTTATCCCGGCCGATAACTGGATCAAGTAAGCCATCGCGGGCTTCTTGGGTCAGGTTACGCCCTAATTTTTCCAAAATACCGCCCTTTTTAACCGCGTGGTCACCGGCATCGTTGACTGGAATTTCGTGTTGGCGATCCGGTAACTTGCCAGTTGCACGGTACTGTGCGAATTCATCGGGCGTTAATTCATGCCCGTTAACTTCATATCGGGCAGATTCACCGTTGCCCATCTGTCGAAAAAGGTTATTAAACATATCATCCATATTGTTATTGAAGAATGGATCGTTAAAATTATTTGCCATATTTCATGCACCTCCATGTGATTTGACACCCAAGCGCAACGCAAAGGCACCGTCTGGTCGACGGTGCCTCGCTGATTGCTATTAAGTTGGTTAGTCTAGTCAGTCGAGGCGGATAGCGAAATGATATCAAACACGCGTCTGATATAGTTCCTTTATCCCCGCCAACAATTGTATAGTATCACGTTTTTAGCACTCATGCAAGTAGAGTGCTAAAATATTTTTCATTTATTTTAGTACCCACATTCGTTATAATAAACCCGTGTAGTGAAACGCTTACAAGGAGGATTCAATATGTCAAATACAGTTAAAATTGGTAAATCAGAAGTGACCTCAACACCATTAGGCCTCGGGACCAATGCTGTCGGTGGGTATAATTTATTTCCTAATTTAAATGACGATGACGGTTTAAACATCGTCAAAACGGGAATCGAAAACGGGATTACTTTGCTGGATACGGCTTACGTCTATGGTCTGGGCCATTCTGAAGAGTTAGTGGGCCAAGCCATCAAAGACTTCGACCGCCACAAGTTGGTCATTGCCACTAAGGGTGCTCAGGATATGTCAACGGGTGAAGAAGTTGTCCGCAACGACCCGAAGTTTATTACGCAACAGGTTGAAAACAGTCTGAAACGCTTGGGTACGGATTACATTGATATTTACTATCTGCACTTCCCAGATAAAGACACTCCTAAAGCAGAAGCCGTGGGTGCCCTGGAGCGCTTGCGTGAACAAGGCAAGATTCGCGCCATTGGGGTCTCAAACTTCAGTCTGGATCAGATCAAAGAAGCCAACGCTGACGGCTACGTTGACGTGGTTGAAGATCAGTTCAGTCTGGTTCACCAAGACTTGGGTGCCGAAACGTTGCCATACTTAAAACAAAACAACATTAGTTTCGTGCCCTACTTCCCATTGGCAAGCGGCCTGTTAACTGGCAAGTACCAACATGACGTTAGTTTCCCTAAGGATGATATCCGTAGCGGAATGCCGATCTTCCAAGAACCTCTGTATAGCCAAATCCTAAAAGCGGTTGATACCGTTCGGCCAATTGCTGAAGCTCACGATGCCACGGTGGCGCAAACGGTTTTGGCTTGGTACATCAAAAACCCACTGATCAGCGTGGTCATTCCAGGTGCCAAGAAACCAGATCAAGTTGTTGCCAATGCTAAAGCAATGACCGTTGAACTGACCGATAAAGAATTTAAACAAATTGATGACGCTTTTGAAACTTTTAAGTAAATGAAGAGCGGTAAGTCGTTGGACGAATCCAGATTAAAGAGTGTGTAGGTGAGCATTTAGAGGCTGAAACACGTTTAGGCAACGTAGAACTGAACTAAAACGTATTTCATCACCATACTTTCAGACACATACTAAAACAAAAAGTTCTGATATCAATCGATTCTCATTGATTGATATCAGAACTTTTTATTTTCACTGAAAATGAAACTAAGATTGCACACAACTTTCCGGAACTTTACAGATTAATAAGGAAGCGAAACTTTGTCTGATGCCATTACATTAGAAGTTTCAAATAATCATAGTTACGTGGTTAAGCTATAATAATTTTTGATTCTTCAATTTATAATTAGTGTTCACTAGTTTCACCAGCATTAACTGCAAAGGGAAGTCTGTTTCCATTCGGAGATACTGGGCAAGTACAAAATGCTGTAAAGAAACAAGGCAAATTACTGGCAGTATTGAAATCAATGTAATCAACCTTCTCTGGATGAGATATATCAAATACCAATAATCTACCACCACCATAAGTTTCTTTAGCTGACGTTGAATCCTTAAATAAAACATTTGCGGTCCCCTCAGTTTCTTGCCGATTATCTAAGTAAACTGTTTTGTTAGTTTTAGGATCTTTTCGCGTCCAACCAGAATCATCATTATGCCCTTGAAACACGGTTAAGTTGTATTCTTTAGATTCATAAGTAAAATAAATATTACCGATAGCTGTTTCTTTGTGAGATAAATCAGACAGTACTGCCTTAGTTGTTACGTTTTCCCAATGGTCTAAAGGAACATATCGTGCTGGCAGAATCCAATCTTTACTGAGCTTAAAATACTTTGTGCCTTTAAAATCATGTCTAGTATCGGATTTGGGATCTCTTTGTCTAACCGCAAATTTTCGTTCACCGCTACCAATTCTTTTGATCAGTTGAGCCCTTACGCCTTGATAATCAAAATCCTCAACGTTTACATCCGCTTCTGTATCAACAATTATATCTTTTGGTTCACTAATAATTTGGCCCCGATTGCTGACATTTTTACCTGCTTCTGGGATATAGGTCACCGTGTTTCCGTTTTGCCGCCACTGACCTGGGAACCCTTTAATGATTTTCGTTTTACCATCCTTCAACCAATCAATACTCCGTAATGAAAGCCAACCATATTCCGAACTTAATTTGTTCTCCCTTTTTTTATGCCATTGCTGCCATAATTGTTCATACTCGTCTTCTGTTAAGCTCTGAATTTCTTGATATGATAGGCTTTTAGGAATTGGAGACCCACCAAATTCATGATCTACTGATGTTGGTACTTGTTCATATTCTGACATATTTTTTCCTCCATTCAATTTTCCTATAAAGAGATTATCTTGCCAATACACGTATGAAGATTCTTGCTAGTTAAGTCCGAATCATCATTGCCCCCCCTGAAAAAGTAGTGAAGCCATACCCGTGAACGCCATTATTTTAAGGACTTTGTTACATCGTAGCCAAAGTACTTTTTGGATAATTTGCTGATAGTGCCATTATCCTTCAGCTTTGTGATTTCCTTACTAAATTTCTTGTTCAATTTTTTCCCATGCGCATTCTTCGAAAATGGCAAAGCAATCTTGATTGTTCCAGCCGTACCACTAACTACTCGCCAGTTGTAACCTTTAGACTTAATAATGGCATCCAAATTATTCCTTGTATCAACTGCCCCATCAACATGACCGGCTAACAAGGCTTCATAAAATTGATCACGAGCATCAAATGTTTTAAGTTTGATTTTTGAATCATAATTCTTAAGATTGTCAGTATTGTTTGATGCTGCTCCAGTAGATACTGTCTTTCCATCTAAGTCATGAATCGTCTTGTAAGATGAATCCTTATTCACAGCAATTGCCGTTTGTTCAACGTTATATGGCGTGCTAAATGAATACTTCTTTGCTCTCTCCGGCGTAATAGCAACATCGTTTGCGACAGTATCAATCTTCCCCTGGTCTAAACCTTCCAATAAACTATCATACTCACCAGTGACCCACTTAACCTTATATCCCAATTTTTTTGCTGCTTGGTTGGTGAGATCAACATCGAAGCCAACTAATTTACTACCCTTTTTATATGAATTGGGGAAACTAACCCCCGTTGTTCCAATTGCAATTGTTTTTTTATCTGAACTGCCGCTTGCAGTTGATTTGTTCAATTGAGTAAAGCCAAGAAAAATAAGTCCAATGATAACAACGACTCCAACAATGCTAATCCAAATTTTCTTCATAAATTTCCTCCATCTCTTTTCAATTCAATTTATAAATTCTTACTAGATAAAACACTTCTTAAACAAGTATCATTAATCAGTTTTGTACGATGATTATCAAAAATTGAAATCAGATAGGCTGCTCTTAGTCCATCTGGCTTCTGGATAATATCAATCGTTTTAAAACCAAGCGATTGATAAAATGAAAGCAGCCATGGATGATCTGCAGCGGTTCCAATCGTAACAGCGGGAGTCTGCAACTCCGGCTTAACATAGTTGGTGATCACCCAATTGATGATCTGCTTTGCATAACCTTTTTGTTGATAGTCCGGATTTGTTGCAACCCAGCCTAGATGTGGCAGGGCAAAAGGACCTGGGTTATCAGACCATGGCAGACGTACAGAAGTTGTGGCGACAATTGTGCCATCCGCTTTTTGCAAAACAAATGTCGGTGTACTTGCAATATGTTCTCGTACTTTTTTCTCAGTGACAGCGGCTGCGGCAAAGTGAATCCCTAATTTCACATCTGCTTCGTATGCTCTATGCAGTATGGTGGTCAGCTGTGCTGCTGTATTCAAATTTTTAATTTTATTAAATTGCAATTTCTAATGCCTCCTGTTTAGCGAATAACGATGATTAAACGTTAATTCATATTTCACACGGGTTAGCATTAGTAAATATGTGGTGTCTTTTCACCTGCCGTCACTGCAAACGGTAAAATATTCTCTTCTGGTGCAAAAGGGCATGTGCAGAAATAGCTGTATGCACACGGCTGATTACAGGCAGTGTTAAAGTCAACACAGGTCACGTTTTTCGGGTCAGAAATATCAATTTTTAAGACTCTGCCACCACCATAAGTTTGGTTTCCGGTACTCTGATCCTTAAAGAGGATAAAACCGATGCCTTCAGTATTTTGCCGGTTATTTAAATAACGCGTTTCGCCCGTCTCAGGATCCTTTTTGATCCAACCAGAATCATCATTATGACTCTGAAAAACAACGAATCGATATTCTTCATCGTGATACTTAAAGTATAAGTTTCCAATTTGTGTTTCGTTATGAGATAACCCAGCGGTAACTGCTTTCGTTGTTAAATTAGACCACTTTTCAAGTGGCTCATATCGTGCTGGTAATATCCATTCTTCATCTGTCTTGAAATGTGGGAAACCATTAAAATTCTTTCTAAACTTAGATTCAGGATCTCGTTGTCGAACTGCAAACTTTTTAGTCGATCCTATACGCTTGATCAACTGTGCTCTTACATCATGATAATAAAAATCCTCAACGTTGACGTCTTCGTCATTCTCCACAACGATAACCTTTGGATCAACGATGTCTTCTTTCTGGTTGGTCACTGTTTTACCTTTTTCAGGATAATAGGTCACCGCGTTACCATTTTGTTCCCAAAGACCTGGGAAACCATCAATTTTGATTTTTTTACCATCTTCAAGCCAATCAATACTTCGAAGGGACAGCCAACCATATGGTGTTTTGACCGCATCTTCGCGTTTCTTATGCCATTTTTCCCATTTTTGTTCGTATTCTTGGTCAGTTAATTTTGTTAAGCTCTGCAAATTTGGCATTCTGACAACCTCCTATAATTTAAATAATCCGCAAACCGTCACTTACTGTAATGAGATTCAATCATATTTAGACCATTTACCCTATATTTCTACTTAATCGCAATCTTATTTTTCAAATCTGTCGCGATCATTTGGTGCTGTCCAGTTACTTAAATCTGGTCCATTTGGAATGATTCGTGGCAAATCAGACTGTGGGGTATGGTCAACTTGATAGAATCGCTTTTTAATCGCATCAAAATCGGTGTTATTTTTAAATGCTGGCAAAGAATAAAGATCCTTTGTGTAGTTCCACAAATTAGGATAATCTACTAACCGCTTTTTATTCACGTAGTACTTTTGATAGAATACGACATCAAATCTTGCCAAAGTCACATAAAGTCTGATATCTGTATCCGTGATGATTGATCCAAACAAGTACCGTTGTTTCGACAAACGATCTTCTAGCCAATCAAGTCGGTTGAATACCCGGTTATAATACTTTTCGTAATCGGCTTGTGAACGTGCTAACCCTGCTTCATTCACAGCTGTATTCACATCGGTATAAATAATCTTATTCAAAGCATCAATATCTTCTCTCAATGCTTCAGGGTATAAATCTGGTGCGTTTTCGTTTTGATACTTTTTCCACGCAATACTGAATTCATCAATCAATGTGTTGTAGTTGTTGTTAACGACCTTTCCTGTTTTAATATCGACTAACGCAGGCACCGTTGTTCTCAAATCATAATTAGGATCTGCTTTCAGATAGCTTTCTGAAAGTGAATGAGTGTGAAGAACTGGGTCCTCATCGTTATCATCTAACGTGAAGAACCAATCTCCAACAACTCCCGCGGGCCGTAGAGGATCAACAACACCTTTTGAAATCACATTATCTAGGCCAAGAAGGTCGATTGCAATTGCCAATCGATTGGCCCATGGACAATGTCTCGACCAAATGAGTCGGTAGCGATTAGCTTCAACAGGTAAAGTACCATCAGTAAATAAGTTATTAAATTGCGGTTCTTGGTATGGCTGAAACTTTTTTCGATCATTAAAATTTGATTTGGCTGTGCCACTAACGTACGTTTTGCTCTGTTGTCCTGCCCTTGGATTAGCCACCTTACTACGCGAAAAATCTATTGGACATGCTGATAACTTTTCATTAACGTCAATTTTTTTTAATTCTTCTCGTAGTGCTGCTTCTTTTGTCATTTAAAAGCCTCCCCAAATTTTTATAACTTATAAAACTGTTTGACTACCCGTCTCATTTCAAACATTGTTATTACCCTAATGCATAACTCTAGGCAGTAATGACGAAAATAATCAGAGTATTGTCAGGTTGTCGTACATATTTATGAATCAAAAAGCCCCTGCAGTCATTAATAGACTGCAGGGGTTTTAGGTGATAGTCCACGGAGAACCTTACTCGTCATTAATGACCAGTAAGGGACGATTGTTAACCGTGGTACCACCCTCTTTCACATCTTAAGATGTCTCAACGATACTTTAAAATCAATATCTGGGAAAATAACGGTTCCTACCGAATACATGGCTTGCACCAAGTACTTCTATATCAAAGCTCATCTTCGCTAAATTGATTGATATCTGATCTCACCAACACAGACTCTCTTTTATTAATCGACAATAGCTACTCTTCTTATCCAAAAGATGTTTTTATTAAGATTTAATGCTCATAGTAGTACTTCTCATTTGTTTGTCAATAGTTTTTAATTAATTTCTTATTTACAAATTATTAAATTAAATTCAATATCTTCAACCTATGCTTAAATAACAGCCTAACTAATCAAAGTTTGATAGAGTAACCATAGTTATTGATAATCAAATACTTACCATGGCCATTGATTCAAAGTGGTAATAATTAGAATAGCATTAAAATATATTGACAATTACTCATTGAACCGCTATTCTAGCAGTTAATAAATCATAAATAAAAAACGTTGAAGAGAAGAGTAAACTTTCAAGTAGGTACAAAGTGATCACCGTTAGTGAGAAGGTGAAACCGAACAAGGGTTGAAGATGAGCTCTGAGTTGTGGTCGCCGGTGAAAGCTGAAAACCCGTGAGGATACGATATAATCCCAAACACGTTTTTGTGTTGTTGAGGTGTAAGGTTATTCTTACACGAATCTGGGTGGCACCACGATGCTTTCGTCCCAGCTATAGATATAAATCTATGGCTGGGACGAAAGCATTTTTTGCGTTTACAAAGAAGAAAAGAGAAATTGATTCACTTTTAAATTATAGGAGGTATTTAGATTGCAATTTAAAAAACTCACAGATTTCACTGACACCGCTCAATTAACCAAGTTATTACACAATGCATATGCTGCAGATATCAATCTAGGAATTCATTTTGCCGCAGCCTCAATTACTAAGAAAAAAGTACAAGAACACATTGCAAGTACACCAACGTTTGTTTTGCAAAAAGAAGATGACACAATTGTCGCCACAACTTCTGTACGTCTGCCATGGTCTGACAACCCAGGCCCTTTTCCCCTGCCACATCTAGGCTGGGTTGCAACCAATCCGGACTGTCAACATCAAGGATTGGCTAAGCAAATCATTACACAAGTGATCACCAACTTTGTCAAAGATGAATTACACGCACCAGCGGTTAGTCTTGGCACTGCTGTTGAACATCCTTGGCTTCAAGATTTTTATCATTCGTTGGGCTTCCAAACGATCGATATCGTTCGAAAATTCAAGGATCATCAAACTGCCTATTTAATCAATATTTTTGATGAACGTCGGACACGTCAAATCGATGATATCTATCTCAAAGAAATTTTGTCGCAAACAATTTCAAACGGGAGGTGAAAAAATGAATTTTGATTGGCATTACTTCTTTAGTCTTTTTATAA
The DNA here is from genome assembly GCF_002217945.1 of Secundilactobacillus silagei JCM 19001. Lineage (GTDB taxonomy): Bacteria > Bacillota > Bacilli > Lactobacillales > Lactobacillaceae > Secundilactobacillus > Secundilactobacillus silagei. The sequence continues at coordinate 130,550 of NZ_BCMG01000003.1, forward strand.
AATTGCCTGCATACGTTCCAATTACACTACTTATGGCCATACTTTCGATGATTCTCGCAATATTTATTGGTGGCTTTTTGACTTCATTGCAATTGTCGACCATCGCCCCTCTTAGGGGATTCGCCCACTTCTACATTTCACTTTTTCGCGGCATGCCAACCTTGGTACAACTCTTCATCATCTTCTATGGGTTACCACAGATTTTTCCAGCTTTGCGGGGTTTATCAGCGTTTGTAGCTGTTGTGGTTGGTTTAGGATTCAAACAAGCATCGTATCTAGCTGAAATCTTTCGAGCCGCAGTGAATTCTGTAGATAAAGGTCAGATTGAAGCTGGTCAATCCCTAAATATCAGTCGTACAAAATTATTCCTCAATGTTGTGCTACCTCAAGCTACAATCAATGCTTTACCCGCCACGGGGAACACTTTCGTCAGTTTGGTCAAAGAAACCTCATTGGCTTTTACACTCGGTCTAACTGAATTATTCGGCGATGGGAAACTGATTGCGGGGCAATCCTTCAAATATTTTGAAACTTATCTTGCAGTGGGAATTATCTATTGGCTACTCATTACCATATACACTTGGTTACAACACTTACTTGAAAATTCATTGCAAACACCATATAGGAGGACCGCTCATGTCATTAATCAAAGTAAAGAACCTTTCAGTGAACATCGGACAGAAGCAAGTCTTAAAACACATTAACTTATCAGCCGAAGAGGGGTCAGTCACAGCGCTGGTCGGTCCTAGTGGTTCTGGTAAAACAACATTGTTACGAACCTTGAATTTACTGCAACTACCAAGTGAAGGCAGCGTAACAGTTGGTGACATCACTGCCAATGCCGGACAATGCCACCCAAAAATAATTCGCGACCTACGCCAAAACTCTGCAATGGTCTTTCAACAATTTAACCTTTTTAAAAATATGACAGTTAAAGATAATGTGGCCAAACCTCTTATTTTTAACGGTATTGCTACCAGAAAGGAAGCTGAAAAAATTGCCTTGAACGTCTTAAATCAGGTTGACCTTAGTGGGGTTGTAGATCAATATCCCGTGACCCTATCAGGTGGTCAACAACAGCGCGTCTCAATTGCCCGTGCAATAGCCATTCATCCTCGGGTTATCCTGTTGGATGAACCGACATCCGCACTGGATCCAGAACTCGTTGAAAGTGTCCTACAAACGATTGCCAATCTTGCAAGCAAACATGTCACAATGATTCTCGTGACTCATGAAATGGAGTTTGCACGTCAAATTGCAGATCAGGCAGTCTTTATTGAAAATGGCGAAATTTTAGACCAAGGTCCTGCAAAGAACTTACTTTCAGGAACTCGTCCAGGACGAATCAGTTTATTTGTAAATTCACTGTCACATTCAACTATCAAAAAGGAAGCTTAACTCATGACAAAAACAGCCGAAAGTATCAATCAAAGCGTTATCGAAACACGTCATTATTTACATCAACATCCAGAGATCTCGGACCATGAATTCAAAACGACCCAGTACATCACCGAACGACTTGAAGCACTAGGTTACCGAATCATTACACCAGAAGGACTAAACACTGGTGTCATCGCGGAAATTGGTCAGGGGCATCCTGTGGTGGCCCTACGCTCTGACATTGATGCCCTGCCGATTCAAGAAACAACTGGGTTACCTTTCGCTTCTGAAAACGACGGTGTCATGCATGCTTGTGGTCATGATTTTCATATGGCATCGCTACTGGGTGCCGCTGAATTATTAGCTGACGAAAAGAAGTCATTGAATGGCACCATTCGTCTTATTTTCCAACCAGCGGAAGAAACCCATGTGGGTGCTCAAGAAGTTGTTGATGCAGGTGGTACTAAAGGCATCGATGCCATTTTCGGTTTTCATAATAAGCCTGATCTTAAGGCCGGAGAAATTGGATTATTGCCAGGTGGTTTAATGGCCGCGGTCGATCAATTTACTGTCACTTTTACTGGTGTCGGAACTCATGCTGCAATGCCGCAATTTGGTAAAGATCCAATCATCGCTCTAACAAGTACGGTCAACGCATTACAAACCATTGTCAGTCGTGATGAAGACCCACAAAAAACAGCTGTGGTTTCAGTTACACACATTGATGGTGGTAACACCTGGAATGTTTTACCGGAAAAAGCTTGGTTTGAAGGGACTGTCCGAACCTTTAATCATGAAGCTCGAGACGTGGCTAAGAAGCAGTTTATTGAAATTGTTAATGGTCAAGCCGCATCATTTGGCGTTAAAGCAAATATTGACTGGATTGAAGGCCCAGACGTTGTCAACAACGATGCCAAGCTAACAAAAATTGTCGAAGATGAAACACAAAAACACTTAACGCTAGTCCGGCCGCAGCCTTCTAATGCTGGTGAAGATTTTGCCTACTTTAGTCAACGAATTCCAAGCGTCTTCGCCTTTGTTGGAAGTAATGGTAATTCTGATTGGCACCATTCTGATTTAAAGTTAGATGATAACGGTTTAGCACCAGCGGTTAATTGGTACTACTACGTTGCAAAACGTCTTTTATCTGAACTATAAATGCACTGGTTCCCCAATGTTTACTATCAGTTCGCTTGAATCTCTTGGAATATGTAAATTGACCTGAGATACTAACACAAATAACCGCCATCTCGATAAACGATATCGAAATAGCGGTTATTTGCGTTAAATTCTGGAATTTACTAAATTTTATCACACTTGTTACATTCAAGAATCAATCTCAGCGATTCCACACTCTACATGCCGATTCCACGCTCTACATGCCTCATATCCAAAATAGAAACATCGGTCTGTCCAGCCAAATAAATCTTATCTTCCTTGTATCCAATCACTTTACCAACCAAATCAGGTCGAAACTCACCATTCAAATCACGGTCGTTTACCTGAATGCTAACGCGCTTTCCATTAGCATAGGCGTCACTCAAAATGACTGACATCTCTTCCAGCGATTGCTGCGTCTTAGCGGGATGTTTCACCGCTTCTTGTCGTGCTTGTTTTTTCAGCGCTGCCGTGTGATCTGACAGGTAGAAGCCCTGCCATTTAACGACACCGCGGTCTTGATAATCGTGGTCAAAGAACCGCTGAACCAGGGCATCATCGTCAATTTGCCATAATTTACTCATCGTTTAATCGCCTGGATTGAATGCGGCGCTGACTGGTCGGCCAGCGCTGACCTGTGAAGCCAACAAATTCAAAGCTGAGCTGCGTATGAGCACGCAACCCCTGAATGAGCCGTTCAAGATAAGTCAGTGAATAGTTGCGGACTGAATGCAGCGGATGTGACTTTAACCGCCGATTGCGATGCTGATAGTTCAAAAAGAAATTATAGGTTTGATCATACGGATCATTGGCAATCACGACTTGATAGCGGACCTGGTCTTGGCGTTTAAAACCAGCGTCCAGCCGTGTTGTGATCAGTTTTAAATCATTATTCATACGCGTTACCTCCGTTATGGCCACCCACTAGCGAAGCACGGCTAATGGCTGTGCCACCATGCATGAGGCTGCTAGCATAGACTAATTTGGTAAACCCAAACTGGTCCCGAATATCATCCACGACATGGTCTGCTTTTACCCGCTTAATCTGGTTTTTAGCTGGTTCAAAAAAGTTTAGCTGCAAACCAGTTGCCGGACTGAGCCGACTGGTGTAAACAGCCAGGTTACGGATTGCCTGCCCCTGCCAATGCTGGTGAAAGATTCGCAGCAGCGCTTGGCTAATGACGGCATTTTGATCAGTCGGTGCGATCCGCAGTTCTTGATGAAACCCACTGCGGCCATCCGCCTCACTAGCAGCGTAAGAAAAGCCAACTCCCAGTGAAATACAGCCCGCTAATTTGTGATGATGCCGTAGTCTAGCAGCCACTTGTTCACCAACTTCTTTGATCACGGTTTCGATTTCCACCTGCTGCACGTAATCTCGCGGCAAGACCTGCGAGTTCCCCAGACTAGCGTTCTTGGGTCCTCGCCGTTTACGCAGTTGTGACCGGTCGATCCCCCAAGCCAGCGCAAATAACTGCTGGCCCATTAAGCCCAGTTCCGCATTTAACTGATAAGGATCAACGTGAGCTAATTCATACATGTTATGAATCCCCAAGCGATTCAGATGTTTAGCAGTCCGCTTACCGATGCTCCAAACATCGGTGAGCTGATCAACTGGCCAAATGGTTTTCGGAACAGTATCGTAATGAATCTCACCGATCAAATCTGGCGTGTGCTTGGCATACAGATCCAGCGCTAACTTGGCCTGCAGCGGATTATCACCAATCCCAACCGTGGTGTATAGTCCCAGTTCCCGGCGGACGGTTTTTTGAATCCGAACGGCTACCTCTCGCGGTGTTTGACCAAATAACCGCCAAGAGTGCGTTAAATCCAGAATCGATTCATCAATCGAATACGGCATCAAATCCTCATTGGCAACGAAACGCCGAAAAATATCATTGATCTGCAAATTACGTTTAATGTATAAATTCATCCGTGGCGGAACCACCATCAACTGGGGGTCCTGCGGCACTTCTCGCTGTCGCGAAACGTTCGCCTGCAGATGATAGCGTAACTTGGCTTCCGGTGACGTTGCCAATACTAGACCGCCATTGGTATTATCGGCTTCGCTCATCACAACTAAGGTTACCTTTAGAGGATTAAGTCCCCGCGCCACCGCTTCAACACTGGCATAGAAAGACTTATTATCAATTAAGAAGAAGACGCCATGCGGTTCCTTTTGATAATTCATCACGCTCACCTCGAACATATGTTTGATTAGTTACATTATACAAACACACGTTCGCATTTGGCAAGCCCTAATTTGACCTTTTAGTTTCTATTTCTGAAGCTTTAGTAGATTCGTACTATAATAAGGACATCAATTAAATATTGGAGGATGATTACATGTCAGATGATGAGCCATTTATGAAGGACGCCCACGTCACCTTTCCCAGTGGGACGTTAACGTTGACGGAACTGCAGCAACTCTTTAAGACTCTTCCCTTTGAACTGGACTTAGTCGATGCTAACGACCGGTTTAGCTGGTACTCGGATCAACCGAACCGAAATCACGTGCGTTCCAAGGATCAACTTGGCAAAACACTAGCAGAAATTCATCCGGCGAAAATCCTACCCGCCATCAAGTCACTTATCGAAAGCTTTAAAACTGGTAAACGGGATTCGATAAACATTCCTAGTATGCAAAATGGCCATAAGATCATGACGACCTATTACGCGTTGCGCGATGACGCTGGTACTTACCTCGGCACGTTGGAATGTACCGCAAACGTTGATCAAATTTTAGCAATGTCTGAAAACGGTGCGTTTGACGCTATTTCTGGTGCATCGTCTAAACCGAATAAACCCGCTCACCCAGCCGATGCCACAACGGGCGCTTCCGCCAAACCCAAGATGCCTGAAAATATCGATACCACTACGAGTGCCTCACAGCAACCAAAGTAAACATAAAAAACGCTATTCAGCTTAGAATAGCGTTTTTTATTAACTAAATCAGTTAGTGAAAAGTGTAGTAAATTTTAAAGAAATTATCAGTTTACGCCCCACAGTGCTAAATCCGTGAAAATCCATTTAAAGGCCGTCACTATCGCATTTCAAAGCTCTTTCATACATGACCAACAAAGCCATAAAAGGGACAAGTGAAGTAAAAAAGTCTATACTTATAGTATAAGTCTGAAAATGAAAGTGGAGGTCACCATGGATAAACAAAATAAAATTGACATCCTAACGCACTTGGTGCAAATTGATTCGGCTAACGATCATGAAAAAAAGGTCGCAGATTACTTAGAAAAGCTACTCACGGATCACGGCATCACGGTCAAGCAAGTTGAAACGTCTAAGGGGCGCAATAACCTGATTGCTGAACTTGGCAAGCCAGACGCCAAACCCGTCTTTGCCTTTGCCGGCCACATGGATACTGTCAGTTTTGGCGATTTAGATGACTGGGCACACGACCCGTTGTCAGCTGAGATCCACGGTGACCGCCTTTACGGTCGTGGCAGTGCTGATATGAAGGGTAATTTGGCTGCCATGGTCATCGCTATGATCGACCTAGCAGACAGCAAAACTAAGATTCCCGGCCGTATCCGTCTATTAGCAACGGTTGGCGAAGAATACGGTGCTGCTGGTTCTAAACAGTTGACTGAACAGGGTGAGGTCGATGACGTTGACGGCATGATCATCGGTGAACCAACTAGCGGAGACGTGGTATACGCCCACAATGGGTCGCTAAATTACACCGTTACTTCAGAAGGCACACCCGTTCACAGTTCCATTCCAGAACAAGGCGTGAACGCTTTGACTAACTTGGTCAAGTTTGTGAATGCCGAAGCGGACCTGTTTACCGATGTAAAGCCCAGCAAGGAAGTCGGCCCACTGGTTCACAGCATCACCATCTTCAACAGTGGCGATCAAGTGAACACGATTCCCGGTCACGCGGAACTGCAAGGTAACATCCGCGCCACACCTGAATTTGGTAACGGCGCCGTCATCAAACGGTTAAACATGATCACCCGTGGTTTGAGTTCTGCCCCCGGTGCTGACCTCTCCTTCAATGTGGATATGTCCTTTGATCCAATGGTCACCGATAAAGAAGACCCACTGGTTCAATTGGCGCAGACCGAATCCAGCAAGGCTCTCAATCACGAAGTTGAATTGAAGGTCATTCACGGCGCTACTGATGCTTCAGAGTACCGGAAAGCAGAAAACCAATTTCCAATCATCGTGTTGGGTTCTGGTGACTGGGAGAACGCGCACAAGATGAACGAATACGTTGAACTCAGCCAGTTCTTAGTGATGGATGACGTTTATAAAGAAGTCGCTTTGAAGGCTTTAAAAGAATTGAAAAAGAAATAGTGAACTGCATTTAGTGTTGATGAGAAATCGTCAGCACTATTTTTTTCACACCATAGGAACATACCGTCCTACGCTACAATCAAGTCGACGAAAACCAATCGAGTTAAAAGCTCACGAGGATAGCCGGCCCCGACCTCAATTTAAGTATACAAAAGAAGTATCAAAACTACCATCGTAATTTTGATACTTCTACTTTAAGATATTTAAACAGAGCGCCCTTTAAATTCCGCTTTACCAATCATCACATTGATACTACCCACGTAATATCATGTGATATGTGATTTAGCAAGGTAAATATATGTTTAATCCATGTTATTTTACACTTTCACCAGTTTAAAATTAACCTTGATGTATAAAACAATTATCAGTCAGTTCGTTTATTATTTCATATTAAGAAGCCTTAGTTTTTAAGATTGTAGCGTGTCTCTCGTAATTAAATAGCTTCCCCAAACCATCAAAAGCAAAGCAATCACAAAGTGAATAGACAAGCTTTCATGTAAGAATACTATCGAAATCAAAACAGCAATAAACGGGGAAACTGCATAATACGCACTCGTCTTTGCAGCACCAATATAACGTTGCGCCAAGATATAAAAGTAGATGCTAACACCAAATGCAAAGAAACCCAGTAATAATAATATCAGGGTAGGCCCCAAAGTCGGCCATTTCTCCTGCCAAAATACTGATACAACCATGCTGCCAAGGCCCACACCCCAACCTTTAACGATCACTATTTGGAGTGGATCTTTATCCGATAACACCCGAGTCAAGTTGTTTTCAAAGCCCCAGCAAATTGTCGCAAGAATAGCAAAGATAGCTCCCCAAGAAAAACTGAACTGGCGAACATCATTTACGCTCAATAAAAGACTAGCGACTGTAATAATTCCAATTGCCCAAGCTAACCTATGACTAACGTGTTCATGAAAAAAGACCAGTGCCAAGCAAGTTGTCGCCACGATTTCAAAATTACTCAACAAAGAGATATTTCCGGCAGATGTTAATTTAATCCCAACATTCATTAAGACGCCAGCAAAAATATTGGTAATGATAACAACTACCAGAGCAGGAATATCAGCCCGACTAAGTGAAACTTCTTGTTGCCCTGCTTTTGTGTGGTGAATCAGTGGGAATAATGCTGTCATACCGATTCCTGTTCCAAGATACAACAAAGCAGCTAGAATTGCTGGTGGCGCTGATACCACTAAGACCTTGGCGATTGGTGGGTATAATGCGTACAAAGCTGCGGATAGAATAGCGAAACCGATGGCTCTTCGTGACTGATGTGCAACGTTTGTGTTCAAAATATTCCTCCTAATGATGACTTAATTTCATTATACTGTTCCAAACATATATGCATCAAACTAACTTAGAATGGTTTTTGATCCAGTGATCGATAAATGAATGGCTTTCTTATCACCAAAATTATGAACAATATCTCGTGTACTTAATAGACCAATCCCGCTTTAATATTCGCCAGAAGAAAGTAACTAAAGCAAGTGCGCAGACTAACTCCCTCCCTTAGAACTGCAAAAAGAGGTTTTCCAAAACAAAGCCCCCCTTTATAGTCCACAACATTACTGTTATCTAGCTGAAACGCGTTTCGCAACTCTGATCCCGGCCATATAAGACTAAAAAAGAAGTTTCCCAAGATCAGGAAACTCCCCTTTATAGTCCACAGCATTACTGTTATCTAGCTGAAACGCGTTTCGCAACTCTGATTCCGGCCATATAAGACCCAAAAAGAAGTTTCCCAAAACCAGGAAACTCCTTTTTGGGTCTTATATTCTGGAATCACCCGAGTTGCTCAATGCTCTCTAAAATTCATGCTCACTCTTCCCGCCAGTAATAATCGCCAATGTATCATCCAGCGACTGCATCACCATGTTTTTAACCGCATGGTCAGTGAAAAATGCCACGTGAGGTGTCAGCAGCACATTCGTCATTTTTTTCAGTTGATTATAGTGATCGACCGGTGTTGCCCCTTCGAATTTCTGATTGAAGATTTTAGTTTCATCTTCCACAACGTCGAGTGCAGCGCCAGCGATTTTTTGCTGATTTAAAGCCTTGATCAAGGCCTGCGTATCCACAACTGGACCACGAGAATCATTGATGAAGTAAGCAGTTGGCTTCATTTGAGCAAAGGCTTTGTCGTTGATCAAATGGAAGTTATCATCGCCACCCCAAACGTGCACGGAAATAATATCAGCCCGTTTATAGAGTTCTTCCTTGCTGACGTAAGTCATAATGCCACGTAAATCTTCGCGAGGTGCCCGCAGATCGTTACCAATCACCGTTGCACCCAGCGCATGAAAAATCCGTGCGAGCTTACCGCCGATTCGGCCAACGCCAATAATCCCTACCGTTAATTCTGTTAGTTCAGTGGAACGCAGACCCAGCACAACGTAATTGCTATCACTGAGCCGGTCATTGAATTGAGGAATGTGGCGAATCAGCTGCATAGTTTGCGTTAACGCCATTTCTGCCACCGCTTCTGGCGAATATGATGGCACATTCGTCACCCGCAAATTGTTGGCCTTCGCCCACTTTAAATTCACCGTATCGATACCAGCAGAACGAGCTGACAATTGCGTGATGCCATAACTGGCTAATTTCTGATAAAACGCCGGGTTCTGGGTAACAACGGTCCGTTGCTTAAAATCAACACCATCGTAACCCTTGGCCTTATCGACCGTATCGTCATGCAATTCTTCTGGAATACTGTCAACCTGAACACCATGTTCTTTTGACCATTGATCAATAAATGGCTGTTCATCAATCCGTACGTTGTAAGCTAAAATCTTTGTCATAATATACCATTCCCTACTCAAAGTTTAATCAAATAAATTTCTTCCAGTCCACAAACGGAACAAGAAGGAATCGTCCCCTAACCCTGTTTATGCATTGATAACATATAACTTTTAATTATCATTATTAAACAGTATCTAAAGACTGTCAATGCTAAGATTAAATTTTTATGGGATTTCGATGATAAGACCTATTAGGCACGCTTTACTTTAGCCGGTTTTTCGTCAGGATCCAAGGACATGACCGTCAGCGTTTTTCGAATCAATCGCGCTGGATTACCGACTGCCGTGCAGTGTGCTGGTACGTCTTTCAAAACAACTGCACCAGCACCGATTTTAGCCCCTTCTCCAATCACGATTGGGCCTAGCAACTGTGCGTTAGCACCAATAAATGCCCCGCGTTTAACAATTGGGTGACGCCTGCCATTTCTCACGCCGTTCCGTGCACCCAGTGTGACCCCGTGCAAAATAGTCACATCGTCTTCAACAATGGCAGTAGCGCCAATCACAACACCGATACCATGGTCAATAAAAAACCGTTGGCCAATTTGAGCAGCTGGATCAATGGTAATCCCAGTAACTTTAGCCGCGTGCTGGCTCAGCACATTTGCTAAAACATAGTGGTGACGGGCATTTAGAAAATGGGCAATCCGATGCCAAAACAGTGCCCGAACGCCGGGATAAGTCAGAATGACTTCCAGTAGACTATGGGCTGCCGGATCACGCTTGAGGATGGCTCGCGGTGTTTGCCACATGGTATTAGCTCCTTTGTACAGCCTTGAAACCACGGTCTAAATCAGCTAGTAAGTCCTTTTCATCTTCAATACCTACAGAAAGTCGTATCAACTCATCCTTGATACCATCCTTGAGCCGAATATCACGCGGAATAGCCCCATGAGTCATGAGTGCTGGAATCTCAATCAAAGATTCCAACGCCCCCAGACTTTCTGCCAAGGTGATCACTTTGAGATTTTCCACGAACTTCTTAGGGTCAAGTCCAGACTGCAATTCAAAGGAAATCATGGCACCATAGCCGTGATGCATCTGTTTTTTAGCAACCTCATAATCTGGGTTGTTCGGATCGCCCGGATAGTAGATTTTAGCCACTGCTGGTTGATCAGACAGGTAGTTAAAGACCGCCTTAGCATTGGCCAAATGCGCCTGCATCCGAATCGCCAGCGTCTTCATTCCCCGTTGCAGTAACCAACTTTCCTGCGGTGCCAAAATACCACCAATGGCATTTTGAAGATAGCCGATTTTGTCACCCAGCTTGGTATCCTTCGTGACCACTACACCAGCAATCACATCGGAGTGACCACCCAGATATTTCGAAGCTGAATGCAACACAATGTCCACACCCAGTTCCAGAGGCCGCTGAACGTAAGGCGAACTGAACGTGTTATCAATAATGCTTAACAGGCCATGGTCACGAGCCAGATCAGCAACAGCTTTGATATCCGTTACCCGTAGCAAAGGATTCGTCGGTGTTTCCAGATAAATGGCCTTAGTCGTCGGCTTAATTGCTGCTTCAACAGCCGCCAGATCCCGGGTATCAACAACTGTAAAGGTCATCCCAAACCGCTTCAGTACCGTGTTAATTAAACGGAACGTCCCGCCGTAAACGTCATTGCCGACAATGAAATCATCGCCTGCGCTAAACATTGAAAAGACCGTATCAATGGCGGCTGAACCGGACGCAAACGCAAAGCCTTGGGTGCCGCCTTCAAGGTCCGCAATCAGGGCTTCAACGGCCTCACGAGTGGGGTTACCAGAACGGGAATACTCGTACTTAGATTCACCAATCTTGGTTTGATGGAACGTGGATGCCATGTAGATGGGAATGGAAGTTGCGCCCGTATAAGGATCTTCACTAATGCCGCCGTGTAATAGTTTCGTTTCAAATTTCATTTTAAAGTCTCCTCTTTAATTTTATGGTTTTTGATAAATGTTTTCGCTCATGTATCGTTCTGAACTGTCCGGAAAAACGGTAACGATCGTGCTGTTTTCGGGTAGTTGTTCCGCCACCTTTAAACTAGCCGCCAGTGCCGCACCGGAGGAACTACCGATAAATAATCCCTGCTGGGCAGCCATTTGCCGAACGTACTTGAAAGCATCCGCATCCGAAATCGTCAGCGTCTGGTCGATCTGCACATTTTTGAAAAATGGTGGAATGAACTCAACTCCGATGCCTTCCGTTTTGTGCGGATGTTCCGGCCCGCCATTAAGGATCGAGCCCTCTGGTTCAACGACAATCGACTGAGTATTGGAATTCTGTTCTTTTAGATACTTCGCAATTCCGGCAAAGGTCCCGCCAGAACCGGCACCGGCAACGAACGCGTCGATGGGCTGATCGAGATCTTGAATCAGCTCAGGTGCCAAGGTGTGGTAATAAGCAGCCGGGTTCGCCGGATTTTCAAACTGCATAGGTACGTAACTGTTAGGTGTTTCAGCCGCTATTTCCCGAGCTTTTTTGATTGCCCCTTTGATGCCATCTTCAGACGGCGTATTGATCAGTTTGGCACCCAGCGCCTTCATGAGGGTCTGTTTTTCGTAACTGAACTTTTCTGGTACGACTAAAATCGTTGGTAAATGATGTTCCTGGGTCGCCAGTGCGACGCCAATGCCGGTGTTGCCGGCGGTTGGCTCAATGATGGTGGTCGTCGCGTTGATTTTACCCTTATCGATACCATCTTGAATCATGTACTGACCGAGCCGATCCTTGATGCTGCCTCCCGGATTGAACATTTCCAGTTTGGCGTAAATGTGCGAGTGTTTCGGCACTTTAATTTGCAGGTGGATCAACGGCGTGTTGCCGATGAGCTGCTGAATTGTTTTAATTAGCATTTTTGAGTGGTCCCCTTCCCTGATTGATTGTGCTTGTGATCTTGGATTGGGGGGATTGCTGATTTTCTTAAGACGTAAAGTCCTTTTTAGGCCTCCACGCTGAAACGCGTTCCACAAAACTGATGGTTATGTGTAAGGGCGAACTGGGATAAATCCAAACCCGGGATTTTTCCCAGCCCGCCCTTACACGCCACCATCAACCCGTTTTGTTCCACGCTCTAGATAGAAAAAGAGCGCCAAATTCCTCTTTCAGAATTTGCGCGCTCTTCGACTCCGTTCCACCTGGAACAGAGACTTTTAGGTTAAATCAACAATACCCCTTTAAAAGTCAATGCTTAACAGGCCAAACATCGCAGTTCGCGCGACGTTTGACAACAAGTATTTTGCATTTGAGCTTTAAATGAATGGGTTGTCATTGTTGATCCTCCTTCGATTTGTAACTTGGGTTAAATATAACGTGTGTATTTGAGCTTGTCAAACCTTTTTTACCACATTGATGCTCGAAAATAGTGTTTAAGGTGTGTTAATCCGCGACAAAACCTGCCCCAAATTAATTTAGCATTATGAGAACTAATGTGATAGCTCTCATTTTAAAATTTAATTTTTAATTTTTCTTTTTAACGTTTTCTACTATATTATTCCGATGCATCAGGTAATACGAAGTTCAAACCCCATTTGACAATTTATTTATTACCTGTTAGTATTCAAGCATATTAAAAAATGAAACGTTGATGAGAAGAGTACGCACCCTTTAATTTCAAGAGAGCCCCGGTTGGTGAGAACGGGTGATTGAATGATGCAGAAGATGAGCTCGGAGTTTAATTTGCGGTGAAAGCCAATAATTCGTGAGGATACGATATAATCCCGAACATTATCTGTGTTCAAGAGACTAGTCATTGACTAGTAATCTGGGTGGTACCACGGTTAACCAATCGTCCCTGTGTTGCATATATTATGCAATGCAGGGACTTTTTATTTGGTCACTCATGAGCGGTTCATTTTTTAAAAATTTTGATGAGGATGTGGGTTAGATGCATTATACAGTATTAGGTTCAGGTGCTATGGGTCTTCGTTTTGGGATTTTACTTAAGCAAACGGGTCAGCAAGTTGATTTCGTTGATGATTGGGATCCCCAAGTAGAAGCCATTAAGAAGCAAGGCGGCGTTTATGTTTCTCGTGACGGTGAAGGTCGTCACCTGGAAAACATCAACATTGACTACCCTGAAGATTATAAAGGTAACCCAGATGCCTACATCATCATGTGCAAGCAAATGGGCCTGCAGGAAATGTTAACCCGTTGCGCGCACTTCTTCAAAAAGGGTCAATACGCCATCACACTGATGAACGGCATGGGTCACATCGAAAAGATCAACCAATACTTTGATCCAAAATACGTGATCGCCGGAACGGCCATGATCGGTACTGTTCTTACTAAACCTGGCGACGTGGACTTCATCGGTAAAAAACATGCTGGTTCGCTTCACCTGGTCAACCAAACTGAAAAACCAGATGATTTCACGCACCAAGTCGTTAAAGAATGGGCCGCTGCCGGGACAAACCCCGAGCTGACTACTAACTTCATCGGTACGCTATTAACTAAGATCATTTATAACTCAGTCGTCAACACCTTAAGTTCAATGTTCAAGCTGAAGCAAGGTCAATTTATCGCTGCTGATATTGCACCGACACTGGTCGATAAGTTGGTTGCTGAAGATTACGCGGTCTTTGACGCAGCTGGCATCAAGCCGATTCAGACTAAGGAAGAAGCCACCGAGTTAATTTATCACGAAACTCGCGATTTAACGCCAAACCACTATTCATCAATGTTTCAGGATATTCGCAAGAATCGGCCAACAGAAGTCGATTATATCAACGGTTACGTTTACGAATTGGGTAAAAAACACGGTTACAACGCCGTTACTCATGACTTCTTACGCGACGTTGTTCATTTAGCCGAACACGCCAACAACGTTTTAAGCAAAAAATAGGGGGAATTTAACATGAAGCATCGAATTTTAAAATTATTAGGTCTTGCAGGATTAGTCTTAGCCACCAGCGTGACGTTAGCCGCTTGCGGTAACAGTTCAAGTAAGCAACTGAACACCAAGAAAATTACCATTGGTGTTACCGCCGGCCCTCACGAACAGATCTTAGACCAAGTGAAAAAATTAGCCGCTAAAGATGGGCTGAAGATCACCGTGCGTTCCTTTACCGATTACAACACACCAAACTCAGCACTGTCTTCCGGCGATATCGGTGCTAACTCTTACCAAACTGGTCAGTTCTTAACGCAACAGGAACACGACAAGAACTATAAGTTCGACAAAGCCTTTAAGACCATTGCCCTTCCCATGGGTCTCTATTCCAAGTCCATCAAGAACTTAAAGGACCTTAAGAACGGCGACAAGATTGCCGTCCCTAACGATCCCGCTAACGAGACCCGTGCCCTGGAACTGTTCCAGAAGAATGGTGTGATCAAGTTACGTAAGGGTGCTGGCGAAAAAGCCACTAAGAAAGACATTGTTTCTAACCCTAAACACCTCAAGGTCTATGAACTCGATGCTTCACAATTACCTAAGCAATTAAATGATATTACGGTTGCCGCGATCAACAGTAACTTTGCGTTGGCCAACCATATTTACCTCAACACTGCGTTAGCTCACGAACCATTAAAGCATAACGTATACGCTAACTACTTCGTCGTTCAAAAGGGACACAAGAACGACAAAGTCATCAAACAAGTTAAGAAGTACTACCAATCTAAGACGATCAAAAACTACATCAACAAGAAATTTAAAGGGGCAGTGGTTGCACAATGGTAGAAAATTCAAACGCACCATTAATTGAATTTAAACACGTCAGCAAAACCTTCAAGGGTACTGCTACTACCAAGGAAGTCCATGCGGTTCATGACGTGTCGATCTCAGTTGATCGTGGGGAGATTTTCGGCGTCATTGGTTATTCCGGTGCTGGTAAAAGTACCTTGATACGGATGATCAACGGCCTGGAAACACCGACTGAGGGCTCTGTCAAAGTTGATAATCAAGATATTACGCAATTAAAGAAGGAACCCTTAGCACAGTTACGGCATAAGATCGGCATGATCTTTCAAAATTACAACTTGTTGAAAACGGCCACCATTTACCAAAACATTACGATTCCTTTGAAGCTCGAAAAAATTCCTAAGGACGAAATTCAACAACGAGCGGAAAAGTATTTGAAGATCGTTGGTCTATGGGATCGTCGTAACAGCTACCCGTCTCAGCTTTCTGGCGGGCAGTCGCAGCGGGTAGCCGTGGCCCGGGCCTTAGCGCATGAACCAACTATCTTGCTGTCCGATGAAGCAACCAGTGCGCTGGATCCGGAAACCACTAGTTCCATCTTGGACCTGCTAAAAGATATCAATCAAAAGTTAGGTTTAACCATCTTCATCATTACTCACGAATTGGATGTGGTTAAAAGCATCTGTGACAAGGTTGCCATCATGGAGGCCGGTAATGTCGTTGAGCAAGGCCGAACCATTGACGTCTTCACCGGTCCGAAGCAGGAAGTCACCCGCCAGTTCTTGGGTTCTAACGACCTTGCTGGTGTGCCAGCGTCATTGCTGGCTGAGACGCAGAAACACAATCACGTGCTGCTAATCAAGTTTATCGGTAACGAGGCTTCTATTCCGGTGATTGCGCAGCTCACCAAACAGTTCGGCGTTGAGCCAAACATTATGGCTGGTTCCATCGAGTATTTAAAGGAACAGCCATATGGTAAGTTAGTGATTTCGATTGAAAACAATGATCAGTACGATGCAGAGATTCAGTATCTCAGAGATAAGGGCGTCATCGTAGAGGAGGTTGGATAGATTGTCGAATTTTATAGCTGAATGGGGAAACACCATTGTCAACGGATTATCTGATACGCTGACAATGACGATCATTACCCTGATTATCACGATTATCATCGGTGTTCCGCTAGGCATTCTGCTGGTTGAAACCAACGCTAACGGGATGTATCCAAATGCAACGCTGCACGCCACTTTGGAAACCATCGTTAACATCCTCCGGTCACTGCCATTCATCATCTTATTGTTCCTGATCTTACCGATCACCCGCCTATTAGTGGGCACGACCATTGGCATTCGGGGTGTGATCTTACCATTGGTAGTCTACTGTGCGCCCTTCTTAGCACGGTTGATTGAATCTTCCATTCTGGACGTGGACCCCGGCATTATCGAGGCCTACCAATCAATGGGGATCAGTAATTATAAAATTATTTCCCGCGTACTGCTGCGTGAAGCACGCAGCGGCATCATCCGCGGCTTAACGTTAGCCACCATCGGTTTAATTGGTGCAACCGCCATGGCTGGACTAGTTGGTGCTGGTGGCCTTGGTGACATTGCTTATCAGTACGGCTTCCAACGCTACCAACCTGATATTATGTATACCTCCATCGTGATTTTAATTGTCCTGGTGCAGATCATTCAAACTATCGGGAATGTGGTTAGTCGGAGATTGACGAAGTAGATAGATATTAGAAGATTGATTTGAGGAGTTGATGGGCAAGTTTGCCTGTTGGCTCTTTTTTTGTGAGGTAAATTTATAATTTGGGGGACTAAATATTTTTAAACCTCAATTTTTATATGTGAATTATTAAAAATTTCAAGTATTTAACTGACCTATTACTATTTAGTCCACGATTATAAAAAGCGCTTCAACATTACTTGAAAATACGTAATATTGGAGCGCCTATTAAACATGTAACTACCTTTTACAAAAGCTAGATGATTCGTTACATTTCATCGGAATCAAAATAATCTTCATCCACAGTAAATAAATCAAAATGATATTTTGCCTCAACACCTACACGATATTGAAGCATTAAATTAGTTAATTTCAATCCATCAATTAAAACAATTGAAAAACTCTTTGCCGTTTGAACTGCTTGCTTAGAAAAACTGGATGTAGTGATAAATACACCACGGTCAGCATGCAGCCGATTTAAAGCTCCATAAAACTGTTCAATACCTGGACGCTGTACCCTATTATTTGCTTGATACCTTTTTGCCTGTAAGTATACCGTACTTGTTCCCAATGGATCTTGATTAATAACACCATCAATTCCACCATCATGGCTCTGTGATGTCACAATCGCATTACCATTAACACCCTGATAGCCCATTTTAACTAACAAATCCACCACCAAACGTTCAAAGAATTGAGGTTCTGCTTCACGAATCCTGTTTAGTAAGTTATCAGCCACAGTGCCATTATAATTATCAATTTGTTTTTCGATCTCTTTTGCAATAAAGGTTGACCCATTATTTTCATGTAATTCTTCTGCTTTAAATTCTGGATTATTGAGAGTGTTAGTTTTTTTTGCCTCTTTCCTCTCTTTGACCTCTTTTTGATGTGCAACGTATTGAGGCTGACTATGAATTATTTTGCCATCTAACTGATAGCCATATTGTTCAAAAAGATGCTTACCTAATTCAGTAACTCTATATATACCTCGACGTGGTCTAATAAACACACCAGAATTAGCACCTTCAGAAAGTGCCCATCCTACACGATCAACGATAATACTAGTATCAGGGAATTTTTCATAAGTTAAGTTTCTCAACTTATCAGGAAGATTTAACGCATCAGCAACTGCTGTTTTTAACTCTTTAATATGCCAATCCTCTTTTTGTAATCCAATTTCTATGGCTGGAGCAATTAACCCATCCCAAGCTGGTAACCCATATTTTGACATTTTTAGTTGATGATAATCTATATAAGTCATATTTTAGCCAACCTATCTTTTTATTCTATACATACTTTAGCACATCCTAAACTTAATTATTCACTGTGTGTTGATGGGCCAATTTAGCATTCGGAATTTATATTCCATGAGAGTTGATGACTTCAATTCAAGTATAGTAAAAGAAGCATCAAGATCGTTGTCACAATCTTGATGCTTCTTACTTTAGGATGTTTGACAAAGAACTATTTAAATTTATATCACAGCTTCAAGAAAAGTGCGCTTATTTTTTACTAACTACTATAAAGATCATCTAGATTATAATATTTGTCCAATTAAATAATTAGTCCTTAGAATTATCAAACATAGGAAAACTTGCAATAACCTTATCAGTTAAATACAACGTTCTTCTGTCGATATCTTTAATTGTCCATTCATCTTTTTGCTCAATGGTTTTATCTGGATCAGCAATAGATTGATTTAGAAATAATGGCGTCCTAAGTCCCAAATAATTTTTAGAATTATCGGGCTGGTAGTCTCTTTTATAAATAAACTCCCTATCACTCATCTCTGGGTTATAACCGGTTAAAGTTAAGTTTCCAATTCGATGCATATTTTCTTGCTGAAGATGTTTGGCTTCCTCTTCATTTCCTGGTGAAATCATCTGCTTCCAACCATGCTTTAAATTATTGGTTTCTGGAAGTATGTGATCTAACGTCCATATTGGTAATTTTCTACCACTTTTCGTAGGACGCGTTTGATCCAAGGAATCTGGATTTTGTTTATTAAAGTATTGTCCATACTTTCTCTCTAAACTAATCAAGATAAATCTAACTGTCTGCGGTGAAACATCATAAACTGGTTTATTAAGTGCTAGTCTAAATTCTTCATCTGAAGCACTAATCGACTGTAAGCTGCGAGCAACCAAATTTGGAAGGCCCTCATCTTCACTGGCAGTATAATTTCTAATAATTTCTAGAATCTTAGCTCTTAAATTTGATGCTTTAGGTCTTAAAATTATATTCCGTCGTACAAAGAAATTGATTAATTCATGTAAGACATCGTGCACATCCTTGGAACTAATAGCTTTGTTCAAATAAAGATTCAATGTAAATAAAATTAATGGGTAGGCTTGAGAATCATCCAATCGGCCAAGGCTATTTAATAGATTATCATTTTCTTCGCCAAATTGCTGATCTTCATCAGTCACTATTCGGGGAGAAATATGTGAATAAATTTTAGCATATCTGGTTAACTCATAAATATATTCATAGCCCTTAGCATCAAAAACTTTTTCGTAAAGTCTCAATGCCTTACCTTTAGTTATTGATGATTTCCCATTTCCCTCAAACGTATCATAGCAATTCAAGAGAAAACGAGTAACTTCAGACGATTGAACTTGAGAATCTTCATTAGAAAATACAGCAATTAATTTATCCCAAGAATCTGATGCTGCTTCAGGATCAATAGAATCTGTAGCCGTTTTTAGATATTGAGCCTTTAATAAATCAATCATTGTTAGTGGCATACCTTTACCATTCAATGATGAAAATACATTAAATGCATCCGAAATATCCCCAACTTTAATAAATAACACCTCAACGGCATTTAATTGATTGAAGAATTTTTTCAAATCAGCAAAAGTATTAAATTCATTTTGAAATAACTCAACAATAAATTTATAGCGCTTTGCAAAAGTATAATTTCCGTACTTACCCTTGGTCTTGTCGTGCATTATGCCAAAGTAGTTTTCATAGATTTCTTTATCTGGTAAAAGTAATTTTACTCTGGGTGTTTGATCAGGCATCTCCAACTTACGACTGATATCCATTTCAAGAGATCCAATATCTTTTGCGATCTCGTTGTTTTCAGACGAATTTTCGTCATGCAACATTTTTTCTGCAGTTTCGTAAATTGCAAGAAAGAAGAGCGAAATTGTCGTTAACCGTTGTTGACCGTCAACAACTTCAAAATAATCTTTGTTTTCCTTATCAGCAGTGACTAATAAATTACCTATGTAATATCCAGCATTCTCCGAATTTATGTCATCAAAAAGGTCCTCAATATTTTGAGTGCTCCAAGAATAATTACGTTGGTATATGGGAATTTTATATTGTTTTTCTCCTTCAATCGGAAAAATCTCTGAAATTGGTTTTGATTCAGGATCCAGATACATAACAAACAAGCCTCACTTTTTATATAATTAAAGACCAATTCACCTAACGCTTAGCTATCAAAAATATACCTCATTAACGTCCAGTCTTTAATATTACTATACATTCAACTATCCATGAGATCTATAGCGTTTTGTACATATATGTAAATATAGTTAATTTTAATTGCCAATAACTTACATTGTTTAGCAAACAAACTCACTGATGAAATTTTTTAAATGAAAAAATAATTGTATATTATTTAAAAATTTATGATATGATAAAATATGCATTCTTGAAAAGCCTAATTAATTATTCTATTATAATCCTTTCACTAAAAATATTTAGGAGCTAAACAATGAAAAAAATTATCACCCGTATTGTTATTACCCTACTAGTCTCTACTTCAACTAGTCTTGCTACTTCAGTGGTTGTTCCCAAGACTACTGACGCAGCAGCTATAGTGTGGATTGCTCCTCGTCATGGAAAAAAGTACCACTATAACAAACATTGTTGGGGCTTAACGCGAGCTCATCATCACATTAAACAGATATCCCTAACAAAAGCCAAAGCTACCGGATATACATTATGTCGTATTGAAAAGCGATAAACAAAACGAGATCACGATTACTGTGGTCTCGTTTTTACTTAGCATAATTTTCATGTAACTCATTAAATAGATATAGCTCTAACCCCAACAGGCAATGTGTGTTAGCTCCAATAACATTCATTTCGAACCTTGATTAACGCTGAGTATACTTCCTTTCATTATCTCGGATCGATCTCTTTAACATTAGAAAATATACTTCATTTTTTACAAACTTAAAATATTGTGCCATCCTAGTCAAATTACTTTTCAAACAACAAATACTTATCATATTGAGCACTATCATCCAACTGTAAAATCATCCGTACAATTGGCTCAACTTTATCATCTTTAACCTGGAACTCTTGTTGCTCTGTTTCTTTAACCTGTACTTCACCAAAGTAATAAAAACCTTTTCCTTCATCATCGTTCTTTTTAATGAATAATCGAATAGTCGTTTGACTATCCTTAATATTCGTAACTTCTTTTGAATCTAGCTTCACATTATGCCGTGTGTACCATTGAAAAGTATCAGCATTAATAAACCGATCTTGATAATTAATACTCGAATCAATTTGATCCGACTTAGCATAGGTCACAAAAATTGGACATTCATGGTCTCTTACTCGATAACCATAAATTGTTGAACTAGTATCGCTATCCCAACATAATAGCCGACAAACATCTTTTCTATTATAGCGATGATACAAAGTAAATTGCTCATCTTGATTGTACTTATTAGCTCTTATTATGCCCACATGAATTGCATCCGTTAGTAAACTATTAAACAATGCGTCATTCTCCAGCCAATCAATAATCTTTGTATTTAATTGATAAATACCATCTTCAATTAAAACAACCGGTTCATTACCATACTTCTTTTTCGCAGCCTTCTGGAAAAATTCAAGTGAGAGTACACGTTCAACTGACCGAGATACATCTGTATTATAGAAGATTTGTTGTTTAGTCATCAAAGTTTTAAGATTACGTTTAGCAAATATCCCATGATGTTTAATCAACTCATTCAATAAAAGCAATTCCACACTGCGTTTTCCATTCATTAATTCAATCGAAACAAAACTAAGAATAGCCTCTTGGCCTGCAGTAAGATGTACGTCTTCTTTCATTTTAAGTAGAAAATGATAGTAATTCTGACATTTATCAGCAAATACCGTGCAATCAACTTTTTCAGATTTTTGAAAATCACACAGTAATGGTACACGACCTAATCGGTGCTTCAGATTCTTATAATCGTCTCGCAGAACCGTCAAACCATCTAAGCTTGTATGATTAATCGACTGGTAAATTCTTTCTTTAGCTATTTCTGAGAAGTTAACCGTTGATACACCTGAAATTTGTCTAACTTCCAAATCATCACGCGCTTTGTCAGCGCTACGGGACTTGTCACCCGTAAGTGCAATTGGAATTAAATAGTTATTTTTGTAATTACCGATAAAATCAATCACCGTCACGTATGACTTATTGTTAGCCTTCCGCAATCCACGTCCTAGTTGTTGAATAAAGACTATGCTGGACTGTGTATTTCTTAACATAACGACTTGATTGACACAAGGAATATCAATACCTTCATTGAAAACATCAACAGTAATAATGTATTTAATTTTTCCTTGTTCCAATTCATCAACAACCTCATCTCGTTTCGATTGAGGTGTCTCCCCAGTGAGTGCCTTACTTGGATAACCTCGTTTACTCATAAGGTCAGCTAATTCGTAGGCTTCATCTTTACGACTACAGAAAATAAGGCCGTGTAAACAATCTCCGGAATAGCCATAATATGTCGTTTGTTTGATGATATAATCCACTCGCTCATCGGATACTAGCCATTTCAGCGAACTGGTATCATCGCTAACTACACCATCTTTTTCATAATCCGTTATTCCAATATAGTGAAATGGGCACAGCATCTTTTCATCTAGTGCCTTCTGCAAACGAATTTCATAGGCAACATTATGATCAAACATTTCGAATAGATTAAAATCATCCATCCGTTCTGGCGTGGCAGTCATACCTAATAAAAATTCAGGTTGAAAATAATTAAGAACTCGTTGATAGGTTTCACCACCAATTCGATGAGCCTCATCAACTAAAATATAATCAAATTCCTCTGGATTAAGTTGTGTAAGACAACTCCGTTTAGATAAAGTTTGAATGGTTGCAAAAGTGTATTTAGCGTCCATGTCCCGATGCGTTCCAGAAATTTTCCCAAAGGAATCTTCTGGTTCATCACTTAACACTTGCCGAAAACTGTCCATGGTTTTATCAAGAATTTGTTCTCGATGTACAATGTATAGAAATTTTTTAGGCTGAAAATTAGCGACATCAAAAGCTCCTAGATAAGTTTTACCAGTACCAGTTGCTGAAATAATCAGTGCTCGTTTGGCACCACTATTTCGAATCTCCGATAGGTTATTCAGTGCCTCACGTTGCATAGCGTTTGGCGTTATTTTATTTGCTGAAATAATCTTATTTGCATTTGATTTAGCTCGGACAACTGGTTGATAATTCTCAGAATAAATTGTGATCCAATCTGAGGTTAATGGTGTTGCTTGTTTCCAAGCCAGTTCAACTTCTTGAATTAATTTTTCTGTAATTGAGCCGTTATCATAAGAAGTAAATTTGATATTCCATTCGTAGTTATTCATTAGAGCCTGCTCTGTTAGGTTAGAGCTTCCAATAATAGCAGACTGATAGTGTTGGGCATCATGATCAAAAATATAGCCCTTAGCATGAAAGTTATTATTTTCAGCAATTCGTACATCCACGTTATCTAATTTTCTCAATTCTTGAAACGCTTTTGGAGAGTTAAAGTTCAAATATGTAGAGGTTAAGATTCGACCACGAATACCCTTAGTTGCTAAATCAGCCAATTTTACCTTCAGTGACGTCAGTGCACCTTCCGTTATAAATGCGATAGCAAAGGTAAATGATGAACAGTGCGACAACTCCCTTTCAATATGTAGCAACATCGTATCGCCAGGACCATTATGAATAAATTGTGGCATTAACTCTTCAGAGCCAGCAATTTTTTGGTCAACAAAACCGTTAGCGAGTGAATCTTCAATTTTAGATTGAATATCAGTTAGATTCATTAAATTTCACCTGTGTTAAATCTGCTTTTGAAACTATCTTAACTGCTTTCTGATCAGCTTCTGCCCAAGATAGTTGCCCCAGTTCGTCTTGATTCAACCATTCAACTTTACTATGCGCTACCAAATCAAAATGATGAGTTAAAAACTTGGCATAATAAACCGTTAAATTAACAACCCCAAAATCGTACTCATGACTACTGGTTTCAGTCACACGAGGGCCCACAATAATTTCATCGTTGAACTCTTCAGTTAATTCCCGCTGTAAAGCTTGTTCCGGTGTTTCATGCGGCTCAATTTTTCCACCAGGAAACTCCCATAGTGTTCCTAATACACGATCATCATTCCGTTTCGTTGCTAAGATTTTACCATTTTCAACAAAAGCGGCTCCCACCACGTTAATTTGCTTTTTCATGTTGAACACCTTTCGCTCTCTGTGTCTAATAATGATATATTATCACATCTAAAACGGTATCAGAATGGTAATAGTAAAAATGATGTGTAATTCTAAAGTCATTATCCCCTTTAGAACACCACATCATTTTTTATTATTAATTTCGATTTAAGCGGAAAGCCTACATATAGGTATGCTACTTCACCTTTCACCCCTCGATCTCATTCCATTCAACCACCAAACAACTTCATCAAAAGCATTCCGCTTACTACTCTTAACCCGCTGTAAGTTCAGCACTCGCTTCTGATATTTAAAGTTTGGATCCTTAATAATTAAATCGACTTCATGATGCATACCATTAGGATTAATTACTATGAGATCAATATCCTCACGGTTAAGAATCGTCTGTAAACGATTATAGTGATAATTACTGTCATTAAAAGTCATCACTTCTGCACCATATCTGGTTAGCGCCTTGGTAATTGGATACGTTGTTTGCCAATCTATAATAATGATTTTGGCACCTTTGAGTACTTTTCGAGCCAGTTCTTGATTAACATTAGCAACCGCTTGATCAGTTTCAGCTTTCTTTTTTCGTGGCTTAGTGGAGTAAACCACTTGATCTTGTTTTTTAGTTGCAAGCTGTTTTTCAAAGTTAATTTTCTTTTCCCGTTTCTCGTTATATTGATCTAACCTAACCAACTCACTGGCATATTTGACACTCTCATGCTTAAAATAATCATTTAATAAATTCAGCACGGGTTCCAAGCGCTGAGCAGCTTCTTCCATATTCTCTGGCGCTAATCGCCGATCTAACCCGTCAATGGCTTGGTTTAACGTCATATGATCTGTAATATACCGATTCAAAACATCTTCATTGATACTCTTTAACAGCGCTTTGCTGTTCATTTTGTTTAATTCTTTGACTTTATATCGGCTATACTGGTGCTTCAAGGTATTATTAGCGCGGATGTACCATTGAAGATTTGAGTCAGTTTTAGTAACTACTTCTTTTAAATGATTAACCTCATCTTCTAACTGTTGATTTAATTTTTGCTCTGCAAGTAAATCAACTGCAGCATGCTCATTTTTAAGTACTTCTCGAATAACATGCAAATGCTTTCCAGTTTCCTCATTAACGTCAGATAACTGATGATTCTTTTTATGAAAATTTCGATTGGCCTGCTTCAAATCATCAATTTGTTGTCGTTGATGCTGCTGTTTAACCTGTATATCCTCAATTACTGACTTATGCACATAGTTTTGCTTTAAATTATTTTTAGTTTTTTCGAACTCACCATTAAGTGCTTTAATTTGCTTATCAGTTTCCGAACGCTCTGACCGTAACCGATTCAGTCGCCCCTTTAGCTGATGATTTTCCTGTTGGACTGACTGAAAATCCTGTCGGGTAGCCTTTAGCTTTTTATCAGACTCTTTTAGTTTCTTACGTAATTGTCTGACCGCGGTTACTTGTTGATGGTTTTGTTGAGGCTTAGTTTCAGACTTAAGTACTTTAGGCGATGTATCGCGCTGTTCCTGTTTTTGATATTTATCACGCAGCTTTGCTAGCCGGCTTTTACGGTTATCCGATGCTTTTTGGGCCTTTTCAAATCCACGATTATACCCTGCAATAAAATTTTTAGAGTTCATTGCAACCCCTACTTTCCACTGTTTGTTTATTAACTCCATTATAGGGAACGTATGTTTGGATTTAAAGAGATATTGCGCTTTTTATGGAATTGTGCTGGTACTTAAAAAATCCCAAATAGTTTTATGACCTAATTGGGAGTACTCTGTTAATGAAGGGGAGGTACTTCCATATGTTTAAAAAAAGAATCATCGGCTTTGTACTCAGTGTAATTGCTATATTTAGTTTGTCATTAGTTGTTTTACCAACGCAGGCTTCAGCAAAGTCAACGTTAAAATCATTTCCAATGAGGTTACATCGCACCTGGTATCATTATGATGGCCACGGTCGCTACGATACCATTCATTTTTCAGCCAAAAAAATCCGTTCCGCACAATATTACGACCATAAATGGTATCACTATACATCTAGGCTGCATCATCGAAATGTAAATTCGAATAAAATAACGAAGCACCCAAATTGGTTAGTTGGGCAAACCTATCACTATCGTGGAGCCTTTTGGACAAACACTATGGGATGGAATCAAACGGCCGGCGATGGCGACTCCTACAAAGTTGAAACTAAAAGATTTCATTATCGAAAAATCCGAGTCCTAAGTGTAGCTGGTGGTGCAGAAAATTGGATTTCTGATCACTTTTACACTCACAAAAGAATAGCTCATAAACTAGGTAACCATCATTTTTCAGGAGAACTTTATTATTAGTAGATTTTAGTATTAACCTATAGCAATTTTAAAATAATCCTAATCATCCAAGATTCAATATATTCCATGAAGAGCACTCATTATGAAAACAGGGTATCAAACGAATTGAAACTCAATCCGTTTGATACCCTGTTTTAAAATTAAATCTAGACACTATTTAAAATACAACACTATAAGCTTATATGAATGCCTCAGCCACTTATTCCAAGTAAAATTCTCCCCCAAATATAGCCAAACCCTAATAGTCCCCAGCAGTACATTCTTGGGTTTCTCTTGGTCGTAATTAAGGCTATAATTGAATGTGTTAATTTGTTCACTATTTAACAATAACTTATTTCTGGAGGTTTCAAATCGATGTCATCTAAAACAATTAAGGGTCTTCTGTTAGCTATCTGTACATGTGCACTTTTCGTGGGAGTTGGTGTGTCATCATCAGCAAATTCAACAGCTTCAAAAACTTCTCCTGCTAAAGTAACAACTTCTTCTAAGAGTACTGCCACCGTCAACGATATGACTGGCGTTTCAGATATTACTAGTCAAAATGGTTCAGCTGGGAATTATATTGGTTTAGGCTACACCAAAATATAATTCTTGAATCACCGTGACGGGCAGTTCATAAAAGATTGAAACTAAAACCTACTATTAATTAAATTCAATCATCCCAAAATTGGGTACAAGAAAAGCACTTCATACAATAGAAGTGCTTTTTTGTACCCAATTTCTTCCTATTAACTAAACTCTTCCTTGTTACTCGCGTGGCGCTTCTTAAACCGTTTGGTGGTCCAAGTCACTACCGTAAAGCCCAAAATAATCGTCATCAACGGATTCAAGTACGGATAAAACGCGTAGCCAATGTATTGAAAGGCGCTGACACCCAGCGTGGCTGAACAGAAGATGCCACTGACACCCCAAGGCACCAAGGCGTTAATATCAGCACCACCCGTGGCTAAGGTTCTAGAGAGGTATTTCTTATCGACTTGTAGTTCATCATAGGACTTTTTGAACGTCTCGCCGGGCAAAATAATTGATAGATACTGTTCCCCTACTAATAGATTCACCGCTAATGAGCCGGTTAGAGTGGCCAGTATCAGTCGGCCAGGCGTACTGATCAGACTACGCATGCTATTAATCAATACCTCAATAATGCCAAATTTAATCAGTAACCCGCCAAGCGATAGCGCTAGGATAATCAATGCCACAGAGCTCAGCATATTAGTGATCCCACCGCCGCTCATCAAACGATTAATGACCGTATTGCTACTGGCAACGTGATTACCGTTCATCAATAAATCACCAATCTGCCCGAAAGTGAATGACCGATCTTGAAACAGCGACAGAATAATAGCGGTTAACGACCCCAGCAGCAACGTTGGAATCGCTGGTACCTTGCGCCAAGCCAAAATGAGCAATACAAATACTGGCAAGAAGGTCAGTAGAGAAATATGATAGGTCGCCATCAGTTGAACAGAGATAGCGTTAACCGCACTCAAATCGGCATTTTTAGCAGAATGCAGCCCGATCATCGCAAATGCCACTAACGAGATAGCGGCAGCCGGGATAACCGTCAGACTCATATTTTTCAAATGGGTATACAGATTGACCTTGGCGATTCCGGTCGTTAGATTCGACGTATCTGACAAGGGTGACATATTATTGCCTAAAAAAGCGCCCGATACGACAGCCCCGGCAATCACCGGCGCGGCAAATCCCAGCACATGGCCGATACCCATAAAAGCAATGCCGATGGTCGAAACGGTCGTGAATGAACTACCAACGGTGATGCCAATAATGGCACAGATAATAAAAACGGTTGGTAAAAATAACTGCACTGAAATTAATTTCAACCCAATCAACATCATGCCGGCAATCGTCCCAGCCTTTAACCAGCTAGCGACCAGAATGCCGATCATTAAAAAGATCAGAATGGGAATAATCCCTGGCGTGACGCCTTCGGACACCCCATTGAAAATCTCATCCCAGGAAAAATGCTTCAAGTGGCCATAGAACATGACCAGCGTAAAAACAAATAAAATAGGAATCTGCGGCGACATATCAAATTTAATAATCATCACACCTAAAATCGTAAACATGGCTAACATCACAACCAAGCTTTCTCCCAAACTAAACCTGGCTGCCTTATTAGAAGAATCCATTTCTATCGGCCCTCTTTCCAAAACAAAAACGAAATTGTGACATAAGTCGATATTGATAAGGATGCCATCCGTTCCCCCGACCAACACAGCATAAAATTTGTTTCAGTTTCCTACTTGAATATAGCCTTAACCTGCTCCATAACTCAGATTCCGGCCATTTAACACCTAAGAACGCCATCCCGATAAAAACCATCGGAATGACGTTCTTAGGTGTTAAATTCTGGAATCTACCGAGTTATGTCACAGCCTCGTTCGACATTCCAGCCAACCTAGAAGTTATTCGTCGATTGTAAATCAGCTTGAACTTGAATCATCCATTCTTTATTCTTGTTGCGATCAATAATGAGTGGAATGATGAACAAAATGAGCGTGATTGCGATAACGAAGATCGATTGCAGTAAGTTTGAAGCCAAGAAGGTTGCCGCAATGATAACAATGATCCCGAAAATCAAGGCGTAAGCTACTACATAGGCCACTGCATTCCCAGTTTTACCTAATCGATATGGTCGTTCTAAATCCGGTTGCGTTTGCCGTAACTTGATCAACGCGATGGCAATCAGAACATAGACCAAAGCGTAGATCACAGTCGTTGCGTTCGTTAATGTCAGGAAAACGTTGTTAACGTTCTTCATGACACCATAGAGTAAGGCGAAAAGTGAGATGCAGATGCTTTGCGTTAACACCACGTTACGGGAAACCCCGTACTTGTTGACCTTGTGATAGCCAAAGCTAGCAGGCAATTGGCCATCGCGGGCAACTTGCGTCATGGTCTTAGACGGCCCCGTTACCCAAGCGGATAATTGAATCAGCACGCCAATCACCACCATGAAACTGAAGATGTTGGCGATAATCGTTGGCCAACCGAGAATCTGGCACCACAGCAGAATAGGCTGCGTAATGTTTGAGAGTTGAATTTGACCATTTGGCACAGCGTTTGCGACTAAGATTCCGTTCAAGATATTCATTAAGATTAACCCAATCAGCGCAACGAAGATCCCGCGAGTGTAAGTCTTCTTGGCATTGTTCAGCCGCGGAATAAACACGGACGACATTTCGATCCCCGTGTAAATGAAGGAAATCGCAGCAAAGTACTGCAGGGTCTGTAAGTTACCGAGGTTTGGAATCAATTTTGAAACTGAAAAGGTCCCCAGATAACTTGCGGGGTCGATCCCTTCTTTAATCAGGGCGGCAATCCCCATCACCAGCATGGTTACGATGGGAATATAAACGCCTAACCAGACCCCCACGTTACCGCCGACTTTGGCCATATCAAACCGTAAATTCAACACGGTGATGAGCCAGTAGAAGCCGAGAATATTGGCTAAAATAAACCAGTGGTTATTGCCCAGTGAGACGTTGCCGAACGTATTGCCCCACAGCGGCCCAATGGTTGAGGCCACCATCACCATTCCTGGAAACATCTGAACCCAGAGTAGCCAGGCCGTGACAAAACCCCATTTTTCACCCAAAGCTGTTTTGACCCACAGTTGCGGGCCGCCATCAGCTTGGAGCATCGTCCCCAATTCCCCCGAAATCAGGGCAACTGGTAAAGCAAAGAACAAAACTGCGAAAATCATATAGGTAATCTGAGACCAACCGGTAGCAGCCACAGATGGTATTGAACGCACTGTCGCGCATAGGGCCATCGTCATCCCGATAAAGGTACCCAGGCCCAATTTGGTTGCTTGTTTATTCATGGTAATTTCCTTCCATCCGCCTTATATCATTATTTTGCTGAAGATAATTGTTTGGTTGTTTCTGCCACGAAGATGTTTTGCAGATCTTCTTTCATGGCAACTTTGATCTTGGGTACAAAGTAATCAAAGTTTTCTTGACGGTTCATGTAAGGGGTCATGACTGACGCCCGGATAACCGTCACCTTGCCAACGCTGTTCCAGTCGGCTTCACTGATTCCCAAACTTTCAACAAATGGCAGTGGACTGTCACCATAATCTGGACTGGCAAAATCAGTATGCGAAACAATGTATTCCTTGCTGTAAAGGGTCCCTTTCACATACGAGGCTTGTTCGTAGAATTGGTGGTTTAACTTGTTCATATCAGCTAAACTATCGTTGCCCTTTTCCTTGAGTACGTAATCCACCATGTTGAAGTCGGGATCGACTAGCGGATGAACTTCGATTGTTTTGTCATTGATTTTAAAGCTCAATTTATCTAAGAAGTCGTAGTAGCGGTGGGCGCCTTCAAGGGAAGCACCCTCTAATTTACCGTAACCCGTTACGTTCAGAGGCAACGTGTGGTGAGCGGCCCAAACGGCAGCAGCGGTGGCACCGGCCTTTGAGCCTTCAAGGATGTAGGCCCCTAACAAAGCTGGAATGTCGGCACCCTTTTCAAAGACGTAAGTCGCAAAGTAGGAAATCGTGTCGCGCATTGCCACGTCCTTGATGGCGATCCCACCGGCTGCATAAGGCACGTAGCCCATCTTATGGGGATCAATCGTAATCGATTCTGCTTCAGAAAAGGCCTTATACGCGTTATAGACATCTTTTTTGATGTAGTCTTTTGATTCGGTAAACACGTGGTTCTTAGCGTGCAGGGTCTTCAATTGGTCGAACGGGACAAAATTGTTATCTTCATCGAGAAAAATGGTTCTGAAGTAACCGCCGTAAGCAGCATCCACGTGCAGGTAGAAGTAGATGCCCTCTTTTTGCAGCTTGTGTCGCAGCTCAACGATTTTATCGATCTGGTCTACAGCACCTTCCTCCGTTGATCCCGCGACACCGACGACCCCTAAGATTGGCGTATGGTCTGAGGTCAAACTGCGAATGATCTTTTCCAGCTCGTCAATATCCATCCGGTAATGCTCATCGATGGGAACGGGCACTACTTGATCCAGCCCGATTCCGATGATGTCAGCGGCCTTCATCCATGAGTAATGCTTCGTTTGCGGTACCAGCCACTTACCGAGTTTTTGCAGGTTCTTGCCGCTACGTGCGGATTTGGCTTTTAACTCGTCTAGTTTTTCACCGGATTGCTCAACCAGTTTCATAATTTCATCGGTTGGCATATTGAGCAGTTCCCAATCTGACTTACCCTGAACTAGCTCTGGGGTGACTTCTTTCATGGCAAGTGGCAGCGACTTAATGTTCCGTGCGTACCAAAGGCCTTCCAGGTTAGCCAGCGAACCATCAGCCACAATGTGACCCCAGCCATTCTTATAGCCCATCATGGTCGCAAAATCATGGCCGACTTCTTCTTCCATCTGCGAAGTCGCCGGTGAGGATTCGTAAGCCACGTTGTTCCCGTTCCAAAGCATGGCGTAATCATAGGCCAGCAGTGCAGGCATCAAGGTCTCGGAATTCATATGGCCCCAGTAGCGACCGGCTGAATGCCACGGCACCGATTCTGTCCGAATTCGGTTTGATACATCATCCAGCACCTTACGCATGCGGTTGACCGTATCTTGAAATTCGGGAGATTGCTGTTCTTCAGGCGAGATCATGTTCTTATCCTGAGGAATGTAATTTTTCCGCCAGCCCAAGTGCTCATCAACAAGTTTGTTCAGCAATTCTTTGTACAAATCACCGTTTTCAGCCTTATCGCCGATAAACAAGGCATCCAAATTTAAATCATTAATCTTCGAATCTGTGATTTCCATGGTAACAGCCTCCAAGTTGTATTTTTGTTTTGCAATTAGAGAATACGCTTACAAAAATACCCTGTAAAGAGTATTTAAATTTCAATATAGCTTCTGTGATATTCACATTTCTTTGCAATAAAGGCTGTAAAACTGCATTAAAAAAGGCAATAACCGGTATCGGTTATTGCCTTTTACTTTTACTAAATTAATTAAAAACTAATTTACTGCTGTTGCACTTTTGCCAGGAAATAATTCTTTTTACCGCGCCGAATAATGACAAATTGACCGTCAAATTGCGTGCTGGGATCAACTTCAAAAGCGGTATCTGAAATCCGGTCACCGTTGATCGTAATGGCACCGTTAGTCACATCTTCCCGTGCTTGACGCTTGGACGGTTCGACCTTCGTTTCAACCAGCAGATCCACAACGTTTTGCGGGTCACTTGTTACCGACACACTAGGAGCCTTCCCAAATGCATCCTGGACTTCAGCAGCCGACAGTTCTTTAACGTTACCGGAGAATAAAATGGCCGTAATCTTCTGTGCCGTGTCCAAGGCTTCTTGGCCATGAACAAAGCGGGTCACTTCTTCCGCTAACCTGGTTTGGGCTAAGCGCTTTTCCGGTTCCTTTTCCACACTTTGTTCCAAATCCGCAATTTCAGCTTGATCTAAGAACGTGAAGTACTTGAGGTATTTAACGACATCGCGGTCGTCTTGATTCAGCCAAAACTGGTAAAATTCGTATGGCGACGTCTTTTTAGCATCGAGCCAAATCGCACCGCCAGCGGTTTTCCCAAACTTAGTGCCATCCGCCTTCAGCATTAACGGAATCGTTAATCCATAGACCTGTTCATCCGCACCATCGATCTTGTGGATCAGATCGATTCCGCTCGTAATATTGCCCCATTGGTCCGCGCCACCGATCTGCAATTGAATCCCATGTTCGTGATGCAGCGTGAGAAAATCGACTGATTGGAGGATCTGGTACGTAAATTCGGTAAAAGAAATACCAACATCCAAGCGGCTAGCGACAATGTCCTTAGCCAACATGGTGTTGATATTCACTAATTTCCCGTAATCACGGAGAAAATCGAGTAATGAAATTTTTGAGAGCCAGTCATAGTTATTCACAAACGAAATATTCGAACTCCCGCCAAATAACTTCTGCATCTGCTGCGTTAACGATTTAACGTTCGCCTGAACAGTTTCCATGGTCTGCAGCTGGCGTTCTGATTTCCGCCCACTGGGATCACCGATACTACCGGTGGCACCACCAATCAGAATGTAAGGGTGGTGGCCCGCCAGTTCAAACCGTTTCATCATCATGAACGGAATCAAGTGACCAATGTGCATACTGTCACCAGTTGGATCAACCCCGCAATACAGCGAGATCGACTTGTTCTCAGTCAGCTCTTTGAGGCCTTCAGCATCCGTCTGCTGGTTGATTGCACCCCGCCAAGTCAGCTCATCAATAATATTCATGTCCTCTACCTCCAAATGAATTCTTTGATTTCGGACATAAACATAAGCCAGCCATGTAAACGGTGTCAACATGGCATCTGTCTCATCTCAGGCTAATTTTTTAATTCTAGCCGGCATTTTTATCATAATTATTTTGAATAGGTCGATTAGTTTTTGGTATAAACTGATGTTCATCATTAGCTGCTTCTTCTTCAGTCAACCCGGTCACCACTTCCATACCGTGCCGGGTCACGATCAGCTGTTTTCCAAATTTTCGAATGGTGCCTTCCGGAAACCTCCATGGTGTTTTCCGATAAGCCTGCCGTACGTAATCATCGGCTTTGTGCCAGCGTCTGGCCGCTTCACTGGAAGACATAATGTCATGGTTATTTAAATCAAACATATCATCACCTGCATTTGATTATCTTTCTTTGTAGTCGGTATCCGCGCCCTTTTGAAGGGTGAGGATCAAACTCTTGGACAGCTGCCACAGTCCAATAACAATACTTGCCATCAAAATCAAGATTACAGCACCAGAAATACCATCAACGTTTGACCAACTCGCATTAATCATTATAATGAACAAAGGAGAAAGCATAACTAGCGTGACAACGATTCGGGTTAACTTAGCTTTGAGACCTTGATGTGGTTTTATCTTTGTATTTTCCATACCTTTATACCTCCTATGCTATATTGCAGATTTGCTACTGCCATAGCGGACCTGCTCATTAACTCGTTGACGTTATTTAGTGGCACTGTTGATCACGTGTCCGCATTCTGCACAAACAATTTCACCATTGTTGTGTTTCTCAAAAACAATGTCCCCGCATTCGGGGCAATGAATGGTAACATCACTAGATTTCATCATTTACACCACCTTTTCTATTTTCATCAAGGTACAAAAAAACGTCCCTTCATTATCTCTAATGAAGGGACGTTTTTTAACGCGGTACCACCCTAGTTCAAGGTGTCAAACACCTCACACTCTCTCCCCTATATCGGTGGGCAACCGCGTCCTAACACTTTAGTATTTTGAAACATTACCCTGCATAGTTTTCACCAACCACTATTTCTCTGATCCCTGAGGTAATGTCCTACTCACGAAAAGGTTAAAGTTTACGACCTTTGATGTTGTAACTTACAGTATCATGCCGTACTTTGAATGTCAAATATGATTCACATAAATTTTTTTGAAATTTAATTTGACTCATTTTATCCTCATTTAAAAAGTTCAAAATAAAAATTAGCGCAACTGATTTAGGAGAATCTGTAACGCCATTATCCGCCTTAAAGCGTCTTTTTTGACGTTATTTTCAATCATTTCAGGCGAAACTTTCATACATTTTTTTAGTTTTGTAATCAACTTCCATGTCAGTTCTCATTCCCATTCAATCACATTATCGACTATAATGTCATAGTAACCTTCTATCTAAAAAGGACTTAATGACTATGCAAAAAGAATTGAACTATTACCAGCGATACCTGCGATCCTACTGGCGGACAGAAATATTTAACACGGCTATCTTTGTGGTCGCACTGGCCGCAACCGTGGCGAATGGACTGATCGGTGGCAGAGACATCATTTCAGCATCCACCTCAAACGTGCTCTTTATTGGCGTCCTCGTGATCATTGCGCTCAGCATCATTTTAACCTTTGGCAGAGTTAACCGGCAGAATCAGGCAGTTAACAAGTTTAAGCAGTTTATGGCTAAGGATGACAAGCAGCTTTCACAGGATGATCAATCCGTTTACGAGCAGTGCAAACGTTACTACCAACGTGGCAAACAATTAGATAAGCTCAACATTGTGATTGCGCTGGGCGTCGTTTGCGGCTACATTTTGATTAGTTTATAACACTGATTTTACTGGCGTTGTTTCACATGGAACAATCGACAGTAATTTTTGCCTTTCGCTTTGTTTATCCAATGAATAAGACTACAATAGAGCAGTAGTGTAAGAACACACGTTCGAGATAAGGGGGATTGCCTTTATGGCCTTACAACTATTCGAACCCGGTCATCCGTCACAGCGGACTGATTCCAAGGAACGCAAACAGGCGTTAGATCAAACTTTAAAAGCAATTGATAAAAAATTCGGTAAGGGCGCTTTGATGCGCATGGGCGATAAACCCAACCTTGAAATTAAACGCTTTTCATCCGGCTTACTTTCATTAGACCACGCCATTGGCGGCGGTTATCCGTATGGCCGTATCATGGAACTTTATGGACCGGAATCATCTGGGAAAACCACCTTGGCTTTAACCGCCGTTGCTGCCCTTCAAAAACAAAACGGCATTGTGGCCTACATTGATTTTGAAAATGCTTTGGATCCAGCCTATGCTAAAAACCTTGGCGTTGATTTGGATTCACTACTGTTATCGCAACCGGGAACTGCCGAAGATGGCTTTAACATCGCTGACGAATTAGTTAAAAGCGGTGCGGTAGACATGATCGTTTTTGACTCAGTCGCAGCCATGCTGCCAAAAGCCGAAATTGACGGTGAAATTGGCGATAACCACGTTGGCTTACAAGCGCGGCTAATGTCGCAATCATTACGTGGCCTCACTAGCTTAGCTAACCAAACGCAAACGACTCTACTATTCATTAACCAAATTCGTGAAAAAGTGGGTGTCATGTTCGGTAATCCTGAAGTCACACCTGGCGGCCGGGCACTGAAGTTCTACTCAACGATTCGACTGGAGATTCGACGACGCGACAACATTAAAAACGGTCAGGATATCATTGGGACTAACGTTAAGATTAAGGTCACTAAAAACAAGGTTGCCCCGCCATTTAAACAGGTCGAAGTCCAAAACTTCTTCGGTAAGGGACTTTCTCATGCAGGTGATTTACTGACGATCGCAGTGGATAACGATATCGTTAAAAAGTCCGGTTCATGGTATTCTTACCAAGACGAACGTCTAGGGCAAGGCCAGCCGAACGTAATCGATTATTTGGAACAGCATGCCGAACTAGAAGATAAGATTGAAAAAGACATTAAAGATATGTGGAATGACGAGAAAAAGGATAAAGAACCAGACAAGGACGATAAATCCACTGGTGATCATACTGAAGCAGTTTAGTTGATTCCATATGAAAAAGGCGCTGATCTGATTGGATCAGCGCCTTTTGATTTGCTCATTTCTTTTAATTATAGTCTTAACGTATTCAACAGCTCTCTAACCGCCTTGTTTCACACTCAGTACAAGTTATCATTATGATCATTACCATCATTATGAAACGCCCACGAATCAAACCAGCCGGCATCGTAACTGTCATCATCATACGGACCGGAGTAGCCACTACCACCCGTTTTATTATCGAGCCAAACACAAAATGCGTACATTAAGAATAATCCCAATATCATCAATAATATCAGGCCGATATCGATCACCCAGCCCTCCACGTATGGCCATACCCAGACACCAACTTTTAGTACAACAAGCCAGGTGCCAATAGTGACAAACCAGGAGTGCTTTTTCTTAGTCTTAGCACGATGGGCCATTTCTGGCTGTGGTGCTGGCTCAACCAACGGGTGCTTAACTTTGGTCATGTCGCTAATCATATATTGATAGTGCGTTGGTGCATCTGGCTCTCGTCTTTGGTAGATCTGTTGTGACGGTTTAGCCGCCTGCAAATGCTCTGTCATGATTTGTTACTTCTTTCCTGCTATGTATTACCTCCATTTTACCCCTGTTGCAGTCAGACTGCTAAACTCATTTACACAAAAACGCTTTGCATCAATGCTGTCTTTTACAACGTTGATGTAAAGCGTTTTTTCTTGTGCGCATTGATTTTATCTAGCGGAAACGTGTTCAACAAGGCAGAGACCTCCATGTAAGGGACTTTACCACAAATCCAAGACCGGGATTTATGATAAAGTCCCTTACACACCGGTCTCTAACCGCCTTGTTTCACACTCTAGTGAAATCTCATTCCCCCATCAACCTGCAAACTCTGCCCAGTCACATAACCGGCATCTGGACTCACAAACCAAGCAACCACCGCAGCGACATCCGCTGGCGTAGCTTCACGGCCAATGGCGATTTCCGTCAAGCAATCCGCCTTTTGCTCCGCCACACTCTTGTGTTTGATTGCCGCCGTTTTTTTGTCGATGGCATCGCGCATTTTGGTGCGGACGATCCCTGGATTATAAGCGTTCACGGTAATTTTATCCTTGGCAAATTCCTTGGCCGCCGACTGCGTCAAACCGCGAATACCAAACTTGGAAGCTGAATAGGCACTCTGCAAAGCCGAAGCTTCATAGCCTGCCAGCGAAGCAGCGTTGACGATTCGACCGCCGTGACCCTGTTCTTTGAATTTCTTACCAGCAGCTTGAATGCCCCAGTAAGTCCCCTTCAAATTCACGTCTAACAGCCGTTCAACGTCT
This sequence comes from Secundilactobacillus silagei JCM 19001, assembly GCF_002217945.1. Taxonomy (GTDB): domain Bacteria; phylum Bacillota; class Bacilli; order Lactobacillales; family Lactobacillaceae; genus Secundilactobacillus; species Secundilactobacillus silagei. The sequence goes on from NZ_BCMG01000003.1 coordinate 168,971, forward strand.
GCTGGATCCGAGTCGATAAAGCTTTCAATGAACGCGACCCCGGCATTGTTCACGTAAACGGCCAGTTCCCCTAAATCTTTGACCGCTGCATCGACCAATGCAAACACTTCATCACGGTGCGCCACATCCACATGATAAGCCTTGGCACTATAGCCTTCGCTCTGTAGATCTTGAGCCACCTTAGCTGCGGTAGTGTCGTTAATGTCGGCCACAGCGATAGCGTAACCCTCTTTTGCGAGACGGTGCGCGATGCCTTCACCAATACCTTGTCCTGAACCCGTTACAATTGCTAATTTTGCCATGCTATGACCTCCTGACTAGTCTAAATCGTGTGCCGTTCGAATGGATCGTCGCTGATACCCGCATCAACAATATCACGTGACCATTGTTTAGCTGAAAAAAGTGAATGATCGCGGTAGTTGCCGCAACTGTATTTATCAGTCCCCTGAACGTCTTTCCATTCGATCTTGTCGGCAATTTCTTCTAATGAACTCTTCAAAGCTTTGGCAACTTCGGTAGTGGAATGCTCGCCCCAAGTAATCAAATGAAACCCGGTCCGGCAGCCAAATGGTGAACAGTCGATAACACCATCAAGCCGGTCACGCAGCAAACCTGCTAATAGATGTTCAATCGTATGCAGACCAGCTGTTGGGATTGCGTTTGTATTAGGCTGGACTAACCGTAAATCGTAGTTTGAAATGGCGTCACCCTTTGGTCCCTTTTCTACCGTAATCAACCGAACGTATGGTGCTTTAACCTTTGTGTGATCCAATGTAAAACTTTCAACTTTAGCCATAATAAATGATCTCCTTTTAATTTTTAAATAGCTGTTACTTCAAATAACTAAGCGGTTTATTAACTTCGATCTTGGTGCCATAGTACTTATCCTTAATGTACTTTTGGATATCCTTCTTGTGATAGAGTTTCACTAACTTCTTGTAGTTCGGATTGTTCTTGTTCTTTTCTGAAGTGGCCAGAATGTTAATGTTGTCCTTTGTGCTTTGATCAACTTTTTCATGATAAATGGAATCCGTCAGTACATGTAAATGACCTTCCAAAGCCACTGTGTTAGAAATCAGCACCGCGTCCACATCGTTGATCACCCGCGGACCGGTGGTATCATCGATCTGTTTGAACTTAAAGTTTTTCGGGTTAGACTTGATATCCTTAACCGTGCCAACGTATCCAAAGTTCTTATCCAATTTGATCAGACCGGCCTTTTGCAGAAGTACTAAACCCCGGGCAGCTTGTGATGGGTTGTTGGCAATGGCAATCGTTGACCCTGCTGGAATATCTTTGACGTTCTTGTACTTTTTAGAATAGAGGCCCATCGGTTCCAAGTAAGTCGTCCCTAACGCGGCTAACTTATTGGACTTATTTTGCTGGTTATAGGTTTCTAGGTATGACCAAGACTGAAAGGCATTCACATCCACGTCACCATCCGCGGTGGCCTTATTCAGCTGAACCCCATCGGCAATGTTTTTCACCCTGATCTTCAGTCCCAGTTTCTTGGCATCATTGGTTTTGGCAATGTGCTGCCAAATATCAATGTCAGAACCCTGCGAACCAATTAAGATCGAACTGGACTTACTTTTATTAGCAGCCTGAGTACCAGAAATACTGTGAATTCCAAACGCTGCTAAAACAACGACAAGCACAATGCCAATTAACCAATACGCGCTTTTTTTCATTTTGTATCACTCCTTTAATTATGTTCAACTCTTCTGACGATCCAATCGCCAATTAACTGAACTGCAAACACTAACACTAAAATAATAATCATTGCCATAAAAGTAATGTCATTTTCGAAGCGGGCATAACCAATATTGATTGCGACATCCCCAAGGCCACCGGAACCAATGGCACCAGCCATGGTCGTTAAACCAATTAAACTGATAATGGTAACGATGGAAACTCGGATGATATCGGCAAGACCTTCACGTAAATAGATTCTAAAAATGATTGCCATAGGACTGGAACCCATTGACTCAGCGGCCTCAATCACCCCGTGATCCACGTCCAGCAACGCATTTTGGACTTGCCGAGCGTAGAACGGAAAAATCCCGAAAATCAGTGGTACCAGCGAAGCAGTCGTCCCAACGGTAGTCCCTACCAGAAACTTGGTCAGCGGTGAAATCACCGCCAGTAAGATGATGAAAGGAATGGATCGTAGCAAGTTAACAATTTTATCAACAACTGAATACGTCAGCTTGTCTTCTAAAATTCCGCCTGGCTGCGTAACCACTAACAGTACCCCAACCAGCAATCCTAAAACTGCTGAAACAATGGCCGACATCAGCGTCATGTAAATCGTTTCCCAAGTGGCCTGAAGAAACTCACCCTTCATTGCTATGACGTTTGGCATAATCGCGCTCATTGACCATCACCCCTTTCAAGTGTTCCATCCGTTAAAATTCTGGTTTTGACACCTTCATTTTTCATTTGTCGAATTGCTTCATTAAAACCAGCTAAATCACCGGTAATGATAGCAATCATATAACCCACGTTCTCGCCATCGATTTGATCGATGTTAGCAAACAGGATATTCACGTCCACGCTGTACTTTTGTGACAGTTCAGAAACCACACTTTGCTTAGTTGAATTACCAATAAAATTGAAGTACATCAATTCCTGATTGGCTTTAAATTCACTGATCTTGATCGTGCTGGTAATTCGCTCAATGGCTTCCTTCACGTTAGTCGAGGTTTCAACAAAATCGTTGGTTAATTTTTGCTGCGGTTCCGTGAAAACCTTGGCAACTGGTCCGCGTTCAATAATTTTACCGGCATCCATGACCGCCACGTTATGGCAAATACTCTTGATCACCTGCATTTCGTGAGTGATCAAAACAATCGTTAAGTTCAAATCACGATTCAACTGTTTCAGTAATTCTAGAATTGATTTCGTGGTCTTCGGGTCTAAAGCACTGGTTGCTTCATCTGAGATTAAGATCTCAGGGTCACTGGCTAACGCTCGGGCGATGGCCACTCGTTGCTTTTGGCCACCAGATAACTGGCCGGGGTACGTGTCCGCATATTCACTCAACCCAACTAATTTCAGTAACTTCAACGCCTTGGCGTGACGTTCAGCCTTACTGATTTTGGTTCCTAACAGCGGATATTCCACGTTGCCTTGAACCGTGCGAGACTTCATCAGGTTAAAATGCTGAAAAATCATGCTAACCTTTTTGCGGGCCTGCCGTAGTTCAACCGGTTTTAGTTGCTGAATTTTCTGGTTATTAACGATCACCGTCCCAGCAGTCGGCTTCTGCAAGAGGTTGATAACGCGTACCAAGGTACTTTTCCCCGCACCGGAATAACCGATGATGCCGTAGATATCACCGCGTGGGATTGTTAGATCAACGTTCTTCACAGCATCGATCTGCTGGTCACCGTTATTGAAGTGTACCGATATGTTTTTTAATTCAATTGCATTTGTCGTTGTTTCAGTCATATTGCTGCTCTCCCTCAAATTTACATAGTCTAATCGGGTTTCAGCAGGCAGAGACTTGCGCGTAACGAATCCCGGCCATAAATCCAGACCCAGGATTTTTGTCCAGGCTTCGTTACACTTCAGTCTCTAAGCGCCTGCTTCCACACCTTGGCACCAAAAAAGTCGCCCCTTTATTTATCTCTAAATAAAAGGACGACTTAATCGTGCTACCACCTTAGTTCGAATACTCCTCGCGGAAATATTCCTCATTGGGTACTGACTAACGGCGATTCAGTACTTACTGCTATCAGTGCATACCCTAACTCTATAACGGGAGTTCCCGCTACTGCCTAGCACAACGGTTCAACAGTAGAGCGATTATCAAGACCATATTCGGCTGGACATAGCCGTTACCTTTCACCAAACGGTAACTCTCTAAAGGCCATGCAAAACTTACTCATCTTGTCGCTTGCTTCGTATTTAACAACTGGTGCTAGTATGACGCGCAATTTTTAGTGTGTCAAGATTAGATTAGTATCTTTTAACCGCATCTCTCATTTATAGTTAAAATTGCGCTCTTATAAATACCGTTAAATAGGTATTTATAAGCATAATGAAACATTTTGCAATTATTTTCTCATTATTAGTTAACATTTTAACTGACTTACCTCAACGCTAAATCAGTTGAGAAGGTTGATCCATAGACCCATTGACAGAAACTGCCCTAGTGAATAATCGGCACAGCAGTCATTTTAAGTTTGATCTTCAGCTTTCTCATTTATCAGCAATCGTTCACGCATCTATCACAGAATATGCGGGACTCACCACCTTAGCGTTATGGTTTGTGATTATCACCAGAAAAATTCAACAATACTTCACAAAGAGTCAACACAGAGTTTAATTTAAACTGATATATTACATTCTCTACCTAATAATGATAAACTAATCAAGAAGTGAGGCGGAGAATGTGAAAAATACTTTAAAAGAACGGTGGATTGGTCTTATCGCTGGTCTAATTTGTAATGCCTTTGGTAATGCATTATCCATTGCCGGTAATATGGGAAGCGGCGTCTGGTCCGCTTCCGCTGTTAACTTACATAACTGGACTGGTATTAGCTTAGGTATGCTACTATTTTGTATCGGTGTCATCAACGCAATTACCAACCAGATTCTCATTCACCATTGGGATGGCAAACGTTTTTTCGGTGAAGTGCTGTTTGTGATGTTCTTCGGAACTTTCGTGCAGTACTTCGTGCGCTGGTTTAATTCGATCGGTGTAAACACAGCTCCCATTATTTGGCGATTGATTCTAAGCTGCTTGGGAATCGCCCTATTCTGTGTTGGTATTTCACTCTACCAGCGAGCTAACATTGTGATGCACCCTAACGATGACACGACTAACATCTTACGGTTTATGTATTTAAAGGGTAACGCCACGGCTTCTCAGCTACTGGATTTTCTACCACCGCTGATTGTTAGTGGTATCGCTTATTTTCCCACCGGTCGCATCGACTCTATCAACCTGGCAACCTTGTTCTCCATCATCTGCAATGGGTTCATCATTGCTGCCTCTGATCGGTATATCTGGCCACACTTAAAACATAACTTTAGAGCCAAAGCAAAAACTAATTAAAAATGAGTCACAAAATAAGTGAGCGGTCAAAAACGACTGCTCACTTATTTTTTATTCATCAAGAAAACCGTGTTCGATAATATCAAACTCGCTGTGAATCTGCTCAATGATTGGTTCAAAATCCTCAATTTGTGCATTAGGATGTTTTTGCATAAACACTTCTGCATCCGCAAATACCGCTTCACCAACCGAATTAAGCAGCTTGGCAAGGACTTTTTTATCAACACCTGCACGAACATGCATCCGATCCAGCACCGGTTGCTCCAGCGTTGCTGTGGATTGTGCGGTGCGCTTTTTCCAAAATTCCGCCATTTCTGGTTGAACATCCGCTGGCAACAATTTCATATCCGAAAATGACTGAACTGATACCTTAAATTCTGCCGGGTAATCCAGCTGCATTTGAATTTTATACCGCACCGCGCGTTCAATCATATCGCCAAGATCCTTGGCATCCGTCCAAACTGAGAGGTCGGCAACATCGGTCAACCGCTCATAAACGTATTCCACAGTGGCTAAATACAGGTGCCCCTTATCGCCAAAATAACGAAAAACAATCCCCTTTGAAACCTCAGCATCCTTGGCAATATCAGCCGTCTTAGCCTGTAAATAACCGTTCTTAGCAAAGATTCGGGTGGCGCTTTTCATAATCCGGTCAACCTTATCCGGATCCTTTGGAATGTCAGGGTTCAATTCAAGCATACTCGTTTATTCCTCCTCTAATTTTCAACTAAATCACGCCGTCGATACAAACTATAACCCACAACAACTAGGACAATACTCAGTAGTACCAGCCAACCGGCCTGGTTCCATTGAATAGCCTTCAACGGCACTTTATTGATCCAGCCGAAGGGCGTTAATTTTTTCGTCCATTCTGGAAAATCCAGCAACCCGCCAAGATAGATCGACAGCACTGCATAAATTGGAATGATCCAGGCAATTTGTTGGTATCTGGGTAATAAGCCTAACACCACGGCAACGATACCGATAACGACTAGGACAGCTGGTGCGAATCCCCAAAACGACCGCATGATCCGGCTGATGTCAAAAGCGTGTTTCGCCCCTTGACCACCCAGTGCCATGCCAAACGTTCCGGCGAACAGTGCCAGCAATCCGGCCACCGTTCCTACTATTGTGTAGGCACCAAATAAATGCAGCCGCGAAACACTACGGGCGTGAATCGCTTCTAACCAGCCTTTTTGTTCATCACTATTTAACCTCAGCATGGTGGCTATCGCGGGCACACTGGCACCGATAGCCATCATCACGCTCATCAAAGCTGCAAATTGCAGGGTCATTGTCCGGGCCAGCTGAAGCAGCCGCAGCCGGTCCAATGATTTTCGCAATCATGGGACTGTTGTTCATCATGTCACCGATGGTATTAAACAACGTCCCCATACTGGTACCGTAAACTGCTAACCCAATGAACCACGCAATCATACTGGTTCGCTCTAACCGAAAGACTAAGGTGGTGGGACCAGCTAATAACGGACTGGCGTGCCCACGACCGGGTCGATCGGGTAACAGTCCAGAACCGAGATCCCGCTCTGAACTGATTGCAAAGGTTAACAGCAGAATAACAACAGCAAGTCCCAGCATATCATAGAGCGGTGAAACACGATTCTTCCCGTATGGATCAATTTTTTCGATCCAACCGAAAATCGTCCACCAAGTGTATTTAACGTTTTGAACATCGGTCATTGCCCGCAAGAGATACAGGATTCCCAGCAGACTATAACTCATGGTCGTAGCGCCACGAGAATTACTGGCCAACTGAGCTAGAAGCAGAGTGAAAGCACCAAACATCAGGCCGAAAATGGCGATTCCAATACCAAACAGCCAGTCACCGGTGACATCCGCGCCATCCATATTGATTGCTTGAAGGGTCACAGCGGATAATAGTCCCGCGACAATATTGATCATCAGTAACTCATAGATGGTAGCTAATAACGGGCTCTGCCGGCCGACACTGTGAGCCCGCACCATTTCCAGCACGCCATTATCTTCCTGCGCCCGTGTATTACGAATTGCAAAGAAAATATTCATGATGGCCATCAATAATCCGGTAAAGACCATCATTGAAGCTGCAAAAATCGCTGCAGTGGTATAAGGCTTAACTGCGGTAAAGGGACCAAATAAGGCCGCCATTGACGGTGTGTTCAGCGCGGTTACCAGTGAAGCGACCTGCTTATCATCACCACTAAGACCAATGATCTTACTGGCCCCCGCAGCCACCATACCGACGATGCCTAACAGCCAGATGAGTATGGCTAACCGGTCGTGTCTGAGATACATCCGCGTCAGATAGCCGGTTTGAGCCGTCCGATTACTTCGTGTCATGCCCCTCAGCCCCCTCTGTATGGTTGTAATAGCGAATAAATAAGTCTTCCAAGGTTGGCGGTGTCGTCTGCAGCGCCACAATTTCCCGTTGTGTCAGTTCTGCCATAACTGGGCCGATCTGCGCTGTATCCACCGCAAAGACGGCTTTATTGGCAATGTGCTCATCCGGTTTAAACCCATGAACACCCGTTAACGCCTCAATGCCAGTCAACGCCTGTTTAGTTTGGACAATCACTTGATTACGGGTCAATTGCCGCATCTGATCTAATGTACCAGTTTCAACGATTTCGCCGGCTCGAATAATGCCAATCCGGTCACACATTCGTTCCACTTCCGATAAAATATGGCTGGAAAGCAGAACACTTTTCCCTAAGCGTTTTAAAGCTAACACATGTTTTTGAAATAGTTCTTCCATTAAGGGATCCAGTCCGCTGGTGGGTTCATCGAAAATATAGAGGTCAGCTTCCGTTGATAACGCCGCAATCAGCGCTACTTTTTGGCGATTACCTTTAGAATACGTCCGGGATTTCTTCTTCGGGTCTAACTCAAACTCATGAATCAGCTCATCCGTTTTAGCACTGTGTTTTTGGTGGTTAAGTTTCAGTAGAAAATCAATCATTTCACCACCAGTCAGATTTGGCCACAGATAAACGTCACCAGGCACGTAAGCAATGTGGTTGTGAATGGCCACCGCCTTTTGCCAAACATCTTGACTAAAAATCGTTGCCTGTCCACCACTGGCTTTTAGAATTCCCAGTAGCACTCGAATCGTCGTTGATTTGCCGGAACCGTTGGGCCCAATAAAACCAAATACTTCTCCGGCATTCACGTCAAAAGTAATGTCCTTTAACGCCTGAAACTTACCAAAAGATTTCTGTAAATGGTGAATACTGACGATTGTTTGGGTCATGATTTTCCCTCCTTATTCACACTTCTAAGACACCTCAGCTGAACTGATCTAAGATTTCACCCAGAGTATATTCTCGATTGACCCATAAGTCAATGACTAATGGGTCAATGCTAAAATAAGTGGTTCACGCAACTTCTTATTTGACCTAGAGTTAACTCTAACCGTTATAATAAAGATAGTGAACTTTATAAGGAGGAAGGATAATGACAATTCCAAATATCTTACTAAATGATGGCCACCAATTACCTATGCTGGGACTTGGGACCTACCAGATTCGCGGTGCCCAAGGCGTCGGCCAGATCCTGTCTGCCATCCACGATGGTTACCGGTCATTAGACAGCGCAACTAATTATGATAATGAAGGTATCGTGGGAAAAGCAATCCGCCAAAGCGGCATCCCACGCAGTCAATTCTTTGTCACCTCTAAGCTGCCTGGCAAGTATCACCGTTACGACGATGCCTTAAACGCCATCACGGAATCGCTAGCACGGATGGGACTGGACTACTTTGACCTGTTTTTGATTCACTGGCCACTGCCGAAACGTGACCACTACGTTGAAGCCTGGAAAGCAATGATTACAGCACAAAAACTGGGCCTGATCCACACGATTGGCGTGTCGAACTTTTTACCGGAACATCTGGATCGCTTAACTAAAGAAACCGGCGTGACGCCGGCCGTTAACCAAATTGAGGTTCATCCCTACTGGAACAACGAAGCCGGTTTACAAGCCGATAAGGACCGTGGCATTGCTACCGAAGCCTGGAGCCCATTAGGCCGTGGCAGCGCATCACTACAAGAACCAGTGATTCAAAAATTAGCAAAGAAATACGATAAAAACACGGGTCAAATTATTCTACGCTGGCATACGCAACGCGGCATCGTCCCGATTCCAAAATCCAGCAGTCTGATCCATCAACGCCAGAACTTAGATATCTTTGATTTTAAGCTGACACCGGATGAAATTCAGGCAATTAATGCGTTGAATAAACCGGATGGCCGGGTGGATGGCCAAGACCCGAACGAGTACGAAGAATTTGACTAATCATAGCCGTTATTTAAGCTATAAACACCGCACCTTTGCGCTTTGTAGCAATTGATTGACAAATTTCGAATATCATTGTATTATAGCCACAATCAAAAAAGGGGGTGATGCTTTGAGTTACGGAATAAGTCTTAAAGCATCAGCTACGGAGACTTCAGTTAACTAGCTGATACTTAAGAGAGGGTCCTGCGAAATCTATTCGCAGGACTTTTTTGTTGGCTTAAAAATTCGTGACCATTCCGAACAACGCCACTATCAGACCCCTATGAACGACCAACCACAAAGGCTGTGACAGTTAATAGTTGTCTTGTTGTTTCAGAATCTGCTCATGCTCAGTTTCCCTCCATATTAGGTTTTGATTAAACTATTAAAATAAAATTAGTTTGTTTCTTAAGCATCTATGAATAATTATTCAAATTAAGGCTGCTTATGAATTCAATGTAAATCGGGTTAAACTTCACTAGCAGTAACGAAACCGCTAACAAAAATATTTTCCTTTTGCATATTTTCATTTTAAAAATTAAAGTTTAAATTGTTCGTGAAATTCCATTGAAACCCTATTAAATTGTGCTTATAATAACTGACAAGGTATCGAGGCGAATAATAATTACTGTTTAATAACTAGTATTCGTCATTTCCAATACCTGCATATAATTTAATATAAAGTGAGGTGGTTACACTTGTCGCAAACTTAGCGGAATATTCACTAGGTATGGCTCAGGAACCACTGCCTAGATGCCAAGGAGGAAAATCATACTTGGCTACTTAGCCGCCTTACACTGGTTTCACTGTCCACCCTCTATTCCACCTGGCAGTGTTACTGATCTTGACATAACAAAATATATCAAACGACTAAGCAGACGGTTGATGATGATGTTCAAGGAACTCAAGTCAATTTTAAGGGAGAATAACCAATATTATGGATCGCAAACAGAATGGCTTATTGTATGGACCAGAAGATAAGGTGCCGGTTACACAAGCTGGTTTTCTAGGATTACAACACGTTCTTGCCATGGACGTGTACGTTGCACCAATTATCATGGCTGGTTTATTATCAATGTCCGTAGCTCAAAAGAGCGGCTTCTTACAGGCTGCTTTCATTGCCTGCGGTATTGGGACAATCATCCAAACGCGCTTCTTTTTGAAGCTGCCCGTTTCTCAAGGCCCATCCTTCGTTCCCGTGGGTGCCGTTGCCGGTATTTATTTAGCTAACGGCGGTGCACACGGTGGGATGGCAACCGTTTTAGGATCGTTAGTTGTCGGGTCATTTTTACTGATTGCATTAGGCGCAACTGGTATTTTCCAGAAAGTCATTTCCAAGTTAGTTCCTGCCATTGTCGGCGGAACGATTATCACTTGTGTGGGCTTATCACTATTACCAGGCGCTTTGAACGATAATATCTTTAAGGCTTCCGGCAATGTTAATACGAATATGATTATTGCTGGTGCCACTGGTATTACCATGTTAATTGCTATTATTTTAAGTACACGGGTACCACAACTCAGAAAAGCACTCAAAGTAAGTTCCATCATTATTGCTTTGGTTGTTGGCTCCGTAGTCGCTACTACAATGGGTGCCTTCGATTGGTCATCAGTTAGTGCTGCACCATGGTTCAGCCTACCTCAGTTTACGTCACTGCACTACGGACTACATTTTTCACTTCCTGCTATTTTAACGTTTGTAGTTATCTATCTGGTGTTAACGACTGAAACGACGGGTACTTGGTTTGCTATGAGTGCCGTTACCGGTGAGAAGATCACCAAGAAACAATGGAACATGGGGATCATTGGTGAAGGTATCAGCTGTCTATTATCAGCTCTGCTGGGTGCCACCCCTATGACCGGTTATTCAACTAACGCCGGCGTTATCTCCGTTACTGGTGTTGCCAGCAAACGGGTCTTCATTTCCGCTGGTTTCTGGTTCATTATTCTTGGCTTCTGCGGTAAACTGTCAGCCTTCTTCGCTGCCGTTCCTGCACCCGTTATCGGTGGTGTTTACTCCATCATCTGTGTCATTATCATGTTAAACGGCTTAAATGTCGTTCGTAACTTGGATGCTGGTGAAGCTGGTATCTACATCATTGGTGTGCCAATCGTTTTGACCATGGCGATGGTCTTATTACCAGCCAAGGTTGTCAGCGAAGCACCACAAATGCTGCAATACCTGTTAGGTTCACCGATCACAATTGCTGCAATTAGTGCGATCATTTTAAATCTATTAATGTCAAAAAAAGCAACGGTGCCGGCCGCGGATTCTGAAGCTGCACAAGTTTCAAGCGGACGGTAATCAATTAAAAACAGTAAAAAGCAGCTCACTTCAAATTCAGTGAGCTGCTTTTTTGATATTGGAAACCCTTTTTACCTTATGAACTGGCAGCGCCTGTAAAAAGGCAGTTGCTAAAATCATTGCCCCACCCAGCATTTCTGGTAGGCCAAACGCGGTGTGCAGGAGAATAATGGATAGAAACGTTGCTGTTAACGGTTCAAAGGAACTCAGCATTCCCGTGGTGGCCGGCAGCAGATAATTTAAACTCTTCAGATACAGTAGATAAGCAAACATTGTCCCGAAAATAGAAATGTAACCAACACTCAGCCAGCCGAGAACGTTTAACCTTGGTATTGGCGTTGTGACCACACTAGGCATAAATAATAAACTGCCAACGAGCATGGCCCAGCCAATCAAGATCTTGGCATCGTACTTTTTTAACAGTGGAATGGGAATCAAGGTGTATAACGCCTGGCTAACACCTGCCCCAACACCCCAGAACACAGCTCCCGGTGCCAACTGCAGACTATCCAATCGCCCCTTGGTCACTAACAAATAAGTCCCCAGCAGCGCAATCAGCATTGAAATCACATCAATTCGTCGGGGTAAGTGCCAGTGACGAATTGCCAGATAAATGATAGTGAACTACTTGTCACTAAAGTAACAAGCTTCTAGGAACACCGCTGACTTGCCTACCATTTAGAAAATGATAGATAGAGATTACGGCTATTTACTAAGGCACGTTCCATGCCAGATAGTCTTTTAGATGCTAAGTTACGCAGTCGCTTGTAAGATATTGACTGCGGCATTGATGTCCCGATCATGACTAACGCCACAATTAGGACAAGCCCACTGTCTAATATCTAAAGTGTGCTTACCATCATCATAGCCACAGCTGGAACATATTTGGGAAGTCTTTCGAGGATTAACAGTGACTAACTGTTTTCCATACCAAGCACATTTGTATTCAAGCATTCGACGCAGTTCCCGCCAGCTTTGATTAGCAATCGCTCTGGCGAGTTTGTGATTCTTAAGCAGATTTTTGGTTTTCAAATCCTCTATTTTAATCACATCATATTGTGCTACCAAAGTTTTAGTTAACGTATTTAAGTAATTGTTACGTTGATTGGCTATTTTTTCAGCATACTTAGCGACCATTCTTTTAGCTTTTTGATGGTTCTTAAAGTCTGATAGTTCTCTAGGTTCAATTACTTTATTGTGTTTATCCCAAGCAATTTCTTTCTGGGCTTGCAATCTTCTCCGAGCTAAACGTTTCTCCCAGTAATGTTTCTTTTTACTGAGTCGTTTATCAAAGCGAATCGTTGGGTATTTAACCCCATCGGAGGTAATCATTAAATCAGCAACCCCCAGATCAATACCGACTGGATTACCAGTCTTAGCTAAGGGGTTAATATCAGTGTCAACTAGAATAATGGCATAGAACTTACCCGTAGCTGAAAGGCGGATAGTCACATTCTTAATCTTGCCAACTGGTTTTCTACCTGATTTAAATTTTAGCTTTCCCAATTTGGGTAACTGGATGTGGTGATTATCAACTAGTTTAATATTGTGATTGACCGACTTGGTCTGATAGCTCTGCTTCGGGTATTTACGAGATTTGAACTTAGGAAAGCCTTTATGCAACTTAAAGAACTGCTTATAAGATTCTACTAAGTCATGATTGGTTGACTGTAAGCTAGTGCTTTCAGCGTCTTTTAACCATTCATATTCAGTCTTCAAAGCTGGTAGTAAATTATTCAAGGCAAACGCATTTAAGAATTTAGCTTCTGGGTTATTTTGATATCTTTCAACCATCATAGCTAGCATTTGATTCCAAACAAAACGGTTATACCCAAAGTTGAGTTTGATTTTGAGTTGCTGCTCTTGATTAGGGTATAGTCGTAATTTGATCCCTTTTAAAGTCATATAACTTCACCTCTTTTCCATTTTTAGTATATCATAATGGTATACTAAAAATGAATATAAGTGGCTATATATCAACGAAATTAGGTAAACGTATGATTAAGTACGAACGTACAAATGTGTATGATTTTAACTTTCAACTGGTTTGGACTACCAAGTATCGAAAAAAGATATTTACGACTGAAAAACAAGTTGATGCTATGAAAGCTATCTTGAAAAAAATTGCTGAAAGAAACTCAGTTGAACTATCTCACATGGAGGTAATGCCTGACCAAGTTCAAATGGTGATCAGTTTTCCACCTAAGTCAGCGCCCTCTTCAATCGTTAAAGCTTTTAAAGGTGGCTCAGCAAAGCAGTGGTTTATTCAGTTCCCACAAACCAAGAAATTACTCTGGGGCGGACATTTATGGTCTCCTAGTTTCTTTATGAGTACCTTTGGTAATACTTCAAAAGAAACAATAATTCAATACGTTGACTCACAATTAGACCAATACAACGGTGGACGTTCAAAACGTTGATTCATCTCGGCATTAAAATACCGAGTTTTTTCAACTGACGCCACTTATAAAGTAAACCTTGATTTAAGATGTCTTTTTGATGTTGGCCTTTTTCGGCCGGTTAACGACCCACGCCTGTAAGAAGGCAGTGGCTAAGATCATGGCACCGCCTAACATTTCGGGTAGTCCAAACGCAGTGTGCAAAACAACGATTGATAAAAAGGTTGCCGTTAGCGGCTCGAAGGAACTCAACATACCGGTAGTTGCTGGCAAGATAAAATTCAGACTCTTTAAATACAGTAAATAAGCAAACATTGTTCCGAAGGTTGCAACGAATAACACACCTAGCCAGCCAGCAACATTTAATTTAGGCACCGGTGACGTCAAAATATGCGGCATAAAAACTAAACTGCCAATGAGCATCGCCCAGCCAGTCACAATTTTGGCATCATACTTTTTCAGCAATGAAATGGGAATCAGCGTGTACAGTGCTTGGCTGACCCCTGCCATGACGCCCCAAAAGACGGCAGCCGGTGCTAACTGAAGGCTATCAAAACTGCCCTTAGTGACTAACAGGTAGGTACCCAACAGCGCAATCAGCATGGAAATAACATCGATTCGCCGCGGCATCCGCCAATGACGGATTGCAACGTAAATAATAATAAAAATCGGTCCTAAAAATTGTAAAATCGTGGCAGTTGGTGCGTTACCATGTTTGATCGCCATAAAATAGGAAAACTGAGAAGGAATCATCCCACACAAGGCAAAAATAATCAGTAATAACCAATCGTGGCGGTCCCGCCAGATTGAGATCAGTTCATGAAAATTACTAAAGGCACCCCAGATAACCAGCAATATTCCCGCTATAGCTAATCTAATACCTACCAGCCAAGCCGGCTCTATCGGTTGACGAGCAAATAAATATTGCGCCGTTACCCCAGACATACCCCACAAAGTTGTCCCAACAATGGCAAAAGTTAGACCTTTATGCTTATCGGTCACATTTAAGGCCTCTCTTTCTCTGATTAAAAGTTTCTGAATATTATGTTAGAGAAGTTTGGCGGTAAAGTAAACCTTGTTCAGTATAATAAATAGACCCTAAACAAAAAATCGCTTCTCATTATATGAGAAACGATTTTTTAATTTAATCTATGCTTGAGCATATTCAGCAGCATGCTTCCCAGAATTGCGTCCTGAGTAGTAGGCATAACCGACACAAGTACCAGGCATATTAGGACCGTAAGTGTCACCAGTTAAACCGGCGGCATCGTTACCAGCAGCGTATAGGCCTTTGATAGCAGTTCCCTTTTCATTCATCACTTCATTGTTGGTCGTGACTTGCATCCCGCCCATGGTACAAAAGGCACCGATGTTTAACTTGAAACCGTAGTAAGGACCGTGTTCAACACCAACTAGATAGTCGCTGTTCTTACCAAACTCTTTATCGTCACCACTGTCACAATAGCCATTGTACGTCTCAACTGTCTGACGGAAGGTTTCAACTGGAACACCCATTTGTTTGGCAAGGTCTTCAATTGTATCGGCTTTGAAAATGAAGGGTTTCTTAGCCGCAAGAGCAGCGTCGATTTCATCCTGCAGCTTGGTCATCTTTTCGCCACGCTTCACGTAAACGCCTAAGCCCATAAAGTTACCGTCCTTGATCATCCGGTCGATGACGCCCTGATCCAGCACACTATAAACTTGGTTTTGCGTGTACATTGCGTTACCGGCATATGAAAAATTATAAGCAACGGATTCATCAACGAACCGTTCGCCGTTCTCATTGATCCAAAGCAATGGCTGCTGACCAGCTGCCGCGTTCATTTGAGACGGCATCATCTTAAATGAAGGTTCGTCAGGATCCTTTAAGTAACCGCCAAACAGCATGGCCATACCGGTACCATAGTGTTTTGCGCCAGTTTGCCAGCCCATGCGAACGCCATCACCAGTACCCTTGCCAGAACTCACCGGAATCAGCCGAGAAGTATCATAGGGTGTTAACTCATCCATCATCTTAGCGTTGTTCAAATAACCACCAGTGGCTAAAATCACAGCACTGGTTGAAATTTCTTGCGTCTCTTTGGTCTTTGCTGAGCGAATCGTGACCCCACTAATGGCACCGTCAGCCGTGGTATGCAGTTGGGTGGCCTTAGTCAGCGTTAAAATTTTGACACCGTTTTTTTCGGCTTTTGGCAATAAGGCGTCGTGTAAAACAGCAAAACCCATGCCTTTGTAAATATGCCAAGTAGCTTCACCGGCACCCATTGCTTGTACACCTTCGTATTCAACGCCCTGATCTTTCAGCCATTGAACCGTACCCGCACTGTCATCAACGTAGTTCCGCCAAATTCTTGAATCAGCTTTAAACTTCGAATATTCAACTTCTTCTTTCAGAACATCCGTACCGGAAACTTTGATCCCCTGCTCCTTTTGGAGATAAGAATCAACCGCAAATAGACCTTCAGTATAGTTACTGCTGCCGCCTGTTGTGCGGCCTTTTTCCAGTAACAGTACCTTCGCGCCTTTTTGGGAAGCTTCCAAAGCAGCTGAAGTTCCAGCAGCACCCGTACCAACAACGACGACATCATAATGATCACTCTTGCTGACTGACATTAAATATCCCTCCATTTTATATGCTCATTACTGAATATGAGAATTCAAAGACTACCGACTTATCGCTTCTCATGAAGCTTTGATAACGTTATCATAGTGTTAAAACTAATTAACGAAAACAGCCATTTAGTTCGTCAGGCGAACTATAAGTACGTATAAGTGAGGAATCGACTATGGATTTAAATCGACTAAAAACGTTTTTGAAAGTTGCCCAGTATGGTAGTTTCAAGCAAGTTGCTGATGAAAGCTTTATTACTCAACGGGCCGTCTCTAAGCAAATGAAGCAGTTGGAAGACGAACTTGACGTGCCACTATTTCAACGTGGGAAAAATAAACTCACCCTGACGCCAGCGGGACACCGATTTATCTCATCGGCACAAGATATTGTGAATAATTATACGGGTGCCGTTGCTGAACTTCATCGATCGATTAAAAACAATCAGGCGTTACGCGTCGGTTATTTCTCCGCCTTTGAGAAAAAGCTTTTACAGCGTGCGCTTTATGCCTTACTCAAGAAGCACCCTAAGCTTTCTCTCACGATTCAAGAAGGCAGCAACGAACATCTGACTGAAAACGTCAACAACGGTAATTTAGACCTGGCATTATCCATTAGCTACGGCCAGCCAGCCGTGTCACCGCATTCTAACCTCACCGCCCAAACCATCTTTTCTGATGAAATGGTGATGGGTGTTAGTACGTTAAATCCACTCAGCACGCATCATTATTTAACTGCTCAAGACCTGTCTACGCTACCGATTCTCTATTACAGTCCCGAAACATCCACCTTCTTATTGGAAAGTTTTATGGCCAGTATGCCGTTTTTAAAAGACTATAATCAGGTCCAACGGGTAACCAGTACCGAACAGATGGCGATGTTGGTAGCTTTAAATCAAGCCTTTGCTTTTTACCCCAGCGGTTTGATCGGCCATCAAGATATCAGTGCGGATGGTCAGATTCGTTATCTACCTATTAGAGGACCTCTCGATCAGCATTACGACATCGTTGTTCTTTATAATAAAATCAATCAAAATCCCATGCTCAAGCAACTTTTAAACGAGTTTTAACCATGATGATTCTAAATTAAAAGCAGCCATAACTTAATTTCGTTATGACTGCTTTTAGTATCTAATCTAAGTCTTTAGTTTTCACCTTTTGCTCTGCCTGAGCCTTTACATAAAACACCCGGGTCCCCTTATCAACCAACTCCTGTAAGAATTGCAACAGTAAAACGACCCAGCCAAAGGCCAAGGTAAAGCCAATAATTTCATACGCGGTTAACGATAAATAACCCACAAATTTAAACAGCACTTCAGCCGTAACTAGGATAGCGCCCACGGAGTAAGACATCTGCAAAAACGCACTGGGGATTCTTGGCAGCAACCAGCGAATTCCCACGATTAAAATAATAATGAAATACACCAGAAATGAAGCTAATCGATCATGGATATCGTGTGAGGCCGCATTATTGGGGAAAAAGCCCACCGCACCAAGATCAATCGACATTGCCGTTAACAGTATCCGCAAAGTCAGCAACCGAATTGAATGCGGGTAGATAGCGTTTAACGACACGAAGATGTAATCAATCAACGCGACCATGATCAAGGCTGAAAACATCAACGTAATGTTGAATTGCCAGCTGTTATTTGCCAAATGCGTACCTAAAAAACTGAGATTATACTGCCACCATTTTCTGGTTCCGTTAGTTGCCATCGCAATCACAGCTCCACTCACGATCACCAGCGTAAACAGCCGGACCAAGGTGCGTGAAGAAATCGAAAAAGCAGCGTAAATCATGAGATAGTTGATCATACTTTCAAAAATAAAGAAGATGATCGTGGATGTTAACCGGTCAAAAGTCGCGCCCGCGAAGATGGTCCCCAAAAGCCAAAAGACCCCAAGGAGAGCTAATCCTAAAATCACCGCAAACGATAAAATGACCACCGGAAAATTCCGCCAATAAATATTCGCTGAAAACGTATTGGTTTGGTTTCGTCGTTCCCGAATGAAAAAAATGGCGAACATTAACGTCCCAATCACAACACCACCTAAAATCACCGTGGTTCCTAAAGACGTATTCCCCGATAATGGGATCTGATTCTGATTTTTCGTCGCAAAAAAAACGTTAAACACAATGGCGCTAATGATTGCTGGTGCTAAGTACCACCACAGTGATATGCGCTGAAACAATGACATTTCACTGGCTTCGGTGGTGATCACTGCGTCGTGATTGCGCAGCTCGATTTTGACTTTGTCAGTCCCGTTCACCCGAAGCTGTTCGGCTACCTTATCTGGTAATTCAATTTTCATATTTTTTCTCCCAAAGATTATTGTCTGAACCTATTTTGAGATAATTCGACAAAATTGGCAAGCTCTGACCGTTTTTTTATCGAACTTGACCTGCGTCAATTATCCCTAAACCATTTCGCCCTACACTATAGCTAATCAAATGATTAAAGGAGCGATCGATATGAAATTTCAACGTTTTATTCAAAAATACCAAAATCAAATCACGCTGATCAGTGCCGTTTTGATAGCGATTGGTTTTGCCGGTAAGTACCTGCTGCAGTCAACTGTCGTGTACGACTGGGCGTTCATTCTCGCCTCCATCATTGCGGCAGTACCAATTATGATTCATGCTTACCAGTCCCTGCGCGTGAAGGTCATCAGTATTGAACTGCTGGTCAGCATCGCCGTTATCGGGGCTTTCATCATTGGCGAATATAACGAATCAGCAATCGTGACCTTCCTCTTCTTATTTGGGAGCTACCTTGAACAACGGACTTTATCCAAGACTCGTCAGTCCATTAAATCACTCACGCAAATGGCACCAGAAACGGCGGTCATTCTCCATGATGATGATACCCAAGAAGAAGTCGACATTGATGATGTTGACGAAGGCGACCGCATCATGGTTAAGGCCGGCGCATCCGTTCCCGTTGACGGCACCGTTGTATCTGGATCAGGCTACCTGGACGAAGCCGTCATTACCGGTGAATCGAAAGCGGTGGCGAAAACCACTGGTGATTCGGTTTATTCCGGCTCGATTTTAGGCAACGGGACCTTAACGGTTGAAGCTACTAAAGTTGGTGAAGATACCACTTTCGGCAAGATCATTGAACTAGTGGAAGATGCCGAGGATGCCAAATCACCTGCCGAATCCTTCATTGATAAATTCGCTCAATACTACACCCCAGCCGTTTTGATCATCGCAGCTTTGGTTTACATCTTCACCCGAGACTTTCCAACGGCCATCACCGTCTTAGTCCTTGGCTGTCCCGGTGCCTTGGTTATCGGGGCCCCCGTTTCTAACGTGGCTGGTATCGGTAACGGTGCTAAACGCGGCATCCTGTTAAAGGGTGGCGCCGTGATGGACGACTTCGCCAAAGTGGATACATTTGTTTTCGATAAAACTGGTACATTGACCCTTGGTAACACCGCGGTTTCCGCAGTTAAAGACTACGCCAATGATTCCAAAGAGGCCTTAGCGCTCGTTGCCCGGGCTGAACGGTTATCCGATCACCCACTGGGTAAAGCGATTACCGATTATGCGACTAAAGAAAAAGTTTCCTTTGAACAATTGGACGTTGCCGACAATGATACGGTCAAAGGCCAAGGCCTCACCGCTACCATTGACGGTCACCACGTTCTTGTTGGTAACCTAAAAATGATGAGCGCTAACAACATTAAGATTTCTGCGAAACAGAACCAAGATCTCGCTGCAGTTCAACACACTGGTAGTTCCGTTGTCATGGTTGCCGTCGATGGTGCCCTAAAATTAACGATTGGTGTTTCCGACACCATCCGTCCCGGTATCAAAGCTCAGCTCCAAGCCTTACGGGATCATGGTGCAAAGCACTTAGTTATGCTGACTGGTGATAACAAGATCACCGCGCAATACGTCGCCGAACAAATCGGGCTTGATGAAGTTCACGCTGAACTGTTACCCGAAGAAAAAGTTACCTACATTAAAAAATTTAAGGAGCAAGGGCGTCACGTGGCCTTCGTTGGTGATGGGATCAACGACAGTCCGGCTATCGCTACCGCACAGATCGGAATCGCCATGGGTAGTGGTACTGACGTCGCTATTGAAACCTCGGACGTAGTGCTCATGCAATCCAGTTTTGAAGCCCTAGTTCACGCCTACTCACTATCTAAGAAGACCGTTATTAACACTAAGGAAAATATCGCCATCGCTATTGGCGTCGTGATCTTCCTGCTAATTGGTTTGATCCTCGGCTTCATCTACATGGCCAGTGGGATGTTCGTCCACGAAGCAAGTATCCTAGTAGTAATCTTTAACGCCATGCGGCTGATTGGTTACGGCAAGATGCCGACCCAGGCACAGCAGACTGCAACTCAAAAAACTTCGCTAACTTGATTTACGTCAATTTCAAGGCAAACAAAAGCGACTAAACTATAGATAATCAAGACAAACAAGAATAACTAAAAAGGAGATCATTATTATGACAACAAAACGTGCAATTTTACAATTAGATGGTTTGACCTGCCCATCATGCATGACCAAGATTGAAAGTGCTCTGGCCCATCAACCAGGCGTTGAGAAAGTGAAAGTGCTGTTCAATGCCAGCAAAGCCAAAGCCGACTTCGATGACAGTAAGGTCTCCGCTGAAGAATTAGGCCAAGTCGTTGATAAGTTAGGCTATGAAGTTAAGAAAATCAAGGTTAAGGACGAAGTAGCAGCCAAGTAGGAGGGATGAATATGACGACAAAATTAGTAGAAGAAAAGTATCAAGCCGAAGTAAAGCAAGCCGACATCGATCACCACACCCCAACTGCGGGCGCTATGACCGGCCACATCGTTGCTAACTTACGGATCTTAGACGTAAAACTTCACCAAGCCAAATGGTTCATGAAGGGCTTTGAAGCCGTTTCTGTTCGTCCGCTTTATGACGAGTTGATCGACCAAGCGCGCAAAGACTATGACACGGTTGCCGAAGCCTTATTAGACGAAAATGAGTTACCGCCTTCGACCACTGAGGAATATAGTAACTACAAGATGTTGGATGAAGACGGCCGTAACAAGTATCTAACCACTTCAGAACTAGTTGACATTACCGCTCACGATTACACTACTGAAAATCTGTTTGTTACCCGAGCCATCAAGTTAGCTGAAAAAGAGGATCGACCAGCTTTAGCGCAAACGTTGACCACCCTATTAAAACAAAACAATCACGCTATTCAACAACTGCAAGCACTCCTAGGCAAAACTGCCTGGGAAGGCTTAGTTGAAGAAGACGATGATGACGATTAAATTAAACGGCTGACCAAGAGAGTCACCAATTTAATCTACAAGCCCAGTTTGAAAAATCCGCTGCTGATTATGGCAACGGATTTTTTTCATTTCAGGAAAGACTGTCGTATAATTAATTTGCGAAAGTTGAAGTGAAAACGGCTAGTTTAAGCCTTTATGGTGTTTCACATGAAACATTCCGCCATCTTCAACTAATTTTAGACAGAAGCGAGGAAGTTAAATGACGTACCAGATTTTTCATTGGCTCATCGTACGTACTGAGAGCCCTTTTCTTATGAATCGTGTTTCTAACTCAAAATAGACTTACAGGCGAATTTTAGTTTGCCTGGTTGAAATGTGTTGGGCGTGGTGGATATTTGAGGTTCGAGGAATATGGATAACCTAAAATTCCTAATTCTTAGAATCTCTTATTCCACCTAGCCGAAACGTGCTCCGGTAGGCAGAGACTTGCACCTAAGGGAAAGCTGGCCAAAATCCAAGTTCGGGATTTTCGCCAGCTCTCCCTTAGGCTCCAGTCTCTAACCGCCTACCTTCGCACTCTATTCTACTTGAAAGAAGGCTCATGCAATGTGAACTCACTCTTTCAATAATGGGTTTACTTGCACACATTTATGGACGAATCACAATCAATTTCTCGTAAAAACGTTTTAATTATGGCGATTGCTACTGGTGTAATCGTCGCTAACCTGAATTTTATTCAACCTATCGAAGGGTTAATTGCTACCGACTTCAACATTTCTAAAGCCCTCGTTGGCATTCTCGCAATGCTGACTCAACTGGGATACGCTGTTGGGTTGCTTTTCATCGTGCCCCTTGGCGATATTTTTGACCGGTACCATCTCATTCAATTCATGATGGTGCTGTCAGTCATTTCCCTCTTAATTGCATATCTGTCACCAAACGCTGCTGTGTTCGGCATCGCAACTATGCTGATCGGTATTACTTCAGTTGCGCCGCAGATCATCATTCCCTATGCAGCTTTCCTAGCACCATCCATGCAACGTGGCAAAGTTCTTGGAACTGTATTAAGCGGGCTGTTAACCGGGATCTTACTCTCACAGTCCTTTAGCGGTTTGATCGGCAGTGTCATGAATTGGCAATATATCTATCTCATCGCCGCCATTATGGACATCATTTTACTGCTGGTCGTGCACTCACAAATGCCACGCGATCCCCGTGGTCACCAACAGTTAGGCTACGGTCACGTCATTAGCTCATTACCGCGTTTATTCACCACTCAGCGTCGACTGCGCGGCTCATCACTGAACGGTTTCTGCATGTTCGGAACCTCTAACGTGCTGTGGTCAACACTGGCATTCTACCTAGCTGACCAATACCATTTAGGCAGTAACGTTGCTGGATTGTTGGGTCTATTGGGCATCGCCGGTGTGCTGGCTGCGCCCTATATCGGAACCATGGTCGATCATCGCTCACCGCGTCTAACTATCAGTCTATCAGTGCTGCTCTCAAGTTTGGCCTTTATCACCCTTTGGCTTGCTGGTCACTGGATGATCGGGTTGATGGTCGGAATTGTGTTACTGAATCTTGGTACGCAGTTCAGCCAAGTTTCTAATCAGGCAATCGTGCAATCCTTGAATCGTAAAGAAAATAGCCGTAACAATTCCATTTTCATGTTCAGCTATTTTCTCGGTGGTTCATTAGGCACCATGTCGGCAACCTGGGCTTGGAGTGTGGCTAAATGGAACGGTGTTTGTCTTGTCGCTGTCGCCTTCTTAGTCATTGCACTACTTGGACATTTAATTTTAAAAGAACCAGAAAAGCTACACGATTAAAATTATATGTGAAAACTATTTAATTAATTAAAAATCTATGTTATCATTTATAATATAAATTTAATACAGTATGCAATGAAGAGAAGAGTAGAGAAATCAGTACAGTTGTAGAGCGACCATCGCTGGTGAAAGGGTGGACTAGAACGTTTCTTGAAGATGAGCTCTGAGCAATTATCAAAAGTGAAAGCTTGCGATACGTGGGAAACACGATAAAATTCCGGGCATGTTTGTGCCTTTGAGGTAGCGATGGTAACGTCGCTACGAATAAATGGGTGGTAACACGATCAAAAATCGTCCCTGTACAGAATAATTCTGTGCGGGGACGATTTTTTTGTTGGCAAGCATACTCTACCAACGCGTTATCAAAGTAGATTCTCAGATTTTTAATGATTAATGAGTGGCTTAAGGAGGCCAAAAACATGTTGAAAAAGCAGAAAATTCAGGTTAACAAAGATGGGACTCGCCGTGGTCTATCCAACATTGCTGTTCAAATGATTGCGTTTGGCGGCTCGATTGGGACCGGACTCTTCCTGGGTGCCGGTAGCACGATTCATAGAACCGGACCATCGATCTTGTTAGTTTATTTAATCATCGGCGGTTTCTTCTTCCTCATGATGCGGGCAATTGGTGAAATGATGTACTCCGATCCGGATCAGCACACCTTCGTCTCGTTCATCAGAAAGTACGTTGGCTCTGGAGTGGGTAAATTTGCCGAGTGGAGCTACTGGCTGGAACTGATTTTAGTCGCCAACGCCGAACTCATCGCGCTGTCAACCTACGTCCAGTTCTGGTTCCCACATAGTTCCGCCGCCCTAGTTCAACTGGGCTTCTGGGTAGTTTTGACCGGTGTTAACATTGCGATGGTCAGTTCATTCGGCCATTCCGAAACGTTCTTATCCGGGATTAAGATTTTGGCCATTATCGCGCTGATAGGCGTTGGTATTTATTTGGTATTCATCCATCACCAAAACCCCGCTGGCACGCACGCCTCATGGGGTAATTTAACCAATCACTTCACGATGTTTCCAAATGGGTTCCATCAGTTTATCATGGCCTTTCCAATGGTCTTCTTCGCCTTTCAAGGCATGGAATTCGTTGGGATCACTACCGCTGAAACCAAGAATCCCAAACGCGTTTTGCCAAAAGCAATCAACCAAATCATTTTCAGAATTCTGCTATTTTATATTGGTTCGCTGGTCGTGATCATGGCGATCACCCCTTGGCGTTCACTGAATCCGGCTCAAAGTCCATTCGTTCAAATCTTTACTCTTGCTGGGATGCCAGCTGCCTCTCAGGTGATCAACGTGGTGGTTATCGCCGCCGCAATGTCAACTTTGAACAGCTCCATTTTCTCAACTGGTCGTCACTTGTATCAACTGGCATTGGAATCACACAGCAAACATATGAAGCCGTTCACCAAAGTTTCTACCAACGGGATTCCAATCGTTGCGGTGCTGTTCTCCGCAGCTTGCATGCTGTTCGCCCCAATTATCAGTTCGTTCAATGCCCTGAGTACGGCGTTTACCTTCATCGCTTCCGTTTCCAGTGATATTTACATTCTGGTCTGCATCCTAACGATGGTGGCTCACTACAAGTACCGTCGTTCCGTAGATTTTCAGAGTGACGGCTTCAAGATGCCTGGATACAAGTGGTCCAATCCACTGACGATCTGCTTCTTTATCGCCATCTTTGTCAGTCTATTTTTCAGCCACGCATCGCTATTACCAGCCATCGGCGCCGTTATTTGGGCAGTTGCGTTTAACTTGCTGCTGAAACGCAATGACGGTCTGAGTATTCGGTATCAGTAATATTGGTATAACTTTAATTCTAAAAGAACTCGAAAAATTACACGCTTAAAAATGAAAAACGCACTCGCCTGCTGAAATGCAGGTAAGTGCGTTTTTTCTAACCAAAAATCACAGAATTGATTCCCGTAATATTCATCACATATAAGATCAATATCAATGCATTTACCGCAGCTGAAATCACAATAATGCCATAGGAAAATGTGGCTGTAAAGAAGCCAAAAATCAATGGATTACGGTATCTTTTATGCTGATACGTAAATGTCCAAATGATTAAGACTAACGTCGCCACAGCTTGGACGACGATTCCAAGTGAATAGACCGGCACAGTACCCAGTTTAGCCTGGAAAAAATAGGTTAAAGCAGTAATCACATCAACAATAATGGCTAATAGTGGCATAGTTTTCCCCCTCCATTGGATTAGTAATTCTAATTATACACAAACTCAAAGTGAAGGTGCTTGTTCAATAGCTACATGGTTTAAATAGTTAGCCATTTTTATAAAAACCATTTTCTAATATTGTAACCCTGTCAGCAATTCAAAGGCCGCTTGAACTTCAGCCAAACATTCGGGTTGAAAACAATCTTTTAGTTCAGTGTAGCTATCTTTCAAAATTGCCGGTTTAGTCTGATGCTGTTTAAATTGCTCAAACAACGCGGTCAGTCGTTTAGTAACGTATTGTTGCTGATTTGGTCTGGCGTATTTCACAAAATACTGCACTAGCTTAGCCTCGCCATGGTCAACTCGATTCGGGTCAGTTAAGATGGCTTCATACCGCGCTGTTTTAACTTGCAACGCCAGTAAAGAAATATCAATCTGTCTGCGTTGCATCCGCAAGGTTTCCTGCTGTTCCTTCAACACTTTTAGACGTTGCTCAACCGTTTTCTGGTTTAAATCAGTTGATGCCACGATCTTCTTAATTTGCTTGATTGGCACCCCAACTTCACGGAAACATTTCACCAGATTAACGTCACTTACATCGCGCTCCGAAAACTGGCGGTAGCCGTTTTGATTCCGAGTTAAATTCGGTAAAAGCCCCAATTGATCATAATAGCGCAGGGTTGATACCGTTAAATCGGTTAATTTTGCCACTGCTTGAATGGATTCCATAATCATTTCTCCTTGCCCTAAAGTGTACTTTAGGGAATATACTTCGCTTGAATCATAACCGAATCGGAGGAAAGATGCAATTGAAAAACTTACAGCAACCCATCAACAGTCCCTTTAACTTTCATTCAACCGCTAAGCAAATTATGAAAAAGATTGATTTAACGGGCAAGTACGCCATCGTTACCGGTGGTTATAGCGGGATTGGTCTGGTCACTTCATTAGCTTTAGCACATGCTGGTGCTCAGGTCACGGTTCCGGCCCGCCACCCAGACACAGCGCGGGAACTGTTCGCAAACGAACCCAATATTACTGTCGCAACCCTTGATTTAATGGATCCGCATTCAATTGATCAGTTTGCTGATAACTACCTTGCTAGTGGTCACCCATTGCATATTCTGATCAACAGTGCCGGTATCATGTTTCCGCCCCTGCGTCGCGATTCACGGAGATATGAATCCCAATTTTCAACCAACCACTTAGGCCATTTTCAACTCACACTAAGACTGTACCCAGCCTTGCAGAAAGCTCACGGTGCTCGGGTCATCGCCGTGTCTAGCCGGGCTCAACGGATGGGTAGCATTCAGTGGGATGATATCAACTGGGAACATACGCCCTATGATCCGCATCTCGCCTACGCACAATCCAAAGTAGCCAATGGACTCTTCGCTGTCGGGTTAGATCAATACGGTCAAACCGATAACATTCGTGCATTCGCTGTCCATCCCGGACTAATTCCAACGTCCGGCCTCGGTCGCGCTTCCGGCCAGTATCATCCGTTCATGAGTCGCCTCATCAACCAATTAGGGCTACTGCATGCTAGAAATACCATCGAAGCAGCTAAGGTCGACTTTCGAACTGCGGATTACGATTACTATAAAACCTTACAGCAAGGTGCCGCCACTCAGCTTTGGGCAGCCACTAGTCCCCAGTTAAATGATATGGGTGGCCTCTTTTTAGAAGACAGTAACGTGGCAACCGCAGTATCCGCTAACTCCGCTTCTCGCTTTGGTGTCCGCCCGTGGACCATCGACCCCCACGATGCAAAACGCCTCTGGACAATCAGTGAACAGCTGACGAATACCAAATTACCGCAAAATTAAAACCGTTAAAGTTGTGTGACCTTTAACGGTTATCACATTTATTTCACTCGACTAGACACAACAAAATCTCCCTACAAAACTACTTTAATCAAAGGTTGTAGTTGAAAATACACGTTACAAGTTGTGGTATGAAAGAAAGTTTAGATAGAGCTTTTGTTGTCGAAGCAGGTGTATCTCTTGATTAATGTAGTCTGCCAGAGAGATTTTTAAGTTGCTAAGCACTCATTAATAAAGCGCTTACATTTTGATTATAACACGCTTAAAGTGACCCTGTTCAAATAACGATTGGACTCCGAAAGCCACCATTAATGTGCTAGATCATAGCACGCAAAAGCCCACAGAGCGCGTACTCTGTGGGCTTTGTTACTAGTATTCATTTTGATAGCAATTAATGGTTATTAACTCGTTCTGAAGCAACACTGCTACGATGTGCAGCAAAGACTGGCCGTAAGTAGTGAACACCAAGACCTAATACCAAACCGACTACGGCTGGGATGACCCAGTCCATGCCAATGCTTGCGAATGGCAGAGCACCTTGCTGGAACGTTGCAACAGCTTTACCAAAGGCACTTTGGCTGACAACGGCTGGAAAGGCGTCGATCATGTCAAAGAATGCGGGAACGGCGGTGCAGACAACGACGAATGCGTAGACCACGCCATCACGATGGAAGAATGGTGAGAAGACTGACAGCAAGATCAAGACCATGGCGAATGGGTACAGGAACATCAGCATTGGTGTTGACCAAGCGATGATGGTATCCAACCCGAAGTTAGCGGTCAAGAATGAGGCCACACACATAAATGCGAGCCATTGACGGTAGCTAACACGGCTGAAATGCTTGTGGAAATCTTGAGCAAAGGCAGTAACCAAACCGATGGCAGTGGTCAAACAAGTAACTGTCAGCAACGTTGCTAATAGCGCGTGACCAAAGGTACCCAAGTAATGCGTCACCAGTTGGTTGAAAGCAACCCCACCATCAGCAGAAACTTTGTATTTACCTAACGTAGTAGCACCTAAGAAAATCAAACCAACGTAGATCACACCGATCATCCCAGTTGCCAAGACACCTGCGCGAGCAGTTACTTTAGCATTTGAGCTAGGTTTCGTCTTACCAAGCTGATTAACAGCGGTAACAACGGTAACCCCAAAGGCTAAGCCGGCTAAAGCATCCATGGTGTTATAACCTTGTAAGAATCCGTTGAAGAATGAAGCGTGTTGATAGGCGGTAGTGACGGCCATTTTGCTAACGTTGCCCATTGGATGAGCAAAGCCCATGACGAAGACTGCGAAAAGCATCAGCAGAAATACTGGATTAAGCACTTTACCAACACTCGTCATAACGTTTGACTGTTCGTATGAAACCAAGAAGGCTGCACCAAAGAATAGCACTGAGAAGACTAACAGTCCACCATGTGCCCAGCTTGCAGGGATCAATGGCTGAACCCCAACTGAGAAGGGAATCGTGGCTGTCCGGGGAGTTCCAAACAACGGTCCGATGGTGGCGTGAATCATGATCATGAACACCAACGCGAATGCTGGACCAAGGGGACGACCAATGTCATAAACCCCCTTTGAACGGGTAACGGCAACCGCTAGGACTGACAGTAAGGGCAGTAATACCGCGGTGACTAGGAATCCAACTGTTGCTAATCCCCAATGCGCACCGGCTAATTGACCTAAGTGAATTGGGAAAATCAAGTTCCCGGCACCGAAGAAGAGTCCGAAAAGCATTGAACTGACGACTAAGTATTGTTTCACTGATAAGGGTTTAGGATTTAAATCTTTGACCTGTTCCATATCTGAAGACCTCCGTATTATGTGTATGATTGCTAATTAAAGAAATATGAGTTTGAATCTGACTAATGTGACTAATCTGATCTTCCACGGAAACCACCACCCTTTATGTGTTTGATAAGCTATGTATTAAAAAAGCACCCTTACTCCACAACATGTGTGAACTAAGGGTGCTTTTGCACTGTACCACCTTATAATCGTTATTTTATCACTAAAATAACCTCTTCACGTACGGTCGCAAGGACGATACGCTAACTCGATAATGGGAGTGCCCAACGTACGTTACTTAAATTCGGTACGTCGCTCAAAAGGGATTTTCACTGTTCAACTCTGGCTTCCTCTCACCAAACGAAGCTCGCTTACAGGTGCTGAACACTTACTTAACTTTCTCATAGCGTTTTAATTTGTTTAACAAGTTCAATAGTACTCATTTCAAATAAGAATGTCAACATTAAATTCTAATCTTTTTGCCATAAGAGAGTCCAATCACTCACAATTAAAACTGTGGCATCTTCGCCTCATAAGCCTCAATCTGATCCTCATACTGCATCGTAATGGCAATATCATCCAACCCGTTAATGAACTTATGCTTCCACAGCGGATCAATAGCAAACGCAAACCGGTGGCCGTCATAGCGCACCTCTTGATTTGGCAGATCCACGGTGATCTTAGCATCCGCTGGCGCAGCAGCTAAGATTTTCCGTTGATCAAGTGGCAGTTTAATGGCTAGAAAACCATTTTTAGTACTGTTCATATAGAAGATATCACTAAAGCCACCAGCAATAACGACTTTAAAGCCATAATCTTTCAGTGCCCAAACGGCGTGTTCACGAGAAGAACCACAGCCGAAGTTATCACCAGCAACCAAAATTTCGGCGCCCTGTCGTTCAGGCTTGTTCAAGATAAAGTCAGGATTAGGCTTGCCATCTTTATCGTAGCGCCAGTCAAAGAACAGGTGATGGCCATAGCCAACTTTTAGAATGTTCTTTAAAAATTGCTTGGGAATCAATTGATCGGTATCAATGTTATCCTTCATAATCGGAATTGAAGTACTCGTAATCGTTGTAATGGGTTCCATTATGCAACGCCTGCCTTTCTAATATCAACAAAGTGGCCATTGATGGCTGCAGCAGCCACCATTGCTGGGCTTGCTAAATGTGTCCGCGAGCCAGCTCCTTGCCGGCCTTCAAAGTTGCGGTTGGAAGTTGACGCACAGTGAACCCCCGCTGGTACTTGGTCTGGGTTCATACCCAAACAAGCTGAACAGCCGGGTTCACGCCAATCACAGCCAGCATCCTTGAAAATCTTATCGATGCCTAATTTTTCGGCCTGTTCCTTCACTGTTCGTGAGCCAGGAACGACTAAGGCTGTGACTTGCGGTGCAATGTGATGCCCCTTCAGTACTGATGCAGCGATCTTCAAATCAGACAGCCGACCGTTAGTGCAAGAACCGAAGAAGGCAAATTCAATTGGAATTTCCGGTGCGGTTTGGCCTGGTTCAAGACCAACATAGTCATAAGCCTTTTGATCGTCTTCATTTTTAATTTCTGGAAATGGCTGGTCGATTGGTACCGCCATGCCAGGATTAGTTCCCCATGACACAAATGGTGCGAGGTCGCTGACATCAAAGTCAATCACGCGGTCAAAGGCGGATTCATCATCCGTGTAAAATTGCTTCCAATATTCAATCGCCTTAGCCATGTTCTTAGGCGCGTATTTACGTCCGGCAACATAATCAAAGGTGGTTTGATCAGGCCGCATGGCACCGATCTTAGCGCCGCCTTCGATTGCCATGTTACTCAACGTCATCCGTTCTTCCATGCTCATCCGTTCAATGGTATCGCCGTAGAATTCGGCCGCGTAGCCAGTACCAAATGAGACCCCTTCACGCGCAATCAAGCCCATGATAATGTCCTTAGCGTAAACACCCTTTGGCAGTTTGCCGTGAACGTGAATCCCCATCGTCTTGGGTTTCGTTTGCCAGATGGTTTGTGTTGCCAGCACGTGTTCCACTTCTGAAGTCCCGATACCAAACGCAATGGAACCGAATGCCCCGTGAGTTGCAGTATGTGAATCACCGCAAACGATAACCATGCCAGGCTGTGTTAACCCAAGTTGCGGTCCAATCACGTGGATGATACCTTGATCTTCATCACCCATACCTGCTAACCGAACGCCAAACTCCTTGGCGTTTTTAGCCAGCGTATCGATCTGCTTACGTGAAATTTCATCCTTAATGTTAAAGATATCTTTGGTGGGCACGTTGTGATCCATGGTTGCGAACGTTTTATCGGTCCGGCGCACTTTACGGTGATTTTCGCGAAGTCCTTCAAAAGCTTGTGGCGATGTCACTTCATGAAGTAAGTGCAGATCCACGTAAATGAGCTGCGGGTCGCCCTCTTTTCCTGTAATCACGTGCTGGTCCCAAATTTTATCAAACATGGTCTGACTCATATGAATGCCTGCTTTCCTTAATATGGTTAATAATTGTCTTTGTCATTTCATCAGTAGTTGCTTTACCACCTAGATCAGGTGTTACAACGCCGGCCGCTACCGTTTGGTTGATCCCATCAGTGATTTCAGTGGCTAAATCGGCGCGGTTAAATGAATGGGTCAGCATCATGGCCACTGAACGGATCATGGAAATCGGGTCGGCAATCCCTTTACCAGCAATGTCTGGTGCGGAACCGTGAATCGGTTCATACAGTGATGGCCCATCAGTACCGCGGCTCATGGATGGAATGGTTCCCAGCGAACCGGTGGTCTGGGCCGCTTCGTCACTGAGAATATCACCAAATAGATTTTCAGTCAGAATCACGTCAAATTGACTTGGTGACGCAATGATCTTCATGGAGGCCGCATCAACGTAACTGGTATCGTAGGTCACTTCTGGATATTCTGTGGCAATTTGCGCCACGATTTTCCGCCATAATTTACTGGTATCCAGCACGTTTGCCTTATCGACCAACGTCACGTGCTTACGCCGCTTCATCGCCATATCGAAGCCCACCCGGGTGATCCGTTCGATTTCTTCGTTGGTATAGCGCATGGTATCTAGCGCGTAATCAGCGGTAGTTTCCCTAGGCTTACCAAAGTAAATACCACTGGTTAATTCACGGACGATCACAAAGTCCACTGGTTCGGTATTTTTAATGGGTGAATATTTCTGCATCGCTGGGCTGATTTCTGTTGGTCGGATATTAGCGAATAAATTCAATGCTTTCCGAATGGCCAGTAACCCGTGTTCCGGTGTTTGTGGTGCGCCATCCCACTTCGGTCCGCCAATGGCAGCCAGTAAAACGGCATCGCTTTGTTTTGCAGACTGCAAGGTTTCAGCAGGTAACGGTTCGCCGGTCTGGTCAATTCCGGCACCACCAAATGGCATCTCATGGAGCTGGTAATCGAAGTTTTGCCCCTCACTGACCGCAGCGAGGACTTTTAACCCCGCTGCCATGATTTCTGGGCCGATATAATCACCGGCAAGGACTGTAATATTAACTGTCATGATGCTTTCACCTCACTGAATTTGTTCATAATCACTCGAAGATCATCTTCAGAAACAATGTCGGTATGATCCGCTTTATTCTTAAAATGGGGGAAAATAATCTTCATATCGTCGCGGTCAACGTCGTAACCCATTTTGTGCAATTTACTCATTACGGCGTGGGACCCTGAAAGCTTTCCAAGTGGCAACGTTGTCTTAGCAGCACCAACGGATTCAGGGGTCAAAATTTCGTAAGTCTGCGGGTTCTTAAGCATCCCGTCTTGGTGAATCCCTGATTCGTGGGCAAAGGCGTTGGCACCAACCACGGCCTTGTTATGCGGTACTGGCATCTTAGCGAATTTGCTGATCATGTCGCTGGTGCGCTTGGTTTCCTTCATATTAATGTTGTTGGTGGCATCATAGTAATCTTTACGAACGTACATTGCCGCAGCAACTTCTTCCAAGGCTGCGTTACCAGCACGTTCACCGATGCCGTTAATAGTGCCTTCAATCCGAGTAGCACCATTTTCAATGGAAGCTAGGCTGTTGGCCACTGCCATGCCGAGATCATCGTGGCAGTGAACGGAGAAGGTGTACTTATCAAAATCAGTCACGTTTTCACGCAGGTTCTTAAAGAGTGCGGCGAATTCAACGGGATTGGTGTACCCTACAGTGTCTGGAATATTAATCACGGTTGCACCAGCCGCAATGGCCGCGTTGATCGATTCAACCAAGAAATCAGGCTCAGTTCGAGTCGCATCTTCTGGTGAAAATTCCACGATATCGAAGAACTTGTGCGCGTATGAAACGCAGTCGGTAATGGTATCGATCACTTGTTCTTTGGACATATGGAGTTTGGAATCACGGTGAATTGGACTAGTGGCAATGAAGACGTGGACTTGTTTATGGGCAGCGTCTGCAGTGGCTTTGACACAGGCATCAATATCACCCTTTCGAGCTCGAGCAAGACCAGTTACACAGGTGTGCTTCACGGCACGTGAAACGGCTTGAACAGCTTCAAAGTCCCCTTCTGAAGCAACTGGGAAACCAGCTTCGATCACATCAACGCCCCAAGCTTCGAGCTGTTTAGCAATGGCCACTTTTTCATCAATACTGAAGTTAACACCGATGGTTTGTTCGCCGTCACGCAGCGTGGTATCAAAAAACTGAATTTGTTTAGTCATATGTATCATCCTCCTGGATTTAAGTTTATTAACAAAAAACAACACCTCATTCGCTTTGAATGGGGTGTTGTTTTGCCAAGCCCCATTTCATAACGCAAATAGGACTTGACGTGTTACACAATGTCAAATCCTAGGTCATAATAATAAGGCTAATAAAGAGGTTGCAAGTGTTGAGTTGTTATTGAATTGAACAGTCATCAGATGTACCTCCTTATCTTTTGGTCGTTTTTAGTATGCTCATAGGTTAGCATAGCAAATGAGAGCTGACAAACGGTTTTCTAATATTCCTGACAGATTACTCATTAAATTGTTATTTTATGTCAAGCTACGCCTAGTATCCCCAAACAGCCCCTTTTTTAATATTCTTTTTTCTCATGAATATATTCTTTATTTATTGATATTCTATTGGAATATTAAGACAATCATCAAAATTTGTCATGATAGAAGATACTAATTATGCTATACTACTTTTATGAAATGATGAATTTGTTATAACGAAAGGGACGATCAACCTCATGAATGAAATTAAATCACAACGTCAAATCATTCAAGTTGGCAATTCATTAGCGATTACCATTCCCGCAAATATTGCGCGCAAACTGAAAGTCCAAAAGGGAGATGCCATTGACGTCTCTTTTCGAAATGATATCCAGCTCGATGATCAATTTTTCCAAAGTCTAGAAACGGTCATTGATCAATTTAACGGCGCGCTTAATCAACTACGAGGTGAACAGTAATGCGTTATCTAACGGCAGATGAATTAGTTGCCATCAATAGTCGTCTAGTTCTCAATAACGGCCAGCAGCCTGGCATCAACAATGTCGACCAGCTGGATAAGATTATTGCGGTTCCCCAATCCACCTTTTACGATCAAAGCCTGCGAGAAATGGTCGCCAATAAAACCGGCTTTTTGCTGGAAGCCATTATTTCCGGTAAACCGTTTTTGAGCATGAACCTGCAGACTGCAATGATTGCCGTGGCAACCCTAGCTGATTTAAATGATTATCGGCTAACTTTCACTGACGATGAAGTGGTGGATTTGGTTAACCGCGTCAATCAGAATACCCTTGAAGCAACCGATCTGTTTGGTATTTTTAACAGCCATTTGAAGCAAAAATAAACCATAAAGTGCAGCTCAATTTCCAAAATTTGGAAACTGAGTTGCACTTTTTATTTAACCCTTTATTCACCATTTCCCGGTACTTTTAACTGTTTCAAAACTTCAATGAAACGTTTCTCTTCAGGCGTTAACACGTACCCTTGCCGTGTGACGACCGAAATATTAAACCGTTCAGCTACGGGATCCAAGACTGTTAAGCAGGCCAGGGAGTCCTCGTCTGCTGGACTGACCACATCCCGGACCAATAGACTAATACCGAGATTTTCCTTCACCAGACTGGTGATCCAGGACGTATCCGGTGTTTTATAGATTACTGGTGGATTTACACCCGCAAACCGGCTGAAGGCTTTAAACGCCTTGGGGTGAACAAATCGCCGGTTTAACATAATAAACTCTTCATCCGCCAGTTCTTTAAAATACACGCTGCCCTGATTAGCCAGCCGGTGTTGACAACTCACCACAATCACAAAGGGCCGACTACCAATATGCCGAACGTTTAATGAAGAATCATGCAGTGGCAAAACTGAAGCCAGTAAAGCAATGTCAACTTTACCGTTCTTCACAGCCTCTAATAAATCACCAGAACCAGTCTCAGTGACGTCTAAACGCTGTAACAGCCCCTCTTTTAACAGTTGACCGGCTAATGAAGGAAAGTACAGTGAGCCAATAATTGGTGGCAGGCCGAAGCGAATTCGCGATAATTTAGCGTTTTCAATTTCTTGATGGGCTAAATTTAAATTAGCAGTGATCGTACTAGCTTTTTCGTATAACAATAACCCGGACCGCGTAATTTCGGTCCGATTGTGAGCACGATCAACGTATACTAGATCATCTTCAAATTCGCGTTCAAGTCGCTTAACCGCCTGGGTAATGGTTGGCTGCGAAACATTAAACGCCTTAGCAACGACAGTATAATTACGTTTTTCGACTAATGCTTTAAAGTAGGCTAAGTCTTTTGTGTTCATTTTTCGACTCCTTCGATTAAATTACTCACAATAGCTTAGCACAAACGAAAAAGTTGTGCCCGTATAATTACCGGACACAACTTTTTTGAATTCTATATTAGAAACTTTTTACCACATGCCGAGGACTTTCATCCAAAGGGAACCAATTCCGCCCCAAACGATGATGTAAACAATACCCAAGATGAAGTTTAGACGCCACCAGTCGCTTTGCTTGTTGTAACCAGCACCAAACAGCGCTGAAGCAGGACCGTTAGCATATTGCGTGGTTGAACCGAAGATCGCACCGGTAAAGCCAAGAATCATTGCGGCAAAGGTTGCGGGTGCACCGGCTGAAATAGCAACGGCCAGTAAGGCACCGTACATTGCCGTAACGTGGGCAGTCCCTGATGCAAACAGGTAGTGGCTGTAGAAGTAGAACAGTACCAAAACCAGTAAGACAATTTCCCAACTCATACCATGCAAGCTGCTACCTAAAGTCTTTGATAACCAAGGAATCAAACCTAAAACGTTTAATTCATTAGCCATGAAGATCAGGATTGAGAACCAGATAATCGTGTTCCAAGCACCAGTTTCATTCAAAATATCTTTAACGCTTAAAACACCGGTCAATAGCAGTAAAACAACGGCTAAGAAAGCAACCGTAGAAGCTTCCAAACCAATAAAGCTAGAGATCATCCAGAGGAATAGGGCAATGACGAACACAGTTGCCATGATCTTTTCAGGTAATGACATCTTACCCATTTCAGCAAGTTCTTTGTCAGCCCATTCTTTGGCATTAGGCGTTTCTTTAATTTCAGGTGGGTACATCTTGTAAATCAACCATGGTACTAATACTAAACAAATAATACCAGGAACAAGAGCGGCAATGAACCAGCCCATCCATGAAATCTGGACGTGCATCCCTTTGGCCAACGCAACGGCAACCAAGTTAGGTGCCATGGCAGTCATGAACATTCCTGAAGTAATAATGTTACCGTGGAATTCAGTAAACATTAAGTATGAACCAATCTTACTTTGCGTACCATCTTTAGGTGTTGAACCAAATGATTCTGATAAAGAATCGATGATTGGCATAACGATTCCACCGGCACGGGCAGTGTTACTTGGTGTAGCTGGCGCAGTAACCAGATCAACACCGATCAATGCATATGATAATCCCAGTGTTCGTTTACCAAACAAGCGAACGAAAATCATAGCAATTCGACGTCCCAGACCCGTGTTAATAAAGCCACGTGACAGGAAGTAAGCCATACCGATCATCCAAACGGTGTCGTTACCAAAACCAACGGCGGCATCTTCCATTTTTACAACGCCCAGTAACACGGATAAGGTAATCCCAATCAGTGCTACCCCAGCAATTGGTAAGGGTTGTGTAATACAGCCAAGAATCGTCGCAACGAAGATGGCTAACATGTGCCAGGCAAGGATTGAAACACCAGCTGGCTTAATTGGTGCTAAAAACCAAATGATCAAGCCGACAGCTATCGGCAAGATAAATTTCTTATAATTAATTTTGTTGAGTGTCATTTTTTATGATCTCCTATAATAGCTCTATTTTCCATTTATATAATTAGAATAATGTCGTTAACATTTTGGCAATCAAATCATCGCCAATTCTGTAATTTACCAGTTTTAACCTCCATTAAATTTACGGTTGTTACACAGATAATAACAATCATATTTTCGTGATATTATTCACTAACATACATAGAATAATAATTAAATATGTCATTGTCAAATGTTCAATTGCCTATTATATTTGGTTATGAGGTTGATATGTAGGCGTTTATGCGCCCATATTTTTGTTGCATTACCTTTCAATTATTTAAATTATTTTTTGTAAATTTCGTTTATATTTTCACACACGCTTTTTGAAAGCCTCATTCAAGCGTTTTCAAAACAACTTCTGTTAATTTTAAAACAAAAAAAGAGACTGGCCCATAATTCGGTTAAGTTTCAGCCGACTACGTTCCAATCTCTGCTAGTAAACCAGTTTAAAGCTTTCTATTCATGATAAGCCTTTACCTGCTCATCACTAAGTTCGTCATTCATATGGCCACTGATAAAACCACCAAGATCTAACGAGACATACTTAAACCCGTAGCCTTTCAGGGTTGCGTTAACACTTGTATTCAGCGCTAATAAAGCGGTCATCTTATCAGCGGGGACTTCAATTCGCGCAACCGTATCGTGAACTCTAACGCGGACGGTATCGAAGCCTAACGAACGCAGATACGCTTCAGATTTCATGACCATGGTAATCTTTTCTTGAGTGATCGTTGTGTTGTAGGGGAATCTTGAAGAAACGCTGCATGAAGGGACCTTATTCCAATTGGTTAACTGATACTGGCGTGCTAAATCACGAACATCAGCTTTAGTAAAGCCATTAATTTCGAGTGGACTAACCGCTTTTTCTTCATCCCTGGCTTTTAATCCTGGTCGATAATCCGCAAGGTCGTCATAGATAATGCCATCAAAAACAACGTCACTCTTGTATTGGCGTTTAAGTTCATTCATCCGTTCGTAAAACAGCTTCTTAGCCGCGTACCAGCTGTTAGGCGTATTGTGACGGACATCATCATTAGCTAGGTACGCAATTTTCGTTTCAACAACTTCAACACCCAGTGAGTGCCCTAATTCAATTGCCTTGTTAAATTCTTCATCGCTAAACAGTTCGGAATTAGCGACAACCGCTTTCACATTTTGACTGCCTAATTGGTCCATGGCTGCCTTTAACATAACGGTACTGTCGATCCCACCAGAAAATGCCACCAGTGCGGAATGATACTGCTTAACAGTTGCATTTAATGCGTCAGTTTTACTCATTACTGTATCCATAATATTCCCTCCATTTACTATTCTTGATAAAGCTTTTTAACCTCGTCATACACCGTATTCAATGGTAAATCAAACTTTTCAGCAATCTCCTTACAATCCTCGTATTCCGGCGTAATGCGTTTGATATCGTTAAAACTAGCAACTTTTAGTCGAACAATCATATTCCTATAGGTAACCTTTTTAAAACTTCTCTGCATGATTGTTCTCTGGTAAGGAATATACCGCACACCCTTGGCAGTTGTCGCTTTAAAAATGAGCCTGATGAGCTGATCTTGATCCTGTTCTTTAACTAGCACCGTCAACTTGACCCCCGGCCGGTTTTTCTTCATCTGAATCGGGGTAAAGAACACGTCTAACGCACCATTCGCTAATAGTTGATCCATAGCGTAACCAAGGCCTTCAGCGGTTTGATCATCAATATTAGTTTCAATTTGAATCACCTGATCGTGAGTCGCTGAAACATCGGCATGTGAATCGGTCTTTTCAAGGACAAATACCCTTAACGCATTAAACAGGCCCGTATCACGTTTGCCAAAACCATAGCCCACTTTTTGAATATCGTCATTTTGATCAAGTGAGCTAAATTCACTCACAAACTCTTTAACAATGCCCAAACCAGTTGGCGTCAACAATTCTGTGTGGACCTGAGTATTCTGTTTGACTGGAATCGTACGTTCAGTCAGCATTTGCGCGACTGCCGGCACAGGAACGGGCATCCGACCGTGAGCAACGTCAATAAAACCGGTACCGTCCGTAATGGTCGAACATTTAACGTTATCAACCCCCAGTAGTTCCATAGCAATGCAAGAACCGACAATGTCGACGATGGAATCCAACGCTCCAACCTCATGAAAATGAACTTCATTTAACGGGACGTTATGCACCTTCGATTCTGCCCGGCCAATATCTTGAAAAATTGAAATCGCGTGTTTTTTGACCGTCTCGGATAAGTCACTGTTTTCAATTAATTTAACGATATCATCAAGATGCCGACCATGGTGGTGACCATGATGTTCCTGCTCGCGATGTTCAATAAAACCGTGGTCCTTTTCACCAGAGTCTAAAACAACATCAAAGTTAGTCCCATAAATGGCACTTTTAGCAATTCGTTCTGCCGTCAATGTATAACCGCTGACGTGCAGTTTTTTTAATTCCGTTTCAATAGCATGCAGATCAATACCTAAATCAATCAGCGCACCTAGGAACATATCACCGCTCATCCCTGAAAACGCGTCTAAATACAAAGTCTTCATTATCAAACCTCAATTCATCTACATATGATTAATTAAACTGGCAGAATAAGCGGCCCCAAAGCCGTTATCAATGTTCACGACCGTTACCCCTTCAGCACAGCTGTTTAACATCGTTAAAAGTGCGCTGAGGCCGTTAAAACTGCTGCCATAACCAATACTTGTCGGTAGCGCAATCACGGGACTGGCAACTAGTCCACCAACCACACTGGCTAACGCGCCGTCCATTCCAGCCGCAACGATCACGACTTTAGCCCCGCGAATAACGTCTAAGTGTTCAAACAAGCGGTGGATGCCAGCAACCCCCACGTCATAAACCCGTTCGACACGATTACCAAACGTTTCGGCCGTTACAGTCGCTTCTTCAGTGATCGGGATATCCGAGGTCCCCGCGCTCACGATTGCGATATACGAATCTGACGGTGGCGTCATCGGACTGCCAACCACTAAACAACGTGCTGTTCGATAGTATTTGGTCTGCGCGATCTTTTGGGACACAGACTGGGCTTTTGCGGGAGAAATTCTGGTACATAACACCACTTGCTCGTTTTCCCGAAATTTTTCGATAATTGCTGTAATCTGTTCAGCCGTCTTACCTTCGCCAAAAACCGTTTCGGGATAACCCGTTCGTTGCTGCCGCTCTAAATCCAGATCGGCAAAAGACAGCCCCTTTCCCTTCTCAGTCAACTTTTTCATGGCTGCGTCAACGTCGATCTCGTGTCGTTCAACCGCTCTTAAAATGTTGATCATCTTATCCTGTCCCATAAGTGCCTCCTGAAAGCTACTGCGTCACTTCGGGGACCGTCATTGATCCAGCTGGCAGTACAATGACACTTGCGTCGTCACCCTTCTCTGCCACAGCGGCAGCGTAGGCTTTTTCAAGGTCGTGGAATGGCTTAAAATGCACGTTTCTCATTTCTTCGTCAGTGAGATCAGTTACCGCCCAAGTCTGTGCCCAGGTATCAATTTGCGCCATTTTAGCGGCTTTATGATACCCCAGCTTCCAACTCGCATGAATCTTGTCCAGCACCGCTTGGGGATCCTTTTCTGAACTTAACAGATCATAAAACGGCTTAGGCCCAATTCCCGTCCGACATTTCGCAACTAAAATTAAAATACCGTCCTTATTCAAAGCTAATTTACCGTTATCAAGCGCCTTTTGTGACTGATAAAGATCAACATCCATGGGATACGGTGCCACCGAAATGACAATGTCCGCCTTATGCGGAATCTGCACACCGTAGACTTCTTTGGCTTTATCAATACCAGCGTAAAATGATTTCGACAGATCACCCGTCGTAACGGCATAAATTTCATGGCTGCTATCCAGCACCATTTCAATGGCAAAGA
Organism: Secundilactobacillus silagei JCM 19001; assembly: GCF_002217945.1. Taxonomy (GTDB): domain Bacteria; phylum Bacillota; class Bacilli; order Lactobacillales; family Lactobacillaceae; genus Secundilactobacillus; species Secundilactobacillus silagei. The sequence continues at coordinate 210,692 of NZ_BCMG01000003.1, forward strand.
TATGGATGTCTTTTAACACGTGCATCGCGTCCATCATATCTTCGTGGACTGGATTTCCCTTCAATGCTAACGCCTTAGCTGAGTCCTGCAAGGCTAAATAATGGTTCTGAGAAATGGTGTCATATGACGCCACCCCAGGCAGAAACGATTTACGACCACCCGTATAGCCGGCAAAGTAATGGGGTTCAATTGAACTGATTGGCACCACTTTATCAGCATCCGCCACAATTTTATTGATGTACATTTCAGTCCCGTTGGAGGATTTACCAAGGAACTTCATGGCATCTTTTCGGCAATCATGGCAGTGAATCCGGTGCTTCTTTTTCAGATCTTGATAAATCGCTTTCCCAAAAATAAAGTTATACTCTTCTTCAGTGGGTGCCCGGTGGACCCCTGTGGCAATAATAAAGTAAATATTTTTGTCCTTAATCTTCGGATAAATATGACTCAAAATCTTAGCTGTTGGTGTTGGCCGCGTCCCGTCATTGACAATAAAAACAACGCGCTCATCAGTATCCATAAATTGCTCAAATGCCTCTGAGTCAAAGGGATTAGCTAAAGCTTCATCAATCGCCAAATCCTGGTTAACTTTCTCAACCTTGTTGGGATTAAAAACACCCGTTAACTGTGAATCTTGAACATCGATATTAAATTTTCCATCTTTCCCGTATGGTACGCTGACTTTCAAAAAATCACCCCTCTATGTTTAGTATACTTCTAGTGAATCACTTGTTCTTGCTGGTTTAAAGCGAAATAACGCTACCATATTTCAAATCATATTTGGATAAACTAATAGACCTCTCGGAATTATTTCCGCGAAGTCTATTAGTTGATTTATTAGTCCCTTAGTCCGGGCTATTTTTGGTTAATGTAGTTGAAAACTTGTTCCCCGGCTTGACGACCGAAGATCACCGTTTCAGCGATCGAGTTACCGCCGATTCGGTTGTTTCCATGCAGACCACCAACAATTTCACCGGCAGCATAGAGCCCCTTGATGGCTTTACCATCATCGTTAAGCACTTCTGTCTTGTGATTGATGGCAATCCCGCCCATCGTATAGTGAACGGCTGGTGCAATATGAATGGCGAAGAATGGTGCCGTCGAAATATCGCGTTCCATCCCAGTCGTCCGGTTAAACGCTGCATCGTTTTGATCAGCAACCGCAGTATTCCAGTCAGCGACAGCCTTCTTCAAAGCTGCAGCATCAAAGCCTAATTGGCCAGCTAGATCGTCCAAAGACTTACCAGTATGAACTAACCCGATTGAGTCATAGAATTCCACCGCTTTAGCACGGTCACGAATCCCCTGATCAAAAATCAGATAAGCGCCATTTTCCTTTAAACCATCAATGGCAGCCGTCACGTTCTTACGGGTATCCAATTCGTTGACGAACCGGTCGCCATGCTTATTAACTAAGATGGCACCTTCGCCACGAACGGCTTCACCAATGAGGTAAGCGTGTGGAGTATCCTGTTGAACAGTTGGGTGAACTTGAACTTGGTCCATGTCAACCAGCTTAGCACCTAACGCCTCTGCCAGCTTGATACCGTCACCGGTAGCACCTGGTTGGTTAGTGGTGTTCATCCCCTTTAGGTCAGGACGATATTTCGTCAGCATCTCCTGGTTGGCACCGAAACCACCGGCAGCTAAAACAACGGCATCCGCTGTCAGCGGACCGCTTTGCTTACCAGTTGTGGCACGCACACCAGTTACCTTACCCGCGTCATCAGTGGTTAATTCAGTGACCTTTAATCCTGCAAATAACGGAATCCGTGCTTTTTGCACTTGCTTGAGCAGTTCAGTCACCAGGAAACCGCCAATTGCGGCCAAGGAATGAGGCCGGTGGGTCCGCATCTTGCTCATCCCACCAGTAATCGTGAGTTCATCCAAGATAATGTTGTGATCAGCTAACCAGTCGATGGCTAAAGCAGCGTGTTCACTGAAATACTTCAATAATTCAGTATTGTTTTTGCCGCCGCCACCCTTTAAGGTTTCGTCGTAGAATTCCTGGTAACTATCAACCACGTGGTGCTGTAATTGAACGTTAGTTTCCGCAGCATTCATCCCTGATGAAGCCCGGTTAGTGTTACCACCGAGTTTATCCATTTTTTCGAGAATAACGGGCTTTAAACCTAACTCGTGTGCCTGAATGGCAGCCGTCATACCAGCTGCACCTGAACCAATCACAATCACGTCGTAGTGCTTGCGCAGCCGCGTGAGTGGGGTTGGTTGAAAATGAAATTTTTCAGCCATTATTTTGCTCCTATTCTTAGTCTAACAGTGATTTTAATTTACTTTTGGTCGATGTTGGTCATGTTGATTGGGATAACCCAAGCATCGTATTGTTCTTCGGTCAGTAAGCCAGACTTCAAAGCGGCTTCCTTCAAATTAGTGCCTTCAGCTAAGGCTTCTTGTGCAATCGTGGCACTTTCGTGGTAGCCAATGTGTGGTGATAAGGCAGTCACCGTCATCAATGAGCGATCAACTAATTCTTCCATCCGGTCTGAGTTAACGCTCAAGCCATGGATCATCTTGTCAGCAAAACCGCGCATGGTCCCTTCCAATAATTCTGCTGATTCAAGGAAGGCTGAAATTAAGACTGGCTTGTAAACGTTCATTTCGAAGTTACCTTGGCTAGATGCCATATCAACGACGACATCGTTACCCATAACCCGAACGGCAGCCATGGTGATGGCTTCGGCTTGAGTTGGGTTGACCTTACCAGGCATGATCGATGAACCAGGTTCGTTTGCTGGAATGTTTAATTCGCCATAACCGGCACGAGGACCTGAAGCTAAGAAACGCACATCGTTAGCAATCTTCATCAGATCAGCAGCTAAGGTCTTAATTGCACCGTGAACCACGTTTAAACCTGAATGGTGAGCTAAACCGTAGAATTTGTTGGTATCAGCTGTAAAGTGGAGACCGTAAAGTTCACCCATCTTGTCAGCAATGATGCCAGCAAAACCAGGAGCGGCGTTCAAACCAGTACCAACGGCAGTACCGCCCATTGCGAGTTCACTCAAAGTCTTGCCTAAGGTCTTCAGGTAATCCAAATCGTGTTCCAAGGCACTGGCCCAGCCAGAAACTTCTTGGCCAAAGGTTAATGGGGTAGCATCTTGCAAGTGGGTCCGGCCGATTTTAACCGTCTTCCAGTACTTTTCTTGCTTAACTTTTAATTCGTCGATCAAGTGTTGAGTTGAGTCTTCCAAACGGCTAACAGCTTTAGCAGCCGTAATGTTCATTGCGGTTGGGAAGATATCGTTAGAACTTTGGCCCTTGTTAACATCATCGTTAGGTAAGATCTCAATGTCAGCGTTAAGCTTACCAGCTTGGTGAGCCACGACTTCGTTGACGTTCATGTTGGTTTGAGTCCCTGAACCAGTTTGGTAGACAACCAATGGGAAGTCCTTACGTAAGTCCTCATCATCAAGTGCCAATAAAGTATCAATGGCTTCAACGATCAAATCAGCTTTAGCACCGTCAATGTTCTTTAATTCTTTGTTGGCAATAGCTGCGGCTTTCTTGATCTGTAATAAGGCCTTGATAATTTCCAGTGGCATCTTTTCGCCAGTTGGGAAGTTGTTACGACTTCTTTCGGTTTGAGCGCCCCAAAGTGCGGTAGCGGGAATCTTAACTTCACCAATCGTATCTGATTCAATTCTGTAGTCTGACATTTTTGTGACCTCCGTTGTATTTGTGACTGCTATATAAGTAACAATAAATGCACCATCGTGATATTATTCACTAACATACATAGGATAATAATAAACCATATTATAGTCAAACATTCGTAAGCCTATTATATTTGCTTATAATATTGCTATATCGGTATTTATAGGCCATTTTCACTTGAGTTTCTATTTTATATGCTTAAAATGAATTTTTTTAATTTCGTTTACATTTTCACACACATTTTTTGTAATCGCTTTTATAAATGATTTCCTATTTTATCGCTTATTTAATCGCATTCATGTTATTATGTCCCGTTTTATAGTAGAATTGACTTTTAAATTAGGTTCATTTTGAGGAGGGAATCCTTTGCTGCGTATTAAACACTTATTATTTGGGAGTATGGCTTTATTGATTGGCCTTTTCTTAACCGCTTGCGGCAATCAAAAGGTTCAGACCCAGCCAGTCACTAAATTGGCGTTGATCAAATCAGGCCAAACTGCCCGACCGCGTATTTGGTATCATTTTTCTCAAGCGCAAGCTCAGGTCACTGCCAACTCCGCTGTTAACGGGATCTTTGTCCTTCAAAAAGGGAAAGCGACTACTTATATGCTGCCAACTGGTAAGCATCAGGTCCCTTTAAAACAATTGACCAAAATGTCGACTGCTAACCAGATCAAATGGGCGAAAAATAAGGACCGGGAAGCTTTTCGCACTGGCGTTACTGCTCAGCAAACTCAAGCTGCCAATAATATTGCGGGTATTAAATCTGACTTAAAACGGCTACGAAAAAACAATGGCGAACCGTCACAAATCAAGGCGTTACAGCAGTATTTGAAAATTAATCAAGCAATCCACGATAATCCTAGCAACTACGCAGCACCAGTTGCCTACCCGCTAACCGCTACCAGCCAGGCACAAGGTGAACAGTTTGGGTTAAAACTCTACCCCGTAAAGACCGTTCAGTATGGTGATGCTAACGTCATTATGGCCAGTGAGCTATCACTGAGTAATTACAATTTTAATCACCGCATCCAGCCTTACAAAATTAACGGCCACTATTACGGTGGTTACCGTTCCGATATTAATGCCCATTACTACCTCATTATGACCCGGGTGACGAAGCAAACGCGCATCATTTATGACCAGCAAAAAGCGGCTGCCATTTCTGGCACGACTAAATAGCTGTACTCAAAAAGCGCAATGACCAGTTACGACAACTGATCATTGCGCCTTTTATATGGATTTACTATTGCTTACTCTCATTCATAACGGTGGCCTGCCCGTTTTTAATAGACAGGATCACTGGACCGTTTTTAGACCGTTTCACTTGCAGGGTATAACTGCCCTTCAATGACTGATCGATTGACTGCGACATTTTCACGTAGTTAGCTGACATCGTCTTAATTGACTTAGCATTGGTTTTAGGATACTTCCACATCGTCGTGACCGATTGGATGTATTTCGCATTAGTGGGTGTTACCGTATAGGTCTTGGTGTCCTGATCAAAGCTCACATCACCGACATTTTTACCATACGATTTCTGTAATTGCTGCAAAATATTCTGTTCATTTTGATGCTGCTGCCTGATCGACTCAGACTCTGAACTCTTTTGAGCAAAATAGAGATTGGAATTGACGTTATTTTTAGTTGAGGTCGATTGCGTCTGCTTAGGTCTGACCCAGCCCTTTTCATAAACGTAGCCAAAGCTAAATAATAACCCAAGCACACTGATAATCGTGAGTATCTTGGTTGTGCCTACTAACCCGTTATAATGAGCTGCATACCACCATGACAGTCCGCCCATAACAGTCATGAGGCTAAAGATAAATACCAGAATGATTCCCATGTCGTATCCCCCTAGAAAATCAAAATTTTATTGTTTTAGATTTCGTTGATTTACCTATCTATTATAATTCTTTTCCAGTGGGTAAGGCTAAGGATAAGCAAAAGAGAATTAATTTTAGTCGTCTGTAGCTGTCATAGATTAAGCTGATTTCACTTTAAAGAGCCGATAAATTCCCTTAATTAGGAAATCTACCGGCTCTTTACTAAATCAACTCACACCTGTCACAGGCGTTGATCACTTACACACGCCACTTCATTTTAAGTTCAACTGCATTCGTATCCGGATCCACTACCCGGTCACTTTCAGCAAAGTCATGTTTCCGGTAAAAACGGACGGCTTTTTCGTTTTTTTCATAAACGGCTAGACTAATTTGCTGATAGTCTGATTTTAAGGCAAATAACAGCAAACTGCCGATACCAGTGTTACGATAACCTGGTTTAACAAACAATCCCGCCAAATAATGCATCTGCATCCCAGCAAAGCCAATGATCTGACCCTCTTGCTGAACCACGTAAATGGTAGCCTGAGATAACTGCTGCGCAACTTCTTTGGCCTGATTTTGCCAGTATTTAGCAGCAATAAACGGGTGCGCGTCTAAGTTACCGGCGAGCCAAATGCTCATTAGCGCCTTCTGATCAGCTGCAGTCAAGTTCTCCAGTTTTTCAACTTTCACTTTTTGACCCTCTCTTCTCTTTTACTCTTTAACCTAACTTTTAAGGTACGCCGCTCAGCGCTAAATGGCAAGTTTTCATAACTTGAATAAGTAATGCCACCTTTCGACCATTTAACCTTATATTAATGTTGCACTCATCTATTTTTAATGTTATAGTAACTTCAATCCATTCAATGGAGGTGACTTACACTTAGTTTCAAATTGTCGTACATAGCTATCTTTAATATGAAACGGAGGGTATGCGGATGAAAGAAACGACTACATAATGCTTGATTACCCTTATGAACCACAATCGTTTTTTGCTCATTTTTTACTCATCAAGTAATCGACTCTTCATAAGGATCATCAAAACGACTCGATAAACGACCCACTTGCGACTCATATAGTTTCACAATCTAGACGTTTCACGATAGAAGACCGACCGCGTTGACTGCATATATCAGCCAGCGCGGTTTTGTGTTATCTTAAATCTATAAGAACTTTATGGAAGGCGTGACCCCTAGATGATTCAAAAACAATATTATGGCTTAGGAACAGTTATCACCCTCTCGGTAAGTGAACCGGCAACGGCTGCTGATCTCGATGCAGGTAACCGTCTGATCAAACACTACGAAGACATTTTGACGGTCAACCGACCCGTCTCTGAAGTCATGTCCGTTAACCACGCGGCGGGACAGCAACCCGTTCAGGTCTCTAAAATTACCTATCAGCTAATTAAACGCGCGGTGGCCGTCAGCAAGTGGCAACTGGGCTTTAATACCGCTATTGGCCCATTAGTTAAGTTATGGAAAATTGGCTTTGACGGCGCTAATTTACCAGCCGATACCGAGATTAAAAACCGGCTCCAATTAATTGACCCCAACGATATTCACTTGGATGATGATCAGCAAACGGTCTTTCTCACCAAACCCGGTATGGAAATTGATCTGGGAGCTATCGCTAAGGGCTACATTGCCGATGCCATCAAGGACCTGTGGATTTCCATGGGCGTCGAAAGCGGCATTATTGACCTAGGTGGTAATATCTTACTGGTTGGTGACAGCGCGCGCCCCAATGGTTTATGGCGCATCGGTGTCCAAAACCCGCTCAAACAGCGTCACACTGCGTTAGGCATTCTCACCACCCCCGCCAAATCGATCGTGACTTCGGGCATCTATGAACGCTACCTTGTCATTAATGGTCATAACTACCATCATATGTTTGATTCCAAGACCGGTTACCCCATTCAAAATGACTTGGAAAGTGTCACCATTGTGAGTGACGTTTCCATCGACGGTGATATCTGGACGACCGAAGCCTTTTATCAGGATATCGATAAGGGGATTCCGTTGATTGAAAAACAGCCGGGATTAGACGCGATTTTTGTTACTCGTGACTTTAAAGTCGCCATGACGTCTGGTTTAAAGGATCGTTTTGAATTGACAGATAATCATTACCACCTCATTTAAACAACCTTGCGTAAAACAAAGACAGCCAGTTTCCCTTAAAACTTAGGAAATCTGGCTGTCTTTTCATATTCTCAAATTTAATCCGTCATCAACGGGTATTTTTTCGTGACTAATCCGGTTAGGTACACGCCTAAACCCAATACTAAGAGCAAGAAGAAGGTGGTGCCCAAGAAGAAATCTAACTTCTGCAGCCATGAATAGCCCACTACGCCAATCAACCACCAAATAAAGTTCAGCGGTACTGACAAGCGCTGGTGCATCAAAAAGACGCTCACGAATAAAATCGCAAACAGTGGTGCAAAGACCGCCCCAATCGCATACAAGAAGTTCTGGTAATACGACATCGAAACAAACAAGGCAATCAGTAGGCCTAAAATCGTCACCCCAATCGCAATCAGGTTGACCCGCTTGGTTTTGACCAAGTTAGCCACGTTCGTTGCCGCCGAAAAGGCATCCATAAAGGTTGTCGTCACCGTTGAAAACACGATGACTAGCAGTGCAATCATACCCATGCTGGAATGCGACAGCACCGTCGTGAAGTCGGATTGCCCAGTTAAAATAACGGTGAATAGTCCCAGTGAAAACATGCAAAAACTAGCAACAAAATAGCCGCTCACACTGGCCATGCTAGCTCTAAAGGGATGGTCAGTATGCTGGGTATAGTCCCCAATTAGTGGCAGCCAGGACAAGGCCATGGTGACATTCAGTTCCACCGCGCTGCCAAAGCTCAACGGTGAGAGGTTAGCACTGCTTTGCAAGCGACCCTCTTTGACAATGGTCCACAGCATCAACACCATGCCAATTGCTAGCAACACGACGATCACGTTGTTGACTTTAAACAGCCAGTCGTGATCCATCAGCAGCCATACCACGATCAGCACGGCCACGATCAACGACATCACCAAGACTGAATGGTAGTTAAATAACGTCTTTGACAATCCGTTCATCGCTAACTGGGCGTTGACGATCATCACCGCCGTCCAACCAAGTAACTGTAAGGCGTTGAGGCCTGAAAATAACCAGACCCCCTGCTTACCAAAAACCGTCTTAGTCGCTTGAATCGCCGTTCGGTTCTGCTGTGCTGATAAATAACCAGCCGGCAGTAAAAAGACAAAGCAGCCGATCACGTGCCCGATAAAGATTGCCAGCAGACCACTTTTCCATCCCAGTGGCGCAATTAGCGTCCCGGTCACAATTTCGGCAATCGAAATCGCCGCACCCATCCAGAGTAAAAATAAGCCACTGGGTTTTGTGTTACCCATTAAAATCTCTCCTCTTTTCAACAAAAAAGCCTTCCAATCGCAACTAGTTTTGCACGCTAAAAGGCTATTATTCAGCTAAATAACACTCGTAGTACATTAAATTGACAATCATTATTTTAACATACATATCGTAACCGGGCGTTAACCGTAAAGCGTAATTATTACAGTTTAATTAAATCAAGTCGAATTAGTAGCAATTTTGAACGATTATTGGTAAATTAGTAATATTGTTGTGGCGGATAAATACTACTAACACCATTGACCGCAATTACTTAATGAGTTTAATTACAGCAACATCACTAAGTCATTGGAGGAAAACATGGCCAAAAAATCAAAGATTGCAAGATATAACAAGCAACGTGAGCTGATCGAAAAATATGCCACGGTTCGGCGCGAATTAAAGGCTGCAGGCGACTACGAGGCATTGGCACAACTGCCAAAGGACTCTAACCCTAACCGCCTGCGTAACCGGGACAGCCTAGATGGCCGTCCACGCGGTTACATGCGGAAATTCAATATGTCTCGTCTGAACTTCCGCCAATATGCACACCTTGGCCAAATTCCAGGTGTTCGCAAGGCTTCTTGGTAAGCAATAACTAAAAAAATTCTCCCAGACTAAGTCTAGGAGAATTTTTTTATTGTTCTGGGGTAACCACGAAATGAATCAGACTGCGATCGTCAAAGGATCGGTTACCCGCCACAAGCCCCTTAGTTGACCGATAAGTGTGGCTGCAACTGGGGTCGTTTTTTAACACTTCATCTAAGCCGGCTTCCGATGCCGCTAAATTTCTGGCTGCTTTCGGATAGCCATCACTGGCCAAAACGATCTGGTGAGGTCCATCCGTTAACGGATAAACTTTCAACAGTGTTTCGGGAATGGGCTGGCCATTAAAAATACTATAGCCCCACTCACTGTCGTCTGAATTAGCAAATTGCGTGGCCTTTAAGATCCACGGCAGAATCGCTTTACGACCGGGATCTGCCTGCTGGTTACTATTGGGAGATAACCGTAAAATTAAACTGCGCATATCCGATAATACCAGGTCACTTGGTTTCGGATTGGTCAGTAACTGACCATCCAGATTAATCTGGGCGTCACCGACCTGCCACAGTTGATTGTAATACCGGGAATAAACGACCGCGACCGCCTGTAACCCCTGACTCTTAGGATCAGCCGTAAAATCAACTTGCTGATAAAATGCCGCGAAACGCTGATTGACTTGTTTGATCAGCTCTGGCAATCTCGTTTCCTTAGGCATGCGTTCAAGAATACCCGCAATCATGGTGGACGCTAATTTGCCAGTGGTTTTACCCTGATACTTAAAGTGCGACTTACTGGTAACGCCATCGACAATGGCAATAAAATCCGCCGTATTAACGATGGTATCCTCACACTTTTCATCACTGACTTTACCGCGAATAAACGCTTCTAGGACCTGAATTGATACCAACCTATCGCCCCTTTTAGATGTGTCTAAGATCATCATAGCAACTTACTAACAATTTTGTAAATGATCAGCAGCAAAAAACGAGTCGCCTTCAAAATTCAGGCAACTCGTCTTTTACCACCTATGTTTGAGATCTGCTAAACTTTAAGCGTTTTGCGCTGCCTTTTTATCGTCAGCTTCATAAACGTACTCACGGGTCATTGGTAAGCCAGTGCCACTGGGTGCTTTAACCAGTAGGTACTGCATGACATCAATGTTGCCGCCTTCAAATGAACCGGCACAAGCCTGCAGGTACATGCCCCACATGCGAGCAAATTCTTTACCGTACTTTTCGGCGGTCTTGTCTTCAACCTGTTTGTAGTTTTGATACCACATTTCCAGGGTCTTTTGATAGTGCCGACGTAACGGTTCAATGTCTGAAAATTGTAATTTAGCATCCATAATGTGCTTCAGATTTTCAGCCACGTTTGGAATGTAGCCACCAGGAAAGACGTACTTAGTAATAAACGGATCGACCCCAGCACCTTCATGTTGACCAGTGATTCCGTGAATCAGGGCACGGCCATTAGGCTTCATAAAATCGGCCACCTTCTTGAAGTACAGGCCAAGGTTTTCCTTACCCACGTGTTCGAACATCCCAACGGAAGTGACGTAATCAAATTGATCATCCACTTCACGGTAGTCTTCCAGCAACACGTTAACCTTGCCTTCAAGGTGACGGTCTTTGATTTGCTGTTGCGTATAGTCGTATTGTTCCTGACTAAGCGTGATCCCAGTAGCTTGCAAGCCGTATTCTTCAGCAGCCATGAACAACAACGTTCCCCAGCCGCTACCAATATCTAATAGGCGCTTGCCAGGTTCCGTCTTCAGCTTGTTTAAGATATGGTGCATCTTGTTCAACTGGGCTTCTTCCAAGGTGTCGTCATCATGTTCGAAGTAGGCACATGAATACGTCATCGTCTTATCCAGCCACATTTCATAGAAGTCATTACCAATGTCGTAGTGACTCTGAACGTCTTTTTCGCTATTCTTTTCAGAATGTGAGACCTTTGGAAAATGCTTGATAAATGGGTTATTCGTCAAAAAGCTATGGTCTGTCCGGTAAGCAGAGGCCACCAGTTCTTCAATACTGCCATCAATTTCAAGAGCACCCCGCATATAGTCTTCAGCTAACGTCAAGGTTGGCTTGTCAGTAAAACTCTTCAACGGAAGTTCTTCATTCATCCGGACTTTAACGACCGGTTCGCCTTCACCATAAGTTTCTTCCTTACCATCCCAGTAAGTCACTGAAATTGGAATATCAAATGCATGGCTCAATAATTGTCGATAAACGGTTTTTTCTAACACGTAACTGCCTTCTCTCTTATAAAATTAAGACTGACTCATGATCAAATTATGTTAACTTAATTGACAATACTAACTAATGCACTACCTTACAAGTCCTCAAAAGATTTGTCAACGGGGACCCACTGTTACCTTAATTGGTTACTGCCCGTCTTCTCACTCTCAAGAGCCACTTACGAAGTTCTTCAATTAATACGATTGGAATTGGAATAATGCATAAGAACAGCCAATCAGTTCCTAGCAGCGGCGTCATGTGAAACACCCCTTGCAGAACCGGTGTGTACGACAAGACCGTTAACAGGATAATTTCAAAAATAATCCCCGTCCAGATCATAGGGTTGCTGAACAAGCCGATTTTAAATAACGACTCATCCTTGGTTCGGCAGTTCAAAGCAGCCGCAATTTGACAGAAAATAATGGCTGCCAACGTCATCGTCGTGGCCCGACTGTACCCAATGCCGCTTGAGAGCAGCGCTTGGTTCGGCCAGCCAGCTTGGATATTAACAAAGAAGTACGCCAATGTGGAAACCGCGGAAGCAATTGCGCCGTACCAAGCAAAGGCTTTCCATAAAATACGCTTATTCAATAGATGGGCATTACGGGCCCGCGGCGGTTGCTTCATCACGCCTGGTTCGGCCATTTCAGAACCGAGTCCCAGTGCTGGCAGCATATCCGTTCCGAGATCAACCGTTAAGATCTGCATGATGGTCAAGGGTAACGGGATCAACCCGCGACTAAACAGGAATAACGCTGACGGTACCGCTTCTGGCATGTTGGAGTTCAGAATGTAGAGCAGGAACTTTTGCAGGTTACTGTAAACGGCCCGACCCTCTTCAACGGCGGCCACGATCGAAGCAAAGTTATCATCCGTTAAGATCATATTTGCGGCATCCTTCGCCACATCCGTACCAGTGATTCCCATGGCTACCCCGATGTTGGCCTTCTTCAAGGCTGGGGCATCATTCACACCGTCACCGGTGGAAGCCACCACTTCACCCATGGTCTGCAAGGTCGATACGATTCGATACTTCTGTTCCGGTGCCACCCGGGCAAAAATGATTTCCCCCTTTAAGGCTACTTTCAAATCGGCATCACTCATCTTATCCAGTTCGGTCCCCGTGACCACCCGGACCTGGTTAGAAGTTAAGCCAATCTGAACCGCGATTGATTTAGCGGTCAATTGACTGTCACCAGTCACCATAATGATCTTGATTTGCGCTTCATGGCACTTATTCACGGCATCATAAATTTCCGGACGCGGCGGATCAGACATCGCCGTTAAGCCCACAAAAGTCAGTTGTTTTTCAGCGTTAGCAATTTCTAGACCGTCAACTTGGTCTTGGTTTTTAAACGGTACTGCCCGATAGGCAAAGGAAAGTGACCGTAGCCCTTGTACAGCGTATTTCTTGTTAGCGGCATTGATAGCTTGCTTATCCGCGTCAGTTATTTCCCGGGCAATCCCATTTTCTTGAATCATGGTACATTGTCCCAGCAGATCACTCAAAGCCCCCTTGACGTAGATATCAAGCTGCTGATTTTCTTGGTGAATCGTGGTCATCATCTTACGACGTGAATCAAACGGTAATTCCTTGACGCGCGGCATGATCTTTAAGTGCTGTTTGGTATTGAAACCCGCTTTTTGACAGAGGATCACTAAAGCTGCTTCAGTCGGTGTGCCTAAAATCTTGGGTTTCTTTGATTTCGTATCATTTTCAACTTGCGTATCGTTATTCAGCGCAGCAATTGAAATCAACCGGTTTAAATCCGGCGTACCAGTTTTAGCCACCGGCTGATTATGTTGCTGGACTTGGCCATTATTAACATAGCCCTGACCAGAGACGGTAAACTCCCCCGTTGGCAGCCAGATATGATTGACCGTCATTTGGTTTTGCGTCAATGTCCCCGTTTTATCGGAACAGATCACCGTGGTTTCGCCAAGCGTCTCCACGCTATTTAGATCCTTGACTAGCGCGTGACGTTTCGCCATTTTCTGCACCCCTTGCGCTAATGATAGGGTCACAGTTGGTAATAAGCCTTCTGGGATAAACGCCACGATCATGCCTAATGCGAAAATAAATGATTTATTGATTGGATAATGAACAAAGAAAATAGCGGTAATAAAGAACAAGGCCCCAATAATCATTGCAATGATGGAGACCTGCTTCGTCAATCGATTCAGTTCCAGTGTTAAGGGACTGGTAATGTTACTCTGCTTTTCAGTTAACGACGCAATTTTACCAAATTCAGTGTTCATGCCTGTAGCAATAACCACCGCTTCTGCAGTACCAGCACCCACCGCGGTGCCGGCGTAAACAATGTTTGATTCAGAGTATTTCCCTTCACCGGGTGTAAATTCAACGCTTTTTAACTCTGGTACCGTTTCACCGGTCAGCGCCGATTGATCGACCTGCAGCGAAGTCGCTGCCATCAATCTGGCATCCGCTGGCACCGCATTACCGGCTTGAAGGTCAAACACATCGCCGGGGACGAGGTCCAATGCGTCGATCTGTTTAACTTTACCGTCCCGATGAACCCGCGTGTAAGTTGGCAGCATGGCCATCAGTGAATCCGTTGCCTTAGCTGCCCGATGCTCCTGCCAATAACTAAAAACCCCATTAATGATATTGACTGCCCAAATGGCGATCCCCAGTTCCACGGAACCGCTTAGCATCGCAATAATACCGCTGACCCACAGTAAGATCGCCATCAGACTGGTAAAGTTCTTCAAAAAAATCACTAGCTGTGATTGCTGCTTTTGCCGGTGAATCGTATTTTGACCGTATGTTTGTAATCGTTTGGCTGCCACATCTTCACTAAGGCCTGCTTCATTCGTTTTCAAATCGCTCAAGAGTTCAGCTAAAGGCCTTGTTGCGTCTCGATTTTCATCACTCATCACTATCGCCAGCTTACTTTCAAATTAATGAATGCGTGCTCACTCAGCATGATTGTTCACTTATGCACATTATACATCTTCTATCCAGTTTTGTATTTAATCCACTCTAAAAAGAGGCTGAACCGCATTGGGTTCAACCTCTTCATTAGTTATTAAAATTAAATGCTTAACCGCGTAAGTTAATCATTAAATCAACTCGACCTTGGTCCTGTGATTTAATTTTTAATTCGTTCTGGGCATTAGTAGTAGCCTGCTTCCCCTTTTTAATGAGGTTTTGAATCAATCGCTGACCAAAACTATTGCTCATTCCTGTAATCATCCAAGTTCGTTTCATATGCCCAGCTCCCTTCAAGCGTCCATTAGTTGGGGAATATTTTACGCTTAATTATGATGAAGTCAAGCTAGAAACCTCTTTTGGGACAATTACTTGGCCGGTTCAAAAACCGTTCGCGCAATGCCAAACGCTGACCACGCCTTGGGCCAACCGGTATAGAAAGCTAATTGAGTGATTAATTCCACCATTTCAGTTTTCGTCACACCGTGCTTTTTGGCGATTTTCATGTGGGCTTCTAATTGTGGAAATAACCCTTGTGCCATTAATGCCGCGCAGGTGATCAGACTGCGATCCCGAGCTGGCAACTGTTCTTCGCGTGACCAGACTTGGCCAAATAACACATCGTCGTTCAAAGCGGCAAACTGCGGTGCGAAGTCACCTAAATTATCACGGCCAGCTGTTTGTTTTTCTACCATTGTATTGCCCTCCTAATCTAATGCATCATAGTCAGCGTCACTCACCGGTTCCAACCATTCGGGCGTTCCCGCGGTGATTGCAACGTGAGCAAACCAGCTGTCTTTAGCAGCACCATGCCAGTGTTTAACGCCATCGTGGGTCACAATAACGTCGCCAGCAGTTAGTTTCTGAGCTGGTTTTCCCGCTTCTTGATACCAGCCGCGACCACCAGTAACGAGTAAAATCTGAAAACCATCGTGGTGAATGTGCCAGTTATTGCGACAGCCGGGTTCAAAGGTAACGTTACTAACACCCACGTTTACAGCTGGGTCATTCACTAAACTCTGTAAGTAGCTTTGACCCACAAAGTACTGCGCGTAAGCCTCATTTTTATCTCCTAGTGGAAAAATACTATTTTTAAGCTGTTCATTTCTATCCATATTAATTGCCTCCTAGGCTTGTTTTGTCGGGTAAATCGTAAATTCATTCACATTCACGTCTGCCGGCTGATCAATCGCAAAGTCCACTACCCGGGCAATGGCGTCCGGTGTGATGCCCACTTTGGCATACAGTTGTTTCATGCCAGTCAGCGCCGACTGATCCGTGATGGTCTGCAGTAATTCGGTATTGATGGCTGCTGGATACAGGGTGGCGGTGCGAATATTGGTTCCTTCTTGAGCGGATTCCGTCCGGATAACTTCCATTAAATTACGAACCGCAAACTTGGTTGCCCCATAGACACCCGAGCCCGGAAAACTCTTGATGCCGGCAACTGAAGAAGTCGTAATGATCTGACCTGACCGCCGCTTGGTAAAGATTGGCATAACAGCCGCAACTCCGTTTAACACGCCCTTTAAATTAATGTCGATCATGTCATTCCACTCAGCCGTTTTCAGGGCACTGATCGGTGACGTTGGCATGATACCCGCGTTGTTAAAAATCACGTCGGGTTCGCCAAAGGCCTCTTGCGCAGCAGCCACTAATGCCGTTAGGTCTGCTGGCTGCGTCACATCGGTTACCCGATAGATGGCCTGACCACCAGCTTGCTGGATGCCATCGACAATGGTCTGTAACTTACCTGCGCGACGGGCACCCAAAACTAACTTGGCTCCGTGCTTGGCTAACAGCTTGGCAGTCGCTTCACCAATACCAGATGATGCACCAGTAATCAGCACGATTTTATTTTTAATTGTCATGTTTTTCTCCTTTACATTACCCTGTGACTTCAACAAGGCTTAGTTTAGGTTGAAAATTAGCATTCGTCTAATGCTTAAAAAAACGGCTACCATGCTTAATGAGCATAGTAGCCGTTTCAGAATTAATTTTGAAAACTATCTTTAAACTTCTTAATAAACTGATCAACAACGGGCGTTAAAATCCGTTCACGTCGCCAAACCAACACACAATTAGTCTCAATTGTTGGTGCTAACGGAACGAAGCTAACTTCTTTGGGCTTACGCCCACTAATAGCACCTTCGATCATTAAGGCTGGTGCAACCCCGTGGGCAACCAGTGAAATCACGTTAAAGGAGAGATTGAAGTGCCCTTTGACTCGTAATCTTGAAATTGGCGCCTGTGCCCAGTGGCTGAGCATGTCCTGCACCTCATGTCGGCCGGATAGGATTAAAGGTGTCCGCACCAGGTCAGTTGGTGAGATTGAGGCTTGCCGTGCCAACGAGGAACTTGAAGAGACTAATAGCCCCCAACGTTCACGTCGTGGTAAAGTCAGCGTTTGATACTTTTCCGTATCCACTGGCTGCAAGAGAATCGCCACATCCAGTAACCCCTTATCCAGCCGTTCTTTGATGATATCACTGGTACCGCTAAAGATATCAAAGGTCACCTGCGGATAATCGTGAACGAATTCTTCTAGTATCATGGATAAAGTATCGGAATTATCCGCTTCAACGCAGCCAATGTTAATGTTGCCGCTAAATAACTGCTGTTTACGGGTTTCGAATGCCAAGGTAGTTTGCTGCGAGAGTTCCAGAATCTCGGCCGCCCGACTTTGCAGGAATAGCCCCGCGTCCGTAAGTGTTAAATGATGATGTTCACGAATAAATAACGCTGTCCCCAATTCGTCTTCGAGGAGTTTTAGCTGCCGGCTCAAAGTGGGTTGGGTAATATGTAAGATTGCGGCTGCTTTGGAGATATTGCCCTCCTCTGCAATCGTGTAAAAATAACGCAGTAATCTCAGTTCCAAAATCTCACCCCCAAATACATTTGTTTAAGTTTAAGTGCTAGTCTCTGGATTGTAAAGTCGGCTATCAAGTTAAAAAATATTCACATGTTAGTCTTAACTTCACTCGTATCAGCGTTAAGTGCTAGAATAACAGCATCAACATCCAAAGGAGTATTAATATGATTTTGCAACGTAACAATTTACCTAACATCGATCAGGTCTCTGAAGAAATGAGTCACATGCTGGGAGATTACAACGCCAGTGAATTTCGACAATTTTTTGTTTATTATCTGCAATGCCAGGCTGGCGCCAAAGAGTTTAGTACTAAACTTGAAAATCTTGACAGTGAATTTGAAATGCTCGATAACCATAATCCAATTCATCATATGGAAACCCGAATGAAATCCCCTCAAAGTTTGCTTCGTAAATTAACTAAAAAGGGGTATGACTTTACGTTTGACAATATCAAAAATAATATTTTTGATATTGCGGGTATTCGGGTCATTACGAACTATCTTGAAGATATTAACACGGTAGAAAAAGCGTTGACTAAACAGTCTGACGTGACGCTGATCAAACGTAAAGACTATATCTCACACCCTAAGCCCAGTGGCTATCGGAGCCTTCACCTCGTGGTCTCCGTACCCGTTTTTCGAGCTGACGGACCAGTTTCAACCCCCGTTGAGATTCAACTACGAACAGTTGGCATGGACATGTGGGCCAGTTTGGAACACAAATTACGCTATAAAACCAATGTCGATAAGAAAAAAGTTGAAAAATACGGCGATCAATTAAAAGACTACTCCACGGAACTGAATCAAATCGAAACTAATATGCAGGAAATTTTTAATAATTTGCAGCACAAATAAGGCTAATTTCTAGCATCTATGTTTCACGTGAAACATTTTAATGCATAAAGCGGACGGACACGATTAATGTCCGTCCGCTTTACTATTATCGTAAATTTCTACTATATATTAAGCGCCTTTTTAAGTTAAAGCTGTTGCTCCAAATTAAGCATTTCAACCAAGCCATCCGCGCAATCGGCACCTTTATTATCACCTTTGCCACCAGCACGGCTAATTGCCTGTTCGATATTATCAGTGGTTAAAACGCCGAACATGACCGGTACCGGTCCGTTCAAGGATACCTGTGCCACCCCGTTAGCAGTCTCCGCACAAACGTAATCGTAATGCGACGTTTCACCGCGAATCACGGCACCAAGCGCGATGATGCCGTCTACTTGACCGCTGTTCGCCAACTTTTTAGTTATCCGTGGTAACTCTAAAGCACCAGGAACGGTCGCTACTGTGATATCGGCATCGCTCACACCATACTTTTCTAACTGTGAAACTGCCCCTTGTTGCAACTTTTCCGTTACCAGTGCGTTGAATTGCGCCACCACGATACCGATTTTAAACTCATGGTTAATTCTCGAATGATTTAAAATATTCATTTATTGAACCTCCTTTAATAGGTGATGAAATTTATTCTTTTTAGTCGTCAAATACGCCTTATTCTCCGGCGTTAACCCCGTTTCAAGTGAGATTCGCTGATTAACATGGATGCCATGCTGTTCTAATTGCTGAATTTTATCCGGATTATTCGTCATCAAGTTAACCGTTTTGACACCTTCTTGCCGTAAAATAGCCGCTGCCAGACCATAATTGCGGTCATCAGCAGGCAGACCTAAGCGTAAATTAGCCTCAACTGTATCAAGGCCTTGTTCCTGCAGTTCATAGGCCTTCAACTTATTAGCAAGGCCAATACCACGGCCTTCTTGGCGTAGATACAGTACCGCCCCACGACCAGCTTGCTCAATTCGTTTCAGTGCTTCAGCCAATTGAGCACCGCAATCACAGCGTTTCGAGCCAAACACATCACCCGTTAAACATTCCGAATGAAGCCGCAGTAATAACGGCTCATCACTGCTGATATTCCCTTTTGTAATGAGTAAGGTCGGCTCACTGTCCGCACCTGTCTTAAAGGCCTTCAGTTTAAAATTGCCGTACTTTGTAGGTAACTGAACGTTAGCAATCGTTTCAATGGTTTTAAGTTGTCGATACCGCTGTAATTCCGGAATGGTGATCATGGGTATCTGGGTTCCTTCGGCATAGGCTTTAAGGTCCTTACGGCGAGCCATCGTACCGTCTTTTTTTAGGATTTCACAAATGTAGGCAATCGGTTGGCTACCCGCCAACTTTGCCAAATCAACGGCCGCTTCCGTATGCCCATCGCGTTCTAACACACCGTTATCCCGCGCAATTAAAGGAAAAATATGACCTGGATGATAAAAATCAGCAAACTGACTATCCGTCTGAGCCAAGGCCTGAATGGTGGTTGCCCGATCATAAGCTGAAATTCCAGTACTGGTCGTCCGTGCATCAGTACTGATCGTAAAGGCCGTCCCAAACGCATCCGTTGCATCCGTTACCATCGGTTTCAAATCCAATCGGTGTGCAATTTCTGCACTCATTGGCACGCAGAGAAGTCCCCGGGCCTTAGTGACCATGGTATTGACGGTTGCGGGCGAAACGTATTCAGCCAGCCCCACCATGTCGCCTTCAGCTTCACGATCCAATGAATCTGCCACAACAATCAGCTTACCTTGTTTAAGTGCCTCAATAGCTGCTTCAATTTTTTGAATCAATGCTTGATTTGTCATTGAATTGCTTCCTTTCGCTGCATCGCTACCACGTACTTTCCCAAAACATCCGTTTCAATGTTGACTAGCTCCCCAACTTGCCGGTCTCCCAGCGTTGTTTGGTTTTGGGTATATGGAATCAAACTCACACTGAACCGTTGCGCATCCGTTTGGGTCACGGTTAAGCTGACGCCATCGATAGCGATTGATCCCTTTTTAACGATATAATCACCGTACTCTGGCGCAATCATAAACGTTAAGATGACCGCATTTTGATCTGCCTCACGTTGAATCAGTTTCGCGGTCGTATCAACGTGACCTAATACAAAATGCCCATCTAACCGTTCAGAGGCACCCAACGCTGGCTCCAAATTAACGCGGTCATGCCTTTTTAACTGTTTTAAATTCGTCAATCGACTGGTTTCAGGCATCACTTCAACGGTGATTTGATCAACAGTTGCCGCAGTCACCGTCAAGCAGATACCATTAACGGCATAACTATCACCAGCATGCGGTGCCAGTTCCGTCAATAGCGGTGAAGCAATTGTTAACTTAGCGGTATCGGCCAATCGTTCTAGTGCCACAACGTGACCCATACCTTTAATAATTCCGGTAAACATTTCTACACCCTCCTAGTCGAAATCCGAATATCTGGTCCTAACATTGAGATCGTTGGTTTTTCAAAACCAACTTGCTCTGTCAACGACTGACCAATTACGGCTGGCAGGCCACTGCCACCCAACAGCATTGGCGCCACATAAATCACCAAATCATCCACCAATTCAGCAGCGATAAAATCTGCCTGCAGATGACTACCGCCTTCAACTAAGAGTGATTGAATCCCCTCGTCAGCTAACTTTTGAACAATAGCTTTCGGCGTCCAGTGCGGGTTAACGAATGCTTGGATATTTGCGGGAAGTTTTGTTGACGCTGCCGTTTCACTGAAAAACCAGGTGGGCGCTGACTGATCAAATAAATGACTCTGCCGGTCCACGTCATCTATATGACGAACGAGTGCTGCACGAATTGGCGGAAATACCATTGAGCCAGTTCTTACCGTTAATCGCGGATTATCAATTGACAGGGTATGCTCACCCACTAAAATGACTTGCTGATGCTGTCTCAATCGTTGTGTATCCTGCTGGGCAGCCGTTTGGGTAAGCACCGTCCGTTCCTTCTTAGCACCATTAATTTTGCCATCTAATGACATGGCATATTTTAAGGTCACCAACGGCCGCTGATGCTGATAGAAATAGTTATACGCCACGTTTAATCCCAGCGTCTCACCAAGAAGGTCAACCTGAATACCATGCGCTCTTAGAATTGCGATCCCTTTACCACTCACCAGCGGATTAGGATCTGATTGCCCGATAACGACGCGAGCAATACCGACTTCCGCTAAGCGCTTTGCACAAGGCGGTGTTTTCCCGTAATGACTGCATGGTTCCAAAGTGACATACATTGTGGCACGCTTGGCCTGACTGATATCTGCTAGCTGTGCCAGCGCGTCAATTTCTGCGTGTCGCTGACCAAACTGATGATGATAGCCCACTGCCAAGACTTGCTGATTCTTAACGATCACTGCACCAACTTGCGGATTAGTCCAAGTTGCCTGCCCTTTTTTAGCGGCATCGACCGCTATTTGAAAATATTTTGACTCTATCAAACCTCATTCACCTCACGAAAAAAGGCCTCGCATTATAAAATGCGGGGCCTCATTAATTGATAAGCTAAACAAGATTTCATACGGAATGGTACACAAAAAAGTGTACACCAATGGTACGAAATAGTGCGTTTCTTCTCCCATCCAGACTTTAACTGTCGGTCCCAGACTCTCACTGGGTCAACCACGTAAACGTGGGTCACGGACTTCAGCCATGTTACGATTGCTTGTTCAATCTAACTGTCACCATCGGTCGGGAATTACACCCTGCCCCGAAGAAATCTATTCAGTTTTCATCAGCTATCGTACACTGAATCAATTTAGAATGCAAGAAACATCACAAGCTTATTCTTTAATCGCAATGCTTCGTGCCCGCAGTGCCCAAAGGATCGTCACGGTATCGACAACTTCTTGCAGCAGTGCGCCAATAATGGCTGGGATAACGCCAAAGCTGGCAATCAGCATCAGCACCGTACAAATGATGATTCCGACCATCACAGACTGCCGGGCAACGTGCATGGTTGCACGAGAAATTCGCACGGCAATCACGGTACGACGCAGGTCATCCTTTAAAATCACGGCATCCGCGGACTCACTGGCAGTCGTTGCACCGCTAGCACCCATAGCAATACCAACATCGGCCGTTACCAGCGATGGCGCATCATTTACCCCATCACCGACCATGGCAACTGGCCGTTGGTCTGCAGGCACTTGTTTCAGTACTTCAATTTTTTCGCCTGGCAGACATTCAGCATGCACCCGGTCGATGCCAACGGCTTTGGCAATCTTTTCAGCAATTGCCTGCCGGTCACCAGAAATCATCATTAAGTGTTTGATTCCCAGCTCATGTAATTCAGACATGGTGGTCACTGCTTCTGGGCGCAGTTCATCCGTAAAGGTGATGCAGCCTAAATACTGATCATCAGCGGAGACATAAACCGCGGTATCATCACGTTTTTGAATCGAATTATCCGGCATAGCGAAATCGGCTTTACCAACACGAACAACGTGACCATCAATTTGCGCTTGAACGCCGCCACCGGTCGTTTCTTTAACGTCACTGACGGTTGGCAGCTGATCTGGTGCCGCCTGCATCAACGAACGGGCCAGAATATGGTTAGACTGCTGTTCAGTGGCTGCTGCCAGCGTTAATAACCGTTTTTGATCAACGTCTGGCTGCGCAATGATTTCACTGACTTTTAAATGACCTTGAGTGATCGTCCCGGTCTTATCAAACGCCATGGTTTTAACCTTCGCTAACCGTTCAAGTGTAGTCCCAGTTTTCACAATGATTCCGCTCTGACTGGCCCGGCTCATCCCGGCAACCAGCGCAATTGGTGCGGCTAAAATCAACGGGCAAGGAGAGGCCACCACCAAGACTTCCGCAAACCGAACTGGGTCGCCTGAAACAATCCAAGCGGTCCCAGCAATCACGTAAGCTAAGATGGTAAACGGCAACGCATAACGGTCAGCCATGCGGACAAAATGAGCTGGCTGTGACTCCGCCTGTTTGACTAAGCGGACAATATTTTGAAATTGACTATCGGCAGCTTTCTGATCAGCCGTCATTTGAATGGACGCGTCGCCGTTGATGGATCCTGACATGACGGTATCACCCGTTACCTTATCAATTGGGCGTGATTCACCAGTTAATGAGGATTCATCCAAGGTGGTGCTCCCATTAATGATTGTCCCATCCACTGGAATAACTTCGCCGGGTTTGACCAGCAGCTGGTCACCGACACTAACTGAATCGATTGCAATTGCCTTGACTGCGCCATCTACCATTAAATGAGCCTGCTGCGGCGATTTTTCCAGGAGTGATTGAAGGTCCGCGTTAGCTTTGTGAGCAGCGTAATCTTCCAACGCGTCACCGCCAGTCAGCATTAAAAGCACGATGAGGGCCGCCCAATACTCGCCAATAGCTAAAGTGGCAATCACCGCTGTAATCGCCAGCAGATCCACGCCAAACTTACCTGACCGCAGCGTTTTAACCATGTCAATGAACATGAGCAGAGCAATCAGTGAACCAAGCACCGTCACGATAACTTGCGCCCAGACAGACTGATGCAACCCGAATGCCAATATAAGGGCAATTGCACCAACACTGACTACTGCCCATAACCGTCGATAATTAGAGAGTTTTTGCATAACGTCACCTCCCAGACAGTATATTTTACCTTTATTATACCTGAATTTATTGTGAAGTAGGTAACAATAAGACTAAATTTGTGAGTCGTAAAAAAATAAGCAACCTGTGTCATAAGTCTATGTTGGTAAGTATCCTAATTGATTTCTTAACTGAAAATAGTAATAAATGGCCATCTGTTCAATACTTCGATATGGCCTAATAGTGCGCCAAAACTCAGATTCCGGCCATTTAACTCAAATAAGACCCATTCCGATAAAGTTCATCGAAATGGGTCTTATTTGAGTTAAATTCTGGAATCTACCGAGTTTTGTCGCACACTCTTACTCTACCCCATAATATTTAATTTAACGAATGACTAATACTGAAATCGGTGCGTATTTAGCCATGTAAGCTGCTTGAGAACCAAAGCGGCGTTTTAACCCCTTTTTAGCGATTGAACCGATAATCAATACGTCTGCTTGCGCGTGCGGAATGACGTCGTTGACGATCACTTCACCCGGTTTACCTTCAGAAACTAACGCATCAACCTGTTCAACGCCAGCATCTCGAGCTTGTTTAACGTACGACTTAATATGTTCATCAAGTTCGCTGCGTTCCCCATGGATGTAATCCTTATCCAGTGCTTCATACACGCTTAATTCATGACTTTCAAGAATTGAAACAATGGTTAAGCGCGCATGACGTTGGATAGCAGTAGCAATCGCATACTGAAAGGCTAATCGCGCATCGTCAGAGTCATCGACACCAACTAAAATATGCTTAAAGACAGTTTTTGTGGTCATCTCAAACCTCCGTTTAGTCCGCTGCTTCTACCTTAGCCTTAAGTCGTTTGTTACCCTTGTACAGATCGTAAATCGTCCATACCAATAATGCCATAACAGCGGCAATCAAAGCGTAAGCAATATTGTCAGCAACAGCTAATTGGGCTGCTGAAGCATTAGCAGGGAAGAAGGCTTCAATGTTATCTGGCAAACCTTTCATGTTCAAGGCAGTCAGTGCGATAACTGAGAACCAACCCAAGATCTTAATAACTAGTGAGTTTTTAAACCGGTCACCCATTTCAAGCTTGCTATCTGTCATCATCAACAGTGGCAGCATTGAGAATGGTAAGGCGAAGGCCAAGAAGACTTGTGAGTTGTTCATTAACGTGTTCAAAGCTTCGTGTTGACGAATGGGACTTTCGCCACCAGTCATACCAACACAGATCAGAACAGGGATAACAGAAATCAAACGGGTTACTAAACGACGTGCCCATAGTGGCATCTTCATGTGAATGAAACCTTCCATGATAACTTGACCAGTTAAGGTACCAGTAATCGTGGAGTTTTGACCTGAAGCAAGCAGTGCAACGGCGAACAATACTGATAGCACACCGGACTTAGCAACACTGATCAAAAGACCATTGCTTAACATTGAAGAGTTAGACAATGCTTGGAACAAACCGAAGAATGAAGGGTCTTTAACGGCACCGTTCTTAAATACGGCAACCCCCATGATCAGCAACAAAGCGTTAACAAAGAATGCCAATGTTAACTGAATGTTTGAATCCCAAGTGGTGAAACGAACTGTCCGTGCCACATCATCTTCATCGGTGTGGTCGGTCTTACGAGTTTGTGAAATAGCTGAGTGCAAGTACAGGTTATGTGGCATAACAGTGGCACCAATGATTCCTAAGGCACCAGTTAATGGTGTACTGCCACCAACCTTAATGGAACTTGAGAAGGTGTCTTTAGTTGGCATCAAGCCACCAATAACACCGCCCCAGTTAGGATTTGACAAAGCAACTTCATAAGCGAAAACAAGTAAAATAACCAGAATCAAGCAAACCACGATACCTTCGATTTTACGGAACCCAATCTTGGTTAATAATAGCAATAACAAAACATCAAATACAGTAATGAAAACGGCGTATACCAGCGGAATATGGAATAATAGATAAAGCGCAATGGCCGCCCCAATAACTTCAGCGATATCAGTCGCCATAATGGCAAGTTCAGTTAGAATCCAAAGCACGATCCCTAATGACTTACTTGTTCGAGCACGAATGGCTTGTGCTAAATCCATCTGACTCACGATGCCAAGTTTAGCTGCCATGTATTGTAGTAACATCGCAATCAAACTTGACATCAAGATGACAGACATCAGTAAATACTGGAAATTTTGACCACCGGTGATTGATGTTGACCAGTTCCCTGGATCCATGTAACCAACGGCAACTAACGCACCAGGCCCTGAGTACATAAATAATGTTTTCCAAAAGCCTTTCCCCTTTGGAACATCGATTGTCCCATTGATCTCTTCCAACGATTTACCGTTGGCGTATTCGATCAAATGGTGCTTGCGTGGTGTTTTTTGATCCTTCAAGATAAATAGCCACCCTTCATAAATTTGTTAAGCGTGTTTATTGTACAATTTTTTTTAGATTTGTAAAATAGAGTTTAGGCATTCCTTAACCTTAAGCCGTTTTCATGGGCACGCTTTCATGTACTAGCCACCAGCCCTGAGCGCCCGTTCAAAAAAAGTTGAACTTTTTTTACAAACTAGTCAAAGTATCCGATTTTCAGGGTTATTTTGCTTGTATTTCTGATTATTAATATTTAATCTTAGAGATAACAACAATGAAAGAAGGGATTACATTGAGAGACTTGTTCATCAATTTGGCATTACCAGATCGCTAATTAATTGTTAATCACGAAAGGATGATTTATATATGGCAACACACTCAGACAATAATCAAGTCACACCACTGACAACCGACGAACCAAAAGACGCCGGTCCCAGTCAGCAACAAATCTGGCGCCAATCGACTTCCCAACTAGAATCAACCTGGCAGACCAACTGTGAAGACGGTCTTAGTACAACTGAAGCAAAAAAACGCTTTGCAGAGCATGGTCCAAATGAGCTGGAAGCCAAGAAAGTTTCAAATTTGTTGCGCTTTATCAAACAATTTAATAACAGTATTATCTATATTCTGTTAGCTGCAGCCATCATCACGTTTGTGTTGCACAGATACTCCGATTCAATTGTTATTGGATTAGTGATCATTGCCAACGCATTAATAGGATATTTTCAGGAAATATCGGCCGATAATGCCTTAGCAAAAATCAAAGATCTATTAGTATCAGAAAGCTTTGTGATCCGTGATGGTCAAAAGATCACGTTACCATCCCGAGAATTAGTTCCTGGTGACATTGTTCGCCTGGAAGCCGGTGATTCAGTCCCAGCTGATCTGCGATTGGTTGAAGCTGATAACTTAAACATTCAAGAATCGGTACTGACTGGTGAAACTGATTCAGTAGAAAAGATCGAAGAAGCCATTGATGCTGACGATGTCCCCTTAGCGGAACGACAGAACCAAGCCTTTGCCTCTACCGCCGTCACTAGCGGTTCTGGTTTAGGAATCGTCATCGCTACCGGGCGTCATACTGAAATCGGTAAGATTCAACAAGATGTCGCGGAAGTTAAAGCCAAACCAACCCCGCTGATGCAAAACCTAAACCGATTAGGGGTCGGGCTTTCAATTGCCATCGTGGTTGCCGCCATCTTACTCTTCATTTTAGGTGCGGCAATCCATGTTTATAGTTTGCCTACCTTATTGATTGCCGTTATTACAATGGTTGTTGGTTCAATGCCAGAAGGTTTACCAGCTAGTACCTCAGTGGTATTGGCCATGGGGACTAGACAGCTAACGAAACAAAACGCCATTGTAAAGACCTTACCAGCCGTTGAAACACTGGGTGCCGTCGACATTGTCAACACTGATAAAACCGGTACCTTAACTAAAAATGAAATGACCGTAACTGATATCTTGACACCCGAACATCAGTATCAAGTATCAGGGGTCGGGTATGATTCAGAGGGTGCCATCCAAAACCAAGCTGGTAACGATGTTGACTGGCAGAACAATGAGCATTTGAACTGGCTGGTCCAAATTGCCGGACAAACGTCAGATGCCGTTTTTAATCAAGAAGATGGTCAATGGGTCCTCACTGGTGAACCAACTGATGGCGCGCTAACAGCGCTCTATCACAAGCTCAATCACACTGAACCAACCGTCAACGAGATTGACTCACTGCCCTTCGACTCAGCCTTTCGGTATTCTGCCCGGTTAGTCGACTATAACGGCCAGCGAGTGCTGATGGTCAAGGGAGCTCCCCAGACACTGGCAAACCTTATTGAAAGCCGTGGCGGTACCGTTAACGCTGGCGTTATGAAAGAGCAAATGAGTGAACTGACCAAACAAGGTAAGCGGGTCGTGGCATTAGGCTATCAGGTTATTTCCCAGGAAATAACCGAAATTGATCCTGATATGATTGGTAAAGGCTTAACTTTAGTTGGTCTAGTCGGTATCATCGATCCACCTCGTCCAGAAGTTGCTGCCGCGGTTAAGAAACTCCGCTATGCCGGTATTCAAGTTAAGATGATCACCGGTGATGATCCAGATACGGCAGCTGCGATTGCCCGCCAGTTAAACTTAGCTGATTCACCCAAAGCCATTACAGGGCCGGAATTAAATCAACTTTCAGACGATGAACTTGCTAAAGTCATCGATAACTACACCGTGTTTGCCAGAACCACGCCGGCTGATAAGCTCCGCATCGTCAGGGCTCAGCAGTCACTGGGTCACGTTGTTTCCATGACCGGCGACGGGGTCAATGACGCCCCTGCTTTGAAGCAAGCTGACATTGGTGTTGCAATGGGGATCAAAGGAACTGACGTTGCCAAGGGCGCCGCTGATATGGTGCTGGCCGATGACGACTTCACTACGATCCTGGCAGCCGTTAAGGAGGGCCGTCACGTTTTCGATAACATCCGTAAAACGATTCGTTTCCTATTGCCAACCAGTTTTGCTGAAGGACTTATCGTGGTGTTAAGTATCGTCTTGGATCAGTCGTTACCGCTCTACCCGACGCAGTTGCTGTGGATCAACATGGTCTCCGCCCTCACGATTCAATTCGCGTTTATTTTTGAACCAGTTGAATCCGGCATCATGTTACGGGGGCCTCGGAACGTTAAAGCCGGCATTCTGTCGCGAATGGACGTGGTTGAAGTCATCTACGTTTCATTACTGATTTCTGGCTTAGGAATCTTTGCTTACGATACGCTAGTCAATCACAGTATTACCGCTTTAATGGGCAGTACTATGACGTTGAACATTGTCATTTTTGGGAAGATCTTCTACCTATTCAACCTGCGAAATAACCATCCCGTTGTTTCGAAGTATTTCTTCCAGAATAAAATGGCGTTTTACATCATCGCGCTGTTGATCGTCTTGCAGTTGGGCATTATCTACCTACCGTTCATGCAAGGTGTCTTCCACACGACGGCCATTAACTTCCACTATGGTTGGGGGATTCCAATCATTATGGGATTCATCGTTTTGGTGGTAACGGAGATCGTCAAATTATTTAGGCTTCACTGGAATCAACTGCACAAAGATCGGATTAAGTAAACGTAAGTATTAGACACTAAAAGCGCATGATGAATTATCATCATGCGCTTTTAGTATTTCCCGGGACATAATTTCCCAGTTTTTCTCTTATGCTGTTAATCTGAAATATTCCCACATATTCACCACTAATATATGACCATGTTTCAACTTATCAACCTAATTTAATTTGAAATTCTTCTAGTCCATTGATCGACTCAACACTAATCTTTTGCCCGTTCTTCAAGGAATCATCACACCAGAAGTCGGAGTGCGTGTGTCCTTTAAACCAAAACTGATAACGTGGACCTTCGGGGGTCTTCTCTACATCAACTGACGCCTGACTGCCATCCGATAACTTGACCATTTCAAAACTTTTCGTTGGATGCATGTAAATAGTTGTCATAATCTCTACCTCCATGTTACATGGTAACATGTTTTAGGAATACCTAAAAATAATTTGCTTAAAAATAGAGTGTGCGACAAAACTCGGTAATTCCAGAATTTAACCCGAATAACGCCTATTCCGGCGAACTTTGTCGGAATAGGCGTTTTGACGCACGATTAGGCTATATTAAAGCATTGAACAAATGACTATTTTATTGCTATCTATAGTTAAGAAGTCAGTTGAAATACTTACAACCTCATTTCTGCAACGCTTCATCCTATAGATCCAATAAATGAATCCCCCGCACACTACGAATCTGATCCGTTACCACTAGGGCGTCCGGGTCCACGGACATAATAATTGGCATCACGGCCGTCCAATCCCGGTTACTGCAGACATAAAATAACGCATCCATATCTTTCTTGCTATAAAAACCCGTTGCTTTTAGCATGGTAACGCCCTGCCCTAACTGAGTGGATAAGGCTTCACCAATGGCTTGATTTTTGGGAGAAAAAACTAAGACCGACCGCTTGGCGCCAAATACATCCAAGTATTTATTCAACACAACCGCCGAGACGTATAGCTCCAGCACCGTTAATAACATGTTTTGAAAGCCAATCACTAGCCCTGATGGAATCGCCACGATCAGATCAAAAAAGAGCATGGCAGACCCATTGCGAATTCCGAAATAGCGGTTCACGATTTTCGCCAGGATCGTACTGCCGGCGATAGTTCCCTTAGCGCGAAAAATCAACCCCATGGAAATTCCCATTAACACACCGCCCGTAATCGCAGCAATCACCGTTTGAGTCGTATGGTAGGGTAAAAAGACCGGCACTCTTAAAAAAAGACTGATCCAAAGTACCGCCCACAGTGAATAAAACACGGTTTCCCGCTTTAAAAACTTAAAACCGATTAAAATTAAAATGCCGTTTAAAACAATATTGGTCAGTGCCGGTGAAATTCTAAGCGTATAGTACCCCAGCGCGGTTAAGCCGGTAACCCCACCTTCACCAATTCGATTAGGAATCAAAAAGTAGTTGATTGCCAGGGCGTAAACTAAAGCACCGACAATGATCTGTAGACCGTTTTTAAAAATTACTTTCAATGACAAGTTCTCCTCACGCGTGTTTATTATCTACTCTACGCTATAAAGATTATTTAAATCAACCTCATTTCCCGTATCTTTGAGTGGTTACTCACGCTTGCCAATTGATGTTTCACATGAAACATTCACGGTTAAACGCGGTTACGCAAGCCGTGGCAACTTAACGTGATACAATAGATACGTATAACCAAATCAAAGGGAGTGTTTGCATGACTAAACGGATCAAGGGCTCTTGTACCACGATGCTTGTGGGCAAAAAAGCCTCCATTGACGGTTCCACTATAATTGCAAGAAATGAGGATGGCGCCGGTCCGCTGAATCTACAAAAGTTTGTCGTCGTTAATCCTGACGATCAGCCACGGCATTATCAATCAGTCTTAAGTAAATTTAATCTTGATTTACCTGATAATCCGTTACGTTACACCTCAACACCTAACGCAATCGATGATGAAGGAATCTGGGCGGCTGCCGGTATTAACAGCGAAAACGTTGCCATGACAGCGACTGAAACGATCACCTCAAATTCTCGGATTCAAGGCGTTGACCCACTTGTTGATGATGGTCTTGGCGAAGAAGATATCACCACGATCACGTTGCCTTACGCCCATTCCGCTCGTGAAGGCGTTAAGCGTTTAGGCAGTTTACTTGAAAAGTACGGTACTTACGAAATGAACGCCATGGCTTTTTCTGATAAAGATGAAGTTTGGTACTTTGAGTCAATTGGTGGCCATCACTGGGCTGCCGTCCGGATTCCAGATGACGCCTATGTCATTGCACCTAACCGCTTAAATATCGATCAGTTTGATTTCGATTCCGATGATACGTTATTTGCTAAGGATCTCCCTGATATGATTGAAAAATACCACATGAATCCTGACAAAGACCAGGTCAATCTACGGCATATCTTTGGTAGCGCAACGATCAAGGATACTCGTTACAACAACCCGCGGGCTTGGTATGGTCAAAAGTATTTCAACCCAGAATTTGATACCACTCCAATCGATCAAGACCTGCCATTCATTTGCCGGACTGATAAGAAGATCACCATCGAAGATATGAAATTTGTTTTGAGCTCACACTATCAAAACACACCGTATGATCCCTACGGTACTGGTACTGAAGCTCAGAAGAAGCAGTTCCGGCCAATCGGTATCAACCGGAACCAAGAATTGCACATTCTGCAGATTCGTAACGATGTCCCAGCCGAAATTGCCGGAATTCACTGGTTGGCATTTGGACCTAACACCTTCAATGCGGTTGTACCCTTCTACGCAAACGTTACCGACACGCCAGAAGCTTACAAGAACACCACTGCTGACTGTGACCCAACCAACATGTACTGGTTGCCAAACGTTATGGCACTGATCGGTGACAATGATTTTGCACTGTATGAAGATCAGGAAAACTTGTTTGAAGAACACACTGTTGCCCAGTGCCGAAGCTTACAAATTAAGACTGATCAAGCAGCTGCAAAACAAGCCGATTTATCAGCTTACCTTGAAAAGATCAATAACCAAATGGCTGACATTGACCAAAAGAACTCAAACGTTCTGCTTGGCCAAATGTTAGCTTTGGGTGAGGCCCGCATGAAGTTACAATTTACCTTAAACGATTAATTAATCTGAACCATCAAAGAGCCTGAATTGCCAATCATAAGTGATTGACAATTCAGGCTCTTTTGCGTATCATTTTAAATTTTGATTTAATACACTAGATTCTGGCTCGTACTGCTTTCGGCGAAAAATGGCTGAGTAAGAACAGTACTGAAACTACGCCTAACACCATGCAATACCAGCTATATGGCACGATGGCTGCAGCTGAAACCTGGGCAATCGCCCCGGCCATCAACAATTGGCCACCATAGGGGATCAGCCCCTGCCCAACGCAGGAAAAGACATCCAAAATACTAGCCGTGTATGATTTTGAAATGTGGTAGGTATCTGACAGGTCCTTTGAGATCGGCCCAGCAATCATAATTGAAACGGTGTTATTAGTGGTAATGAGATCCAGTAACAGGATCAGAAAGGCAATGGCAAATTTACCGCCTAAGGCACCGTGAGCGTGCTTAGTAATCTTATCCAGGAGCCACTGAATACCACCCATGTGCGTCATTAAAGCGGCTAATCCACCAACGACAATCGAGATCAGTGAGATGTCTGCCATGGACAGCATCCCCTTATGAATCGAATCCAACGCGCCAATAAAATCAAAGCTGCCAGATTCCATGCCGATAACCGTCGCAGTCACGATTCCCATCAGCAAAACGATCAGCACATTAATGTTCATAAACGATAAGGCGATCACGACAATATACGGTAAAATATTCAGCCAGTGGATCGTACCCAGGCTGCCCACACTGGCATTGCCAACGTGCACCGTCATTAATAGTGCGATCGTCACTAGCACTGCCGGAACAACCATGATCGCGTTCGTTTTGAATTTATCAAAAATCGTCACACCCTGAGTCTTAGCGGAGACAATGGCCGAACCGGAAATAAGCGATAGATCATCGCCGAACATGGCACCACTCACCACTACCCCCGCCATTAACGGCATACTAATATGGGCCATTTGAGCAATACTGGCCGCAATTGGCATCAGCGCGGCCACGGTCCCCATGGAAGTCCCCATGGCAAAACTGAGAATACAGCCTAGGATAAAAACGCCAGGCACCAAAAACGACTTGGGCAAATACGTCAGTCCAATATCGGTAATGGTTTCCACCGCGTGCATGGATTTTGTCACGTAGTAAAAGGCTCCTGCCAATAGGAAAATAATGATCATCAAAATCATAGTCTCCTGGCCAGCACCTTTGAAATAAACGGTCAATTTATCGTTGAAAGTGTCCTGCTTGTTATCACCTTTCAGTAAAAAGGCAACGATACTAGCGAGCATCATGGCCACTAACAGCGGCATATTGTCGAAGCTGCCAGTTAACACGCCTGAACTAATGTAAAGAATAAGGAAAAACAAGAGTGGCAGTAAGCCCACAAAGTTCCCCTTGGGTGATGGTTGATTTGTTTTCACGATCAATTCCTACTTTCCAAAAGTTTACTGAAGATATTATACCGGTCTGGATTTTGAGAAAAATGGGAGGTTACTGAGAGTTATCACATTGTAGGCAACTCAAAAGCAGCTTAATATCAGTAAAATTAACTGATATTAAGCTGCTTTTAGAAACAATTTTAAGTTAAACTGCCTCAGAAACGTTAGTCGAAATTTTGGCGCGATTCAGTAAAACTGAACTAGTCACCACTGACAGTGAACTTAACGCCATTGCCAAGCCAGCCAGTTCCGGACTCAACGTAATTCCGATTGCGTAGAAAACACCAGCGGCCACTGGAATGCCCAGCACGTTGTAAACAAAAGCCCAGAATAAATTGAGCTTGATTCGATTAAACGTTTTGCGGCTGATTGCCAGTGCTCGGTCGACATCGCGTAAATCATTTTTAACCAGGACGATACCACCAGATTCAATGGCGATATCCGTACCAGAACCCATTGCGATACCAACATCCGCCACCGTTAGCGCCGGGGCGTCATTGATGCCATCGCCAACAAAGGCTACCTTGCCTGTTTGCTGTAACGCCTTCACGTGATCAGCCTTATCAGCAGGCAGGACATCCGCAATCACTGAATCAATACCAACTTGATCCGCAATGGCTTGAGCCACGCGCTGATTATCACCGGTCAGCATGACCGTTTTAAGACCGCGGTTTTTCAGCGCCGCAATGGCTGTTTTCGAGGTCGCTTTAGGCACATCCTGAATCGCAATCAAGCCAATCACTTGATCAGCCAAACCAACGAAAACAACCGTTTTAGCTTCGGCTTGCAACTGTGTCATACGCTGCTTTAAGGCAGGTGTAATCGGATAGTCAGCTAATAGTTTGTCATTACCGATAAAGGCAGTCTGACCGTCAATCGTTGCTCGAACACCCTTACCTTCAATCGCTTGAAAGTCAGTTACAGCAACTGTCTTCACACCCTCTGTTTTGGCCATCGCTAAAATTGCGGTAGCTAAGGGGTGTTCTGAATCGGTTTCGAGACTGGCCGCCAGTGATAAAACCTGTTGGTGATCACCAATAATATCGGTAACTTCAGGCTTGCCACGTGTTATCGTCCCGGTTTTATCGAAGACGACTGTCGTGAGATCATTTACTTTTTCGAGAACTTCACCATTTTTAATGAGGATCCCCATCTTGGCTGAACGGCCAGTCCCGACCATTAAAGCAGTCGGAGTGGCTAACCCCAGCGCACACGGACAAGCGATAACCACCACTGAAACCGCAAAGATCAGGGCATTAGCCACGCTTGCGCCAATCAAAACGTACCAGATCAAAAAAGTCAGAATGGCAATCATCAAAACAATGGGTACAAAAATGTTTGAAACCTGATCCGTTAATTTTTGAATGGGTGCATGACTGTTCTGCGCTTTTTTAACGAGTTCGACGATTTGAGCGAGCATGGTATCCTTACCGACCTTTTCAGCTCTGAACATAAAGGTCCCGTTACTGTTGATCGTGGAACCAATCACGTGATCGCCAAGGCGTTTTTCAACGGGCATCGATTCACCGGTCACCATGGATTCGTCAACCGCGGAGTTACCCTTGGTAATGACCCCGTCAACCGCGATCTTTTCACCCGGTTTTACCCGAATCAGATCACCAACCGCGACCGAACTCAACGGTACTTTGACTAGCCTGCCGTCGCGCATCACTTCAGCTTCCTTAGCCTGTAAATGAACCAATTTTTCGACAGCATTGGAAGCATTGTTGCGCATCCGTTCTTCAAACACCTGCCCCAGTAAGACAAAGGTCGTCACAAAGGCCGCGCTTTCAAAGAAGACTGCTTGATGAGTAATCATGGCATAAACACTATAAAAGTAGGCCGTTGCCGTACCAATTGCCACCAAGGTATCCATATTAGAGTGGTGTTTTTTAAAGGACGCCCAAGCACTTTGTATAAACGGGCCAGCTGAAACCGCCATGATAATGGTCGTCAATACCAGCATCGTCCATTCGCCACCGGGCAGCATCCAACCAAACGGATGCAAGATCATTTCCGCTAACATAGGTAGCGACAGGATCAAGGAGATCCAAAACCGATTCGTAATTGACATGATTATTCACCACTCTTCCCCAAAACTTTTTTCGCTAATATCGTCGCTTAAACCGACCTACTTAATAATCAACTTGCCATGGAACATGTCCATGCCGCAAGCCCACTGAAATTCGCCGGCTTTGCTGGTATCAATGTTAATCGCCTGTTTTTCGCCCTTAGGTAGCTCACGGTTGATCCCAAAATCTGAAAAGACGACCCGATCCAAGCAACTTGACGGATCACGCCGGGTAAAATTCAAGACAGCGGGTACACCCTTTTTTAAAACAATTTTTTCGGGTGAATAGCCGCCGTTAACATCAACGTCGATTTGCTGAACGTTATCGGCCACATTGACGGTTCCTGTCGCTACCGCGTGCTTACCAAAGAACCACCAGGTGATAAAGCCCATCAATGCTAAACCAATTATTAATACTAAGATTCTAACCATTTTTTCAACCCCTTAATTTTTCGTCTACATTTGTAAACCTTGTCTATATCATAAAGGCTATGTTTACAGTTGTCAACCAAAAAAATAGGGCAACCCGCATCGTGCAGATTGTCCTTCTTAATCAGACTAATAACGTTCAGTAACGTGGGCCTTTACCTGATCAACAATTGTCATAATATGGCGGTCGGATAGCTCATAATGAATGTTTTTACCGTTGCGGGTCCCCTTTACGAGGTTTTGCTGTTTCAATAAACTAAGCTGGTGAGAGACCGTCGATTGGTTCAAATCTAAAACCTGCGTAATTTCAGTCACGCTTAACGTTGATTCTGCTAAGGCTAAAATAATCCGGACCCGGGTCACATCACCTAACGTTTTGAACAGTGCCACCACGTTTTCTAACTCTGATGACACAATTAAATGGTCTTTGAGATGACTAACAACCTCTAAATGTTTGGGATCTTCCATTTTTTCAACTGCCTCCATAAATGTTTTTTCCGGTATTGGTGAGCTCTAGAAAGCAAGGATGCGTTTGCATTTTAAAGAGGGGACAGTTACAATACATATTGAGATATGAACATATGTTAATATGTATTGAGGTGATACAATGAAAGCAGCAACTGTTCCTTCTCACACACGTAAAACGCTGCGTGGTTTCCTGAATCATAAGCGCGACCTGTTAATGATCGCCAGTTCAACCATTATATTATTAATTGCGGTGGGTTTACCAGTCTCGCCACCAAAAATGATGCTCTATTTAGCTTCCTATGCCATTATTGGCTACCGCGTTATCTGGGCATCGGTTAAAAACATCATTCATGGTGATTTTTTTGACGAGAATTTTTTGATGACTGTCGCTACGGTTGGCGCCATTGCTTTAGGTGACTATCCTGAGGCTATCGCAGTTATGCTATTTTATCAAATCGGTGAGTTGTTTGAGGCCATCGCGGTTCAACAGTCTAAGCAGTCAATTTCTTCACTGCTGAAGCTTAAAGCAACCACCGCCACGCTTTTAACCAACACCGGTGAACGAACCGTTAAACCTGAACAGGTCATTCCCGGTCAGATCATCCGGGTCAACCCGGGTGAAAAGGTGGCTTTAGATGGCGAACTAGTCCGTGGCACTACTAGCCTGGATACTTCTGCGCTAACCGGTGAATCCTTGCCCCGTGACGTGCAGGGCGGTGAAACCGTTTTGAGCGGTGCGATTAACCTTACCGGCGTGATCGATGTCCAGGTCACCAAGCGTTATCAGGAATCAACGATTGCGCGTATCTTGGATCTTGTTTCAAACGCCACTCAAAAGAAAACCACGACGGAAAAATTCATCACGCGGTTTGCTAAAATCTATACGCCGATCGTGGTGGGCTTAGCAGTCCTATTAGCAATCTTTCCGCCATTGCTTCAAATCGGCTCATGGGCGACTTGGATCAATCGGGCGCTCGTCTTTCTGGTCATCAGCTGCCCCTGCGCACTAGTAATTTCCGTTCCACTAAGTTTCTTTGGCGGAATCGGCGCAGCTTCACGGCACGGTATCCTAGTTAAGGGCAGTAATTTTCTCGAAGTTCTGACACGGGTAAACACGATTGCGTTTGATAAAACGGGGACTTTGACGCAAGGAAAATTTGCAGTGAGTGAAATTAAGCCAGTTGCACCGCTAACGAATGATCACTTACTGGGGATTGCTGCCGCGGCCGAACAGCACTCTAACCACCCCATTGCCCTGTCGATTTTAGCAGCCTACAAGGGTGATCTGAGCCAGTTCAATAGCCACGATATCAAAGAAACAGCCGGTCATGGCATTCACGCCATCATTGACGATCACGATGTTGTGATTGGTAACGCTAAGGCAATGGCGAAAACGCAAATTTCGATGCCAGCTGATCAAACGGATTGCACGACCGTTTACGTTGCTATTGATCATCAATTTGCTGGCAGTATCAAAGTTGCTGATCAACCGAAGCTAGATGCTGCAACCGCCATTGCTTCACTTAAGC
This sequence comes from Secundilactobacillus silagei JCM 19001, assembly GCF_002217945.1. Classification (GTDB taxonomy): domain Bacteria; phylum Bacillota; class Bacilli; order Lactobacillales; family Lactobacillaceae; genus Secundilactobacillus; species Secundilactobacillus silagei. The sequence goes on from NZ_BCMG01000003.1 coordinate 249,118, forward strand.
ACCATGGTGTTGATCATACCGTACTATTGACGGGTGATAATCAGGGTGTTGCTAATCATATTGGCCAACAGTTGTCCTTGGATCACGTCATCTCCGGGCTGTTACCCGCTCAAAAAGTCACTGAAATTGAAAAACTCAATCAAGCTGCTCACGCGACTAACCATCAAGTTGGCTTCGTTGGTGACGGCATCAATGATACACCGGTTTTAGCCCGTGCTGACGTGGGTATTGCCATGGGTGGCTTGGGTGCTGACGCAGCGATTGAAGCTGCTGATATCGTGATTATGGATGATAAGCCGTCAAAAGTAGCGACCATCATTCAAATTGCTAAAGCCACCAAGCGAATCGTCTGGGAAAACATTACGTTTGCACTGACGATCAAAATCATTTTCCTCCTGCTTGGCGCTTTCGGCCTCATTGGCATGTGGGAAGCCGTTTTTGCTGATGTGGGTGTGACCATCATTGCAATTCTTAATGCGCTGCGCCTTCAACGCGACTAATAAAACAGCCTTGAATCAAACTCGATAATGGTTATCGGTCTTGATTCAAGGCTGTTTTTCCATTTAAAAGATCAGACAAACACCGTTGATCAGCAATAAGATGCCATAACCCATGACAACAAATCCTGAAATAATATTGACCCAGATCAAGACGCGTTTCGGTAAGCGATTCTTTAAAATACCTACGATCATAGTGATAGTGAAAAACCAAATGGCAGTGGCTAAAACGATTCCGCCTAAAAATGGCAATACCTGGTTAGCGGTTAACGTTCCCCGTAAGGCACCCATGGTCACACTCGTATCGATAATCGCTTGCGGATTAGCAAAAGCAACGATCCAGGCACCACCAAACGCCTCTTTCAATGGCATTTGTGAGTTGTTATTTCCCAGTTCAATCTGACTAGCTGAGCGTAAGATGCCAAATCCCATCCAAACGACGATCAGACCACCAATCAGCATGATCGCGATTTTCAGCCACAAATAGCGACTCACCAATGCACCCATTCCCAAGAAAGCGACAGAGGTTAAAGTGGTATCTGCTAACCACACAAAGACACCGATTAGTAATGCGCGGCGCAGGCGGTTACTCATGGCACTGTTCACAACAAACAAGTTCTGCATCCCAATTGATGATACTAACGCAAAACTGATCAACATTCCCCGTAATACTACTGATGTCATAGCTAACTTCCTTTCACTTCGCATAGAAAAAGGCAGCTGCTCTTAGTCTTCAACGTTTTTAAACGCTGTATCTTCGACTAGAAGTAGCTGCCTATCAAGGCCACCCGATGATGACCTTGCTAATAGCGATTTAATTGACTCCAGATAGCATACGGGAACTCAAATAAAATGTCAAGGCTGACCTATTTAAAGTAGGCCGTGTAGAAAAGATAACCGGACAGACAGAACGCCGCGATGGTGATCACATTGCGCAGTAATTTAACCGGCACGAGACGTACCACAACGGGTCCAATATAGCCGCCAATGAACATTCCCACCGCAAGCGGAACGGCCATTAACCAATAAACTTTAATGGTAAACGCGTAGATAACCAGTGAAATCGTGTTGGTGAGCAGCGCTGAAAAATTCTTGATTGCATTGCTGACCGCGAACGGTTTTGCCAGAGTCACCGTTAAAATCGATAACAGAAAGATACCAGCAGCGGCCCCAAAGTAGCCAATGTAGACCCCCACTAAAAAGATGGACACATTTTTCAGTATCCGTACCCATAGTTTGGTTGGTTGATCGGTTCTAGCCGTCTGTTTCTTTTTGCCTGACAGCATCATCATAAGGGCCGCCAGGAAAATCAAAAACGGCACCACGTGTTCAAAACTCGAAGAAGGCAAATAAGCGAGAATGATACAGCCAAGAATCCCACCTGAAGCCGTTAAAAGGCCAATGTGCCACATGGTTGTGTGATTGCCTTTAAGCTCTTTGGACGATGACAGCGTTGACCCCAGACCGGTAAAAATCAGGGCAGCCGTATTGGTTACATTAGCACTCACTGGCGGTATACCAACACTTAATAGCACTGGATAGGATACCAGAGAAGCAAGGCCAGCAGTGGCACTTAAAAATCCGGCAGTGGTCCCTGCCAACACCAGATAAATTGTAATTAAAATAGCATGCAGCATTACGCCCTCCTCAAAAAAAGCATTTACCTCACTAGTATAGCGCAAAGCTGGTAATCAAAAAACGTGTTTCTTGGCCAATGATAGCCAAAAAACACGTTTTAAAGTCCGACTTATTTGGTGTATTAAAGCACCACACTTAATTCTGGCCGGATCTGATTCTTCATCTGTTCAGTCAACTGTCGATTATTCTTAATCAGCAGTTCATCATAAATCACCTTTTGAAAGATTGACACAATTACCCGTGCTAACGGTCGTGACTGGCTTTCAGGCATCGGCTGAAGGGTCGGTGCCGTTTTTAAGTGAGTAGCGATCTGGCCGACAATCCCGTCTAAAACCTGAAGTAACCAGCCTGCCTGGTCATCAGACAATAACATCCGTTCGTGGATGGTAATCATAAAGGAATGGTAGTTCTCCTCTTCTTGAAAGGCCTGCCAAATACTTTCAAAAATACCCATCAAGCGCTGTTCTAGTGCCTCCTTAGTTAAACAATCATCGAAGGTAAACTGCAGTTGATTCACACGGTTAATAATGCCCTGATAAACGATCGTATCTAATATTTCATGCTTACCATGGGGAAAATAATAGTACATCAGGCCTTCAGCCGTACCCGCTGCTTGATTGATCATTCGCGTGGTGGTTGCTTCATAACCCCTACTAGCAAACATTTCCCGGGAAATGTTTAGAATCTTATCTTTATGCTGGTCACTTTTAGTGCCATTTTTACTCATTACTAATCCTCACTCTGTCACCGATTACGGTACGAAAAAGAGACAGCCTCCTAATGTATCTCTGAAAACTGTCTCTACAAGTTTCAACTAAAACATTTCTCCTACTTGTTGTACTAGCAGATAAACGTCTAGCACAATCAAAACGATGGTCACTGTCCACGCGCTGTATTTGACCCACGCATGATTAGCGAACTCACCCATAATCTTTTTACTGCTCGTAAACATTACCAGTGGAATCACCGCAAACGGTAACGCAATACTTAAGAACACTTGTGAGAAGGTCAGCAAACCTTCAATCTTAGCTTCGTTCCCCCGGTAAATAATGGCGAAAATCAGCACTGGTGTGACTGAAAGTAATCGCGTCACTAACCGTTGCGCCCACAATGGAATCCGCAGCCGAATGAAACCTTCCATGATGATTTGTCCAGCCAGTGTTCCGGTAATGGTGGAACTTTGACCTGATGACAGCAGTGCAATGGCAAATAACATACTTAACATTGGACTCGCAATCGCACCAACGATTTGACTGTTATTCAAAGCATTGAACAGATCTACGAAATGACCTAACGAGCTGTTGGTACCAAAGAACAATGCCGCCCCAAGGATCAACAGCAAGCTGTTAACAATGAAGGCGATGAACAATTGCAAGTTAGAATCGATCGTTGAGAATCGAATGGCTTTAGCAATGTCTTTTTTATCTGAACGGTCAAGCTGCCGGGTTTGTGAAATCGATGAGCCTAAGTACAGATCATGAGGCATCACCGTGGCACCCACGATCCCTAATGAAAGATATAGCATCGAATGGTTAGTGATAATATCCGTTTTCGGAACGTAACCGCCAATGATACCCGCAATACTTGGATTGGATAAGGCAACTTCATAAGCGAAGACCAGTAAGATCACTGCCACTAACGTTGCTACAATGGCTTCAATTTTTCTGAAGCCTAACTTCATCAGGACCAGTAACAGCAACACATCCGCTGCCGTTATCAAAATACCAACTACTAAAGGAATTTTAAAAAGCAGTTCCAAAGCAATCCCAGAACCAATAATTTCGGCAATATCAGTTGCCATGATCGCTAATTCAGCAATCACCCAGAGCACGATGCCCATGCCTTTACTAGTACGTTCACGGGTCAGTTGAGCTAAGTCTTTACCCGTCACAATTCCCAATTTAGCTGACATCGCTTGTAACAGCATCGCAATCAAACTAGAAATCAGAATCACTGCCAGTAACTTATATTTAAACTGTGCCCCACCAGCGATTGACGTGATCCAGTTACCGGGATCCATGTACCCAACAGCAATTAAAATACCAGGACCGGTATAGGCCATCAGGGTTTTCCAAAAGCCCCCGTTCTTGGGAACCTCGACTGAACCGTTAACTTCATCCAGGCTCTTACCCTCACCGTTCATACCTTGTACGAAGTTATGTTTCTTTGTATCTGTTTCTTTCATCATTAAAAACCTCTTTTCTATTGGCTTAGAAATTCGGTTGGTCATTGAAACCCAAATTTGATATAAAGCTAAGCGCTATGTTTAATTCCATATCAAGTTATCATTTCTTTGATCCAAACATTCAAAGCAATTCAATTGTTTTCGACTGAGCGCCCGCTCAATTTCCAAAACTTATATTACCACCATCAATTTTAATTACAAGCAAAACTTCATGATGTAAGCGGATTAATTAAGGTCTTAAGGTTATTCACCAGAAATTCCCATGAAAATATAATTTGGAGTGCCTAAATTCTTCCTAAAAAAAGCACCAAGCAAACTGGTAGCCAGTTCACTTGGTGCTTTAGCTTATTTTAAATAATGATGATCAGTTAAATATTCTCGGGCAACAACTGAAGCTTTACGATGTTTAACGGTCACTTGATAGTTCATATTCTGCATATCGCGAATGGAGATTTTGCCACTTAAGCGATTGAGCTGTTTAACGATTGCCGGATGCTGCTTAGCAAAGCTGGCTTTCATTAAAGGCGCTCCCTGATAGGTTGGGAAAAAGTGCTGGTTATCTTTCAGCACAACTAAGTGGTATTCCTTAATTTGCGGATCAGTAGTATACCCATCCGTCACGTCCACCCGTTTATCAGCCAGTGCTTCATAACGCAGCGACGGTTCCATGGTTTTAGCTGACTTCAAATGCAGTCCATAGGTTTTGGTCAACCCTGGATAACCGTTACTTTGCTGATAAAAGTCCGGATCAAACGCACCGGAAAGCTGCTTAGAGACCCGCGCTAAATCGGAGATCGTGCGTAAATGATAACGGTTGGCAGTCCCTCGTCTAACGGCCACCGCGTAGTTATTCTGATACGCCATCGGTTTCAAATACGTCATGTTAAATTGTTGTTTAACATCCTTGCGAGCATCCTCGTAAGCAATATGCGGATCATGATTAACGGTATGATTTCCCTGAACCAGCGTCTGCAAAATGGTGCCCGTAAATTCGGGATAAATATCGATCTTATTGCTTCGAAGACCCTTGAACAGAAAACTGGTGCCACCAAAGTTAGGCTTTAGCGACACTTTAACCTTGGAATCGTTTTGTTCAATTAAATCCTTATACATATTGATCAGGGCTTCAGGTTCACCGCCTAATTTGCCGGCAATTGTCACGGTCTCAGTCTGCGGCTTCAATAGATTATGACCAATGGTTCCGCCCAGGCCGATGATAACCAGTGTCAAAACACCGATTCCAATGCGCTTTAAAGGTACTTTTGATAAGACCTCGATCAGCCAATTGGCTAACAATGCCAAAATAGCTGAAAGAATTGCACCAACCAGCAGCGCGGTATTATTGTTGGTCTGAATTCCTAAAAGAATATAGGTCCCCAAACCGCCACCGCCAATTAAGGCAGCCAGCGTTGCGGTCCCGATAACCAGCACGGTGGCAATTCGAATCCCGGATAAAATCATCGGCATGGCTAACGGCAATTCGACCTTAAATAGTTTGAATTGGGGGGTGACACCCAGCGCATCCGCGGCCTCTAACAAAACGGGATCAATATTAGTGAGCCCAGCATAGGTGTTTTGAAACACTGGCATGATTGCGTATAACACTAAAGCAATAATTGCGGGTACCGTCCCAATTCCGACGAATGGAATGAGAATCCCTAAGACTGCTAGACTGGGAATCGTTTGAATCACCCCAGTGACTTGCAAGAAAAATTCACCAATGCGACGATGATTGATCAGGGCGATCGCCAATGGTATGGCAATCAAAATCGTGATCAGCATGGCAATCAGAGAAATTGAAATATGCTGCCACAGGGCCTGTAACAGATCGCTGTGGTTCTTATTAATGTAGCTGATCACTTGATTAATGATGGTCACCTTCCGTTTCCAGTGAAGCTAAATAATCAATTAAATCGTGATCACTCAGGGCCGTATCATCCACGATAACTTGGTCGATCTGCGACTTTTGAAGGGCAGTCGCCCATTCGAAGATGCTTTGCCCTTTGACCATTTTTGTCCCTGGCTCATTCGGCTTTGCTGGCCGACCAAAACCAGCCGCCAGAACCTGCCCCAATAATTGATCTGTCTGCTGCTCATCTGCAAAAAAGCTGCTGACGAATGCGTTAGCGGGTTCTGTCAGAATTTCAGTGGGTGTCCCCACCTGCTGCAATTTACCATTGTAGACAACCGCAATTCGGTCTGCTAAACGCAAGGCTTCATGCATATCATGGGTCACAAACACAATGGTACTGTCGAGATCCCGGTGAAGGTTGATGACAATTTGCTGAAGCTGTCTTCGCGAAACTGGATCTAAGGCACTGAACGATTCATCCATTAAAACTAACCCGGGTTTCGCAGCTAAGGCCCGCACGATGCCGACCCGCTGCGCCTCACCACCGGATAATTCACTTGGCATACGGTCAAGAAAATGGTCGGGATCAAGGCCAACCTCCGTCATGAGTTCAGCAATGCGTTCATGCTTCTTTTCTGCCGGCCATTTCAAGTTATCCAGTTGCACACTGGCATTTTCAGCCACGGTCATATTGGGAAATAATGCCCCGGTCTGCAGCACATAGCCAATTCGGCGGCGTAGTTGCTGGAGATCAACATCTGCCACATCTTTACCATCAATTTTAACCTGTCCAGAAGTTGGGACGACCAACCGATTAATGGTTTTCAGCAACGTGGTTTTCCCACTACCGGAAGGCCCGACCAGCACAAAAAGCTCACCGTCATTAATGGTGAGACTTAAATGATCCAAGGCGTGCTGTTCTTGATACTCCTTGTTGACGTTAAGCAGTTCAATCACTAGAATTACCTCGATTTTACTTTCTCGTTTTACGCATTAACTATCACTTTAATTTTGAATAAAAAAGAGTCGCCATGCTTAAGCGCTCTTTAACCTTAGACTCTTAATAATTTTGCCACCCCGGCTGGTAATTCCGCCGGAGAAGCAACCAGTGCTGTTGCGTTGGAAGATCGAAGCTCTGCGACATCGCCAAAACCATACGTCACACCCAAAGTCTTCACTTGATTTGCATTACCGCCAGCCATATCGGTATAGCGGTCGCCAACCATCACACTGCGACTTCGTGAAGCACCGCTTTTTTCAATACCGTAAGCCAATATCGCCGTTTTACTGGACCGAACTCGTTCGTCCGAAGTAGCGCCATAAATCCCGTTAAAATACGTGTTCAATTGAAATTTATCAATGATTCGGCGCAGCACCCATTCCGGTTTAGCTGAAGCCACGTTTAACTGATAGCCAGCAGACTTCAACGTTGTCAGTGCCGCTTCAATCCCAGGATAAACGTCTAACTGATATAGCCCCTTAGTATCATACTCTTTTTGATATTGTTTAACGGCAGCGGTCACCTGCTCTTGAGACAAGGTCGGGAAAAACCGTTTCAGGCTAACCGTTAATGTCGGCCCAATAAATAGCCGATACTGAGCATCCGTTAGCCGTGGCAGCTGCATAACCGTGACCATTTTTTTAACTGCCGCAACGATCCCACGTTCAGAATCAACAATGGTGCCGTCAAAATCAAAGAAAACTTGATCATCCATAATTTTGCTCCATTTCTAATAATCCAGGCGTATACACTACCGTAAATAGACTAAACCTTCAAGCAATTAATCAAAAATACTTACTTTAAATTAATAAATAGCGGACAAAATAGCTGCTGACGCTCGGCAACCATTCTATTCTGCCAGCAACCGTCTAATATCAGCCTGTAATTCCGGTACCACTGATTTTTCAAACCAAGGATGTTGGTGCATCCAGCCGTAATTTAATGGTGAAGGATGAACAATGGGGAAATATTCTGGTAAGTAATCTTGGTAATGAGCCACCGTTTCTGTCAGCGTTTTTTGACGGCGTTTTTGCAGATAATACTTTTGCGCATAGGCACCAATCAGCAGCGTTAATGAAACTTTCGGCATCAATTCAAGAACCGGTTTATGCCACTTTTCGGCAAAACCCTTCCGTGGTGGTAGGTCACCCTGCTTACCTTTTCCCGGGAAATAAAAGTCCAATGGCACAACCCCTAATTTCCCAGAATGGTAAAATTCTTCACGGCTCATTCCCATCCATGCGCGCAACCGGTCACCACTGGGATCATCCCAATACGTCATCGATTCCTGACCCTTACGACTGGGTGCCTGACTGATAATCAGGATCCGGGCTTCTGGTTCCACATGGTATAACGGCGCGATACCGCGTTGTGTAAACGCCACGTTTTGCGGGTCTGCCATAATTTGCTGGTAAATATCTGCTGACCTGTCCATTTCGCCACTTCCTTAATGATTTATTTTAACACGATAAACCCCTCGTATGCATACGTACACAAGGGGTTTTGTCGTTTATTTAATTAATAAAAGTATCCAATATCACTAGTGACACTGGGATAAACTGGGGTCCAGTCAGTGGCTTTTTCAGCTGTCGTTTGATGCGTGATCAGCTCTGAAAAATCGTTAATCAACTCTTCAGCGTTAACCGCTAAAACGACTGCACCAACTAATTGACCGGAATGCTTATCAGTAATCGTTGTCACGTGGGCGTCCTTATCCTGCAGCCGATGGTACGTGTACCAAGCCCCCACCGACTGATCATGAATCGCATACTGCTTGTTTTCCCGTTCAGCTGTTCCCAGTGTTATCCCAACTTGAGCAAGCTCTGGGCCGGCAAACACGGTGTGCGGAATTGCTGGATAATGAATTGGCCCGCTGGTTTCACCAGTGAGCAGTGCTGCCACGTAGCGCCCTTCAATCCCGGAGACTGGCGTCAGCTTAGGCACCGACTTAGCAATGGCGTCACCAATCGCATAGATCGATGGCACATTAGTTCTCAAGTGATCATCGACCTTAACGCCTTGCGGTTCAATGGCCACGCCGATACCGGTTAAATTAAGCTGATCTAGATTTGGCCGCCGCCCAGCAGCTGCAAAAATAGCGTTCAGCGTAATGGGCGCAGTACTATCAGTGACGACTTTGATTTGATTATCGCCAACTGCATTGAGCTCCGTCACGTTTGTATTCAGATGAAACTGGATGCCCTTATCTGCTAAAAGCTTTTTTAAACGTTCAGTATAGACCTGAGGAAAATTGCGCAGAAGCCGGTCATTATGCTGAAAAATATGGACTTCAGCACCCGCTTCCACCGCAATGTTCGCCAGTTCAATGGCCACGTAGCCGGCACCCACGAAACCGATCTTCTTTGGCAGATGCGCCAAATTCAAAAAATCAGTACTCGTTTTAAAAGCTGCTTTCCCGGGAATATCAGGAATATTGGGCCGAGCACCAGTTGCAATGACAATTTGCTTACCGGTAACCTGTTGATCTCCCACTCGTAAGGTATGTTCATCTACAAATGAAGCGGTGCCGTGGAGCTGATCGATACCTGCGCTCTTTAAACCAGCCGCGGTTCCAGTTGGCACTTTATCCGTATAGCTGTGTTTAAACGCCATCATCGCCGACCAGTCAATTTTAGGTTCTACTGGTAACCCGCTTTCCTGATAGCGGATAGCCTGTCGCCGAGCTTCAACGACCCCATAAAGCATTTTCTTCGGGTCACAGCCGAAGTTAGGACACGTGCCACCCCACAGGTTGCCCTCAACTACTAAAACGCGTTGACTATTATTCAAACCGTATGCAGCGGCCAGTCCGCCTGGCCCGCCGCCAATCACAATCGTATCATAATCAAATGCCATATTGACCCCTGCTACTGATAACTTATAAAAAGTTAACGATTATTCTTGCTTCATCCTATCCCGTCTCGCATAAACCTCGCTACTGCAGTTGATATGATAGTCCACAAGCGTTAATTCCCGGCTAGCCACCGGTACATACTTTGCGACCTGTTGTTTTAGTAGGCTAAAGCAAAGTTTTCCGTATCCCTGATATTCAGGGCAGCATTTAAATCACGGTCATTGGTATAGTGGCAATTAGGACAGTGATAGGTACGTTCACTCAACTTCAAGCTTACTTTCTTAGTGCCACATTGGTGACAAAGTTTGGAAGTTGGCTCAAAACGTCCAGTTAAATGCACTGGAATTCCTAATTGTTGACATTTAGTAATCAGCTTCACTCTAAAATTGTAAAAACCTTGTTGAGCGATAGCTTTAGCCAAATGGCGATTCTTTAACATACCACCAACATTCAAATCTTCTAAAGCGACCCACTGTGGCTTGGCTCTCACCACAGTGGCAATCAGCTTATTTTGATAATCAATTTGAATATTAGTTAACCGTTGATAAAGCCGCTGCACTTTCAGCTGAGTTTTGGCTAGATTTAAATCAGTAGCAGATCTGCCTTCCTTCTGTTTTCTAGCCTTCAGTGCATGATACTGGCGTGATAATTTTCTTTGCAGTCGTCGAAGCCGTTTTCTGATTTGCTTTAGTCGACTGCTTTTATTCTGGTTGCCATAAATTAAACCGTTACTTAAAATCGCGAAATTCTTCAATCCCAAATCAATTCCAATTGGGCCATTAACTAAATCTGGTTGAATCGAATCAGCTTGTTCCACAACACAGGTCAGATAATACCGACCAGCTTTAACCTTCACCCGTCCGTGTTTAATGACGAAGTGTTTAGCATCAGTGGGAATATAGCCGAATTCTTTCAATCGTATCCAACCCAGCTTGGGCAATTTAATCCGATGCCGATCACAAGCAATAATCTGTTTCTGACTGTTCTTAACGAAATAGTAGCTACCTTGACCGCGTTTAAATGAGCGCCAATGCGGAAAATCACTTAATTTCTTAAAGAATCTCTTCATGGCTGTATCTGCATCAATAAATGCTTGTTTCACAGACTTGGCATACAGTTCTTTGATCCACTGATCATCTGGATTAGCCTCCAAATAATCATGATTGAACCACTTGGAAAATTCATAGGCTTCCATGTAGTGGTAACCACACTCGTAGCGTTGACGATTAATATCTAAAAAGAGGTTATAGGCCCAGCGACTGCCGGATATCTGCTGATCGATCAGCCAAGCCTGCTGGTCAGTTGGCTTAAGCTCAACTTTGTAGGTCATTAACATCGCATTTCCCCGTCTACTTAAATTTAGTGACCCACTTTATCCGCTGGGTTCGTGATTATTATACCGGACAAAGACATTTAAAAGTCATTTTAAGGGAATTATGAGGGAAACTATTTTCAAAATCAGTCAGTTTACTTAAACTTGACAAAACAACCTGATATTATCCCTTTTGATAAGTTTTTAGAGCTTTTTATAACAAAATAATAACTATTCATCCCTCCTGTTTACAACTAACTACTTTCCCTTTCCAACATACTACAAACTGGACTTTGACACCAAAATTACGCCTTTCCATAGTTTTCCCTAATACCATCGCTAGTCTTATTTACCAACTATTTACACGTTATATATAAACATTTGGTAGCGTCAAGAATCTTGTGTAAATGAAATGCCTTCGTACATATAATATGTATCTAACTTAAATAAATGATGCTTCCAAGGTGTCCTGGAGTCCTTTGAACCCTCGGTGGATCCGC
>NZ_BCMG01000004.1 GCF_002217945.1 Secundilactobacillus silagei JCM 19001
TTGTGTTAGCGCTGTTTGCACAATCACAAACGAACAACACGGTTCATATCTTTAACTGGGTCATTCATATCAACCCAGCGAACTATCAATCACTGAACCCATTGTTTATCTTGATCTACACCCCAATCTTTGCTACTTTGTGGACGAAGCTGGGTAAGAAACAGCCTTCTTCACCAAGCAAGTTCTCCTTAGGGATGCTCGTTACCGGGTTCTCATACTTATGGATGGTGATCCCAGTGGCAATGTTTGGTGCCCATTCACTGGTTAGTCCACTATGGTTAGTTGGTAGCTGGGCAATCATCGAAGTTGGTGAATTATTAATTTCACCAATTGGACTGTCTGTTACTACGAAGCTGGCGCCAAATGCGTTCCAGTCTTCTATGATGAGTATGTGGTTCCTAGCTGACTCCGCTGGACAAGCTGTGAACTCACAAATCGTTCGATTCTATACACCAGGTAATGAAGTGGGCTACTTCAGCATTATTGGGATTGTTTCCATTATTGCCGGTATCGTACTCTTCTTCATGATTAAGCCAATCAAGCGCTTAATGGAAGGTGTACTATAAACTTGTAATTTCAAAGTTGTGTTACGATAATCTCGTGACACAACTTTTTTTATTGGGAGAAAAACGTATGGTTAAAGTAGCGATGGTGAGCGATTTACATTTTGATATCAATAAGGTGGACCCTGAACAGGCGCTTGTCGATCAGAGCCAATGGTTAAAGACAAACCAGATTGGTGTTTATTTAATTGCTGGTGATCTGTTCAATCACTTTGATCGATCACTGTCATTTGCTGAGAGACTGCAAAAAATGACGCCTCACACGGTGGTTAAGTTTATTGCCGGTAATCATGATATGGTAAACGACATCAGCTATGAGGACCTCGAAAAGCCCTTATCAGCAACTTATCTTCATCGCAAGCACTACGATGTGCCCGATACTGATTGGCGCATTATTGGTAATAATGGCTGGTACGATTACAGCTTTGCAGCGGTCTTACACCGGCCCGACGATGCTTTTTGGCACTGGAAACGGGCCTACTGGATCGATGGGGCCATTGAACAGCCCATGAGCGATCCTAAACGTTTGACCCAGGAGCTGCAAGTTATCAAAACGCAGTTGCAGCAGGCCCAGCGAGATCATAAGCGCGTGTTATTCATGACCCACTTTGTGCCGCGCATCGAATATCTGCACATCACGTCTGATGATCGCTTTTGGAATATGGCTAACGCTATGTTAGGCAGTGTGCGAATGGGCCAACTGCTGACAAAATACCACGTGAAGAAAGTTTTATTTGGTCATCTGCATATCCATCCAGCCCCCCGTGAATTTGAGGGGACACTTTATTACAATCAGTCTGTGGGGTATGGCACAGCCAGAAGACGGGAATGGTTAACGGCTACTTTTCAATCAGAGTGGCTGACACGGGTCAAAGTCATCAATTTGACGAATAAAAGTGAGTAAAAGCCATTTTTTATGAGAAATAACCGGAAACCAGCTTGACGAATATCACTGATTTTTGGTATTATAATTAAGTTGATTTGTGACAAACATTTATGGATGGGTAGCGAAGTCTGGCTAAACGCGGCGGACTGTAAATCCGCTCCTTCGGGTTCGGTGGTTCGAATCCACTCCCATCCATCATTATTGGGCTATAGCCAAGCGGTAAGGCATCGGGTTTTGATCCCGTGATGCGCTGGTTCGAATCCAGCTAGCCCAATTCAACCAGATTGAGGTTGACTAATTATACGATGTGCTGTATAGTTATTAGCGTTGTTTATATTTATTATGGATGGGTAGCGAAGTCTGGCTAAACGCGGCGGACTGTAAATCCGCTCCTTCGGGTTCGGTGGTTCGAATCCACTCCCATCCACCATTATTGGGCTATAGCCAAGCGGTAAGGCATCGGGTTTTGATCCCGTGATGCGCTGGTTCGAATCCAGCTAGCCCAATTCGTTACGCCTTTCTCGTTATCAAGCACCTATCAGTGCTGATATAACGGGTTTTTTTATTGCTTAAAATAATTTCCCCAACGGGCAGGGGACGGTAACTGTTAATCAGGATGATTAGCGGTTTTTTTATTGCAATGAATAAAGGTTTAGAGCGTTAATTTGACGTCAAAATGCTTGCTCGCGTTGCAAGACGATTGAAAAAAATGTCTACCTAACTTAATTTTTGATATAATATATCTAGCATAATTTCAGTCGCATCAGGATGCTTAGGAGTGATACTCATGAAGATTGGATTCATTGGTGTTGGCGGTATGGCACAGGCGATTATTACCGGTCTGCTGAAGCAAACTAAACTTACGCCGTCAGATATATTGATTCATAGCGCACACGCTTCAACTTATGAGCCGTTTGCTAATAAAACCGGGGTGACTGCTAAGGCAACCAATGCAGAAGTTGCTCAGGACAGCGACGTGGTCGTTCTAGCGGTTACGCCTAATGTAGCAACACCGGTTTTACAGGAAATTCGCGACCAGCTTGATGCTAAGCGCAAAATTTTAATTTCAATTGTGGCCGGTTTATCACTGAAACGGTTGGAAGAGCTGGCGGGTTATGACCTGCCGATCCTGCGTACGCTGCCGAATTTGAACGTGGCAATTGGCGCTGGCATGACCGCGGTTCACGCTAACGAACATCTAACGGGCGAAGCCAAGCAACAAGCAGTTGGCCTCTTTGATCAGATTGGCAGTACGGTAACCTTGCCTGAAGCTGATTTTTCAACGTTTTCAGCCTTAGCTGGTTCAAGTCCAGCCTACGTTTACTTCTTCATTGATAGTTTAAGCCGCGCGGGTGTTAAACACGGTTTAACCAAGGCGGCTGCTACCAAGATCGCAGCTCAGGCAGTCATGGGATCGGCTGAAATGGTTTTAAAGTCGGATGAAAATCCCTTTGGTCTCATTGATCAAGTCTCTTCACCGGGCGGCAGTACGGTAGCCGGTTTATTAGCAATGGAGGAAGCCGGCTTCATGACTTCGGTTGTTAAGGGAATCGATGCTACAATTGACCGTGATAACGCGGAATAAAGTGGTTATAAGCGATAAAATGAGTCGCTAAACCAGCAATGAACACCGATGCACCAGGCTTGCAACATGGTCTATACCAGTATATAATAAAGCCCGTAAACTTAGTCGAGAAGCTGAGAGTTGATTAGGAGGAAAAGTCTATGAGTACCGTGTTGAAACACGCGACAATTTATACTGGTGAAGAGGTCATTTCAGATGGTTATATTCGGTTTGACAAAACCATTGAAGCCGTTGGTCAGATGAGCGATTATCAAGCACAGCCTAACGATGACGTTAAGTTTGTGAACGGTAAGGTGATCGTTCCGGGATTTATTGATGTCCATACTCACGGTGGGTATGGTTTTGATTCCATGGATGGCGATGCTGATCAAATCAACAAAATGGTTAATCACATGGTCAAAGAAGGGATTACAACCGTCTTCCCAACGACCATGACGCAGTCCAATGATAATATTGCTCACGCGATGACCGGAATCAAAGAAGCCGCTAAGGTGAACCCAGTGATCAAGGGTGTTCATCTTGAAGGGCCCTTTATTGCCGCCATCTACAAGGGTGCTCAGCCAGAAAAGTACATTAAAGATCCGGACGTTTCGTTACTGGATCATTGGAACAAGCTTTCGGGCGGTTTGGTTAAATTAATTACTTATGCACCAGAAGATAAGGGGTCACGAGTGTTTGAAGATTACTGCCTGTCCCATAACATCGTGCCGTCAGTTGGGCACAGTAACGCTACCCGGGCACAAATGCTGGCTAGTCGCGCGACTCATGTGACGCATTTATATAATGCACAACGGGAATTCAAACACCGTGAACCCGGCGTTACCGGTCATGCGATGCTTGAAGAAAATATGTATGCTGAATTGATCTGCGACGGCTTTCATATCGTGCCGGATATGATCAAATTGGCATATGATCAAAAGGGACCGCACCGTATCGAACTCGTAACGGATTCAATGCGGGCCAAGGGGATGCCTGAGGGGATCAGTGAACTTGGCGGTCAAAAAGTGATCGTTAAAGACAAGCAGGCCCGTCTTGAAACGGGTAACCTAGCTGGCTCAGTCTTACGTTACGATGATGCTTTTCGCAACGTGATGGCCTTTACCGGCTGTGGCATTGAAGAAGCTGTATTAATGACATCGGTCAATCAAGCTGAAGAATTTGGTTTAACTCAAAAGGGAAAACTTTTGCCAGGGCTTGACGCTGACTTGAACGTCTTTGATCGCACGCTTAATCTGCAAACAACCTACAGTTATGGTCGTGAATTTGACGCGAGTCAAGTCGATTAGTGAGGTAAGAAAGGTCGTTAAATTTTATGGGATCACCTGTATATATTCAAATTCATAATGAGATCAAGAAAGCTATCGAGGCTGGTAAATGGTCTGTTGGGGACCGTATCCCTTCAGAACGTGAATTAGCCGTTCAATTCCACGTAAGCCGAATGACACTTCGGCAAGCCATTCAAACGTTGGTTGAAGAGGGAATTTTAGAGCGCTTTGTTGGATCAGGTACTTTTGTCGCCAATCAAAAAGTACAGGAAAAAATGTCAGGGGTCACTGGATTTACCGATCTGATGCTTGCACAAGGCAAACAGCCCTCCAGTAAGACGATTTCGTACCACGTGATGAGCCCATCTTTAAGTGAAATTGAAAAGTTAAAGTTAAAGGATGATGCTCAGGTGCTGCGAATGGAACGGGTTCGTTACGGGGATGATGTGCCGATTAGTTTTGAAGTTGCAACGATTCCGCTAGAAATTGTGGAAGGACTTTCAAAACAAGAGGTTTCCGAGTCCCTGTACCGCACGCTGGAAACCAAAAAGGGCGTTATGCCCGGACACGCCAAACAAATGGTGTCGGCTTCGACAGCCTCTGAAAGAATTGCGGAATATTTGGATATTAAACGGGGCGATGCCATTTTGCGTTTACGGCAAATTTCGTACTTACAGGATGGCCGGCCATTTGAATACGTCCGCACGCAGTACGTTGGCGAACGGTTTGAATTTGTCCTCGAAAAATAATAAAGAACCTAGAAGTTGATCATGTGACCAGCTCCTAGGCTCTTTTCATACTCTGAACTATTTTTGCTTGTGGGCAGCACGTTTGACGGTTTTTAAATAGCGTGGCAGAACCATCATGCGCTTCAAGCGCGTCGGTTCGCTCAGCAGCCGGTAAAACCATTCTAAGTGGTGGTTTTGAAAGAACTTTGGCGCGCGCTTGGTGTGGCCGCTTAGCACGTCAAAACTACCGCCGACGCCCATCCATAAACCATCATTTTGGTGACGATGAGCGGCAATCAGCTGTTCTTGTTTGGGAAAGCCGACCGCCAAGAACACCATGTCCGGCTGCTTAGCGGCGATGTCTTGGGCGATGGGCGAAAAATCGGTGAAGTACCCATCGTGAGCACCTGCCACTTTTAAACCGGGGTAGCGGTTGGCAACGACTTTCTTCACGTCTTTGATCACTTCCGGTTTGGCGCCTACCAGATAAACGGTTTTACGCTGCTGGTTGCCCCATTCTAATAGCGCCAGCATGGTATCATAGCCAGTGATCCGTTCAGTCATTGGCGTACCCAGAATGGCAGCGCCCTTGAGGATGCCAATGCCATCCGGGGTGATGTAGTCCGCGTTTTTCAGAATGCGCTGATAACTGGGATCATCTCTGGCATACATGACAATTTCAGGATTGGCCGTTACGATGAAGGTGTTCTGGCGATGATTAATGCGGGATTCAACTGCGGTTAAGAAAGCCGCTTGGGTTGTATTGATAAACGGGACGTTGAGAACGTTGATCCGTAGAAATTCGTTAGACATAATAACCATCCATTCTAGAAATAATTTTAAAACTATCGGTTTAACTGACGCTGATTCGGATTAATGATAGAATAGTTCTCATAAACAGAAATATCAATCAATTAAAGGGGTTTACAAACATGGCAAAGCAGTATCCAGATGATAGCACAACGTTGCATACGGATGCATATGAACTGAGTATGATTCAAACCTATTTTGAACAGGGTATTCAAAATAAAAAGGCGATTTTTGAAGTTTACTTTCGTGATATGCCCTTTAAAAATGGGTTCGCCGTTTTTGCAGGACTAGAACACATTATTCATTATATCGAAAATTTACACTTCTCAAAAACCGATATTGACTATTTAACGGAAGCAACCGATTATTCACCTGAATTTCTGGATTATTTAAGTCACTTTCAGTTTAAAGGCACCGTTCGCTCCGCTGCTGAAGGTGAACTGGTTTACAGCAATGAACCGATGATGCAAGTCGAAGGTCCCTTAGCTGACTGCCAATTAATTGAAACTGCTGTGCTGAACATTGTCAACTATCAGACACTGATTGCTACTAAAGCTGCCCGCATTCGTTCGGTAGCCGGTAATGACGATATCATGGAATTTGGTACCCGGCGAGCACAGGAATTTGACGCTGCTATCTGGGGTACCCGGGCAGCTTACATTGGTGGCTTCGATGCCACATCAAACGTTCGCGCCGGTAAGATCTTTGGTATTCCAATCAGCGGGACCCACGCGCACTCACTGGTACAAACATATGGAAACGATTACGATGCCTTTCGGGCCTACGCTGAAACCCATAAAGACTGCGTGTTCTTAGTGGACACTTACGACACCATTAAAAGTGGTGTCCCCAGTGCCATTCGGGTGGCTAACGAAATGGGCGACAAAATCAACTTTCTAGGGGTGCGGATCGATTCCGGTGATATGGCATACCTGTCCAAGCGAGTTCGTGAACAGCTGGACGAAGCAGGTTACAAAGACGCTAAAATTTATGCGTCAAACGATTTAGACGAGAAGACCATTATGTCATTGAAGATGCAAAGTGCCAAAATTGATGTTTGGGGCGTTGGCACTAAATTGATCACGGCTTTTGACCAACCCGCTCTAGGCGCCGTTTATAAGATGGTGTCAATTGAGAAGAATGGCCAGATGGAAGATACGATCAAATTATCGAATAACGCTGAAAAAGTTTCAACACCAGGCCGCAAACAGGTTTGGCGGATCACCGAAAAAGATGACGGCAAGTCAGAGGGGGATTACGTCTCGCTTTGGAATGAAGACCCGCGTAAGCAAGATGAACTGTACATGTTCCACCCAAGCTATACCTACATCAATAAAACCGTGACCGACTTTGACGCCCGGCCAATCTTACAGACGATTTTTGATCAGGGCCGGTTAGTTTATCAGCAACCGGAATTAGCTGATATCAAGGCACGCTGTTCACAGAAACTGGCTAATCTCTGGCCGGAATATAAACGGGATCTGAATCCCCAGAAGTACCCGGTCGATCTTTCCCAGAAACTGTGGGACAACAAGATGAACTTAATTCAAGAAATTCACGCGTACGTTAAAAAAATTGATTTTGATAATAAATAAGAGGGCAGAGAGATGAGAGAATTACAGCAACAAATTATTGCAGCACTGAAGGTAAAACCACAAATTGATCCAGAGGCAGAAATTCGCCGCAGTGTCGACTTTTTAAAGGCTTACCTGCAAAAAACGGGTTTGAAAACGCTGGTTTTGGGCATTTCTGGCGGTCAAGATTCGACCTTAGCCGGTAAACTCTGCGAACTGGCCGCAACTGAGCTGCGGGCAGAGACTAAAAACGACGCTTACCAGTTTATTGCCGTTCGATTGCCCTATGGTACTCAGGCGGATGAATCGGATGCCATGGACGCCATTGCCTTTATGAAGGCTGACCGCGTGGACCGCGTGGATATTCAAGCGGCAACGGATGCCACGGTTGCTGCTGTGGCGGCTAATCAGGAGACCATCTCTGATTTCAATAAGGGCAATATTAAAGCCCGGCAACGGATGATCGCTCAATTTACGATTGCGGGTGCGAATCAAGGTGTTGTAGTGGGAACCGATCACGCTGCTGAAGCGGTAACTGGGTTTTACACTAAATTCGGTGACGGGGCTGCTGACATTACCCCCATTTGGCGCTTGAATAAACGGCAGGGAAAGCAGCTGCTGGAAGTACTTCACGCACCGAAGCACCTGTACACTAAGGTGCCAACCGCCGATTTGGAAGAAGACCGGCCGGCATTGCCTGATGAAGTGGCCTTGGGCGTTCATTATGATGACATTGATGATTATCTAGAAGGCAAGCCCGTTTCGGATAAAGCGGCGTCAACGATTGAATCCTGGTACTTAAAGACCCAGCATAAACGCCACTTACCCGTGACGGTGTTCGATACTTTTTGGAAGTAAACTTCGTGAGACTGCGTGATACGATGAGGGAGTAATCGGCAGGATCTTCTGTGACCGACCCGTCAGCAAGGGACAAGCGTCTCCGGGGAGGTCTTAATCGATGAGACTTAACAACGAAAATAACTCATACATGACAGGAGGATTTATATGGCAGACAAACCATGGTACCAGCAGACAACGGATGAACTGTTCGCTAATTTGGATACGCAAGAACAAGGACTGACTGAAGCAACCGTTAAAGAACGGCGGGAAAAGTACGGCGAAAATAAACTGGCGGCAAAACGGCAATCAACGTTGCTTGAAAAATTCATTGCCCAGTTTAAGGATTTTATGATCATTGTCCTGATCGTTGCTGCCGTGATCGCGGGCGCAACCGGTGAATTAGTTGACGCGCTGATCATTTTAGCCGTCGTTGTGCTCAACGCCATTTTTGGTGTTTTTCAGGAGTCAAAAGCCGAGGACGCCATTAACTCGTTACGGGAAATGGCGGCACCAGTGGCACACGTTGAGCGTAACGGTCAGGTGGTGACCGTAAAAAGTGATGAACTGGTTCCAGGCGATATCGTTCATCTGGAAGCCGGCGACATTGTCCCAGCCGATATTCGACTGGTGACCGCTAACGTCATGAAAGTCGAAGAAGCGGCTTTAACCGGTGAATCGGTACCAGTCAATAAGACCAGTGACGTTTTAACTGACGATGATCTGCCGCTAGGTGACCGGGACAACCTGGTCTACATGACCGCTAACATTACGACCGGTCGTGGGACGGGTGTTGTGGTGGCAACTGGGATGAAGACCGAAGTGGGTCAGATTGCCGGGATGATTGAAGAAACCGAAGAAACCAAGACGCCATTGCAAGAAAACCTTAACCAACTGGGTAAGTGGCTGACGGCATTGATTTTAGCCATTGCTGCGTTAGTTTTCGTGATTGGCATGGTTCGTGGTGAAGAAACACTGGTCAATATGCTGCTGACAGCCATTTCCTTGGCCGTAGCGGCTATTCCGGAAGGCTTGCCGGCCATTGTGACGATTACCTTGGCATTGGGCACACAGCGGATGGCAAAGCGCCATGCGCTGATCCGCAAACTGCCAGCGGTGGAAACACTGGGCAGTACGGATATTATTGCTTCAGACAAGACCGGGACGTTAACTCAGAATAAAATGACCGTTGAGCAGCTGTACGAAAACGGTCAACTGATGGATGCGAGTCAAAGTAAAGTTGATTTGACTGATCCACTAGCGCTGGCCATGCTGCTAAACAATGATAGTAAGTTCACTGATGATGGCCTGGCAGGCGACCCGACTGAAACCGCGTTAATTCAGTACTATTTGAATCAAGACGAACCGGCAGCTGCAACGATCAGTAATAATAAGCGGATCGCCGAGATACCGTTTGATTCCGAACGTAAATTAATGTCGACTTATAACGAAGATCCGGATGGTGAGATTACCCAGTACGTCAAGGGTGCGCCGGATCAACTCTTAAAACGGGTGACGCAGATCTTACAAGATGGTCAGGTTCGTGAGCTGACCAACGCTGACAAGCAGCAGATCATGGCGACTAACCACGATCTGGCGACGCAGGCGTTACGGGTATTAGCGTTTGGCTACAAAAAAATTGATGCGGTGCCTGATGATTTAACCAGTGAAACTGCCGAGCAGGATCTGATCTTTATTGGGTTAATTGCCATGATCGATCCGGAACGGCCAGAAGTCGCTCAAGCCGTGGTTGAAGCCCATGAAGCCGGGATCCGGCCAATTATGATTACGGGCGATCACCGCGATACCGCGACGGCAATTGCCAAACGACTGGGAATCTTGGATAAAAATAGCACTGATAGCCAGGTGATCACCGGGGCTGAACTTGATAAACTTAGCGATGAAGAATTTAACCAGAACGTGGGTCAATATTCGGTTTACGCCCGGGTCGCACCCGAACATAAGGTGCGTATCGTGAACGCTTGGCAAAAGCGTGGTAAAGTGGTGGCGATGACGGGTGATGGCGTGAACGACGCGCCAGCTTTGAAAGCCGCAGATATTGGCGTTGGTATGGGCATTACGGGTACCGAAGTGTCAAAGGGTGCCAGCGATATGGTCTTAGCTGATGACAACTTTTCCACCATTGTGGTCGCGGTAGAAGAGGGCCGCAAAGTCTTCGCTAACATTCAAAAGGCGTTGCAGTACCTCTTGTCTGCTAATATTGGTGAAGTATTGACCCTGTTTGTGATGACGTTACTCGGCTGGCAGATCTTAGCACCAGTCCAGATTTTGTGGATCAACCTAGTAACCGACACCTTTCCAGCTATTGCGCTGGGACTGGAACCAGCGGAGCCCAATATTATGAAACGCAAACCGCGGGGCCGGGCATCAAACTTCTTTTCCGGTGGGGTGTTTGGCAACGTGATCTATCAGGGCCTGCTAGAAGGGCTGATTACCCTTGGCGTCTATGGCCTCTCCCTCAAGTTTCCGGTGCACGCAAGTAGCCAGCTGGCGCACGCAGATGCGTTGACCATGGCGTTTGCAACGTTGGGGCTGATTCAGTTGTTCCACGCGTTTAACTCGAAGTCGATCCACGAATCCATTTTTAAGATTGGCATCTTTAAGAACCGTTCACTTAACTGGGCGATTCTGACGGCGTTCTTATTGTTAGCAGTGACGATCGTTGTACCAGGTTTCAATACCGTGTTCCACCTGACGGAGCTTAATTGGCTTCAGTGGGGAACCGTGTTTGGTGCCGGTATCTTAATGATTGCGATCGTTGAAATCGTTAAGTTCGGACAACGACGATTGGAAAAATAGGAGGAATAGTTATGAAGCCCAAAACAATGGCAAGTTATTTGCCAGCTTTAACTAAGGTGATTGAAGATACTGAAAAAACGGGATCAGACATGAACCCCGACTTTGAGAAATTACGTCAAGCCATTGATGCTGATACTGTGGCTGATTTAGGCACGGACACGTTAACGGCGATCAAGGCCACCTTCCAAAAGGGTACGGATGCCTACACCGAGAACTTAAATCGGTTGCAGCAAGCAGCCGTTCCCGTACGAATCCTGGGTCGGCATAAGCAGCTAGTGGCAGCCTATAGAAACTACTCTCAAGCTTGTCAGACCATGGTTGATACGATTGATCCTGAAGGACAGACGGTTAACGTTGAAGCCTTTAACGATTCAGAACATGAACAGGAAAACATGATGGGAAAGATCTCCTCAGCAGCCCAGCGGATTATGGCAATGGTGATGTAAAAAGAGTGTTTTAAGAATAGAGCATGTGAGGGTCAAGCGACTTTTGCATGCTCTATTTAAGTCACATTGAAAAATAGACCGCATGGTATAATAAAGACATTATACGTAAGGATGTTGAAAAATGGATACTGAGACTTTAAAACGCGTTAAGCAGGCACTGCCGGCCTATCAGAGCCGTCAAATTGATGCGACTTTGAAACTCCTAGATGATCATAATACGGTCCCGTTTATTGCCCGTTACCGAAAAGAAATGACCGGTGATCTCAATGAAGTTGAGATTCGCGACATTCAAGATGAAGCCAACCGCATCAGTAAACTGCAGCAACGTAAACAAGAGGTTCTGAACCAAATTTCAGAACAGCACCAGTTGACCGCCAAATTAACGGTAGCTATTAAGGCGACCACTCAGCTGCAGCAAGTGGAGGACCTGTATCTGCCGTATAAGCAAAAGCGGCGTACCAAGGCGACTATCGCAAAAGACGCCGGCCTTTATCCGCTGGCACAGTGGGTACTGCAATTTAAACGTGCGCCCGTTGAGACGGTTGCGGGTCAATATCTCAATGATGCGGTTCCTAATCTGGATAGTGTTCTGGCGGGGGTTCATGAAATTTTGGCCGAAGCGATTGGTGACCGCGCTGAATTTCGGGACTGGATTCGCCGGTATACTGAACGAAACGGGGTTTTGACCAGTCAATTAAAACGGGGTGGCAAGGAAAAAGACGACAATCAGGTCTACAGCATCTACTACGATTTTCAGTCTGCTTTAAAACAGTTGAGCCCATACCAGACATTAGCCATGAACCGTGGCGAAAAGGCGGGGGTCTTGACCGTTAAAATTACGGTTGATGAAGCCGCGATTGACCGCTACCTGCAGTTTCAACTGGTTGGCCGCCACCGTGGACCGTCAGTGGCAATTGTTGAAACCACCTATCAGGACGCCTACAAACGGTTTATTGGACCAGCCATTGAACGGGAACTGAGACGCGCATTGACCGCAACGGCCCAGACTCACGCCATCCAAGTCTTTGGCAATAATCTGTATCATTTACTGATGCAGGCACCGCTGAAAAATCACGTGGTCATGGGCTTTGATCCCGCTTACCGAACGGGCTGTAAACTGGCCATTATGGATGGTAATGGGAAGTACCTCGCCAAACAGGTGATCTACCCGCACAAACCAGCCTCTGCGACTAAGCGCAGCCAGGCCATGCCAGCATTTCTTAAACTATTGACCGACTATCACGTTGATATGATCGCCATCGGTAACGGCACGGCCAGCCGGGAGTCGGAACAGTTTGTGGCGGATGCCATCAAGCAAGTTGATCAAGAAGTCAGATATACGATCGTTAACGAAGCTGGTGCGTCCGTTTATTCGGCTAGTGCCGTGGCCCGGGCTGAATTCCCTAAGTTTAACGTTGAAGAGCGCTCAGCAATCAGCATTGGCCGCAGACTGCAAGATCCGTTGGCTGAACTGGTCAAGATCGACCCTAAATCAGTTGGGGTGGGTCAGTATCAACATGATGTGTCCGAAAGCGGTCTGGACGAACAGCTTGACCGGGTGGTTGAAACCGCCGTCAACCAAGTTGGTGTTGATCTAAACCGGGCCAGTATTGAATTGCTGGCGCATATTTCGGGGCTTTCGAAGCAGACGGCTAAAAACATTGTGGCTTATCGGGAAG
Source organism: Secundilactobacillus silagei JCM 19001 (assembly GCF_002217945.1). Lineage (GTDB taxonomy): Bacteria > Bacillota > Bacilli > Lactobacillales > Lactobacillaceae > Secundilactobacillus > Secundilactobacillus silagei. The sequence goes on from NZ_BCMG01000004.1 coordinate 13,194, forward strand.
CCAACGGCAGCTTTAGCAGTCGCCCAGAACTGAAAAAAGTGCCACGGTTAGGACCAAAGGCTTACGAGCAGTCGGTGGGTTTTCTGCGGATCATTAACGGCAAAAACGTGCTGGATAATACCGATATTCATCCGGAAAGCTATCCAGTCGCCAAACAAGTCTTAGAGAAACTCGGGCTGAATTTGAAACAAGTGGGGACGCCAGCCGTTACTCTAGCACTTGAAAAGGTCGATATTAAGAACTTAAGCGGCCAATTAAACGTGGGTGCAGCAACGCTCCAAGATATTTTGAGCGCTTTACAGCGTCCTGGTCGTGACCGGCGTGACGAGATGCCAGCTCCAATTTTGCGGACCGATGTCTTGAAGATGAGTGACTTAAAACCCGGGATGAAGCTGCAGGGTACCGTTCGCAACGTGGTGGACTTCGGGATCTTCGTTGATATTGGGGTCAAGCAAGATGGTTTAGTGCACATCTCACACCTATCCCAATCCTTTGTGAGCAATCCGGCTGCCGTGGCGTCAGTCGGCGATATTGTCACGGTGTGGGTACTGGCCATAGATGAGCAGCGGCAGCGTATCCAGCTGACCATGGTGGCGCCAAATGACTGATCGAGAGCTACAGCAGTTAGTTGAACGCATCTCACTGCAGTCATTTGGTAAGCCGTTTAAACACCGTGCCGTGTTTAACAGCCGGTTAAGGTCTACTGGCGGCCGGTACCATCTGCAGGATCACCACATTGATATCAATCCGCGGATGCTGACGGTGTTTGGTGAAGCCACCTTAGAGGGGGTCATCAAACACGAGCTGGTGCACTATCACCTGCACCTGGCTGGCCAATCAGGACAGCACCGAACAAGAGCCTTTAAGCAGCTGTTACAGGCAGTTGGCGGCTTACGGTATGCGCCTCAGCAACCGCAGTTGAGTAAGCCCACAACGGTACTCATTTACCGCTGTGAAAAATGCGGTCAGATCTATCAGCGTAAGCGCCGGATCAATACCCAAAAATTTGTTTGCGGTAAGTGTCACGGCCGGCTGATATTTCAAAAAAGGAACAGTCAAAGTGATTGCTGAGCAGTTTAGTGAAATTGAGATTGAAATTTAAATTAATGTCCCTGATAATAGTGAATGAAAACTGAAATTGTTTCTGTAAACGTCGCATTTCAGTATTGGAGGTTTTTTTATGGGTAAAATAGTGATTCGAGTCCCAGCCACATCGGCCAATTTGGGACCAGGATTTGATTCTATTGGGGTAGCACTGCACCTCTACCTCACGGTGATCGTGGAAGAAGAAACGGAACGCTGGCGAGTGAACCATGCTTTAGGCCCGGATGTGCCAACGGATGATCAAAATTTGATCGTACAGGCCGCCTTGACGGTCAACCCGCAACTGAAGCCGCATCAATTAACCGTGATGTCAGATATTCCGGTGGCTCGAGGGTTGGGCAGTTCCTCTACGGCAATTATTGCCGGTGTTAAGATTGCTAACGAACTGGGTGAAATGGACCTGTCCTTGGCTGATCAGGTGACACTGGCAGCCAAGATCGAAGGTCATCCGGATAACGTTGCGCCAGCATTGCTGGGGGACGTTGTGATTGCTAATTTTGACGGTGAAAAAGCTACGACTGTCAAATTAGCGATGCCAGATGACATCAAACTGCTGGGCTTTATCAAAAATCAGCCACTATTGACTGCTGACAGCCGTAAAGTTTTACCCGATCAGCTGCCGCGTCAACAGGCAGTCAGGGGCAGCAGTGTGGCTAACGTCATGGTCGCGGCTTTAGCAACCAAAAATTGGCAGTTAGCCAGTCACCTGATGGAACAGGATCAATTTCATGAAACTGCCCGGACTAAATTAGTGCCTGAACTGCCAAAAATTCGTGAAGTAGCGCATCAATTTGGCATCTATGGCACCTATCTAAGCGGCGCTGGGCCAACGATCGGCACCTTTGGGACTGAACCGCAGCTGATTGTTTTACGGCAGAAATTAACGGATATGGGCATGATTGGCAGCCTACGAATTTTTGCGATCGACCGGCAAGGCGCAACGGTAAATGCCGAGTAAATATGAATATTTTCCAAATAACTATTGAAAACAAGTGATAATTCTGGTATATTGTTTCTTGTTGATGCGGCCATGGCGGAACTGGCAGACGCGCAAGATTAAGGATCTTGTCGGGGTTTTCCCGGTGGAGGTTCGAGTCCTCTTGGCCGCATACGTAAACTCGGGATCTTTGACCAGCTTTGGTTGAAGATCCCGAGTTTTTTTATTGAATAATTTTTGCGGAGGTTACGTTTAATGAAAAACTTTATTTTTGATGTGGATGGCACCTTACTGGATACGGAAGCGATGTATATGAAGGCGCTGGACAAGGTCCTTCGTCAGCACCAAATTTCGCACCCCTACAGCGAACTAGCCCAAACGTTTGGAATTACTAGTCTGGACGCGCTGAAGCGGTTAAAAGTGCCGACAGACATGCTGCAGCCGATTCTAAATGAATGGGCTCAGGCCATTCCGGAATTTCAGCCGCTGACCCACGTTTATGATGGCATCGAAACCATGCTTAAACAACTCAGTGAACAGCCTGGCACGCAGCTGGCGATTATGACTTCAAAGCAAAAATATGAATTCAAACGCGATGTCACACCACTGGGACTGGATCAATACTTCAGTGAATTTGTTTTCTTTGAAGACGCGAAGCGGGGCAAGCCGGCGCCGGATCCAATCCTGGTCGCCATGGACCGTCTACAAGCAGATCCGGCAGAAACCGTCTACATTGGCGATACGCAGTATGACCTGCAAGCGGCCCACGCGGCGGGTGTTAAATTTGGTTTGGTGGTTTGGGGCAAGCGCACGCCAGCGGGTGTTGAAGACGCTGATTATCGGTTGGCTGCTCCCCAAGAAATGCTGACCTTAGTTGGCTGATATGCCAATCAGCAAGGCATAAATTCGGTCGATGTGCTATGATAATAGCCAATGAGAGCAGTTAATTTGCTAGGAAAGATTAATTTTGCTTAATGATGAGGAGGCAATGTCATGATTGCCATTATTATTGCGAGCCACGGTGAATTTGCGAAGGGATTATTGCAGTCTGCGACGATGATTTTTGGGAAGCAGGCCAACATTGCAACGGTGACTTTTGAGGATCATGAAACGTCAGATGACTTGAAGATCAAATATCAAACGGCCCTCAATAAATTTGATACTGCGGATGCCGTGTTATTTTTAGTTGACCTGTGGGGCGGTTCGCCATTCACCGTCGCAAGCCAAATTGTGAGTCGTCAACCAGCGCAGATGGCACTGATTGCCGGCGTTAATTTGCCCATTTTGATGGACGCGTTTACCATTCGAGATCAGCCATTAGATAAAGTCGTGGCCCATCTCGAAAAAAGCGGGAAGAAAGGTGTCCGTCGGTTTGAGCCAGAGACGCATGACGAAGGGAATTAACCTTTATGACAATGGATATTCGCTTAGCGCGTATCGGCAGTCGTTTGTTACCCAAGCAAGTTGCGAGTGGGTGGGTCAAAGTGACCATGCCCAATCGTATCCTAATTGTTTCAAACCGGGTCGTTAAGGATCATTTGTACCAGACGTTGATGCTGCAGTCGGTACCTTCGGGGATCGAAGCAAACGTGATGACCGTGAAAAAGATGTTAGCCGTTTATCAAGATCCACGGTTTGATACTTTCAAACCGCTGCTGCTAACGGAAACGGCTAAAGATATGGCCAAATTAGTTAAGGGCGGCGTTGATTTAACCGGAATCGGGATTAATCTTGGCATTTTAGCTTACCGAGACGGTATGAAAATGCTGATGAACGGTGTGGCGGTGGATAAAACTGAAGCTGATGCTTTACGATTTTTAACCCATAAGGCGCACTTGAAAGTGGTTGTGCAGGAGAATCCAACTGATACACCCCAAAACATTGAACCATTTTTAGATCAATTGACAGTTTGATCGGTTGACTTAGATGTTTAACTAGCGCAACAAAAAAAGAGCTTAATGCAAGTTTCCATCGCATTAAGCTCTTTTGATCGCTATTAAATTAATAACCGGATCCGCTAGTTGAGGAAGTGTACTGACTGTCATCACCCGTATCAGTAGAACTCGAGGTTAACTTAGTTGAATCGTTAAGGTCTAGTGTCCGCCGAATATTGTGAGAAACTTTTTGCAGTTCTGACAGCGGTGCAACTTGATACGAGATGCCATCGATCATGGCATCTTGTCCCTGAAGTGTCTGGGACTTAATGTGGTGGCTGGCATTGCCGTACTTAGTCCGAATGGTCAGCATATCATTAAACGTCATATCGGTTTTCATGTTGCCATTCAAAGAGGTGAGGATCTGTTTGTAACGGGGGATGGAAGTAATGCCGACCCCTTTGACGACCAGTTTCTGCAAAACTTGTCGCTGCCGTTTTTGACGGCCATAATCACCCAGTGGATCTTCTTCACGCATCCGTGAGTAATCCAGAGCTTCCTTACCATTCAAATGAATCTTCTTACCCTTGACCACGTTAGCATTGCCATAGTGGAAAGTCATTGGTGGGACCACATCGACACCGCCAACGGCATTGACCATCTTTTCTAGGCCGCCCATGTTAACGATCGCGTAGAAGTCGATCGGAATATCCAGTAATTTTTCAACGGTAGAAACGGAGCCAGCAGCACCACCAATTGTGTAGGCTGCGTTGATCTTTTCGTAGGGCTGAGTATCACCCTTGACCTGAACCCGGGTATCACGAGGGATACTGGTCAAATAGGCCGTTTCCTTTTTCGGGTTGATCGTAGCGACGATCATGGTATCCGTTCGGCCAACGTCATTTCTGCCCAGCGCACCAGTATCGGTTCCCATGAGCAGAATTGAAAATGGCTTGCCTTCTTTAATGACGCTATCAACGTTTCTAAGCTTATTAGTCTGTCCAGCCTGAAAGGTGGTATTGAAGGTTTTCTTAGCCTCGTTATAGGCGTGATAGCCATAAGCGATGCCACCCGTGAGTAGGATCAAGACGACGATTAGAATACTCCAGAGTAGCCCACGGTGTTTTTTGTGGGTCTTAAAGTGTGAATAATCGCTGCGCCGTTTTTGCTGGTTGTTTTGATTTGGATCGAAATTATTTGATGCCATTAGTTTTCCTCGCCTCTGTAAAATCTCTTTGCATTATAGGTCTATTATCTTGGATACGGTGATTTTTTTATGAAGCTTAAATCGATTTTAATAAAAACGTTGGGCCCTTCATTTCTACAACGGCCTAACTGTACTATTACATCACAAATTATGGTTCCCGTAAACCATACAATAATGAAAGTTGGGTTAAACAGCCATCGGAACGGTCAATATTTGTGAGGTTGTCAAGTCAACGTTAGAGAACTATGCTATAATAAATATTAATTTTTGATGTGAAAGAGGGTATAACACACAATGTTGCTATTATTCGCCCGGAGTGTTGCGGGCGTCGTTGAGATTCTTCTGATGATTGCGTTAGGTTACCTTCTGACTAATCTAGGCTGGTTTAATGAGTCAGCCAGCAAGCTGATTGCCCGGTTGGTTACCCAGGTAGCTTTACCGGCCTACATGGCCTACACCATCATTAGCAAGTTTACGTTCAAACGGTTGATTAACACGTTACCTGACTTGCGGTTCCCAGTGGTGTCAATGATGATCCTCTTTGGGGTTTCGATCATTGTCGCTAAAGTTCTACATATTAAGAAAAGTCATAAGGGGCTTTTCGAATCGATGTTTTTTAACTCCAACACGGTTTTTGTTGGCTTACCTGTAAACGTGGCCCTCTTTGGGGCTGCCAAGAGTTTACCGTACGTTTTGGTCTACTATATGGCGAACACAACTATTTTCTGGACGTTGGGGGTCTATTTGATCCAGCGTGACGGTCAAGGTGATTATCACTTTAGTCTTGGTCAAACGCTGAAAAAGGTCTTTTCACCGCCGCTGCTTGGTTTCATGGTCGGCGTGGTCTTAGTTTTACTGAAAATTCAGTTGCCGAAATTTATTATGGCTGATTTGAATTATATCGGCGGCTTGACGGTGCCACTGTCAATGATCTTTATTGGGATCGCGATTGCCAATGTTGATCTGCGTGATTTAACCATCAACCGTGGCAGTTTAGGGATTCTCTTTGGCCGGTTTATTCTTGCACCAGCCTTAATGTCGCTATTGGTTTTGCCAACTGGGATGCCCGTCATGATGAAACAGGTCTTTATCATTCAATCGGCAATGCCGGTTATGACGAACGCACCGGTCGTTTCAAAACTCTACGGGGCGGATTCCAGTTTTGCCGCTGTTATGGTGACCGAATCAACGTTATTGAGTTTACTGGTCATTCCAATCTTGATGTTACTGTTAAACGCATCTCACTGATTGATCGATTTTTTCTAAAGGGACCTCGACTTAGATGGCGAGGTCCCTTTATTGAATTTAATGCCGGTGATATAATATGTGAATGAAAGAGCATGAGAAGAGAGGGTCAGTTTTATGGTTAAATTAGTCATTTTGCGTCACGGTGAAAGTCAGGCTAATCGCGATGGTGTGTTTACTGGCTGGAGTGATGTAGCACTCACCGAAAAGGGGATTGCGCAGGCTCATCAGGCTGGTAAAATGATTCGGCAGACCGGTCTGCAGTTTGAGCATTTGCATACCTCCATGCTGAAACGGGCCATTATGACCGCCAACATTGTGCTGGAGGAAGCCGACCAGATGTACATTCCGGTGACGAAATCCTGGCGTTTAAATGAACGGCATTATGGCGCTCTACGCGGTCAGAAAAAAGCCGCGGTCAAGGCGGCCGTCGGTGAGAAACAATTTAAGCTTTGGCGGCGTAGTTATCATGTTGTACCGCCACTGTTAGATAAACCGGATCGAGATCCTAGGTACGTGCCGTTAGGCGTCACTGAGCCCAAGGGTGAGAGTCTGGAAATGGCGTATAATCGCTTGATGCCTTATTGGCAAGATGAAATTGCGCCACGTTTGCTGGACGGGCATAATCAACTGGTGGTCGCCCATGGCAGTACGTTACGTGCGCTGATCAAATACATTGATCGAATCAATGATACGGATATTGACCATTTGGAAGTACCTAATGGCGTGCCAATTGTTTATGAGTTTGACGCAGCCTTAAACGTCACGAGTAAAAAAGCATTGCAGTAACACACAGGATACAAAAACAGCCTGATTATCAGTCATTACTAACTGGTAATCAGGCTGTTTGCAATTAATGATTAAGCTAAAGCGCCCATTGGATCCCAAGGGGCTAAAACGGTTGGTGCTTCTGCCTGTGCTTGACGCAGTTTGTCACTTAGGTACTTCTTGTTCACAACAACTTGGTAGCAGTATTCTGTCATCCAGCTGTCACTCATCACAAAGTAACCCTTGGTACCAACTTTATCACCCCAGCTGTTTTCGACCTTCCACTTAGTTGGCTGGCCGTCAACGAGGTCCACGCCGGTAATGACCATGGCGTGGGTCATCAAACTTTCACCGTAGTCCAGACGCTGCGCCTTGGTCATGGTGAGATCCATGTCTAACAGCGCGTTCTTGTCGTAGGCCTTGGTGTCCATGATGCCCTTTTGGCGATCAGAACTTTGAGCAACGTCACAGCCAAACCAAACGCTTTGGCCATCTTTTAACTGGGCAATGGCGAGCTTTTTGAAGTCGTCCATGGTGACGTTTAAGTGCTTAACGGCACGGCCACCTAAAACGTTTCCCAGCATTTCGATGGTATAAGTCTTGTTGTACGGCTTGTCAGCGGTTGGTGCGTTGATGATGGACACGTAGTCCGCTAAGTTCCAGCCGACGTATTTGTCATAAAATGATTTTGGTGTAAGGTCTCGATCGATGTGGTAGTTCTTATCATCATCGCGGTATTCAAAGTCGAACTTTTGTGCTGGTTCGCCTAAGGTGTAGCAGAGCAGGCGGTAAACTTCGCCCAGCATTTTGTCGCGGGCAGCGGCAATGTCGTCATCGCTAGTATTTTTAGCGACGAGGTCACGAAGAGTAACGGCATCCTTGCGTAATTTCTTATTTAAGGTCCCGTTAAGCTCGCTGGACTTAGCACTGTTATAGGTTTCAGGCATCACTGACTTAGGTACGATGCCGTACTTTTCAATCACGGCACAGAGCATATCCCACTGGCCGCCGTCCTGTTGCGGTGTCGCCATGAGAAAGGCAACTTTGCGGCTAGTCAGCGGCTGGTCGGCAGTGTTTAACACGTTTTGATAGAAGTAGTTGGCCTTTTCGAACTTATCCCAGAAATTAGTGTAGTTTTGAGATAGTTCAAAGTTCTTCAGTTTGAACTTGTCAGCCAGTTCGTGACGCATCGTGTTTAAGGCTGCGAACATCCAGCAGCGGCCGCTTTGTTTTTGATTAGCCACCTTACCGGTATCCAGCTCAATGGAAAAAACGGGTGTCATGTCAGTGTTGGAGGCAAAGTCAGCACTGGTGGCTAAGATACCTTGGTGGGTGACGGCGCGTTCAACCACTTTAGCGTCTTTACGGTCGTTCAATGAAGCTTGATAGCGGGCAATTTGATCACTGCTGATAGCAGCTTGGTTTTCATTACTCAAATGGATCACACTCCTTCTCATTTTATAGTCATTATTGTACAACATTTTAACGGTAAAAGAGCCCACTAGGGTCAATCTTTGGGGGTGTTTTCCACCGTACTTATAGTGTAAGATAAAACAATGTATGAAAGGAGAACACACATGACACGAGGGTTTGAAATCGTTTCTACGTATGCCAATGAAGGCTTACACGTTCCATACCGCACGACCAAACGGGCCGCTGGGTATGATTTTGAAAGTGCCGTTGATTTTACCGTACCAAGTATCTGGAAAATGGACTTTCTAAAAGTTATCTGGGCCATTCGGCACCAAAAAGAGGTTGATAAAGGCGCCCTTGAAAAGGCGAAAAAAATACTGAAACCATTCTTGATTCCAACCGGGATCAAAGCGTATATGGGAGCGGATGAGGTATTGATCTTAGCGAACCGGTCCAGTAATCCGCTAAAACGCGGTTTGGTCATTCCCAATGGGATCGGCGTGATCGATGCTGATTATTACAATAATGACAGCAATGAGGGTGAAATCTTCATGCAGGTGCTGAATTTTGGCCTGACGGATGCTAAGATCGCTAAGGGTGATCGCATTGGTCAAGGTATCTTCATGCACTATTTAACGGCCGATAACGAGCAGCAGCCCCAGCAAGAACGGCAGGGTGGCTTTGGGTCGTCAGGCAAGTAATTAAAAAGAATTTAAGCTCAATGGTCTAAACTAGCAATAGCCTTAGACTATGATAAAATAGGTTTGGTTAGTATTGGTCAGATTTTTTTTCGGAAGGGATTGAAACGATTGGCTAAAGAGAAGACACAGTTTGTCTGTCAGGAATGCGGCTATCAAGCGCCCCGTTTTTTGGGACGTTGCCCCAATTGCGGTAAGTGGAACACGTTCGTTGAAGAAGTGATCGCACCGGCCACAACTTCCGCCAAGGCTTCAACCAGCAGTCTAGTTGGCGGGGCAGTCACCAAGCCAGAGAAACTGTCAGCAGTTTCAATGGAAAAAGAACCCCGAATCAAAACGCAAATGGGTGAACTTAACCGGGTCTTAGGCGGCGGTGTCGTTCCCGGTTCCTTAGTCTTAATTGGCGGTGATCCCGGAATCGGGAAATCGACCCTGTTACTGCAAGTATCCGGTCAGCTGAGTCAAGCTGATGGCAAAGTCCTCTACGTGTCCGGTGAGGAAAGTGCTAACCAGATCAAAATGCGGGCTAACCGGTTAGGGGTTGCCAGCGATAATTTATACTTGTATCCTGAAACTGATATGAGCCGAATTCGGGCAAATATCAACGAAATGAAACCCGACTACGTGGTCATTGACTCAGTTCAAACGATGTCTGAACCCGAAATCACTTCGGCCATTGGCTCCGTTTCACAGATTCGGCAGGTGACTGCTGAATTAATGCGGATTGCCAAGTCACAAGGGGTGACGATCTTTGTTGTGGGCCACGTGACTAAGGGTGGCGCTATTGCCGGCCCGAAAGTTTTGGAACATATGGTGGATACTGTTTTATACTTTGAAGGTGACCTGCATCATACCTATCGGATTTTGCGGGCGGTGAAGAACCGGTTTGGTTCCACCAATGAATTGGGTATCTTTGAGATGCAGGCGTCTGGTTTGAAGGAAGTTAAGAATCCGTCAGAAATTTTTCTGGAGGAACGCCTAAAGGACGCCACTGGTTCCGCAATCGTGGTTTCCATGGAAGGAACCAGGCCGATTTTGGTCGAGATTCAGGCACTTTTGACACCCTCAGTTTTTGGAAATGCTCAGCGCACGGCTTCCGGTCTTGACCGTAACCGCGTATCATTGATCATGGCAGTACTGGAAAAACGTGCTAACCTGATGCTTCAAAATCAGGATGCTTATTTAAAAGCTGCCGGTGGCGTCAAGCTGGACGAACCAGCCATCGATTTGGCATTAGCTATCAGCATTGCCAGTTCTTATCGTGACAAGGGGACTAACCCCAATGAATGCTACGTTGGCGAAATTGGACTGACCGGTGAAGTTCGCCGGGTCAATCGCGTTGAAGACCGGGTCAAAGAGGCCTCCAAGCTGGGGTTCAAGCGGATCTACATTCCCAAAAACAACTTGAAGGACTGGACGCCGCCGACTGACATTGAAGTTGTGGGTGTGGCAACGTTGGGAGAAGCATTGCATAAAATTTTAGCTTAACGGATTTGGAGGTGAATTAATTGAATAAATTTAGTAAGAAAAGAGCGATTATTCAAGGAATTTTTGCGTTTATTGGTTTAGGACTTGGTGCTGTTTATCTGCCGCTGATGTGGCAAGGCTTTGGTTATTCAACCCGGACGTGGTTTAACAATGAAATCTCAAATGCCATCATTGGCGCGCTAGTGTTTTGGCTATTATCCCTTTTGTTTTCAGGTTATTTTGAACGCCTAATCAATCGATTTGAGAAATCATTAACCTCAAAAAGTCCGGCTTATCTGCTTTTTGGTAGTATTTCCACGATTGTGGGATTGATTTTTGCGATTTTAATTTCGACACCGTTATACCGGTTGAATTCACCAATTTTCAGTGGGGTCGTCCCCATCATCTTGATGATTTTATTTGGTTGGCTGGGTTTTCGCTTAGGGACAACCAAGCGTGACGAATGGCGGAAGCTGTTTTCGTTTCGGAGTAAAAAGAACGAGGACGACGGTGACAGTATCATTGATCGGCCGATCGATAAGAACTACCACCATTACAAAATCTTGGATACCAACATTTTGATCGATGGCCGGATCTATGATCTAGTTAAAACCGGGTTTATTGAGGGGACGTTATTAGTACCTAATTTTGTCCTGTATGAATTGCAGTATATTGCTGATTCCAGTGACAGTATTAAGCGGGTCCGTGGTCGTCGTGGCCTGGATATCTTAAACAAACTGCGTGAGGAAAATATCATTCCGGTTGAAATGTATGAAGGCGACTACGATGATATTTCCGAAGTCGACAGTAAGTTGATTCGGCTTGCCAAGGAAGTCGATGGGGTGATCGTCACTAATGATTACAACCTGAACAAAGTCATCGAATTCCAAAAGGTGCAGGTGTTAAATATTAATGCGTTGGCGAACGCTTTGAAGCCGCGGGTCATTCCGGGTGAACACCTAGACGTGATGGTGGTCAAAAAAGGCACCGAGCGTCAGCAAGGGGTTGCTTATCTGGATGATGGCACCATGGTGGTCGTTGAAGACGGCCGCTTCTATCTGAATGAACACTTAGATGTGATCGTCACGTCAGCCATTCAAACGGATGCCGGACGGATGATCTTTGCTAAGCCGGCTCACTCGACTCACGAGATCAATGAGGACGATGACAGCTCAAAAAAGAATTCAGACAAACCAAAAAATAACCAGAAGAAGTCAAACTAACTTTTCTTTTCGAAGGTTCCATTGTACACTTAGAAAAGATAGCGATTCTTTGGTATACTGAAACATTGTAGAAAGTGTACGTTAACTAAGGGATGCATCAAGCGGTGTATCCCTTTGTTGACGAGCAGAGTTAATTTTTAACTCAAACTATTTTGAAAGAGGCGGAATAGATATTGGCAAATGATTCAATTCGCGTTCGTTATGCACCTAGTCCTACTGGCCATCTGCATATTGGTAACGCCCGGACAGCTTTATTTAATTACTTGTTTGCGCGTCACTACAAGGGTAAGTTTATTATTCGAATCGAGGATACCGATACAAAGCGGAACGTGGCTGATGGTGAAAAGAGTCAGCTCGATAATTTACGCTGGTTAGGTCTTGACTGGGATGAAGGTCCTGACAAGCCAGGTGAATACGGCCCATACCGTCAATCAGAACGTTTTGACATCTACAAACCTTACATTCAGCAGTTGCTGGATGAAGGTAAAGCCTACAAGTCATACCGTACTGAAGACGAATTGGAAGCAGATCGTGAAGCACAACGTGCCCGCCATGAGATGCCCCATTATGAATACGAATATGCCGGTATGTCAGATGATGAGATCAAGGATGCAATGGCTAAAGCCGAAGCAAAGGGCTTGAAGCCAGTGATTCGTTTCCACGTGCCAGCACACAAGACCTATGCTTGGGATGATATGGTTAAGGGCAAGGTTTCCTTTGACTCTGATACCATTGGCGGTGACTTTGTCATTGTCAAAGCTGATGGCATTCCAACTTACAACTTTGCGGTTGTTTTGGATGACCATTTGATGAAGATCTCACACGTTTTCCGTGGTGATGATCACGTGGCTAACACCCCTAAGCAATTAATGGTTTATGAAGCCTTTGGCTGGACACCGCCGAAGTTTGGTCATATGAGTCTGATCATCAGTAAAGACACGGGTAAGAAGTTATCTAAACGTGACGAGACCGTTCTGCAGTTTATCGAACAGTACCGCAAGTTAGGTTACTTGCCAGATGCTTTACTGAACTTCATTATCTTACTTGGCTGGTCACCAGTGGGCGAAGACGAAATTTACTCACTGAAAGAACTCGTCAAGATGTATGACGAAAAGCGTTTGAGCAAATCACCAGCCACTTTCGATAAGAAGAAGTTGGAATGGATCAACAACCAGTACGTGAAGACTTCTGACGAAGATGTCGTCGTGGACCTGGCTTTACAGCAGTTGATCGCAGCTGGTAATATTCCCGAAAATCCGGATGCTAAGACCCTTGAATGGGCACGTCAATTGATCAACCTGTATAAGCGGCAAATGAGCTACATGGCGCAGATCAACGACATGGCCAGCGTCTTCTTCCAGGAACCTGAAAAAATCAGCGGTGAGGCGTTAGACGAAATTTCTAACGACACGGCACCAGTTGTCCTGAAAGAATTCTCTGAACGGATCAAGAAGTTGCCGATTTTTGACAAGGTCAAGATCTTAAAAACGATCAAAGATATTCAAAAAGACACCGGCATTAAGGGACGGAAGCTTTGGATGCCGATCCGAATCGCCGTTACCCATGAAATGCACGGACCAGAATTACCAGAATCAATTGAATTAGTTGGTCGTGACAAGACTTTGGAGCACGTTGCACAAACCTTGGCACAGTTAAACGAAAACTAATTGAAACGACTAAAGGGCTTGCTTGTAGATCAGAATCTGCAACGAGCCCTTTTCTTGTGAGTGCAAGTTAAAATCATTAATCGTAAGGCTTTGAATCATAATTAATTGTAATGATGCCATTAATTTATAGGGAGATAGAATAATTATTAGAATAATTATGATAAAATGGATTTACGATTAATCAGAGAGGAGTTCGCACAATGCTTAAGGTATTCAACACACTCACACGACAAAAAGAAGTGTTCACGCCCATCACTTCAGGAATTGTAAAAATGTACGTCTGCGGACCAACGGTTTACAATTACATCCATATCGGCAACGCGCGCAGTGCCATTGCGTTTGACACGATTCGCCGATACTTTGAATATAAGGGTTACCACGTGCAGTACGTGTCTAATTTTACGGATGTTGATGATAAGATGATCAAGGCTGCTAAAGAAGCCCATACGACGGTACCAGCGATAGCTGACCGCTTCATTGCGGAATTCATGAAAGATACAACGGCCCTCAACATTGAACCGGCAACGAAACATCCAAGAGCAACTGAAAACATTAAAGATATTATTGAATTTATTCAGGATCTGATTGCTAAGGGGTATGGTTATGAGTCCGAGGGGGACGTGTATTATCGCGCCCGCAAATTTGCCCACTATGGCCAACTATCCCATCAAAACATTGATGACTTGGAGGTTGGTGCCAGTCAGCACACGGATCCAGAAGAAATGAGTCGCAAGGAAGACCCCGTGGACTTTGCACTGTGGAAAGCAGCCAAGGGCGACGAGATCTCATGGGATTCACCATGGGGTAAGGGCCGGCCAGGCTGGCACATTGAATGCTCAGTTATGTCGACTAAGTATCTGGGTGACACCTTCGACATTCATGGTGGCGGTCAAGATCTGACTTTTCCGCACCACGAAAATGAAATTGCCCAAAGTGAAGCTAAGACCGGTCAAAAGTTTGCGAACTATTGGTTACATAACGGGTTTGTGACCGTTGGCGATGAAAACGAAAAAATGAGTAAATCGCTGGGGAACTTTGTGACGGTTCACGACATTTTGAAAACCGTTGATCCGCAGGTCTTGCGGTTCTTTATGGCTACGACGCAGTACCGCCGGCCAATTCAGTATACGCAGGGTAATCTGGACGACGCATCAAATAATTTGAAACGGCTGCAGACGGCGTTTAATAATCTGAATTACCGGCTGAAAGACGCTGAGTCAGGCAGTGATCCAAAGATCGAACAGGAGATTCGTCAGATCGAGGCGGATTTCGTGGACCAAATGGACGATGATTTTAACGTTCAAAATGCGATCACTCAAGTCTATGAATTAGCCAAGCTGGGCAACGTTTATGCTGAACGGCCAGTAGTCTTTAAGGACAGTCTGTCGTTTATCATTAAGACGCTCAGCGAATTAGTGAACATTTTTGGCATTGAATTTAAGCAGGAAACGTTAAATGATGACGGCATCGAGGCGCTGATCAACGAACGGTTAGCAGCCCGGAAGAACCGTAATTTTGAACGCAGTGATGAGATCCGTGAACAGCTAAAGGCTCAGGGGATCGTTCTTGAAGACACGCCTCAGGGGACTCGTTGGCACAGAGACGATGAGAAAGGAAACGTATGAGTGAACAGGCACAATCAGACTATCAGCAATTAAACGGGGTCGTTTTGGCTTACATGGGTGATGCCACCTATGAAGTTTTCATTCGACGCCACTTAATTGAACAGGGGCTAACACGGCCCAATAAACTGCAGCATAAGGCGACGCGGTACGTTTCCGCGAAGGCTCAGGCTGGGTTGATCACGTTAATGGACGCGGATGACTACTGGACCGAAGAAGAAGAGTACTACTTCAAACGTGGCCGTAACGCTAAGAGTTATACGCATGCTAAAAACACCAGTGTGATGACGTATCGAATCTCTACCGGATTTGAAGCGATTTTTGGCTACTTGACGTTGAGCAATCAACACGATCGTCTAGCTGAAATGGCGCAGTGGTGCATTGAACAGGTAGAAGCAGGGAGGTTACCCGATGAGAAATAACGAACAGTCATCTGAAGAAGAACCTTCTGAATTTATTTTTGGCCGCCATCCAGCAATTGCGGCGTTAAAAAGTGATCAGGAGATCAACAAAGTTTTTATTCAAGATGGGCTCAAACATGAGCTGATCGGTGAAATTATCAAATTAGCTAAGAAACGGTCTTTAGTGATTCAAATGGTTCCTAAATCTAAGCTGGAACGGCTGGCACCTCACGAAAACCATCAAGGGGTCGTACTGGCGGTCTCAGCTTATAAGTACGCCACCATTGATGATCTATTTGAACGGGCGCAGGAACGCGATGAGCAACCGTTCTTCCTGATTTTGGACAACATTAACGATCCCCATAATCTTGGCTCGATCATGCGGACGGCCGATGCGGTCGGCGCCCACGGGATTATTATTCCCAAGCGCCGTGCAGTTGGCCTAACCGGTGTTGTGGGCAAGGCTTCTGCTGGCGCGATGGAAAACGTGCCGGTTGCCCGGGTAACTAATTTAGTGAACACGGTTAAAGAATTGAAGGACCGCGGTCTTTGGATCTTTGGTACGGATATGGACGGGACCGATTATCGCCACTTCGATGCTAAGGGCGCAGTTGGTATCATCATTGGCAATGAAGGTAAGGGCATCTCGCCACTGCTGAAAAAGTCAGTGGATGAGATGCTGACGATTCCAATGGTGGGGCATGTTCAAAGTTTGAATGCCAGCGTGGCAGCCAGCCTTTTGATGTACCAGGCCTTTGCTTCTCGTCACCCGCTGAATTAAACGGATCGGGTGAGACTATTGAAAAAAGATATTTTAATTGTTGACGCCTACAATATGATCGGTAACTGGCCGGATCTGACCCGGCTAAAGTTAGCTGGCCGGCTGGAGGAAGCACGGGATAATCTGCTGGCAATCTTATCTGAGTACCATAAGTATCAAAAAATTGAAACCATCGTGGTCTTTGATGCCATGTACGTGCCCGGAATGTCTAAAAAGTATGATCATTACGGCTTAGAGGTCGTTTGGACGGGACAGGATCAAACCGCGGATGAATATATTGAAGCGTTGACCAAACAAAAACAAAACCGTTTTACGCAAGTCACTGTAGCCACCAGTGATCAGGCTGAACAGTGGACCGTTTTTTCAGCGGGAGCGCTACGGATTCCTGCGGGTGAGCTGTTAACTAATATTAACCGCACCAGAAAAGAGGTCCATACGCAAGCCGTTAAGTTTGCTGATAAGGGCCAGGTCAGACACTCACCGTGGAATGAGGGGCAGCTGTCAAAACTAGAAAAACTGCGTGATCATTTGGGCGACGACCATCACTCAGATGACCAGTAGAAAAAAGTGATTTTAAAAAACAGCCAATTTGAATTTTGGACTAGTGGCATGAACTGTAATTTAGCCATGTTACTAACCTAAAATTAAAAATTGGTTGTTTTTAATTTGGTAAATAGCGAAACTTGTTTGGTAGGCACCAATTACGCTGGTTGATATACTGCTGTTAATAATGAAATTAGGCCAACGGAGGAAGCCAAATGATTAACAATGAAGCAGATTGGATATTGGTGGAGCAGGCGCGTCATGGGAATGAAGAGGCGCTACTAGAGTTGATAAGACGCTATGAACCGTTAGTTTTAAGTATTCAAAACCGTTATTATTTGCAGGAATTAGAAACGGCGGACTGGGAACAAGAGTCCAAAATCGTGCTGTGGGAAGTCATTTTACGCTTTGACGTATCTAGGACCCACGCCTTTGGGAGTTATTTAAAAACGGCCCTAATTAATCGTCGGCACGATCATGCCCGTCGCCTCAATGCTAAAAAGCGTAAGGCTAATGGACCAATGACTTCAATTGATGCGCACCCAACCTTCTTTGCGGAAACCTTGGCGGATAAACAGTTATTTTCCTCCGATCATTTAATTATTTTTAGGCAGCGACTGGTCGATATTGTTAAAAAGGAAATGTCGAAAATGGAAAGGGCCGTCTTGATCGCACTGGTTTCCGGTGACACCGAAGAAGCGATTTGCAACCGGTTTGGGCTTGACCATACGCAATTCCATAACGCCAACGAGCGCATCAAACGTAAAATTAAGCGCCACTTGCAGGTCGAATAGGCTACCGACATTGCTTGACACATACTTAACGTAAATGCTAATATGAAGACTGCTATAAGGAGGTGTTAGACGTGGCTCAAAAGAAAGTTGCGTTGGCATGTTCTGTCTGTGGATCCCGGAACTACACGGTACCGGCTAGTCCTAATCGGAAAGTTCGACTTGAAGTAAAAAAGTACTGTAAGTATTGTGGTAAGCATACGTTACACCGGGAGACCCGGTAACGCGCGAATGCCCGGTGTAAGGAGGAGCTCATGCGCTTTTTTAGATTTTTAGTTGCTGTTAAAGATGAAATGAAACAGGTTTCTTGGCCCGATGCCAAACAGACGCGAAAAGATACAAGCAGCGTGGTTTTTGTTGCTTTATCCATGGCGATCTTTTTAGGACTGGTTGACTACCTGATTCAAATAGGATTAAAGTTCTTGGCCTAATGCCATTAGACGGTAAATTATGCTATAATAGTTTGGACGAAAACTTCGCGCTGTCGAAGTTTTTTTATTTTGATTAAATGACAGTATCAGTCCCTTTAGGAAAGGATGGAACGAAATGGTTGAATCAGCTGAAAAACAATGGTATGTCCTGCATACCTATTCTGGCTATGAAAACAAAGTGAAGTTGAACTTGGAATCACGTGCCCAATCAATGGGGATGCAAGACTACATTTTCCGGGTAGTTGTCCCAGAAGAAGAGGAACATGAGGTTAAAAACGGTAAGGAAAAGATCAAGATGGATAAAACCTTCCCAGGTTACGTCTTGGTTGAAATGGTGATGACCGACGATGCTTGGTACATCGTTCGTAACACACCAGGGGTTACCGGGTTTATCGGTTCTCATGGTCAGGGTTCAAAGCCAACGCCATTGCTTCCCGATGAAGTTGAACTGATCTTGAAGCGATTAGGGATGAGCAGCCGTCATGAAGATCTGGACGTTGATGTTGACGACACCGTCAAAATCGTGGATGGCGCCTTTTCAGGAATGGAAGGTAAAATCACCGAGATCGATCATGAAAAGGCAAAGCTTAAGGTCAACATTAATATGTTTGGTCGTGAAACCAGCGCTGAGCTGAATTTCGACCAAGTTGACCCAGTTGCCTAAATAATCTAAAGAATTACTTGGCTTTTCGGTATAATTGTGGTAGTTTATATGAGTATGTTTTTGCATACACGTGTGGGAGGAGAAATCTGCTCTCCATTTACCACAACACGGACTCAAGGAGGTATGTCTCGTGGCTAAAAAAGTAGCTAACATTGTAAAATTGCAAATTCCTGCGGGTAAAGCAACACCAGCTCCCCCAGTTGGTCCAGCATTGGGCCAAGCCGGAATTAACATCATGGGCTTTACGAAGGATTTTAACGCTCGTACTGCCGATCAAGCTGGGATGATTATTCCAGTTGTTATTACGGTATATGAAGATCGTTCATTCGACTTCGTTACTAAGACTCCGCCAGCCGCCGTTCTGTTAAAGAAGGCCGCCGGTGTTGAACATGGTTCAGGCGAACCTAACACGAAAAAGGTTGCTAAGGTAACCAAAGATCAAGTTAAGCAAATCGCTGAGACCAAAATGCAAGACCTAAACGCTGCTGACGTAGAAGCAGCTATGCGCATGGTTGAAGGTACTGCTCGTAGCATGGGCTTCACTGTAGAAGGTTAATCCCAGCTACTAACACTACGGATACTTTGTTAAAGCAAATGTATCAAGTGGGAGGCCAAGCCGTTATAACCACATTTGCAAGGAGGAATTCACAAGATGGCTCATAAAAGAGGTAAAAAGTATCAAGACGCTGTCAAGCAAGTAGAAGCTGAAAAGAACTACGCGCTTGATGAAGCTGTTGATTTGGTTAAGAAAATGGATTTTGCTAAGTTTGATGCAACGGTTGAAATTGCATTCAAGCTTAACGTAGATACGAAGCAAGCTGACCAACAGCTCCGTGGGGCGGTTGTTCTGCCTAATGGTACTGGTAAGGAACAGACTGTTATCGTATTTGCTAAGGGTGACAAGGCTAAGGAAGCTAAGGCCGCTGGCGCTGACTTTGTTGGTGAAGACGACTTAGTTGCTAAGATTCAAGATGGCTGGTTGGACTTCGACGTTGCCATTGCAACGCCTGATATGATGGCCCAAGTTGGTCGTTTAGGTCGTGTCCTTGGACCTAAGGGCTTAATGCCTAACCCTAAGACTGGTACTGTTACCATGGACGTAACGAAGGCTGTTAACGATTCTAAGGCTGGTAAGGTTACTTACCGGACTGACCGTGACGGTAACGTTGCTGTTCCTGTTGGTAAGGTATCATTCGACGCTGACAAGTTAGTTGAAAACTTGAAGACGATTGCGAACGTGGTTCTTTCAGCCCGTCCTGCAGCTGTTAAGGGGACTTACGTACAACACGTATCGATCTCATCAACCTTTGGCCCTAGTGTCAACGTTGATGTCGCATCCCTTTAATTAAATAGAAAATCCCGTATTGACTTTTAGCTAAGCATTCGGTATGCTTAACAAGTTGATATTTGTTCTGCCCAAGACTCAGGTGGCGTCAGCCTTAATTTACCTGCCGAGGAAGATGTGAATTTAGTTTACATTTCTCTCTATGTCTGGCGGACATAGGGATTTTTTATTCCTAAAAGAATTCAGGAGGTGAAACTAATGAGTAAAGAAACTGTTGCAATCAAGGCTAAGGAAGTTGACGCAGTGACTGAACGTTTTAACAACGCTCAGACAGCTATCGTTGTTGACTACCGTGGTTTAACCGTTGCAGAAGTTACTGACTTACGTAAGCAATTACGTGAAGCCGGTGTTTCAATGAGTGTTATCAAGAACAAGATCTTGACCCGTGCTGCAGAAAAAGCTGGTTACGCAGAATTAAACGATACGTTTGCTGGCCCAACTGCCGTTGCCTTTTCTGACGAAGATGCAATTGCACCTGCTAAGGTTTTGAAGAAGTTTGCTGATGAACATGACTCCCTTAACCTTAAGGGTGGTATGGTTGAAGGCAAGATTGCTTCGATTGATGAAATCAACACTTACGCTACGATGCCAAGTCGTGAAGACTTGTTATCAATGCTTGCTAGTGCCTTGTCTGATCCAATGCGTAAAATTGCGCGTGCGGTTAAGGCAGTTGCTGACAAGGGTGACGACGGCGAAGCTGCCTAACCCAGTTACAAAACTAACTATTTCAATATAAAATGGAGGAAACAAAAATGGCTTTTGATAAAGATGCTATCATCGCTTCATTAAAAGAAGCGTCAATCTCAGATTTAAACGATCTCGTTAAGGCAATCGAAGACGAATTCGATGTTTCAGCTGCTGCTCCAGTTGCAGTTGCTGCTGGTGGCGACGATGCCGGTGCTACTAAGGATTCATACGATGTTGAATTAACTGAATCAGGTGACGCCAAGGTTAAGGCTATCAAGGCTGTCCGTGAAATCACTGGTCTTGGTTTAAAGGATGCTAAGGGTCTTGTTGACAACGTACCTTCAGTTATCAAGGAAGGCGTTACAGAAGACGAAGCTAACGACGTTAAAGCTAAGCTTGAAGCCGTTGGTGGCGTGGTTACCCTTAAGTAATTTAAGGAACCCGTTAAAAAAACGCTGTGCAGATTTCTGCACAGCGTTTTTTTGTCTAGTTTTGGATAAACCTAATCCGGCAGATCCATAAAATGCGCCTCATCCATATGAACCAGGTGTTCTGGAATCGTAGCGATCCAGATCTTAGTGCCCCAGTTGATGGCATCGAGGGTGCTCTTAAAGCTGTCCCCATCCGCGAGAACGGTAACAAATACTAATTCAGCATCTCCGCTATAAGCTTCTTTAATGATTTCGATATGGCTGCCAGTGATCGTTGTACCAGCAGGTGTGGCCGTTAGTAAGAATAAGCGGTTACGGTCGTGGTCGTAGAGGATAATATCGGGCATGGCTTCTGGCAGTATCGATGAGAAGCCTAATTCGGTTAACCGCTGCTGTTCGGCCTTCAAATCTCGTTGGGGGTCATCAGCGATGTGCAGTAACTCGGCCTTCCCGGCAAAATTAGGGACAAACTTTTCCAAGACCGCTTTACTCAGTTGGTTATGATTATTTTTAGGCAATTTAATTTGCTCGGCATTGGTGCCCTGAAAATCAATCGTCAGCTGCGGGGTATGTGAGAGGTGCGACTGGCTATTGATTAAGTCGGCATGCTGTTTCAAAAAGCTGGCTAACAGCGACTGGTATTGCGGTGTCCCGTAAGCCGTTACTAACTTAAAGAAATCGGCTGACAAAAACCAGTGCGCTTCTTTCGGTTCAGTTTTCGTTTTAGTGCTGTCGTTAGTGCTTAAGCCAAATGCTAGCATTCTTTGCGCGCCTAATTCGTAAAAATCTTCGAGGGTGTTTTCATCGAATTGCAGGCCGTAGATATTTTGCAGGAAAAATAGGGCTCGCCGAATTTGAATCCCACGGTTAGTTGCGTCAGACCATTTCATTTCTGGGGTCAAATGCGTGGCTCCCAGTAGAAAAAAGACCGCCATATTACTTGCGGTTAGGTTAGAATCAAATTTTACGTCTTTGAGTATTTGAACAGTATCATCAAGTTTGGCCATTATAGTCCTCCAATAAATTAGTTTCTTCATACTCATTATAACAGTAGTTTACAGGCCATCAGCAGTTTTTTGAAAGCGATTACGGTGATGACCGTTTTAATTGCCAAAAAAACGCTATGGTTTCCATTGGTTGGAAGCCATAGCGTTTAAACTTTAGATATCGTAGTCACCGTCTTGCATGGCTTCAACGTTACCTAGCAGGTAGCCGTTACCCACTTGCGAGAAGAAGTCATGATTGGCAGTGGTGGTTGAAATACCATTCATAACGATTGGATTAACATCATCGGCCGTATCGGGGAACAGGGGGTCTTGCCCGAGGTTCATCAGGGCCTTATTAGCGTTGTAGCGAATAAAGGTCAAGACTTCATCTGTCCAGCCCACTTGGTCGTAAACTAAGTGGGTGTACTTTTCTTCGTTTTCGTACAGTTCGTACAAGAAGTTGAACATCCAGTCTTTCAAGTCCTGCTGTTCGTTCTCACCTAATTGGTTGTAGCCAATTTGGAATTTGTAGCCAATGTAGGTACCATGAACGGATTCATCACGGAGAATTAGTTTGATAATTTCTGCAACGTTGGCCAGCTTGTTGTGTCCCAGATAATAGAGTGGGGTGAAGAAGCCGGAGTAGAAGAGGAAGGTTTCCAAGAACACGTTGGCAATCTTTTTCTTCAAGGGGTGATTGTCATCATGATACAGATCACGGATTCGCAACGCTTTGTTTTGTAAAAATTCTTCCGTATCGCTCCAATTAAAAATCTCATCGATCTCATCTGGCGTATTTAAGGTTGTAAAGATCGATGAATAGCTTTTGGCATGAACTGACTCCATGAATTGAATGTTATTCAGCACAGCCATTTCATGCTGGGTCTGAGTGTCCTTTCTTAGTGATGCCATGCCATCTTGTGACTGCAGGGTATCAAGTAAGGTCAGCCCACCAAAGACGTGACCAACGACCCATTTATGCGTGTCATCAAGTCCTCGCCAGTCGTCCAGATCATTTGAAAGCGGGATCCGGGTATCTAGCCAAAACTGTTCCGTTAACTTTTCCCAAGTGGCCTTATCAATTTGATCGTCCACTGCGTTCCAATTGATTGCATGATATGATTCTGTCATTAGTATTCTCCTTTAGCGTCTAACTATAACGCTGACGATATGACTACAAGCACACAGCTTAAATGACGCAGCTCTCACACTGATTAGCACCGATTTCGCCTTCATCGTCCGTAAATGTCCGGACATAGTAAATCGACTTAAGACCCTTTTTGTGGGCGTAATTGCGCAAAATACTCAAATCACGGGTGGTCATCTTGTTAGTCCGGCCGTTCTTCCACTCATACAGACCTTCTGGAATCGTTGAACGCATAAAGAGGGTCATGCTCATCCCTTGATCAACGTGTTGCTGGGCAGCAGCGTAGACGTCGATCACTTTTCGCATATCCGTATCATAGGCGGATTTGTAGTAAGGTAACGTTTCGTTTGAAAGATAAGGCGCTGGGTAGTAAATATTACCGATTTTCTTTTCCTGCCGTTCTTCGATCCGGTTAATGATGGGGTGCAGACTGGCAGTGGTGTCATTGATGTATGAAATTGAGCCGTTGGGGGCAACTGCCAAACGGTTTTGGTGATACAGCCCATCCTTCATGACCGCTTGTTTGAGGCTTTCCCAGTCTTCAGCAGTCGGGATGAAGATGTCCTTGAATAGTGATTTTACTTTATTAGATTGAGGTATGAATTCGCCGTTTTGGTTGGTGTATTTATCGAAATAACTGCCATCAGCGTAAGCACTCTTCTCAAAGTTATAAAAGGTAGTGTGGCGTTCCTTAGCGATTTGATTAGAAGCAACTAAGGTCCAGTAGTTCAGTAACATAAAGTAAATGTTGGTAAATTCGATGGTGTCGGGATCGCCGTACATCATTTTATTTTTAGCGAAGAAACTGTGCAGGCCCATGCCGCCAAGGCCAATCGTGTGGCCCAGTTTATTGCCGTTTTGAATCGATGGGACAACGTCAATATCGGAATGATCAGTGATGAAGGTTAATGCCCGCACCATGGTCTCCACTGAGTGGCCAAAATCGGGACTTTGCATTAGATTGACAATGTTGGTCGAGCCCAAGTTGCAGGAAATATCGCGGCCCATTTGAACGTAGGTCTGGGTGTTATCAACGGTTGAGGGTGTTTGAACCTGTAAAATTTCGGAACAGAGGTTACTCATCACGATGCGACCATCAATGGGGTTGTCCCGGTTAGCGGTATCAATGTTAATGATGTAAGGGTAGCCGGATTCCTGCTGCAACTTACCGATTTCAGTTTCCAGTTCCCGGGCAGGCAGCTGCTTTTTGCGGATCGAATCATTGGCCACCATGTTGTCATATTCTTTAGTGATATCAACGTAACTAAACGGAACGCCGTATTCGCGTTCAACATCGTAGGGGCTAAACAGGTACATGTTCTGATTGTCGCGGCAGAGCTCATAGAATTTATCCGGTACAGTAATGCCTAATGACAAGGTCTTGAGCCGAATCTTTTCGTCCGCGTTTTCCTTTTTAGCTGATAGAAACGCAATGATGTCTGGGTGGAAGACACTGAGGTAGACCACCCCAGCCCCTTGCCGCTGACCCAACTGGTTGGAGTAGGAAAAACTGTCTTCCAGTAATTTCATGACGGGGACCACACCACTGGCCGCACCTTCAATGTTTTTGATGGGGTCGCCGGCACCACGCAGGTTGGATAAGTTGATGCCAACACCGCCGCCAATTCTTGAGAGTTGCAGTGCGGAGTTGATCGTCCGGCCAATGGTATTCATATCATCAGTGGTTTGAATCAAGAAACACGATACCAGTTCCCCACGCTGCTTGCGACCGGCGTTTAGAAAACTCGGCGTTGCTGGCTGGTAACGCTGGTGAATCATTTCGTCTGCGAGGTCCATGGCGAGGTGTTCGTCACCGTCAGCAAAGTACAGGGCGTTCATGGCAACCCGGTCGATGTAGTTTTCCAGATAATAGTCGTTGTCGTTGGTCCGCAGAGCATACTGCGCGTAAAATTTATAGGCAGCCATAAAGGTCTTAAAATGAAAGTTCTGAGATTTAAGATAAGCGTATAATGATTGAATAAACTCAAATTGGTATTTATGATAGAAATCAGTCTCGATGTAATCATTTGCCAATAGGTAATCGAAGCGGTCCTTTAGCGAGGCAAATTTTTTGGTGTTCGGTTCAACGTTTTGGGTCAAAAACGCCTGCAATGCTTCTTGATCCTTATTTAGCGGGATCTGACCGTTGACCGGAATATTGATTTCGTTGTTGAGGTCGTAATAGGTGACGTCTTTAAGGTCTTTTAAGCTCATTTTAACCAGCTCACTCTTTTCTATTGGGATGAAATTCTGTAGAATAAAAAGGCGGCGTTTTCTGGTATCCAGAATACGCCACCCTATGCCTGCGTATGTTAAATGGCCAGTTTTTGCAATTGATCTGGTCGAAAACCGCTAAATTGCGTATCAGCAGTTTCAATAACGGGCAGGGACTGAAACCCCTGACCCTTGAGATAATCAACGTACTGCGGATCTTCATTAATGTTGTGTTCAATAAAGTCGACGTGATGTTCCGTTAAGAATCGTTTAGTCATTTTGCATTGCATGCAGTTGTTTTTTGAATATACCGTTACTTTTGCCATATCAGTCACACTCCTATGTAATCTTGGTAATCTCGATAAATAGAGTTTACACTAGTCAGCCAAAAATTCAACTATCAGACCCCTATATTTTGTGTCTAGCTAAAACAATGAACACTAAATATGGGGCAGTAGCAGTCATTCTAATTACTTTTAGTCAGTAAAAAATATTTTCGATAACGATGTCCAGTAGTTAAAGGGGAAATGCAATCATAACAGTTGATGAACAATATATGCAAGAAGCCTTGTTAGAGGCCCACAAGTCTGCCTTGATCGGCGAGGTTCCAATTGGTGCGGTGATCGTTCACGACGGCCGAATTGTTGGCCGGGGTCATAATCTGCGTGAGCACAGCCAACTAGCCGATGACCACGCCGAAATGATGGCCATTAGTGAAGCCAACCAGTGTCTGCATAGCTGGCGGTTAGTCGACTGCACGCTGTACGTCACACTCGAGCCATGTATCATGTGCAGCGGGGCGATCATTAATTCACGCATTGACCGGGTGGTGTTTGGCGCCCGTGATCCCAAGGCCGGTGCAGTAGCGTCACTATATAGTTTATTAAATGACGCCCGGCTGAACCATCAGGTGGCCGTGACAGAAGGCGTGCTGGCAGCGCAGTCTGGGGCGGTTTTAAAAGCGTTTTTTAAAGCGGCTCGCAAGCGCAATAAGCGCCAAAAAAAGCAGCGCGCCAATAAACCGTTAGGATAATGCGATTATGACTAGCATTCACATTTTAAATATGGTAAAGTAGAAGTTGCCGCAAGGCCTTGGGGCAAGGGTGACCTTACGAATCGTGTCAGGTCCGGAAGGAAGCAGCACTAAGTATGTGTGACTTTGTGCTCCAAGTTTATATGACCTTAATGAGGGCGGGACAAAACGTTGAGTTTTGTTACCGTCCTCTTCTTATACAATTTTTAACGATCTGAATGTATAGTATTTAACCAATAAACACTATATAATGTTTATCAGTGAGTTTTACGAGTTAACCCAAAAGAATCGAGGGAAATAGTCATGAGTTACCAAGCCTTATACCGGGTGTGGCGGCCACAGCGATTTGACGAAGTGATCGGCCAAAAACTGATCACCCAGACTTTGAAAAACGCCGTTAAAACTAAACAAATTAGTCACGCCTACCTGTTTGCAGGGCCACGGGGAACGGGGAAAACCTCGATGGCAAAGATTTTTGCCAAGGCGGTGAACTGTCCCAATCAAAAAGATGGTGAGCCTTGTAATGAGTGTGATACCTGCAAGGCAATTACCAAGGGCACGTTAAATGACGTGATCGAGATCGATGCTGCCTCTAATAACGGGGTAGAAGAGATCCGCGATATTCGTGATAAAGTGAAGTACGCCCCAACTGAGGCGGAATATAAAGTTTACATCATTGATGAAGTTCATATGCTGTCCACCGGGGCCTTTAATGCGTTGTTAAAAACCTTGGAAGAACCACCGGCAAACGTGATTTTCATTCTGGCCACGACCGAACCGCATAAAATTCCGGCCACGATCATTTCGCGGACCCAGCGGTTTGATTTTAAACAGATTCAAGCTAAAGACAGTCTGTCAAGAATGGCTTATATTCTAAAGGAAAAGCACCTGCAATACGACGATGAAGCGCTGAAAGTGATTGCGAAGGCTTCTGAAGGCGGTATGCGGGATGCTTTGAGTATCCTAGATCAGGTCATCTCATTTGGCGATGACACGGTTACACTGGATAATGCGCTCTTAGTCACTGGGGCGGTTCGCAAGCAACTGCTGGTAACGTATCTGACTCAGGTGACGCAGCAGGAGACGCAAAAAGCCCTGATGACGGTCCAAGAGATCTTAGACGATGGGAAAGACCCAGAGCGGTTTACGGAAGATCTCGTTAACCTGACCCGTGATCTGCTGCTCTATCAACAGTCACCAGAACTGGTGACCCAGATTGAAATGGACCAGGTCGATTCGGATTTCAAACAGTTGGCAACGGCCATTAAACCGCAGCAGCTATACGATATTATTGATGATTTAAACGATATCCAACAGCAAATGCGTTTTACGACCCATGAAGATGTTTACCTAGAAGTCCTGACGGTGCGCTTGGCGGGACGTCAGGATCAGCCCAGTCAAACCGCTGCGACCGGTCAAGTTGATAATGCGGTGGTCGAGCGCTTGGAGAATGAAATCAGCAGTCTGAAAAAGACGGTGGCTGACTTGCAAAAGGCACCGGCAGTTGCAGCAGCCAGTCAGCGTCCGGCCGTTCCGAAACCAACAGCTAAGCCGAAGCGGACCCAAGTTAACTTGAGTCTGGTCTATCCAATTCTTGGAGCAGCTACCCGCAAAGATCTGTCAGCGCTGCAGGAAGTTTGGTCCGACTTAATGAACATTTTGTCGATTCCACAACGGTCGATCATGGGGGTCTCTAAGCCGGTGGCTGCCAGTCCGGACGGTGCAATTATCGCGTTTGACTACGCCTTTTTGCAGCAGCGGGCAAACGCTGATCAAGAATTGAATGATGCGCTGGAAAATGGGTTGGACCGACTGACCCACAAGGTGCCAAAGCTGGTCTTCGTGCCCACTGATCAATGGCCGCAAATTCGTAAAACCTATTTGCAGCAGCATCAGGTGACCGCACAAAGTGATCAGGGAACTGACGACACAGCTCAGACTGATGATCAGTCTGAAGATGAACCTGCACCAGCCACGACTGAGCCGGTGGTGGATAAAGCCAAAGAACTGTTTGGCGATGATGTTATTGATGTTAAAGCAGATTAACCATAATAATACAGAGGATGGTAAAGAACTATGATGCGTGGAAATAGAAACATGGGCAACATGATGAAACAAATGAAAAAGATGGAAAAGAAGTTGGCTGAGGAACAAAAAGTCATGGAAGCGAAGTCTTATACTGGGGTTTCTCCCGACGAGATGGTTAAGGCGACCTTCACGGGAAAACGGGAAATGACGGATTTAACAATTGACCCGAAGGCAATCGATCCCGATGATCCCGATATGCTGAGTGATTTAATTTTAGCGGCTGTTAACTCGGCTTTGAAACAAATCGATGATGAAGGTAAACAGACTTTAGGTAAATACACGAACAACATTCCAGGAATGTAGTCGACGTAAGGAGTGAATGGCAGCAATGCAATATCCAGAACCAATTGCACAACTAATTGATAGTTATATGAAGCTGCCAGGAATCGGACAAAAGACGGCCACGCGGTTGGCATTTTTTACCATCGATATGGACAGTGACGACGTGACTCGATTCGCGAAATCACTGATTTCGGCTAAGCGCGACCTGCATTTTTGTTCGATCTGCGGTAATATAACTGAAAATGATCCCTGCGATATTTGCCAAGATAAGACCCGTGATCAGAGTCAGATCTTAGTGGTTGAACAGGCTAAAGACATCATGACGATGGAAAAGATGAAGGAGTACCACGGGCTATACCACGTGTTAAACGGCGTCTTGTCGCCAATTGAAGGCAAGGGCCCAGAGGACTTGAACATGGCTAGCCTGCTTAAACGGCTGCAGACAAACAAGTCCGTTAAGGAAGTTATCGTGGCGACTAACGCCACGCCAGAAGGTGAAGCAACGGCGATGTATCTGTCGCGGCTGATCAAACCGGCTGGTATTAAAGTGACCCGGCTAGCCCATGGCTTATCAGTTGGCTCAGATATCGAGTACGCTGATGAGATGACGCTCTATAAAGCGGTGGAAGGCCGAACCGAAATGTAAGTAAGGAAGTGACAACTTGTTTGGTGCGGGAAAGCAGCACATTAGACAAAGATTTGATGATCAGTTATTAACGACGATCGAACGCGCTAAAGAAGAGTGGGATCAGGCCAAGCAGACCGAATTTGCCATTGCGGATGTCGATGAAGAAATTACGGCACAAACGGCATTGGCGAGACAAAAGTACCTCTTTTTATACCGCGAAGCCCGTTTGCGTCATGTGAAGGGACACCATATTCAGCCGTCCGTTTTTGACCATTAAATAAAGGCCGTGATTTTACCGATGATAGTCAGGTAAATATCACGGCCTTTTTGACTGGTTTTACTAAAGTCTGAGGCTTGCTAAGCGCTTGATTCCCTATCTCTAATCAAGTACAATTGCTAGTGTCGTATCATTTCGAACGGTGATGGTTTTAAGCGTTATTGCGGACGCTGTCACCGTAATTTATTGTAAGCGAGGTAACCAATGTGGCAGGATTATTTATTACGTTTGAAGGGCCAGATGGCGCTGGGAAAACCACGGTTCTAAGCGCGATTGCCGAACAGTTTAAGACGGCAAAACGCACGGACATTCTGGTTACCCGTGAACCAGGTGGTAATCAGATTTCGGAAGCCATTCGCAACCTGATTTTGGATCCCAAAAACACGCAAATGGATGTGCGCACGGAAGCGTTGCTCTACGCGGCTTCTCGGCGACAGCTGATTCAAGAAACCATTCGGCCCGCGTTGGCAGCCAATAAGGTCGTTTTATGTGACCGGTTCGTTGACAGTTCAGTGGCGTATCAAGGTGCTGGCAGACAGATCGGTGAAGACGCCGTTTTTCAGATGAACCAATTTGCTACTGAAGGATTGACACCGGATCTCACGGTTTACGTGGATGTGCCGTCTGAAGTTGGTCTGGCACGGATCAAAGCGCACCGGGCAAACGTTGACCGGCTCGATGCCGAAACACTTAGCTTTCATAAACGGGTTCGCGCTGCGTATCTGCGATTAGCTAAGCAGTTTCCCGACCGCATCGTAACTGTGGACGCAACTCAGCCAGTGGCAACCGTGATCGAGCAGACAATGACGTTAATTACCAATGCGATGAAACAGCGTTAACTGACAGAGAGGGAGGTTCTGGATATGAAGCTAGTGATTGCAATCGTGCAGGACAAAGATGCCAACCGCCTGCGCAGCGAATTTGTGAAGGCTGGTATTGGGGCAACGCGGCTATCAACTACCGGTGGGTTCTTGAAGTCTGGTAACACGACTTATATGATTGGTATCGACGATCAGCGGGTTCAAGAAGTTCTTGATCTGATCCATAAGACGTCGCGAACCCGGCAGCAGTTCATGACACCCCCAGTCAATATCGATGCCCAAATGGACAGTACGTCCGGTTATCCGGTTGAAGTTCAGGTGGGTGGAGCGACAGTTTTCGTCCTACCGATCGAACAATTTCATCAATTTTAATGGAGGCAGCTGTGGCAGAACAAAACTTAATTGAACAAGCCGAAGCCAAGCAGCCGCACTTAATGCAGCATTTTATTCACCTGGTGACCACTAATCGGCTCAGCCATGCCTACCTGTTTTCGGGTCTGCCAGGCTGCGGCAAACGGGCGGTAGCCCAGGTTGTTGCTATGCGGTTATTTTGTGAGCAACCAAACGCGGATGGGATGCCTTGCGGCCATTGCGCGGAATGCGGCCGAATTTTGGCTGGTGATAATCCCGACGTCGTCATCGTGGAACCCGATGGTCAGCGCATTAAGATCGATCAGGTTCGGTATATTAAAGACGAGTTTGCTAAAAGTCCGGTGGAGGGCTCAACGAAGGTCTTCATCATTGAAGGTGCCGAAACGCTAACGACTAACGCGGCTAATGGGCTGTTAAAATTCATTGAAGAACCCGTCGCTAACCGGGTCATTTTTTTATTGACCACCAATAAGAGTATGATGTTATCGACGATCTTATCGCGAACGCAGATTGTGGAATTTCCACCACTGTCAGCCGATGCCTTTGCTGATAGTTTGCGTCAGCAGCACATTTCTGAAAATCAGATTCCGCTACTGGTTGGGTTGACCAATAGCCTTGATGAAGCGGAACAATTAGTCGCCGATGATTGGCTGGCTCATTGCCAGCACGAACTGAGCCGCTGGTTTACCCAGTTGGCGAAACACGATGAGATGGCCTTTGTGACCGTTCAGACGGGGCTAATGCCATTGGCTCATGACCGGGATCATCAAGCGGTGATCTTAGACGTCATCGTGTTGTTATGGCAAAATACGTTGCAGGCTAAGTATCTGTCGGACAAGAGCCAATCTGATTTTCCGGAACTCCAGACGACGATGGCGGAGCTGGCACGATTATTGACCAGACAGCAGTTGCTGGTGATCTTAACGGCGGTGCTGAACACTAAAAAGGCACTGGCGGGTAATATGAATATTCAAAGTATTTTAGAAACCTTAACGTTGCAGATCTTAGCTGACATGAAGCAGAAAGCTTAGGGCTTGCGGATGTTTTCTTAACGGAACATCCATTACATAATGAATAATTAAAGAGGGTGCAATCTTGGCAAAGCGGGATGTTTATGAGGAGCTGAAAGATTTACAGGCCGAAATGATGGAAATGATCTCGAAATTTGAACACGTTCAAGACGAAGTCACCAAGACGTTGGAACAAAATGCGGAACTGAAAATTGAAAATCAGCATTTGCGTGAAGTGATGCGTGCTGATCACAATGAAGCCATCAACAGCGGTAACGCTGAACCGCAGCTGTCAAAGTCACGGCAAAATCTCGAAAAATTATACGAAGAAGGGTTTCACGTCTGCAACTTTGAATATGGTAAACGACGCGAAGACGATGAGCCCTGTGCTTTTTGTTTAGATGTGATCTATGGTGAACGTTAATAAGGAGGATCCAGTTTGCAATCTCAATTAAGCTTTTCAAAACAAAATCAAACCGGCACGCTTTATTTAGTGCCAACACCGATTGGTAATTTGGGCGATATGACTTTCCGCAGCGTCGACGTTTTAAAACAAGTTGACCTGATTGCAGCTGAAGACACGCGTAACACCCAAAAATTACTCAATCACTTTCACATTGAAACACCGCAAATTAGTTTTCATGAACATAACACCCAAGAACGTATCCCACAGCTCGTGGCCAAGCTGTTGGCAGGCAAGAATCTGGCCCAGGCCAGTGATGCCGGTATGCCATCAATCAGCGACCCAGGTCATGAACTGGTGGTTGCCTGTATTGAAGAAAATATTCCGGTAGTTCCGCTACCGGGGGCCAACGCCGGGTTAACAGCGCTGATTGCTTCTGGGCTTGACCCGCAGCCGTTTTACTTTTACGGCTTTTTGGACCGGAAGCCCAAACTTCAAGTAGCAGAACTGGAAGCACTTAAAAATCGGCCGGAAAGCCAGATTTTCTATGAAGCACCGCACCGGTTAGCTAAAACACTGCAGCATTTAGTTGACGTGTACGGCGAAAAGCGTGAGGCTGCACTATGTCGTGAGCTCACTAAAAAGCACGAACAGTTTTTGCGCGGTCCTTTAAGCGAACTACTGGAATGGGCGCAGCAATCAGATCAGGTTCGCGGCGAATTTGTCGTGATCGTTAGCGGCAATCCCAATGGCGAACAAGAAACGGCTGCGAAGCCGGATTATAGTAACCTCAGTATTGAAGCCCACGTGGATCAGCTGATCAACACCGGGTTAAGACCCAATGATGCAATCAAGCAGGTCGCACATTTACGGCAATTAAAAAAGCAGGAAGTTTATCAGATCTATCATCATCTTGATCAGAATTAAAAAAATAGGAGAGAACCGAATGGGTGCAAATATCTTTTCAGAAAAACATCAGATTACCTTTTATGAAACGGATGTCACCAATACCGTGACACCGGCGATGCTGGTCAACATGATCATTTTGGCATCGGAAGACCAAACGGATGCTTTGGGCGTTGGTGCGGAGTCGGTGGCTAAATTGGGGATTGGCTGGGTCGTTACGCAGTACAAGATGGACATTACCCGACTGCCCAAGGTGGGGGAGACCGTTAAGCTATCGACTCAGGCGACCTGCTATAACCGTTACTTTGCGTTTCGGGAATTTTGGGTCCATGACAGTGCTGGTAAGGAATGCGTTCACGTTGAAAGCATCTGGGTCACGATGAACCATGAAACACGTAAGCTCGTGACGATTCCAGAAGCGGTCATTGCACCGTTTAATTCAGAAGAAGTCAAAATGATTCCCCGGATATCGCGGCCGAAACGGCTGACGGATTCAGATCAGTTAATGACTAAAAAATATCAGGTACGTTACTTTGATATTGACGGTAACGGTCACGTGAATAACGCACACTACTTTGACTGGCTGTTAGATGCGCTGCCCATGAGTTTTTTGACCCGGCATAATCTAACCGGAATCAATATTCGGTTTGAAAATGAGGTTCAGTATCACCACATGGTGACCAGTGAAGCGACTTTAATGACCGATGTACCGGAAACCATTATGACTAAACACCGAATTGTGATGGAAAACGGCGAAGTCGCTACCGAAGCAGAATTTCACTGGGAACCGATTACTAATCATACTGATCAGGCGTAGGTGGCAGACAATTAGGCTTAGGTGTATGATAATGGCTGAAGAATGAGAAAAAGAGGTATTGAAGCGATATGAAAGTACTGGCGCTAGACACGTCTAATCAAACGTTAAGCGTAGCGGTAATGTCAGATGACCAGGTTTTAGCAACCACGACCGTGACTACCACGAGAAAACACGGGGCGCATCTGCTGCCGATTATTAAAGAATCGATGCAAATAGCGAAGTTAAAACCAGCCGATCTGGACCGGGTGGTCGTTGCCGATGGTCCGGGGTCGTATACCGGTTTAAGGATTGGGGTCACCACGGCTAAAACGCTGGCTGATACGTTAAGCATCGAACTCGTTGGGGTATCGAGCTTAGGCGCGATTGCGGCGAACATCATGGCTGAAAATCAACTGGTAGCGGTCATGTTTGATGGCCGTAATGACAACGTTTTTGCGGGTGTGTATCGGATTCAAAACGGGATGCCGGTTTCCGTCATCGAAGATCAGCACATTCCCTTTGAAAAATTATTACCGCAAATTAAAGCGTTAGCTGAACCGGTGGTTGTTCTAGGAGATCTAGACGCGTTTAAAGAACGGTTGAAAACGGCGCTTGAAGCCAATTTGATTCAATATCCAATTGAGCTGAGCTTACCGAGTGCTGTGCAATTAGGCCGACTGGGTCAACGGCAGGCACCCGTTAGTGATGTCACTAGCTTTGTTCCCCGCTACTTACGTCTGACTAAGGCGGAAGCCGATTGGCAAAAGCAACACCCAAAAGAGGATAGTAGTCATTATGTTGAAAAAGTTTAAAAATTGGTATCGGCAACTCTTTCAGATTCAGGATACCAAGTTTCAAGATGTTTTAGATATTAAAAATCACGAGGTTCATATTCAGAACGTCGCGTATTTTTTAGCCAAAGCACAATTTACGGATATTCCCGAGATGCTGGGGATCGAACGCGCGGTTTACGGTGGCAAAACGCCGTGGGACTCCGCGGCCTTTGCTAGTGAACTGCGTCATGGTACTGATCGATTATACTTGGTGCTGCGACGGCATGACCGACTGCTCGCTTTTATCGGCTGTACGTTTGATGATGCCAAAGGGGACGCCCATATTACCAATATTGCGGTGGTACCGGACTATCAAAACCGCGGTCTTGGGCATTTTTTGATTGCGGTGATGATTAAAAAAGCCCGCCACTTAGAGCTGAAGCAGGTTTCACTAGAAGTTCGGCTGAGTAACGTACGGGCACAAGCCTTATATCAGGACTTGGGCTTTGAAAAAGCGGGGATCAAAAAAGGGTACTACTTTGGTGACCATGAAGATGCCGTTGACATGGTGATCACGATTGGTGATCCCGAGGATGCAGAGGCTTAAAGTGTAACTGATCACTGAATCAAAGTTAGTGCATGAAGGAGGAACATTGAACGTGGAACGAAACTTAATCTTGGCCTTTGAGTCAAGTTGTGATGAAACCAGTGTGGCGGTGATTGAAAATGGCGAGAAGATTCTTTCCAACATCGTTGCCACCCAAATTAAAAGTCATCAGCGGTTTGGTGGGGTCGTCCCTGAAGTCGCTAGTCGGCACCATATTGAACAGATTACCGACTGCATCGATCTGGCAATGTCGGAAGCTGCAGTCAGCTATGAGGACCTATCAGCAGTAGCAGTGACCTATGGACCAGGGTTAGTTGGGGCGTTGCTGATTGGGGTGACGGCAGCTAAGACGGTGGCTTATGCCCACGATTTACCCTTAATTCCGGTAAACCATATGGCCGGCCATATTTACGCCGCCCGTTACGTGAAGCCAATTGAATTTCCAGCACTAGCCCTGTTAGTTTCAGGGGGCCATACGGAACTGGTCTACTTAGCGGGTCCAGGCCAGTTTGAAATTATCGGTGAAACTCGTGATGACGCGGCTGGTGAAGCCTATGATAAGATCGGTCGGGTACTGGGAATCAACTATCCGGCTGGCCCAGAAGTTGACCGGCTGGCGCATCTAGGTCAAGACACCTTTCACTTTCCACGGGCGATGGATGATTCAAAGTCCTTTGATTTCAGCTTTAGTGGCTTAAAGAGTGCGTTTATTAACACGGTCCACCACGCGGATCAAATTGGTGAGACCTTAAAGCGAGAAGACTTAGCTGCCAGCTTTCAGCAGGCCGTTGTGGACGTGTTAGCAGATAAAACCATGCGGGCACTGGATGCTTATCCGGTAAAACAGTTGATCTTAGCCGGTGGGGTTGCTGCTAATCACGGGTTGCGGGAACGGTTAGATTCAGAACTCACCGCTTTTTCAGACGTTGAGTTTCTTAAAGCACCCCTGAAGCTTTGCGGTGATAATGCCGCCATGATTGGGGCCGCGGCCTATGTCAGCTACCAGCTGAAACAGTTTGGCGACATGAGCTTAAATGCTGATCCGAGTCTGGAATTTGACTGGATCGCCTCATAATTTTAATCATGATGATACAAAACTAAAAGACAGATTGCCAATATCGGCAATCTGTCTTTTAGTCTTTATAAGTGGCGTCAGTTGAGAAAACTCGGTATTTTAGTGCCGAGATGAATCAACGTCTTGGACGGCCACCATTGTATTGGTCTAATTGTGAATCAATATATTGTGCAACAACTTCTTTGGAAACATTACCCAGCGTACTCATAAAGAAGCTTGGCGACCAGAGATGGCCGCCCCAAAGCAATTGCTTGGTTTGAGGAAACTGAATAAACCACTGTTTAGCTGAACCACCCTTAAATGCCTTAACAATTGAAGATGGTGCGCATTTAGGTGGGAAGCTAATTATCATGTGAACGTGATCTGGCATTACCTCCATATTGATTATTTCAACGGCGTTTCTTTTGGCGATCTCTTTTAAAATAGCTTTCATGGCATTGGCTCGTTCTTCAGTTGTAAAGATTGGTTTGCGATACTTAGTTACCCAAACTAGATTAAAATTAAAATCATACATATTCGTTCGTTCATGCTTAATCATACGATTGCCTCACTTCAATGTTATAATAGGAATATACGTTTAATAAATTATATCATACGTATTATAATTAATCATGAAAAGAGGTGAACCATAATGACTTACAAAGGTATCAAATTACGCATATATCCCAATCAAGAGCAACAACTCAAGATTAAACTGAATTTTGGGTATAACCACTTTGTTTGGAATCAAATGCTCAATATGATGATTAAAAGATATCAGAATAATCCGGATGCCAAGTTCTTAAATGCTTTTGCGTTGAATAATCTATTGCCAGCTCTCAAAACTGAACATGACTGGTTAAAAGATGCTGAAAGCACTAGCTTACAGGCAACCAACCATGATCTAGTAGAAGCCTACAAAAAGTTCTTTAAGTTGCATAAGGGGTTTCCTAAGTTTAAATCTCGCAAGTACCCTAAACAGAGCTACCAGTCAAAGATGGGGATCAAGCTAGTAGACGACCATCATTTAAAACTACCTAAATTGGGCGTAATGTATTTCAAGTCTGGTAGACAACCAGTTGGTAAGATTAAAAGCGTGACTATCCGGCTTTCAGCTACCGGCAAATTCTATGCCATTGTTTTAGTGGATACTGATATTAAGCCCTTAGCTAAAAGCAACAGGGTCATAGGTATTGATATGGGCGTTAAAGATTTGATGATCACCAGTGAGGGGGTTAAGTACCCCACTATTCGCTTTGACAAAAAGCTCAGCAAAAAGAAACATTATTGGGAGAAGCGATTAGCTAGACGTAGACTACAAGCCCAAAAAGAAATCGCTTGGGACAAGCACAATAAAGTGATCGAACCACGAGAATTATCAGACTTCAAGAATTACCTGAAAGCTAAAAAGATGGTGGCCCAATATAACGAAAAGATCGCCAATCAACGGAACAACTATCTCCATAACCTCACTAAGTCCTTGGTAGGACAATATGATGTGATTAAAATAGAGGATTTGAAAACCAAAAATCTGCTTAAAAATCACAAACTTGCCAGAGCGATTGCTAATCAAAGCTGGCGGGAACTGCGTCGAATGCTGGAATATAAATGTGTTTGGTATGGAAAACAGTTAGTCACTGTTAATCCTAGAAAGACTTCTCAAATATGTTCAAGTTGTGGCTATGATGACGGTAAGCATACCTTAGATATTAGACAGTGGACTTGTCCTAATTGTGGCGTTAACCACGATCGAGACATCAACGCTGCGGTTAATATCCTACAAGCTACTGCATAGCAAAATGACTAACTGGGCTGGAACAGCCCTTAGTAAATAGCCGTAACCGCTGCACGACATTCAAAGAATGATGTGTAAGTCAGCGGTGTTCCTAGAAGCTCGCTACTTTAGTTGCGAGTAGTTCACTCAGATAAGTCTTCTAAAGTCAGTGACGCATTTTCCCAATTGTTTTCAGTGGTTTCAATTTGGGCAGTGATGGCTTCAAGCTGTTTTTGCAGATCGGCCATTTTAGCCTGATCAGAAAAAACGTCTGGTTTGGTCATCGTGGTTTCAATTTGGCCTTTTTGATTAGTTAGATCAGTCAGCTGCTGCTCTAGCGTGGCAACTTGACGCTTTAACTTACGGGCCTGTTTTTGATGTTCCTTTGACTGCTGGTAGTTTTGCTTCTTTTGGCTGACTGGTTTAACGGCCAGACTGGGATCTTCTGCTTCAGCTTCCGCCTGTTTCTTGGCTGCAACGGCTGCTTGCTCGTCCTTTTTTTCAATGAAGTAATCATAGTCACCAAGGAAAAGTTCTGACCCCTTGGCAGATAACTCAATGACTGAAGTGGCCACTTGATTAATAAAGTAGCGGTCATGAGAAACGAACAGGATCGTCCCGTCAAAATCGTTTAGCGTATTTTCAAGGACCTGCCGGCTATCAATATCCAAATGATTGGTCGGTTCATCCAAGATCAGCAGGTTATCATGTCTAAAGGCGAGTTTAGTTAACAGCAGACGGGCTTTTTCGCCCCCGCTTAAACTGTGTACCAATTTGTCTACGTCTTCACCGGTGAACAAGAAACTGCCCAGAATGGTCCGAATGTCTTTTTCGGGTGTTGTGGGGTGTTCGTCCCAGAGTTCGGCGAGGACGGTCTTATTACTGTGCAAAGAACGTTGCTCTTGATCGTAATAGCCGATGTCCACGCCGGTACCAAAGTCCACACTGCCGCCTAACGCCGGAATTTTACCGAGGATGGTTTTTAACAGGGTCGATTTACCCACACCATTGGGGCCCACGATGGCGATAGATTGATGCTTCTTAAGGTCGATGTTGACTGGCTGAGCCAGTATTTTGGCCGGGTCGTAGCCCACCGCTAGATTCTTCACGGTTAAGACAATATTGCCGCTTTGACGGCGTGGAGTGAAGGCGAAGTGAGCGACTTTATCGTCTGACTCAGGCCGATCGATTCGGTCCATCTTTGCCAGTTGCTTACGTCTGGCCTGTGCCCGTTTAGTGGTCGATGCGCGAACAATGTTACGGTTCACAAAGTCTTCGAGTTGAGAGATCTTATGCTGCTGTTTATCGTATTCCTTCCATTGACGCTGCAACTGGGCCGCCTTTTGAGTGACGTAGGCGGAATAGTTGCCGTGAAAGTGGGTGAGGGTGCCCATGGACATTTCGTAGACTTCTGAGACTAATCGGTCGAGAAAATAACGGTCATGCGAAACGATCAGTAAGGCTCCTTTATAGGATTGGATATAGCCTTCAAGCCAAGTCAGCGTTTCCACGTCCAGGTGGTTAGTCGGTTCATCCAACACCAGCAGATCGCGTTTTTCCAGTAATAATTTAGCCAGTGCCAGCTGGGTCTTTTGGCCCCCAGAAAGCTCGTTGATCGAACGATTATAGTCTGCTTCACCAAATTCAAACCCGTGAAGAACACCGCGGATCTCAGCACGGTAGCCATAACCATTATTATTTTTAAAAGCGGTTTGGCGCTGATCATAGGTTTTTGAAAGCTGTTCAAATTGCTGGGTATTATTAATGACTTCAGGATTACTCATTTGCTCTTCCAAGTGATGTAATTCGTCTTCTTGATCTTGGAGATCCTGGAAGACGCTGGCCATTTCTTCCCAAATTGATTTATTCGAATCCAGACCGGTATCTTGGGCTAAATACCCAATGGTCATGCCTTTTTTATAGATGATCTGTCCGTCATCAGGAGCGTCGATGCCCGTGATCATGCGGATGAGGGTGGACTTGCCGGCACCATTACGGCCAACGAGTGCTACCCGTCCATGTTCAGGGACATCTAAGCTGACATTATCAAAAAGAGTATCCGCACCGAACCGGCGTGTTACTTGCTGGACCTGTAATAACATGTCGTATCAGCACCTTTCTATTGTGAAACTATTTTACCATTAATTCGGCCAATTCTGATAGTGCAGACGGCATGTTGATGAAATTTATTTATTGAAAATTATTTCACAAATCGGCCTGGTATGCTACAATTGACTCGAATGATGGTTTCACAAACTTATTTATTTTATGAAATCGTAATAATTTAGATGATTAAAAAAATCGTTCCTTAAATTGTTTTAATCAAGTAAGTTCACAGGGAGGAAAAGAAATTGGCAGAAACAAAAATTCCAAAAGCCACAGCCAAACGATTACCGATCTATTATCGCTATCTGAACATTTTGCATGATTCCGATAAGAATC
Source organism: Secundilactobacillus silagei JCM 19001 (assembly GCF_002217945.1). Classification (GTDB taxonomy): domain Bacteria; phylum Bacillota; class Bacilli; order Lactobacillales; family Lactobacillaceae; genus Secundilactobacillus; species Secundilactobacillus silagei. The sequence continues at coordinate 54,106 of NZ_BCMG01000004.1, forward strand.
GGGTATCGTCAACGGAGCTTTCAGAGGCCGTTAAGGTTGATTCAGCCACGATACGGCGTGACTTTTCATACTTTGGTGCCCTTGGAAAACGGGGTTACGGGTATGATGTTGATAGTTTATTGAAGTTTTTCAAAAAGATCTTAAACCAGGACAAGCTGACTAATGCAGCCTTAATTGGTGTTGGTAATTTAGGGAATGCACTACTGAACTTTAACTTTCATCAAAACAGCAACGTGCGGATCAGTGCGGCTTTTGATGTTCGTCCGGATCTGGCAAATACCGTTCAAAGCGGTGTGCCGATTTATCCGATGGCTGAGTTACGTAAACAGCTAGAGGACCAGCAGATTAAGATCGTGATTTTAACGGTGCCTGAATCAGTGGCACAAAACGTGACGGATGATGCTGTTGCCGGTGGTGTTCAAGGGATCCTTAACTTTACACCGTTACGGATTTCAGTGCCATCTAACGTGCGGGTTCAAAACGTCGATCTGACAAATGAACTGCAGACCTTGATCTACTTCTTGGATCATTATAACGAAGAAGATTAGGTTATCAGTTTAATAGCGACCATGTGGATTAGAAAGTGGTTTATTTGATCGTTTCGAATGAAAACAGCTTGAGTATCAGTTGATTGTGACTGGTATTCAGGCTGTTTTTAGATTTAGGGGTTGTTCCCAAATCGCTAAAACCAACTAAATTATTCTTTTTTGGGTAAATCTCTTGCATTTGGGTGGGAATAATTTTATAGTATTAATTGTGATTAGCACTTGTGTTAGGTGAGTGCTAATAGTGCTAAACTTTATATTTATTGGAGGGATTCAAGTGTTAAAACCATTAGGAGACCGTGTAATTTTACAAGCACAAGAAGAAGAAGAACAAACTGTTGGCGGCATCGTGCTCGCCAGCAACGCTCAGGAAAAGCCACAAACAGGCAAAGTCATTGCTGTAGGTGATGGCCGGGTGCTTGACAATGGTGAAAAGGTTGCGCCAAGTGTTAAAGAAGGCGACACTGTCTTGTTTGATAAATACGCAGGTACTGAAGTTAAATATAACGGTGACTCTTACCTAGTTGTCCACGAAAAGGACCTTGTCGCAATCGTCGACTAGTTCTTAGTTCAACTAGAATAAATTGTTAAACGATATTATTTTATGAGGTGAAGTTAAATTATGGCAAAACAACTTAAGTTTTCTGAAGACGCTCGCTCAGCAATGCTGGCCGGTGTTGATAAATTAGCAGATACAGTTAAAACAACTCTTGGCCCTAAAGGCCGTAACGTGGTTTTGGAACAATCATACGGCAACCCAACCATCACTAATGATGGTGTTACGATTGCTAAGTCAATTGAATTGTCAGACCACTTTGAAAACCTTGGCGCTAAGTTAGTTGCCGAAGTTGCATCAAAGACCAACGACATCGCCGGTGATGGTACCACCACTGCTACGGTATTGACCCAAGCAATTGTTAACGAAGGTATGAAGAACGTGACTGCCGGTGCTAACCCAGTTGGTATCCGTCGCGGGATCGAAAAAGCAACTCACGCAGCTGTTAAGGCTTTACATGAGATGAGCCACAAGGTTGCTACTAAGAGTGATATTGCTCAAATCGCTTCCATTTCTTCTGCTGACAAACAAGTTGGTGATCTGATTGCTGATGCCATGGAAAAGGTTGGTAACGACGGGGTTATTACCATTGAAGAATCCCGTGGTGTTGATACCAGCATGGACGTTGTTGAAGGGATGCAATTCGATCGTGGCTACATGTCACAATACATGGTCACTGATAACGATAAGATGGAAGCAAACCTTGATAACCCATACATCTTGATCACTGACAAGAAGATCGGTAACATTCAAGATATCTTACCATTATTACAATCAGTTGTTGAACAATCACGTTCACTCTTGATCATCGCTGACGACATTACCGGTGAAGCATTACCAACCCTTGTTTTGAACAAGATGCGTGGGACCTTCAACGTTGTCGCTGTTAAGGCTCCTGGCTTTGGCGATCGTCGTAAGGCTCAACTTCAAGATATTGCCGTCTTAACTGGTGGTACTGTGATTACCGACGACTTAGGTTTGAACTTGAAGGACGCTACTTTGGATCAACTTGGCCAAGCAAACAAGGTCAATGTTACTAAGGACGACACCACCATTGTTGAAGGTGCTGGCGCTAAGGATAAGATTCAAGAACGGGTTACTGAAATCAAGACCCAAATCGATGCAACGACTTCTGACTTTGACCGTGATAAGTTAAAGGAACGTTTGGCTAAGATGGCCGGCGGGGTTGCTGTTATCCGTGTCGGTGCTGCTACTGAAACTGAATTGAAAGAACGCAAGTACCGGATCGAAGATGCTTTGAACGCTACCCGTGCCGCTGTTGAAGAAGGCTTTGTTTCTGGCGGTGGTACTGCTCTGGTCAACGTCATCCCTGAAGTTGAAAAGGTTGAAGCTGAAGGCGACGAAGCAACCGGTGTTGATATCGTTCGTCGTGCGCTTGAAGAACCAGTTCGTCAAATCGCTGAAAATGCCGGTGTTGAAGGTTCAGTTATCGTTGAACACATGAAGACATTGAAGGCTGGCGAAGGTTACAACGCTGCTACTAATGACTATACCGACATGGTTGATGCTGGTATCGTTGACCCAACCAAGGTTACCCGTTCAGCACTTCAAAACGCAGCCTCAGTTTCCGCATTACTGTTGACGACTGAAGCCGTAGTTGCTGATGAACCAAAGAAGGATGATGCTGCACCTGCTGCACCTGCTCAACCAGGTATGGGCGGTATGATGTAACATTTCGTTCAAACAATATCTGTTTGAATGTTAAACTAAAAGCACCTGAAATGACTGCTCATTTCAGGTGCTTTTTTGTGATCCATATAGAGGAAAGAATTTTACCTCATGGTGGCTAGAATAAGTGGCAGTTAGGGTCTCACGGTTAACCCGTTCAGATTGTTTCGTCACAGCTTGCTTTACCGTGATAGTTTGTTGTACAATACCAATTGATTTTGTAAACCCATCTGCGGCATTCACTTATTTTGAATATTATTTTTTCGAAAAGAGCTATCAGCTACTGTGGTCTTGTGGTTGATAGCTGTTATTCGTCGATAAAGGAGTAAAGAACATGTGGCGTTATTTGAAACGGTTACTTATTGGTAAACCGTTGAAGACGACGGATGAGGGTGGCCAGGCGTTAACCAAGTTTAAAGCCTTGGCACTGCTCTCTTCTGATGCGTTATCTTCAGTTGCATATGGGACTGAACAAATTACAACCGTTTTAATCACACTTTCAGCAGCAGCCTTAATGTATCAACTTTGGGTAGCTGCGCTAGTGCTGGTTTTACTGTTTGCAATTACGTTGTCATACCAACAAATTATTCACGCCTACCCCTCTGGTGGAGGCGCGTACGTTGTTGCAACGACTAACTGGGGACAATCAGCCGGGTTAGTTGCTGGGGGCTCGCTGTTAGTCGATTATATGCTGACTGTGGCGGTTTCTGTTACTTCTGGTACCGATGCCATTATCTCAGCTGTTCCAGCGCTTAGAGCGCATACAGTTGGCATTTCAATCATTCTGGTGCTGGGTATCATGGCGTTAAACCTGCGTGGGATGCGCGAATCGGCCTCGTTTTTGACTTTACCGGTCTATTTCTTCATTTTCATGATTTTTATCATGATTGGCTGGGGCCTTTTCGGCATTCTCACTGGCCGAGTGGTTTATCACGCGGCTTCGGCGATTGGCGCTCCCGTTCAAGGGATGACGCTGGTTCTGTTCTTCCGGGCGTTTTCTAGTGGTTCATCGTCTCTGACAGGGGTTGAAGCCATTAGTAATGCGGTGCCTAATTTCCACAAGCCTAAGAGTCATAACGCCAGTGCGACACTTGCTATTATGGCATCGATCTTGGCCTTCTTCTTTGGTGGCATTACGTTTCTCAGTTACTACCTTGGCATTCGGCCAATGGCAGACAACACCGTCCTTTCACAAATTGGTCAAGCCATCTTTGGTCACGGGGTGATTTATTACCTCTTGCAATTAGCTACGGCTGCTATCTTGGCAGTGGCTGCTAATACTGGTTTTTCAGCCTTTCCAATTTTGGCTTATAACATGGCGAAGGATAAGTTCTTGCCTCACGCCTATCTGGATCGTGGAGATCGGCTGGGCTATTCCAACGGCATTATTTCCTTAGCGGTTGGTGCAATCTTCTTGATCATCATCTTCCACGGGAAAACCAGTCTGTTGATTCCACTCTATGCAGTTGGGGTCTTCGTACCGTTTACGTTATCGCAATCCGGTATGATTCGCCACTGGTTTAGAGTGCGTGAGGGTAAGTGGGGCCTTAAAGCCATCATTAACTTTGTTGGGGCGTTTATTTCCTTTGCCCTGGTGGTCTTCTTGTTCTGGCTCCATTTTGGCAACGTCTGGCCTTACTTGATCGTGATGCCAGCGCTGATCTACATGTTCTACCGGATTCATTTACACTACATCAACGTCGCCCACCAGTTACGGGTGAGTGAAAATAGTGACGCGGTAAAGCGCCATTACGATGGGGCAACGGTGATCGTTCTGGTCAGTGATGTGACTCAGGTAACTGCGCACGCTATTGATTACGCACGGTCCGTCGGTGATTACGTGATCGCCATGCACGTGTCATTTGATGAAAATCCCCGCAAGGAACATAAAACCGCACAGAAATTCAAAGTTGAATTCCCGGATGTTCGGTTCGTTGATATTCACTCGTCTTACCGGTCAATCATCACACCAACGTTGCGGTTCTGCGATGTGATCGCTAAACGGGCTGCTGAGCGGAACTTTACCACGACGGTATTGGTCCCGCAATTCGTACCACGCCGGCCTTGGCAAAATATTTTGCATAACCAGACCGCTTTGAGACTGCGTTCAGCCTTAAATACGCGGCAAAACATTATTGTGTCAACTTATAGCTACCACTTAAAGAGATAGTTACGTTTAGATTAAAAGCACTTCAATCAGTATTGGTTGAGGTGCTTTTGCTGTGTAAAGGGGGTGAATATTACACCCTTGTGGTATTTAAAATATCAACTGGATATGATTTGATCGAACGGTCGGCTATAATGATATGGAAGTTTTCAGGTGTATTCAGAAAGTTGATAAATAGGGAAACATATGTGGCCAATTGGTGAGCTTTAACTATGGTGCTGTTATGTAAGACGAGGAGCGTTGACATTCCAATGCAAAGCCTTATGAGACTGTTTACGGACTTCAATGTGTTATTTAGATAGTAAGACGTCAATGGAAGCTGCTTGGGTGCTTGGTTTTGACCAGATTGAAAATTGCATCAAGGACAAAATTATGGTACTAAGTTTTCTTACCAGATAGACATAGTGTGTATCAAAGATAAATCCGACACTATTGCATAGGGTTAATTTATTAGGCCTATCCTGATGGCAATCAAAAAAGTCGTCAAAAATTAATCTTGGCGGCTTCTTATCTGTAGTTTGTAGTTGAGAAATTTGTTTCAATCAATTTAATTTAGAATAAGCCCATCATGTGCGCAAATGGCGGTACGACAATGTCGACGACGATTGAGATGACAACGACGGCGATAGAAGCCATGGCACCTTGGATGGAACCGAGTTGAACGGCTTTAGCTGAACCCACCGTATGGCCGGCAGTTCCTAAACCTAAACCAGCACCAACTGGATCGCTGTTTAACCTGAAGATCTTGATCAGGAAATCAGCTAAGGCGTAAATCAAGACGGCGTTGATGATACATGCCATCGCGGTAACGGCCGGAATACCACCAACGGCACCAGAAATCGGCATCGCAATCGCAGTCGTGGCAGCTTGTGACAGCATTGAAGCAATCATGGTATTGTCAAGACCGAGGAGCTTTGAAACGTAGTAGATGATAAATAATGAAATAATCATCCCAACGATCAGTGACAAAATAATTTCTAACCAGAACTTCTTTACCACGTCATTCCGGCGGTACAGCGGAATGGCAAAGGCAATCGTAGCAGGGTTTAAGAACCAGAAGATGATGTCACCGCCTGGCTTATAAGCGGATTGATAGAAGGTTGGCAGTGAAACGCCGAACCATTTAGCCATGAGCCAAAGAATAAAAATACCTAAAACCATACCAACAAATAATGGCTGGAATAAGAAGAATCCCTTTGAAATTTTAAATAAATATTTACCGATAAGGAAGACAGCCAGCGACAGGAAAATACCAAAGAACGCCATTCCACCAACTTTCGGATCTAATGCATTACCGAAAAAATTCACCCAGGTCATTTAACTCAATCCTTTCTATAGTTGGGAGAGTTACTGAATTACTGGATATCGGTCGTCTTGTGGAAGACTTTTCGACTGATAGCCATAAATCCAGCGGTGGTATATGCGATTACAACTAGCAGGATAACAGTTGCTAAGATAATAGTCACAATCAGCATAACACCCGTCAAAGCGCCGTCATCTGTAAAGACATTCAATGAATTGGCCATTTGAATACCAGATGGGACAAACAAGAAAGCAATCAAGCTAATTAGAAAATCAGCCATTTTCTCAACTTGGTATAACTTAATAATGTGTGATGCTAATAGCACATACATTAAAATCAGACCAATAACTGGAGTTGGAACAGGAAATGACTTAGGGAATAATGGTGAAATGAGTGAGGAAACAAATAACACGCCTGCAAATATGCCCATTTGCTGTAAGATCGGTGCTGGTTCATGCTCAGTTGCAGCGGTCTTAGTAGCTTCTTGATTACTTGCCATAATCAAACACCCCTTTCAAAAGCAAAGTTCAAACCCGAAGAGATTCACAAACTAGTAAAGCGTTTTCACTTCACAACAACAGTATAGTTACTGCTAAAACAAAACGCAAGGTAATAGCCATTGTGTAAACGATTACTGAAATTTTTTACTTGTGTAATAAAGCCTTTCATCACAAAGATTGTTCAATTTTTTAATCGTTTTATTGAAAAAATTCTGATGGATGATTGTGTTTACTGAAAGCGATTTGTATAATAGTACCAATGTGTCATGAAGAGAGGAAACTATTATGAAATTCGAAATCATCGTCAGTTTGGTTGCGACTATGATTTTATCCGCTATCCTGACACCGTTCGTCCGAAAGCTGGCGTTCCGGGTGGGAGCAATCGATAAACCAAATGCAAGAAGAGTGAATAAGGTGCCAATGCCAACAATGGGTGGATTAGCGATTTTTCTCTCCTATACCTTTGCCACTGTCTTCCTGTTAAGGTTTCAAATTCCGACGCGTCAGTTATGGGGCGTGCTGGCTGGTGAATGCGTGATTATTGCCACCGGGATCATCGACGATATCTTCGAACTAAAGCCACGGCAGAAAGTTCTGGGGATTTCCATTGCGGCGTTAGTGGTCTACTTTGCTGCTGGGGTCAAAATGAGTCACCTGACGATTCCCTTCGTTGGGATGGTTTCGCTAGGCTGGCTTAGCCTGCCGATCACCTGGATCTGGATATTAGCGATTACGAATGCCGTGAACCTGATCGATGGCCTGGATGGTCTTGCAACCGGGGTGGGCATCATCGCCTTATCAACGATGGGGATCACCGGGCTGTTTTTCTTGAACGTGGCCAATACCTTTGTGGGCATCAGCATCTTTGCCTTAGTGGCCGCGATGATCGGCTTTTTGCCCTATAATTTTTTCCCTGCGCGAATTTACCTGGGTGATACCGGGTCGCTGTTCATTGGGTTCATGATGTCAGTCTTCTCGCTCTACGGGTTAAAAAATGTCACTTTTATTTCGTTGATCATTCCGGTGGTGATCATGGGGGTACCCATTACGGATACGGTGTATGCAATTCTTCGCAGAATGCTGAATCGGCAGCCAATTTCTCACGCGGATAAACACCATCTGCATCACCGGTTGATGCAAATTGGCTTAACGCATCGGCAAACCGTGTTAGTGATTTACGGGATTGCGTTGATCTTCGCCTTTATTTCGTTGATGTATCCCATTTCACCAACTTGGGGCATCATTTGTTTGACCATCGCCAGTTTGGTGGGATTAGAGTTATTTGTGGAAGCAATCGGGTTAGTTGGTGTTAACCGCCAGCCCTTGTTAAATTGGATCAAGCGGATCGTCAAAGGGACGACTTCAAAAAATTCACATTGAGTTGAGTGAAGCTGTGACAAAACTCGGTAGATTCCAGAATTTAACCCCAAAAGTGCTTGTTCCGGCGAACTTTGTCGGGACAAGCACTTTTGGGGTTAAATGGCCGGAATCTGAGTTTTGGCACGCGATTAGACTACATTGAAGTATTGAATAAATAGACATTTTTTTGCTATCTTCAGTTAAGAAGTCAGTTGAAATATTGACCAATATCGACTTAAGTCACAAATTTTTTTTAGTCGGTTAAATTTAGTGGTCAGTCTTTGGCAGTGTCAGCATCCGGATAAACCGGAACGTCAACTTCATGGTAGTGTTCATCACTGGCTTTGATCGTGACCTGCCCAGAAAGCAGGTTCATGATGTTGGTCTGAACTTGATCAACTAGGGCTAAATCAGCTGCGATAGTCACCTGAACGTCGCTACCATAGTCGGTGTTGACCACGTTGATTTGCTGCTGTTCAAGGTGGTAGTTTAATTTTTCGTAGTTGGCATAGGAGACGGTGAGGATGAGATCTTGCTGCAGCACTTTTTTGACTAAACCAACTTGTTCAATGGCCCGTGATGTTGAGTTGCTATACGCCCGAATCAGACCGCCGGCGCCCAACTTGGTACCGCCAAAGTAACGGGTGACCACGGCAACCACATCGTGCAGTGCCATCCGTTTTAAAACTTCTAGGATGGGCACGCCAGCGGTCCCAGAAGGTTCACCGTCGTCGCTTTCCCGTTGAATCTCGTCGTGTTCACCAAGCATGTAAGCAAAGCAGTTATGGTTGGCTTTGGGATTGGCTTGGCGGACTGATTCAATAAACACATCAGCAGTCTCTTTAGTAGTCGCTCGTTGCACGCTGCAGATAAAGCGTGATTTTTTAATTTCCAGCTCATGGGAACCGCTGGCCTTGATCGTTAAATAATTTTTTGACATCAGTTTATTACTCCATTTCTTGCGTAGTTATCTTGATAAGAGGTGAGGATGATGCAAGCAACCCAGTTATTTGGTCGGCAATTATTGGCCGACACAATGCCGAACGTCGCTGAATGGCAGCCCAAACTATTACGTCGGCCAGCGATGACCTTGACGGCGCAGTGGGCAATCTGTCAGCGCTGCGGTCAACGAACGGTGAAACAAACGGTTCAACTGCCGCGGAATAATTACTATTGCCCGCACTGTTTTCAGTTAGGCCGGGTGACGTCTGATCAGTGGCTCTGGTCGTTGCCAGAGCCCAACCAGTTTGCTAAGTTAGTTAAGCTGGACCGGCCAGCTGACGCCTGCTCAGGCTGCTTGCAGTCAAGAAATCAGTGCAATTTTTGCTGCTGGTCAGACCCATTTACTGTGGGCAGTGACCGGCGCCGGCAAAACCGAAATGCTGTTTAACGGAATTGAGCAGGCGTTAATGAAGGGACTGCGAGTCGCCATTGCCTCTCCTAGAGTGGACGTCTGTTTAGAATTAGCGCCACGTCTACAAGCCGCGTTTGCCAGCATCCCGCAAATTGTTTTGTATGGTGAGATGCCAGGTTCATATGACTATCGTCAGCTCACAATTTGCACCACTCACCAGCTACTTCGATTTTACCATGCTTTTGACGTTCTCGTGATCGATGAAGTCGACGCTTTCCCGTTTGCTGCTGATCCGGGCTTGGCCTTTGCGGCTGAGCGGGCGAAAAAACTGACTGGCGCGTTGCTGTATCTGACCGCGACACCCAGTAAAGAACTGCAGCGACAAGAACGGCAGCAAAAAATTTCGGTCAGTTACTTGCCCGCGCGGTATCATGGGCACCCACTGCCGGAAATCCAGCTAAAATTAACTAACCAATGGCGCCGTTCACTACAGAAAAAACGTCTGCCAGGCGCAGTTAAAAGAACACTCAACCGAATCGTTACCAATCAAAGACGATTCTTGATTTTTGTACCGCACGTTAAAGACTTAGCTGCTTTGGCGGCTGCTTTAACCCAGAATTTTCCAGCGCTAAAGTTGGCTACCGTTCATGCCAGTGACCCAGAACGCCACGCCAAGGTTCAACGGATGCGAGACGGCGAGCTGGATTGCTTAGTGACCACCACGATCTTGGAACGGGGCGTGACCTTTGCCAACATTGACGTGATCGTGCTGGGCGCGGATGATGGGGTGTTCTCGACGGCAGCATTAGTCCAGATCGCGGGTCGAGCTGGCAGAAAAGCAACTTATCCCACGGGGTTAGTCCAATTCTTTGCTGATAGTCAGACGCAGCCGATTAAAGAAGCCCGTCGGCAAATTCGATTTGTTAACCGAAAAGCACGACGAGAGGGTCTGTTAGGGGGACGTGATCATGACTGAATGTATCCTGTGTCACCGTGATCAGCTGCGGCAGCCAACCCTGTGGCAGCTGTTAAATTTTCGGCCATTGGAAAACAGCCCGTTATGTCAGACCTGCTTAAATGGTTTCGAAGCAATTCCAACTGACCAGTCGTGCACGGGGTGCGGTCGGTTATGGCCGAATCAGCTCTGCAGCGACTGTGTGCGCTGGCAGGGGCTGCCGGAATTTAAAAACCGGGCGCTTTATCAATATAATGACCTGTTGAAGCAATTTATGTCACAGTATAAATTTTATGGGGATTACCGGTTACGGGCAGTATTTCAAGCGCAATTCTGTCAGGCGGTAAGCCAGGTTAACGCTGACCTGGTGATCCCAATTCCCATCAATCAAGCCACTGAACGTCAGCGCGGGTTTAATCAGGTAGCGGGATTCTTGGAGCAGCTCAAAACAACGGACGGACTCAAGACTTTGGAACGCGATAAACGACAGCCGCAATCGGCAAAAAATCGCCAACAGCGTCTGCAGACGAAACAGCCATTTACGCTTAATTTAGACCGTGAAAAATTTAATAAAAAACGCATTTTGATCGTGGACGATATTTATACGACTGGCCGGACCATTCGCCACGCTGCTAAACTGCTGTTAGACGCTGGTGCCAGTGAGGTTACGGGGCTTACTTTAGCCCACGGATAAAATATTAATGACCAGAATAATGCGGTTCTCAGCCGTAAACTATTGTGTATTGTAGCGCTTTCTATTATAATTAAGCTATAAACAAAACAAACATTTAAGCGGTGGTTTCAGGTAGGCTTAAATTAACTTTTGTTTGTTGTGGAAGGGAGAGAAGTTCTATGCTCACATTCAATATTCGTGGTGAAAACATTGAGGTCACTCAGGCAATCAGGGATTACGTGCAAAAGCGGATCAGCAAGCTTGAGAAGTATTTTGAGCAAAGCGTTGATTCAACTGCTCATGTTAATCTGAAGGTGTACCAAAACAAGGATTCAAAGGTGGAAGTTACGATTCCGCTACCTTATTTAACCTTACGAGCAGAAGAGACGTCCCCAGATCTGTATGCAAGTATTGATTTGGTTACGGATAAGCTAGAGCGTCAGATCCGCAAATACAAGACAAAGGTCAACCGTAAGTCCCGTGAAAAGGGCTTCAAGAATCTTGAATTTACACCAGAAGCTGCTGACAACGAAGATACTGATGACAGTAAGAAGTTAGAAGTTGTTCGGACGAAGCGGCTTTCATTAAAACCAATGGACAATGAAGAAGCAATTCTGCAGATGGATATGCTGGGGCACGACTTCTTTATCTATGAAGATGCTGATACCGATGCCGTTAACATTGTCTATCGTCGTAACGATGGACGTTATGGCTTGATTGAAGCCGGCGATTAATTATAATTGAAACTAATTGTGAAGGGATCGAAGCCGTTTTATGAGGGCTGCGGTCCCTTTGTATTCTCCCTGTAAAGCGGCTGTCACCATTTTTTAAAAAATATAACCAGTGAATCAGTTTTAAAACTGACGTATAAATGTTAGACTAATGATTGGTATGCAATCAAATGAATGATAATAATTGAGAACACATTAACAGAAGGGAATCAAGAATGGCTAACTTTTTACGACGCTGGGTCGAAAGTGATAAACGTGAACTTCGACGAATCAGCAAAATAGCAGATAAAGTTAACGACTACTCTAAACAGTACGAAAATTTATCTGATGACGAATTAAAAGCAAAAACACCAGAATTTCAAAAACGGTATCAAGATGGGGAAACCCTAGATGACTTACTACCAGAAGCCTTTGCGGTTGCTCGTGAAGGTGCCAAGCGGGTGCTTGGTTTATACCCATTCCATGTGCAAATCATGGGTGGCATCGTGCTTCATGAAGGTAACATTGCCGAAATGAAGACTGGTGAAGGTAAGACCTTGACAGCCACAATGCCAGTTTACTTAAACGCATTGTCTGGTAAAGGGGTTCACGTTGTGACGGTTAACGAATACCTGTCATCTCGTGACGCTTCTGAAATGGGTGAACTTTATAATTGGCTGGGCTTAAGTGTTGGCCTGAACTTAACTGAAAAGTCACCTGAAGAAAAGCGGGCGGCTTATAATGCTGACATCACCTATTCCACTAACGCTGAAATCGGGTTTGATTATCTGCGTGACAACATGGTGGTCTATAAGGAAGACATGGTTCAGCGACCATTAAACTTTGCCATTGTCGATGAAGTGGATTCGATCCTGATCGATGAAGCCCGGACACCACTGATCATTTCTGGTCAATCTGAAGGGACTTCACAGCTGTATCAACGAACTGACCGATTTGCCAAGACCTTGCATGAAGATACTGATTTTAAGATCGATCTGGAATCTAAGAGTGTGTCCTTAACTGAAGGCGGCATCGCTAAAGCTGAAAAATACTTTAACCTTAAGAACCTTTACGATACTGACAACACTGCTTTGACCCACCATTTGGATCAAGCCTTACGGGCGAACTTCATTATGCTTCGCGATAAGGACTACGTGGTTTCTGACGGCGAAGTTTTGATCGTTGATTCATTTACTGGTCGTGTCATGGAAGGCCGTCGTTATTCTGACGGACTGCATCAAGCGATTGAAGCCAAAGAGGGCGTGGATATTCAAGAAGAATCCAAGACCATGGCCAACATCACTTACCAAAACATGTTCCGGATGTACGATAAGCTGGCTGGTATGACGGGGACTGCCCGGACGGAAATTGAAGAATTCCGTGAAATTTACAACATGGAAGTTATTTCTGTGCCAACCAACAAGCCGGTTATTCGAATCGATGAACCAGACGTGCTGTACCCAACTTTGGAAGCTAAATTTAACGCGGTTGCTGACCGCATTAAAGAGTTGCATGAAAAGGGTCAGCCAATCTTAGTTGGGACGGTTGCGGTCGAAACGTCTGAATATATCTCACAACTGCTAGATAAAGAGAATATTCCGCACGTTGTTTTGAACGCGAAAAACCATGCCAAGGAAGCCGATATCATTATGAATGCCGGTCAACGTGGTGCGGTTACGATTGCCACCAACATGGCCGGTCGTGGGACTGATATCAAGCTGGGACCCGGTGTTCGTGAATTAGGCGGACTCGTGGTACTGGGGACTGAACGACATGAATCACGACGAATCGATAATCAACTGCGTGGCCGTTCTGGCCGTCAAGGTGATCCTGGTTTGACTCAGTTCTACCTGTCACTTGAAGATGACCTGCTTCGTCGGTTCGGGACTGACCGGGTCAAGGCCTTCCTTGAACGGATGAACGTTGAAGGCGACGATGCCGTGATCAAGAGTAAAATGATCAGCCGTCAAGTTGAATCAGCACAAAAGCGGGTTGAAGGTAACAACTATGATTCTCGTAAGAACGTGCTGCAGTACGATGATGTTATGCGGGCTCAGCGTGAAGTGATCTACGGGCAACGTAATGACGTTATCGATGAAGAAAAGTCATTAAAATGGGTCATTACACCAATGTTTGACCGGACGATCGATCGGGTGGTCAACTTGCATACGCAAGGTGAACAAAAGGATTGGGATCTGAGTACGATCCTAGACTTTGCGATTTCCGCCTTGGTCAGCCCTGATAAAGTTAAGTTAGACGACTTTAAGAATAAGGATGCTGATCAGATCAAGGAATTGCTGAAGAGTTTGGCTGAAGGTGTTTATGAAGAAAAGCAAAAGCAGCTTTACGATCCAGCACAAATGCTTGAATTTGAAAAAGTGGTTATTCTGCGAGTGGTTGACTCTCATTGGACCGATCACATTGACGTCATGGATCAACTGCGGACCTCAATTGGGTTACGTGGTTACGGTCAATTGAACCCCTTAGTTGAATATCAACAAGATGGTTACCGGATGTTTGAAGAAATGATTGCCGACATCGACTATGATGCAACTCGGCTGTTCATGAAGTCCGAAATTCGTCAAAATATTAAGCGTTAATCAACTGAAAAATCTGTATGGCTCTGGTCATGCGGATTTTTAGTATCTAGAGAAAATGATAGCTTATGTGTTATTGCGTGTTGCTTTAGCACATGAAGCGTGGAGGTCATAATATGGAATTAAGCGATATTAAACACGATATAAAAGCCATGACAAGTGAAATCGATGGCTTTGGGAGGTCACTTTGACTTAGATGCCTTGAATGAAAGTATTTCAATCAATGAGTCTAAGATGGCTGAACCGGGTTTCTGGGATAATCAACCCAGAGCTCAGAAGCTGATCGATGAGACGAATCAGCTGAAAGCCAAGTCAGAATCATATCAGAGCTTAAAAGATCAGCTAGATGACGTTTCGGTGGCGGTTGAGCTACTGGAGGAGGGACCGGATGCGGATGTGCAAGATGAGCTAGAAGAAAATCTAGCAACGCTTAAGAAAAATCTGCATCAATACCGGCTGAACCTCTTGTTAAACGGACCGTATGATGCGAACAACGCCATTTTGGAAATTCATCCCGGCGCTGGCGGGACTGAATCGCAGGACTGGGGGTCAATGCTGCTTCGAATGTATACGCGTTGGGCTGAACAGCACGGTTTTACCGTTGAGACGCTGGATTATCAAGCCGGTGAAGTTGCTGGAATCAGTTCCGTGACGATTCTAATTTCGGGACATAATGCTTACGGGTATCTGCGTTCGGAGAAGGGCGTTCACCGGTTAGTCCGGATTTCACCATTTGATTCGGCTGGGCGGCGTCACACCTCGTTTGCGTCAGTTGATGTGCTGCCGGAACTAGACGAGTTTGTGAATATTGAGATCAATCCAGCTGACTTAAAGGTGGACGTCTACCGTGCCAGCGGTGCTGGTGGCCAACACGTTAACAAAACGTCGTCAGCGGTTCGAATTACTCATGAGCCCACCGGTATCGTGGTGGCCAGCCAAGCGCAGCGTTCCCAGCTGCAAAACCGGCAAACGGCCATGAATATGCTGAAAGCGAAATTGTACGAACGTGAAGAGGAGAAGAAGGCGGCTAAGAAGGCAGCCATTGAAGGCGAACAGCTTGATATTGGCTGGGGTTCTCAGATTCGTTCCTACGTTTTCCACCCCTACACCATGGTGAAAGATCACCGGACCAATTACGAGACCGGTAATGGTCAAGCAGTGATGGACGGCGATCTCGATCCGTTTATTAACGCTTATTTACAGTATCAGTTAGAGCAAGCTAACCCTGATTGATGACGAAAAACGTCTAACCCATTCTTTATAAGAGTTGTTAGGCGCTTTTCTTTACAGTCTAAATAGTTAACGCCCTATACCATAACTGCTATATAACTTTTAAACCGGACTTTCACGCTAAGAAAACGGTTGTAGTAGGTTTATGCTATACTGCTTTTAGAAACAGATAATGAAAATGCAGGTGTTGATAATGACAATTGGATTATTGATATTAAGTTTAGTGGCTCAACCGGTTTGGTGGGCTGGCTTAATTCGTGAGTGGTGGATAGCTGATAAACGGATCAAGCGGGAACGATTAACCTTTGGCAGTGCCGTTTATTCTGATAAATATGAAGTTCGGCATTTTGTGCTATACAGTGTTTTCCTGGGACTGATTTTTTCAATCGTCTCGTTTGTTTTGGGCATGACTGTGCCTATCAGCTGGTGGGTTTGTTACACCGTTTTGGCGTTGATTGCGATGATTATCGGTCTGGGGGCGCGACTTCCAATGACCCTTTTTGTCGGATCCGTGGTATTGTATGACTGGTTCAGTAAACTTGATATGAACCAGCAACTCATGTCTGGGATGCGGCAATTAGATTTTTCCGGTAAGGCAGTTAATCTGGCTGATTTCGTGATTTTATTTGCAGCGGTTTTGTGCTTGCTTGGTTTTTGGCTGCACAAGATCGGAGGCCGCTTTGCTTCACCCAAAATTTTTGCGCAGAAGCGCGGTAAACTCATTGTGGGTTATCCCTTTAACGAACTGCTAGTGGTCCCAATGCTGGTCTTAGTGCCAGGGAACTTTATCAGCACGCATTTAGCATTCTGGCCAGTTTTGTCATTTGGGTCGACCAGTGTCACGCCACTATTTTTACCATTACTGATTGGTTTGCATCTGACAATTTTCAAACAAGCGCCGAAAACGGCTTTCAAGAAATTAGCCAAAATGATTCTGATACTGAGCGTCTTGGTACTGATTGGCGGCGGTCTATCGCTATTGAGTAAGTCCGTGGCCGCGATTGTACTGGGATTAGCGTATGTCTGCTATATTGGCTGTTTAATTAAAGCACGCTGGCATGACCGGCGGCAGTCGTTTTGGTTTTCTAAAGTTGACCACGGTGTCCGGGTGTTAGGCATCAAGCCAGAAACGCCGGCCGCCAAGATGGATATCCAAGTTGGTGATATTATTACGACTTGCAACCAGCAGCCAGTATCTTCGGAAACTAATTTTTACGAAGCTTTATTGTTAGACCCAACGTATTGTCACCTTAAGATTCAGACGCCAGAAGGTGATCTGAAAGTTACCGAAACCGCCATTTTTGACGGTGCCCCGCATGAGATTGGAATTGTCATGTTCAAAGATTAGGAGGGCCTTATGCAAAGAGTCTTAGTTGTTGATGACGAACCGGCAATCGTAACGCTGTTAACTTATAATTTGGAAAAGGCTAATTTTGAAGTGGACTCGGCGGTTAACGGACCTGATGCGGCCTCGTTAGCGGTTAAGAAGCACTATGACGCGATTTTGTTAGATTTGATGCTGCCAGGTATGGATGGTGTGGAAGTCACAAAAAAACTGCGACAGGAAAAAATTGACACACCGATTTTGATGATTACAGCTAAGACGGATGAATTTGATAAGGTATTTGGACTTGAACTGGGGGCGGATGATTACATTACCAAACCCTTCAGTCCCAGAGAAGTATTAGCACGGCTAAAGGCGGTTTTACGGCGAACACAAAGTAATGCTGGTGGTGAAAACGGCTTTGATGAAAATCAGCAGCTGCACATTGGCAATATTTTGATCGATCAATCGACCGTGAGTGTGACGGTTGACGGCCGTAAAGTTAAGTTGACCCCCAAGGAATTTGAACTCCTAGTTTACCTTGTAAAACGGCCTAATCAGGTCCTCAAGCGCGATCAGATGCTGGAAGGCGTCTGGGGATTCGATTACGCCGGCCAGACGCGGATGGTGGATATTCATATCTCGCATTTGCGGGATAAGATTGAGGTTGACCCCAAGCACCCCGTTTATTTAAAGACGGTTCGGGGCTTTGGCTATCGCTTTGAGGCACCACAACATGATTAAACGGATGGGTTTAGAGTATCTGATAACGAGTGTCACTAACCTGGTGGTCTTTATCCTGGTTGTCCGGTTACTAATTAGCTCAGGGCAGGTTGCAAGTGTGATGACGCGGCTGATCATCTTAGATTTAGTCGTGTCAGCCATTGAAGTGGGTATCTTTAACTGGGCGTTTCGAAAGCGGCAGCAGCCCGTTACCGCGATGAAACACAAGGTTGAAGGCATGCTAAAAGATGAAGAACCGGCCCATATTTTACTGCATAAAGATAACGATTATTACGGCTTAGCCATGGCCATTAATCAGCTGCAGACGCATCAGCAAAAGGCATTACGCAACCATGCCCAGCAGAGTGAAGAATTAAGGCTGCTCTTGGCGTACCTGCCGATTGGGGTCATGGTGATCGATAACTATCGTAAAGTTGAAATGGCCAATTCAGCCATGGCGGAATTTTTACAAACGGAGATCAGCCCCAGGCGGCATCCCTATACGCAGGATATTCATCAGTTCGAACTGGTTTCTTTGATCGGCCAAGTTTTTAGCACCAAAAAATCCAAACGTCAAGTGATCACCTTGCCCGGGGTACCAGCGGAAAAGCGGGTCGAAGTCTCGGTCATCTACACGTCAACTTCTGAAGATTTTTTTCAAATTTTGGTTTTGCTGTATGATGTGACGGAAATTTACGCGGTTGAAAAAATGCAACTGGACTTCTTATCCAATGCTTCTCACGAACTCAAAACACCAGTGACAGCCATTGCCGGTTTTGCTGAAACGTTGCAAGACGGCGCTAAGGATGATCCGGAAACGTTAAATCAATTTTTAGACATTATTCAAAAGGAAAGTAAGCGGCTAACGGAATTGATTACAGATGTGCTATCGATCTCGCGGATCGAGTCACAATCAATTTCGCAGCAAAAAATGGCTGGCCTGGATATTTCTGAACTCGTTGACGAACAGATCAGCACGTTACAGCAGATCGCGGCGATGAAGCACGTGACACTGCATAATCAGGTGCCGGCAGGTCAGAATCAGCAATCGGATGAAAAGAAACTCGTTGAAATCATCAAAAATTTAATGTCGAACGCAATCAAGTACAATCGTGACGGCGGTTCAGTCACGGTCACTTATGCGGCGACAGCCAATGATTGGACCTTGAAAGTGGCTGATACTGGAATCGGCATTGCGCAAAACGAACAGGCCAGAATTTTTGAACGGTTCTACCGAGTGGATAGTTCGCGAACCAATCAGGTGGTTAGCGGTACGGGCTTAGGCTTGGCCATTGTGTTGGAATTGGTCCAGTCACTGCAGGGCCAAATATCAGTTGAAAGTCAGCGGGGTGTCGGCAGTATTTTTACCGTTACATTCCCAATTAAATCGTAATAAGCAGATTATTTTGTAGGATCCTAGATATTCAGGTCATTGAATATGTGGGGTCCTTTTTGTCTAAAATTAGATTGGTATAGGTAAAAACAACGAATGTTTACATAACCTTTACAAAGATATGTACATTACATTTACAATGTCTCGATATACTGATTTTGAAAGATGAAATGGGGGCTTGAACATGCAAAAGAAGCGGTGGATTGAATGCCTGCTGCTGGTTGGCTTGGTTATTTTAGGCGGCTGGGCCTACCAGACTAGGCAAGTTAATAAGGCTAATATGACAATTACCGCGGTCGGCTCCACCGCTTTGCAGCCACTGGTAGAAGCAGCTGGGGAAGATTATGCCAATCATCATCTGGGCACGTTTATCAACGTTCAGGGTGGCGGTTCTGGTACGGGATTGAGCCAGGTTCAGGAAGGAGCGGTTGATATTGGCAATGCCGACGTCTTTGCTGAAGAGCAAAAGGGCATTGTCGCTTCTCGATTGCAAGATCATCGCGTAGCCGTTGTGGGAATCACGCCCATTGTCAATCACTCGACGGGAATTACCCGGTTAACAACAGACCAGCTGATTGCGGTGTTTACCGGAAAGGTACGCAATTGGTCTCAGGTGGGTGGCAAAGATCAAAAAATTGTCATCTTAAACCGGGCTCAAGGCAGTGGAACGCGTACGACATTTGAACGCTTTGGGTTGAAAGGTCAGCGCAGTATCGCCGCACAGGAACAGGATTCTTCCGGGATGGTTCGGCAGATCGTCGCGACTACTCCAGGCGCAATTAGTTATGTTGGCTTCTCCTACGTTGATAAAACGGTTCAAGCAGTTAGCTTAAATGGGATTCAGCCGACGAATCAAAACGTGGCTGATAACCAGTGGCCCATCTGGTCTTACGAGCATATGTACACGGGGCGCAATCCGCAGCCATTAGCCAAAGAATTTATTCAGTACGTGCAATCGAATGCAATTCAAAATACGCTGGTTCGGCGGTTAGGCTATATCAGTATGGCGGATATGAAGGTTACCCGTGATGGGCAAGGAGAAGTGCACCGAGTGGAGGCTGATCATGAATAATAACTTACAAAAACAGCTTCTTAAACGGTCTAAAGCGGCTAAGCTGGAACGGCTGGGGAAAACGGTCAGCTTTCTAGCCTTGATGCTGATCACACTTACCGTTTTTGCAATTATCATTTTTGTGGCTTCTAAGGGGCTGTCCACCTTTTTTACCAACCACGTTAATTGGATTGATTTTTTAACGGGTAAGAATTGGAACCCCAACGTGACGAATGCCAAGGGTCAGCCTGAAGTGGGCGCCTTACCCATGATCAGCGGGTCGTTTGTGGTGACGATCTTGTCAGCACTATTGGCAACGCCCTTTGCGATTGGAACGGCGATCTTTATGAATGAAATTTCACCGCATCGGGGCGCCAAATTATTACAGCCAGTGATTGAGCTGCTGGTAGGGATTCCTTCAGTAGTCTATGGCTTTATTGGGCTGACAGTTGTCGTACCAGCTGTTCGCAGTGTCTTTGGCGGCAGCGGGTTTGGTATCTTAGCGGGGACGTTTGTGCTGTTCGTCATGATCCTGCCAACAGTCACTTCCATGAGTGTTGACGCCTTACGTTCAGTACCGCGGTACTACCGCGAGGCTGCTTTGGCGTTGGGGGCCACCCAGTGGCAAACGATTTATAAGGTGGTTTTAAGAGCCGCAACGCCAGGGATGCTGACCGCCATTGTGTTTGGAATGGCTCGGGCCTTCGGTGAAGCGTTAGCGGTACAGATGGTGATCGGTAACGCGGCTTTAATGCCAACGAGTCTGGTTTCACCGGCGTCAACGCTGACATCTGTACTGACTACCGGTATTGGCAACACGGTGATGGGGTCACTGCAAAATAACGCACTGTGGTCGTTAGCGTTAGTTCTGCTGGTCATGTCGCTCATCTTTAACCTCGTGATCCGCATGATTGGTCGGAAGGGGGCAATGTCGAAATGAACCCGAAATTAAGTAATCGCGTGGCAATTACGGTGCTTTACGTCATTGCCAGTACCATTGTGGTGATCTTAGCAGCGCTATTAGGGTACATCATCATTAGTGGCCTACCGGCATTGAGCTGGCATTTTCTGACTTCGCCAGCCAGAGCTTTCACTAGTGGTGGCGGTATCGGCATCCAGTTGTTTAATTCGTTTTATCTGTTAATTTTAACCATGCTGATTTCCTTTCCAATCGCGTTAGGGGCCGGCATCTATTTAAACGAATACGCTAAACAAAATTGGGTGACGTCATTAGTTAGGACAGCCATTGAAATTTTAAGTTCGCTGCCATCGGTGGTGGTCGGACTCTTCGGTTTCTTGATCTTCGTGGTCCAGTTTGGGTTTGGTTTTTCGATCCTGTCCGGAGCGTTTGCCCTGACGTTCTTTAACCTACCGTTACTGACACGCAGCATTGAGGAAGCACTGGCAGCCGTTCCCGATGAACAGCGTGAAGGCGGCCTGGCACTGGGCCTTTCAAAATGGGAAACGGTGCTCCACATTATTGTGCCGGCCGCGTTGCCCACTATTTTAACCGGGGTGATCTTGAGTGCCGGCCGTATTTTTGGGGAAGCTGCCGCCTTGATCTTCACTGCTGGGCAAAGCGCACCAGCCCTGAACTTTACCGACTGGAATCCGTTTAACATTGCGAGTCCATTGAACCCGATGCGGCCTGCAGAAACTCTAGCCGTTCACATCTGGAAAATTAACTCAGAAGGGATCATGCCCGACGCGAAGGCGATTTCTTCCGGGTCGTCTGCCGTGTTGGTCATCTCGGTTCTGGCCTTTAATTTATTGGCCCGGTTCGTTGGTCACCGACTATTTAAACGGTTAACAGCGGGTTAGGATACAATGAATATTATTAGGAGGTATGGAAAATGCTAATTAATCCTTCAAGCCCGCATTCAGACGACGGGTGGCTGGCACGCAACATTGTCGATCCCAGTCTAAAAATTTCAGAACCAATCGTGCTGGAAACCAAGCAGCTGCACGTTTACTATGGTGACAACGAAGCTATCCATGAAGCTGACCTCAAATTTCTGGAACATCAAATTTCGGCACTGATCGGGCCATCTGGTTCTGGAAAATCGACCTTTTTAAGATCACTGAACCGGATGAACGACGGGGTTGCCCGGGTAACGGGGGAAATCCTCTATCGCGGTGTTGATGTGAACCGCTCAGAAATTGATGTTTACGAAATGCGTCGACGAATCGGGATGGTCTTTCAGCGTCCCAACCCGTTTCCCAAATCAATTTATGACAACATTACTTTCGCTTTGAAGCGGCGTGGTATTACCGATAAGCAGACGTTAGATGAGGCGGTAGAGACCAGCTTAAAACAGGCCGCACTCTGGGATGAAGTTAAGGACCAGCTGAAAAAAAGTGCCTTAGCGCTCTCAGGCGGTCAGCAGCAGCGGTTATGTATTGCCCGGGCACTGGCCGTTAAGCCGGATATTTTACTGTTAGATGAGCCAGCTAGCGCGCTGGATCCGGTTTCTACCAGCAAATTAGAGGAAACCCTGCTGCAGTTAAAAAACGACTACACCATTATTATTGTGACCCATAATATGCAGCAGGCTGCCCGGATCAGCGACTACACCGCGTTCTTTAACATGGGGTGGGCACTTGAATATGACGAAACGTCACAAATTTTTACGAGCCCTCAAGTCCAATTGACGAATAACTACGTTGCTGGGGACTTTGGCTAGGAGGCTGCCATGACTAAACTATTAGAAATCCATGATCTGCACGTTTACTACGGTCAAAAAGAAGCCCTCAAAGGCGTTGACCTTTCGTTTGACGAGGGCGGGATCACGGCTTTGATCGGGCCTTCTGGTTCCAGTAAGTCGACGTATCTCAGAACCCTAAACCGCATGAACGATTTAATTCCCGATGTCACCATTACGGGGACAATCAAATTCCGTGGTCAGGATATCTACGCGCCCCAGACTGATCTGGTGACTTTACGCAAAGAGATCGGCATGGTCTTTCAGCAGCCTAACCCGTTTCCCTTTTCAATTTACGATAACGTGATTTTCGGGCTGAAGTTAGCCGGTGAGAAGGATCATGAACGGCTAGACCAAGTCGTCGAGACCAGTTTGAAGCAGGCAGCTGTTTGGGATGAAGTGAAAGATCACCTGCATGAAAGCGCGCTGTCGCTGTCGGGCGGCCAGCAGCAGCGGGTCTGCATTGCACGGGTACTGGCCGTTTCACCGCAGATCATCTTACTGGATGAACCGACTAGTGCGCTAGACCCAATTTCTAGTAGCCAAATTGAAGCGACTTTGTTAAAATTAAGAACCGATTACACCATTATTACCGTGACCCATAATTTACAGCAGGCCTCGCGAATTTCGGATCGCACAGCTTTCTTTATGGACGGTGAAGTAATCGAAGTTGATGACACGAAGAAGATCTTTATGAATCCTGCGCATAAGCAGACTGAAGACTACATTAGCGGTCGGTTTGGATAAGCCTGAGGAGGTTACCAATGAGACGTTTATTTGATGAAGAACTAGATGAACTTGACAATGGGTTTACCGAAATGGGCATCTTGGTCAGCAACGTGGTGCAGCAGTCGGTAGCTGCTTTTATTGATCATGACCGGGAAGCTGCCCAGACCATTATTGACCATGACCACGATATCAATGAACGCGAGATTCAGTTGGAAACGAAATCCTTTGAGATCATTGCCCTGTATCAACCCGTGACTTCTGATTTAAGAGAAGTCGTGACCATTTTAAAAGCCGTTTCGGACCTCGAACGGGCTGGTGATCATGCCCGTAATATTGCGCACGCCACCATTGAAGTGAAGGGCAATACACGGGTAGCGGAGATTGAGACCCAGCTTGCTGAAATGGGACACCTCACCACCGACATGGTGAAACAGGCGATTCAGGCCTACGTTGATAAGGATGAAGAAGCGGCTAAGGCGTTAGTAACGGTGAATGATCAGCTGGTGGACTACCGGGATCAGATCATGCGGGATAGCTACCGTGAAATTACCACGGATGCCGATGTCGTAGTGGCCGCGATGAACTACAACAACGTCGCGGCTGACCTTGTACGGATCGCCGATTATTTAACCAACGTCGGTGAATGGATCGTTTATCTAAAAACGGGTCAAATTGTTGAATTAAAGTTAATGAAGTGATATATGTTAAACAAGCTGTGACAAAACTCGGTAGATTCCAGAATTTAACCCCAATAATGCTTGTTTCGGCGAACTTTGTCGGGACAAGCATTATTGGGGTTAAATGGCCGGAATCTGAGTTTTGGCACGCGATTAGACTATATTGAAGTATTGAATAAATAGCTATTTCCTTGCTATCTTCAGTTAAGAAGTCAGTTGAAATACTTACCAATGTAGACTCAAGTCGTAGCCACTTTTATGGTTTTTACACCGTTAATTTAGGTTGCGCTAATTAAGGTAAAAACCGCATTAAAGTAATGTTGAATTGTCCATATCCCATGGAGCAGGTATAATGATTCTAGTAGTGACTATCCAGTTACTCGTTTATCATGATTGAAGGTTGCAGAACAGTTCACTTATTTAATAAGTAGTAACTAGAAATGAGGTGATTTTTTGATGAATAGCAAACGACGGCTTACACGTTCGTCAAACCGAATATTAACTGGTGTCCTGGGGGGCTTAGCTGAGTATTTTGGCATTAATAAGACCTTGGTACGGGTCATTTATGTGGTTCTATCGATTTTTCCCGGGCGGATTTTATTTGGCTTACTCGTTTATCTACTGCTCACCGTATTGATCCCAGAAGATTCTGGTACCAAACACCACACGACTTTTTGGGGTTCCGGACAGCAGTCACGTTCGCGAAAAGAACTCCATGATGTTACTGAAGAAGATACTGACAAAAAGTGAGTTGCAGACTATGAAATTTTGGGTTCGAATTTTAATCAACGCAGTGTTATTTATGGCATTAGCTGGCTTTTTAAGCACCAGCTTTTACGTTGCCAGTCCGTGGATCGCGTTATTAGCGAGTTTTGTTTTATCAGTGTTAGACGCATTGGTAAAACCGGTGCTGCAAGTCTTGTCACTACCCATTACCGTGGTGACGCTGGGGTTATTCAGCATCGTGATCAACGGGGCAATGCTTCAGCTGACGTCGATACTAATTGGTCATGACTTTCATTTCAGTTCATTTGGAACGGCGCTGTTAGTAGCCGTTTTGATGTCGCTGTGTAACGCCGTCATTTCCAATTACGTCGGTCACGGTCATAAGTAGCGTTAAAAATTGATAATCACCTCCGTATTTCTCATGAGAACCAGATTTGGAAAGAAGGGCGAGCCACTACTGGCTGGTGTTAGCTAAAATGGTTTCTGATGAGAATGATGTTTAAACGGAGTATAAAATCCCCGTTGGCTAACCGGGAAACTAAAGTGACAGCGCTTTAGTTCATGCACATCGTGTACCAGTAGTGGTCAATAATTTGGCAGAAAGTGTAACAGTTGCAGAATTAGTTAAAAATATTCGGCTAGATGTTCTTTACGGCGATGATTTCTTAGCCGACCGGAAGATCTCGACCAGTGATATTTCACGGCCAGGGCTTGAATTAACGGGTTACTTTAACTACTACCCGGCTAAACGGATTCAGCTATTGGGGATTACTGAGACTTCCTTTGCGAAGGGCATGAGTCATGATGATCTCCTAAAAGTCATGCGGCAGATGTGCCAGCCCGAAACGCCAGCATTTGTGATCTCAACGCAGCTTGAACCGCCGGAAGAACTGCTTCAGGCGGCCAAGGAAACCAATATCCCGATTCTGGGCACTAAAATGACGACTTCTAGAGTTTTGAGTAACATGACCAACTATCTGGAAGGTAAATTGGCTGAACGGCAGTCACTGCATGGTGTTTTAGTTGATATCTACGGTGTCGGGGTCTTAATTACTGGTGACTCCGGTGTTGGTAAGAGTGAAACTGCGCTGGAACTGGTTAAGCGTGGCCACCGGCTGATTGCTGATGACCGGGTGGAAGTCTACCAGCAAGATGAACAGACCTTAATTGGTGAAGCACCCGCGATTTTGTCACATCTACTGGAAATTCGTGGTATTGGGATCATCGATGTGATGAACTTATTTGGTGCCGGTGCGGTTCGTAGTGCAACCGACATTGAACTGATCGTCCACCTGGAAGCGTGGACTCGGGATAAGAAGTTTGATCGTCTAGGCAATAATTCAGAAACCCAAAAGATCTTTGACGTTGAGATTCCTAAAATTTCGATTCCAGTTAAAACCGGTCGGAATTTGGCCATTATCATTGAAGCTGCGGCCATGAACTTCCGGGCCCGTTCAATGGGTTATGATGCAACCAAAGTGTTTGATCAGAATTTAAACCGGCTGATCAAGAAAAATTCCAACCAGAAATAAATATTAATAATAAGTGAAAGTTAAGAGGTGGCATCCTTGCAGGGAATTCTCGCAGCACTAAATCCCATTGCGTTTCATCTGGGACCGATTCAAGTTCATTGGTATGGCGTCATTATTGCTAGTGCGGTTATAATTGCGGTGACGCTGGCCGTTCGTGAAGGCGGTCGCCGAAACGTTTTAGCCGATGATATCTACGACATGATTTTATGGGCGCTACCCGCGGCCATTATTGCGGCTCGAATCTACTACGTGGCGTTTGAATGGCCCTATTATTCCCAGCATCCGGCAGAAATCATTCGTATCTGGGACGGTGGAATTGCCGTCTACGGATCATTGATTGGAGCCGGCATCGTGGTCTTCTTCTTTTGCCGGTCACGCTTTATTCCGGTTTGGCTAATGCTCGATATTGCCGCGCCAACGGTGATTATGGCGCAAGGCATTGGCCGCTGGGGTAATTTTATGAACCAGGAAGCGTTTGGCCAGATCACTAGTTTAAGCTTTCTTCAAGGGCTCCATTTACCGCATTTCATCATCACTCAGATGCTGATCAACGGGGCGTACCGCCAGCCGACCTTTTTGTATGAGTCGACTTGGGATATTCTAGGCTTTATTGTCCTGATGAGCTTACGGCATCGGCCGGGGCTGTTTAAACAGGGCGAGGTGTTTTTAAGCTATGTCATCTGGTATTCGTTTGGCCGTTTCTTTATTGAAGGGATGCGAACGGATAGTTTAATGCTGTTTAACACGATTCGAATATCACAGCTGTTATCCGTGATATTGTTTATTGGTGCAATTGGACTCATGATTTACCGTCGCCGGCTTGGTACAAGGATTCCCATGTATCTGGACGGTAATCCGTTTTCAAAAAAGGCCCAGCAGGCTAAAAACTAAGGAGAAATTACTATGTCTGAAAAAATTGCTGTATTAGGTGCAGGTTCTTGGGGCAGTATCTTGGCTAATCTATTGGATGAAAATGGCAATGAGGTGTCACTTTGGTCATACAATCCAAAACAAGTCAAAGAGCTTAACGAAAAGCACACTAATACGCATTATATGAAAGATTTTACGTATTCTGAAACCCTTATAGCCTATTCAGATTTAAAACAGGCGCTGACGGGTGCAACCACCGTGCTGTTCGTTGTGCCAACCAAAGCCGTTCGTTCTGTGGCGGGCGATGTTAAAAAAGTCCTCGAAGAATTGCAGACAAAGCCTCAAATAATTCATGCCAGCAAAGGGATCGAACAAGGAACTTATAAACGGGTCTCAGAGATTTTAGCAGAGGAGATTCCAGCTGAACTTAGAAAATCGATCACGGTGCTATCAGGACCAAGTCATGCTGAAGACGTTGCTAAGCGCGACATTACGCTGGTGACTGCGGCCAGCACGGATGCGGACGCTGCTAAACACGTTCAGCAGCTGTTTATGAACCGTTATTTCCGGGTCTACACCAACAGCGATGTGATCGGCGTGGAAATTGCGGCTGCTCTGAAAAACATCATTGCGCTGGGCACTGGTGCCTTAAACGGATTAGGCTACGGCGATAACGCTAAAGCGGCTTTAATGACCCGTGGACTAGCTGAAATTTCACGGCTGGGTGCGTCATTTGGTGCTAACCCGCAGACCTTTACTGGATTAGCGGGTGTCGGTGACATTATCGTGACCGGGACCAGTGAAAATTCCCGTAACTACCGGGCCGGTGACGAATTAGGTAAGGGTCAGAGCCTGCAAGAAGTGATTGATACCATGGGCATGGTCATCGAAGGGGTCGCCACGACTAAGGCCGCTTATGAATTAGCTAAGCAGCGCGGCGTTGAGATGCCGATTACCGGTGCTATCTACCAAGTCCTCTATGAGGGTAAAGACATTCGCACCGCCATTTCTGACTTAATGATGCGTGAAGGCCGTTCCGAATTTTAACGTGCGATTCTGCTGGCAGTCGAATTACTCGACAAACTTACAAAAAGATAGTAAACTAAAAATCGTCGAAAAATTACAGTAAGCAATTAAATTAATCAGTGTCGCACGTGTTGCGCTGAAAGGGGAAGTTGTATGGCTAAACAGTATGATGTGATTGTAATTGGTGCAGGTCCTGGCGGGATGACCGCTGCGCTCTATGCATCCCGTGCCAACTTATCCGTACTCATGTTAGACCGCGGAATCTATGGCGGTCAGATGAATAACACCGCAGCAATTGAGAATTATCCTGGTTTTTCATCAGTGATGGGACCTGATTTAGCGGAAGATATGTATAAGGGATCAACTCAGTTTGGCGCTGAGTATGCTTATGGCAGTGTGGAATCCGTTGAGGACCATGGTGCTACTAAGGTTGTGACCACTGATACGGAAACTTATGAAACCAAGGCCGTGGTCATTGCGACTGGTTCTGAATACCGTAAATTAGGGGTTCCTGGTGAAGAAACTTATGGTGGCCGTGGGGTTTCGTACTGCGCGGTTTGTGACGGGGCCTTCTTTAAGGGCCGCGAAGTGATCGTGGTCGGCGGTGGTGATTCCGCCGTTGAAGAGGGGCTTTACCTCACGCAATTAGCTTCTAAGGTTACGGTGATCCATCGTCGCGATCAATTGCGGGCACAAAAGGTCATTCAGGACCGGGCGTTTGCTAACGAAAAGATGAACTTTGTCTGGAACAGCAACGTTGAAGAAATTCTCGGTGACGACAAAAAAGTAACCGGCGTGAAAGTTAAGAACAACCAGACTGGTGAAGAAACAACGATCGATGCCAGCGGGGTCTTCATTTACGTTGGCATCTTACCTAAGACTGAGCAGTTTACTAACCTTGGGATTACCGATAAAACGGGCTGGATCGAAGCTAACGACCATATGGAAACTAAAGTCCCCGGTATTTTTGCGATTGGTGATGTCCGGGTCAAAGACCTGCGTCAAATTACGACGGCGGTCGGTGACGGCGGTATCGCTGGTCAACAGGTATTTAAGTATATCGAATCATTAGCTGACAATGGTGCAGCTGTTAAGTAACTGAAATCGGTCATAAAATGATAAAAAAGATGCTGTGATTTAAGTCTATATTGGTAAATATTTTCAACTGAATTCTTAACTGAAGATGGCAAGAAAATGTCTATTTGTTCAATACTTCAATATAGTCTAATCGCGCGCCAAAACTCAGATTCCGGCCATATAAATCAAACAAGGTCAATTCCAGCAAAATTCGCCGGAATTGGCCTTGTTTAATTTATATTCTGGAATCTACCGAGTTTTGTCACAGCTTCTTTTTGTTGCGTTAAACGATATAATAAAGTCAAACTGTAAACTAAAAAGGGGATACAATTATGCAGACACTTGCTAAACAACTCGCTAACCAGCTTTCGTACGATGTTCGGGAGCTGACACATGACGATGAAGACCAGATCTATCAGTTACAAAAACAGCAGCAAGACTACTTTGATCTATTTTTGGACCATCAGCTGACCAAACGGGAAGCCGTTGCTGATCTAGATGAGGTTGCCAGTGAAGCCACCGCTGATCAGAAACATTATTTAGGACTGTTTAAGGCTGATAAGTTAGTTGCAACAATCGATTTAACCATTGACTATCCGGCACCCCAATTAGTTTGGTTAGGGCAATTCTTTGTGGATGACACCAGTATCTCGGCGAGTGAACGTCAGCAGATCCTCAACCAAGTTTTAGCGACATTGAAAAAGTTGACCGCCGTGCAGGTACAATTACTGGTGCTCAAAGCAGACCAAGATAGTCAGCAATTTTATACTCAGGCGCAATTTGAACCAGTCAGCGAAACGCGAACGAAAGCCGGTTCGGTGTTCATGGATGCGGTGATTTATCAAAAGACGCTATAGGCCATTTTAACGTTAAAAGGCTGTTATATCAGCCTTTAGATGACCGTTGACAAAGCCTAATACTTTTGTTGGCGAAAATATGTTCGCTATGTTAGAATAGACGAACGCATGTGGGAAGGCAGCTGCTTTCCTGCTTTTAACGTGTACTGAAATTAAGGGGGTATTCCATTTATGATTGAACGGCAGGAAGATCGTCAGTTTGACCTAGTTTCAAAGTATCAGCCAACAGGTGATCAGCCTGAAGCCATCAAGGAATTGACGTCAGGCATTGAACAGGGCAAGAAAGCTCAGGTACTGTTAGGCGCGACTGGGACTGGGAAAACTTTTACTATTTCCAACGTGATCAAAAACGTGAATAAGCCAACGCTGATCTTGTCTCATAACAAGACGCTGGCTGGCCAACTTTATGGTGAATTTAAGGAATTCTTCCCCAACAACGCGGTGGAGTATTTTGTCAGTTACTATGACTATTACCAACCGGAAGCGTACGTGCCATCCAGTGATACGTACATTGAAAAGGATTCTTCAATTAATGATGAAATTGATAAGCTGCGGCATTCCGCAACCAGTTCGTTACTGGAACGCAACGATGTGATCGTGGTGGCGTCAGTATCATCGATCTTTGGTTTAGGGGACCCCACCGAATATAAGAACCACACAGTGTCCCTGCGTGTCGGCCAGCAAATTGAACGCAATGACCTGATGCGTAAGCTGGTGGATATTCAATTCGAACGTAACGATATTGATTTTCAGCGTGGTCGTTTCCGGGTTCACGGCGATGTAGTGGAAATCTTCCCGGCTTCTCATGATGAAAAGGCCCTGCGAGTCGAATTCTTTGGTGATGAGATCGACCGGATCCGTGAAGTGGATGCCTTAACGGGTGAAATTGTTGGTGACCGCGATCACGTGGCCATTTTCCCGGCAACCCACTTTATGACTAACGATGATATCATGGACCGTGCGATTTCTGGCATTGAAGCTGAATTAAAGGACCGCCTAGCCCACTTTGAAAAAGAGGGTAAACTACTGGAGGCTCAGCGGCTTAAACAACGGACCACTTACGATATTGAAATGCTGCGGGAAATGGGGTACACCAACGGGATCGAAAACTATTCGCGCTTTATGGATGGCCGTAAACCCGGTGAACCACCGTACACACTGCTAGATTTCTTCCCGAAAGATTTCCTGCTCGTGGTGGACGAATCCCATGTCACCATGCCGCAGGTTCGCGGGATGTATAATGGTGACCGCTCCCGGAAGCAGCAGTTGATCGACTACGGGTTCCGGCTGCCAAGTGCGCTGGATAACCGGCCGTTAAAACTAGATGAATTTGAAAAACACATTAACCAAGTGGTTTATATGTCGGCGACGCCCGGTGACTATGAGATGGACCAGACAAATACGGTGGTTCAGCAGATCATTCGGCCAACTGGGCTGCTGGATCCAACGGTTGAAGTGCGGCCAATCATGGGGCAAATGGATGACCTGGTTGGTGAGATCAATAAGCGCATCGATGCTAACGAACGGGTCTTTGTCACCACGTTAACTAAGAAAATGGCTGAAGATCTCAGTGATTATCTCAAGGATCTGGGCATTAAAGTGGCTTATCTGCACAGTGATATTAAAACGCTGGAACGGACCCAGATCATCCGTGATCTACGGTTGGGCAAGTACGATGTGCTGGTCGGCATCAACTTGTTACGTGAAGGTATTGACGTGCCAGAAGTTTCCTTAGTTGCTATTTTGGATGCCGATAAGGAAGGCTTCCTGCGTAACGAACGGTCCCTGATTCAAACCATGGGCCGGGCCGCGCGGAACGTTCATGGTGCGGTGATTATGTACGCTGATACGGTGACGGATTCCATGAAAAAAGCCATGGACGAAACTGCCCGGCGGCGGAAGATTCAAACGGCTTATAATAAGGAACATCATATTACACCGAAGACGATCAAGAAGGATATTCGTGATCTGATCAGTGTGACTAAGCCGGATAAGAATGCCGGTAAGAAGGATGACTTTGTTGAAACTGACTTTGAATCCATGACACTGGAACAGCAAAAAGACATGATCAAACGGCTCGAAGACGAAATGCGCAGTGCAGCTAAGAAACTCGATTTCGAACACGCCGCAACGTTGCGTGATACCGTACTGGAATTAAAGGCTGAATTAGATAATTAAGTGAGTAATGAGGGGGAGATTGTTTTTGGCAAATGATTATATTGATATTCACGGGGCAAGAGCCCATAACTTAAAGAACATTAACGTCAAGATTCCCAAAAATAAATTGGTCGTTGTCACCGGTTTATCGGGCTCTGGTAAGAGTTCATTGGCTTTTGATACGTTATATGCCGAGGGTCAGCGGCGTTATGTTCAAAGTTTATCCTCCTACGCCCGCCAGTTTTTAGGCCAAATGGATAAGCCGGATGTGGACTCGATCGATGGGCTTTCACCCGCAATCTCAATTGATCAAAAAACGACTTCTAAAAACCCCCGTTCAACGGTGGGAACCGTGACTGAGATCAACGATTATTTAAGGTTGCTGTGGGCCCGAGTTGGGACACCGATCTGTCCTAACGACGGGACTGAGATTACCAGTCAATCAGTTGAACAGATGGTGGATAAGGTGCTGTCACTGCCGGAACGCACTAAGCTGCAGATTCTCTCGCCAATTGTGCGTGGCAAAAAGGGCCAGCATAAAAAGATCTTCGATAAAATTAAACGGGAAGGTTTTGTGCGGGTTCGAGTTGATGGCGAAGTCCACGACGTTGATGAAACAATTGAGCTCAATAAGAACCAGTCGCATTCCATTGATATCGTGGTTGACCGAATCGTCGTCAAGGAAGGCATTCGTTCACGACTGTTCGATTCTTTTGAAGCAGCGTTACGCTTAAGTGGCGGGTACGCCGTTGCCGATTTGATCGATGGCGAACCAATCATGTTTTCTGAACACTATGCCTGTCCCATCTGCGGTTTTACGGTGGGTGAGCTGGAACCGCGACTGTTTTCGTTTAACGCGCCATATGGTGCCTGCCCCGACTGTGATGGCCTGGGTATGAAACTGGAAGTGGACCCTGATCTGATCGTTCCGGATGTAACTAAAACGTTGAATGAAGGGGCGTTAGCACCCTGGAATTCCAGTTCTAAATACTATCCAGAAATGCTGCGTCAGGCTTGCAAACAAGCTGATATCGATATGGATACCCCTTGGGAGAAACTAGCTGACGAGGACCGGCAATTTGTTTTGTACGGGTCAAAGGGCAAGAATTACCACTTTGTTTTGGATAGTGACTTTGGCGGGGTCCGGGAGACGGATGCGCCATTTGAAGGGGTCGTTAACAACGTTGATCGCCGGTATCACAAGGGATCAGACTTTACTCAGGGCCAGATGCAGCAGTACTTCCGTGAATTGACCTGCCAGACCTGTCATGGCTACCGGCTGAACCGTAAAGCACTGGCCGTTAAAATTGGTGGTCAGCACATCGGTGAAGTTTCTGACTTGGCGATCAGCAAGGAATTACCATTTTTTGAAAAATTACACTTTAGCGAACAAAACGAAACCATTGCTAAACCGATCTTAAAGGAAATTCGGGATCGGCTGACTTTCTTGGAAAACGTTGGTTTGGATTATTTGACGCTGAGCCGTTCGGCACGAACCCTATCCGGTGGGGAAGCGCAACGGATAAGGTTAGCCACTCAAATTGGGTCGAACTTGTCGGGTGTCCTTTACATTTTGGATGAACCCTCAATTGGGTTGCACCAACGGGATAACGACCGGTTGATTGCTTCATTAAAGAAGATGCGCGATTTAGGAAACACTCTGATCGTTGTGGAACATGATGAAGACACCATGCTGGCTGCTGATTATCTGATCGATATTGGACCAGGGGCTGGTGAACACGGCGGTGAAGTCATGGCTGCTGGAACACCGAAACAGGTGACCCGAGTCAAGAAGTCGTTGACGGGTCAATACCTGTCAGGCAAGAAGTTCGTGCCAGTACCAACCGAACGTGGCAAGGGTAACGGCAAAAAGATTCGGATTACCGGGGCAGCTGAAAATAACTTGAAGAACATTACCGTTGATTTTCCGCTGGGTGAATTTGTAGTGGTAACCGGGGTCTCTGGCTCTGGTAAGTCGACACTGGTCAACACGATCTTAAAGCGGGTGCTGGCGCAGAAGCTTAATCACAACTCGGAAAAGCCTGGGAAGTACAAGTCAGTCAGTGGTATCAAGAACATTGAGAAAGTCATCAATATTGATCAAAGCCCAATTGGTCGGACACCGCGGAGCAACCCAGCCACCTACACGGGTGTGTTTGGTGATATTCGCGGGCTGTTCGCTCAGACGACCGAAGCTAAGTTACGCGGTTATCAAATGGGCCGGTTCAGCTTTAACACGAAGGGTGGCCGTTGCGAAGCCTGTCATGGTGACGGCATCTTAAAGATCGAAATGAACTTTTTGCCGGACGTCTACGTCCCTTGCGAAGTTTGTCATGGGTCCCGCTACAACTCCGAAACCTTGGAAGTGGAGTATAAGGGGAAGAACATCTCGGATGTCTTAAACATGACGGCGGATCAAGCACTGGACTTCTTCAGTGCCATTCCGAAGATCACCCGCAAACTGCAAACGATTCACGATGTTGGTCTGGGCTACGTCACGTTGGGTCAATCAGCAACCACTTTATCTGGTGGTGAAGCCCAGCGGATGAAGCTGGCTTCAGAGCTGCAAAAGAAGGCCGATGGTAAGAACTTTTACATTCTTGATGAACCAACGACCGGACTGCACACGGATGATATTAAACGCCTGTTAGACGTTTTGCATCGCTTAGTGGATAAGGGCAATACCGTTTTGATCATTGAACATAACTTGGATGTGATCAAGACAGCGGATTACTTGATCGACTTAGGGCCTGAAGGTGGCGACGGTGGTGGCCAAGTGGTTGCGACTGGAACACCGGAAGACATTGCCGCGGTCAAGGAAAGCTATACCGGTCAGTATTTAGGACCGGTCTTGAAGCGTGATAAACAACGGATGGCGGATGCACAGCAGAAGAGCACCGCTAAAAGTAAATAGAAGTTGATCAACATAAAGGCCTCACTTCAATTACAAATTGAAGTGAGGCCTTTATTGTGCCTATAATGTGTATAAGAGGCTAGTGATATTACTTTTTAAATTTTAACTAATTTTAGTTGATTTTAATAAATGGATAAACTATTATGTGTATTCAAAGAGAACTGGGCTAACTTTAAGTGTTTTGCGGATTAATAGTTGGTTTTATAAACATTAGGGCTGTTCGGTTTAAATCTTATAGAGGAGAATAGATTTTCATAATTATTTATAGCTAAAAATATTGAACGGGCTAGTATCGAAATAGAAGCCTGTGAGCTAAAATTAGATATAGAAGTGTTACACAGTGATTTTTTTGTTTACTTTTAGTATAATCAAAATGAGCAATGTGTAATTGAGATTAACAGCTTAATTTATGATAGCCGAATTAAAGGGTAATGTGTCTCAGAGAAATAAAGCATCTTTGTGGGGGGACATCATATGTATTTCTTTGTTAATGAACGGGTTGCTGAGCAAGGTTCAGGGATTGAACATGCTCAAGTACAACGCGGATTACTATTTCGGAAAAATCAAGTCTCGTTTAAAATCGTGACGCGGACCTATACCCAAACTGGGCACCGGGACATTTTAGCGTGGGGTGTGAATGATGCTGAGCTGATCAACCTATTTGATTATTACGCCCAGACAGAATACGTGCCAGAACACCCAGTGCACGCTGAAGACGTGGACTGGGGCGGACGTACGCCGGCAGTTCTGGAAGCGGATACAAATAAACCGGACACGACTTTAGTTTGGGAAGATAACGATAAGCAAAAATTTATGGGCCGGATTCATACGGACCCCAAGCATGATAATATTGTCACCTTTACCGAAGTGTTCGAGCATTTCGGTAATTTGTATAAGGTCGATTTTTACGATACCCGAGGATTTGTTTCTAAAACCCAGTACGTTGATCCTGATGGGACACCGAATACTAACGTTTATCTAGACTTAGATGGGCGTCCAGTGATTGAAGAATTCTTACGCAAAAAACCATTGCGGCCAAGTGAGATCAACTTGCGAAAGCGGAAATTCTTTGAAGCTGAAGGACAGCGTAAAGCCAATGCCAAGTTAAACGGTGAGGACTTCAAAGCGGGCAAGTTTGAGACGCCCAAGGATGAAGCCATTATTACTGGCTACCGCTTGGTCAAGCCAAACGGGCTCACGTATGTATTGGATTCCTTCGATGAATTGACTAAGGAATTTTTAAATGATTTAAACAATGATTTCTTTAGTGAAAAGACGCCCAACGTCTTCATCTCTGATCGGAGCAGTGGGGCCAGCGAC
Source organism: Secundilactobacillus silagei JCM 19001 (assembly GCF_002217945.1). Classification (GTDB taxonomy): domain Bacteria; phylum Bacillota; class Bacilli; order Lactobacillales; family Lactobacillaceae; genus Secundilactobacillus; species Secundilactobacillus silagei. The sequence continues at coordinate 90,822 of NZ_BCMG01000004.1, forward strand.
GGTATGATCAATATGGCGCAGCCAGCCTATAAGGTTCTGCATCTGCATAACCTGCACGCGTCTGATACCCGTGACGTGATGACCACCGATGCTAACAATAACTATGAGTATGATTTAATGAACATTAATCGCTTTAATGCCGTGGTTTCGGCCACCAATAAGCAGCGTAGAGATGTCAATAAACGGTATAAATCAGCCGCTAAGGGCTTTACGATTCCCGTTGGCGTTGTGCCACAGGCTATTCGTGATTTAGATCGCGTGCCAATGGCTGATCGAGATCCCCACTCCGTTTTGATGATCGTCCGGCGAGCACCGGATAAGCGAATCAACGCGGTAACTGAGGCGTTGATGATTGCGAACCGCGAACATCCGGGGTTGAACGCCCACCTAGACGTTTATGGCTACTTTGACGGCAGCAATAATAATCAAACCAATCGTGATTTATTGAAGTTATTTGAAGAATTTAAATTAAAGCAACCGACCATGTTAGATGATCATGATCAGCCAACCGATGATATTACCAAGGTTCGCCGAATCGAGTCCGATGTGGTGACATTACACAATTACGTTACTGATCGGGATGAACTGTACCGGATTCATCGCCAGCATCAAGTTTACGCCCTAGCTTCGATCATGGAAGGCTTCAACATTTCCATGATGGAAGCCATGGCAAATGGTGAGCCAGCCATTTCGACGGACGTTAATTATGGTCCTAACGATTTGGTGGTTCACGGTAAGAACGGTTACTTGACTCGCTGGGCTCCACAGGGTGAGGAAAGTTTGTTCGTTAAGGAAATGGCGGATCGTTTCTACGAAGTCTTCAGCAGTGACAAAACGCTGCAGGACCTTTCTGATCAAGCCTATGAGTTGAGTTCACGCTACTATGAAGAAAACGTCTGGGATGCTTGGAAGCAGCTGATCAATGATGCCAATAAGCAATGGCCAGAACTGTATCGGCAGCATTTCGACTTACCACGCTATGGGGTGGCTTATAAGGGTGAAATGGATACCCAATTCCAGCTTGGTCAACGGGCTAACGAAATTACCTGGCGCGGGCCAAAGTCCGTTAAGTACTTTAAGCGAATGAAGCAATTGGAGGCGCAGTTATGAAATTATACGTTGATAAATCGAATAATCCTAACTTGGACCCGACAATTGCTGAAGCGGTTAAAAAAGAAAAAGATGCCGGTCATCCAGCTAAAATCGTGGTTCGGGGCTATTTTCCTAATCAACATGCCCACCTCAAAGATTACGGGTTAGATAGCGGCGATTTACTGAATATGTATGACGTGTTTTTAGGGACAGTGGATATGCCTGAAAAAATCGTTCACTACCGTTATAATCCAGAAATCGACAAAACCAGGTACCATTTGGAAGGGACTGATTTTGCACTTGCGAGGGCGAAACGTGATGGTGTAGACTATGGCCGAACAATGATCGATATTGACCTGTACGGTGAACAGCCGTTAGGTCAAGTGTCCATGTTGAACTATCTCGACCGGCGTGAAGAAAACGTGGTTTCAGATATTTGGGACTGGCGTGGCTTTCGGTCAGCTACCCGCTACTACACCACGTTTGGCGGCCTCTCGCACATCACCTTTTACAATGGCGAAGGTAAGGTTGGCGCCCAATCATCTTTCATGTGGCAACACTTGGATGGTAAGGGTCCCAACGAGTGGCCGATCGTGCAGACCAGTTTTGAAATCATGAATTACGATGGTCAGCACAGGTGGTTCGACAGTGAGCAGACCGCTTTCGACTATTTCTTAAGTCATGAAGTTAAAAAATATGATGCAGATCTCATCATGAGCTAAATGCAGTTTTTCTAAGGGGGAGTTAGAGATGAGCAGTAGGTTCAGAAATTTAAAGGACCAAGATGACGTGACGGAAAAGCGTCATTACAAGATGTTTAAGGCTGGCAAGAGATGGATGTACTCTGCCATTTTGCTGTTTTTCACTACGATCAGTGCCTACGTGATTGATGATGGCAATACCGTACAAGCTGACACAGTTGCAACGACTAAGAATAATTCACCGGATACAACGGCGAAGGCTGATAGTGCGGGCCAGTCGCTTCAGGCTAATACGTACACGCTTCAGCAAAGTGCCACGGCAGCAACCACCAACAGTATGGCTGCCGATACCAGCGTTGCCTCACCAAGCAGCGTTTCTTCAAGCGCGGCTTCTGATGACGCCAGTATCGCCGTTAAAGTTGCGGATGATGTCACTGATAAAGCAACTAATGAACTCGCTTCAGATGATGCCCAAAAGACAGCCGTTAAAGCTGTGGAATCAGCAGGAATAACTGTGGCCAGTTCGACTGAAAATAAAAATCAAAATGTTAGCGCTAACAGTGGTGCACCAACAGCGGTTCAATCTACCAAGAGTGGCAGCACGGGGGCAGTTTCCGCAAGTGCTGGTAGTGCGTCAGTTCCTGATAAACAGGGCAGTGCTAGTGCGGGGTTAAATGCTAGTGCTGGTTTGACTAGTGCAGGTTCCACGAGCGGTGCTGCTTCTGCTGGGAAAGAGTCAGTTGTTTTGAGGACGCCACCGGTTAAGGCGGGGTCAACAGCTATTGTGAATCCTTCAGTTGCGGCGCTTAGTGGCTCAATTGCGTCTACACAGGCAAGTATTTCAGCGGCTACATCGACAAGCACAGCCTTGAACAATGCTCAACTTATTGGAGTTGCTGCTATGCAAGCTGCTAGGGCGAATGGATATGGTGATTATTCAGCTGTATTGTTGAATGCTTCTAATGTTATTTATACTGCTTATACTGATGCTTCTGGTGTCCTTTCTAATTTGCCTGCGCAAAGTACGTCTTTGAGTAGTCTAGTTACCAGTGTTGCTAGTCTTTCAAATGCTAATTCCATTGCTAGTGCTTCTAGTGTACTAAATACAATCTATAATAATGTTTCCTCAATTACATCACAAACGTTCAGTGATATGGCAACTATCTCTGCCAATACTAGCTTAATTGGTAGCCTGTTGGTTTCAGTTGCTTCAAAAAATACTGCAAGTTTGGCTGATGCTACTGCCCAAGGTAGTTTAATTATTAGCTATGCTTCACAGTATTCAGGGCTTATAGATTCGACAAATACAACTGATTTAATTAATCAAGAGTCGACTGCCAGTGCTCAATCGAGTATTGCTGCCTCCGTTACAAGTCAGCTGTCAGGTATTGTTAACGGAACACTTATTTTAAGTGCGACTGATCTATTGCTACCTATTCTTAATAGTTTAAATTTAGCGACTACAGCTGCAAGTACCGCAGCAAGCAGTATGAGTTCTATCGCTTCTCAAGCATATGCAGGAGCTTCGGCAACGATTTCAACACGAGCGTCATCGTATTCAAACGCATTAGCTGGATATGAAAGATCTATGACAATATGGCCTGCGTTAAGCGCAGCGTTACCCGTGATATCTACTAGTTTGGCGGCCACTGGCGGGGCTAGTTTAGCCACTGTATCTAGTGCTCTTACTAAATTAAATAGCATTATGGCTGCTGTTAACACTGACACTGTTTCGATGGGAAAAGCTTACACTGAGGCATCAACGGGTGTAAGTACAGCGCAAGGTAGCAAAGATCTTGGAGCTGCACTAGCTGCACTAACTGATATGAGTTCAGCAACAACTAAAATGGTTCAATATTACGCTTCAGCAGGATCAGGGACCAGTTATGGTATTGGCGTTGCTGGATTTAAAAATTCCACTACTTCCATAAGTGGTGTAATAAACTTCCCATCACTTTCTGCAAGTATGAGTGGCGCTAATACTAAGTTCACGGCGCAAGCTAACCAGATCACTTCTAATAATTACACTTCAAATGCTAATTTTAATGCCACAGGGTCAGCTTTACTGAACAGTTTGGTTAATTCTATGAATGCCGCAAGCAATGCTGCGGGTACTTTGGTAACTTCTGGGCAAGCTGCAAGCGGTGCAGTTAATACCCAAATAGCTGCAGGTGTTACTCAAAACTTAGGAAGTATGGCCTCAGCGTTTATCGGTGCTTTAACAAGTGCTGGTTCATTCGACTCTCTTGCTGGGACGATGAGTGATACCTACACCAAATATGCCGCAGCTTCGGCTTCTGCTGCAGTTGTTAACGCAGCACTTCAAGCTGATCTATCAGCTAAGACTGCAGTCACAAATGTTAATACTACGATTGCTAGTTTAAGTAACGCAATTCAGTCAGTAAATGCCGGCTTGAATGGAATTAGTGGTGGCGTAACAAGTTATGGTGGGTCTGATACTCAATTAAGCACGGCTAACGGGACCGTTACAGATACATTAGCTGCCTTAAATGCCTCATTGACAGCTGTTCAGACACAAAGTACCAATCTAAATAACATTTATAATTCACTTGAAAATGATATTAACGCTGGTTCGTACGGAACTGCTGCAACATACAATGATGCACAGACGCCTATTAATAGTGCTTTAACAGCTGCTAATACAGCATCAACGGCTGCAAGTACAGCAACGACGACGGCAAATAATAATCTTACAAGTGCTTCAAACCGAATCACCATTGACAATGCCGTTTCCGTCGCTAACTCAACGCTAGCATCGGCAACACCAACATCATCGGCAGTTGATAACACTGCTAAGGCAGGTGCCGATTTACTCACAAGTGCTCAGGCAACTACTAATGGTTATCTGACTAGTGGTACCAGTTTAGCATCACTTATGAACAACTTATCAACAGCTGTTAATAGTTTACAGGCTGCAAACACAGACGCAAACACCGCTTACAACGAAGTAACTACGCTTTCTGATGCAATTAAGACCGCTGATACAGCCAATAACGCATCAGGTATGTCAGATTTACTTACTAGTTTGGCAACCGCGGCTGGTAAATTGAAAGACGTTTCAGGTGTTGCCGCAACCTTGAGCGGACAAGCTGCCACACTTGCTGATCAAGTAGGCGTAGCAACTTCTGTAGCATCCGCAACTTCAACGCTGAATAATTTGTCAGCAGCTTCGACAGCTGTTTCAACTGATTATCAGAATGCATTGAACAACTATAATGCTTTATCAACATCAGCCGAGACTAATAAATCGGATGTCTCAGTTGCAGCGCTACTCAATAACGCTAAGACTAATCTAGATAGTATTGGTGCAGTTTCAACTGCGGCCAGTGCTGCTTATAACGGGATGTCTAATGCGGTCAACAGTATGAGTACCGCGATTTCTGATGGCAGTTATTCAGCTGTGAGCGATTTAGTGCAGAACTTTAATACAGGTTCGTCAGCATTTAATGCTAATAGCGATGTGACCGCTGGTAGCTCCGCAATTGCGAGTGATTCTAACGCGTTCACTGGCCTAACTTACACGAATGCCTTAAATAGCGCACTTGCTTCAGCACAAACGGATGTTGCAACGGCTACCGGGGCCAGCGATGCGATTACGACAGCATCTCAAAGCGTTTCGAATGCCATTAGTGATTATTCATCAGCAGCTGCATCAACTGGTATAACAGACAACAATACAAGTTTAGCTGCTAATCAAACGGCTGCTAGTGGGGCTGTTACTACCGCTAATTCGGCTGTTACGGCTATTCAAACGGCTTCAACAGCATTGAGCTCAGCACTTGCCAATGGTGATTTAACCACAGCAAGCAGCATTGTTAATTCAGTGACTACGAGCACTTTAGCTTCAGCTGCGAATGCTGCAAAGACTGCCACTGATCAGTCAACGGCGGCTTCGAGCACTGAAAGCCAAGTAAATAATTGGCACATGGGTCAAGATGCCAGTGCAGCTGCATCAACAGCTGCATCAGCTTCAACAGCGGCAAACCAAACGACTAATTCGACCGCTGCTAGCACTGCTGTATCTTCCGTTACTAACCTATTAAATGATTATTCAAATGATGCTGATCTTATTTCAGCATCAACAGCAATCAATAGTATTAGTGCTGCTATTCAGGCTGCTTCAACAGCTGCCGCATCCGCTGCTCAATCAGCCAAGACATTTGCAAATAATGCGTCGACAGCAGCAACTAATAATAATAGTTCCGCAGTCAGTTCTGCATTAACTTCTGCATCAGTTCAATTAAACAGTGCGAACGAGCAATCAAACATTGCTTCCACAGAAGCAGGGAAACTCGCTAATGAGCTTGCCAATGCTAACAGTGCACATGCAAGAAATGATGCTTCGGCGGCTGCGGTGAATGCTGGGGTCGCAAGTACCGCGTCTGGAGCAGTAGCTGGGGAATCCAATGCTGCTTCTACAGCTGCTGGTTCAATTGCCAGCATGATAGCGAGCTATCCAAGTGATGGTTCATTAATCAGTGCGAAGACCGCAATTGACAGTGTCAATGTGGCAATCAACACCGCTGCAACGTCAGCTGCATCGGCCTCATCAGTTGCATCTAGTGCGGCCAAGGCAGCCAGTGAATTTGCGCAAGTGGGCAATAGTGCGTCGGCAAGCTCTGCTTCAGCTGTTGCCTCCACGGCAGCTAGTGATGCCAAGACAGCTTCCACGACCGCTGCGAGTGAAGGCGCCAAGATCAATGACATTTTAAGTGGTGTCACAACAGCGCACATTAATGCTGATGCTTCGGCTGCCACTATAAATGCTGGGGTCGCAAATACAGCATCAGGAGCAGTAGCTGGGGTATCCGATACTGCTTCTACAGCTGCTAATTCAATTGCCAGCATGGTAGCTAACTATCCAAACGATGGTTCATTGGCTGGTGCAAAGACCGCAATCAACAGTGTCAGCGCGGCAATCAACACCGCCGCAACGTCAGCTGCATCGGCTTCATCAGCCGCCTCCAGTGCGGCCAGCGCAGCCAGTGAATTTGCACAAGCGGGTAACAGCGCGTCGGCAAGTTCCGCATCAGTAGTTGCTTCCACGGCAGCGAACAACGCCAAGACGGCTTCCGCAATCGCTTCGAATGAGGGTGCCAAGATCAGCGGTATCTTAAGTGGCGCCACGACGGCACACGTCAATGATGATGTTTCGGCTGCCGCTGTGAATTCCGGGGTTGCCAATGATGCCTCCGCATCAGTAGCAATTCAATCAGGTGCTGCAAGTAATGCCGCATCGTCAATCACTAGCATGGCTGCTAACTATCCAAGTGATGGTTCATTAACTGACGCGCAGACTTCAATCAATAGTGTCAGTGCGGCAATTAACACCGCCGCAACGTCAGCAAAGTCAGCCTCAACCGCTGCTTCGAATGCGGCCAGCGCAGCCAGTGAATTTGCAAAATCAGGCAATAGCGCGTCCGCAAGTTCTGCATCAGCTGTTGCTTCAACAGAAGCTAGTGCAGCCAAGGTGGCTTCCACAACCGCTGCGAGTGAGGGTGCCAAGATCAATGACATTTTAAGTGGTGCCACAATGGCACACGTCAATGATGACGCTTCAGCTGCTACTGTGAACGCCGGGGTAACCAGTAATGCCTCCGCATCAGTAGCAATTCAGTCAGGGGCTACAAGTACCGCTTCAACGTTAATCACCAGCATGGCAGCGAACTATCCAAGTGATGGTTCATTAGCCAGTGAGAAGAGCGCAATTGATAGTGTCAGTGCGGCAATTAATACCGCTACAACGACCGCGACATCGGCTTCAACTGCTGCATCCAGTGCAGCCAGCGCGGCAAATGAATTTGCGCAATCGGGCAACAGCGCGTCGGCCAGTTCCGCATCAGTAGCTGCTTCCACGGCAGCTAGTGCAGCTAAATCGGCTTCCACAATTGCTGCAAACGAGGGTGCCAAGATCAATGGTATTTTAAGTGGTGCCACTTCAGCACACATTAATGATGATGCCTCGGCTGCCACTGTGAATGCCGGTGTAGCCAAAGATGCCTCCGCATCGGTAGCAACGCAATCAGGCGCTGCAAGCAACGCAGCAACGTCAATTACCAGCATGGCAGCGAACTATCCAAGTGATGGTTCATTAGGTGATGCAGTAACCTCGATTAATAGTGTGAGTGCGGCAATAAGTACCGCCGCCACAACGGCTTCATCAGCCTCAACAGCCGCATCCAGTGCGGCTAAAGCAGCTAGTGACTTTGCGAAATCGGGCGCAAGTGCGTTGGCAAGTTCTGCATCAGTAGTTGCTTCTACGGCAGCTAGTGCCGCCAAGACAGCTTCCGAAACCGCTGCGAGTGAGGGTGCCAAGATCAATGACATTTTAAATAGTGCCACAACAGCGCATGTTAATGACGACGCCTCGGCTGCCACTACAAATGCCGGAGTAGCTAGTGATGTTTCTGCATCGGTAGCAACACAGTCAGGTGCTGCAAGCACCGCTACGACGACCATCTCCAGCATGGCAGCAAATTATCCAAGTGATACTTTATTATCCGTTGCCAAGACTGGCATCGATAGTGTCAGTGCGGCAATTAACACCGCTGCGACAATCGCTTCATCAGCCTCATCAGTTGCATCCAGTGCGGCCCAAGCAGCTAGTGACTTTGCGAAATCTGGCAATAGCGCGTCGGCAAGCTCTGCATCGGTTGCTGCTTCCACGGCAGCTAGTGCAGCGCAGTCGGCTTCCACAATTGCTGCAAATGAAGGTGCCAAGATCAGCGGCATTTTAAGTAATGCTACAACGGCGCACATTAATGATGATGCCTCGTCTGCTGCCACGAATGCTAGGACAGCCAGTGAAGCTTCCGCATCGGTAGCAAACCAGTCAGGCGCTGCAAGTACCGCTATAACGTCAATTGCTAGCATGGCCGCGAACTATCCAAGCGATGCTTCATTAAGCAGTGCGAAGACTGCAATCGATAGTGTCAGTGCGGCAATTAACACTGCTACAACAACAGCGACATCAGCCTCAACCGCTGCCTCTAGTGCGGCCAGCGCAGCCAGTGAATTTGCAAAATCGGGTGAAAGTGCATCCGCAAGCTCAGCTTCAACTGCCGCTTCCACGGCAGCTAGTGCAGCCAAAGTGGCTTCTGAAACTGCGGCGAACGAGGGTGCCAAGATCAGTAGTATTTTGAGTGATGCCACTAAGGCGCACATTAATGATGATGCAAGCAACGCAGCCAAAGATGCTTCAACAGCCGCCGATAGTGCTGCAGCAATTGGCAAAATTGCTTCTGATGCTAGTTCAGTCGCTAATAGTATTGCAAGCATGGCTAGTCAGTATCCAAGTGATGCAGCATTGAGCAACGCCACTTCAACCGCTAAAGATTTAGCCTCGAATGCCTCAAGTGCTGCGCATACAGCCAGTGATGCTGCAAGTAACGCTTCCAGCGCAGCGACCGTCGCTAGTTCCGGTGCCAGTGCCGGTGAGAGTAGCGCCACTAGTTCTGCGAGTGTAGTTGCTAGCGGTGCTTCTACGGTTGCCAGCAATGTCACAAAACCGTTCAGCGATTTGAGTACTGCCGCCAATACAGCCAGCAGCTTGGCCAGTGGTGTTAGTTCTGCAGTGGATGTTGCCAATACTGCTTCAAGTGTTGCTGCAAGTGCCGCTACGGCTGCCAGTTCTGCCGCCAGTGCCGGTGATTACAGTGGTGCTGGCAATGCCGCCAGCATAGCTAACTCAGCTGCAAGTACAGCTGCCAGTGCGCTGTCCACTGCTTCAAATATTTTAAACAGTCTGATTGGTGTCGCTAATAGTGCTCACATCAAGAATGACTTAAGTGCAATAGCGAGTGACTCGGTGGTTACGAATAGTTTGGCCACGGGTTACCCAGGCGATTCTTCATTAGTTAGTCAAAATACTAGTTTAGCAAAAGTTAATGAATCGGCTACGACCCAATCTACCGCTGCTTCTAGCGCAGCGGTGGCTTACAGCAATGCCATTGCCAACAGTGACAGTAGTGCGGCATCGACCGCTTCAACGGCGCTCAGTACTGCATCTAGTACAATTACTGATTTGAAGAACCAAGCTGATAGCTTAAAGAACTCAGCCATGATTCAACACGCGAGTGACGAGGCCACCGGTGCCAGCGCTAGTGCTTCAGCGGCTTCTGCCCAGATTACGGGTGCCGGTTCTTTGGCCAGTGGGGTTTCGGACTTAGCCAAGGACTACTCAGGCTTAAGCAGTCTAGCCAGTGCCGCTGGTAGTTTCGCGAAAGTGGCTTCTGATAATGCCATTGTTGCCAGCAGTTTAGCCGCTTCGGCTTTAGGTGAAGCTGGTAGTATGAGTGGTTTAGTAAAAACGGATCCAGCTGGATTCAGTTCTGCTTCTACGGCTGCATGTAACGCTTCGATAGCTGCTTCGTCAGCCTCAGTAGCTGTTGCAATGGCCATGAATAGTCTGAATAGCGTAGTCAGTGCCGCTAACACGCAGCATATGATCGATGACGCAAGTAATGCTGCCAGCGCTGCTTCGACAGCTGCCGGGAGTGCTGCATTAACCAGTCAAGCCGTTTCTAATACTGGTTCAATTGCCAACAGTATTTCAAGTATGGCCAGTCAGTATTCGGGTGATTCAGCGTTGAGTGGGGTCGCTTCAACCGCTATAGGCTTAGCTTCGAGTGCATCCAGTGCCGCAAAAGCTGCCAGTGAGGCTGCAAGTACTGCTTCTAGCGCAGCTTCAGTTGCTAGTTCCGCTGCCAGTGCTGGTAATAGTAATGCTGCTAGTGCCGCTAGTGTGAGCGCTAAGGACGCTTCAACGGCTGCCAACTCTGCCAGTTCGATTGCCAGCTCGGCCAACTCAACGTTGAATAGTTTGAGCACTTCAGTTGCCAACATCAACATGAACGACAACAGCAGTGCCGCCGCAAGCAATTCAACGGCTGCCAGTTCCGCTGCTAGTTCGGCAAAGGCTGACTCAATCAATGCTGAAAGTGTTGCTAACTCGATTAAGAGTGCGGCTAGTGATTATCCAAGTGATACCACTTTGAGTAGCGCAGCCAATACGGCCGGCAGTTTGGCTAGTGATGCCAGTTCTGCAGCGAGCGTTGCCAATTCCGCTTCCAGTGTTGCTTCCAGTGCTGCTGCAATTGCCAGTTCTGCAGCCAGTGCCGGTAACTCCAGTGCCGCCAGCACTGCCGCTTCAACTGCTAGTTCTGCTGCAACCATAGCTTCCAGTGCAGCGTCCGCAGCCTCGACTGCTTCGAATGCTTTGAACAGTTTAGGCAACGTTGCTGCGAGTGCTCACATTAAGAATGACATGAGTGTGATTGCGAGTGACTCAGCAGTTACGAATAGTTTGGCCAAGGATTATCCAAGTGATGCCACATTAAGTGGTCAAAACACTAGTTTAGCAACTATTAACGGTTCGGCTACGGGCCAATCAACCGCTGCCTCAACCGCGGTATCGGTCGCTTCAACTGCTTCAACGGCTTACAGTAGTGCCGTTGCTAACGGTGATAGTGCTGCGGTATCAACTGCTTCAACAGCATTCAGTAATGCCAATAAGAGTTTAGCTTCTGCCGCCAGTGCAATTACTGATTTGAAGAACCAAGCTAATAGTTTAAAGAATTCAGCGATGATTCAACACGCGGGTGACGATGTTGCTGATGCTGCTTCCAGTGCAACTTCCGCTAAAACTAATGTGGGCAACGCCAGTGCTCAATCGGCAACTGTTTCGTCCTTAGCTAAGGATTACAGCGGTGATTCTTCATTAGCTAGTCTTTCTAGTGCTGCTAGCAATTTTGCATCGATAGCTACTAATCAAGCCAGTGCAGCTAGTGACCAAGCTAAGATAGCTTCGGATATGATGAGCGGTCTGACAGGAACGGATCCAGCTGGACTCAGTGCTGCTTCCACGGCTGTTTCTAGTGCTTCAGTAGCTGTCGCATTAGCGTCAGCTGCTGCTTCAACAGCCATGAATAGCTTAAATAGCGTAGTCAATGCCGCTAATACACAGCATATGATCGATGATGCAAGTAACGCTTCCAGTGCTGCTTCGACAGCTGCCGGTAGTGCTGCATCAGCCAGCCAAGCTGTTTCTAATGCTGGTTCAATCGCCAACAGTATTGTAAGTATGGCTAACCAGTATTCAGGTGATTCAGCTTTGGGTACTTCTGCTATAGATTTAGCCTCGACTGCATCTAGTGCTGCAAAAGCTGCCAGTGATGCTGCAACCAAGGCTTCCAGTGCAGCTTCAGTTGCTAGTTCTGCTGCCAGAACCGGTGACAGTAGTGCCGCTAGTGTCGCTAGCGTGGTTGCTAAGGACGCTTCATCGGCAGCTAGTTCTGCCTCAACGGCTGCAGGGGATGCCATTAAATCGTTGAACGATTTGAGCACCTCAGCCGCCAACACCAACATGAACGACAACAGCAGTGCTGCCGCAAACAATTCAACGGCTGCCAGTTCTGCTGCTAGTTCGGCAGCGGTTGATTCAACCAATGCGGGCAGTGTTGCTAGCTTGATCAAGAGTGAGGCTAGTGATTACCCAAGCGATGTTGATTTGAGTATCGCTGCCAGCACGGCAAATAGTTTGACTAGCGATGTTAGCTCTGCAACGAAAGATGCTTCAAGTGCTGCCAGTCTTGCTTCAAGTGCTGCTTCCACTGCCAGTGTTGCTGTCAATGCTGATAACTCCAATGCTGCTAGCATTGCCGCCAGCACGGCCAGTTCGGCTGCATCTCAAGCTTCCAGCGCTGCTTCTGCAGCCTCGAAAGCTTCGAGTGCTTTGAACAGTTTAGGCAACATCGCTACGAGTGCTCACATCAAGAATGACTTGAGTGTGATCACTAGTGACTCAATTATTACGAATAGTTTGGCCAAGAGCTATCCAAGTGATGGCACATTAACTGGTCAAAATGCTAGTTTGGCCAACGTTAACGGATCGGCTACAACCGAATCCACCGCTGCTTCCAGCGCGGCATCGGCAGCTTCAGCCGCTTCAACGGCTTACAGTAGTGCCGTTGCTAACAGCAATAGTAGTGCGGCATCAACTGCTTCATCTGCATTCAGTAATGCCAATACGAGCTTAGCTTCCGCATCCAGTGCAATCGCGAGCCTGAAGAGCCAGGCTGATAGCTTAAAGAACGCAGCTATGGTTCAACATGCAAGTGATGATGCCATCAATGCTTCTAGTCAAGTCACGGGTGCCAGTTCTTTGGCCAGTGGAGTTTCGAGCTTAGCTAACGACTACGGCAGTGATGCAGTCTTAAGCAGCCTGGCCAGTGCCGCTGGTAGTTTCGCAACGGTAGCTTCTGACAATGCTATTTTGGCCAGCAGCTTAGCCACTTCGGCTTCGAGTGAAGCTACTAAATTGAGTAGCCTGGCAGGATCGGATTCAGCTGGATTTAGTTCTGCTGCATCGGTTGTCGCCAGTGCTTCGTTGGCTGCTTCAATAGCTTCATCAGCTGCTTCAACGGCTATGACTAGCTTAAATAGCGTGGTCAGTGCCGCTGACACGCAGCACATGATTGACGATGCCAGTGCGGCTGAAAGTTCAGCAAGTGTTGCCAGTTCTGCTGCATCGGTGGGCTCAACAGGAGCTTCGATTGCTGGGAGCGGTACGTTAGATACTTCTAATGCTTCATCAGTTGCTAGTTTAGCCAGTTCCGCTGCCTCAACTGCATCAAGTGCTGCTAGTGTGGCCAGTTCTGCTGCATCAGATGCCTCATCCGCAGCCAGTGCCGGTAATTCCAATGCTGCCAGTTATGCTTCCAGCATTGCTTCCAGTGCTGCTAGTGTGGCAATTAAAAATGGCAGCATCGCCAGTTCGTTAGGCGCCATCAACAGTGCTTATGAAGCTTCAGTCAAGGCGTCTTCTAGTGCAAGTGAAAGTGGAATTGGTGCAGTCGATACCAGCAGTACCAACCTCAGTGAGAGTTCTGCAGGCAGCACCTCAACATCTGGTGGTGCTTCAAATGGGAGCAGTTCAGCGGGTAGTAAGCGTTCAGCTGTTGGACCTGTTGGACCGCATAGCATAGCAGCTCAAAACCCAACTCGACTTTCGGACGGTGCGTCAAATAAGAACAGCTCAGCAGGTAATAAGAGCTCAGCTGCTGGTCCACATAGTACAGCAACGCCAAACCCAACTCGGCTTTCAAATGTTGGTACGCCAAACGGTGGCAATCATTTCGAGGGCAATGGCCCAGCTAACTTCGAGGGTAATAGCCCAGCTAACAAAGAAGCAGCCATTACTGGCCACGAGGGTTCAGTAGATCAGAATCAAAATGGTGTCACGCTTTCTGGTCCAGCAAATATCGCAGGTAACAAGTTGCCACAAACCAGTGACGATAATGACAAGACGGGTGCCGCAATTGGCCTAAGTCTTGCAAGCCTGTTGACGATACTTGGATTGGTAGGTCGTAAGAAACGGAAACAAGACGATAAGTAATCGTTGTCGTTAATAAAAGCGCGCAGAATTCGTAAATTCTGCGCGCTTTGTAGTGTAAAAATTAAAGTAAAACGGTAATTAAAATCAACGCACTGGCAACTTGGATAATCATCAGGCCACCGCCGTATAAAGCCAGCTTCTTACCTGCTTTAATGAAGGCCGCAAAGTTTAGCCGCAGTCCAATAGCGGCTAAGGCGGTCACTTCACACCAGCTAGATAGCCCGTGAGCGAATCCAGAAATTGCGGGGTCAAAGTGGAACCAAGAATTGAGCGCACATAACACCACAAAGCCAATCACGTACCAGGGCAGTGCCCGTCGCCAGCTATTTTGCACGCTGGTTTCGACCCCCTTAGCTGACTGGTTGTGCTGGTGGATCCGGCTAAAAATGACGACCACCGCAACCAGCATGATGATTCGTAAAATTTTAAACAGCGTGGCGTAAGTCGTGGTGGGGTCGTTGACCATGGTGGCACTGGCAATGACTTGGCCCACTGACTGGACGGTACCGCCAATGAGCGCACCTCGTAGAAAATTATTATGGTGAAAGGCCAATAAACTAATCACTGGCAGCGTCAGCATGAGAATCGTCCCCGAAAGGTTCACCAGGGTGACCGCGAGTCGTTTATCTTCGTCCTTGGCTTCAATGGCGGGGGTAATTGCCGCAATTGCTGAAGACCCGCAGACGGCATTGCCACCAGCCATCAGTAACGTCATGCCCTCTGAAAAATGCAGCCGTTTTCCTAATAGCAGAGCACCGCAAATGGTAATGGTCATCTGCAATAAGATGAAGATGATCCCTGTTAAATGCAATTCACGAATCGTCTGGAAGGTGATGGTGGCCCCCAGCAAAAGTACGGAGTATTCCAACAGCCGTTTTTCTGACCAAGCGGTCCCACTCTGCCACATGGGCTGGCGGATAACGGTATTACCAAGCAGAATACCGATTAATAAGGCGACGGTGGGAGCACCGATTCCCTTGATTAAGTAGGAATTGATCAATTGACTAATAATGGCAATGATGAAGCTAAGCATAAGTCCTGGCAAAACTGCCCGTTCAGGTTTCACTCATATCGCGTCCTTTCTATGTACTTGTTGAAGTATACAGAAATTGGTATCATTAATAAAATATTAAAAATTAATAGGTTCTATTAAGAATCTTAATGAAGAGGAGAACCACCGTGAATAAACTCTTGATCACCTTTATGGCCGTCTATGAGACCCGTAATTTTTCGTTAGCGGCTAAACAGCTCTTTATTTCTCAACCCAGTGTTTCGGTGCAGATCAATCAGTTGGAAAAACAGCTGGGTATCAGTCTGTTTGATCGCAGCGGCCACCGGCAAGTACAGCCCACACCGGCGGCAGTTCGGCTGTATAGCACTGCTGAACAACTGCGGCGAACCTGGGAACAGGGCGTTGAGCAGCTCAAACAATCAGTCAAGCAGCCGAAAATCAAAGTGACGTTGGGTTTCTCACAAACCACTTCGGTTGAATTATTGCCGCGGGTGATGCAATCACTGTTAGCGGATGCTCGCTTCCAATTTAAAATTCAAACGATGAACTCTGAAAGCATTCTGCAGGCCGTCGTTGATCGGCGCGTTGCGTATGGCATCATTGAAAAACCGATCGTGGCCGATTACATCTTGCAAACGGAGCTTCCAGGAGACCAGCTGGTTCTAGCTGGCCATCCAAATGAAAAACTGTGGCTGTTACGTGAGCCGGGTTCCGGTGTGCGCCACTATACAGAAGCCTACTTGCATGAACAAGGTATCGTACCGCAGCAAACGCTAGTCGTTGACAGCAACCAGAGTATTATTGGTCTGCTGACTCACGGAATTGGAAAAACGCTGATGTCTGAAGGCATCTTGCCCAAAAAGGTTATCCGCCAGTCAATTGGGGAACAGTATCATCGGCATTTTTATCTAATTGGTCTGGATCAACAGCCCAACGCTCAGTTAGCTAGTTTAAGGGTGGTACTGAGCCGGGTCATGAAGCAATAACTGGCGTCTAATGGGTTGCCCTTAGTCGCCACAATCGCTATGATTAACTTATATCATTGAATATACAGGGTAAGGAGTGAGATCGATGTTTAGTATGCGACCGAAATGGGGATTTGATTGGCACGAATTGATTACGGGTGTTTTAAGCCTGATTGCGGCTTACGTCGTCGTTGGGATACCGCGAGTTAGTCTAACAGCGATGGCAGTGATTTTTGGTCTTTTAGCGATTCTCAGTGGACTGACGACGTTATCTGGTGTTAGCAAGTTGCGTGAGTTTGTCGGTAACTGGGCTAATGCAGCTTTGGTGTTTGCCGTGATCGATTTATTGATCGGGGTTTTCTTCATCGTTAAGCCTAGCAGCGGCATTGTGGTGCTGGGGTACCTAGTGGCCTTCTGGTTCTTGATTGACGCGGTTGAACGGTTAATGGTGGTGGGACACCTGCGTGACTTTGGTTCGGGCTACTTTATTGCCTCGCTGATTTTAGACATTTTGTCATTGCTGATTGGCATCATGCTGCTGATCAACCCCGTGATTGCCATCATGTCGATGACGTGGTTAATTGGGTTTTACCTGATCGTTTTTGGCATCAATGCGATCATGCTCGCTTTTGCACGCCGATAATCAACGGTTAAATATAGTAATAATAAAGAACTGCCAGTGAAACTTTAATGATTGGCAGTTATTTTTTTGCAAAACACCCGGTTAAAATTAGTAATGAAACGCCTGGTGTGTTAGAATGTTTAAATGATTGTATTGATTGGAGATAGAGCGATGAACGATGATGTACAATTAGTCATTATTTCTGGAATGAGCGGTGCTGGTAAAACAGTTGCCATGCAGGCCTTTGAAGACCTCGGCTATTTTTGTATCGATAATATGCCGTCGTCATTAATGAGCAAGTTCTGGGAGCTGGTTCAAGAAACCGGCAAAATCAAAAAAGTTGCCGTTGTGATCGATTTGCGGACGAAAGCTTTCTACGACGAAACGTTTCAAATGACGGATGATATTTCAAATCTAAATCGGTCTGATTCAGCTCAAATCGTCTTCTTAGACGCAGATGATGAGACACTGGTTTCACGCTACAAGGAGACTCGGCGCTCCCATCCACTGGCCCGAAATGGCCGCGTAGTGGATGGTATTAAAGCGGAACGGAAACTATTGGCACCCCTGAAGCAAGCGGCCCAGTTAGTCATTAATACGACGCAATTATCACCGCGTAAGTTGCGGGAAGAAATTTTCCATAACTTCGAAGCCGGCGACATTGAGAAATTTCACATTGAATTGATGTCGTTTGGGTTTAAATACGGCTTGCCAATTGACGCAGACATCGTGATGGATGTGCGGTTCTTACCCAATCCTTACTATCTGCCAGAACTTAAAAATTTAACTGGCGTCGATCAGCCGGTTTATGATTACGTAATGAAACAGCCGGAAACGGAATCGTTTTATCAGCAATTTTTAGGCTTATTAAAATCAACCTTGCCCGGGTATAAACGGGAAGGTAAGAATAATTTAACCATTGCCATTGGCTGCACCGGTGGACAGCACCGGTCAGTAGCCTTGGCTGAGCGGATCGGCAATGCGCTGGGAGAAGATTACCCCGTGCACATTACCCACCGTGATATTTCAAAGCGAAAGGAATCAAATTAACTATGATGGAAGAACGGCATCGACCTAAGATCGTGGTGATTGGTGGGGGAACAGGCTTACCAGTCATCTTGCGCAATCTTAAGGAACAAGATGTAGACATCACTGCCGTGGTAACCGTGGCAGACGATGGTGGCTCATCTGGAATTATTCGCAATTATGTAAACGTCGTGCCACCTGGAGATATTCGTAACGTCGTGGTGTCACTGTCGCAATTATCACCTTTGATACTGCAGCTGTTTCAATACCGGTTTGACAGTAAGGACCAATTCTTTGCCGGCCATGCGCTAGGTAACCTAGTGATCGCCGCCTTGTCTGAAATGAAGCATGGCATCTTTGACGCGGTTCAGGAACTTTCAGATATTATGCAGGTCGATGGCCACATTTACCCGGCTGCCAACGAACCGTTGGAGCTCAATGCCGAATTTTCTGATGGTTCCACATTGACTGGCGAATCAGAAATCACGGCTGCGCACAAGCTGATCAAGCACGTGTGGGTGACTTCCAGTGCCCACAAAGACGTTGCCCCCAAGGCCGTGGATGAAGTGATCGACGCCATTATGGATGCGGATCAGATCGTGCTGGGACCGGGGAGCTTATTTACCAGTATTCTGCCTAATCTAATGATCGGTAACGTTGGTGACGCACTCCGTAAGACGCAGGCTGAAGTGGTTTATATTTGCAATATCATGACTCAAAAGGGTGAAACCGAAAAGTTCACGGATGCCGACCACGTACGCGTTTTGAACCAGCATTTAAAACAGCAGGTCATCAATACGGTACTGGTCAACACCCAAAAGGTACCGGATGAATACATTGATTACCAACGCTGGAACGAGATGTCCCGCCAAGTCGTCCATGATTTCCATGGGCTGCGTGAACAGGGTTGTCGGGTGATTTCTGCCGATTTCCTGGAACTGCGGGATAACGGGGCCTTTCATAACGGCGAGCTGGTGGTTAACGAACTGATGAACCTGTTGGGGCAGGTCACATCGAGGTCTGCTGAAGGGAGGTAGTGCCAATGTCATATGCCAGTGAAGTCAAAAAAGAACTGACGACACTCGTTGTTCACCGTGACAATGCCAAGGCTGAATTGATTGCTTTGATCCGGATGAACGGGTCGATTGCAATCTCTAATCATCACTTTGTGCTTAACATTCAAACCGAGAATCCGGCCATTTCACGACGGATTTACCAACTCTTGAAGCAGTTTTATGATGTGGAAAGTGAGTTAATGGTCCGGCGTAAAATGAAGCTCAAGAAAAACAACCTGTACATTGTCCGGGTAAACGAAGGCACTGATAAAGTTCTAGCTGACCTAGGAATTTTTAAGGACGGTCAGCTAACTGAAAAAGTGTCGCCTGAACTGTTAAAAAGCGATGGTCAGGTTCGGTCGTATTTAAGAGGCGCCTTTTTGGCTGGTGGATCAGTTAATAATC
The DNA here is from genome assembly GCF_002217945.1 of Secundilactobacillus silagei JCM 19001. Classification (GTDB taxonomy): domain Bacteria; phylum Bacillota; class Bacilli; order Lactobacillales; family Lactobacillaceae; genus Secundilactobacillus; species Secundilactobacillus silagei. The sequence continues at coordinate 110,115 of NZ_BCMG01000004.1, forward strand.
CGGAAACATCGCGTTATCATCTGGAGATCTATTCCGTTTATGAAGACCATAATCAGATGATTGCGGACATGATCAATCATTATGATCTGAATGCCCGGACGACGGCTCGGCGTGGCGGCTTCATTACCTACATTAAAGAGGGCGAGCGGATCGCTGATTTTCTCTCCTTAATTGGGGCTTCGAGTGCCATGCTTAAATTTGAAGATGTGCGTATCATGCGTGATATGCGTAATTCAGTGAACCGGCTAGTTAACTGCGAAAATGCCAACATGGATAAAGTGGCTAACGCATCGACCAAACAGATCGAAAACATTAAGTTTATTCAATCAACGGTAGGCTTAGACCAACTGCCGCCTAAACTGCGGGAAGTGGCTGAGATTCGGATGGCGAATAGTGAGGTCAGCTTGAAAGAACTGGGGGCCATGCTGCCCAGTGGTGCCATTTCAAAATCTGGCATCAATCATCGGCTTCGCAAGATCAGCGACTACGCGGATAGTTTGAAAACCGCTAAAGTAGTATAGAAAAAAGGCGAATTCCTGGGAATTCGCCTTTTTTGATATACTTTTAAAAATTATTTACGATCTTTTGTGCTGGTCATAATTGAATCGATCAAACCATAATCAACCGCTTCTTGAGCCGTTAAGTAATGGTCACGTTCAGTATCAGCGTTGACCCGGTCAATTGGTTGACCAGAGTTATCGGCTAAGATCTTGCTGATCATCTTACGAGCCTTCAAGATTTCTTCGGCCGCAATTTCGATTTCAGTTTGTTGACCTTGAGCACCACCAGATGGTTGGTGAATCAAGACTTGTGAGTGTGGCAATGCAAAACGCTTGCCCTTGGTACCAGAAGATGCCAGCACACTAGCCATTGATGCCGCCATACCAGTAACGATGGTTTGAACATCAGACTGGATGAAGTTCATGGTATCATAAATCGCCATACCAGAAGTAATGACACCACCTGGAGAGTTGATGTATAAGTAAATATCTTTCGTAGAATCTTGCGCATCCAAGAACAAGAGCTGGGCGATGATGGCGTTGGCCATGTCGTCTTCAATTGGACCGGAAAGCATGATAATTCTGTCCTTTAACAGGCGAGAGTAAATATCATAAGCACGTTCGCCGCGGGAAGATTGTTCAATAACCGTAGGGACTAAGTTCATAGTCTTGCAGCCTCCTTATGATCTATATTGTATTAGTCATTTGACTAACTATTTGGTAGTTTAACCTAAAGGTCAAAAAAGGTCAAACAAAATCACTTCGTTTATGAAAGTCAGCTTGTTTGGCGCAATGCCCACGTTTAGAATAACATATTTTGAGTAAATCGACCGTTTGAACGCTCTTATCAATTGTTTTCCTATTATGCGACTTGATTTGACACTGCCTGAATAGATTAGCATACTAGAAATTAAATTAGCTGTTTGACAGGGGACGAGTTTATGACGTGGTTACTGATTATTTTGCCAGCTTTAATGGCTGGCTTAATTCAAGGAATGACGGGTTTTGGTGCCGTGATTATTATGATGATCTTTTTTCCGTCGATTTTACCGATGACGCAAGCTGCCGGCATCGGCGGGATCATCATGTTGCCCAGTGAAATTGCGTTAGCACTGCATTACCGGCATGATTTTAAAATTAAACGGGTGCTGCCGGCGCTGGTCGTGTATGCGGCAGTGGCAACCTGGTCTGTTCAGCTAGGTAAGGTATTAGATACGCACGTTTTGCGGTTGATGTTAGGGGTGCTGCTCATCGCGCTTTGTATCTACTTCTTGGTTTCTAAAAACGCGGATAGCCGCCATTATCCTTGGTATGTTGCCATTCTTTTCATGATCATTTCAGGGTTCTTCAGCGGGTTGTTTGGCATCGGCGGGCCGTTAATGGCGCTTTATTTTCTGTCGCTGTCCAAATCAATGCCGGAATACCTTGCTAACGTCCAAGGTTTCTTCTTGTTCGATGGGCTCTATATCACGAGTATTCGAGTGGTCAGTGGCATTTTAGTTGCCCGGCTGGTGCCCTATATCTTAGCCGGCATGCTGGCGGGGGTAATTGGTACAATGGTAGCTTCCCGTTTATCCAGCCGGTGGGATTTAGCGACGATCAAGCCTTGGATCTACCGGTTTATTGGGTTAGCAGGACTTTATTATTTGTTCTTTTAGATGATGCAAAAAAAGCAGGCTACCAAATTGGTAACCTGCTTTTTTGAAAGCCGTGATTTTACTGATGCGCCCGGGGGGAATCGAACCCTCATTTCAAGAACCGGAATCTTACGTGCGATCCATTACACTACGGGCGCATATATCTGCTTTACAACACTAGAATACTATACCTGAATTTGTATATAAATTCAAGGGGAAATCCAATAATTGCGATAGCATTGATGTGATATTAGAAACTTGGTAAGTTGTTTGCATTTAACTAGGCCCCCTGCTATAATCTTGTTTGTGGGTAATGATAAGTACCCATTAAATTTTGACCTGCATGGGTCACATTACGTCACCATGGGACATATGCTGTCCCATCTGATGGTGGAGAGTTGGTTAAAACTATGGATCTTGAGTGGAAATGGGTGAATGCGGTTGTTCCGAAAATGACCCAGAAACTGCTCAGACGCTATTCGCTGCTGTTGATGATTCGACAGACGCAGCCAGTTGGCCGCCGCTCTTTGGCTGAACGATTGGCGCTTACCGAACGAACGGTGAGAACCGATCTCGACAGTTTGCTTGACACTGGATTAGTCTCAATGCAGACTAACGGTGTGTGGCTGACTGATGATGGCCAGACAGCAATTCTGAATTTACAGCCACTGGTAGCGGATCTAACGGGTCTTCGTAAGAAGGAGACACAGCTCAAAACCCGGCTTGGCTTAAAGGATTGTCTGATTGTTTCTGGCGATTCAGATGACCGCTCAGACGTTAAACAAACGATGGGCGAGGCTGCTAACGATTTACTGCGACAGCAGCTGCCAGCTGGTGAAAGCGTTGTTGCCGTCATGGGCGGGACCACAATGGCCGCTGTCGCCGAAACGTTATCAGCCACGTTAGCTGATAACCGGCAATTAACTTTTGTGCCGGCTCGGGGCGGTATGGGTGAATCCCCTAAGATTCAGGCCAATACAGTTTGCGCGCGAATGGCTGAAGCAACCAATGGTCATTTTCAAGCACTGTATCTACCCGAGTTAAGTTCCAAGTTAGCATCAACATCATTACGTCAGGAACCAGCCATTGCGCAGACCCTTGATTTGATCGACCACGCCAACGTGGCGATTCATTGTGTGGGTGATGCCATGGCGATGGCCAAACGACGTCAAATGTCCGCTGAGGTAACGGCAACGTTAGTTAACCGGCACGCAGTTGGGGAAGCTTTTGGTGATTTCTTTGATCAAAATGGTCAAATCGTTTACCGGGTTCCCAAGCTAGGCTTGTCGATCTCAGATCTGGATCGAATGGATCTGGTCGTTGCAGTTGCTGGTGGCCACAGTAAGGCTGCCGCAGTTGAGGCATATTTCAAAATTCCTCCGGCTAAAACATTTTTAATCACGGACGAAGGATTAGCTGACATGATTTTAAAGAAGTGATACTATATACTAGTGTCGCTGTTTAAAATAATTATTTTTTTAACTTCCTAAAGGAGGAAAACACAGTTATGACTGTAAAAATTGGTATTAACGGTTTTGGCCGTATTGGACGTTTAGCATTCAAGCGGATCCACGAACTTCATTCTAACGACATCGAAGTAACAGCAATCAATGATTTGACTACTCCTTCAATGCTGGCATACCTTCTAAAGTATGATTCAACACATGGTCGTTTCCCTGGCGAAGTTTCAGCAACTGATAAAGGTATCGTTGTTGACGGCAAGGAAATCCCTGTATATGCAGAACCAAAGGCACAAAACATTCCTTGGGTTAAGAACGACGGGGTTGACTTTGTTCTCGAATGTACTGGTTTTTACACTTCAGCAGAAAAGTCACAAGCTCACTTGGACGCCGGTGCAAAGCGTGTCTTAGTTTCAGCTCCTGCAGGTGACATTCGTACTGTTGTTCCAGGTGTTAACTTGGATACCTTAAAGGCTGATGACAAGATTGTTTCAGCTGGTTCATGCACAACCAACTGCTTGGCACCATTAGCTTACTTCATGAACGAAGAATTCGGCATCAAAGTAGGTACTATGACTACTATCCATGCCTTTACTTCAACTCAACAAATTCTTGATGGCCCTCGCGGTAAGAAGATGCGTAACAACCGTACTGCAAGCATCAACACGATTCCTCATTCAACTGGTGCAGCTAAGGCTATTGGCTTAGTTATCCCAGAATTGAATGGTAAATTACAAGGTCACGCACAACGTGTTGCCGTTGTTGATGGTTCATTGACTGAATTAGTTGCTATCTTGAACAAGAAGGTTACAGCTGACGAAGTTAACGCAGCAATCAAGAAGCACACTGTTGACAACGATGCCTTTGGTTACAACGATGACGAAATCGTTTCAACCGACATCATTGACGACCCTCATGGTTCAGTATTTGACCCAACTCAAACTGAAGTTACCTCTGCTGGCGACGCTCAATTAGTTAAGACTGTTGCTTGGTACGATAACGAATGGGGCTTCACTTGCAACATGGTTCGTACCTTGTTGAAGTTTGCTTCACTTTAATATTTAATTAGAAAAAACTAAAAGGCGGAGGAGGGAGACTTTCTCCGCTTTTTACAACAATTGACTTGTACCATAGGTCACAATGATCAACTTGATATAAATCAGGAGGACTTAAAATTGGCTAAATTAACAGTTTCAGATTTAGATTTAAAGGATAAAAAAGTTCTAATGCGCGTGGACTTTAACGTGCCGATTAAAAACGGTGTGATTGGCAACGATAACCGGATCGTCGCTGCATTACCAACCATCAAGTACGTTATCGAACACGATGGTAAGGCTATCTTACTTTCTCACCTTGGCCGGGTTAAGTCAGAAGACGACAAGCCAGGTTTATCAATGCGCCCAGTTGCAGAACGGCTTTCTAACTTACTGAACAAGCCCGTTACCTTCGTTCCCGTAACTGAAGGCAAGCAGCTTGAAGATGCCATCAACAACATGAATGACGGTGATGTTTTAGTAATGGAAAACACCCGTTACGAAGATGTTAAGAACGGTGAACAAGTTAAGCGCGAATCAAAGAACGATCCAGCCTTAGGCAAGTACTGGGCATCCCTTGGCGACGTCTTTATTAACGACGCTTTCGGTACTGCTCACCGTCAACATGCTTCTAACGTTGGTATCGCTTCTAACATGCCACAAACCGCTGCTGGTTTCTTGATGGAAAAGGAAATCAAGTTTATCGGTGGTGCCGTTTCTCACCCGGCCCACCCATTCGTTGCTATCTTAGGTGGTGCTAAGGTTTCTGATAAGATCGGTGTTATTGACAACTTATTAGACAAAGCCGACAAGGTCATCATCGGTGGTGGTATGACTTATACTTTCTACGCTGCAAAGGGTATGAAGATCGGTAACTCATTAGTTGAAAAAGACAAGATCGATTTAGCTAAAGAAATCATGGACAAGGCTGGCGACAAGTTAGTATTGCCTGTTGATTCCGTTGTTGCTGAGAAGTTCGATAACGATGCTGCTCACAAGACTGTCGAAGGCGACATTCCTGATGGCTACATGGCCTTAGATATCGGCCCTAAGTCAATTGCTCAATTTGAAGACGTTTTGAAGTCAGCTAAGTTAGTTGTTTGGAACGGACCTATGGGTGTGTTCGAAATGAGTAACTACGCTGAAGGTACCCTTGAAATCGGTAAGTACTTAGGTACCTTGACTGATGCCACAACCATTGTCGGTGGTGGTGATTCAACTGCTGCTGTTCAACAACTTGGTGTTGGCGACAAGCTGACCCATATTTCTACCGGTGGTGGTGCTTCATTGGAATACCTTGAAGGTAAGACTTTACCTGGTATTGCTGCTATCAGTGAAAAGTAAATCAACTAAAGAAGCTGGGATGACTGTCCCGGCTTCTTTGCTAGTTTTTAGTTGTTAAGCTGATTTCTAAAAATGGCGATTAACTTCACTAGCTAAAACGGTTTCATTTCGATAGAATGGTGTTGTGTTTAAATGACTGAACAAAGGAGCGTTAACTGTGCGGATACCACTGATTGCGGGTAATTGGAAGATGAATAAGTCTGTCGATGACGCCCGCTCGTTTATGCAAATTGTGTCAGATCAGCTGCCTGAACCGGATCAAGTTGAAACGGCGATTGCAGCACCGGCTATTTTATTAGAAACGATGATTGAAGCTAATGGAGCAGATCGATTAAGAATTGGTGCTGAAAATTGCTACTATGAGGATGCTGGTGCCTTCACTGGTGAAACTTCACCGCAGGCACTAGACCAAATGGGCATTCCCTACGTCATCGTCGGTCATTCTGAACGGCGAAGTTACTTTAACGAAACCGATGATATTATTAACCGGAAAGTCCACGCGGTTTATCGCAATCACATGACACCGATTTTGTGCTGTGATGAAACGATGGGGCGCTTAGAAGCCGGCGAAAAAATTCACTGGGTGGTCAGTCAAGTAACTGGTGCTTTAAAAGACATCACCGATGCCCAGGCGCGCCAGCTAGTGATTGCCTACGAACCCAGCTGGGCCATTGGCAGTGGCAAATCCGCTTCGGCTGATCAGGCTGAAGAGGGCTGTTATCTTATTCGTCAGACGGTTGCTGATTTATATGGTGACGATGTCGCTAACCAGATGCGGGTTTTATATGGCGGTAGCGTCAACCCAGAAAATATTTCTCAGATTATGGCGAAGCAAAATATCGATGGTGTTTTGGCTGGTGGCGCTAGTCTGGACCCAGAAACATTTCTGCAATTGGTCCACTACCAAAAATAAACTCAAATAGTAATTGCAAGTTCAAAGGTAAACTAATAGAATAGACTGCGGGGAATTGTTTCCCGCTAGGATAAACTTTCATAAGGAGAGAATATAATGTCAATTATTTCTGATATTTACGCCCGCGAAGTCTTAGACTCACGTGGTAACCCAACTGTTGAAGTTGAAGTCTACACAGAAGCCGGTGCAGTTGGCCGTGGAATCGTACCTTCAGGTGCTTCTACTGGTGAACATGAAGCCGTTGAATTACGTGATGGTGACAAGTCTCGTTACGGTGGCAAGGGTGTTACTAAAGCCGTTGACAACGTAAACAACATTATCGCTAAGGAAATCGTTGGTTACGATGTAACTGACCAAATTTCTATCGACAAGGCTATGATCAAGTTAGATGGTACGCCTAACAAGGGCAAGCTTGGTGCTAACGCTATCTTAGGTGTTTCATTAGCTGCTGCTCGTGCTGCTGCTGACGAACTTGAAGTTCCGCTATACAACTACTTAGGCGGCTTCAATGGTCACCTTCTTCCTACTCCAATGATGAACGTTATCAACGGTGGGAAGCATGCTAACAACAAGGTTGACTTCCAAGAATTCATGATCATGCCTGTTGGTGCACCTTCTATTAAGGAAGCTGTTCGGATGGGTTCAGAAACCTTCCATGCTTTGAAAGCTATCTTAAACGACCGTGGCTACTCTACTGCCGTTGGTGACGAAGGTGGATTTGCTCCTGACTTGAAGAACAACGAAGAACCATTCGAAATCTTAGTTGAAGCTATCAAGAAGGCTGGTTACAAGCCAGGCAAGGATGTCGCAATTGCCTTTGACTGTGCCTCATCAGAATTCTACAACACTGAAACTAAGACTTACGACCTTAAGGGTGACGGTAAGTCATACACTGCTGAAGAATTTGTCAGCTTACTTGAAAGCATCGTTGACAAGTACCCAGTTGTTTCAATCGAAGACCCATTGGACGAAAACGAATGGGAAGACTGGCAGATGGCTACTTCTCGCTTAGGCAAGAAGGTTCAAATCGTCGGTGATGACTTGTTCGTTACGAACACTGATTACCTTGCAAAGGGTATCAAGATGGGCGTTGCTAACTCAATCTTAATCAAGCTTAACCAAATCGGTACTTTAACTGAAACTGTTGAAGCCGTTGAAATGGCCAAAGAAGCAGGTTACACTGCTATCATTTCACACCGTTCAGGTGAAACTGAAGACACCACCATTGCTGACTTAGTTGTTGCATTGAACGCTGGTCAAATCAAGACTGGTTCAATGAGCCGTGGCGAACGGATCGCTAAGTACAACCAATTGATGCGTATCGAAGATCAACTTGGCGAAGTTTCAGACTACAAGGGCATTCACTCATTCTACAACTTGAGCGAACAAGCTCGCGAAGCTATCCAAAACAAGTAATAAATGAATTGAGGCAGCTTGTCTCGATCCCATAAATTAAGGGTTCTCAAATGATGACTAACATCATTTGAGAACCCTTTTTTATTTCTAATTTTAATCGACTGTTCTTGCGTAGTTAATGGCATAACGAGAAAGGAGAACAACACGCAATGAAGTATAGTCGATTATTACTCGGAATAGCAGTGGCAATGGGAGTCGGGCTGACTGGCACTAAGGCGAGTGCTGCTCAGGGTGCATTTGAGCCCTATAAATTAACGTATGAGGTGACGAGGAGTGTTTTAGATGCAGGATCATCACAAATAAGACGAAATTTACCTAAGGAAACTGATACTATTTCAGTGGAAAAATCAATTCATGGGGTTACCGGAACTTTAGCTAACGGAACGAGGACTTATAATCTGCAATCCATTTTCCCAAATTATTATAATTCTGATGGGAATACCATGGTTGTTAAGATTCTGAAAGGTGAAACAAATCCGCCTTTGGTCAGTATGAAGCTGTTTGCAAACAGCGAAAAGCCGAAATTAAGGTATGTGCTTGAGAATCCTGATGCAACCAGAAGTACTAAGCAATTTACTGATTATCAGTATGATTATGGTTCAGTTGATGGTATTTGTCGGCCAATTCTGGTAAAACCGCTAGAAGATGACTATTCTTTAGTGACTAATAAAGATGTCGTGATTACCCGGAACATGGCACCGATTGAGACTACCATTCATCGTCAAAATATTGATTATCAGATTACCTATGAGACTGTTGATGGGGAAAAGGTGGCTCATGAAGGCCTGGATACGGATAGTACAGCTACCTATAATCAGGTGACTGAAAAATTAAATCAGCTTTCTGATCAGGTCAAGACTGCAGGTTATCAAATTCAATCGCGTAAAGTCAGTTATGATGAAGCAGGTAATGGTAATATCCAGTTTGAAATTAAAAAGAATTCAGATAAGCAACCGGAAAAACCGGCTCCACAACCAGGGCAATCGGATATAGGGTCAAATCAGCCAGAACAACCAGATACAGGTTCAAAACCAGGTTCAAAACCAGGTTCAAAACCAGGTTCAAAACCAGGTTCAAAACCAGGTTCAAAACCAATACCTGCACCAACTCCTCAACCATTACCAATTGAGAACCCCAATAATAACAGTTCTAACCCCATAGCCCAGCCTGAAGCAAACGGGAACACCAATCACTTAGATAACAATGCAACGTTGACCCAGTCACCAGAATTTAAAAGGTTGCTAGACCAGTTTAACCAACTGCTGGATCGGTATACTAAATTATTGGAGAAACAACCAACATCCCAGCATAAAAAGACTCGGCGTAAACTTGTTCACACAAAACATAAAAAACGTCAAGTTAAACAGCGAAAACATCATTCTAAAAGCAGTAAAGCTAAAAAACATGGTCAGCGTCTGAAACACCGTCAATCAAAACACAAGCACCATTCCAAAAATAATCATCGTTCACACCCTAAAAAGCACGCTTAAAGCGACACGAATTAAACCAAAAGCCCGATTTTACATCGGGCTTTTGCTTACATATGCTAAAATAATAGCCGAACGAAAATGTTAGGAGTATGACATGAACGATAGACAACGTAAAAAAATTGATTTCTCGCGGATCAATGCGGTAGCCCAAGGAATCTTGATTGGACTCATTGCTGGCGTGGTCGTGAGCGTTTTTCGCTTATTGATCAGCCATGGGCTGCTATTAGTCCAATGGTTCTTTCGCCAAGCTAATCAGCATTACTGGCTACTTGGCGTTTGGGTCGTTATTAGCGTTTTATTGACGTTACTGATTGGCCACTGGCTAAAGCAAACACCAGAAATCAAGGGCTCTGGGATTCCTCAGGTTGAAGGTCAACTGATGGGCGAAGTGGAATATCAATGGTGGCCGGTGCTGTGGAAAAAATTCGTTGGGGGTGTGCTGGCTATCGGTAGCGGTCTGTTTCTGGGGCGTGAAGGGCCTTCCATTCAGTTGGGTGCCACGGTGGGGCAAGGATTTGCTGCCGGCCGGAAGATTTCGGGTAATAAGCGCCGAATTTTGATTGCCAGCGGTGCTTCAGCTGGATTGTCGGCGGCGTTTAATGCGCCCATTGCTAGTTCTTTGTTTATTTTAGAGGAAGTTTATCATAATTTTTCCACGATGGTGTGGATCACGGCACTTGCCAGTGCGATTGCCGCTGATTTTGTGTCAACGTTCTTCTTTGGCCTAACACCGGTCTTGCACATTAGCTATGTGCACGCTTTACCGCTGGAACAGTACGGCTGGCTGATCTTGCTGGGGTTATTATTAGGCTTGTTTGGCCGGCTTTATCAGTTAGTCGTATTAAGAGTCGGTGCTTGGTATCACAAGTTGAAATGGCTGCCGGATGAATATAATAGTTTAATTGCCTTTATTCTCCTGATTCCGGTTGGCCTATTTCTACCGCAGATCTTAGGCGGTGGGAATCAGCTGATCGTTTCCATCGGTGGCCGGGCTCCCGGTATTATGATCTTACTGATCGTTTTTGTCGTCCGGTTCATTTATTCCATGATGGCGTATGGAACGGGCTTGCCTGGTGGTATTTTTCTGCCGATTTTAACCTTAGGCGCAGTTTTAGGGGCTTTATTTGGACAGGTACTGGTAGCTTGGCATTTAGCCAGTCCAGCGGTGGTGCCGATCTTTACGATCACGGCCATGGCCGGCTACTTTGCGGGTATCAGTAAGGCGCCGTTTACGGCAATCTTACTGATTACTGAGATGGTGGGGACGCTGCAGCATCTCATGCCGTTAGCCGTGGTTTCCTTGATTGCTTACTTGACCGTTGACGTACTGGGTGGGACGCCCGTGTACGCAGCTATGTTGGAACAGTCACTTCAGAAGGCGCATCACGGACAGTCGCAGCCAGTGACCCAGTTAGAGTTCCCGGTGTTTGAGAACGCCATTATCGACGGTCAGCAGACCCGTGATGTGAACTGGCCAGAGGGCACGCTGTTAACTGAGATCAAACGTGGTGAACGCGTGATCGTGCCCCATGGCGATACGGTGATTCGCTTAGGGGATACGCTATTATTAAACGTACCGCAAAAAAGACTGTCACACGTTCGGCGAAAAATGAAACAGCTAACCGGAGAATAGCCAGTTTTGAGGTTGCTAACAATCGGAATTTGAGCCACAGGGTAGTAATCTTTCGCTTTTTATGATAAATTGTATAGAGGTATTGTCGGAGACAAAAGGTGTAATAGGAGGCAATTTCTTGTACAATTTACTGTTAACATTACTGATGATCGATAGTGTACTTATTATAATTGCAGTGTTAATGCAACCCGCTAAGCAAGACGATGCAATGTCTGCCTTAAGTGGTGGCGGTACAGATTTATTTTCCCATCAAAAGGCTCGGGGCTTTGAAGCATTCATGCAAAAAGCAACTGTTGTTTTGGGAGTAATTTTCTTTGCGCTGGCGTTAGTATTAGCCTATCTATCTTCACACTAGCAATAGATCCTCCTGTGATGACCACAGGGGGATTTTTAACTTTTTACCACCACTGACCGGAGGTGAATAGAGATGATTCAGCTGCCAAGATCCTTCTTTTTTGAAGGTGGGCCCCAAGCAGTCATTTTAATGCACGCCTATGCTAGCAATTCCAACGACGTGCGGATGCTTGGTCGGTACCTGCAACGGCTGGGCTATACGATCTATGCCCCGATGTTCACCGGTCACGGGACGGCTGAGCCGGCTGATATTTTAACGCAGGGGTCGCCGGATGCATGGTGGCGAGATACGAAGCAGGCCATTCAATTTCTGCGTGATCGCCAATTTACGCGCATCAGTATTTTTGGTCTATCCTTGGGCGGTATTTTTGCGATGCGGGCGTTAGAAGAAGACGCCCATTTACTGGGCGGCGGATCGTTTAGTTCCCCCGTCATCGCGTCTGAGAAAAATAACCTCGTACCAGAATTTATCAAGCTGGCCAAAGCCACGTATCAGTACCTGAAAGTTGGCGATGAGGAACAGCAGCGACGTTTAGACTGGATAACAGCGCATCTGCCAGACCAATTAGTCCAGATTAGGCAGTTTTCTGGTCGGGTAGCCGATAGACTGGGCAGTATCCAGCAACCGACGTTTGTTGCTCAGGGTGGTCAAGATGAGCTGATCGACGCGCAAAAAGCGTATGCATTGCGGAACGCCTTGACCCATAGTGAGGTCAGCTTTCACTACTATCAAGATGCCGGGCACGTTATTACGGTCAATAATGCTCATCAGCAACTTGAACAAGATTTAACAGTTTATTTAAAACGGATATTTAACTAAGTACCACAAAAACAAATACTAAATTAATGAGGAATAAATCGTGGAAGATAACAATTTAAAGCAACAGATAACGGATTTGCTTCGTGCAAATCCCACAAAACGATTCCGGGTTGAAGACGTTTCCGATGCCCTTGGGTATCATGGCTCGGCAGCGTTTAAACTGATCGTGCAAGAATTTGCGCGGCTGGAACGCGAAGAAATCGCCGTGGTCACTAGTGAAGGTGAATTTCAATTAAATGAAAAGGCCCGGACACTCACTGGTGTATTTCACGCCAATGATAAGGGCTTCGGGTTCGTCGCTTATGACGACGAATTACCGGATGCTTACATCGCACCTGATAACACCATGCTGGCGTTAAACGGTGACACGGTCAACATGGAAATTGTCCGTGCTGCTGACCCGCATTCAGATCGCGGTCCAGAAGGTAAAGTCACGGGCATCGAAGAACATCACTACACACACGTGGTAGGTGCCTTCCAGCAAACCGATGACGATGCTGGCTATTTCGGTCAAGTTCGGTTAACCGATAAAAAGTTGAACCGGTACAAGTTTTATGTGGTAGATACCGGCTTAAAGCCAACGCCCGGTGAAGTTGTGACCGCAGAAATCACGGAATATCCTAACTCTGATCACCCATTAGCGATGGTCGGAATTGCCAAGAAAGTCATCGGTAGTGTGGATGATCCTGGGATCGATATCCTGCAGATCGTGTACGCGCATGACATTCCAGCTGAATTTCCTGAGGACGTTTTACAGGAAGCTGACGCTATTCCAGATCACGTTACGGAAGCCGAAATGGCGGGTCGTGAAGACATTACTGATCAAGACTTAGTCACGATTGATGGTGAATCATCAAAAGACTTGGATGATGCGGTTACCGTTTGGAAGTTAGACAATGGTAACTATCATTTAGGGGTGCACATTGCCGATGTGTCGCACTACGTTAAGGAAGGCTCACTGATTGATCAGGAAGCCTACAAGCGTGGAACCAGTGTCTACCTGACTGACCGGGTTATCCCAATGCTGCCACGGCGGTTATCAAACGGGATCTGTTCTCTAAACGAGGGCGTTTTGCGGCTATGTATGAGCTGTGAAATGGAAATCGATCCGCAAGGGAACGTCGTTAAGCACCGGATTCATCCAAGTGTCATGAAATCAGCAGCACGGATGACCTATACCGATGTGAATAAGATCTTGGAAGCACACGATGATGCCACCCGTGAAAAGTATGCCAAGTTAGTGCCAATGTTTGAAGCCATGGGCGAACTGCATAAAGTGTTATACAAGCAGCGTAAGCGCCGTGGTGCCATTGACTTTGATGATCAAGAAGCAGAAATCATTGTGGACGAAACCGGTCACGCCATTGACATTAAGTTGCGGGTTCGTGGCTTAGCTGAAAAAATGATTGAATCATTTATGCTGGCTGCTAACGAAACCGTTGCTGAACACTATAATAAAGCAAAAGCACCGTTTATCTACCGGGTTCACGAAACCCCAGATGGTGAACGGGTCAAGAGTTTCTTCGAATTCTTAACGGCCTTTGGGATCAACGTTAAGGGTGATCCTGATCATTTGCGACCAAAGACGCTGCAAAGCGTGCTGAAATCAGTTGCTGGTAAGCCTGAAGAAGCAGTTGTTTCAGTGATGATGCTGAGAAGTCTAAAACAGGCTCGATACACCGATCAATCCTTGGGTCACTTTGGGTTAGCTGCGAAATACTACACCCACTTTACGTCACCAATTCGACGTTATCCTGACACCATGGTTCACCGTCTGATTCATTTTTACGAAGAAAACGGCATTAATGCTAAGAGTAAGGAACGCTACGCAGATCTGCTAGAAGAGATTGGAATCCATTCATCAGAAATGGAACGTCGTGCGGTCGATGCCGAACGGGATACTGATTCCATGAAGAAAGCCGAATACATGGCTGACCATCTTGGTGAAGAATTTGACGCCACTGTCAGTTCTGTGATGAAGTTTGGGATGTTCATTGAATTACCGAACACGGTTGAAGGTTTGATTCACATTAGCCGCTTAACGGATGATTATTATGAATACGTTGAAAAGTATCTGGCACTGGTTGGGCGTAAAACTCACCGGACTTACCGAATCGGCCAGCCGGTCAAGGTCAAGGTCGTTAACGTAGACAAGGAACAATCACAAATTGACTTTGCGCTAGTTGATCCGAAAGCAGCACCAGTTTCTGACTTGCTGCCAAAGCGCGAACACCACAGTTATTCTGGCAACCGCAATCGTAATGGTCGGCCAAACGATCATCGCCATTCTCAAAATAATGGTAACCGTAACAATAAGAACGGTAATCGCAATGGTGGCCGCAATAATAACGTCCACCATACGAGAAACCAGACCCAATCTGGTAACCGTTCAAATCACAAACCAAGTCATTAATCTTTAGAAATGAGGTGAGGACTGTTGGCCAAAAGAAAAAATAAACCAACTAGCAAGAATGTCATGGCTCAAAATAAAAAGGCGCGGCATGATTATGCGATCCTCAATACCTATGAAGCAGGTCTGGTACTAACCGGGACCGAGATCAAATCGATTCGCGCTAAACGGGTGAACCTGACCGATGGGTTTGCTCAGGTCCGCAATGGCGAAGCTTGGCTCATGAACATTCATATTAGTGAATATACCCAAGGTAATCGCTTTAACCATGATCCGCTGCGTAACCGCAAGCTGCTCCTGCATAAGAAAGAAATTGCTCGACTGGCCGGCGAAACGCAGGATAAGGGAATTACAATCGTTCCTTTGCGCATCTACCTCAAAAATGGTTTTGCCAAAGTGTTACTTGGCGTTGCCAAAGGGAAACACGAATATGATAAACGTGAAACCATCAAGCGTCGTGATCAGGATCGTCAAATCGCACGTGTGATGAAACACTATTAATCAAAAAGAGCACCTGTTAATCAGTTTGTAAACTGATTAACAGGTGCTTCTTTTAATGTAACATTCGGTGCCAAACTTGGTGATTGGCATAGTGCCAAGCGTTGCTGCCGTGTAGGCCCAATTGCCGATTGAGTGTCGCGTGCCAAGCTTGAGCGGGCGTTTTCAACTGGCTGTGGCCGCTTGCCCAGTGATCTAGGGTAGCCGCGATACAGATACAGATCGGTTCCAGCTCTTGAGTCGCAATTTTCATTTCCCGCAGGTCACCATCGCCACGAGAATTCATGATCATGGTGGTGCCGTGATAAATTTTATAATTACCAGAGACTAAATTACCAACGATGATCCAGTGCAGATTGCTGATGTAGATCATTTGGTTAAAGAAACCCAGGCGTTTTGAAATGGCACCCACTTTTTCACCCTGATAGTAAATATCAAAGTGGGGGAGCAGGCCCAGTGAAGTTTGGTGCAGTTCTGCGAGCAGGTCGCCATCAATTTGGTACAGTGAAAGGGCGTCTTGATGACGTCCCCATTTACCAACTAATAGGTAAATTGAGCGTCGATCTTCATCACGAACGACGCTGGCCCCCTTAGCGGCTAAACTGTCTTGTCGAATGTACAGTGTGCGCATGGAAGCCCCTCCAATCATTTTTGTCAAATTTAATTTACATTATTTAACATTCATTCTAACATGGATAGACGATAAATTGAGCTTAATCAACTGGCTATTTTTAGATTGTCAAAGCCCAATTAATTTTCGAATTGGCAGGTGGTCACTGATTGGACTGGAGTGGTATCAGTCAAAAGTAAAGGTTGACCGTTCAAACTATTTTTCAGCGTTTTCACTAATAATTTGTGAAAATCTATGATAGAATGAACGTTGAGGTGTTGGGAATGAAACCGTTTATTCATAATGATTGGTGGCCCGTTTTGGAGCCTGAGTTCAAAAAGGCATATTACCAAAACTTACGCGCTTTTCTGGTTCATGAGTATCAGACGCAAAATATCCATCCGGACATGTTTCATATTTTTGAAGCATTTGAATGGACGCCCTTTTCGAAGGTCAAGGTCGTGATTTTAGGGCAGGATCCCTATCATGAACCCAATCAGGCGCACGGGCTGAGTTTTTCAGTCTTGCCTGGGGTTCAGATCCCACCGAGTCTGAGAAATATTTATAAGGAATTGCAGTCTGATTTAGGCATTAAGCCCGTTAACCATGGTTATCTGGAGAAGTGGGCGAAACAGGGGGTTCTCCTGTTGAACTCAGTTTTGACCGTTCGTAATGGCCACGCTTTTTCCCACAAAGGAAAGGGCTGGGAACAGTTAACGGACGCGGCGATTCATAAATTGTCAGAGCGACCAACTCCCGTAATTTTCATTTTATGGGGGCGAGCGGCGCAAAGTAAGATCAGTCTGATCGACACGAAAGCCAATATTGTGATTCAATCAGCTCATCCAAGTCCGTTATCAGCTAATCGGGGCTTCTTTGGGTCAAAGCCGTTTTCTAAAACCAACATCGCACTAAAATCACTTGGAGAAACACCCATTGACTGGCAGTTACCTGAGCACGTTACTGCTGAGGAACCAACACCACAGCAAGAGGCGTCAAAAGAGAATTGACTAGTCGGAATCTCAAAATCTGGAGGTCTATATTTTGGAACTTTTTGATAGTTTGAAGCAAAAGATTAGTGGTTTGAACAAGACAGTTGTCTTGCCTGAAGGTGAGGACATCAGAATTATTGGTGCCGCCAGCCGATTAGCATCGGAAAAATTACTGCAGCCGATTTTACTTGGTGACGTTGATAAGATCAAAGCCACTGCCAAGGAAAAGGGCTTTGATCTAGCTGGCGTTAAGCTGGCCGACCCAACCAAGGCATCTGACGATGAAAAAAAGAAGATGCTGGATGCTTTAGTTGCACGCCGTAAGGGTAAGAATACCCCAGAACAGGCAGCTAAAATGCTGGAAGATCCTAACTATTGGGGCACTATGCTGGTTTATCTCGGTGAAGCGGATGCCATGGTTTCAGGTGCCATTCACCCAACTGGTGATACGGTTCGGCCAGCACTGCAGATCATTAAGACCAAGCCAGGCGTTAAGCGGATCAGCGGTTACTTCATCTTGCTGAAAGGTGACGAACGCTTGATCTTTGCTGATTGTGCCATCAACATTGACTTGGATGCTGCCGGCATGGCTGAAGTGGCTGTGGAAAGTGCGCAAACGGCTAAGAAGTACGACATTGACCCGAAAGTTGCCATGTTAAGCTTCTCAACTAAGGGTTCTGCTAAAGCTGACCAAGTTACTAAAGTTCAAGAAGCAACCAAGTTAGCTCAAGAACAGGCACCGGACATTGCAATCGACGGTGAACTGCAATTTGATGCCGCAGTTGTTCCAGAAGTGGCTGCCAGCAAGGCACCGGGTTCAAAGGTCGCTGGGCACGCTAACGTGTTTGTCTTCCCAGAACTTGAAGCCGGCAACATTGGTTACAAGATTGCGCAACGGTTAGGCGGCTATGAAGCCGTTGGTCCGCTGCTGCAAGGGATGAACGCACCAGTGTCAGACTTGTCACGTGGCTGCAACGAAGAAGACGTTTATAAAGTCGCTATCGTCACTGCCGCACAAGCTGTTTAAATTGAATTTTTAAATTAAAAAATCTTGGAGCTGTCGGCAGCGTCGTTGCCCCAGCTCCTTTTGAGTTAAGGAGTAATCATGACAGTTACAGTTAAAGTTTCAACACCAGAAGAGACCATGACGATTGGCCAGCAAATTGCACCGTTATTGGCGCCAAAAGACATTATTTTATTGGATGGTGACCTGGGTGCCGGTAAAACGACCTTTACTAAGGGTCTAGCGGCCGGATTAGGCATTAAACGCAACGTTAAGAGTCCTACCTTCACCATTATTCGCGAATATCAAGACGGCCGAATCCCGCTGTACCATATGGACGTTTACCGATTAGAAGATGGCAGCGGCGATGAACTGGGGCTAGAGGAATACTTCAATGGTGACGGTGTCAGCGTTGTGGAATGGTCAAAGTTTGTAGCCGATGAGCTGCCCGCTGATTATTTACGGATTGCCTTTAAGCGGTTAGATGATCTGGGCGAAAATCAGCGTGAATTAACGTTTGAGCCCCATGGCGCAAGGTTTGTTACCATGGTCAAACAATTACAGGAAAAACGTCATGGCAAATGAGCCGGAGTTAACGCTTCGAAAAGCACTGCCAACGGATACGCAGGCCACGTTAAAGTTACTCAAAAGCCTTAAAACGGAATCGACCACTTTTGAAGATACCAGCGATGACGTTGATCCAGCGACCGAAAGCGAACAGATCAAACAAATTAGCAAGTCCAATCAGCAGCTATTGCTGTTAGCTATCTTAGATGGAAACCCAGTTGGATTAGTCACCATCTTGCCGACTTCGACAGACGGAACCGGTGAAATTGGTGTCGCGGTCCTGAAGCAGTATTGGCGAAAGGGCATTGGTCGGGAACTCATGTTAAGCGGTCTTGATTGGGCAGCTTTAGACAGTTCCTACGAAATTATTTCACTGACCGTGCAGGCACGTAATCAACGGGCCGTAAAACTCTATCAAGATATTGGGTTTCAGACCACGCAAAAATTACGGGTGACCACCTCAGCTGGTGAAGTAGTTGCAGCCTATGAAATGCAGTTAGCGGTGAAGTAGTTTTTTGAATTTTAATGAACATAAATAAGCCTAATTACCAGCTGTCTGGTAACTAGGCTTATTTTTGGTGTTAATTATTCAACTCATCAGGCCAGTTTAATAAACGGCTTAATAGCTTCCTGGCCAAAAGTGTTAGTTTCTGATAGTAAAATGTTGGCGCAGGCTAAACTATCATCCAGCGCATTGTGGTGGTGTTCCAGTGAAATTCCCAGCGCGTCAGCTACGGTGTTGAGCTTATGGTCTGCCAGCGTGGGTAAAAATTGCCGGCTGGTTTTTACCGTGTCCAGTGTGAGGTAGGCTGGTGAGGTCATTCCGTAATGGTTTAAGGTTTGGCGCAGTACGCTGTTATCAAATTGCGCGTTGTGGGCAATTACCAGCTGTTCTGGCGTGAATAGGGATTGAATGTGCGGCCAGACCGTTGGAAAATCCGGCGCATCAGCAACGTCAGCTTCGTGAATGCCATGGATCTGGACGTTGCGCCAGAAAAAGTCAGTGTCAGGTTTGATCAGCGTGTAAAACTCATCTGCTACCTGACTGTTACGAACGATAGTCAGTGCCAAGGAACAAGCAGAATAGCGCTTGCCGTTGGCGGTTTCAAAATCCATTGCGACAAAGTTCAATAGTGCCACTCCTTTCAAGTTATCCAAATTATACGTGAAGGCCAGTGGTTGTCAAGGTAATTGGACAGTGGTCCGAACCGAAAATGGTGTCTTTAATGTCAGCGGATGCTAGCTTAGGCTGGAGGGCATTACTGGTAACAAAGTAGTCGATTCGCCAGCCAGCGTTACGATCACGGGCTTTGAACCGGTAGCTCCACCACGAGTAACGGTCGGTAACATCGGGATAGAAATAGCGGAAAGTATCGGTATAGCCACGTCCAAGTAAACGCGTAAAGGCTTCCCGTTCCTGATCCGTAAAGCCAGCACTTTTATGGTTAGTTTTCGGATTACGAATATCAATTTCTTCGTGTGCCACGTTTAGGTCACCGCATAAAATGACCGGTTTCTTTTGGTTTAACTGGTCGAGGTAATCTTGAAAGGCATCTTCCCAGCCCATCCGAAACTCAAGCCGTTTAAGGCCCGTACCCGAATTAGGCGTGTAACAGGTGACCAGGTAAAAATCCGTGTATTCCAAGGTGATCACACGGCCCTCATGGTCAAATTCATCGGTGCCAATATCATAGGTGACGTTAAGTGGATCATGTTTGGTAAAAATAGCGGTGCCTGAATAACCCTTCCGGTCGGCAGAATTAAAGTATTGGTGATATCCGGGCAACTCTAGCGTGAGCTGATCGGGTTGCATTTTCGTTTCTTGAACGCAGAAGAAGTCCGCGTCTAAGGTGTTAAAAGTAGTCATAAAATCATGTTTAACAGCGGCCCGCAGACCGTTGACGTTCCAACTGACAAATTTCACGGCAGTCAACATCCTTTCTTGATACATCGTTTAGTTTTATTTTAGCATTTTTAAGCGGTGCTAGGTGATTGCTGATCATGATTACAAGCGGGGAAAAGACGGTACTAATGGAGCTAACCTTTTGTTTGTACCGGTTGGCATGGTATGATATTAATATGTCATTTAACGAAATATGGGTGTCACGAAAGGAACCTAACCATGAAGGCAAACATCATGGCAACTTTTCCCCAGGTAAAGTTGCTGCAAAACGAACCTTTATCAAACTATACCAATACTAAAACGGGGGGTAAGGCGGACTACCTCGCTTTCCCAAAGAATTTAGATGAAATTCAAGAATTAATGCTTTACGCGCAAAAACAAGGCTTGCCCGTAACCGTGATCGGCAACGCCAGTAACTTGATCGTTAAGGATGGCGGTATTCGCGGCTTAGTTATGATCTTGACGGAGATGAACCAGATTACCGTTAAGGATAATGACATTACTGCTGAATCGGGTGCTTCGTTGATTGAAGTGACCAAGGTTGCGCAACGTGCCAGCTTGAGCGGCTTGGAATTTGCTGCTGGAATTCCGGGCAGTGTCGGCGGTGCGATCTTTATGAACGCCGGAGCTTACGGTGGAGAAATCAGTCTGGTGGCTGACTCAGTAACCGTTTTAACACCTGAAGCCCAGCTCAAAACCATTCCACGTACTGATCTGGATTTTGCTTATCGCCATAGCCGCGTTCAGGATGAAGGCGATATTGTGATCGCCGCGACCTTTAAATTGCAGACCGGTGATCCAGCTCAGATTCAAGCTAAAATGGATGAGCTAAACGCCCGTCGCGCAGCCAAACAGCCACTGGATTTACCTTCCTGTGGCAGCGTCTTTAAACGGCCCACGGGTTATTTTGCCGGTAAGCTGATTCACGATGCCGGCCTGCAAGGGTATCAGTCTGGTGGCGCCCAGGTCTCCATGAAGCACGCTGGGTTCATCGTGAACGTTGGCCATGCTACGGCGACGGACTATCTCGCTGTTATCGCCCACGTTCAGGCAACGGTTTTGACCCAGGCGGGCGTTCACTTGGAGACAGAAGTCCGCATTATTGGTGAAGATCCGGTTTCGAATTAACGAAAGGAGTTACCTAGTTGCTGATAGTTGAAGCAGTTATTTTATTAGTTGTCCTGGTTTTAATTTCAAATGTCATCAGCCACTACCTAACCTTTATTCCCGTTAGTTTGATTCAAATTGCTTTGGGGTTGGTCATCGCCCTGTTTTGGGAAATTAAAATTCCGCTGGATACCGATTGGTTCTTACTGCTATTTATTGCACCGTTGCTATTTAACGATGGCCGGCGGTTTCCTAAACGGGAACTGTGGCAGCTTCGGGGACCGATTTTTGCCAATTCCATTTGGCTGGTCTTTTTAACCACGATTGTGGGCGGCTATCTCATCTACCTGATGATTCCGCGATTATCACTGTCAGTCAGCTTTGCGCTGGCAGCAATCCTATCGCCCACTGATCCGGTGGCGGTGCAATCAATTTCCAAACGAGTAAAATTACCGGACCGGATTTTGCACCTGGTGAGCGGTGAAAGCTTGATCAACGATGCTTCAGGATTGATCGCTTTTAAATACGCCGTAGCCGCAACCGTGACGGGTGTTTTCTCATTTGGTAATGCGGTTGGCGATTTCTTCTACATTAGTATCGTGGGATTTTTAGCCGGTTTCGCTTTGATGTGGGTCATTGAATTCATGCGCGACTTTTTAAGGCGCCAAGGAATCAGCGATGTCGTATTTAACACGGTTTTACAGATCATGACGCCGTTTGTGGTCTACGTGATCACTGAAGAGTGGTTCCATGCTTCCGGGGTGATTGCGGTGGTTACAGCCGGTGCCGTTTCACACGCGCAGGAAAACCGCTTAGTTGAAGATTCTCCGGAACTAAAACTGGTCAGTGAAAAGACCTGGGATATCATTGTCTACCTCTTAAATGGGGTGGTGTTCTTGATCTTAGGTGATGAACTGCCCATTGCCACCACGACGATCATCCACAACGTTCATTTCAACACGTTTCAAGCGGTGGCCTATTCCTTTGGCGCGTGGGCGATTCTGCTGCTGATCCGGGTGATCTGGATCTACCTTTACCAAATGGTCAGCAAACCGCGCAAGCCGAGTTTCCGAGTGGCCTTGTTGGCCGGACTTTCCGGTGTTCGCGGTGCCGTCACTATGGCCGGGGTATTGTCATTGCCGGCCGTGATTACAACTGGTCAACCCTTCCCGCAGCGGTCGTTAGTCCTGTTTGTGGCGGCTGGTGTGATTATCATTAGTCTGGTGGCTGCCGTGGTCACGTTACCGCTGGTGGCGCCAGATAATCCGGTACCGCTGCAGACGCGAGCCAGCTTTAGTGATGAAGAGGATGAAGAGACTGAAACGGACGATCAAAGCGGCGGGCAGCCCCATTCAATGAGTGAAGCCGAAGCGCGGATCTACATTATGCGACTGGCAATCAACGCCATTGAGGAACATCGGCGAATTGAAAATCAGCGCGCCGCTTATGATCTGATCTTGGATTATCAATTTATTATTCGTAGACTAGAGCTGACCACCCGCGATGATGCGGAGCGACAGCAGGTGATGGCGGATGAAATTGCGCTGCGCCAAGTGGGGTTAAAGGGTGAACAGTCAGCGCTAGATCGTCTGTCTGCTCATCAGCAGATTTCGCCACAGGCTTACCGGGCGGCTAGTCGAGCAGTCGAACGGACACTACGCCGGGTCATGCATCCCAATAGTCATTTGAACGTGGTGGTTTTCAGAAGCTGGTCATCGACGTTTCACCGCACGCGGCAATGGATCAAGGCCGCCATTCACGGCTCGCAGGGAAAGTCCACTGATAATGAGTGGCAGCTGATCGACCGTGAGAGCGCTAAAGCTGCTATTAAGGCATTATCCAAATACCTGGCAAAAGATGAAGTCGATCCGCAATCCTTAGATAAGCAGGCGATTTATCATTTAGTGGTTTTTTACCGCAACCGAATTGAACGGGCACGTAAGCATCAGCAGGTGTCGCGTTCAGGTTATGCTAAGCAGCTCAATCAATTACGGGTGATTGCCCTGGGTGCAGAACGCACCGGGGTCCAGTCACTGCTTGAGTCAGGAAATGTGACTTGGCAGATGGCCGGTCGTCTACGGCAGTACATTAACTATTCAGAAAACGTGTTGATGATGGCCGTTAACGATGAATTAGATTAGTTGAAAAAATTTAAAAGGGACGTGAAAAGGGTCTCATTAGCAGTTTGCTTGCTAATGAGACCCCTTTAAATTTGAGATGATCATTTTTGCTGATCGTGTTGTTTTAAGCTGTCTTTAATTGATTTAACCCGGTTAATATCCTGTTCATTAGCCATTTGACTGTGATACGCCAAGTACACTAACCAGTAGGCAATGAGTTGGATCAGCGTCATTAAACCGACAAATACGAGCATGGTTGGTGTCCACATATGTAACAGACGATTGGTAATTAATTCAGGAGAAATAAAGAGGTAGACGGTGTGAATCCGCATAAACCGGCCCACGTA
The DNA here is from genome assembly GCF_002217945.1 of Secundilactobacillus silagei JCM 19001. Lineage (GTDB taxonomy): Bacteria > Bacillota > Bacilli > Lactobacillales > Lactobacillaceae > Secundilactobacillus > Secundilactobacillus silagei. The sequence continues at coordinate 134,273 of NZ_BCMG01000004.1, forward strand.
GATACCAACGGATGACAGAAAGGTTAAGAAGAGGACTAAAACCATCTGCAACCAGGAATTACCCTTTAAGTAGCGCTGGGTAATGGTATTGGCCACGTAGTTAAGACTCCAGAACCCCAGGATGACACAGAATAACACACTGATCAGTAAATAGGTAAAATAGATCCACACGTGTAAGTTAAGCTGTAATAGGCCGTCAACACCGTAGGGATTAAGCAGTGAAAGGTGGAAGAGGTCGGTTAATAGATAGGGTGCGTTAGGGTAAAAGACTAACCATAACAGGACCACTAACCAGAAGACGACGCCACTCTTGGGCCGTTCCGGGCTGAGGTGGAAACTGATTTCGATGGGTAAATAACCCAGAAAGGTATTTAAAATTAAAAATGTAAAAGGTTCATGTGCGAACTGCCACAGAAATAACAGCCACAGCACAACGAAAAGCCGGATTTGCCAGCGTGCGTGACCCGCCAAGAAATCATCTCCCCATTAAAAATACTACTACTCAAATAATAACAGATTCCTTGAGTAGTCGCATGAATTTTCAAGCGGTTTACAAAATTCTTGAAAATTGAGTTTACGGCGGGTTAGAAATATGTTGGTGACGCCCAAAAAATAGCGGTTGGCGTGCTATAATATTATCTGAATAGATTTTTGGAGGGAAATTTTAAATGAATCTTGATTGGAGTAGCTTTTTGACGTGGCATAACATCGTAAACCTCCTCGATATTCTCGTCGTCTGGTTTGTTTTTTACGAGCTGATTATGCTACTGCGAGGAACCAAAGCTGTTCAACTCTTACGTGGTATCATCGTGATCGTTGTGGTCAAGATCATTGCGGTCTACGTCGGGTTCGGGACGGTTTCGTGGCTAATGGACCAAGTGATCAATTGGGGTGTCATTGCCATGATCATTATTTTCCAACCAGAAATTCGGCGTGGGTTGGAACACCTTGGCCGAGGGTCAGTGTTTGTCCGTAATCGGCAGGTCAATGAAGCTGAGAAGCAAATGATTGCCGCTTTGGATAAGGCCATTCAGTATATGTCCAAACGCCGAATCGGTGCTTTGATGACGATTCAAATGGATACCGGGCTGGAAGACTATATCGAAACGGGAATTGAGTTGGACGCCAAGATTACCGGTGAGCTACTGATCAATATTTTTATTCCGAATACGCCGCTGCATGATGGTGCGGTGATCATTCGCAATAATAAGGTTGCGGTGGCCGCCGCTTACCTGCCGCTGTCCGACAGTAACCTGATTCCTAAAGAGTTAGGGACTAGGCACCGGGCGGCAGTTGGTATTTCTGAAGTGACGGATGCTTTGACAATCGTTATTTCTGAGGAAACTGGTGAAGTTTCAATTACCAAGAATAATGAATTACTGCGTAACATGGATCAAAATGATTATTTGAAATTCTTGAATAATGAATTGATCAAGGACCAGGAACCGGAACAACCGAGAAATCCACTGAATTGGCTAATTGATGAACTTAGCCAATTCTTTAAGGGAGGTAATCGGCAATGAAGAAAATTTTCAACAGTCGTTGGACTTACCGACTGATTTCTCTTTTCTTAGCGGTTTGCTTGTTCCTGTACGTGAATAGTTCCAAGAATACGACGAATCAGCAAATGAATAATACGAGTGGGACTAATTCCACGACGTTAACCGCCACAGAACACAAAACCGTTTCGGTTCAGCTCAGGTTGAACGTGGACTCCGATAAGTATTTCGTGACGGGGTATCCTGAAAAGGTTAAGGTTCGCTTGCGTGGCCCGGCGGCGTTAGTTACGGCTACTGCGAATACGCAGAACTTTCGGGTCTTTGCTAATTTAACCGATCTTAAGGCCGGTGAACATACGGTTAGGCTGAAACAGGACGGTTTGAACCGGGATATTAGTTACCAGATCGTGCCGGCCAGCATTAAGGTGAACATTCAGCCGCGGCAGACCGTTAGCTTTCCCGTGAGTGTCCAGTATGATAAATCACGGATTGCTAAAAACTACGTTGCCGGCAGCGCCACGAGTGACGTGACAAGCGTCAAAGCCACTGGTGCTGAAGGTGAGATCGACCGGATCAGTAAGGTGGTCGCGCAACTGAATTTGGCCCAGAATACCAAGAAGTCGATCAACGGTGAAGCAGTGATCGAAGCCCTTGATCGAAATGGCCAGACGGTGAACGTGATCTTGACGCCAGCAACGACGCAGGTCAACCTCCCGATTACGGCTAAGGGCCATTCCAAGAAAGTACCATTGAGTTTTAAGGCTAAAAACGCCAATAGTAATCAGGAATATAGTTTTAAGAGTCGTACCAAAACCATTCAGGTGTTTGGATCTGAGTCACAGCTGAAAGCCATTTCGGAATTTGACGCAGATGTAGATGTGAGTGATGTTAAAAATCAAAAAACAAAAACAATTAGTTTGGATGCTGGTAGCAATAAAGTCACGGGAACGGATCCCGCGAGTGTTACCGTAACGGTTGCAACTGAATCTAAATAAATAATTGGAAATGAGGAAAATTAAACATGAAGTATTTTGGAACTGATGGTGTACGTGGTATTGCAAATCAAGAATTAACCCCAGAACTCGCTTTTCGGCTTGGCCGAGCAGGCGGTTATGTACTGACCGAACACGCGACTGACCGTGAGCAGCCACAAGTATTAGTTGCGCGCGACACCCGAATCTCGGGCCAGATGTTGGAAGAAGCCATTGTGGCCGGACTATTATCAGTTGGGATCGAAGTTTTACGCTTAGGCGTCATTACAACACCAGCCGTTGCCTATTTGGTTCGTACTCAGGGTGCGGATGCCGGTGTTATGTTGACGGCTTCTCACAACCCGGTTGCAGATAACGGGATCAAGTTCTTCGGGGCTGATGGCTACAAGCTCTCTGATGATTTGGAAGATGAAATTGAAAAGTTGCTGGACCAAAAAGATACACTGCCAAGACCAGCTGCTAAGGGTCTAGGAACCGTTGAAGACTACCAGGAAGGCAGTCAAAAGTACATCCAGTTCTTGGAACAGACCATTGATGATGATCTGACTGGCATGCACATCGCGGTGGATTCCGCTGATGGTGCCACCAGCAACCTGGTTTCTCGATTATACGCTGATCTCGGTGCTGAATTTGACACGATTGCTACGACGCCTAATGGGTTAAACATTAACGATCAAGTTGGTTCGACCCATCCAGAGCAGCTGCAGAAATTTACGGTTGAAAAGGGTGCCTCAATTGGCTTGGCCTTTGACGGTGACGGCGACCGCTGCATCGCGGTTGATGAAAACGGCAACCTGATCAACGGTGATAAGATCATGTATATTTGTGGGAAATACATGTCAGAACACGGCCGGCTTAAAAAGGATACCATCGTGACCACCGTCATGAGTAACCTGGGCATGTATAAGGCCATGGAAGCTCACGGCTTAACCAGTGTTAAGACCAAGGTGGGTGACCGTTACGTGGTTGAAGAAATGCTGGCTAACGGCTATAACCTTGGCGGCGAGCAATCTGGTCACATCGTCTTCCTAGATTTCAATACCACTGGTGACGGGATGCTGACGAGTTTGCAGTTACTTCACATTATGAAGGAAACGGGCAAGAAGCTCTCCGAATTGGCTGCTGACGTGCAGGATTACCCACAACAGCTGATCAACGTTAAGGTTGCTGATAAGAAGGCAGCTCTCAATAATCCAGCAATCAAGGGGATTATTGATACCGTTGAAAAGGAAATGTCCGGTGACGGCCGCGTGTTAGTTCGCCCTAGTGGGACTGAACCGCTACTGCGGGTCATGGCAGAAGCACCAACGCAAGAAGCAGTGGATGGTTACGTTAACCGCATTGTGGAAGTTGTGAAAAAAGAAGTTGGCATTGAGTAATCTATGAAAATAAAAAACCGGTTTTCAAACAAATCCGTTTGAAAACCGGTTTTTTGGATTTCATGCGAGTTAAGGTTAGTTTTCAATCTATACCACTTTATACTTAAATATTGACATCTGGCTTAAAAGACTGTAGAGTATACACGTCAATAAATATATGGACTGATTTTATGTCTATACCAATTAAAATATTATGAAAATTAGAGGATGAAATCTTATGTGTGGAATTGTCGGTGTTACAGGCAGTGATAATGCAGTAAAAATCTTACTTGATGGTCTACAAAAGCTTGAATATCGTGGTTACGATTCAGCTGGTATTTATGTAAACGACCAAAATGGTCAGGATTACCTCGTGAAAGAAAAGGGTCGGATCGCTGACTTACGCCGTGAGGTTGGTCCCGATGTTCACGGGTCAACTGGTATTGGTCATACGCGTTGGGCAACTCATGGTGTGGTCAGTGTTGCTAACGCCCACCCACAAGTTTCACAAGATAACCGGTTCTACCTCGTTCACAACGGTGTGATCGATAACTTCCAAGAACTCAAGAGCGATTACCTGAGCGACGTGCCATTTACCAGCCAGACTGATACCGAAGTGATGGTTCAGTTGGTCGACAAGTTTGCGGTTAAAGACGGTTTGAACGCCCACGATGCCTTTATTAAGGCTTTAAGCTTACTAAAGGGTTCGTCATACGCCTTCTTACTGATGGATCGTGAAGACCCAGAGACGTTATACGTTGCTAAAAACAAGAGTCCCTTGCTGATCGGTGTCGGCGATGGGTTTAACGTCGTTTGTTCCGATGCTTTAGCCATGTTACGCGAGACCCACGATTTCCTTGAATTAATGGATGGCGAAGTTGTGACGATCAAACCAAACGAAGTTAAGATTGAAGATCAAAAGGGCAACCCAGTTGAACGGAAGACCTTCCACGTTGACATGGATGCCAGCGAAACCGATAAGGGGACTTACCCATTTTACATGCTCAAAGAAATCGATGAACAGCCTAATGTCATGCGTCGGCTGGCACAAGTTTATTTGTCTGAGACTGGCGAACCAGTGATCAGTGACAAATTACTGAACTCCATGAAACAAGCTGACCGCATCTACATCGTGGGTGCCGGTACCAGTTATCATGCCGGATTAGTGGGTAAGCGATTATTTGAAAACCTCACTCAAACACCAACGGAAGTGCATATTTCATCAGAGTTTGCTTACGAACAGCCGATTTTATCTAAAAAGCCGTTCTTTATCTTCCTATCACAAAGTGGTGAAACGGCTGATTCACGGGAAGTGCTAGTGAATGTGAACGCCGGTGGCTACGAGAGTCTGACCATCACGAACGTGCAAAATTCCACGCTGTCACGTGAAGCAACGTATACCCTGTTGCTGCATGCCGGTCCAGAAATTGCGGTGGCCTCAACTAAGGCTTATACCGCACAAATTGCTATCGAAGCCATTTTAGCCAAGGCTTTGGGCGAAGCTGATAACCAGATCGTGGCACAGCGCTTTGACGTGCGTCACCAGTTAGGATTAGTGGCAACGGGAATGCAGGCGCTGGTTGATGAGAAGAGCAAGATTGAAAAATTAGCCAAGGCCTCCTTCTTAAAGACGCCTAACGCCTTTTACATTGGTCGGGGCATCGACTGGAGCGTTTCTCTGGAAGCGGCCTTGAAGCTGAAGGAAATCTCATACGTTCAAGCAGAAGGGTTCGCATCCGGTGAATTAAAGCACGGAACCATTGCCTTGATTGAAAAGGGGACCCCGGTCATTGGAATCATTACCCAGGAAAAGACGGCTGGCTTGACCCGGTCAAACTTACAGGAAACCATGGCGCGCGGTGCGCAGATCCTGACGATCGTTTCCGAAAGTTTAGCTAAGCCTGGCGATACCTTGATTCTGCCAGACGTTGACCCGTTAATGTCACCACTGCTTAGCGTGGTACCAACTCAGCTGATTGCTTATTATACAAGTCTCAACAAGGGCTTGGATGTTGATAAGCCACGTAACTTAGCGAAGAGTGTTACGGTTGAATAAACGTTAAAATTAATGTCAAAACGCAGCTTGATCATCAGTCAAGCTGCGTTTTTGTGTTCTCTGATATTATTACAACGGCCGTTTCATTTCAAACAAATCATCCACCGTACCGTAAGTTGCACCAGCTAGCCGGGCCAGCGGGTCCAGGTGCTGGATATTAACGTGAAGGGACTGGGGGTCTAAAACATCATCCGCAAAGTAAAAGTCCGTGACTTCAAGGATGAACAGGTCGGTGATGATCTGATCGTTCTTGCCAGTGATCGGCACGTACTGGTATAAGGTGGTTTCAAACCTAACTTTGGGTGCAGCTAATGCCGGGACTGAAACCGTTCGACTAGGGGTAGTGGTTAATGAAGTTAGCGCCAGTTCACTTTGGTCAGCAGGTAAGCTGGCAGCCGTTTTATTCATGTCGGCGGCTAAGGGTTGGCCGACCAGGTGAACGACGGCTTCTTGGTTAGTCAAAAGATTAGTTGCGGTATCTTTTGGCTGCTGCTGTTTACGGCCAATCGACAGACTAAGCAGGGGCAGCTCACTAGCCAGTGCTGAAAAGAAGCTGAACGGTGCTATGTTGAGAATTTGATTTGGCTGAGGTCCTAGCGTAGTGATCCAGGCAATTGGCCGGGGAACGATACTGCCGGACAGCAGTTTATAGCATTTAGCGGGTGTCAGTGATTCACGCGTATAGTGATACATTAGAAACCTCCCATGAAGAATTTTTCTACATTATAGCGCATTAGACTATGGACTGGCCTCAGTAAATATCAAGCACATCCGTGGACGTTACCGGCATAGCGTGATACAATCTCGCAGTAGGGAAAGAGGAGAGACACATGAAATTCACAAAAAAACGCAGTCAAAATAAGCAAGCAGAGGAAAAACGGGACGCAACCTGGAAAAAGTTTAAAGCCCAGCAGAATGAATTAGCGGCTAACAAACGCGGTGACCGGCGCCATAGCGGCCGTAAAGTTAATTATTAAGCTAATTCAGTCATTTTTCTTGCAATATTGGTCTAGATGACTTATTATTGGACTATACCAACAAAAGGAGTGGCGATCATGTCAGAATCTATTGAAGCAAAAATGAATGTGATTATCGTTAAGAATCGTGCTGAAGGCGGCAAAAAGGGTTTCGAAGTTTTCGAAAATGCCTACCGGAATGGCGCTCAGGTTTTCGGTTTAGCAACTGGGAGTACACCAGTAACGACGTATGAGGAATTAACTCAGAGTGACCTTGATTTCAGTCAAATGACATCGGTTAACTTGGACGAATACGTTGGTTTAGCCCCCGATCATCCACAGAGCTACCATTACTTCATGCAACAGCACCTGTTTGACCAGAAGCCGTTTGCCCATTCATACGTTCCAGATGGCTTGAATAGCGATGCGGCAGCTGAAATGAAGCGTTATGATCAAATAATTGCTGACAACCCGATTGATCTGCAGATCTTAGGTTTAGGTCAAAATGGCCACATTGGGTTTAACGAACCTGGCACTGATCCGGCACTTGGCACCCATAAAGTGGCTTTAACCGAATCAACGATCAAAGCTAACTCACGTTTCTTTGACAATGAAGATGAAGTGCCACGTTACGCTTACTCAATGGGCATTGCATCGATCTTAAAGAGCAAGCACATCCTGTTGGAAGCCTATGGCCCTGAAAAGGCAGCTGCCGTTAAGGCAATGATCGAAGGTCCAGTTACCACGGATGTTCCTGCCAGTTTCTTACAACGTCATGATCAAGTAACGATTATTATTGATGAAGCGGCGGCAAGTCAATTAAGCGAAAAATACTAATTTAACTTTAGAGAGAATTGAATCAAGCATGAGAGAGAAGGACGGCGAGATGTCGGTCTTCTTTTTTTATATAGCCACAATCTCTAGTAGTTTAATAATGGAGTTCAGCTCAACCCTGAGTTTTGCCGGTTCAGCTTAACCGATAGCCTTGATAGCGCTTGTGTTCACATCTTATTCCCATTATAATAGGACTAAATTGTTGGATGTGAGGGGGACGTACACATGCGAAAACAATGGCTAGTGGGATTGCTCACTGTTGGTCTCGTCGTATGCGGACTAACTGGTGCGGGGCACACCAAGGTCGAAGCAAGTGCGACAACGGATCAATTTATTAGTAGGATGTCTTCGCCGGTAAAGAAAGTGGCAACTAAGTACAAGCTGTACCCGTCTGTGATGATGGCTCAAGCAGCGTTGGAAAGTGGTTGGGGAACGAGTCAGCTTTCTACCAGTGCTAATAATTATTTCGGGATTAAGGGTGCTTATAATGGGGCTTCAGTGACCATGAATACCGCAGAATATAACGCTGATGGGCAGCTTTATTATACGGATGCAGCCTTTAAGAAATATCCCAGCGTGACGGCTTCAATGACGGATAATGCGGAGCTGTTACGCAATGGCACGGCCTGGGATCCGAATTATTATTCGGGGACTTGGCGGGAAAACGCGCCGACCTATACGGCTGCCGCGGATGCTTTGAACGGAACTTACGCGACGGCACCGAATTACGGGGCGTCACTGATTAATTTAATTCAAACCTATAATTTTAATGCTTTGGACAATTCAAGCGCATCAACAAAGGGGAGCAGCAGCGCTTCGGCTCAGGCCAGCGCTTCAGCTAAGGTCGATTACTATTATGGCGCCGATAGCCAAACGGCAGCATTAGGGTCGAACTATAAGCATTACAGTATTTATGATCACGTTAAGGGCAGCAAGCATGCGGCAACTAAGTTTAGCTGGTCTAAAGTGGGCGGCTGGCAAGCCCGGCCCGTTTGGATCGATGCTCGCGGTTATAAAACCAGCACTAAAACGAACTGGTATCGCGTTCGGTTTAGTAAGCAAACGACCTCCAAGAAATACTGGCTTTACTCAAAAGCACTGCGTTTCCCCAAAACAACGTATACTGCCTACAAAAAAAGTGCTAATTTAGTCGATGGCAGTTACCCGGTTTATGATCACGTGTTTAATTCAGCGTACATTGCCGAACAGCTGACAACAACTAAGGCGTTAGCTAACCATTCAGTAGCAATTGACAAAAAAGCGATCCACATTCAAAACGGGATGACCACTACTTGGTACCGGATCCACGGGGGTTCGACGAGTGGCTGGGTCACTTCACTAGCCGTGAAAAAATAACTTAATCGTTTGTTTAAAGGCCTTGAAACCACTTTTGGTGAGGGGCTTTTTTTTAAAGATTAAGATTTCAATTTGTTATTAAAAATTAACTTGTGAATTCTTCAGGAACCAGTATAATGTTTTACGGTTTAGTATTTTAGATGGGAGATTTAGTGAGATGAAGTTCTGGAAAAAACTGACGATCGTGCTAGTATCTGCACTTGGACTTAGTGCATTGACCACGGGAACTGTGCGGGCAGATACCCATACTGATTTTATCGATCAGATGAGCCAGCCGGTATTAAAAGTAAGCCGCCAGAATCATCTGTATGGCTCGGTGATGATGGCTCAGGCCGCACTTGAGAGTAATTGGGGAACCAGTCAGCTATCAGCTGAGGCGCACAATTACTTTGGTGTCAAAGGCAACTATGATGGCCATTCGGTCACCATGTCGACTTCGGAAGCCAATGCCAGCGGCTCGATGTATAATACGTTAGCCCAGTTTAAAGCCTATCCTTCTGCTCAGGCTTCATTGAAGGATTATGCGAAGGTTTTACGTGGCGGAACGACCTGGAACCCATTTCTGTATGAAGGCGCTTGGCGGGAAAATGCCAGTTCGTACATGGCAGCGACTAACATTGTTGCCGAAAACTATGCGACTGATAAGAATTACGCTGACAAACTGAATCGAATCATCCTGGAATACGATCTGCATGACCGGTTTGACCGTTCAACTGCGAATAGTACGGATGCGGATACCAGTACGCGATTGACACCCGGCGTGGATTATGCGAGTTACGACGGAACGGCAACCGTTAAGCCTGGCACGATCAAGTTTTACAATAGTGTGCCAACGGCGTCTGATAAGGCGAAGGTCATTCGCACTAAGCAGCTGGCCAATAAAAAGGTCAAAGTCATGTCGCGTGGCATCGTCACTAAGGATCAGACAATCTGGTATCAGGTCAAAAGCGGTTCGATCACTGGCTGGATTCAAATTACCGATATTTTAGGTTTAAAGAATAGCTAATAATAACCGAACAAGACAGCGGTCAGGTTCTCTGATATAATGACGTGCATGGCGGCAGAAACCGAAAATAGATGTTAGGAAGAATTTAAAAAATGGCAACTGATTATAAAATTATGGTGCAAAACGTCACCAAAGAATATGATTTATTTAAAACACAATCGGAAAAATTGCGGGCTTTCTTTGCGCTGAACCGGAAGCCAGTACCGCATTTTTGGTCACTCATGGGGATCTCACTTAAGATCATGCCTGGCGAAACGTTAGGTTTAATCGGGGTCAACGGCTCTGGTAAATCAACCTTGTCCAACATTATTTCTGGTATTATTCCCCAAACTACCGGTTATGTGGATGTTCGTGGGGATACGTCAATTATTGCGATTGGTGCGGGCTTACGGGGTAATCTAACCGGCCTTGAAAACATTCGCTTAAAGGCGCTGATGCAAGGTTTAACCAATGAGGAAATTGATGGTCTGATGGATGATATCGTCAGCTTTGCTGATATTGGCGATTTCTTGTATCAGCCCGTTAAGAGTTATTCCAGTGGTATGAAATCTCGGTTGGGGTTCTCCATTGCGGTTCACGTTAACCCAGACATTTTGATCATTGATGAAGCCTTATCAGTTGGTGATGATACTTTTTATCAAAAATGTGTGGACAAAATTGCTGAATTTAAAACTGAAGGCAAGACCATTATCTTTGTCAGTCACTCTTTAAAACAAATTGAGATGCTCTGTGACCGGGTCGCTTGGATTCACTACGGTAACCTTAAAGAACTTGGCGATACCGAAACGGTGGTTAAAGATTACCGCGCGTTCGTCAAGTGGTTTAAAGATCTCACTAAGAAAGAAAAGAAGCAGTTCCAGCTCAAGATGAAAGAAGCACAAAAGGCGTTCGATATTGATGCCTACCAAGCTTCGGTTGTCGAAGACCGCAAGCAGCAAAATCCGGCTGAACAAAACGTGGCGGCCAAAGTGAAAAAGGAATTTTATGGGTCGGTCATCAGTGAAAAAATGTCTTTAGGCAGTCGATTGTTAACCTTATTAGTCCTGCTGTTGCTGGCTTTGACGTGTTGGACTAATGTGTCTGGACATTCATTGTCAGAAGTGGTTTCGAATCCGTCATCACTGGTTCATATCACGAGCCACGTTGATCATACCGGGAGTTTACGTAAATAAATGAGTTTTTAATTAAAAAATGTGAAAAAGTCTAATTAAGTGTGTTATTATAACAATAACCATTTATTTACCTCCTGATTAGTTCTTGGACGAACAGGGATATCTCACATTTAGTGGCATTTAGGGTCTTAACTGTTCAGTGAAACAGTTGAAGCCCTTTTTTTGACTCATTTAATCAGCAGATCGGCATAGAATTAATCCGGAAAAGGTTGACAGCGCTTTCATTGTGCTTTATAGTGTTCTTTGTAAGGTATGAATTAATTACCTTCTAATCAATTCTCTTTCTCTCTTATGCCGCCACTATCTTAGATAGTGGCTTTTTTGTGTCCAACGGTTTTATGCTATAATATAACAGTTAAAAGTGGAGGGAGAGTCCGATTTTGAAGAGTCACGAAACGTTTACACTTATTGAAGAAATTACCCGTCTGGATGGCACCAAGTACATGGAAATCAGTAACATGGTGCAAAATGGCCGGGCTGAATTGGCAGCTGAACGTGGATTTATTAAACAGGTCCGCATTTTACAATTGAATATTCCGCATTCTCCACACGTTGAAGCATATGAGAAATACATTAACGAAAACTATGAGATGCCAACGGAGGCTATGGATCACTTTGAGGAGTGGGCCAAGCCAGAAAAGATTCAGCACGAAGTTGATATGGTCTTAAAAGAAAACCATATTGGTTAAAATTTGAGGAAAAAACAATTGCACGTTGTGAGAATTTATGGTATAAATAACTCATGGCGTATTTATTGCCCCGTAGTTCAGCGGTAGAATAATTGACTGTTAATCAAGAGGTCGCTGGTTCGATCCCAGCCGGGGCAGTTAGTTCAATAAACGAAATGGGTAAGATTGATCTAGCCCGTATATTAAAAAGCTGATTACCAGTATAACTTACTGGTAATCAGCTTTTTTTAATTAATCACTGATTGACGTTGCGGGATCCTGAACGGGTGCAGCTTAATCTTCATTAGGTGTAATGCGGTTCAAAGTGATCTCAGACTTTTCGTGAACGTTTTGTAACTGCAGTTCTTTTAAGTGTTCGAATAAAATGCCTTCACGTAAACCGCTGTTAGAAAAGGTAATGCGGTCAGAATCGAGATAACGCATCAGTAAGGTCAATGGCGTTAATCCCCCGACAATGATGTCGGCCCGCTCTTTACTCAGCCCAGGAATCGCTTTTCGGCCCTCTAAGTCCTGACTAACAATTTTGGCAAAGGTTTCATCAACGGAGTGCCGGCTCAAACGATAGCCGTGAATGTCCTCAAAATCGAGGATATTGTCCGAACGCCGGTTGATCTTGGCCATTGTCCGGTTGCTGCCGCCAAGACCAATAACGGGCAAATTTAGCCCGTTACGCAGCCACCAGATGCTGTTGTAGACATCGTTAACAAACGTCATGACTTTAAATAGGCTAGCAGCGGGAATTTGATCGGTCGGCAGGTATTCCTGAGTTAAATTAACACTGCCTAGGGGAATACTGATGAGGTGGCTGATGGCGCTGTTTTGAACCAGCACAATTTCCGAACTGCCACCGCCAGTATCCAAAATAACCGTGTTCGTTGCAGGAAGGGTTTCACTGACCCCTAGATAGTCATAGTAGGCTTCCATAGTGCCTGGTAGAACGTCTAATTTGATGTCCAATTCCGTTTCGACTCGTTTAAGAAATTTTTTTTGATTGACGGCTTGGCGAGTTGCCGCTGTAGCAACCGCTTTAAGCCGGACATTGTTCATTTTGGAATAAACATCCTTAAACTCGTGCAGGGCAGCCATGGTTCTTTCGATGGCTTCCGGCTGCAGGAGTTTTTCTTCACCCATATTTTCAGATAAGCGAACGTATTCCTTCATTTGTTTGACGGTGGCGTAACTGCCATCATCATCAATCTCAGTAATCGTCATGCGCGCCGAGTTGGAACCAAGGTCAATCACCGCAAAATTTTCCATTAGTCTGATTCACTCCCATCATCGTAGTTCAAAGGATTCGGTTGGTTTTCAGGACTTAGCATCGGTTGAAATTCGGTTGGAGTAGCTGGCTTAGCATCCGCTTGCGCACGCTTGGCACGCTGGGTAGCATCCGCGGCAAAAGCCGTCTGGGATTCCAGTGGCACCAGCCCGCGCCGATCGATATGCTTGTAGGAGCCATCCGCCTGCAGGACCCGCGTTTTAACGTTATCTTGCCACATCGTGTCATAGATTTGAAATACGCGATCCGCTAGGTCTGGCTGCAAAATTGGGAACAGTAATTCCACGCGCCGGTTGAGGTTACGCGTCATTAAATCAGCACTTGAGAGGTAGACGCTTCTTTGACCGTCAATATCAAAGCTATAGATGCGGCTGTGTTCCAAGAAGCGGCCCACGATGGAGTGCACGGTAATATTATCGCTCACATCCGGAATGCCGGTCTTAAGGCAGCAGATGCCGCGTACGATCAGATGAATCTGAACGCCGCAGTGTGACGCTTTGTATAGCGCTTCAATCATTTTTTGGTCTGACAGAGAGTTCATTTTCATCCGGACGGTGACCGGGGTGCCCTTTTTGGCTTCAGCACCGGCTTGAGCTAACTTATCGGAAATGAAGTCACGGATACCGTTAGGGCTGATGTGTAAGAGGTGGAAGTAGGGTGGCTTGGAGTAGCCGGAGAGCATGTTAAAGATGTTAGTAGCGTCGATGCCCATGTCATTGTTCACCGTGAAGAGACCCATGTCGGTGTAGAAGTGGGCGGTAACATCGTTATAGTTACCGGTTCCCATATGCATATAGCGCCGAATACCGCCCTGTTCGCGACGGACAACGAGGGACAGCTTACAGTGGGTCTTAAGCCCAATCAGACCGTAAATGACGTGACAGCCCATTTTTTCCAGCTGTTTCGCCCAATGCACGTTGTTTTGTTCATCAAAGCGGGCTTTGACTTCCACTAAGACGGTGACTTGTTTACCATTTTGGGCAGCGCGGCCAAGGTAGCGAATGATCGGTGAATCACCGGATACCCGGTAAAGCGTCATTTTAATGGCTAAAGTATCGGGGTCACTGGCAGCTTGCCGAATAAATTCGACCACTGAATCGAATTTATCGTAAGGGTGCTGCATCAGCCAATCATGGCTGCGGATTGCCGCAAAAATGTCATGATTTGAATCGAGTTCTTTTGGCTGATAGGCGGTAAACTTACCATACTTTAAATCATCATGATTGATGATCTGGCTGGTCAGCTTACCTAAGAAAGTGAGATCAACTGGACCGTTGGTTTCATAAACGGCGAAGTCAGGGGTCCCCAGTTCTTTGTTTAAGCGTTTTAACAGTTTCTTACTGATGGTGTTTTCAACTTCTAGACGGATCACTTTACCGTGTTCACGCAGCTTTAACTGCTGTTGGACTTCCTTTAACAGGTCTGACGTATCTTCTTCAGCAACATCGAGATCCATGTCCCGGATGACCCGAAAGACGACGCTTTCCTTGACGTTATAGTTCACGAATAATTGACCAACGAAGGTTTTAATGATTTCTTCAATCAGGATGAAGGTATTTTCTTCGCCTGGCAGCCGAACCACCCGGGGAAAGACGTCGGGAATCTGTAAGGTAGCATACAGATGGTCACCGCCATCGCTTGGTGTCAGCTGAATTGCCAGGTTAAGCGTATCGTTAGCGATAAAGGGAAACGGTCTGGAACTATCGTCTGCCATCGGGGTCAATACCGGATAAAGTTCATCGTGGAAGTAGCTTTTAATAAACTGAAATTGTTCGGCCGTTAAATTGGTGGCCCGTTTGATGTGTACACCGATCTGTTGAACGGCCGGGACCAACGACCGGTTTAACGTCGTGTACTGTTTAATTAGCATTTCATGAGCCCGAACGTTGACGGCCCGTAACTGTTCTTCGGCGGTCAGGCCAGAAGCATCAGGCTGGGGATAATTGACCGCGGCCAGCTTTGCCAATGAAGCCACTCTGACCATGAAGAATTCGTCGAGATTACTTTGGGTAATGCCTAAGAACTTTAAGCGTTCAAGGAGCGGATTGCCCTTATCCCGTGACTCCTCTAGTACGCGATCATTAAAATCGATCCAACTGAGTTCCCGGTTGGTAAAATACTTTGGATTACTGTAGTTTTTCTTATCACTCATTTTGCAGTCACACTCCTTTGTTTTAATCGTGGTTTCAAACCAAACGTTTCTTCAAAAAACTGGCTCTTGTAGGCAAACTCCCAGTTTTCAAACGATAAATTCTCATTGCTGTAAACGGTAATAATTAATTCCGGACTTTTAATGGAAACGGAAATTTGACCGATCTTTTGCTGACGGTCATCGTCTAATGCATCCGCTAGACGCAGGATAGCAGCCAGCTTAGCAACCAAGAGTCGTTCACTGGTATCTAGTTGCTGAAAATGACTTAAGTCCTCACTGGGGGTCGTGGCACTATGGTAGCGCGCAATTGCCGCGATGATCTGCCGTTCGTGAACCGATAAACCAATGATACTGGTATGACGGATAATGTAGTCGGAATGCAGGTAATGTTCGTGGGCATCGATGTAGGCGCCGACATCGTGGAGAATCGTAGCGACTTGCAGTAACAAGCGATCCCGCGAAGTCAGTTGATGAACCGGCTTTAACTGGTCAAACAGGTGCAGAGCAAATTTCGTCACTAACTGACAGTGAACGGGCTCTACCCGGTAATGGTCAGCCATGTTGGTGGCAGCCGTGATCGTTTGCGCAGAGAAATCAGACTTGCTGTAGCCTTCACGCACCGCTTGGTTGATTGCTAGCCCATCTAGTACGGTATTATGAGAAAAATGCAGGGTGGTAGCCTGGGTCAGGTGAATTAATTTACGAATTAATAGGATCTCTGGCAGTAGTAATGGAATATCGGCTTCTGTCACACCGTACTGTTCGGTCAAAAACTGATCTGAAGCATCGATGACTTGATCAAAAATGGTCTCAAACTGTTCTGCTGTTAGTGTGTGGTGGTGAGCTTCTTTAAACGTCATCTGACTTAAAGGCATCGAACTCAGTAAGATGAGATCACTTGGGCCGTCAATGGCTTCTTTGGGGAGTAGCCGCTTATAATCAGAAAGCTTGCTATCAATATAATCGCTAAGAACTTCAACCGAATTCGGTGCACTTTGACGCAAACTTTGCAGATCTTCAGCGATTCGGACTGGTCCCAGAGAATAATAGGTGGAATACAGAAATGATTGCTGATTGAATTCGGTAATCGTGGTATTACCAGAATTGATACCAACGAGATACTTTAAACCTTGCTTGGGTTGCAGCTTCTTTTGATGCTGATCAACTAGTACCGCCTGATTGCGATAATAAGTTTCTTCGCTGATCGACAGCCAGTTTAACTTAATGCCGGTTTTTAAAAAGATCTGATCAGCGATAAAATCGGCATTAATGGCTTTGGAAAGGGCTTCGCTTCCCCAAAGCTGGAAATCGGTCACCTGATAATCGTTCAGGAGCTGCGAAAAGCCACGCAGCGCCGTCGTCATTTGATCGACCAATTCAAAACGAATGGGCTGATGCCGATACAAATCATCTCCAACCGGCAACTCTTTGTGGACTCGTTCGATTGTTTTGAGTGTTTTGAGATCAACGATGAGAAGCTCTAAGCCCTGTACCGAGATGATCATTGTGCCAAAGTAGTGGGTTGTATTTGCCAAGAAAAATCGCCTCCAAAATAAAATTTAATAAAAAACTTGATTATCCATGATTAACCGGCTGATGTGTTTCTCCGTTCGCTGGTTTTTCGGTGGCAGCGTCATATAGTCGCCGTACATCCGCGTTAAGATATCGTCGTAAGCGGTTGGGACATTGACCTGTAGATATTCAAATGGCACCTGGGTCAAATTACTGATCTCAGTACCAGAGAGGATCTCCCGGTCATAGCTGTACTGAGACGCTAAGTTTTTATAGTACTTAGAATTGGTCTGTTCGTATTGGCGCATGATGTTTTCGCGCTGCCGTTTTAGCTCGCTTAGACTTTCAAGCTTATCGGGCCCTGGGTCTGGCTTAAGCCGTCGTAACGGTGTATCGATCAACCCGTAACCAGCCTTTAAAATAATTCGGCTCTCAAGCAGTTTGAAGCGGGTGATCTGACTGCGCCTTTGCGACGGGTCATCAGGAATCCGGTCGAAAGGAAAAATATCAATAAAAACGCCTTTACGTGCGTTATTGGCATTCCCTTTTTCGTCAATGTATGTGTAACGGTCCAGCAATTTCATATAACTAAAGCCATAGTTTTCATCCGAATAGGCCGTTTGCAAAAAGTAGTGATCACCTTGTAATTTTGCCGGTGCATACTTAGCGAACTGCTCATAATCGTGTCGGGTCATTCCAACGTCCATGTCGTCATCCCAGGGAATAAAGCCCTGATGGCGGATGGCCCCTAATAGGGATCCGCCAATCAAGAAGTAATCTAGGGATAACGCCTTACATAGCGAAATGATTTTGGCTAAATTGCCCAATTCAACTTGGTGGATTTTTTCAACTAAATTGATGTGTTTCGCCCCCTTGTTTTGAGTTCACGTTAATTTTACACTCTTTTGGAATCTGATTAAACTTAGATGGCTATTAAATTTAGGTATAACTAATGAATTTTTTAATACTATATTGAGCATGAATGTTAGATTAAAGTATTGATGGACCTTGAGTTGTTGCTTACCTGTGGTAATTTATTGGGGTTAATGATAAGCTAATGATAAGAAGCTTATTATGATTAGGGTGAGAAAAATGGAACGAGCACAGCTATTAGATGAATATATTGATGTGTACATGAAGTCGCTTAAATATCTGGATTCTTTTGTGTCTGAACCAGCAATGAAGTATAAATTGTCGTTCGAACAGTATTTGATCATGCATGATATTGCACAGCAGTCGAATGTGACTTTAGCGCGGATTGCTGATAAAAGAGGGGTTACCCGCAGTGCCATTTCACGGCAGATCAAAGTTTTGTTGAAGCTAGACTATATTTATCAGCAACGGGATGAAACGGATCACCGGCGGCAGTTTTTGCGTTTAACACCACGTGGTCAGCAGATTGAAGCGATATTAGCTAAAGTGGCTGTGAAACGGTTTGGTGGCTGGCTAGATATTTTTGGTGAAGACCGGGCTATGGATCTACTAGAGTTTATTCGTGAGTTCAGTAATGCTGCTAACTTGGAGAATAAATCTCAAACGCTATAAGAAAAAAGCCCATGTAAAAGCACCATTTGGACGTCCGGTTAACGGCGGTTCAAATGGTGCTTATTTGGTTACTGGTCAAAACCAGCGACTACTTCAACGGTATAGTTATCACTATTACTTAAGAGTTTAGAAACTGGGCAGCGACGTTCAGCTTGCTGAACCAAGTCGACTGCCAGAGTATGGGAGATATGCGGAATATGGATGCGGGCAGTTACCAAAAATTCTAAGCCAGCAGTTCCCTTGACCATGCTGACGTGAACGTGGACTTCTGCTAAGTGGGGAAGCCCGTTTTCTTTTTCAATGGCTTCGAGTGTGGCTGACAGGCAAGTGCTCAGCGATAAACCGAGTAATTGTTCTGGATTGGTACCAGGAGCGTCTTTTAGCGGATGACTAACAGCGACAGCTAAGCCATTAGGAATGTAGGCCACCCCGTTGACACCATCGTTATTGATGGCTTCGGTTTCATATTGATGAAGATAATGTTTGGCTTCTGCCATTTGAACGCCCCCTTGTTCATTATTCTATAGGATTGGTGACAAAAGTGCAACGTTGTTTACCTAACTATACCAATTATGATATTTTTAATTAAAAGCTTCTGAGCGACGTTTTAAAGAATCATTGATTGACTAGTCATGTACTCAATAACGTGCCAGCAAAACTTTTTTAAAATTAATTCTAACTTAATAAAATCATGATGTTATAACTAGACCAATCAGTGACGGTGAGCTATAATAATTGTGATGTTGGAGAGGTTTTGTAAGTCCTGAAGCTTTGGAGGTATCACGATGAATGTGATAAATTTTTCAGGCCACCCCGTGGTGCAAAGAGCCTTGGTAAAGCAATTCGATCAACAGGCTAAGCTAGTTGATGCTGAGACGATGACACGCTTTCGGTCGTTGGTACGAGCCGATACTGAACTGTTTGGGGAACAGAGCAGTACGCGGGAACAAACGGATATTTAATGATGTTGATTGGGACAGTTAAAATAAGCGAGATGGCGACTTGTCATCTCGCTTATTATTGTTTAAAAGTAGCTAACTGGGCGTTTTTACGTCTTGTATCGGTTGCCATCATGTCGTTAATCGTGGTTTAATGACAATAAGCTGAGAGAGGGGCGATTTGTTTGTACAAAGTTATGGTAGTCTTGCACGATGGTGATGACTACATCCGCATGAATAAGGTCTACTTTGAGACGATGCCGGTTGCTGGTCAATACATCATTCATTCAGATGGTCTGGCCTACGTGGTTGAAGAGGTCACGACTTTTGCTGGTTACGTGAGCAGCAAGGGTGCGACAACGATTCTGGTTGTCCACCAGGCACCTAGAGAGGCCGCGGTCAATAAGCTGTACGGCATTGATATTGAACGTGATCTTGATGATCCTGAATAAAGTCATACTTCAATTTGTAAGATCGCATTTAAACTAAAATAGCCAGATAACTCACGCTTTGATGTGCGGGGTTATCTGGCTATATGTGGCTACAGGTTAAATTAACCTGTTGGTTTGCAGTGCAACAGCATAGTGGTGCGCTTGCAGATAGCTGCGTTCGGCAAGATCAAATGGCTGCAGATCTTTTTGGGCAATTGGCCGCAGATGGTCAAAGTCAAAGTGCGGTGTTTTAAAGTCATTGATTGATGCGATTTTCACGTCAAACACTTCCTTGTTTTAAGTTGCCATCATTATACCAGAAAGGCAGTTAAAAGCTATAAAAAAGGATTCATTATTTTGATATTAATACGTTTAATATACATATTGATTTACCTATATTGTTAAAATTAAGCTATATACTGTTAATATGGACTCTTGAATATACATTAATTTGAATATTGCTTGGGAGCGCCGACCGGGATTTGCTGGGCTGATGGAACTGGTTCATGCCAAATAAAAATAGCAGGATGGTGAGCAGCAGAACAAAGAGTTCAACTAAAATCTGTTTCATAGGAAGGTTCCTTTCAAATGCGTCTTATTTGAGCAACAAGCAATCAATGAACCTGGGAAGTTGCCATTTATTAAACAGCTCAATCATACCACGACCTGATATGGTTTCTGAGCTGTAAAAATAAAACAGCCTGTCCGCTAAAATAACTAGTGGACAGGCTGTTAGTTGACTAATAAATTTAAATCAGGTTTCGAGCATAAACATATTGCATCAATGACCGCGTTTCAGTAAATTCGTCTTCATCGTGTAAGACAACCGTGATCAGACGATCATGACCGGACTTTTGACCAGTCCCAACAAAGCAGTAGCCGGCCAGGTTAGTAAACCCGGTTTTGAGGCCATCCACTTTTAAGGATGAATCGTAGTACCGACGTCCCGGTAACAAGTTGTTATAGTTGTAAAGCAGCTGACCGTCAACGCGCATGCTGCCACGGCTGCTGTCAGATAAAACGGCTGGGTAGTCAGTGATCAGGTGCTTGGCGATCAGGGCCACGTCTTTGGCTGAAACCATGTTCGCATCGCGTCCGCTGACTGAGTAGCCGTAACCGCGCAGAGCAGATTGTTCCATACCGTTAGCGGAAACAAAGGAAGCGTGGCCTAAGTTCCATTTCTTAGCTTGGGCGTTCATCATACCGATAAAATGGTGGTTAGCTGATGGTGTTGAACCACCGGCGACCCACTGGCCAAGCGCAATGGCAGCGTTATTTGAAGATTCGATCAAAGCGGCTTGGTAGAGCTGCTTAACAGTGTAAGTGTTGTGGTTAAACTTGAAACCGCCATAGGTGCTGGAAGCACCCATGCGTTTCAGACCAGAATAGGAAGTGGTGACCTTAGAATCCCAAGTCGAACCGGTATTAGCGACCTTTTGTTCAACTAAGTAAAGCGTCATTAACTTCGAAATACTGGCAATTGGCCGTGGTGTATTGGCGTTTTTAGAATATAAAACTTTATCAGTCTTAGCGTTCATTGCAACGGCTGATTTAGCGTACTTAAGGTAAACCGGGGCTTGGCCCTTACTTAAATAACTGTGCCAAACATAACCGGAAATGTTACCGGCACCATTCTTAACCGCATAGTAAACGGCTTTAGTAGCACCATGCTTTAAGGTGACTTTTTTAGTGGCGTACCAAGTGGTGTTAGGATGGCTGCTCAAATTAGAGATTTTTCTGGTGTGGCTAATGTTATAAACAGCCCCCTTACTCGATGAGCGGTGGTAGGCAGTTTTAGCCATGTTGGAACTGCTAACGACACTGTAAC
The DNA here is from genome assembly GCF_002217945.1 of Secundilactobacillus silagei JCM 19001. Classification (GTDB taxonomy): domain Bacteria; phylum Bacillota; class Bacilli; order Lactobacillales; family Lactobacillaceae; genus Secundilactobacillus; species Secundilactobacillus silagei. Next base: position 155,873 of record NZ_BCMG01000004.1, read on the forward strand.
TGGCGGCAGAGGCTGCAGCCGGTTTGAGTGCCATTAGGCTAAATAGGCTTAATAGCGCGGCAATCGTTATTAAGACGATCCGCGTAAAACGATGATCTGTTGTTGATGTCATAATCTTCCTCCCTTTTCTTTACTTTCAACTTAGCATGATAGGGGGGTATCTGACAACGGGGTAACCTGAATTGTAATTAAACTGTGTAGTTGTGGTCACTTGATTGTAACGGTCGTGAAATTAAACGGCGATTAATTTTTCCTACCTAAATAAGTGTGTTGACAAATGCAGTGAAACTCATTAGTCTGAAACATAGGCGCTAAGAAGCCCGTCAGTGTTTGACGGGCCTTGATTAGTTTATATACAAGATTCTTATTTTCAGGTAAGAAGGGATAACATGTCAAAGCTTCCAACGTATAATTCACAGCAGTGGGAAGAAGCCCGCGATGCTGTGATGCAAGAGTATCAAGACTTTGTTTCGGAGTTGCGAACTCAAGGGGTGGACTACACCATCAAAAACGCTCGTAAGTTGCTCATTTTTCAAGATTTAATTGCTGAATGGCAACACCATATGCCAACCGTTATTTCGGATCTGGAAGAGAATACTTTTGCTCTGTCGGTATTTGATGAGATTAAGAAACATAAAAAGTGTACTTTATTAGAACGTGCCTACAACGACATGTCATCGTGGTCGAACTTTAATCCGCTGCCGCTGACACTGTGGCTCGAATTATCAGAAGATGAGACCATTACGGAGTTTTAATCGTTTAAGCTGCAGTCGTTTAGCTTTCTAAGTTGAAGTTAGTATGCTAAACTAGATACTGTAGTTTTATGGGGATGTTAAGGATTCGACAGGTATAGGTTGAGTCTGGACTGCGTTTCGTAGCGAGGTTCTACGTTAAAACCCTCACCTAATTTTTAACTGCAAATAACAGTTCAAAATCTCTTGCATTAGCTGCCTAATAAGCGCTAAGTAAGGATCCGCCTGATCTCGCCCATGGGTCTGATACGGGTCTCAAATTAAGTGGGCTTACGCTTGCGGCTCCCATCTGAAGTCGTCAGAAGAGATCAATCAGGTTAGCTGTTCATGTTTGGCCCTGACAGGCGGCGAATTGATCAGCGAACTTTAAATAGTCTGAATATAAACGTAGAGGTCTGGGTGGCGATATGCTTGGACGCGGGTTCGACTCCCGCCATCTCCATTGTAGAAATTCAGCAAGTGCTATAAAGCCTTGCAAAGCCTGATAGAGCAGCATTTCTGTCAGGCTTTTGTTTTACCCTAAAACGCTCAATGGCATTCAAATGGCATTCAATATGGCATTCACTTTTGAGAAACTCACTGTTTAGCATTGATATATTGTGAGAACTTAGAAGCCGTTTCCTTACGAGCGTACTTAGAAACGTGCGTGTAAATATCCATCGTAGTTTTAACATCTGAATGACCTAAACGATCCTGCACTTCCTTGATCGTGGCACCAGCTTCAAAGAGCAGTGAAGCGTGCGTATGACGTAAGCCGTGAACGGTGATGTACTTGAGATGATACTTGTTGATAACGTGCATCAGCCAGATGCGTATCTTAGACGGTTGCAGGAAAGTATTCTTGCTGTTCGAGAAGATAAGCTGTTCAGCATTGCTCTTGGCGTTGTAGCCCAGCATTAACAAATACTCCCGTTGATACAGTTGCCACTTACGCAGTATTTTGCACGTTTCAGCGTCAATGTCTAGCAGACGAACACTGTTTACTGTCTTAGGGAAGTGAACGTACAGACGGGAGTTTTTGCCCCGTGTCAGTGCCTTGTTAATGTTTAACGTGTGCTTAGTAAAATCAATATCCTGCCACGTTAGGGCTAATGCTTCACCCTTGCGGATGCCAGTAAAGGCGAGTAATCTAAAGAGCGTATTAGCTTGGTGATTGCCGTGCTGTTCATCTTCATTGGCTAGGCAGGCTAGAAAGCGATTCAATTCATTCTTATCATAGAAATTGACCCAATTATCCTTGTTGACTGTTTGCTTGATGGCAGGACGGACAACAAGTTTAGTTGGGTCTTTTTCGATTACATCCAGTTTGATAGCATACTGGAACACCGCACCGGCATAGTTCAGGATCGTTTTATACTTGGTCATATCCTTAGCCCAGCCATTAACGACTGACTGCGTGTAAGGAATAGTGATCTTATCTATGCGGCGTTTGCCGAAAGCAGGCAGAATATGGTTCTTAAAGTAGCCGGTAGTCTTAACCAGTGTACTTTCACGGACGGTATTCACGTATTCAGTCAGCCATCCGTCATAAGCCTGCTGATAGGTCATGTGTTGCGGATGCTGCAAACCTTTTTGATCGAAGCTCACTTGTAGCCGGTTCATGGCTAGTTGGGCTTCTTTTTTATACTTAAAGCCACGGCGAGTAGTCTTAACGCTTTTACCGGTAGCTGGATCAATGCCTAAATAGGCTTGAAATGACCAGCGCTCATTGCCGTGCCGATCTTCATACTTCTTAAATGTAGCCATGTGATTCATTCCCTTTCGTACCAGTGGGCGGTAGGTATGTAGGAAAAATTTGAATTAATGGTATTTAATATCTATGAATTTTTCAAAAGTTGGAGGATCAGCTAGTAATGATTCATTCCATGAAAAATTGGTACTCCATTCATCGTTCATCAGATTATTAATATCACTTCTAAAAACCACAAATTTTTGTTTATTGGCTAGGTTTAATTTTTTTATGCAGTCAAAGCAGATTGAACCGATAGTGGTTTCAAACTGAGCTTTATTTGTTGTGGAGAAATAGTCCTTTAAAGCCATGTCGTTACGTGTCGGAAGATCTGTATCAGCAACAAAATCATAGAGGCAAGAAAAAATTATTGTATCTATTTTATTTTCATCTTGGTTATCGGAAGTGTTAATTGTGGACTCGAAAGAAACAGATATAGGCAAACGAAAAGATGATATTGAATATTCATCATGTATATTTTCAGGACTAAAAAAGTTGACTTCAAAAAGTGGTTCGTTTTCATCAAACGTAAAATTTTCATCAATTTTATCAGCGCTCATGTCTAAATCAATCCAATTGATTTTATAGCTTAATTGTTCTTGTGGATATATTTCATCAAATAATTCATAAGTTTCTAGTCTGAGACCTGATACCAATTTATTTAAGGTATCAAACTGAATGCCTTTTGCTTTTCCACTAGATAATTGAGAAATAGTTGGTCTCGTTATGCCAGTAGCATTCATGACTTCTTGTATTGTCAAATTTCGTTCTTTCATAACTTTATCAAGTGCGAACTTTATCAATATAATCACCTCGCTTTCTATGGATATTCTACCATGAGAAGCATTTTTAGCAAGGATACTTTTCAAAAATGAATACACTTCTTGATTTATTTTTTAAGAGCGAGTATTCTTAGAGTATCGAAAGCAGTCTTTCTGTTTATAGAAAGATATGCTTATGAATGTGAGGTGATTTTATGCAAATTGAACTTAAACAAGTGTTAGATGCCCGTCATTGGAATATTGAAACAGTACACAAGTACACAGGGATTAGTCGAGCAACGCTAACAAATATCTATTACGGACGTTCTAAAGGCATTCAACTTGATACGCTTACCAAGCTGTGCAGTTTCTTGGAAGTAACGCCAAATGATTTAATAATTTCTGATCCTGTTACTCAGTAGTATGTGCATCCGTCAGGCGAGGAGGTATCACAATGCCAGAGAAGTTAGTGTTTATTGATTCGCAGCAGGTAAATGAACAGCCTTATACGACTAGTGATGTCATTGCAGAATATGCAGGCATTTCACATCATGGAATTAATGTTGAGGTTAAAAAGCATTTTGATCGGATTAAGCGGGCAGGACACGGCAAGGCGTCATTTAAAATGAAGCCTTCACCAAGTGGGCAGAAGTTAAAAGTATTTCTACTAACAGAACAGCAAGCCACCTTACTGATTACGTTTTTAAAGAATACGCCACGAGTTGCCGACTTCAAAGAAGCCTTAGTACAGCAATTCTTTGAGATTAGGCGTGAGCTGATCCGGCAGCAGGTACTATTTGATGCTGGTAAGACGATCTCTAAAGATTTAAATCAGGCGATCTATGACAATTCTAACTTCACTCATCCGCCGTTTGATTACATCAATATGAACAAGCTGATCTATCAATATGCGTTAGGTGTCAGCAGCACGAAGCTCAAACGTGAACGTCATGTAAAAATCGGTCACAGTCTTACAGAGTATCTGGCAACGGATGAAGCGCAGGCGTATCAAAAGGTTAAGTTTCAAGTTGTGACTATGCTGCAAATGAACTTGGATCACGCCAGCATTAAACAGGCACTTGATAAGCAAGGCATTCTATATCAAGTCACCCTGCCAGTTAAGAAAGGGGACGTTATCAATGGATGAAGCACCAGCTCTAAAGGTCGTACTCGATCCGCAATATACGGATGAACTAAGACAGGCGGTAATGGCGACCATTACAGACGCAGTAGCAGACGCTCGCCAGCAAACGAACATCGACAGCCCTTGGATCACAGGGAAAAAGAACATTGCAAAGTGGTTACACATTTCGCAGGCTTCATTGAACCAGCTCATTGCTCATAATATGCCTATTCATTATTTGGGAGATCCCGATATTTGGACAGCTAATAAGCATGAGATGTCTGAATTTTTGAAACAACTTTAAGCAAATAACTCACCAGTGGGCGGTAGGTTATAGCTTCATGACACATATTTCAGCGGTTTCAGACAGTTTAAATGCTATTGGGTATCTCAATATAGAAAGAACGTGAGAGCATGACAGACGCAGTATTTAGTTGGGTGTTGATTGGTATGCTGGCTAGTTTTGCATTTGGTGCATTTACCGGCATGGCAATCAAATTTGGCGACAGAAAGGACTAAGCATGATGCAATTGAGCGCACAAAAAAGCCCGTACTTAAGAAGTTTGGCGACCTCAGTACGGACTAAACAACGGGCATTCAGATCAATGCCTTTTTGCGTGTTCAATTATAGCATGATACGACAACCATTTCAGATTGGAGTTAACACATGGAATTGACACAAGCACAGTATCTTAAACTATACCGGATTGTACTACCAGAACTCAAAGGCTTACAGACGGTATTAGAGCAGGCTATCGAGCCACAGCTTACACTAGCTGAATTTCTAACAATGTATAACAAACAAATTGGAGCCTTGAAAAACAGCTCGTTTCTTATTGAGTTACTGAGTTCAAAGCCCAGTAAGACGGTTCAGGCGACAGTTACTGATAATCAACGGATGATTAACAATCTGACAGCGATTGTCAGCAATCAAGGGCAGCTTTTAGGAGGCAACGTATGAACAAACAAACAGAACTTGTTATAAGCGCACATGATTCATTAAACGGCTTGCGTGAGCAATTACAGACGCTTGATAGGCTAGTTGATAAGACTAAGCTAACCGGTGATGTCAGCGCCGATATGAGCCAGATACAGCGGTCAATGCAGACAGAGATTAGTAATCTGGATCGCAGTTTGCAGACGTTGAAACACATGAATGCAGGCAATACCATGATGCCGTTATTCAATATGATCTGTAAGTAAAGTGGGGCAGTTGTATGCCAGAAAGAACGCCACCAGCTAATAACGGGTATGGCTATGTCGCTCAGTCCGTCATGCGTGATCCTAAACTCTCGAAGGTTGCTAAAGCCATCTACGGGTTACTGGCAGTATTCGCTGATCCCGATAGCTTGCAGGCACATCCGTCAACCAAGTTCATTCACTCAATCGTAGGTGTGACCTCACAGACCTTTCGCAATAATCGCAAGCAACTACTGGCAGCAGACGTAATCAGGCTAGAATATCAGCACGTTACACCGATCTACACCTTGACCGCTAATAACTTCATTGAGCAGGGCGGTGGCTATGGCTACTTGCCTAAGTCAGTGATGTTAAATGCTAAATTGTCACGCAATACACGGGTGTTATATGCCTACCTCGCCAGTTTTGCCGGAATGCAGGGGAAAGCACATCCCAGCATTGAACTAATCAAGAGTGAACTAGGCATGAACTTAGATACGTTGTACGGATGCCGTAAAGAGCTAAGCGAACACGACCTGATTACTGTCAGTAAAAGTAAAGCCAGCGACAGTCAAAAATATTTCAATAACGTGTATATCTTGATTGAGAACCAGCGGATACTTGGTAGCCATCAGCAACTTAATGATCGTTTCTATACTCAATCAGGATTGAAACCAATAGACTACTATAAATTGGCATATGACAATATTGAATTGACTAACGAACAAATTTTTAAATTGCAGAACTACAGTGATCTTCATGATTGGGATGTGGTCAACCTTGCGATATGGAAAGCTAGACGGCATAAGAAACCGTTCAATTACATCATTGGTATTTTAAATCGTTGGGACTTGCTTCAACTTGAAACAGTCGAGGAAATTAAAGCCAATGATGATAGCTTCTATTCTGCCTTATCTAAAGGTGATTGGTGATATCTCCTAAGTTTAACTTAGTAGGCGTTGTGGAAATTCCTACCTATTTAAATTCAGCGGGAGGGTTAAATTTGGGTAAACGGTTTTTGGGTAAACGGTTTTTGGGTAAATGGTTTTTGGGTAAGCTAAAAGAACCAGTGTTTAAAATTACCAGATATAAAAGAACCAGCGTAGCAATTACTACGTTCAAAATTACCTTTTGAACCATGTGAGCAACAGACGACTTCTTAATGATTACTAGCTAGTGAGTGGATAAGACTAATTAACTTCATTGCTAATACAGAGAGCAATCTTCTTGAACCGCTAGTAAGGATAACTAAAGGGAAGCACAGATTAAGCATTAACCAGTTATGTAGCAGTCAAAGACAGATAAGAAAGAAACTTCCGCTAAAGAAAGAAAATAGAGGTGCAATATGTTTGATGAACTACCAGATTTATTAATTAAAGAACGACCATTACTAGTGTTGCCATCACTGGCAATGAAGATCGGTGTCAGTCAGGCGATGCTATTGCAGACACTATCGACCCTTACGCAGACACAAGGCGAGACGATAGATGATGAGAGCTGGCTACGGATCAGTAATCAGGAGTTACATACTTGGCTGCCTTTCTGGAATTTATCAACGGTACGGGATAATTTAGATAAACTGGAAGCCCGCAAATACTTGATGATTACTCATTTCGGTAACGGGCATTATGATCCGACCAATTGGTATCACATCAACACAGACGGATTAAATGGCATTTTATTAGCGGATGAAATGGAGGACTAGCCATGAGAAAGCTAATTGAGCAGGATATTAACGTATTGCGCTGCCTGCATAAAGGACAGGCTAGTAAAACGACTAAGAAGCACATTATTGCCGTTACGGGATTAAGTGACCGCAGTGTATTTGATTCAATCGAAGCCTTACGCAATATTGGCATTCCTATCATGGCAAGCCGAAACAATCGGGACGCTGGCTACTTCATAGCGGAAACGCCAGAGGAAAAGCAGGCGGGCATTGCCCAGTATAAGAAGCAGATTGCCACTGAGCAGCATAGCCTAAGCCAATTGGAACGGGCAGATATTAACAGCTATATGCTAAAGGCGGTCAATGATCCGGTGCTATGGCATGAGCTTGGTACCCAGCTTTTGGATGTAACCCCAACAAGTGACGGGGCAGTTATTCAGCTAAAAGAAACATTATAGATATGAATGATAGTCACTTTAATAGCAAACGGATGAATTAAACTCAATCTTAAACAGAACGGAGAATGATAAATGAAGATGGCTTATCCAGTGTTAGTTGAACAGATGTATTTTGTTATGCGCAGGCAAGGGATCAACGCCAGCAAGGATAAAATCTTTCGTGATATGATAGCAGCTAATATGATTGATGAGAACGGTCAGCCAACGCAAACCGCAATGGATAATGGCTGGATCGACCAGCAGGGCAGTAAGGTAACTGAGCAGGCATCATTGGCAGCGTTCAAGCAAGCGAACCCGATGTATGCCCCGTTTGCTGATAGTCATTTCACGAGGACGGCTAAAGGTTGGGGAATTGATGGCTATGTTTTCCATACCCTTGTCAACGAAGCCTTGAACAGCCCTATGGCTACGGATGAGGTGAAAGAGATGGCGCATATCGTGCTGAAAGAAGCAAAGAAGATGGAACGGCAATAATCATTGAGCGTTCTCCTAATTGGAGGGCGTTTTTAATTTCCAATCATGCTATATCCAGACAAATCAGACACCCTAAAAAGGATAGGTTAAGGTGTAATAGAAATGATGGTAAATGTTTCTTGGTTGCTAAGGATTGCTAAGGTTTAACAAGGGCAGGGAGTAGTAACCGTGAGCAATACATTACAAATGCTATTGTGATGCGATATATAACTGTATTGAAGCGATTATAAAGTTTCTTGGTTGTCTACTTTTGTCCACATTATAAAGGTAGTTGTCGAAGCATGATGAGGTTAAACGGATAGCGCAGCAGTTACGTTGCAACAGTGTTGCGTTTTGTTGCGTTTACCGTTGCAGTTGCCTAATGATTTACTACTCAGTGTGAGGTGATTACTGTGAACCATGATAGCGAACGTAACCTGAATAACTACCAGCAGTTAAATATCAAAGACCTAATAACACTCATCCGCCAGAACGGAGTAACTGAATTGCCTATGCCCACAAGTGGGCAAACAATCAAGGTAGCAAGCACGCCGTGTAACTACGGTGGCTGTCGCTATTGGTTAGTGTGTCCGCAATGTGGTAAGCGTTACGGTGTACTGTATTTTAAAGATGATCGTTGGGCGTGTCGTAAATGTCAGCATTTAGTGTATGGTTGCCAGTTACAGGAGCTACCATATCATGCGTACACAAAATACTTTTACAAGGCGGTACGGATAGCCCGTAAGTTAGACACGAAGTTTAATCCCTGCCTGATCGACTTTGTGCAAGGGTATCGGCAGATATTTCCTGATAGACCAAGCAGAATGCACTGGCATACCTATAAACGGTTAGCAGACGAGTATTTTGCTAACTGTACCATGATGGCGATAACGTCAGGGGTGACGGATGAGTTTACTGTAAAAGAGTACCGCCAGTTATGGCTTAAGCAGCAGATCAAGGCACTAGAGCAAAGCAAGTGAGGGCATTGGTACCGTGGCTGATTACAGCGTACTTGATTCAGGTACGCAGATGGTTGCTAACAAATGATAACGTTTTTCACCTCAGACAGCTAAAGATGGTCATTATTCGGGTAAATTAGTTGTATAATACAAGTATATTGATCGGATAAAGCCATGTAGGTGGTGAAAAAGATGCAGGCTAAAGATGTTAAACGGGTGTTAGCAGATAATCAGCGAGCGTTACGAGTATTGCGAGCAGGGGCAGGCTATCCGGCAGCAGAACTGGTAAACAATCCGATGTATTGCGCTGCTAAGCAGATCGCAGATACAGTTGAAGCCAGTCTTAGACAGTTAAGCAAGCGTGAGCAGGCGGTCATTCAATTGCAATCATGTGATGCCACGACCATTGCGCAACAGTTTCATCTATCACGAGGGTATTACTTTGAATTGAAGCGGCAGGCGTTACTTAAATTAGGCGGATGTTTTGAGCATAAAAAAGAGCTAGAATATCTCTAGCTCACAACCTACCGCCACTGGCATATTTTATTGATTAAACAACGGATGGCATTCAATATGGCATTCAATTTCTAAAAAGCATCCGTTTATATGTGTTAAACCCTTGCTGTATAGGCATTCCAGAAAGGTGGGGTTACTACTCCCGCCATCTCCACTAAATAAAAACACCATGATTTCCAATTCGTTGGAGATCATGGTGTTTTTTTAATCGCGTTTATATAATTAGAGTAATTGGAAATGCTTGAGACCGTTGACGATGCCGTGGTCAATGTTAGCGGTAGTGACAAATTCAGCGGCGTCTTTAACGGGCTGCAGGCCATTACCCATGGCCACCGTGTGGTCGACGACGTCAAACATTGGCAAATCGTTATTACCGTCACCAAAGGCATAGGTGGGAATGTCCTTAAATTCTGGCCGGGACAGCAGCGTGCGAATCCCCGCTTTTTTGGAGACACCGGGTCCGATAACGTCAATACTGTACGGGGTTTGTCTAAAGAAGGTCAGTTCGTCTTTAAAGCTATCTCTGTAGTCCTGGTCATTTTCATCCGTGGCAATGATCAGCATCATATGAACGGGATAGAGCTGCCAGAAAGTAGGGTCAATAATGGGGATGGGGCTATTGATGTAGTGATAAACTTTTTTGACGTTATCAATCATCCGGTTGATGCGATCAGTCTGGTTATTCAGGGTCGCGTAAGCATCATCGTGGTTTTTAACCAGTGCAGTCAAGCGCTTAATGACGTCCTTAGGGATTTCGGTAACATCGACTGGCTTACCACGTAAGACGATGTAGGCGCCGTTCGCAGAAACTAAAGTATCGATTTGAGTCTGCTGGATCACATTTTTAATTTCGAAAATGTTGCGGCCAGTTGCGATAACTGGTAAAACATCGTTGGCTTTTAGCTGTGCTACTGCTTTGATCACTTCAGGATCTAATTGGGTTTTATCGTTGAGTAAGGTACCATCTAGGTCAAAAAAGACGATTGCTTTTGTCATGAATCAGTTCACCTTTCCAGTTACTTTGTTATGTTGATTGTAGCACATTCTTATATTAGATTTGTGAAGAATAGTGCACTTCGAGTATAATAAGAACGATACTAATTAAGTAGAAAATAATGAATCAGATAATCGATACAACTAACAATGATAACGGTTACTAAAATGCGAACAGCTGCATGAACATTAAAGTGAAATATCATCTATTGATGGGGGATTCAAAATGAAAATATTAATGATTGAAGATAACAAATCGGTATCTGAAATGATGCAAATGTTTTTTAAAAAAGAAGGCTGGGACGCTCACTTTGCGTATGATGGTGAGCAGGCGGTTCAGCTGTTTAATGAAAGTCCGGATGAGTGGGATATGATCACGCTGGATCTGAATCTGCCGAAACTGGATGGCATGCAGGTCAGTGCCGAGATCCGCAAAATCTCACCAACCGTGCCCATTATTATGCTGACGGCGCGTGATTCTGAAAGTGACCAAGTGCTGGGGCTAGAAATGGGAGCTGATGATTACGTCACTAAACCCTTTAGTCCGATCACGTTGATCGCACGTATTAAGGCGTTGGATCGGCGTGCTAAAATTGGTGGAAAAATCACCGATCACGAAACCGTTTCTGATTCGGCAACTAAAGAGGAAGAAAAATTCGATATTGATACGGGCAAATTTCAGTTAAACAGCAAGACACGGGAAGCTTATTTGAATGGCAAGCAGATCAATGATTTAACGCCTAAAGAGTTCGACCTGTTACGGACACTAGCGCAAAAGCCCCGCCAGGTGTTCTCACGTGAACAACTACTGCAGCTGGTCTGGGACTATGAATACTACGGTGACGAACGCACAGTCGATGCTCACATTAAAAAATTACGGCAAAAGATTGAAAAAGTCGGGCCGCAAATTATTCAAACGGTCTGGGGGGTCGGCTATAAGTTTGACGATACGGGAGCTGATGAGTCATGAAACTGGTCTACCAGCAACTACTCGCTTTATTGTCAATGATTGCCATTGTGTTGGTGTTGCTGGGACTTTCGTTCAGCAGCATGACCAAGCAGTACGTTTATCAAAGTACGTGGACGAGTCTGGAAAAATACGCGAATAGTTTAGTTGAACAATCTGTGCGGGTTTCTTCCAGCAATCCGCAGCACGTTAATTTTGATTCGGAATCATTGCTGAACAGTGAGGTGTTACTGCGCAATCAATCCGTGCACTTTACCATTTATAACCGTGATAATACCGCGATCTTCCCCGATAATGTCTACATTCCTAAAATCAAAGCGAACGACTGGCACAAACTGCAGCAGGGAAAAATTGTGCAAAAGGTGACTGATCAGCAGGCTCATCCAGCTAACGGACAGGTTGAACCAGCCATGACCGATATTTTGAAACCTTATTTTTATACGGATCAAGCTCATCACAAGCACCTGGTCGCAATCGTCAAGGTCGGAGCTTACGTTTCCAATATCAATTCCAACATTGCTAAGATCAATTCCAACTTAACCAAAGCCCTGTTAACGGCCAGCTTTGTCGCCATTTTGTTAGCCTTTCTGATTGCCCGTTACTTAACGTTGCGGATCAACCGGCTGCGTAAGGCGACTAATCAGGTTGCCAGCGGTAATTACGAGGTTCAGGTACCAAGTAAAAATCGTGATGAAGTGGACGACCTCGCTAACGACTTTAACAACATGGCGCGTTCTTTGCAGGAGTCAAAGGAAGAGATTCAGCGCCAAGAGGAGCGCCGGAAGGAATTTATGGCGGATGCGGCACACGAAATGCGCACCCCGCTGACGACCATTAACGGGTTGCTTGAAGGATTGGCTTACGATGCGATTCCTGAAGACAGTAAGGCGCAAAGTATCGATTTGATGAGAAATGAGACAAAACGCTTAATTCGTTTAGTTAATGAAAATTTGGACTATGAAAAGATTCGCAATAACCAGATCAGTTTGAATAAGCAGCAGTTTAACGCGATTGACACGTTGAAGCGCCTGGCAGAACAGCTGGCGCAAAAAGCGACGGCTAAAAACGACCAGATCAGTATTCAGGGTGGGGATGACATTAAGGTATACGCGGACTATGACCGGTTTGTGCAGATCATGTTCAACATTACCCAAAACGCGATTCAGTTCACTGAAAATGGTCAAATTACGATCTTAGCGCAACGTGGTTATCACGAAACGATCTTTAAGATTTCAGATACGGGGATCGGCATGACTAAAAAGCAGCTCGCAAATATCTGGGAGCGCTTCTATAAGGCGGATCCATCGCGGACGAACACTAAGTATGGGGAATCAGGTCTGGGTCTAGCCATTGTTCATCAATTAGTGTTACTGCATAACGGAAAAATTGAAGTGACTAGTAAACCTGGTCAAGGCACGACTTTTACCGTTATTTTTCCGACAAAAGAAACCGAATAATAATGAAAGCTAATTTAGAAAATGATTAAGAATGAAGGATTTTGTAGATAATCCTTTTTTTTTTGACAAAATTCTAGTACACTAGTAAAGATGAAAAGAGAATAAAGCGCTTTCAAAAACGCTTTGGATTATGAAAAGAGAACGGAGTGAATTTCATGGCAATACTTTTAGCTTTGATTCCCGCAGTTTGTTGGGGGAGTATTGGATTAATTAGTGGTAAGCTGGGTGGTACTTCATACCAGCAAACCCTTGGGATGACGGTTGGTGCCCTGCTTTTTGGAATTTTTAGTGTGTTCTACTTCCACCCGCATTTGACAAGTTTTGTTTGGATAGTTGGGATTGCTTCTGGGTTGTTTTGGGCCGTTGGTCAATTTCAGCAATTTCAGTCAATGAAAGCCATTGGTATTTCTGTTACCGTGCCCGTTTCAACTGGGATGCAATTAGTATGTACAACGTTGGCAGGTGTCCTCTTGTTCCACGAATGGACAACTACCAGAATGTTAGTTGTGGGAACGACTGCCATGATCGTTTTAATTGTCGGGATCGTATTCACTTCACTACGGGACCGCGCTAATGTTTCTAGAGAAGGCTTCAACACTGGTGCCGGTGTGCGGGCGTTGATCTTCTCCACGATTGGGTACACGTTATACACGGTTATCGTTAATTCATCCGGCGTGAACTCCAAGGCGGTTTTTCTGCCACAATCAGTTGGTATGGTGATCGGGGCCCTGCTCTTCGCCGCCCGTAATAAACCGTTTGGTAAACCAATGGTTAAAAACATCGGGACTGGTTTAGTTTGGGGTGTTGGTAACTTCTTCATGTTTATGTCGATTCCAGCCGTTGGGTTAGCCATCAGTTACTCATTGGCACAAAGCGGGATCATCATCTCGACTTTTGGGAGTATTTTACTCTTAGGCGAGAAAAAGACCGGCCGCGAGATGGTGTACATTACAATTGGGTCGATTTTTGTTATCGTCGGCAGCGTTCTTTTGGGCATGTTAAAATAATAAACTTCAGTAAAATTTCGGTATAGGCCATTTATTTTTGCGACCAAGTCGTTTATAATGGAGTTATCAAAATAAAAGTGAGGTACAGTTAGATGGCACACATTTCGTTTGATGTTTCAAAGCTCGATAAGTTTGTTCACGATAATGAACTTGGAGAAATGCAGGCGTTAGTTAATGCAGCGGATGAAGAACTCAGAACGGGTTCCGGCGCTGGCAGTGACTTTAGAGATTGGTTAACGTTGCCTAAGGATTACGACAAAGAAGAATTTGCACGGATCAAGGCAGCTGCCAAAAAGATTCAATCAGATTCCAAAGTCTTAGTTGTTATTGGGATTGGCGGTTCATACTTAGGTGCCAAAATGGCAACTGATTTTCTGCATGAAACGTTCTATAACTACTTGCCAGATGACCAACGTGAAAATCCGCAAATCTTATTTGCCGGCAATTCACTGAGCCCATCGTACGTGCATGATTTGATTAAAGTGATCGGTGACCGTGACTTTTCAGTGAACGTTATTTCTAAATCAGGAACAACTACTGAACCGTCAATTGCCTTCCGAATCTTTAAGGAATTGTTAGTTAAGAAGTATGGTGCAGACGGCGCTAAATCCCGGATCTACGCTACAACTGACAAGAAACGCGGTGCTTTGAAGCAGGAAGCGGATGCTGCTGGATACGAAACCTTTGTTATTCCCGATGGCGTTGGTGGCCGTTACTCAGTCTTAACTGCTGTTGGGTTGTTACCAATTGCTGCTTCTGGCGCAGATATCGATCAATTGATGACCGGTGCTGCCGATGCAATGGATGCTTATACTGATCCTGATCTGACCAAGAACGAAGCTTATCAGTACGCTGCTTACCGGAACATTTTATACCGGAAGGGCTTCACAACTGAACTGCTGGAAAACTACGAACCTAACATGCAGTACTTCGCCGAATGGTGGAAGCAATTAATGGGTGAATCAGAAGGGAAGAACGAAAAGGGGATTTATCCTTCATCAGCTAACTTCTCAACTGACTTGCATTCATTGGGTCAATACATTCAAGAAGGTCTCCGTAACTTAATGGAAACCGTTGTCTTCATTGACAAGCCAAACCATGATATTGATATTCCTAAGGAAGCTGAAAATCTTGACGGCTTGAAGTATCTTGAAGGCGAGACCATGCACTTTGCTAACACCAAGGCCTTTCAAGGTGTAACGTTGGCTCATACTGATGGGAACGTGCCAAACATGGATATCCATATTCCTGATCAGTCTGCCTATACGTTAGGCTACTTGATCTACTTCTTTGAAGTCGCAGTTGCTATTTCAGGTTACTTAAACGGGATCAACCCATTCAACCAACCTGGTGTGGAAGCTTACAAGACCAACATGTTTGCCTTACTTGGCAAGCCTGGCTACGAAGAATTAGGCAAGAAGCTTAACAAGCGTCTTTAATTCAACGTTTATAATTAATCATTAAAAAAATAAGTACGCTTCGAACGGTTAGTTTCATTTTGCCGGTGCACAAAAAGTGCATTTTGACTGATGGAATCAGATTGTTCGGAGTGTACTTTTATTTTGCATTTTTTAACTATATTTTGCACTGAAATGAGGCTTAAATTCTAAAGGTGCAAAATAAATGCAAAACTCTTGAGAATTTGTGCTATTTGAGAATATAAGAAAAGCCCTCAAACACTGATATAACAGCATTTAAGAGCTTGCTCATTCTTCCAGATTGTTTCAATATCACCCGCACGGGGATCGAACCCGTAACTCCGCCTTGAGAGGGCGATGTCTTAACCAATTTGACCAGCGGGCAATGGTTATGAATCTGACCTATTTAAATGGCTTAACACAATATACTAATTTACACGGTTTCACGCTAAAAGTCAATATATCTGATTGAATATTCGTTAGTTCACGTTAACTATGCATTTTCTCCGTAATTTTTCCAATTCTTATTGACAATATTTTTAAAAACCGTTAAACTATTATCTTGTCAGATACTTATTGGGTATTCGCCAAATGGTAAGGCAACGGACTCTGAATCCGTAAGTTACTGGTTCGAGCCCAGTATACCCAATCTTATAGTTAGTCCGTTATTATTGATTTTAGTTAATCAATGATGACGGCTTTTTTGTTTTCTGGATATTGAAACTAATCAACGGACTGCGATTAGTTAATTTTTTATATTTTTTGGCTCGTGAATGACGGTTTTGATTGATAGTTTGCTAGTATAGTTTAAACAGTTTTTTGGTAAATGGAGGATTTTTATGGTTTTTACTTGGGGCATTATTATTATCTTAGCGCTGGGCTTGATCTCAGGATATCGCAGAGGATTCGTATCCGTTTTGATGTCTTTGATTGCTTACATTTTGGCGTGGATCGTTGCCGCTATCTTTAGTCAGACACTGGCACAGTTTCTGTTCCACACGTTTACCTCTGTTAATACAGCAGTGCCGATGCCAAGAATGCTGTCAGGAATCGTGTTTACGGTGCTGTTTGGCCTCACGTATTCAGTGATTCGTCATTTGGGCCGGGATCTAAATCTCATTACCCGGTTACCGGTGATTCATACTGTCAATGCTTTGGCTGGCGCTGCCATCAACTTTATCGTGCGTTACCTGTTACTGTTTTTAGTTCTGAACATCTTGCTACTGTTTCCTAACCAGTGGATCCAGACGCAGTATCAGACTTCACCAGTTGCGCAAAAGATCGTTAAAAAAACACCGGTGATGTCAAAGCAGCTGATCAGGACTTGGCAGCAGCATAATAATTGAGAAGGGAAGAACGTTAAATGATGACAATGATCGTGTTAGGCCTCATTATCTTTTTTGGTTTACGGATTTTTCTTGGCCTGTTCGGGTGGCTTTTTCGCATTTTGGGAATTCTGATCGTCGGTGGCCTGATTGTTGCCTTCGCGTCTTCTTTTATTGGTATTTTTGCCATCGTGGCCGTGGTACTACTGGGAAGCTGGCTGTTTGGGGCTTTCTCAAATCATTAATGAAATTACAAAATCCCATGATTAGTCATTTGCGACTGATCATGGGATTTTTGGTGTTATTCAAAAGAAAGGTCTAACAGGTACAGATTTTGCTGTTTTAAATGGCTGGTGGTGACCCAGACTTCACGGTAATCAGGCTTGGATTGAGTGGTCAACTCATAGAAATGATTGAGCAGATCGCCATATTCACCAACGAATGAGTCTGCCAGTAAGTTCACGCTTAAACGGTCACTAGGAAAATAAATTTCAGGATTAGAGACTTTTACACTGTCAGGAATACCGACCGTGACAGAATTAGCGTACTCACGCGGCTTAAAAATCACCCGGTCTGGGTGCCGCTGGACAAAGGTGAGGACGTTATAGATTGAATCAGAATTACTTGCCAAGGAATATTAACCTCTTTCCTTTTTTATGCATTAACGTGTATTGACATTGTAGCAGATGAGGCTCACTTGTCGCAAGACTTAGGCGGTTGACGTGGGGTGAGAGACGCTTGACACCCCTGGAGAATCAGCATACAATCTATTAAAAATCAATGAAAGTTACTATGATTTTCTAATGCAAATATCTGATAAGGAGTGGTTCAATTGACAAAAGCACCAGCACCTTCTGAAATTGATTGGCAAAACTTAGGCTTTAATTATATGGATTTACCCTACCGTTTCTTAGCCCACTACAAAGATGGCCAATGGGACGATGGCAAGCTAACTGAAGATGCCACGTTACATATCAGTGAGGGGTCAACCGCACTGCATTATGGCCAGGCTGATTTTGAAGGTCTGAAAGCTTACCGGACTAAAAACGGCGACATTCAATTGTTCCGCCCAGACCGGAATGCTGCCCGGATGCAAAAGAGCTGTGAACGGTTATTAATGCCGCCGTTTCCCACTGATAAGTTCGTGGCAGCTGTTAAGTCAGTTGTTAAAGCCAACGCCGACTACGTCCCACCGTATGGCACTGGCGGCACCCTTTATTTGCGGCCGTTAATGATTGGGGTCGGTGAAAATATCGGGGTCCATCCCGCACCGGAATATCTATTTACGGTCTTTGCCATGCCCGTGGGTGCTTACTATAAGGGTGGCGTGAAGCCCACCAACTTTACGACGTCATATTATGACCGGGCAGCCCCTCACGGTACCGGTCAGAGCAAGGTCGGCGGTAACTACGGCGGCAGTTTACTGCCCGGTAGCGAAGCTCATAAGGCCGGCTATTCAGATGTGATTTACCTCGATCCAGCAACCCATACTAAGATTGAAGAGGCCGGGTCAGCGAACTTCTTTGGTATCACTAAGAATAATGAATTTGTAACACCGAAGTCCAACTCGATTTTGCCAAGCATTACCAAGTATTCGTTACTGTACCTAGCAGAACACAACCTGGGGATGAAAGCCATCGAGGGTGACGTCTTTATTAACGACCTTGACCGCTTTACCGAAGCTGGTGCCATGGGGACCGCTGCGGTGATTGCACCGATTGGCGGAATCGAATATCAAGATCAGCTGCACGTTTTCTACAGTGAAACTGAGGTTGGTCCCGTGACGCAAAAACTGTATGACACGTTGACTGGGATTCAATTTGGCGACGTTAAAGCACCTGAAGGCTGGATTCAAAAAGTCGAAGTTTAAGTTTAGAAATTTAACGGATTGGTAAAGATAAGGCCAGTTAGCTCCCTGAGACTTGGGGAAGCTGCTGGCCTTATGCTATTCTAGGGAAAAAGAACGTAAGGGAGTTTTGAAGTCATGTATGAAAAAACGGTTGCAGCAATCACAGATCTCGTGAACGATGGCACGGTGCCAGGTGTGAGCTATGCCTTTATTGATGGTTCTCAGGTCCGTAGAGGCCTGTATGGAGCGGAAGCCTTACTGCCTAGCTACGAGCCGTTAAAAGCCAATCAGCTTTACGATGTGGCCTCTCTAACGAAGGTGGTCGGTACCGTTAATGTGATTATGCAATTGATCACTGCAGGTAAGCTGGCACTGACTGATCGGGTTTGCGACTATCTGCCGCAGTGGCAGGATAACCGGGTCACCATTCGGCATTTGATCACCCATACTTCGGGGATCACCGGCTACATTCCACACCGTAATAAACTCACGGCGGTGGAGCTGCATGCGGCATTGTTAGGGTTGCACGTGGGTGAGAATTTTGAACGCAAAATGGTGTATTCCGACATCAACTTTATTTTTCTGGGCTGGATTGCGGAGGCCATTTTAGGAAAGCCGATTCAAACGCTCATTACCGAAATGGTTTTGCAGCCGTTAGGAATGAATGAGAGTACTTTCCAGCCAGCTGATCCAACGCGGTGCGTGCCCACCGAATGGTCAGCGACCCGTGGCCTGATTCGCGGTGCCGTTCACGATCCAAAAGCGTTTGTGTTAAAGTCCCGTTGCGGGTCAGCTGGGTTATTTAGCACATTAAATGATCTGGTGACCTTTGAGCAGGCAATGCTGTCGGACAGTGATCTGCCCATGACCCAGCAGCAAAAGGCCACGTTATTAGCTGATCAAACACCGCTGCATCATCAGGGGCGGTCGTTTGGCTGGGCCTTGTTGCAGGTGAAGGGGCCAACGCCGCACCTGTGCATCTGGCACAGCGGCTACACGGGGACGTGTTTAGTGCTGGATTTGCAAACGCATCAAGGAATGGTCTTTTTGTCCAACCGAGTGCATCCCACGGCACCTAACGAAGCGTTCTTAGCACGGAGAAACGCGATCATTGACGTTTATTTGGCTGAGAAGGCGAGTTACGTATCAGCTGAAGTTAAAGCAGATTAACCCATGGTAATGAAAAACATCCTGTCTTATCAGCTATGATGACTGATAGGACAGGATGTTTTTTTAGTATTGATTAAAAAGTTGCTGGGACCGGTAGTGCTTCTTGCTCAGAGAAATCAGCATCGGGATAGCTCCGTTTAAGCGCAGCGACCAATAACCGTTTAGCTAAATTGCCGTTGCGGGTCAAAATTGGGCCGTGGAAGTAAGAGCAGTAGACGTTCTTGTAGATCGCGCCTTCAGTGCCATCTTCGCCGTTGTTGCCCTTACCTTGCACCACGTTACCCAGCGGACTTTCAGCCTTACCTAAGAAGGTTCGGCCCTGGTGGTTTTCAAACCCATGGTAGGTTTCACCGTTGTCGGCGTTCTTGATCACGATGTCACCGATAAATCGGTGATTATCCTGTGACAGGGTGTAGTGGTCAAGTGCGCCGATACCAGGGATCTTATCGCCCTTGGCATCCACGTAATAGTGGCCTAATAGTTGAAAGCCACCGCAAATAGCCAGTACTGGACCGCCATCTTCAATAAAGGCGGTGAGTTCTTTTTTCTTGGTCTGAATATCTTTAGAGACGATGACTTGTTCAAAGTCTTGACCACCGCCAAAAAAAGCCAGGTCATAATCGGCAGCCTTGAAGTCTTGATCTAGGCTGACCACCTTGACGTTTAACTTAACGTCCATCTGTTTAGCGTAGTAGTTCAACGCGAGGATGTTACCGACATCCCCGTAAGTATTCATCAGGTCGCCATAAAGGTGAGCCACGTTTAATTCGTAGGTCATGCGCCCATTCCCTCCTTGATATAGCCCTGATCGGCTAATAATTTCCGTAATTGTAACACAGCTGTGTAGGTTGCCAAAACATAAACGTGCTCGGTTGGCAAAGTCTTAATCTTTTCGACCACGTCTTTGAGTTCTGGCACCACCGCGTGCTTATCATCTGGGACACCAGCGACCTTCAAACGGAAGGTGATGTCTTTATAACGTTCACCACCGGTAATGTAGGCCGGAATGTTTAACGCTGGCAGCTTTTCAAAGTTACCGTCCCAGATCCAGCTGGTGTCGATTCCATCCGCGTAGTTGGCGTTAAGCAGCCCGACAAATGAAAACGGTTTGCTGTCGGTAGCAATCATATCGAGGACTTGATTTAAACCAACCGGGTTCTTGACTAAGATCAAGGTGACCTGCTTACCGTCTAGATCGATCACTTCCTGGCGGCCAAAGACCTTCTTATCTTCGCTAAAGGCCGTGTCGATCTGTTCTGGTGTGACGCCTAGAAAACGACCAACGGCGTAGGCAGCCAGGGCGTTGTAGATGTTATACAGCCCGCCAATTTCAATCTTCATGGCGTGACCGTCAACTTCAAATTCTGAGCTGGTAGGGGTCAGGTTAGAAATCTGGGTAATTGCGTACTTCAGTTCTGGACGTTCAAACCCGCAGTTGGGACAGAAGTACTTTCCTAGATTGCTATAAGTGAGGTAGCGGTAGTGCAAAATATGCTGACAGTTAGGGCACAAAACGCCATCGGTATTTGGTTTAGCCTTGATATCTTTTTCATCTTGCTGCTTGAACCCGTAATAAATGATCGGGTTCGGCAGGTTCTTGGAATGAAAGATCGGCGCGTCGCCGTTAGCGATAATGGTGGCTTCCGGTGCTAGGGCCACCCCGTCAATGATTTTTTGATAGGTGGTGTAGATCTCGCCGTAACGGTCCATTTGATCCCGGAAGATATTGGTGAAGACGAAAGCCTTTGGTTTGATATACTTAGTGACTTTGATAACGTTAGCTTCATCGACTTCCAGCACGGCAATTGGCCGGGCACCCTTAACTTTGGGTGCCCGCAGGAAGGTGGTCACGATGCCTTGCTCCATGTTGGAACCGGTGGGGTTGGTTAAAATATGATCGTATTTTTGGTTCAAAACGCGCACGGTCAGCGCAGTCGTCAAGGTTTTACCGTTGGTACCGGTAATGACGATGACGTCGTAGTTTTGTCCCAGATGTTTTAAGATCTCTGGGTCGATTTTGGTTGTGATTTTGCCAGGCAGTGAACTGCCGCCCTTCATAAACGTGTGCAGAAACCAGTATGAGGATCTGCCAGCGAAGGTAGCTACGGTACTTCGTAAAGTCATTGTTTTTTTCTCCTTGTCCTGCTGCACCCAATTCAGTAACAGCCGAAACGATTTATTTCGATTTAACTAAGCATATATTTTACCATGTTTCGCCTAAATAAGCGGTGAACCAGCGCTGATTTAATCAAAAAAACGATTTCACTGGTGAATATCGCTGCCGGAGGGTGAATTTTAACGTCAAATCCGCTATAATAGATGAGAAATTTGCGAAGAGTGGGGAATGAGACCTTTGGCACAATTATTTTTTAAGTACGGGGCAATGAACAGCGGTAAAACCATTGAAATCTTGAAAGTGGCTCATAATTATGAGGAGCAAAATAAGCCGGTGATCATTATGACTAGCGGTAGAGATAGTCGTGACGGTGTCGGCATGGTCGCTAGCCGAATTGGGCTGAAACGCAAAGCCGTTCCAATCTTTCATGATGATAACGTTTTTGACATGGTCAAGAAGATCAACGCCAAAGCCAATTGCGTGCTGATCGACGAAGCGCAATTTTTGACTAAGGCACACGTGTTTGAATTAGCCAAGATCGTGGATGAACTGAAGATCCCCGTGATGGCATTTGGCCTGAAAAACGACTTTAAAAACGAGCTGTTTGAAGGGTCGAAATACCTCTTGTTGTATGCTGACAAGCTTGAAGAAATGAAGACCATCTGCTGGTTCTGTGCTAAAAAGGCCACGATGAACTTACGCTTTCACGATAATAAACCGGTTTACGAAGGCGAGCAGATTCAGATCGGCGGCAACGAGTCATATTATCCCGTCTGCAGAAAACACTACTATAATCCACCAATGGATATGCTAGGCGAAGAATAGGAGAGTTATATAAAAATGGACGAAATGTTCGATAGATTACAAGCACTGGTCGACCGTTATGATGAACTTAACGAACTGATCAGTGATCCAGAAATTATTGCGGATACGCAGCGTTTCATGAAATTATCAAAAGAGGAAGGCGAGCTTAGAGATACTGTCGAAGCTTACCGTAAGTACCAAAAAGTCACCGGCCAGATCGATGAAGACAATGAAATGCTTCACGAAAAGCTGGACGATGACATGAGCAGCATGGTCAAAGACGAACTCAAAGAATTAGAGGACAAAAAAGCCAAGCTCGAGGAACAGATTCGCATCCTGCTATTGCCTAAGGATCCTAACGATGATAAGAACATCGTCATGGAAATCCATGGGGCTGCCGGTGGTGATGAAGCCAGCTTATTTGCAGCTGACCTGTTTGATATGTATTCCCGCTACGCTGAAAAGCAGGGCTGGAAGGTGGAAGTCGTTGATAAGAATGCGACCGAAGTCGGCGGTTTCAAGGAAATCGTTTTACTGATCAGCGGCGATAAGGTTTATTCTAAGCTGAAGTATGAGTCTGGTGCCCACCGTGTTCAGCGGGTGCCCGTCACTGAATCCGCTGGCCGGCTGCATACCTCTACGGCCACTGTAGGGGTCATGCCAGAAGCCGAAGACGTTGATATTGATATCGATCCCAAGGATATTCGGACCGATGTTTACCGGTCATCAGGTGCCGGTGGTCAACATATTAACAAGACCAGTTCGGCGGTGCGGATGACCCACTTGCCAACCGGGATCGTGGTTGCCATGCAAGATGAACGTTCACAGCAGCAAAACCGGGCGAAAGCCATGAAGATCTTGCGGGCGCGGGTCTACAACTACTACCACGAACAAGAAGAAAATGCTTACGATGAAAAGCGGAAGTCGGCCGTGGGTACTGGGGACCGTTCAGAACGAATTCGAACCTACAATTACCCGCAAAACCGGGTCACTGATCACCGTATCGGGCTGACCTTAAACAAACTGGATAAGATTATGAATGGCGATTTAGATGACATCATCGCAGCGTTGATCATGTACGACCAAACGCAAAAGATGGAGCAGCTGAACCATGGCTAATCGCACCTACTATGAAGCCCTCAAATGGGCTTCTTTGTTTGTTCAGAAAAACCAGTTAGATGAATCGGCAGCAACGTATCTACTGCAGGAACTCAGCCAGCTGGATCAGACCCATCTGCTGATCAAATACCGCCAGCCCATGCCAGCTCAATTGGATGAACAGTACGTGAACGCGATCAACCAATACGTGAACGGGGTCCCACCGCAGTACATTATTGGTACTGCACCATTTTACGGTGAACGCTTCGTGGTCAATGAAAACGTCCTGATTCCGCGACAGGAGACCGAAGAGTTAGTTGAATGGATCCTGTCAGCTAATCCGCAGTCCGCTTTATCGGTACTGGATGTTGGTACGGGCAGCGGGGCAATTGGGCTCACGCTGAAAAAACAGCGGCCAGACTGGCAGGTCGTCCTCTCTGATTTGTCTGAGGGGGCGTTAAAGGTTGCTCAAGAAAATGCTGAGCGCTTAAACACCCCAGTAAAGACGGTCCAAGGCGACCTGTTAAAACCGCTGGCTGGTACTCAGTTTGACGTGATCGTCAGCAATCCGCCCTACATTTCACGCAGCGAAGTGGCGGAAATGGATGCGGATGTGTTAAAGAGCGAACCTAACATGGCCCTGTTTGCTGACCATGACGGTTTAGCGATTTATGAACGGCTGGCCGATCAGTTGAAGCAAGGCGTTGCCAGCGCCAAACAGGTCTTCTTGGAAATTGGTTTTCAGCAAGGCAAGGCTGTTAGCCAAATTTTCAAGACCCGGTTTCCGGCTGCAACGGTTACCGTACGGCAGGACATTGCCGGTCATGACCGGATGGTGCGGATCAGCTTTAATTAAACGCAGTCTTCTTTAATGAGAATAGGAGTAAAATTTATGGAAACTAAAATTTTTAAACCAGATGAAGTCGAGGCAGCTGCTAAACTGTTAAGACAGGGTGAACTCGTGGCTTTTCCGACTGAGACGGTTTACGGCTTGGGTGCGGATGCCACTAACGAACAGGCTGCCAGCAACGTGTACGCTGCTAAGGGCCGTCCCAGTGATAATCCGCTGATTGTTACCGTTTCTTCCATTGAAATGGTAGAACGGTACGCTCAGCCACTGTCTGATAAGGTCAAACAGTTAATGGCCCAGTTCTGGCCGGGTTCGTTGACCATCGTCTTACCGCTGAAGCCGGGCACGTTATCCAAGACGGTCACCGGTGGGTTGGATACCGCGGCTTTTCGGATGCCGCAAAATCAAGTCACCCTTAAGCTGATCGCCACAGCGGGAATTCCTATCGTGGGGCCGTCAGCCAATACGTCTGGTAAGCCTAGTCCAACGTTGGCCAAGCACGTCTACCATGATCTAAACGGCAAGATTGCCGGTATCGTGGATGACGGTCCCACTAAAGTTGGGGTGGAGTCAACCATCATTGACATGTCAGTTGACGTGCCGACGATTTTGCGGCCGGGAGCCGTTACGGTGGCTGAACTGGAACGGGTTATCGGCGACGTTAAAGCTGATCACCACCACGTTGGCGCTAATGAAATTCCCAAGGCCCCTGGCATGAAGTATAAACACTATGCGCCGAGTGCTCAGGTTGAAATTGTTGATCAGACCGCTGACTTTGCCGCGGCGATGCAGTGGGCTGCTCAGCAGGATGAAGCCATTGGGGTCATGGCAACGGATGACGTGCTGACCCGCTTAGCAATACCGCAAAACGTTGAGACCTATTCTCTGGGTCAGGACATTCAAAGCGCGACCCATTTACTATTTGCCGGGCTACGGCACTTTGATCTGGAATCCGAAGTTAAAGTGATCTTCACTGAAGGGTTTGCCAACACCGGATTAGGGGCAGCCTACATGAACCGGTTAGATAAATCAGCCGGTGGGATGCATTTTTTAAAATAAACCTGAACGATTAAATTAAACGGTGAGTGTCTTTTCGTGTTTCACGAACAAAAGATGCTAACCGTTTATTTTTGTTTGTCTTTTGCGGTCTAGACCCTATCATTTCTGCGCTGGATTTGTTAAACTAAGACGTAATTAAATGCTAAGGAGCTGATCGTGTGAATTATCAAGAACAAGACCCAGAGTTATGGCAAGCTATTAGTCAAGAACAGGATCGTCAGCAGCATAATATTGAGTTAATTGCGTCGGAAAATATCGTTTCGCCAGCGGTTCGGGCGGCCCAAGGGTCGGTTTTGACCAACAAGTACTCGGAGGGGTATCCTTCAAAGCGGTACTATGGCGGTAATGAATTCATTGATGTCGTTGAAAGTTTAGCCATCGAGCGTGCTAAGAAACTCTTTCACGCCGAATATGCGAACGTTCAGCCGCACTCCGGCTCCCAAGCAAACCAAGCTACCTACGCAGCCTTTTTAAAGCCTGGTGATACTATTTTGGGCATGGGGCTTGATGCTGGCGGGCATTTGTCTCACGGCGCTAAGGTCAACTTCAGCGGTAAGCTTTATAACGCTTATAGCTACGGTTTAAACCCAGAAACTGAGCTGTTAGATTACGACATGATTCGTGATCTGGCATTAAAGGTGAAGCCGAAGATGATCGTAGCAGGGGCTTCAGCATACAGCCGGATCATTGACTGGCAAGCTTTCCGTAAGATTGCGGACGAAGTGGGTGCCTACTTAATGGTAGATATGGCACACATTGCGGGATTAGTCGCAGCTGGTCTGCACCCATCACCAGTGGGCATTGCTGACGTTGTGACGACCACGACGCACAAGACTTTGCGCGGTCCTCGTGGCGGTCTGATCCTATCGCAAGCCAAGTATGGCAAGCAGATCAATTCAGCCGTTTTCCCTGGCACTCAAGGTGGACCACTGGAACACGTGATTGCGGGTAAGGCAATCACCTTTAAAGAGGACCTGCAGCCAGAATTTAAAGATTACGCGGCTCAGATCATTAAAAATGCCCAGGCCATGGCTGCGGTATTTAACGCGGCCGATAAAGTCCGGGTAGTTTCTGGCGGTACTGATAACCATCTGATGACCTTAGATGTCAGCCAAACTGACCTCAATGGTAAGCAAACCCAAGAATTATTAGACAGTGTCATGATCACGACTAATAAAGAATCGATTCCAAACGAAAAACTGAGCCCATTTAAGACGTCTGGCATCCGTTTAGGCACTCCTGCTATTACAACTAGGGGGTTCAAGGAAGATGACGCTAAGCAGGTTGCTAAGTTGATCGTCACGGCAATTGAAAAGCACGACGATGAGGCAGCTCTAGAACAGGTTCGAAAAGATGTCCGCGCATTAACGGATGCCCATCCGATCGATGCCTACGTTGCACCCATCAAATTTGATTAAACCCAGCATCAATTAAAATCGTTATACAGACAGCTCGCTGACCAATTAATCGTGGTTAGCGGGCTGTTCTGGTTAAACCAGCAATAACTTTAAATAGTCTTACAGTTTAGAATCAGGCAATCTTTTTCACACTCTTTCTAGATTTTTATCACAGAAGCCCGTGAGCATGGTACAATTAAAAGAAATACTAAAGGAGTGTCAAGTACATGGGCAAGTTTCAGGTTATGGATCATCCGCTGATTCAGCATAAACTGACAATTATTCGGGATAAGAATTGCGGAACGAAGGTCTTTCGTGAAGTTGTTGATGAGATCACCATGTTAATGGCGTATGACGTTGCACGTGATATGCCGTTGAAGGACGTCAAAATCGAGACGCCAATCGCTAAGACAACGTCCAAGACGTTAGCTGGGAAAAAGGTCGCTATCGTACCGATTCTGCGTGCCGGAATTGGGATGGTCGACGGGATCATGAAGTTGATTCCAGCAGCTAAGGTCGGCCACATTGGGATGTATCGTGATGAGAAGACGCTGGAACCTCACGAATATTTTGTGAAGTTACCGGCTGATATCAGTCAGCGACAGATCTTTGTGGTTGATCCAATGCTTGCTACTGGTGGTTCTTCGATCATGGCAATTGATGCCTTAAAGAAACGTGGTGCAAGCAACATCAAGTTTGTTTGTCTAGTCGCAGCGCCAGAAGGTGTTAAGGCTTTACGTGCAAAACATCCAGATGTTGATATTTACACAGCTGCTTTAGATGATCATTTAAACGAGAACGGCTACATTGTTCCCGGACTAGGTGATGCTGGCGACAGACTCTTTGGCACTAAGTAATTTTTTATAAACACAATAATAGCCAATTAATATGAATCTGTCTGATAAGTAGCGGATAGGTCAAATTAATTGGCTTTTTTTATCGGGTTATTTTACCGAATAGCTTTGTGTTTTCATATGAACGGTGGTATTATTTTGTTTGTATTTGTAATGGATATTTTTCATTTATAGTACTGCGTTCGAAGATTTGAAATTTGACTTGTTGATTAATGGACGAGGTTCTTTCGAACTTCCAACGTTAACATAGTTTGAAAAGAGGTGATACTCTGTGGGAGATCCATCTTCAGTTGCAACCTTTCAATTTGGGGGACTTACGTTTAATGCCGCTAACATATATTCGGGATTAATTGCGTTTGTGCTCGTTTTTTTGTTTGTATTTGCCCTTTCGCGGCATATTACAATGAAACCAGGTAAGGGACAAAACATCCTTGAATGGCTAATTGATTTTACAAACGGCATTTTGAAGGGTTCTATCCCTGGAAATGAAACGGGCGCATTCGGCCTTTATGGGTTCACCTTGTTCCTATTCCTGTTCATTTCTAACCAACTTGGTTTGTTCTTGCAAATTGCTGTTGGTGGGAAGGACTTTGTTAGAAGTCCAACTTCTGATCCGATCGTTACCATGACATTCTCACTTGCAACCTTAATGATTGCTCAGTTTGCCGGTGTAACGAAGTATGGTTGGAAGAAACACTTCTCAGGTTACTTGCAACCGTTCGTTTTCTGGTTACCAATTAGTATCTTCGAGGAATTCACGAACTTCCTGACGTTAGGTCTACGTATTTTCGGTGTGATTTTCTCTGGTGAAATGTTGCTGAAGATTATCGGAGGCCTAGCCTTTTCACACGGAATTGCAACGATGATCGTCGCAATCCCATTGGAACTGGTTTGGCAAGGATTCTCAGCATTCCTTGGTGCCATTCAAGCGTATGTGTTTGTAACACTGTCAGCCGTCTACATTTCAAAGAAGACCGAAATTGGAGATTAAATTTATCTCTAACTGAAGCTTGAAGTTGAGGAGTAAACGACTTACAATATTCATCTACTATTTCTACATCATTTTAAGGAGGAACTCAGATTATGGGAGCTATTGCAGCAGGTATTGCTATGGCCGGTGCCGCTATTGGTGGTGGTGTTGGTGACGGTCTTGTTATTTCTAAGATGCTAGAAGGTATGGCCCGTCAACCAGAATTATCTGGTCAATTACGGACTAACATGTTCATTGGTGTTGGGTTGGTTGAAGCCATGCCTATCATTGCCTTCGTTGTTGCCTTGCTTGTTATGAACAAGTAATGACGGACAACACGTTAAATTAAATTTTTAACAAAAGGAGGTGTCAATAGATGTTTTCACATTTAGCCGTAGCTAGTAGTCTTGCAATTGGAGATATGCTTTTCTACGCGATTTGTTTCATCATATTGATGTGGTTGATCAAGATTGTTGCTTGGAAGCCAATCAATAAAATGATGCAAGACCGTGCTGATAAGATCTCTGACGATATTGATTCAGCTGAAAAGTCGCGTGATGATGCAGCCAAGCTTGCAAAGCAACGCCAAGACGCACTGGCTAACTCGCGTCATGAAGCAACCAGCATTGTTGATTCTGCCAAGAAGCAAGGTCAGCAACAGCGTGATGGTATTTTGGCCGATGCCCAAACCGATGCACAATCGTTGAAGGATAACGCCAAGAAGGATATCGAGCAGGAGCGTCAAGATGCACTTGCTAGTGTGCGTAACGATGTGGCTGACTTATCTATTGAGATTGCTTCCAAGATCATTCAAAAAGAATTAAGCGCTGATGATCAAAAGGCATTGATTGATTCTTATATCGAAGGGTTGGGGAAGTAACATGAGTCTTGATAAGGTAACGGTAGCCAAGCGCTACTCCAAAGCACTGTTTGAGTTGCTTCAGAGCAACGGCCAGTTGGACGCTGATTATGAAGACCTCAAACAGCTTCGTAAAGTCTTCCAAGACAACCCACAATTGGGAAGTGCATTAACAGATAATAGTTTAGCGCTAGCTAAGCGGGAAGCCTTAGTCAAGCCGTTGTTAGACAGCACTGAAGGTACGATTCATAACTTGGTTCGGATGGTTTATGATTACGGTCGGATGGACGCAATGGTAGAAATCATTGATCAGTTCCAGAAACTGTATGATGAACACAACCAAACCGTTTATGCAGATGTGACTACAGCGGTCGCCCTGGATGATAAGCAACTTGACAAAATTAAGTCAGGTTATGCAAAACGGGTCGGCGCTAAGCAAGTCGTTTTGACGAGCAAAGTTGATACATCTATTATTGGCGGTGTGATTATTAAGTCTGCTGGAACGATCTTTGATGGTTCCATTAAGACTAAAATTCGCCGTTTGCGTCAAACATTATTAGTATAAGAGATCTTTAAAAAGGGGTGAAACCTGTATGAGCATTAAAGCTGAGGAAATCAGTGCTCTAATCAAACAACAATTAGCAAACTACCAAGACGAGATCTCTGTTGAAGAAACTGGTACCGTTACCTACGTTGGTGATGGTATCGCCAGAGCTCACGGACTTGAAAATGCGTTAGCTGGTGAGTTGCTCGAATTCGATAGCGGGGTTTATGGCATGGTCCAAAACCTTGAAAGTAACGATGTTGGTATCGTTGTCCTTGGTGATTTCACGAAGATCACTGAAGGCGACACAGTTAAGCGGACTGGCCGTATCATGGAAGTTCCCGTTGGGGATGCCATGATCGGACGGGTCGTTAACTCATTAGGTCAACCCGTTGATGGTAAGGGCGAAATCAAGACAGATAAAACCCGTCCTATTGAACGAAAAGCTCCCGGTGTTATGGAACGGAAGTCAGTTTTCCAACCACTTCAAACTGGTATGAAAGCCATTGACTCCTTAGTTCCAATTGGTCGTGGTCAACGTGAATTGATCATTGGTGACCGTAAGACAGGTAAGACGACTGTTGGTATCGATACGATCATTAACCAAAAGGGCCAAGATATGATTTGTATCTATGTTGCGATCGGCCAAAAGGAATCAACGGTTCGTAGTCAAGTTGAAACCTTAACTAAGTATGGTGCCATGGATTACACCATCGTTGTGACTGCCGGTCCTTCAGAACCTGCACCATTGCTTTACATCGCGCCATATGCCGGTGCTGCAATGGGTGAAGAGTTCATGTTTAACGGCAAGCATGTTTTGATCATCTATGATGATCTTTCAAAGCAAGCGGATGCTTATCGTGAACTTTCTCTGATTCTTCGTCGGCCACCAGGTCGTGAAGCTTATCCAGGGGATATTTTCTATACCCACTCACGTCTGCTTGAACGGGCTGCTAAGTTGAGTGATGCTTTAGGTGGCGGTTCAATGACGGCGATGCCGATCGTTGAAACCAAAGCTGGGGACATTTCAGCTTATATTCCAACCAACGTTATTTCAATCACCGATGGTCAAATCTTCTTGGATAGCGATTCATTCTATTCAGGTGTTCGGCCAGCTATCGATGCCGGGACTTCAGTTTCTCGGGTTGGTGGTGATGCCCAAATCAAGGCGATGAAGAAGGTTGCTGGGACACTTCGTTTGGACTTGGCTTCATACCATGAATTGGAATCATTTGCACAATTTGGCTCTGATCTGGATGAAGTTACCCAAGCTAAGCTGAACCGTGGTGCTCGGACCGTTGAAGTCTTGAAGCAACCACTGCATTCTCCACTTCCAGTTGAAAAACAAGTCTTGATTTTGTATGCATTG
The DNA here is from genome assembly GCF_002217945.1 of Secundilactobacillus silagei JCM 19001. Lineage (GTDB taxonomy): Bacteria > Bacillota > Bacilli > Lactobacillales > Lactobacillaceae > Secundilactobacillus > Secundilactobacillus silagei. The sequence continues at coordinate 187,575 of NZ_BCMG01000004.1, forward strand.
ACTCACGGTTATCTTGATGACATCAAGTTGGATGATATTGCCAAATTCGAAAGCGACCTCTTCGACTTCTTCGATGCCTCACACGCTGATCTGCTTGAAACCATAGCTAAGACCGGTGATCTGCCAGACAACGATAAGATGGAAGCAGCCGTTTCTGATTTTGTCAAGACGTTCCAGCCAGCAGATGATGACAAGAGTGAACCAGTGGCGAACAAATAAACTTGAGGAAGGATAGTGAGAGCTAATGGCTGAATCAATGAGCGCTGTTCAACACCGCATTGCTTCAACAAAGAGTACACGTCAGATTACTTCAGCGATGCAAATGGTTCAGACTTCTAAGTTGAACCAGATTCAAAAAGCTGCTGTCGGTTACCAAGACTACGTCAGCAAAGTCAAAGCTGTTGTGATGCATCTGGCAAAATCTCATCTATTAGATGATTCCTCGAGCGATTCGCAATCTGATCAGTCAGGTAAGACAGCATACTTAGTCATTACTTCTGACCGAGGGATGGTCGGCAGTTATAACAGTAATGTTATCCGTGAAACCAACGAATTTATCGCTAAGCATAGCGGTGACAAGGACCATTTGATCCTTGCAGTTGGCGGAACCGGTGCTGATTTCTATAAGAAGCGCGGTGAAAACGTGGCCTACGAATATCGTGGTGTCAGCGATGTGCCGACTTTTAATGAAGTTAGACAAATTGTCAAAACCGTAACCTCAATGTATGATAGTGGCGTTTTCAGTGAACTTTACGTTTGCTACAACCATTTCGTTAACCGAATCGTATCGCGGTTCCGTGGCGAAAAGATGTTGCCAGTCGACAGTGAAACACTGAGTGGTGATGAAGCTCAGGATACAAAGACTGAAACTTTATCAGCAACTTACGATATGGAACCTTCTGAGAAGGAAGTATTGAAGGTTGTGTTGCCACAGTATTCAGAAAGCCTCGTTTTCGGTGCGATCCTGGATGCTAAGACGTCTGAACACGCATCAAGTTCTAATGCTATGAAGTCGGCTTCAGATAATGCTGACGACCTCATTGCTGATCTTGAATTGCGATATAATCGTGCTCGCCAAGCAGCAATTACGACTGAAATTACTGAAATTACTGGTGGGCAAGAGGCATTGAATAATTAATGACGGGAGGAATTAACGAATAATGAGTTCTGGTAAAGTTGTTCAAGTTATCGGACCAGTTGTCGACGTTGAATTCCCGCTGGATGACAAACTCCCAGATATCAATACCGCGCTTCACATCAAAAAAGATGATGGCAGTTTCCTTGTTACTGAAGTTACCCTTGAATTAGGTGACGGGGTAATGAGAACGATTGCCATGGATGGTACTGATGGTCTTCGTCGTGGGATGGAAGTTGAAAACACTGAATCTTCCATTACCGTTCCAGTCGGCGATGACACACTTGGTCGAGTATTTAACGTCCTCGGGGATCCAATTGATGGCGGTCCCGAATTCGGCCCAGATGCTGAAAGAATGCCAATTCACCGTGACGCACCTAAGTACGATGAATTGAACCCAACTTCAGAGATTCTGGAAACCGGGATCAAAGTTATTGACTTGTTAGCACCTTATGTTCGTGGTGGTAAGATTGGATTGTTCGGTGGTGCCGGTGTTGGTAAAACCGTTTTGATTCAAGAGTTGATCCACAACATTGCACAAGGTCATAATGGTATTTCAGTCTTCACAGGTGTCGGTGAACGTACCCGTGAAGGTAATGATATGTACTACGAAATGAAAGGTTCAGGTGTCCTTGAAAAGACGGCCATGGTCTATGGTCAAATGAACGAGCCACCTGGTGCCCGTATGCGGGTTGCATTGACTGGTTTAACCATTGCGGAATACTTCCGTGATGTTAAGGGTCAAGATGTGCTGTTATTTATCGATAACATCTTCCGGTTTACCCAAGCCGGGATGGAAGTTTCAGCCTTACTTGGCCGGATTCCTTCAGCCGTTGGTTACCAACCTACGTTGGCTACTGAAATGGGTCAGTTGCAAGAACGTATCACCAGTACGAAGAAGGGGTCAATTACCTCTATTCAAGCTGTTTATGTTCCTGCCGATGATTATACCGACCCTGCTCCAGCAACGACTTTCGCCCATTTGGACGCTACCACCAACCTGGAACGTTCATTGACGCAACAAGGGATCTACCCAGCCGTGGACCCACTGGCTTCAACTTCAACTGCCCTTGACCCGCAAGTTGTTGGTCAAGAACACTACGAAGTGGCCACAGAAGTTCAACATGTTTTGCAACGTTACCGTGAACTTCAAGACATTATCTCAATTCTTGGGATGGATGAATTGTCTGACGAAGAACAGACCATTGTTGGTCGTGCACGTCGGATCCAATTTTTCTTGTCACAAAGTTTCTCCGTTGCGGAACAATTTACCGGTACACCAGGGACCTATGTTTCGGTTGCTGATACCGTTAAAGGCTTTAAGGAGATCTTGGAAGGTAAGTATGATGATCTTCCAGAAGATGCTTTCCGTAACTGTGGACCAATTGAAGACGTTGTTGAAAAGGCCAAGAAGATGCAGGCTGACTTAAGCAAGTAAGGAGGGGTTCTAATTGGCTGATGATCAATCAGTTTTAACCGTTAGTATCGTAACCCCCGATGGTAACGTCTATGATAACAAGGCAGCTAAGATGTTAGTCGTTAAGACGCAGCTTGGTGAACTTGGTATCATGGCCAACCACGTTCCTGTGATTGCTTCGTTAGCATTTGATGAAGCACGTATCCAATCAGACAGTAGTGAGAATCCCGATGAAATTGCCATTAATGGCGGTTTCGTTGAATTCTCAGACAATGTTGCAACCATTGTCGCTGACTCTGCGGAAAAACAAGGTGACATCGATGTTGATCGTGCTCAAAATGCCAAGAAGCGGGCTGAAGCTCGGATTCAAAAGGCACACGAAGCACATGATAAAGATGAACTTGCACGTGCAGAAGTTGCACTTCGGCGGGCGATCAATCGAATTAACGTTGCTGGCAAGTAAAATTGCAAGCGAGGACGCTATTCCATTTTATGGATAGCGTCTTTTTTGGGTTCTAAATGATGAGTAAAAGAGGTAGCCGGTTATCAGGAAATTGATAACCGACTACCTCTTTTATAAAACTAATGGTTTACTTAATTATTATCTAATGATTTATATTTACCGTTTAGGAATAATTTTAACCAGTAGTTTCAATAATCGTTTGAGTTTCAGTGCCTCACACGGGGAATCCGAATGGGGCCTCTTTTTTGAAAAATATTCCACAATCATATTAAAATAATAACGCGGTGAGCTGCTGGGGCTGTAATCCCTTAATCGGTGCTTGCTGCAGTTCACGTGTGATGATCGGGGCAACGACTGTTTCTTGATGAACTTGGCCAAGCAACGCGTGTTCAAAGTGCTGCAGGTCAAGGTTACTGAAGAAATCCCCGGTGAGCTTAAGGGCTGTGAACCGCTGTTGTTTGTCCAAGTTGAACGCGACACAGACGACACCGATCCCCGTTAAATAGCTTTTATGAACGTAGTCAAATTGACGGGTATTAGCAGTCCAGACAGCGCTTTCATTAAACTTGTCAGTCGCAATTTGCTGCAGGTGAGTTTCTTCAGCTGCCGTTAGCTGACTAGTTTTGGCATGCGTGATTGTGATCAGGGCCTGCGTTAACTGTTCTTTAAACGTCGCAGCAGTCCAAGTGGGCTGCTGTTCGATCAGATTAACCGTGCGCTGATGCACCGATTGGATGTGTTTAGCCCTTTGTTTCACTGGATCGATCTTCAGGGCCTGTGCCATCCAGTCCAGGTTGGCATTAAACAGCAGACTGCCATGGTGCAGCCGGTAGCCGGTTGTGAGATATTGCGCGCTGCCAGAAACCTTGCGGCCGTCAACGACCAGATCATTGCGGCTGTCCATCTGCGCTTTGATGCCGATGCGGTTCAAGGCTTGCATGATCAGGTTCAAGCCAGATGAGAAGTCAATGGCGTTATTGTCGTTTGGTGTGATCAGGGTAAACTGGCAGCCACCCTGATCGCTGTAGATCGTACCGCCGCCAGACAGCCGTCTGACTGCTGCAATGTGATGTGCCGCTATAAACGGGCGGTTAAGTTCGTTTTCAGCAGTTTGATACTTACCTAGCATGACGGTCGGTGTCGTTGACCACAACATTAAAACCGGTTCAGAAGGCCGCTTTTCGGTCATTAAATAGTATTCTAAAGCGAAGTTGTGACGGACATCAAGACTGTCTACAGGTAAATAGATCATTTGTTTTCCACCGCTTCAAGTTCTTCCTTAGCTTTGTAAGAGCTCCGGACAAGTGGTGAGCTGGCAACGAATTTAAAGCCACGCTTCATTGCTTGCTTGTAGTATTCCTGATAGCGTGACATTGGGACCCATTCGCGCAGGGTGTAGTTCTTTGGACCTGGCTGGACGTATTGGCCAATGGTTAAGAAGTCAACGTCAATGGCCCGTAGATCATCCATTAACTGGTAGACTTCTTCATCTTTTTCGCCCAGACCAAGCATGATACCGGTCTTGACGTACATGTTCTTTGGTGCGTGTTTCTTGACGTAATCCAAAACGTGTAATGACGTATCATAGGTAGCCCGGTTACGGACCAGCGGGGTGACTCGACGAACGGTTTCCATGTTGTGGTTAAACACATCGGGACCAGCTGCAATCACCTTATCAAGGCAGTCTTCACGGCCTTGGAAATCAGGTGTGAGCACTTCAATCGTGGTCTTAGGATTCAGCTTCTTAATGGCGTGAATCGTACGCACGAATTGGTCAGCGCCTAAGTCTGGCAGGTCATCGCGGTCAACACTGGTGACGACCACGTGAGTTAAACCAAGCTTCTTAGTTGCTTGGGCGACCCGCAGCGGTTCTAGCAGGTCAACGTCCTTGGGATGACCGTGGGGAATGTCACAAAAGCGGCAAGCACGGGTACAGTTAGGTCCTAAGATAATGAAGGAAGCTGAACCGCTGCCGAAACATTCACCTAGGTTAGGGCAGTTGGCTTCAGCACAGACCGTGTTGAGCTTTAACCCCTTAAGTAGGTCAGTCATTTTATCAACTTTTTTTTGATCGTAAGTAACCTTTAACCAGCTTGGTTTTGCTGGTGCTTTTGCTGGTGCTTTGGTTGGAGCACTTGTTTGATGATTTGTTGTCATTTTTATATCCTCCTAAGCGACTTCAATAGTAGCCACTAGATCGCCGACTTTAGTGGTATCGCCGGTTGCTACTTTTTGGGCTTTTAAGGTGCCGTCTTCTTGGCTTTCAACCTGGCTGATCGCCTTTTCGGTCTCGACCTCAAACAAAACATCACCCGTTTTAACTGAGTCACCGGGCTGTTTGTCCCACTTGCCGAAAAAGTACTGATCGGATTTAGGACTTAGCTTTGGCATATGAACTTCTTTAATCAAAATAATCATCTCCGTGATTGAATGATTTAACTTAACAAATTCAGACTAACATCAATCAATCAGATTGTGAAACTCAGCGAATATTCTTACTAGTTAGCGCTTACAAACACTTATATGAAGCAACTTAAGGGCTTTAGTATCGGTTTTAAAAGGAATATTTCATTTAATCTAAAAATAGGTTAAAACATATTCCACATTGAATATTTTAAAATCAGAAAAATGAATTAATAGTGTACAATTAAATGTGAAAAAATGAACTTTAAAAATAGTGGTAAATCTGGGACTTTTATTACATATCAATTAAGTTAATAGTTATAATCACTATAATTAAAATATGGACACTCTAAACTGGAATCAGCGGAAAGTGATTGCTTTGTAAAACGTAATATTACAAATGCAATAGAACAGGGGACAGCGTGCATGAAATATGCTATATTTTAGGGGTAATGCAGAAAGGAAAGTGAACCATGCAGACAATCGGTGCTCAGGCTCTGATGACGTTGATCAGTCATTTTGTTTTTATTTTCGTGGCCTTTTGGAGTATTCAAAAACTACACATTGAAAATGTGATGCGGCTATACCCGAACCAAGCGCGGGTACTGATCGTTTTGCTGTCGGTAACAGTAGGCTATACCTGCAGCGAATTTTTCTTGAACTTTATAGATAATGTCAGAAATTTAATTTTTCTTGTTAAATAATCAATGCAGATCGTGGAGGGAATTTATTTGGAAAAGATTATTGTACATGGCGGCCGTGAATTATCGGGAACTGTACATATTGAAGGCGCAAAGAACGCTGTGTTGCCAATCCTGGCAGCATCGATCTTGGCTGAACATGATGATATGGTTCTAACCAATGTCCCAATTTTATCCGACGTCTATACCATGAATAACGTTTTAAAGTTTTTAAATATAGATGTAGACTTTGATGAACAAACCAATACGGTGCGTTTAAACGCTGCTAAAAAATTATCAACTCAGGCACCCTTTGAATACGTGTCAAAGATGCGTGCCTCAATCGTCGTTATGGGGCCGCTACTGGCCCGTTATGGCCATGCCAAAGTAGCCATGCCCGGTGGCTGCGCAATTGGTTCGCGACCAGTTGATTTGCACCTCAAGGGGTTTGAAGCACTTGGTGCCAGCATTGACCAGCACGACGGCTACATTGAAGCCACTGCTGATCGACTAGTTGGTGCGAATATCTACCTTGATTTCCCAAGTGTTGGTGCCACCCAAAACATTATGATGGCCGCTACCTTGGCTGAGGGGACGACAACGATTGAAAACGTTGCCCGCGAACCCGAAATCGTGGATCTGGCTAACGTCTTGAACAAGATGGGTGCCAAAGTACGGGGCGCCGGTACCGAAACCATTCGGGTCGAAGGGGTTACCAGCATGCACGGGACTGAACACTACGTTGTCCAAGACCGGATCGAAGCTGGTACCTTTATGGTTGCTGCGGCGTTAACTCATGGCAACGTGCTAGTGAAAAACGCCATTGCTGAACACAACAAGCCGTTGATCTCCAAGCTAGAAGAAATGGGTGTTACCGTTTTAGTTGAAGATGACGGCGTTCGCGTGATTGGCCCTGAAACCTTAAAGCCAACTAACGTGAAGACGTTACCGCATCCCGGATTTCCAACGGATATGCAGCCGCAAATGACCGTTTTGCAGCTGTGTGCGCAAGGAACCAGTACGTTAACTGAAACAGTGTTTGAAAACCGGTTCATGCACCTAGAAGAACTGCGGCGGATGAACGCTAAGTTTAAGGTTGAGGGCCGCACCGTTGCGTTATACGGGCCAACTAACTTTAACGGGGCGGAAGTTGCCGCAACTGATCTGCGGGCCGCTGCTGCTTTAGTACTAGCCGGGTTAGTCGCTAATGGCTATACACAAGTGACGAACTTGCAGTATCTGGATCGCGGGTACTATGACTTCCACTTGAAGCTCAGAGCGTTAGGCGCTGAGATCGAACGGGTCAAAGTACCAGATCAAGAAGAGATTGTTTTAAAGACGAAAACTAACGATTAATGTGTTACCAAAAGTTCGGAACGGTCTTGCCGGTCTGAACTTTTTTTTGCTCACCCCATCTTAGTATGGGTATGCTATAATTAACGGTTGAGATAATAAGTTCAGGAGGAATTATACAGAATGGCAAAAGATATTGGTATTGACCTTGGTACCGCCAACGTTCTGATTTACGCAGTTGGTAAGGGCATCGTTTTAAACGAACCTTCAGTTGTGGCGGTCGACACAAAGTCAAATCAAGTTTTAGCAGTGGGCTCTGAAGCCTACCGCATGGTGGGACGTACCCCCAGCAACATTCGGGCGATCCGGCCATTAAAGGATGGTGTGATCTCTGACTTTGACGTCACTGAATCCATGCTGTCGTATTTTATTAGTAAATTAAACGTGAAGGGCTTTTTGGCAAAGCCCAACATTATGATCTGTGCGCCTACCAACATTACCGAAATCGAACGCCGGGCAATCATTCAAGCTGCTGAAAAATCGGGCGGCGGCAAGGTTTATTTGGAAGAAGAACCTAAAGTTGCCGCTGTCGGTGCCGGCATGGACATCTTTAAGCCCCAGGGTAACATGGTGATCGATATTGGTGGTGGGACCAGTGATATTGCGGTCCTTTCATTGGGCGACATTGTGGCCAGCAAGTCGATTCGCGTTGCCGGTGATGAGTTAAACGTCAATATTATCAACTTCTTAAAGACAAAGCACAATCTGCAAGTGGGTGAACGAACCGCTGAATCAATTAAGATCAAGATCGGTTCCGCTTATCCGGATGAAGATTTCAATGAATCCTTAGAGGTTCGTGGCCGTGACGCTGTTTCTGGGATGCCGCGTTCAATCGAAATTACGTCAAAGGATATTTATCCAGCTATCAGCAGCGTCATGACGCAGATCGTCCACGCTGCTAAGGAAGTTTTGGAGATCGTACCGCCAGAATTGGCTGCTGATATTATCGACCGCGGGATCATGCTGACCGGTGGTGGTGCCTTGCTGCACGGCGTTGATAAGCTCTTGATCGAACAGCTCAAAGTACCCGTAGTGATCTCTGAAAATCCACTGGATAATGTGGCTAAGGGTGCCGGTATTTTGCTTGAACACATGGGTGCAACGACCAAGAAACACGGCCGTAGATAGGAGTCGCTTTGAAACGGTTATTGATGATGCTCGTGCGCGGCTATCAGCGCTTTATTTCCCCGTTATTTCCGCCCACCTGCCGTTACTCACCAACCTGTTCAGCCTACACCCTAAAAGCACTGCAAAAACACGGTGCGATCAAGGGGACGCTGATGGGGGCAGCCCGCATTTTACGCTGCAATCCGTTTGTTCACGGCGGCTACGATCCGGTACCGGATCATTTCAGCCTAAGACGCAATAAGAAGGCTGAAATGGCCTATCTCAAAGAGATGAACTTAAAATAAAATCGTAAAAGGAGTAACTCATGTCTAAAAAGAAACAACCAGTCGGTGTGGCAATCGACGATGTGACCATCAAGGGTGTTGATGGCCTGCAGCTATCCATTAATGATGAAGTGATCGGCACTGTAATGCCACTGGAAAAGGGCTCTTTTGAAGCTCAGATCGGCGCTGATCGGCCCATTAAAGTGAAGACGCAAGATGAAGCAATCGAATATTTGATTCAAACCTATAATTTACATCATTGATTTCTGCTCGCGATGTCTAAGACCTAAAAAAACGGTTAAGGATAACAGATTTTTATCGAGATGGCGTTCAAGACCGTCTATAATAAACGCGTGAGTGAGAGGAGGATATGATGCATGAATGAGCGTCGCGAAGAAGAAGATTCGGATTCACGAATCGACTATGGCGTTATTTTTTGCGTGCTGATGCTGGCATTGATCGGACTAGCTTCGATCTATGTCGCAGCGACTCATGATTCTAGTGCGACCGGTGTGACTTCTGCCTTAGTTTCTCAAGTTATCTGGTACGTCATTGGGACGGTTGCCGTTGTGATCATCATGCAATTTGATTCGGAACAATTATGGAAAGTGGCACCGTTAGCCTATTGGCTAGGAATTTTACTCTTGGCAGGTGTGCTGGTGTTTTATAGCCGTTCGTACGCTGCTTCTACCGGTGCGAAATCGTGGTTCGCAATTGGGCCGTTGACTTTTCAGCCGTCAGAAGTGATGAAGCCAGCGTTTATTCTAATGTTAGCGCGGGTTGCCAGTGACCATAATCATAAATATTATGAGCATACCACGCATTCAGACTGGTTATTGCTGGGTAAAATGGTTGCCTGGTTATTACCGATCATGGTGTTGCTAAAATTACAAAATGACTTTGGGACCATGCTGGTGTTTATTGCCATTGTCGCTGGGGTGGCACTGGTTGCCGGAATCACCTGGCGCATTATCGTACCCGTTGCAGCTGCTTTAGCTGGTGTTGGTGGCGGTGCTTTGGCACTGGTCGCAACCAGTACTGGACGAACAATATTAAGTCACTTAGGCTTTGCATCGTATCAATTTTCACGGATCGATACCTGGCTGAATCCTGCCAGCAATACTTCTGATCAAGGCTATCAATTGTGGCAAAGTATGAAAGCCATCGGTTCTGGCGGTGTCTTTGGAACTGGGTTTGACGTTTCCAGAGTCTATGTCCCCGTACGTGAATCCGATATGATCTTTTCAGTGATCGGTGAGAACTTCGGTTTCATTGGCAGTTTGATCTTAATTTTGCTCTATTTCATGTTGATCTACCAAATGATCCGGGTCACCTTTGATACTAAAAACGTCTTTTACGCCTATATTTCCACTGGTGTCATCATGATGATCCTGTTCCATACCTTTGAAAATATTGGGATGAGTATTGGCTTACTGCCACTGACTGGGATTCCTTTACCATTCGTTAGTCAAGGTGGTTCCGCATTGATTGGGAATATGATAGGGATTGGCTTAATCATGTCAATGCGGTATCATAATAAGAGTTACATGTTTAGTCGTAACGAGAATTTTGAATAGTTTCAAAATAATTGGTTTGAGGTGAAAATATGAGTGATGAATCGACTTATTTATGGACAAAAGTAATGGCTGGCAAGACCCGTCTTGGTTTAACGAAAGCTGGCCAAGATGAGTTAGGCACCATTAAGTTTGCGCACCTACCAAGCGTTGGCGACCAAGTCACTGCTGGCAAAACGTTGATCAGTGTTGAAGCTGAAAAGGCTGTTTCGGACATTGACAGTCCGGTCAGCGGTGAAGTCGTTGCTGTGAACCCACAGTTAAACAACGATTTTGACAGCTTAAACAGCGAAGAAGAAGCGGATGCTTGGCTAGTGGATATTAAAAAAGCCTAGTTGCAGTTTAATTAGTTTTCTGAAAATACCATGACAGTTTACCTTGACAGTTCTAATTCTGATGGGTATACTTTTGTCATTGATTCAAATTGAATAAACAAACGGCAAAATGAGTAAACATCACGTGAACGCTTAGAGAGTCCCGGTTGCTGAAAAGGGATCGTCACAACGTGTTGAAGATGGTTTTGCATAATGGAGGTTACGGTGAGTCCAAACAAGCCGTAGCTGGTTAACGGCCACTATCCCGTTGAGTCTTTAGACTCGTTAAGGTTACTGTTGTGAGACAGTAGCGAATATAAGGTGGTACGCGATAAGCTTCGCCCTTACTTAGATTGATTGATCTAGGTTGGGCGGAGCTTTTTTATTTGAACAAAAGGAGGTTAGCCGCAGTGATTGAATTTAAAAACGTAACGAAAACCTTCACGACGAAGGACGGTGATGTAACTGCCGTCTCCGATGTGAATTTAAACATTGACGATGGTGAAATCTATGGCATTGTCGGTTATTCCGGTGCTGGGAAGAGTACCTTAACGCGGATGTTAAACGGGCTTGAAACGCCAACTAGCGGTGAGATCGATATTAACGGTGATCCGATCACGGCGCTGTCCGGACCGGAACTCAGAAAGAAACGACAAAAGATCGGCATGATCTTCCAGCATTTTAATTTGCTTTGGTCACGGACCGTGATTCAAAACATTATGTTTCCACTGGAAGTTGCCGGTGTTTCACGTTCGGACCGGAAGAAAAAGGCCCAGCATTTAGTTGATCTAGTTGGGCTGACTGGCCGGGAACATTCGTATCCGTCAGAATTATCGGGTGGTCAAAAACAACGGGTCGGCGTTGCGAGAGCCTTAGCCAACGATCCCGAGATCCTGATTTCTGATGAGGCCACCAGTGCTTTGGATCCGCAAACCACGGATGAAGTTTTGGACCTGCTGCTAGAGATCAATAAAAAGATGAATTTAAGTATTGTGCTGATCACCCATGAAATGCACGCGATTCGCAAAATTTGTGATCACGTGGCGGTAATGGATGATGGAAAAGTTGTTGAACAGGGAACCGTCTTCAACGTCTTCCGTAACCCCAAGAAGCAGATCACGAAGCGCTTCGTGAGTGAAGAAGTTGATCCAGCCTTGACGGATACCAACAGTATCGTGGAAGATTTGATCAAATCGTATCCAGATGGGACAATCGTTCAGCTTGTTTTCCACGGTGATCAAGCTAAGCTGCCAATTGTGTCTGAGATGATTCACAAGTTTCCAAAATTGGAAGTCAGCATCATTGAAGGCAGCATTCATCAGACGCAGGAAGGGTCGATCGGGTCGCTTTATCTCCAGATCAATGGCGATAAAGAGAGTCTCGATGGCGCGCTGGATCTGCTGAAGAAGATGCACGTGGAAACGGAGGTGATTCACCATGACTAACGGTTCATACTTTGCCTTTCATACGGTCGATTGGAACAACATGGGTGCCGCCACTTGGGAGACCATCTGGATGACGGTGGTCTCAATGATTGCCGTTGCCATCTTAGGGGTTTTGTTAGGTTTGCTATTATTTGAAACGACTGGCAGTCAAAATGTCGGGGTGAAAGTGCTGAACTGGGTCGTTTCCTTCCTGGTTAACGTGTTCCGGTCAGTGCCATTTATCATCTTGATCATGTTGCTGCTGCCTATTACCAAGAACCTGGTGGGGACGATTATCGGACCCACCGCGGCGTTGCCATCATTGATCGTTTCCGCCGCGCCGTTTTACGCCCGGATGGTTGAGCTGGCATTTCACGAAATTGACCGCGGTGTTATTGAAGCCGCTGAATCAATGGGGGCTTCTAGCTGGCAAATCGTCTACAAGGTGTTATTGCCAGAGTCAATGCCAGCGCTGGTATCAGGCGCGACCGTGACGACCATTTCTTTGATCGGCTATACCGCAATGGCTGGTGCAATCGGTGCCGGTGGTTTAGGGAACTTAGCCTACATCGATGGGTTCCAGGCAAGTAACAACACCATCGTGCTGGTGGCAACGGTCATCATCGTGATCGTCGTATTCGCATTTCAATTTATTGGGGATTTCCTGGTTCGTCGTATTGATAAGCGGACCTTATAAAAAATTATTATTCTACATTATTTTGGGAGGAATTATTCATGAAGACTTCGAAACGGATTCTAGGCATTTTAGGGATTGCCGCAACGACAATTCTGTTAGCTGCCTGTGGTAATAGTTCAAGTAAACCAAAGACGACCACCATTACGGTTGGTGCGTCAGCTGTACCTCATGCACAAATCTTAAAGCACGTTAAGCCACAGCTGAAAAAGGAAGGCGTTAACTTAAAGATCAAGGTATTCCAAGACTACGTAATGCCTAACAAAGCTTTGGCTAACAAGGAATTGGATGCCAACTACTTCCAACACACCCCATTCTTGAATCAATGGAACAAGTCTAACCATGGGACATTGGTCAGCGCCGGTGGGGTTCACTTGGAACCTATCTCAGCTTACTCAAAGAAAGTTAAGAACTTGAAGGATGTTAAGGATGGTTCAACCATCTTAGCAAGTTCCAACACCCCTGATTACGGTCGTATCTTGACGATCTTGCAGGATGCTGGTTTGATCAAGGTTAAGAAGGGGATCGATATTACCACTGCTAACTTCGGCGATATTGCGTCTAACCCTCGTCACTTGAAGTTCAAGCACAGTTATGAACCAAAGTTGATGCCAAGTATCTACAAGAACGGTGAAGGTGACGTGGACTTTATTAACGCCAACTACGCTGTTCAATCAGGTCTTGACCCTCGTAAGGATGCCATTGCGACTGAAAAGTCATCATCACCATACGTCAACATTGTTGCTGTACGGAAGGGTGACCAAAACAAGCCAGCTATCAAGAAGTTGATGAAGGCTTTGCAATCAAAGAGCACCCAAAAGTGGATCTACAACAAGTATAAAGGTGCCGTTTTGCCGGCTAAGAGTTACAAATAAAGATAGAGCGTAAACCAAAACGGGAGCGCCCAGAGTGTAAGTAATTAAAAAGGTATGACCTGCGAACTGTGCGGGTCATACCTTTTTAATTGCTTAGACGGCCGGGTGCTGTTTTGGTGAACGCGTTTCGGCAATGTAGCCTCAAAGAGGGGGAGTTTGCGAAACTGTGCGGGGTCATACCTTTTTAGTTGCTTACATGGCCGGGCGCTGTTTTGGTGAACGCGTTTCGGCAATGTAGCCTCAAAGAGGGGGAGTTTGCGGAACTGTGCGGGGTCATGCTTTTTAGTTGCTTACATGGTCGGGCGCTGTTTTGGTGAACGCGTTTCGGCAATGTAGCAGAAATTGCCAGCTATATTACGATTACTGAGCCGATTTAATCTAAATTTAAACCACTCGTAAAACGGTTATTAAACGGTTATTTTCGCCACCAGTCTAAACGTGCTAAAATAGTAAGCAATACGATACGAAGAACGGAGTGAGCAAAGTGGCAGCTAATGACCAGCTTGATGAATTACGTGCGCAGTTAGAAGACATTCGTAAACAGGTTAACGCGGGGGCGCTGTTTCAATCACTCGGCAAAAAGCTGGAACCGCTCATTTCATCGGTTAAGCGGGAGCCCACGATCTCAACGTTGCGGCTGCCGGATGACGATGACGGGATCCGTGCGATATTGCTCCACTTAAACGATCAATTAAGAAGTGAATCGCTGACTGGTCTCAGTGATACGGAAGTCCTGCAGTTAGTGCGGCATATTGGCTCACCTGATCCTCATATTCGCGATAAGGGGATCTATTTTCTCTTTAATGATCTGATTCAGCAGCACCTCTTGACGGATGAGCAGATGGTGATGATCGTGCGCTATTTGATCAGCGACACGGTACTATTTGCCCACATCTTGGAACCGGAAAATGACGCCGTTTATCAGCGGGCGTTTGCGGTCTTGCTGCTGTCAGTGATGCTTTACGCGGATCGGGTCGGCTACCACTTCTTAAATCAGGATCTCGTTAACGAAATCGTGAGTCAGACCGCCCTGTACATGGTCCTTGAAACGGACACCCGGGGGTTTATTAAAACCAATGGCTGGGCGCACGCTTTCACGCATCTTGGTAACCTACTGGATGAATTGTCGGAACGTGACAGTTTGACGAGGGCGGACAAGCTCTATTTGATGGCGATCTTGATCGGTCGTTATAAGAATCTCAAAGGGCCCCTGATCTTTGGGGAATCACAGCGGCTGGCCGGTTATCTGGCACGCTTAACTAATAAGAATCAGCTTTACGCGGATTATCTGCTCAAAGAACTGAAACGTTGGCGGCAAGAATTGGTGGTCGTACAGTCTAAGGAAAGCCAGTCCAACTGGAATCGCATCTATAATCGGGGGCGGCTGATTGAAGCGATGATCATTCGTAACGATTTTAGTGATACGATCAAACAGTATCTGGACGCCGTCATCGACTTCTTAGATTGACACTGAAAGGGTGAAACCAATTAATTACTATCGACGTTTATTTCAAACAAGTTATCAATTATTAAAGGTCAGAGCGGTCAATCTGGGTTGGCTCATGCTGATGGCAGATTTGATCACGCTGCATATTATGATGCTCAATCCAGGGCTGGTGTTAATCAAGGTCATCTTGATTCTGGGGTTTATCCTAGGACTGGTGTTCGAATTAAACCTGATCTTAACGGCCTTTACCACTAATAAATCAATTCTTAATCAATCTGATCTTTTAATCTTAACGACCTGGCGACGGCTATCCAAGCATTGGCTGGCGTTAACTGGGCTGGTGTTATTGTTAGTTATACTCTGGCTGCCCTTTGGTGACGCCGGGTTTGCGGGACCAGTGCTGAATTTGATCCAGTTGCCAATTCAGTGGGTCGACCTGGCAGTCCTGCAGCGGCGAATCGTCGTGGTGGTGCTTGCCATCATCTACTGCGGGATCTTGTACGGCTTTTTAAGGCTTCTCGGTCGCTTGCGGGTAACGGTCAAGCCGGAGCTCGTACCGATCAACGGTTGGCACCGCTTGGTCTGGTTTGTCCGGCCACTGGTCACATTTTGGTTACCGTTAATGATTATCGATCATCTGCTTGTGAGAGTGCTGCACGCGTTTAGTTCGCAGCTTTCTACTGGCATGAGCAACTTTGTGAGCCTGGTCTTCTTAGTGGTGCTCGTGAGTCTATCGTTACTGATTCTGAGTGCGTTTTTGATTGCCATGATCTGGGAGTCGTTAGAACAGCCAGATTTTCGACCGGAGTTTGATGAAAATTACGATCAATTGCACAGCATGGCCTGGTTTCCAACCGGGCTAGTGTTTGTCTTGGTGATCTTATTTGGGTTTCAAGCCTTTCACTTTGGTGCCGCTATCTCACCCAGTGTGACGATTGCCCATCGTGGCGTGATCGGCAATAATGGCGTGCCTAATTCAGTAGCGGCGTTGAGACAGACCACCAAGCACCGGCCTAATTTCGTGGAAATTGACGTCCAGGAAACCAGGGACCGCCACTTTGTCGTCTCTCACGGCCAAGACGTGGCATTAAAGACAAGTAATGGGACTAAAAAAGTGGACATCCAAAAAATGGACTTTAAAAAATTAGCCCGGCATCGCGTTGATGCTGGCGGCAAAACGACTAAACTCGTTAAACTTTCTTCCTATTTAAACGTTGCCAAGCAAAAGCGGCAGCGGCTGATCGTGGAATTGAAGGTCACACCGCAGGATAGTCCGGACGTGGCCAAGCTGTTTGCGGCGCAATATGGTGACCGCTTGATTGCCGAGCATAACTTCGTCCACACGATGAGTTATCAAGCGGTGCTGCAGTTAAAGCACTTAAAGCCCAACCTCATCGTGGGCTACATCGTACCATTGAACATGATGTCAATTAAGAATTTACCAGCGGACTTTTATTCGCTGCAAGCCATTGGGTTGAACACGACCATGGTTCGGCAGGCCCATTCCATCGGCGCACCAGTCTTTGTCTGGACCCCGGACCGCACGCGCGATATGCAAATGATGCGAGCTTTGGGCACGGACGGCCAGATCACCAATCAGCTGACGCGACTGCAACGGGTCAACCGGCAACCAGCTAAAGACTTTAACTGGGCGATCGTTGAAAACGTGGTAAACCAATTCTGTTAGTTCTTCGTAGTTAGGGGTATGAGGAGCTGATAAGAATGACGACGAGGTGTCCGTGGGCAGAAAAGAGCCCGCAATTATTGATCTACCACGATTTAGAGTGGGGTGTCCCAGTCTATGACGAGCGTCAGCTGTTTGAAAACTTAGCACTGGAGATCTTCCAGGCCGGTTTAGCTTGGCAGCTGATTTTAAAGTACCGCACAGCGCTGAAACACGCGTTGTATGATTTTAACCCAGAAGAACTGGCTGCGTTACCACCTGCTAAGGTGCAGGCCCTGTATCGCAATGACCACATCATTCGCAACCGTCAAAAGATCGATGCGGTGATTGAAAATGCTCGGGTGCTGACTAGTCTTCACGAGCTGGGGTGGTCGTTTACGGCGGCCTGCTGGCAGTACGTCAACGGCACGCCGCTGGACCATGCATTAAATGAACGGGAGTCCGTTGAGCCCGAGTGGTTTGTGTCCGAATTGACTCAGACGCTGCGCCATTTAGGATTCAAACGAATTGGGCCAAAGACGTGCTATTCGTTCCTGCAGGCTTCGGGGATGGTGAATGATCATCTAACCACGTGTTACCGGCATGCGGAAATTAGTACGACAGCTAAATAAGCGTTAAAAAAAGTGCCCATGAGGCACTTTTTTAGTATCTAATAATGATTGTCATAACAAAACGCTATGTTTAACGGTGATTTCTTTAGTGATTATATGATGCATGACATTAACGATAATCGCTATTAATTAGCATCTTTGGGGAAAACTTTTCGTAAAAAATTTAGGCTACCCCCTTGATTATTTACTTAATAAACACTACCATTCATGGTGTAAATATATTTCAATGATTAGTTAAAAATCTCTAAAGTTTTAATTTTAAAGGTTTTTTATAAACCAATTACAGGGCACGTAGAGATGGGGGAACTTAGGATGAATATTTTTAAGCAAAAACTAGCACGGTGTAACGCCAAAAACGAGCATTACAAGATGTATAAGGTGGGACGCAAATGGTTATTTGCAAGCGCTTCCGTTCTGGCAATGAGTCAATTCTTACTGGTTGGCACTGCTAAAGCTGATACGGCGGATGCAACGGCAACCGATACACCAACGACGACACAAGTCACGACGGCGAACACCGCAGCGACTAGTAGCGCGGCTACGTTGAAGACGGCACCTACTACAAAGACGGTGCCAACGACTGATACAGTCAAGGCTAATGCGGGTGAGAAGGAAAATAATCAGACTCAGACTGACACGAAGAATGCTGCTACGAAGCAAAACAACGCACAGCAGACACCAGCAGCCACTACAGGGGACAAAGTAACGACTGCTGTTAAGCCAAGTGCGACTCAGCAACCAACTAGGACTGACAGTCAAAAGGCACCGGTAAAGACAGCGCCAGCAACTGGCAATCAGCCGGTTACGACTGCTGACAGTACCCAAAAGTCAGCACCAAAGACTGCTGTAACAGCAACTGATCCAAAGGTTGTGGCTACTACGACTGCAACTCAAGTAAATTCAAAAACAACAGATACAACAGATACAACTCAAAAGGCTTCAACACCTAATAATCAAAAAACTAGTCAAGTAGTCTCAGCACCTGACCAGGCACAGCAAGTCAAATTACCAGCTGGCACTAAGATCTCAGTTGATGCGGCTGGCACCACAGTCTATGCTTTGCCAGTTAACGCCGACTTAAAGGCTGCTCAAGCAGCAATTGCTGCCAGTGGGATCAAAGGTCCAGTTGAAATTACGGTAGCTGCTGACCAAATCAGTGTGAACGTGAATACCTCGACGTATTATTACGGTGATACTCCCGCTCAAAACGCAGCTCAAAAGGGTACTGACAAACCGTTTTACAGCGGCAATGTGGGTGACACCATTGATACCAGTAAGCTGGGGACGACGGATGCGGACCTGAAGGCCGCTTTCGCTGACCCAAGTGATCCTAAGGGCGTCTATACCGTTCAAGTCGGGACTGACCCGCAGTTATACAACTCATTGACAGCTGCCATTGCGGCTAATCCAAAATTAGCGGCAGGCGATATTAAAGTTGTGTATTACTCAGGCGCGCACTTTGGTTATCACGATGACCAGGGCCAAGTTCAATTTCTGGATAAAAACATTATCCCATTGACAAAAGGATGGCTGATTACTCAACCCAGCAGTTTAGTTAATACGGTTAATAACGCCCCCGCTGGTAAAATTGATATGACCGCTTTTAATAGTGCTCTGAACCGTGTCAAGCAATCTGCAAATGCTACGCTTAATAGCCGTAAAACGGCAATGGCTACCGCGCAGGCCTATATGAACTCGCTGGCCAGTTTTAAAGATGGTCAGGTCAATGCCGACTTAGTTAAATCCCAAGATGAACCGATTGGTGCCAATCCGGAAAGTTATCAAGGTCAGAATACCAGTACCGGCAATAGTTTTAAACAAGAAATGACCCTTTATGAAACTCAATTACAGGCCGTTAAGACCTTTTTAAACTCGTATACAGCCGATAGTCAAAAGGCTAATGCGACGGGTGCTGCTTCCCAGGGCACTGCTGAGCTGCAAAATGCGCTTGCCCCGATCAGCCGGACCTTAGCTGATTTAGCATCCGGAATGACTCAGACTGACCCCTACGTTTCCGAACCCTATGTCGGTCCGCAAAATGATGGTTTAGGCGCTAATCCGACTTTATATGATGCGATGAACGCAATTGGTGGCGGGGCCCTGGGAACCACTTTAACTTCTGATCAGGCCGCCCAAGTCAGTGCTTTGATCACGTCGTTAAATAACGCGGCTAATGGACGGGATACGGCAGCAGCAGCGGTTGGTGCGGTAAGTGGGATCGATGCCACGTTACCAACACCGGAAGATGCCGCCCAAACTGCCAATAAAAAGGCGGTTACTGATGCTTTAAAGACCGTTAATACTGTTTTAACAGATGCTCAGGGAAGTAACTCATATGATCCTAATGCCGACGGGGACGACAACAACGCGGCAGTGGTTTTCTATATGAAGGACTTAGCGCAAGCCGTCAACGCTGCGACGTATCCCTATTCTTTGGAACCAACTGTCGCTCCGTTGAAAGCGGATCTTGATGCACAAATTGCTAAGACGAAGACACCTGACGATTTGGCTGCTTTGAATACGGCGATGACTAACTTAACTGCGGCTCTTACTGCGGCCAATGATAAAGTCGGTAATGATCGAACAGCGACTAATGCTCAGGCACAGGCAATTTTGAATGCGCTTGGTGCTGCTACTGTTACATTACCAGCATCGACAACAACTGCTGAGCAAGCGTTGCAAACAGCGGTTACGAAAGCGGCTGCTGATAAGGGTACTACTCAAGAAATTAAAGATGCTATGAACATCACAATTCCAGTTGTTCAAAATATTAAGAACCAGTTAGCTACTGGGTCAACATTGCCAGCAGGAAAGACATTGCCAGCAGATAGCACGCGGACAATTACGTTTACTGTAACGGCTACTCCTGATAAAGCTGGTGAAACTGATCCAAGTAAATATACTGTAAGTTATGTTCCAGAAACACCAATTGCATCAATTACACCAACTAAATTTGACGGATTCACGGGTGCTGTTACCAATGAAGGTGCTGTACCTGCTAACTTTGATCCTACAAAAGAAACTTTGAATGACGCTACCGTAACTTATACGGCTGAGCCAAGCAAGATTACAATTACGTATACTGATACTGACAATGATGGTGCAACAGTTGGAACGGATGGACCTCTTAGTGGTACTAATGGTCAATCAGTTACGTACAGTATTCCAAATGGTTATGAACTAGACGGTAATCCAAATCTGCCAACTACTTTTGGTATTGGTCAGGCAACGAATTATACAGTTAAGTTGAAGCACAAAAAAGTGAATGCTGCACCTGTAACTACGACTCGTACAATTAACGTTGTTCAAAATGCAGGGGATCCCACAGCACCAGCTTTACCAAGTGGTCAAACTCAAAAAGTTACTTGGACATCAGTTTACGATCAAGTAACTAAAGCGACTACGTATACACCAAGTGGTAACTATGATGAAATCGATCCTATGCCAGTGGCAGGTTATACTGTTACTGTTAATGGTAATGCTACATCAATAACCAACACGTCAACTCAAACTAAGCCAACAGATCCAACTGCAGTTACGATTACGTATACTGCTAATCCACAGTCAGTAACCATTAACTATGTAGATGAAACTGGAAACGCGGTTGGTACCGCGACAATCAGTGGTACGACTGGCAGCACCACACCGTATACTTTAACGGCACCTAATAAGTACGACCTACTAACGGGTCAGGCAACAACTGGTAATTATACCTTTAAAGCAAATGGTAATACGCCAATTACAGTGACGGTTTCTGATCATCACGATATGGGAACTATGACGACGACGGCAACTATCAATCAAACTGGGTTGCCAACGGCGGCAACTACGCCGGTAACAGTTACTTGGAACACCGATACAGATCAGGTTACGGGTAAGACAACGTACACGCCAGCCAGTGATTTGACTGTAGATAGTCCAACAGTTGAGGGCTATACGCCAGCAACCAACACGGTTACGGTGTCAACGCCAACAGATGGCACGAAGCCAACGGATCAAACCATTAACTTGGCATACACTCCAGCTACGCAAACCAATACCATTAACTACGTTGATGGTTCCGGTAAAGTGGTTGGGACAGCGACAATCACTGGTAAGACTGGCAGCAGCACACCGTATACTTTAACGGCACCAAATAAGTACGATCTGCCAACGGGGCAGGCCACGACTGGTAACTATACCTTTAAGGCTAAAGATAATACGCCAATTACAGTGACAGTTTCTGATCATCACGATAAAGGAACTATGACAACGACGGCAACCATCAATCAAACAGGGCTACCAACGGCGGCAACTAAGCCGGTAACAGTTACTTGGAACACCGATACAGATCAGGTTACGGGTAAGACAACGTACACGCCAGCCAGTGATTTGACGGTTAACAGTCCGAAAGTCGACGGCTATACACCAGCGACCAACACGGTTACGGTGCCAACCCCAACAACTGGCACAAAGCCAACGGATCAAACCATTGACTTGAATTACACTCCGAATGTGCAAACTACCACTATTAATTATGTAGATGGAACTGGAAAAGTGATCGGCACTACTACGATTAGTGGTACGACTGACAACAGCACACCGTATACTTTAACGGTACCAGCTAATTACGATTTATCACCTAATCAGGAACCGACTGGCAGTTATTTCTTTGAAGCTAGTGGCAATACACCAATTACAATTCATATTCAGGATCATTATGACATCGTGGGCGCAACAAAGACTACACGGACGATTAAGTATCAGTTAGCATCGGGCACCACGCTTGCTCCGGGGCTAACAATGCCAACTTCTGATGTACAAACTATTACGTACATGGTTGAACGTAGCGAAGTAACAGGTGAAAATGTTTACACGCCTTATGGTGGCTACGCTAAGGTTGACATTCCAACTCTCCAAGGCTATACCGCTTCACAAACTGGCACCATTCCTGAAGACTGGCCAATGGTTTCAGGTGATAAGCCGAAAGATGCTGCTCCAATTACCATAACGTATACTGGTAAATCTGTTACTGCTCCGGACACACTTACGATTCCTTCCAATAAAGGCAACCAGACGCCAGCTCCGGGGACTGTGACCGGTAAAACGGGTGATCATATTAACGTCAATGTGCCAACAGTAACTGGCTACACACCTGATAAGACAACGGTTCCTGCTACCGTTAATGCTAACGGCACAATCACGCTTGATGGACCAAGTGCAAAAACTGGTGATAAAGGTTATGTCACATATACAGCTAATCCACAAAGCATCCAGGTTAACTTCGTTGATCAAGATGGGAAGGCTATAGGCGGTGAAAATGGAACAGTAACATTAAGCGGTGTTTCCGATGGAGCCGTAGATTACACACCGGTCTTTAAAGAACAGCAAGCTCTATTAAACCAAGGTTATACTGTAACTAAAGACAGTAACAAAGGTAAACATGGATTAGATACGGCTACCAAGACATTTACTGACTATGGTGAAGTGCCAACATACACTGTTCAATTAACAACACCTCAACCAGTTAGCAAGGAACAAGTTAATACAGACGTTCCAACCGCTAATGAATACACGGTCAACTATATGACCCCAATTGGTACAGTTGCTGGTAGTACTACAGTAGATGGTAATCCTGGCAGTAGTTTCGATTTGACCAAGAAAGTTCCTAATGGATTTGTCTTAACTCCAGGTCAAAAGACTATTGAAGTTACAATTCCTAAGGGGCAAGATCCAACCAAGCCATTAACGTTCAATGTTACTTGGCCAGCTGGTCAGGTTGGTGCTCCACAGCAATCACGAGCCAAGACCAATCCTGATGAACCTAGTGCAAATCAATACACGATTAACTTCACAACACCAGATGGTCGAGTGGTTGGTACTACGACAGTTGTCGGTAATCCTGGTAGCAATTTCGATGTTACCAACAAGGTTCCAAATGGGTTTGTACCAGTTACGGCTAACGACGATAAGGGCACGATTGCAGCTAATCAAGATTCTAAGAACCCAATTGTTGTCAATGTTAAGTCGCCAACAAGTACTGATACGCAACACGATACCGGTCAGCCAGTTGGGCCAGCTAATCCAACAAATACAACGCAACCAACAGCTGGACCTGGCAGCGACATTAAATCAAACGGTACCCAACCTGGCGCAGCTGTTATCGCGCAACCTGGTAAGACAACTAAAGGCGAGTCAACTGGTTCGCAACCAGGTGTAGCGGTCAAACCTAAGAAAAAGAATGTCGATTCTAGTCCAGTATCAACGCAGGGTAAGAGTAATCCGTCAAACAATGGCGAGACAACAGCCTTGAATGCTGGTGAAGCAGTTTCAGGCAAGTCCGCTGCAGGGCAAGGTACAGCTGATGCTTATGCAGTAACCACTGCCAACGGTAGCAGTCAAGCCGCTGTTCAGGGTCAACAAGCTGCTGCTCAGCAAACTGTTGCTCAAAGTCAGCAACAAGCCGCTGCTCAAAGCCAAGGTCAGACTCAGGTTAATGGTAATAACCAAGGTCAAAACCAAAGTGCTAATAAAGGACAATTGCCACAAACCAATGAATCACAATCAAGCGTAATGGCGACAATCGGATTAGGATTGCTCAGCCTGCTCAGTGTATTTGGTTTAGGTAAGAAACGTCGCAAGTCTGACGATCAATAACCGTTAAACGAGTTATACGACAAGTGTTACAAAACGAGGTCATCTAGTAATAGGTGACCTCGTTTTGTAACTTATAGACACAAAAACCGGGTCCGCTCATTATTGAGTGGACCCGGTTTAGTTAATGGTTATTAATTAAGGTTTAACACGCTTTGAAGGTTGTTTAGCTGGCTTATTTTCAAGGTCGGTCCGAACAACTAAGACATCGCTGACGGCAGTTCGGGTAACGTATTCGGTGACTGAACCGATCAAGAGACGTTCCACGGCGTTTAAACCAGTGGCACCGATCATGATCAGGTCAATGTCTAATTTCTTAGGCATGTCACGGGCGATGATGGTCTTCGGGGCACCATATTCAATCGAGTAGTCAACGCTGCTTACGCCAGCATCTTTTGCTTGTTGAATATACTTGTCCAAGGTCTTCTTGGCAGTATCGGTAACTTCTTCAACCATGGTGGTGTCGAAGCTGGAGATGTTTTGGAATGCACGGGTGTCCACAACGTGAACTAGGTGCAGGTCAGAACCATTCCGCTTGGCAACCGCGACCGCTTTTTCAAAAGCTAATTCGGCTTCGTAAGAACCATCAACTGGAACTAAAATATGCTTATATTGTTGTAACATGATGACTCACCTCTCTTTACTGATTAACTCTATTTTACGTTATTTTGAGGTAAATAAACAGTAAAATGTAAACCGTTTTCATTTAAACTTCGGCAAGAAGCTGACCAGCATCAATTGGATGGCTAAAATGTCCAGGACACCGATCAATAATGTCATGGAAATAAACACGTCGTTTTGCATGATGGTGGCGATGGCTGCCAGTACGCCGACCACAATCAACGACCAGCCGCCAAACTTGACAATGCCTGACAAATTAGGATTTTGTTCCGGATGAAAGACTAAAAATGCCCGGTGAGTATGTTTGAGAAAGAACCCGCCAATGAAGAAGGTGAGCAAGATGTAGACGATCATTAAAATATTGATTAGCAAGAGAAATCCTCCATGGATGTTAGTTGTTTGCGAGAAATAAAAAAGCTGACTCACATAGTGCAAGCCAGCCCCAAAGTGTTGCCACTTTGAAGATCTAATAGTGCCGTTAATTTGTCCGATAGGTTTTGGCCCGCTGATAAGCAGGTGGGACGGGTATATCTGCGTTCAAGCTACCAAGTGTAAAAGGCCTGCAAATCCGGCAGAGTTAACCCATGTCCCAATGTAACATTAGTTGTTCGGCAAACACGTATGTGGACAACGCGCACACCCTAGAACTCACTTATATATTAGCATATTTTTGACGATTTTGCTATTTTGACTCCTGCGTAACTGATTATTTTGCGTGCTGGGCTGCTCGCAGGCGGTCGTATTGCTGTGCCAGAGCGGTTTCAAACTTGCCGTTAGTTTTTGGCTCATAGTACTGCACGTTTTTAATTTTATCCGGCAGGTATTGCTGTTTGACCCAGTCGTTTTTAAAGCTGTGGGGGTACTTGTAATCGATCCCGTGACCGAGATCCGCAGCGCCCTTATAGTGAGCGTCCTTTAAGTTTGCCGGCACGTCGCCGTAGTTGCCCGATTTGATATCGGCCATGGCGGCATCAATGGCCATGATACCGGAGTTGGACTTCGGTGACAGGCACAGTTCGATGACCGCATCCGCCAGCGGGATCCGAGCTTCTGGGAAGCCCAGCCGCTGTGCCGCGGTGACGGCTTCAACCACCCGGGCCGCTGCCGGCGGATTAGCTAGCCCGATATCTTCGTAGGCAATTACCGTTAACCGCCGGGCAATGGTGGGCAAGTCCCCAGCCGTTACCAGCCGAGCGAGATAGTGCAGGGCCGCGTCCGTGTCACTGCCACGAATCGACTTTTGAAAGGCGGAGATGACGTCGTAGTGGGCATCACCGTCCTTATCATGGCTAAAGGCCTTTTTTTGCAGGCACTCTTCGATGATCGGCAAGGTGAGGTGAATGGTCCCATCGGTTGCGTCCGTGGACTTAGCCGCGAGTTCTAGGCCGTTCAGGGCACTTCTGAGGTCACCGTTAGTGGCGGTAGCTAACAAATTCTTCGCTGTTGGGCCTAACTCGATCTGCTGGTTACCCAGGCCGTTTTCCTTATCGGCTAGTGCCCGGTCAATTGCCGTGCGGATATCGTCTGGCATCAGCGGTTTGACTTCGAAAATCTGGGTCCGGCTGCGAATCGCCGGGGTCACGCTAATATAGGGATTTTCGGTAGTGGCGCCGATAAGCACGATCCGGCCGTTTTCCAAGTGGGGGAGCAGAAAATCCTGTTTGACCTTATCCAGCCGGTGGATTTCGTCTAGTAATAGGATCACGGTACCGCTCATCTTGGCTTCCTCAGCGACGATCTGCAGATCCTTTTTAGTATCCGTAGCGGCGTTGAGTTTGCGAAATGCGTACTTAGTGGAGCCGGCAATCGCACTGGCGATACTGGTTTTACCGGTGCCCGGGGGACCGTAGAGAATCATTGACGACAGCATCTTAGCTTTGACCATCCGAGAAATAATCTTCCCCGGGCCAACCAGATGTTGCTGTCCGACCACGTCTTCAAGTCGCTGTGGTCGCATGCGATAAGCTAAAGGTTGTGGCATAGTTTGACTTCTTTCAATAATTTAAAGGCCAAGGTGGTGTTTCATCTTCGTCCAGAACGTGGGCTGTTCTTTGGCTGTTGGCTGCGTTGGTGCAGGCTGCTTGTCAGCCCGGTCTTCCACCTTGATGGGATACTGGTTGATGGCGGTCTTGGAGATCACCACCAGTCCCGAATCGGTGGGCTTACCACCGTAGAAATCGTCTTGGACGATGGTGAACGCCCGCTGCAATTGACCGGCAATTTGAATGTATGGCTTTAAGGCTTCCATTCCCGTGTGACCGTTAAAGATCACCTGGTAGTCTGGATGCGCCTTGAGTTCAGTCTGAAATTCGGTTTGGTACTCGGCATGCTGTAGCTGTTTGATGGACATCAGTAAGTCAACCCGTTCACGAAACGTGCCCAGATAAGTGCGCTGTTCATCTGGGTGTAATTTGGGTGGCCCATACATGGCGTTATCCAAGTGAGACGTCATTTGGTCCTTGTCTGGCATTGCGTAACACCCACTTTCTTTAAGAGTAAGACTATTGTAACATGACTGTATGGACAGTAAGCAGGAAGAACGGGGGAAAAATCGTGTTTAATGATGCTGATTTTCAAGTCTTTGACGATGACACGTTAGCGGGGCGGATGGTCGGTATTCGCACGGAGATCGATCCGAAGTTTGAGGGCCTGGCACCCTTAGTAATTGAGACGCTAGGTTTTCAAACACCAATCTACGCGCACGTGGCCAAGCATTTACGCCGGCATAAGAACCCGCCGATGAATACCTGGGTGGCCTTTAGCGCAAATAGGCGGGGCTATAAAATGGCACCGCATATCATGATCGGTTTTTGGGACGATCGGCTGTTTATCTGGCTGGCGAGTTTAGCTGAGAACCGGGAGCGACCGGAAATGATTCAGCGGTTAACGGGGATGCTGCCGGAACTGGCTCACCTCAGTGCTGATTATGAGATCAGTCCCAACCACATGGCGAAGGTCTCCAGTGCGATTTCGGCAACCAGTCTGGCTGATCAGTTAACGCACTACCAGCAAGTGAAGCAGGCCGACTTTTTAGTGGGTCGGCAGTGGCTGCGAGGGGACGCACTTTTTACGGCGCTTGACCAGCAGCAAACACTGTTAGCCACGGTGGCTGAGTTAAGGCCGTTCTTTGAACAATTAATTCAGTGAGAACCATGACAAATTTTTAGCACCACTTTTATCGAGCATAAACGCGCAACAAAACGGCAAGCCCCGGCCGTATAAGCTAAAAATAGCGCAATTTTCAGTCAAAAGACAACTGAAAATCACACTATTTCTAACTTATACTCTGGGGCAAAACGCCTTTTGTTCCGCTCTCACAAAAAAAGCAATCTGCACATAACGTGCAAATTGCTTTTCTTTAGCTAAACAACGCTTATTAACGGTTGTAGTATTCAACGATAAGAGATTCGTCAAGATCTGCATCGAGTTCTTCACGTTCTGGTAAGCGAACAAGTTTACCTTCAAGCTTGTCAGCATCGAACTCAACGTATTGAGGACGACCAACAACGGCTTCAACGGCATCCTTGATGATTTGCATATCCTTTGACTTCTCACGAACGCTGATCACTTGACCAGGCTTAACTTCGTATGAAGGGATGTCCAAACGCTTGCCATCAACAGTGATGTGACCATGGTTAACCAATTGACGAGCTTGGCGACGAGTAGTAGCCAAACCTAAACGGTAAACCACGTTGTCTAAACGACGTTCGAGCAAGATCATGAAGTTAACACCGACTTTACCTTCGCGAATCTTACCTGCGCGAACGAATAAGTTGTGGAATTGACGTTCAGTCATGCCGTAAGTGAAACGCAGCTTTTGCTTTTCACGTAATTGAGTCCCATATTCGGACAACTTTGAACGACGGCCTTGACCGTGTTCGCCGGGTGCGAATGGACGACGTGCTAATTCTTTACCAGTACCTGAAAGTGATACGCCAAGACGACGTGAGATACGCCAGCTTGGGCCAGTATAACGTGACATAGATAGTTCCTCCAAAAATTTTAGTTGGAGTAAAATAATTTGACGTGAGTTTGATATTCGTGCAGATCCCTTTGCAGCTTTCGCCCTGTGCAGCCGCAGGTTACTAACTGAACCACCTTTTGGCAGTGATCTGTTGACGAGCTTACCGCTCACCGCTGCATTATTTTACACAATAGCCAGTATATCGCGGATACTTACTGAATGTCAATATGTTTCAGCAGAATCGCGGCGAATTGTTCCAGTTCAGCCTGATCTTTTTTGGTAAAGCGGCCAACTTTAGGGGAGTCCAGATCCATGACACCAATCTTCACGCCGTTTTTAGTAAGTGGCACCACAACTTCACTGTTGCTGGCGGAATCACAGGCGATGTGACCAGGAAATTGGTGGACGTCTTCGACTAGTTGAGATTGCTGCGTCTTCAAAGCGGTCCCGGTGACCCCGGCGCCATTTTGAATGTGCACGCAGGCCACGTTGCCCTGGAAGGGTCCCAGTAACAGTTCATCATCTTTGGGCTGGTAGAGATAAAAGCCCGCCCAGTTTAAGTCAGTCATACTTTGGTTCAATAAAGCCGATGCATTGGATAGGTTGGCGATTAAATTAGTTTCATTATATAGAAGTGCGTCCAACTGCTGATTCATCATTGAAACGGTGGTATTGGTTTCTGACATTTTGATTACCTCTCACGTTTTAGTTTACGAATGTTTAAATTCGAGTGAAGCCTTTTCACAAGGTATGCTATAATTTAAGCTGGTATAGATTTTAAGGGCTAATTGATGAAAATGCAATCATAATCTATCTAATATACATAAAGATGTATTTTGGTGACGAAGGATGGGGATTAGATGTTTAGGATACTAATAGGTGTTATTATCCTGGCAATTGTCATATATGCGGGTATCTTAATCTACCAGCAATATCTGATCAGACGATTAAAAGGGATCAATCAAAAACGAGAAGCACTGACAATTGATGAATTGGGGACTTCAGTTGACCAAGTTCGCGCCATGAGCTTGACGGGTAAGACGCTGGAAGAAGTGACACAGCTGGCCGCGGACTTTGGCGATCTGAAGGAAAATCGGTTACCACGACTTGAACAACAAGTTAATGAAGCAATCAATAATGCTAAACAGTACCGGGTATTAAATGCTCAAAGTGAAGCTAAAAAGGCCACGGCGTCACTGGAGGTTGCCGAACAGGCCATTCAGAAAATCGAAGACCGGATCGCGGAACTAAAGAAGATCGACGCCCAGCATAAGCAGGCGGTCAAGACGCTGGAAGCTAAGTACCAGTCGTTACGCAAAACCTTATTGGCGAAAAACTTTATGTACGGCGATGCCATCGATGGATTAGAGACCCAGTTAGGTCAACTGGAAGACGATAACGATCATTTCCGCGAAGTGACCAGCAAGGGCGACCACGAAGAAGCGGCTAAGTTATTGGAACAGCTGCAGTCGGATACGGATCATTTAGACGAAATGCTGAAGGCCATCCCACCGTTAGTGGCTAACTTGGAGACCGAATTTCCAACCCAGGTCAAGGAATTGACCCAGGGTGAAAACGAATTGTCAGCGGAGGGCTACCGCTTCCCCGTGACTGATCTGAAAGACCAGATTGCCGCGCTACCGGCTGAGATCAACCGGAGCAAGACGCTATTGGCTAAGTTGGACGTGACCGCAGTCAAACAGGCGGATACGTCGTTGTCCACTAAGATCGACCACTTCTATGATCTGATGCAAAAGGAAATGGTCGCCAAGACCAAGGTCACGAAGAACTTGGATTATCTGTCCAAATTCATTAACCATGCTAAAAACCAAAATACGTTACTGATGCGTGAGCTGGAACGCTTAAATACTAACTACACGTTAGATCACCATGAACTAGAGACTACCCGTGAATTTGCCGAACAGCTGCGCAACATTGAGACCACCTATCAAAAAGACGTGGAAAACATCCACAGTAATGAGGCGGTCTACACGGAAGTAGACGCTCACCAAACGCGGCAGACGCACGATTTGACACAGATTGAAAAACAGCAGCAGGAGATCAATGATTCCGTTGCTGGATTGGCGAAAGAAGAAGAACAGGCGAATCAAAACTTACAGCAATTTGAATTTCAGCTTCACAGCACGCGTCGCGAAGTTGAAAACTTAAACTTGCCTGGGGCGTCAAAGGCCTATTTAGACTATTATCAAGTTGTCAGTGATGAAATTGATAAATTGGCTGATGACATGGATCAGGTGCAGATCAACATGGAAGACATTACTAAACAGCTGATCATGATCCAGTCTGATCTTGACAGTCTAACTGAAAAGACCAATGATCTGATCGACAGCGCGCAACTGGCTGAACAGCTGATCCAGTATGCCAACCGTTACCGCATGACCCATGACGAAGTCGCTAAAGCCAGTCAGGAGGCCCAGCGCCTGTTTGACGAGGACTACGACTATCCGAAGAGCCTGGAGACGATTGCGACCGTGTTAGATCAGGTCGAACCGGGATCGTATAAGCGGTTAGAAGACCGGTACTATAAGAGTAAAAAATCAGCGGATGAACAGCACGCTGATGAGGAACCGGAAGAAAAATAGGGTTGTTAATTGAATGAGATAGGGTGCTGCCATTTTGGAATGGCGGTGCTTTTTTATTTTGCGGGTCCTTTTCCGTTTCGTTTATATAGCCTAATCGGGCTCCAGCGGGCAGAGAGCTGCATGTAAGCCAACTATGGCATAAATCCAAGTTCGGGATTTTTGCCATAGTCAGCTTACACTCCGCTCCCTTAACGCCCGCTTTCGCACCTTTGACTTGCGTCACCTCCTCATATCCTATATAATCAACCCCAGTCTATCCAATGATTGGAGTCGAACCAATCTAAAACGCAAAGAGGCAGAGTATACATGATTTATTTTGATAACAGTGCAACAACCAAAGCGGATCCCGAAGTTGTTTCGACTTACGATAAAGTCAGCGACAAAGTTTGGGGCAATCCTTCTAGTTTACATCAGTTCGGTGAAGAAGCTTTCAACTTACTGGAACAATCCCGCAAACAGATCGCCGATTTAATCGGTGCATCTCAAAGCGAAGTACTGTTCACCAGCGGCGGCAGCGAAGGCGACAACTGGGTCCTGAAGGGAACCGCCATTGAAAAGCGGCAGTTTGGGAACCATTTGATCACTACCGCAGTTGAACATCCCGCCATTCATAACTCAATGGAACAGCTTAAAAAATTAGGCTTTGAAGTGACCTACTTACCTGTTGATAAGCACGGCCGGATCTCCATTGATGATCTGAAAGCTGCCATTCGGCCAACCACGATCTTAGTGTCGATCATGGCCGTAAACAACGAGATTGGCACGATTCAGCCCCTCAAAGAAGCGGCCGAAGTACTGAAAGACTATCCCAAAATTCATTTTCACATTGATGCCGTCCAAGGGATTGGCAAGGGTATTCAAGATCTGATCATGAATGACCGGGTGGACTTCGTGACCTTCTCTGGCCACAAATTCCACGCACCACGAGGGATTGGCTTTATCTATGCTCGTCGTGGCCGCAAGATTGCCCCATTGATTGATGGTGGCGGCCAAGAACGCGCTTTACGTGGCGGTACTGAGAACTTGCCAGCAATTGCTGCCATGGCGAAAGCTTTGCGGTTACTGCTAACGGATGAAAAACAAAAAGTGGCTAATGAAGCTGCCATTAAGCAGCGGATCTTTGATCACGTCAAAAAATTTCCGTTAGTCACTACTTTTTCTGAGGATAATGCTGGTTTCGCACCGCACATTCTCTGCTTTGCGATTCAAGGGGTTCGTGGCGAGACCATTGTTCACGCTTTTGAAGAACAGGGCATCTACATCTCAACGACGAGTGCCTGCAGTTCTAAAAAGCACGTTCCTTCCAGCACTTTGAGTGCAATGCACGTTCCAGAAGACATTTCTACCAGCGCCATTCGAATCTCTTTGGACGACCACAACACGTTGGCCGAAGCAGACGAATTCAACAAAGTGTTTGATAAGCTTTATGACAAGTTCAAACTATTATCAGCTTAAGATTTAATCGAAAAGGAGACCCATATGCAATATTCAGAAATTATGGTGCGTTACGGGGAACTTTCGACCAAGGGGAAGAATAAAAAAGATTTTATTCGCCAATTAGGTCGAAACGTTCGTCACAGCCTGCATGACTTTGAAGGCTTAGATGTCCGTGCGCAGTATGACCGGTTGCACGTTGCCTTGAACGGGAATGATTCAGATGCCGTCATCGAACGGTTAAAGGGCGTCTTTGGTATCGAAAACTTTTCACCGGTAATTAAGGTGGAAAAGGATTTCGAAGCCGTTAAAGATACCGCTCTGGAAATGATTCAGGCCCAATTCAAGCCTGGCATGACGTTTAAGATCAACACCCGTCGCCAGGACCATCAATTCGAATACGACACCAACCAGATCAACGACAAGCTGGGTGGCCACATCTTGCGCAATGTTCCGGGTATTAAAGTTAAAATGAAACAGCCCGATATTACGCTGCGAGTGGAAGTTCGGATGAACGGTATTTTTCTTAGTAGCGAAACCATCCCTGGTGCTGGCGGCTTGCCCGTTGGCACTGGTGGTAAGGCCACGATGATGCTTTCTGGTGGGATCGATTCACCAGTAGCAGCTTACATGGGCATGAAGCGGGGCGTTAAACTGGACATGGTGCACTTCTTTAGTCCGCCATATACCAGTGAACAAGCGCTGGGTAAAGCTAAACAGCTGACCTCCAAGATTGCCGGTTACGCTGGCAGCATCAACTTTATTCAGGTACCGTTTACTAAGGTTCAAGAAACCATCAAAGAAAAGGTACCAGAGGGTTATTTAATGACCATTCAGCGACGGATGATGCTGCGAATTGCTGCAGCCATTACCGTTTCCCGTGGCGACAAGGGCGTCTTCACTGGCGAATCACTGGGTCAAGTGGCCTCGCAGACCCTTGAATCCATGATGGCCATTAATGACGTGACCACCTTACCAGTGCTGCGGCCATTAGTTTCAATGGACAAGACCGAGATCATTAAGATCGCTGAGCAGATCGATACGTATGATTTATCAATCATGCCATTTGAAGACTGCTGCACGATCTTCACACCGCCAGCACCAAAGACGCGGCCTGACCTTGAAAAAACCCGTAACTTTGAAAAACTGATTGATGTGGACGGCTTGATGCAAGAAGCACTTGATGGCATCAAAGTAACCGTGATCCGGCCTGGTGAGAACTTTATGAACCAGCAAGAAGACGTGTTTGCGGAATTACTTTAAGAGAATAAATTAAAGAGAAATTTAGAAGTTGATTGATGGAGCTGTGTGCCGGTTGGGTGCATGGCTCTTTTTGAGTTTTCGATTATATCGTTTTATGGATTTAAGCAGGCAGAACGCGGGATGTAACAGGAGGTAGTAAAAATGCTGAGCATTCATTTTATCTAGCTTAATCGGGCTCCAGCAGGCAGAGACTTGCACCTAGCGGGAAAGCCACACAAATCCAGGCCCGGGATTTCTGCGACTTCCCCACTAGGCTCCAGTCTCTAACCGCCTGCTTTCGCACCTTGGTTTTGCCTTGACTCTTTTCCCCTTCCGCAGTAAATTTAACCTATAGTTGCACCCAAAAGGAGTGTTTATAAATTGATGAAGGTTAAATTTAACGGTGAAGAAGTTGAATTAGAAGGTAACCCACCTCAAGTTGGGGACCAGTTACCTAAGTTTAAGTTGTTCAATCAAAATGGTGAAAAGGTTAAGATGGCGCAATTAATTGGCAAGCCACTCGTGCTTTCTATCGTGCCTGATCTGCAAACACCCGTCTGCAGCACCCAGACCCACAAGTTTAATCAGCAAGCTGACCACTATCCCGATGCAACCTTTGTGACCATTTCCAACAACACCATCCAGCAGCAGAAGAACTGGTGCGGTGCCGAAGGGGTCATTAACCTGCAAGTTTTGTCCGATGAAGAATTGTCATTTGGCTACGCAACTAATCTGTATCTGCCTAACATGGGCGTTTTGACCCGTTCAGTGATCATCACTGACGCAACGGGTAAGATCACCTACGAGGAAATTGTGGCCGACGTGGCAAATGAGCCAGATTATGTGACAGCGCTAAATGCCCTAGAAAAATTAACATCTAGAGTTGACGATTAGCCTAAAAATGGCTATCATATCGAGTATAAGCAATGAGCAAGAGAGTAGAACACTTGGTATCGCGCAGAGAGAAGACCCTTGGCTGAAAGGTCTTTCGATTCAATGTTCGAACGTAGCTTGCGAGCTGTCAGACTGAACGCACAGTAGGCCTGACCGGAGTGACATCCGTTAACGATTGTTATTAAGAGGGGTTTAAAAGCCCAATTTAGGTGGTACCGCGAAAAGCACTTCGTCCTATTTTTATAGGATGAAGTGCTTTTTTCTTACATAACAGTCAATCACGAAAGGAAGAGATCACATGACAGATAAGTCGACAGAAATGCCACCCAAGTACGATCCGCAAGCCGTTGAAGCCGGCCGGTACGACGAGTGGCTGTCAGAAGGGTTATTTAAACCCAGTGGAGATAAGAAAGCTAAACCGTATTCAATCGTTATTCCGCCGCCAAATGTTACCGGTAAATTGCATTTAGGGCATGCCTGGGATACAACCTTGCAAGACATGATCATTCGCCAAAAACGGATGCAGGGCTACGATACACTCTGGTTACCCGGCATGGACCACGCTGGAATCGCCACGCAAGCTAAAGTTGAAGCTAAGCTGCGTGAACAGGGCATCAGCCGCTACGACCTCGGCCGTAAGAAGTTCGTGGATAAAGTCTGGGAATGGAAGGACGAATACGCCAACACCATCAAGGCACAATGGGCCAAGATGGGCTTGTCACTGGACTATTCCCGTGAACGATTTACTCTGGACAAGGGCCTTTCTGACGCGGTTAAAAAGGTCTTCGTTTCACTCTATAACAAGGGCCTCATCTACCGTGGTGAATACATCATCAACTGGGATCCGCAAGCACGGACTGCCTTGTCTGATATTGAAGTTATCCATAAGGATGATAAGGGTGCCTTTTACCACGTTAAGTACAAGTTTGCGGATGGTAAGACCAAGTTAAACGGCAAAGACTACATCGAAATTGCCACCACGCGTCCAGAAACCATGATGGGTGATACTGCGATTGCCGTTAACGCCAGTGATGAACGTTACAAGGACGTCGTTGGCAAGAAAGTTATTTTGCCACTGGCTAACCGTGAAATTCCAATCATTACCGATCAGCATGCTGACCCTAACTTTGGGACTGGTGCCGTTAAGATCACCCCAGCTCATGACCCGAATGACTTCTTAGTCGGTAACCGTCATAATCTGGAACGGATCAACACCATGAACGAAGATGCCACCATGAACGAAAAGGCTGGCAAGTATGAAGGCTTGGACCGGTTTGCAGCTCGTAAGGCCATGGTTAAGGATCTGCAAGATCAAGATCTGATGCTGTCCATCGAACCCATCGTCCACTCCGTTGGTCACTCAGAACGGACTGGGGTTCAAGTTGAAGCCCGGCTCTCAACGCAGTGGTTCGTTAAGATGAAGCCACTGGCAGAACAGGCTTTGAAGAACCAAGAAACCGATGACCGGGTTGACTTCGTGCCAGGACGCTTTGAGCACACCTTCTCACAGTGGATGGATAACATTCACGATTGGGTCATCTCACGTCAGCTCTGGTGGGGCCATCAAATTCCTGCTTGGTACAACAAGAAGACCGGTGAAACCTACGTTGCTGAACAGCCACCAAAGGACATTGAAAACTGGGAACAGGATAAAGATGTTCTGGATACCTGGTTTTCAAGTGCCTTATGGCCGTTTTCAACCATGGGCTGGCCGGATACGGATGCCCCTGATTACAAGCGTTACTTCCCAACCAACACGCTGGTAACGGGTTACGACATTATCTTCTTCTGGGTTTCACGGATGATCTTCCAGTCCCTTGAATTTACCGGTCGCCGGCCCTTCAAACACGTGTTGCTGCATGGCTTGATCCGTGATGAACAGGGCCGCAAGATGAGTAAGTCATTAGGTAACGGAATCGATCCAATGGATGTCATTGATAAGTACGGTGCCGATGCTTTACGTTGGTTCCTATCTAATGGTTCAACGCCGGGTCAAGACATGCGATTTACTTACACCAAGATGGACGCTGCCTGGAACTTTATCAACAAGATCTGGAACGCTAGCCGTTACGTCATCATGAATCTGGGCGACATGACCAAGCCTAAACTGCCTGATGAATCCGAATGGGATCTGGCTGACCGCTGGATCTTAAGCCGGTTGAACAAGACGGTGGCCCAAGTCACTGAACAGTTCGATAAGTTCAACTTTGGTGAAGCTGGCCGGGCGCTTTACGAATTCATCTGGGATGATTTCTGTGACTGGTACATCGAAATGAGTAAGGAAATCTTGACCGGTGATGACGAAAAGGCTAAGGCCAATACTCGCAACATTTTGGCTTACGTTTTGGATCAGACGCTGCGTCTATTGCACCCAATCATGCCATTTGTAACCGAAAAAATTTGGCTCACCATGCCGCATGATGGCAAGTCATTAGTTACAGCTAAGTACCCAGTGGTTCACGCTGATTTTGATAATCAGCAGGCTGAATCACAAATGGGTAACTTGATTGAACTGATCAAGGCCGTTCGGAACATCCGGGCTCAAGCCAACGCACCAATGTCTTCTGAAATTGACGTGCTGATCAAGACGGACAACAAGGAACTGACCCACGTGTTTGAAACCAACCGTGACTACATTGACCGCTTCGTGCACCCTAAGGAATTGACCATCGGTGCGGACGTTGCGGCACCAAAATTAGCCATGACTGGGATTATTACCGATGCCGAAGTCTATGTTCCACTGGCTGAACTGGTTGACCTAAACGATGAAGCCGCTCGTTTGGATAAAGAAATCAAGAAGTTCCAAGCCGAAGTTGACCGTGCTAAGAAGAAATTAAGCAACGAACGCTTCGTGGCTAACGCACCTGATGATGTGGTCGAAGGCGAACGTCAAAAACAAGCTGACAATGAATCCAAGCTCAAAGCAACTCAGGATCGTTTGGCTGCCTTGAAAGCTGAACAGTAATTGTTGCGCATGTTATAATACAATTTAGAATCAAGAAGGGCGGGATCAACGTTGATTCCGTCCTTTTTAAATTGAGAAGAGTGGAGAAATAGTCATGGTGGAGAATTATGATGAAGCGTTAAGTTTTATCCATGGACGAACCAAGTTTAAGAAGAGCGAAAAAAGTGACCATTTGAACCGGATGCGCAAATTTATGGCGCTGCTGGGGGATCCCCAAAAAGATTTATCAGCCATTCACGTGGCTGGTACCAATGGCAAGGGCTCAACGGTTGCCTATTTGCGCGACCTCTTGATGTCGCAAGGCTACACGGTGGGGACCTTTACGTCGCCGTTTTTAGTCCGCTTTAACGAACGCATTTCGGTGGATGGTAAGCCCATTTCGGATGATGATCTGGTGGACTTAGTGAACCGGGTTCAGCCAGTCGTGGCGGATCTGGACGCCCACTATCCAGAGGGTGGCCCGACTGAATTTGAAATTATCACGGCCATGATGTTCTTATACTTTAAGACCCAAGTTGACGTGGCGGTGGTCGAAGTCGGGATTGGCGGTCTATTAGATTCGACTAACGTATTCACCCCAGCCGTTTCGGTGATCACCACCATTGGGTTTGACCATATGAAACTGCTCGGTAATACCTTGCCTGAGATTGCGGCACAAAAGGCCGGCATCATTAAGCCCAATGTTCCAGTCGTGGCTGGCCGGCTACCGGATTCAGCCATGCAGGTCATGATTCAAACGGCTAAGGTCAATCACAGTCAGCTGTACCGGTTAGGCCATGAAGCCGTAACGACGATCAAGCCGGCAGCCGGCTGGCAGGAAAAGTTTGATTACCGCTTTAAAGACAATCATTTTAAGGGCTTAAAGATCAGCATGCTGGGCGACTATCAAGTTGATAACGCCAGCTGCGCGCTGACCGCCTTTATTTTGTACCAGGAACAGACCCATCAGCTGATCAACCAGTCAGACATCGCGCAGTCATTAGCGAAGACCGTCTGGGCCGGCCGCTTTGAGCCCATCAACCAAGAGCCGCTGATCGTCATCGACGGTGCTCATAATGAACCGGCGTTTGAAGAGCTGACCGCGCTATTAAAGCAGCGCTTCAGCCAAACTGAGATCTACGTACTCATGGGTATACTGGCGGATAAGCAGCATGATAAGATGCTGGCAACGCTGCGGACGGTGCCTAATCTGCACGTTATACTGACCACTTTTCAGGGGCCAGGTACGCGGGCGGTCACTGATCCAGAAAAATTAGCTGCCCAGTATCAAGACGATGACCGGATCGAAGTCATCGACAACTGGCAGCTGGCAATTGGGGCGATCTCGCAGCGGATGTCTGCTGACGACCTGTTTTTGATTACCGGTTCGCTGTACTTTATTTCCGACGTGCGGGCCTTCTTTAAAGCGTCGTAAAAGATGTAATATTTATTTTCCATTAAATAATAAATTAATACTTGCCAGACCGGTCTATAATTGGGTATGCTTTTAGTCGGCGAGTAGTTATTAAATTTTTGAGATATGGTATAATAACACCTAGCAAATTAACAAACAATCAAACGAATGATTGTGGCTAAATGAAGGGATGAAACAGATTGTTCGGATTAGGAACTAAAAACATTGGTATCGATCTTGGGACGGCCAACACGATCGTTTACGTAGACGGTAAGGGTATCGTATTGCGTGAACCATCAGTTGTCGCCAAGAATTCGAAAACCGGCGAGATCGTCTCTGTCGGTGAAGATGCAAGAGCGATGATCGGGCGGACACCGGCAAGTATTGTTGCCATTCGGCCAATGAAAGACGGCGTCATCGCCGATTATGATACAACCGTTGCAATGATGAAATACTATATTCAAAAGACGTTGGGCAGCTCAAACGGCAAGCCTTACGTCATGGTTTGTGTGCCTAGCGGTGCGACAGAAGTTGAAAAGCGGGCCGTCATTGACGCCACCCGTGTCGCTGGTGCTCGTGACGCCTACGTACTTGAAGAACCATTTGCCGCTGCCATTGGTGCTGGCCTTCCCGTAATGGATCCAACCGGTAGCATGGTCGTCGATATTGGTGGTGGGACCACTGATGTTGCCACGATTTCACTGGGCGGTATCGTTTCATCCCGTTCGATTCGAATGGCCGGTGACAAGCTTGATGAAGCTATCGTAGCTTACGTTCGTCAACACTTTAACCTGCTGATCGGTGAACGAACTGCTGAACAGCTGAAGTGGGATATTGGTTCTGCTTCCAAGACTGCCGTTAGCGCGGATGATGTTTCTTCGATCCGTGGCCGTGATTTAATTACGGGCCTGCCTAAGACGATTGACGTCTCGGCAGTTGATATTGCGGCAGCCATTCACGAATCAGTTGAAGAAATCATTACTGCTGTTAAAGAGACCCTGGAAGAAACATCTCCCGAAATTGCGGCTGATGTGATCGACCATGGGATCGTGTTAACTGGTGGCGGTGCATTACTGCATAACTTACCAGACGTTATTGCTGATGCGACTAAGGTACCTGTATTCATTGCTAACGATCCACTGGACTGTGTTGCAATTGGGACTGGTGAATCACTTAAGAGCATCGACGTTATGAAAAAGAAATAGCATTCGGGAGTGAGGCATTGGTTCTTGATAATTGATCAATACCACGTTTGGCATTGATCAATTAGGGACACCTCCAGCCGTGTAAGCAAATAATTCCGTATGTTCAACTTCAGAACATACGGAATTATTTAATTATGGGTATTCGGAAAATGCCGCACTTTTTAATGTGTTAATGTTAACAGAGAACGGGTCAAGTGAGTTGGCTCACTCTCCAATCACTGGAGGACGATCATGAATAAATTCTTTTCAAACCGACGATTAGTGATTGTGATTGTTTGTCTAATTGTCAGTTTTGGGTTAATGAGTGTTTCCGTTGCGATCCGCAACAAGCGCTCAACACCGCCTTTGGTTCAACAATTTGGTAACGATGTGGTGGGCTTAGTTAACCGTGTCGTTGCTTGGCCTGTTAGTGGCCTTAAAGGATCAGTGACGGGCTTTTCTGATTTAATGAACACTTATCAGGAAAACCAGCGTTTAAAGGGTCAGGTCCAAGAACTGGCACAGACTAAAGTTCATGATCAAGCAGTTAATCAAGAAAACCAAAAATTGAAAAAAGAACTGAAGTTAAATCATTCCCTGACCGATTATTCACCGGTCACCGCCAACGTTATCGCCCGGACACCTTCTGCATGGCAGAACCAGGTGATCATTGACAAGGGGGAAGCAGCTGGCGTTAAGAAGAATATGCCAGTACTGTCAGGTTCTGGAATCGTTGGCCGAGTTTCTGAAGTCAACCGGACGAACAGTAAAGTCGAACTGCTCTCAAACAGCAGTGAATCCGCCAACCGGTTTGCGGTGACGATCACTACTAAGAGCGGTAAGACGGTTAACGGGATCCTTTCCGGTTACAACCATGACAAGAACTTGATTGAAATGGGTAACGTGACTTCCAAGACTAAGATTCAAAAGGGCGATAAAGTGGCCACTAGCGGTTTAGGTGGCGTGATGCCTGCTGGATTGTTTGTTGGTAAAGTTGCCAGCACCGGGACTGATAATTACGGTCTAGCTTCCAAGATCTCAATCAAACCGGCAACCAATATTTCTGAGCTGAGTGTCGTCACTGTCGCAGTTAGACAGGCTCAAACAACCAATTAAGGAGGCAAATATGTTACGAGTAACTAAATTACGTTACGGCTTTCCAATTGGGTTGTTATTGTTTTTTTACTTAGACGGAATTTTAGGCGCAGCCTTTCCGCGGCAGCTATTTAGCGCGCCATATGCTATGAGCAGCTACCTAGTGGTGCTGTGGTTAGTGCTATCAGTCTTCTTTGAAGATGAGCTTCAGATTCCATTAACCGTTTGGGCAGCCATTGCGGGTGGCTTCTTCGATGTTTATTACACGGGCATCTGGGGCATCTTCGTGTTTGTTTTTCCAATCGTGGTTGCCTTGACCAGGGCGTGTTATAAAGCCTTTCCAATTAACTTTTTGAGTGGTTTGCTGGTTTATTTTATCGACATCACCGTCATCTGCACGCTCAGTTACTTCGGTAATTTGGTCGTTCATATGACGAGCGCGTCATTTGCGGATATGCTGGTCGATTCATTAGCACCGACGCTGGCCTATAATTTAGCGGCTTACGTCATACTATATTTTCCAGTTCAATGGTTATTCAATCGTTTGCGGAATTAAAAAGGGGTCGGGAGTATGCAAGCTGTAGTGTTACGTGGTAATCAGAATGGTTATCAACTTGTGTTGGATCAAGCCGCTAGTTTTAAAGCCATCGAGGAGACACTTAGGGAACTCCTTGATAACTTAGCTGCGGATGCCAATGCCACTAAATCAATCAGTTTTGATGTGATCAGCAACCATCGTTTATTGACGGCTGAACAGAATCAAGCGTTGGAAAAGATTTTTAGTGATTATGATCATTTCCAGATTCATAAGGTGATTCCGGATGTGATTACGATTGACGATGCCATTCACATCAAAGAACAGGACAACGTTCATTTGGCGACCCAGACGATCCGTAATGGTCAGACCCTTGAATTAAAGGGCGACGTCTTATATCTGGGTGTGATCAATGAGGGTGGCCGTCTGTTGACGACGGGCAATATCTACATCATGGGAACCTGTCTAGGCATCTTGCAGGCCGGTTATCCCAGCAGTGAAGGCAAAGTCGTGATCGGTGATCTGCAGCACGCACAGCAAGTCCGCATTGGTGAGCAAATCAGCATTGTGGAGACTGACCAGCCGGCACAAGGCAGTCAGACCGTTGCATACGTTAACGACTTACACGTATTGGAATATGGTCAATTAAGTGATCTAAAAACGATTAATCCAAGGATTTATCACCAAATGGGAGGCTAACTGAAGATGGGAAAATCAATTGTAATCACCTCTGGTAAAGGAGGTGTCGGCAAGACAACTTCCAGTGCCAATATTGGGACCGCCCTCGCATTGATGGGGAAGCGCGTCTGTTTAGTAGATCTGGATATTGGCCTGAGAAACCTGGACGTTGTGTTAGGGCTTGATAACCGGATCATCTTTGACATTGTTGATGTGGTGGAAGGTCGGGCTAAACTTGCGCAAGCCTTAGTTAAAGATAAGCGGTTTGATGACCTGCTGTACCTATTGCCAGCCGCACAAAACACGGATAAGACCGCGTTGACTGAAAATCAGGCCAAAGACATCGTCGACGAATTGAAAAAGGATTTTGATTACGTGCTGATCGATTGCCCCGCAGGAA
This sequence comes from Secundilactobacillus silagei JCM 19001, assembly GCF_002217945.1. Taxonomy (GTDB): domain Bacteria; phylum Bacillota; class Bacilli; order Lactobacillales; family Lactobacillaceae; genus Secundilactobacillus; species Secundilactobacillus silagei. The sequence continues at coordinate 230,681 of NZ_BCMG01000004.1, forward strand.
TCGAGCAAGGCTTTTTGAACGCCATTGCCGGCGCTGACGCCGCAATTATCGTGACGACACCGGAAATTTCTGCCGTGCGCGATGCTGACCGGGTGGTTGGTTTATTAGAGAAAAATCCGTTAAAGGAAGAATCACAGCTGCTGATCAACCGGATTCGTGGCCATATGATGGCTGACGGCGATGCCATGGATGTTGACGAAATTACGCATCACCTGGGTGTGCCATTATTAGGCATTGTTTTGGATGACGACGAAGTAATTGCCACCTCTAACCGGGGTGAACCAATTGTTTTGGAGTCTGAGAACGCTGCTGGTAAGGGTTACCGTGACATTGCCCGTCGATTGGAAGGCGAAACGGTGCCGTTGATGAAAATTCAGCAGCCGAAAACAAGTTTCTGGTCTAAAGTTAGCCACTGGTTCTCCCGTGGTTAAGGGATTTGAATAATAAGTAAACCGCGGCTTTACCGAATAAGAGTTGACAAAGAATATATTTAAGATATAATGAGAATTAATCTAATAAAACAAACGTTGATCGGACTAGTAATCATGATTAATTAAGCAGAGAACCCGCGCAGATGAGAACCGGGTAGTTAATTATGACGAATCACATCTGGGAGTTGACTTTCTGAACGAAGTAGGAAAGCTCCGGTAAGCTCGTTATCGCTGAAGTTTATTATATAAACTTACTGAGGTTGGCTGTGTGAGCAGTCAGCGAATCAGAGGTGGAACCGCGAAATTATCGTCCTCTTGGCATATTGCCAAGAGGACTTTTTAATTGCCATAGTAAACTTCATGAGGATTGCTGTGTGAGCAGTAGTCGAATTAGAGGTGGAACAGCGATATTGTCTTGTCGCCCTCTTGAACTAGGTTTAGTTCAAGAGGGCTTTTTTTATTAAGAAGGGGGAGTCATTATGTTACACTATGTATCTCAAATTTTACCATCCCTACTGAGTGGGGCTTGGATGACGATCAAAATTTTCTTCTGGACGCTGATTGCTTCGATTCCGCTTGGTATCTTAGCCAGTCTCGGGTTAACTTCGAAGATCGCACCGTTACGCTGGATCTTGAAATTCTACGTTTGGCTGATGCGTGGTACGCCACTGTTACTGCAATTAATTTTCGTTTTCTATGGGCTGCCAATCATCGGTATTATTTTCCAGCGTTATGACGCTGCGTTGTTTGCCTTTATTCTTAATTACACGGCTTACTTCGCTGAGATCTTCCGGGGCGGTTTTCAAGCCATCGACCCTGGTCAGTACGAAAGTGCGCGGGTCCTTCGGTTAACGCGTGGTCAGACACTTCGCAAGATCGTGATTCCGCAAGTGATCAAGATCGTGGTACCGTCAATCGGTAATGAAACGATTAATTTGATTAAGGATTCATCATTGGTTTACGTTATCGGACTAGGCGACTTGCTTCGTGCCGGGAACGTTGCGACTGCCAGAGATGTTACTTTGCTGCCACTGGTCTTAGTTGGTATCATTTACCTGCTGATGACTGCGATTGCCACTTACGTTCTGCGTAAAGTTGAACAGCACTACCGGGCATGGCGATAAGCTAGAGAGGGGAAACGCGTATGCTAGAACTTAAAAAAATTAAAAAACAATTTAACGGCCGAACGATTTTAAATAACTTCGATATGCAGGTCCAAGACAACCAGATCACGACGATTGTGGGACCTTCAGGGGCTGGTAAAACCACTTTGTTACGTTGCATTAGCGGTTTGGAAAAGATTGATTCAGGGTCCTTCGTTTTAGATGGCAAGCCATTTGATCCCGCTAATAACCGGGATAATGACAACGTTATTGGGGTCGTCTTCCAAGACTTTCAACTCTTCCCTAACTTAACGGTTTTGGATAACATTACTTTGGCACCGCAACTGGTATTGAAGCAATCGAAGTCAGAAGCTGAAAAACGGGCGCAAGAATTGATCGACCAACTTAATTTAACTGGCAAAGAAGGGTTATACCCATACCAGTTATCCGGTGGTCAAAAACAACGGCTGGCAATCGTGCGGGCCTTAGCCATGAACCCGAAGATTCTGTGCTATGATGAACCAACGAGTGCTTTGGATCCCGATTTACGCCAAACCGTTGAAGATATTATTCTCGGATTGAAAAAGCAAAATATGACTCAGATCGTGGTTACTCATGATATGGAATTCGCTAAAAACATTGCGGATCAACTTGTTCGTGTTGAACCAATTAAAGCTTAGTGGGGAGGGGAAAAAGCATGAAAAAGAAAATTTGGCTTTGCCTAATCATGCTGGTCTGCACCGTCTCACTATTGTCTGGCTGCAGCGGTGTCAGTGTCGGCAAACGGGCCAATCACGTTGATAACTGGAACCGAATCGAAAAGCGCGGCTATGTGACCGTTGGTTTGGATGATACTTTCGTGCCAATGGGCTTCCGGCAAAAGAGCGGGAAACTGGTTGGTTACGATATTGATTTGGCAAGAGCGGTCTTTAAACTGTACGGGATCAAGGTCAGCTTCCAGTCCATTGACTGGTCGATGAACGCCACCGAGTTAAACAACGGGACGATCGATCTGATCTGGAACGGGTATTCTAAGACGCCGCAACGGGAAAAGAAAGTGGCCTTTAGTGATACTTACCTGCAAAACGATCAAACGCTGGTTTCGTTAAGAAAGAACCACATTAACTCGTATGCTGACATGCAGGGGAAGACCCTGGGTGCTCAAGCGGGTTCATCAGGGGCGCAAGACATCAGTCAATATCCGAACCTGTTGAAGAACAAGATCAAGGGTAAATCACCAGTATTGTACGATTCCTTCACCAACGCCTTCATTGATTTGAACGCCAACCGGATTCAGGGACTGATCATTGATTCCACCTATGCCGGTTACTACGTGAGTCACGAAAGTAACCCTAAGGATTATGTGATCAATAACGGATCATTTCCAAAGGAACAGTTTGGTGTCGGGATGCGGAAGACTGATACCACCATGCGTCACAAGATCAACCGTGGCCTTAAGATCTTAGCTAAGAATGGGACGTTAGCCAAGATCAACCACAAGTGGTTTGGTAACGCTGCGGATTCACCATTGCTGAAGAACAATAAATAGTTTCAATTAAAAAGAGCGAACTTCTAAATTTTGGAAGTTCGCTCTTTTTAATTGGGTTTATAGATCTGGGAAAAAGGTGTCGTACAACGCCTTGATTGCAACTTGAGCTTCATCTTGCCTGACGCCAAACATCATGGAGATCTCCGAAGCACCTTGGTTGACCATGATCAGTTTAACGTTTTGCCGGGCCAAGGCATCCGTTGCCTTAGACATGATTCCAGTTCGGTTGGCCATCCCTTCACCAACCACCATCAGCAGTGCGTAATTGTGGGAGATGTGAATCTCATCTGGCCGTAAAGCGATGACCAGTTCGCGGATCAGCGCATCTTCTAACTCTGGGGTGAGCTGATCTTGACGCATGATGACGGTCAGATCATCGATTCCTGACGGCATGTGTTCATACGAGAGGTCGTATTTCGCTAGTAGTTTGAGGATCTTTTGTGAAAAGCGCTTTTTATCCAGCATGTATTTACGGATATAAATGCCGCAAAAGCCTGGTGAACTGGCGATTCCTGAAACCGGGTAGGCGGGGTTCACGCGCTTATGAGACGTGATCGAGGTGCCACGTTCACCAGGGTGATTGGTGTTTTTAACGACCACTTGAATGTTGCCTTGAATCGCGGGAATCAGGGCCTCATCGTGAAAAACGGAAAAACCGGCGTAAGACAGTTCCCGCATTTCTCGAAAGGTCATGTTATGAATGGCGATCGGGTGGTGGATGACGTGGGGATCAGCAGCGTAGATGGCGTCCACGTCCGTAAAGTTTTCGTAGCGTTTCGCGTGAACACCACGGGCAATGATTGCGCCTGTGATATCGGAGCCGCCACGGGAGAACGTGCAGATCTGGCCCTGATCGTTATAGCCGAAAAAGCCCGGGATGACACGGACAAGCTTGCTATTAGCCCACTGACTGATCTGCTCATAACTGCTAGGGATGATTTCCGCGTCGTTAGGCGAGTCAGTTAACTTTAAACCAACGTCTTTGGGATCTAAATACTTCGCATTGACACCAGCAGTTTTCAGCACTTCTGCAAATAACATGGCGTTCAGTTTTTCACCGTGAGCTTTAAAAGCTGCCATCAAATAACCGTCATCTTGATAGTCCTGTTGAGGGAGGTCTAAAATGGTTGTTTTGATTTGCTCAAACGCAGTCTGCGGCACTTTAAAGGCGGTGGCAATTTCTTCATAACGCGCGATGATCTGGCCCGTAATGGTCTCAGTCGGCGTGTTGTTTATAGTCGCCTTGGCGTATTGAATGAGCAGGTCAGTGACCTTAATATCACCCTTAAACCGTTTGCCGGGCGCGGAGACGATCACGAAACGCCGCTGGTCATCTGCTTGAATAATTTTAACCACTTTGCTGACCTGAGCAGAGTTGGCTAGGGAACTGCCCCCAAATTTAACAACTTTCATCCTGATTCCCCCTACATCCATGATTTAACATTAAGAATAGCAAAGAAGTTGGTTAGAACGCAAGTCGACCCCGGTTAAATTGACGTTAATTTTATGGTTATCAAGAAGAGAATTATTGTAGCCGTTTACCGTAAATATTTTGGATTTTTCAATCCAAAAGGGTGGCGTTTTAGCCATAAATCATCTAATATGGTTTGGTAATGTCCAAAGGAGGGCTAAAGTTGCCAAAGCAATTAGCAAAGGGCGTGTGGTTGAACGTCATTCCCACGACCCAATTCAAAACAATTAGTATGACGGTGGATTACATTGCGCCTGGTAACGTCCAGGAGCTATCCAACCGCATTTTATTAGCGCAGTTACTGGAAACTTCCAGTGCTGAGTATCCCACCCAAACATCATTAGCCCAGAAACTGTCAATGATGTACGGCGCCAGTTATGGCGTGAATGTATTTCGCTACGGCTTGCAAGAGGGACTGCGGTTTTCAAGCACGATCATTAACGATCACTTTATTGGCGGTGAATCACTGTTAAGTGAAATGGTCAGCTTTTTACACAGCGTCATTTACCGGCCGTTAGTCACCGATAAAGCCTTTGAACCCACGACTTTTGGCCGTCAAAAACAAAATTTGATGGCTTATTTAAAGTCTTTAAATGATGATAAGCAGTACTACGCTGAACAGCAGTTAGGCGAACTGTACTTTAAAAACGAACCGTTCTTTGCGACGAGCCTCTACGGTGATGCTGAAACGATTGCGGGTATCAGCGCGCAGGCGCTCTACACGACTTATCAGCAGCTATTAACAACTGATGAAATTCAAATTACGGTGGCCGGTGACGTTACCGAGACGGATCTAGTCAGTATGTTAGCGCATTGGCAGCTGCAGGATCGCCAGGTGCACGACGGCGAAGTGATCTATCAGCGCCCCGAAGCTGAACTCGTGTCCAAAACTGAGGGTCAGCCGCTGCAGCAGTCCAAATTAAACATTGCTTATAAGTTACCGGTTTATTACCGGGATGCGGATTACTATAAAGCCATCGTGTTTAACGGCTTATTCGGCGGCACACCGATCTCAATGCTGTTTAAGAACGTTCGGGAGAAAAACAGTCTGGCTTACTATGCTTCCAGCCGTTTTGACGGGTTTACCGGAACGCTGCTGGTACAAGCTGGTATCGACCAGTCCAACGAAAAGGCGGTTAGGACCATTATTGCTGAACAGCTGACTGCCATCACTAAGGGCCAGTTTAGTGATGAAGTTTTTGACCAAGTCGTTGCCAGTTTGATCAACGGCAGAGAATCGCGGTTAGATTCTCAGCGTTCCCTAGTCAATCAAGCGATGCTCGACCAGCTGCTTCACAGCAGCGTCAGTGCGGATGACTGGGTCAAACAGATCAAACAAGTTACACGAGAAGACGTTGAGAAAATGGCCGAACGGGTTCATCTGCAAGCCGTTTACTTTTTGAAGGGAGAGGACGCCAAATGAAACAAAAACACTATTCAGATCTCGGCGAAACGCTCTATTCAGAAACGCTAGACAACGGGTTACGGGTCTACCTGTTACCTAAAGCGGGGTTCCACAAGACCTACGCTGTCATGACAACGGATTACGGGTCGATTGACCAGTCTTTCGTGCCGTTAGATGGCACGGAACCGGTGACTCAGCCAGCTGGGATCGCACACTTTCTAGAACATAAAATGTTTGAAAAAGCCGACCATGATGCCTTTGATACGTTTGCGCACTTTGGTGGCAGCTCAAATGCCTTTACCAGCTATACGCATACCAGTTATCTATTTTCAGCCACTCATCACCTAAAAGAGAATTTGGAAACGCTGCTGGACTTTGTTCAAGATCCCTACTTTACTGCTCAAACGGTGAACAAGGAAAAGGGCATCATTGGCCAGGAAATTCAAATGTATGAAGATGATCCTAACTCGCGGGCCTATTTTGGCACGATTGCTAACCTCTATCCGGATCAGCCGTTAGCGGATGATATCGCGGGAACACTGGCTTCAATCGATAAAATTAAAGCAGCGGACCTGTACCTGGCCCACAAGACGTTTTACCATCCCAGCAACATGAGTTTGTTTGTGGTTGGCCGGCTAGAACCGACCGAAACCTTAGCATGGGTCAAGGCTGATCAAGCTGCGAAACAGTTTGCCAAACCAGCACCGATCAAACGCATTTTGCCATCAGACACGCAGCAAGTCATTGCACATAAAAAACTGCTGATGCCAGTGGAACGGCCAAAAGCAACCATCGGTATTCGGGGAATGGATGAATTACCAACTGGAATTGACCGATTGAAGTATGAGGATGCCCTGTCCCTTGGGTTCACGCTGCTGTTAGGTGAAACCGCACCGGACTTTTTGTCCTTGTATGACCAAGGCATTATCGACGATAGTTTTGGCTACAACATTGAATTGCAGCGTGGCGCCCACCACGTCATTATGGCGGGGGAAGCGGAAGATCCACAGGCCTTCGAAGACGCGATAATGGACATTTTGCACCATGCAACTGATAAGCTGGCCAGCGCAAGTGATCGGTTTGAAGCCGTTCAACGCGAGGCCATTGGCAGCACGCTTTCTTCATTTAACTCGTTAGAGGCGATTGCCAATCAATTCGATGACCGGCTATATGGTGACGCCACTTTATTTGATGAAGTTGGGGTGATCAAGCAGTTGACGATGAACGATGTGATTCAAACCATGACGCAATTCTTGAGTACCGCTGGCATCAGTCTGCAAGAGATCGTGTCCGGTCATTAAGAAAGTTTAAAAAAGTCCGTAGGCTGGAATTCAGCATTAAATCATGGCGCGACGTATGCTATACTAAGACTGCAATGACAAGATTTTAAAGGTTATAGGTGGAGAAAAATTTATGAGTGAAAATACTAAGTCAATTGGCGAAACGTTACGTGACGCCCGAATCGCTAAGGGTTATACATTAGATGACCTGCAGCAGACGACCAAAATTCAAAAGCGATACTTGATTGCAATTGAAGACGGTAAGTTTTCGGATTTACCAGGTGACTTTTATGTCCGTGCGTTTATTAAGCAGTACGCCCAAACCGTTGGATTAGACGGCAGTGAGCTGCTCGATGAATTTAGCGATCAATTGCCAAGCACCAAAACGCAAGAATACGTGGACCGGGTCAATGAAGATAATCCTTCCACGCGTTCGGCGCAGCGAAAAGTTGATGACCGTTCAGCCAAGATCAAGCGCCAGGTGCCAATCGTGGCAGCTGTGATCGTGGTCGTGATCGTGTTAGTGGGTATCTGGTTAGCAACGACGCGAAGTTCACAGTCAAGTCATAATAACCAAAACGTGGACAGCAGTTCCGTCTCCGTTTCTGGTAGTTCTGCTAAGTCAAGTTCAGCAGCTAAGGCTTCCAGCAAGAAGGTCTCATCTTCTTCTAAGCCCGTTTCCAAAGCCAGTTTCAGTAAGGTTTCAACTTCTGGCAACGCCACGACCTACACGATGAAGAACGCACCCAAGACGAAAACGATTAAGGTCAAGACGTCAGATAGTGCGTGGGTATCAGTGACATCTGCTGGCAACTCAGCCTTCCAAGGAACGGTGACTGCCGGCAAGACGCGGACCATTAAGCTGAGTGCCAATGCAACCTCAGCAACCTTGAACTTAGGTAATGCTCCAGCAACCAAAGTGACAATTGGCGGTAAGTCCTTACCATTGTCAACGGCTACCAGTTCAGCATCAACGACCTCGTCTTCAACGACCGCAGCTAATTCAACCAGCAGTTCTACTGCTGGCGCTGCTAGTTCATCATCGACGATGTCTCAAGTTCAAAACATTACCGTACAATTTAAGTAATCAGGGAAGGTAAGCTGAAAAGCTTGCCTTTTCTTAAGAAATTAAGTATCTGGAGGGGACACCGTGAATTTACCTAATAAATTAACAATTGGCCGGATTATTCTGATTCCCATTTTTCTGATTATTTTGGCAGTACCAATGGACTGGGGGTCAGTCGTTTGGCTGTCAACCAAGATTCCAGTGACGCAGATCGTGGCGGCAATTGTCTTTGCCGTGGCGTCGATCACTGATTTTCTGGATGGCCAGATTGCCCGCCGGCGGCACTTGGTGACCAACTTCGGTAAATTTGCCGACCCGTTGGCTGATAAAATGATCGTGATGACCGCTTTTATCCTGTTAGTTCAGATGGATATGGCACCAGCTTGGGTCGTGGCAATTATCGTTTGCCGTGAACTGGCAGTGACCGGGTTACGGCTGATCATCGTGGAAAATAGCGGGACCGTGATGGCTGCGGCTTGGCCGGGTAAAATAAAGACGACTTCACAAATGCTCAGCATTATTTTATTGCTGCTGAACAACGTGCTCTTTATTAGTTTCCCGTTAGGCACGATCTTGCTTTACGTTTGCCTGTTCTTTACGGTTTACTCAGGAATTGACTATTTCGTTAAGAACCGGAGTGTGTTTGCCGATTCATTTAATAATTAAACAACAAAGGAGGGGTGTTCTTGAGATGAGAGCAACCCCTTTTTGCTAAAATAAGGTTAATCAGATTGGAGACTGAGTGATGAACGCTGAAATTATTGCTGTTGGAACGGAAATGTTATTGGGTCAAATTGCCAATACGAACGGGGCCTATTTGGCACAGCAACTGGCCGGCATTGGGATCAATGTTTATTATCAAACGGTCGTCGGGGATAATCCCGAACGACTGGAAAAGGTGTTAAAGGTCGCGGAGAGCCGCAATGACCTCGTCTTAACGATCGGTGGTCTGGGACCCACTGAAGACGACCTGACCAAGCAGATCGTTGCCCGTCATTTGGGGGAACCCTTAGTTGTCGATGACGATGCTAAAGCTAAGATTGACAGCTACGCCGCAACTAGCGGTAAGAACAAGACCCCTAATAACGCGAAACAGGAACTAAAAATTCAGCATGCCATCAGTTTGAAAAACCATAATGGCTTTGCCGTTGGTGACCTGTATTTGAATCAGCACGGGACCAGCTACGTTCTGTTACCAGGACCGCCAGCTGAATGTCTGATGATGATCGACCGGGAATTGATTCCGCAACTGAAAAAACACGGTGATCAAAACCGCGTATTTAATTCTAGGGTGCTGCGGTTTGTGGGGATCGGTGAATCTAAGCTGGTATCGGATCTCGCGGATTTGATCGACCATCAAACCAACCCAACCATTGCACCATACGCAAAGGCGGCAGAGGTCACGCTTCGGGTGACTGCTTCAGCGACTGACAAGAACCAGGCCGATGCCTTGATTCAGGGCATGGTAGACCAGATCTTAGCCATCGACGGGGAATACTTCTACGGTTACGGTGATGATAATACACTAGCCAGTGTCGTGGTCAATCAGTTGATCGACCGCAAGCTTTCCGTCACGGCGGCTGAAAGCCTGACTGCCGGTGAATTTCAAAGCACGATTGGCAGTGTTCCAGGGGTCTCGGCAGTCTTTCCGGGTGGTTTTGTGACCTATGCCAACGAAGCAAAGCATCAGTTGCTGTCGATCCCGGCAGAAGTGATCAAGACTCAGGGCGTGGTCAGCAAGTCCACGGCCATTTGGATGGCGCAGCAGGCCAAAGCCAAGATGCAGACTGACATTGCGGTCTCCTTCACTGGTGTGGCCGGCCCTGATAAGCTAGAAGGCCAGCCAGCCGGCACGGTTTGGATCGGGATTGCCTACCGGGACGAAGAACCGAAAGCCTTCCTGTATCACTTTACGAACGGCCGTCAGCGGATTCGGGCACGTTCAGTGATGGCGGGTCTTGATCTCATTCGTCGGCGGTTAGCGGTTCACTAAAAATACGAACCTTTGTTCTATTTTTGCTTGCAATTTTGTGTTGAGACAGGTATAGTTTAATTTGCAAATGGCGACTAAGGAGGAACATATGGCTGATGAACGGCAAGCAGCGTTAGATGCTGCATTAAAGAAAATTGAAAAAAACTTCGGTAAAGGTTCTATCATGCGAATGGGTGATAAGGCTGATACGCAGATCTCAACGATCTCCAGTGGTTCACTGGCGCTGGACAATGCATTAGGTGTTGGTGGGTATCCCCGTGGCAGAATCGTGGAAGTTTACGGTCCTGAAAGTTCTGGGAAGACGACCGTTGCTTTACACGCGGTTGCTGAAGTCCAGAAGAACGGTGGGACAGCAGCTTACATTGATGCTGAAAATGCTTTGGATCCAGCTTATGCGACTAATTTAGGCGTTAATATCGATGATCTGCTGCTTTCACAACCCGATACTGGTGAACAGGGGCTCGAGATTGCGGATGCCCTGGTTGCCAGTGGTGCCGTCGACATGATCGTCGTCGATTCCGTGGCTGCGCTGGTTCCTCGAGCTGAAATTGATGGTGAGATGGGTGACGCGCACGTTGGCCTGCAAGCTCGGCTAATGTCGCAAGCCCTGCGTAAACTTTCGGGGTCGATCAATAAAACCAAGACTATCGCGATCTTTATTAACCAAATTCGTGAAAAAGTCGGCGTGATGTTTGGTAATCCTGAAACTACACCTGGTGGTCGGGCTTTGAAGTTCTACGCCACGATTCGCTTAGAGGTTCGGCGTGCCGAACAGATCAAAGAAGGTACCGATATTATCGGGAACCGGGTTCGTATCAAAGTGGTCAAGAACAAGGTTGCCCCGCCATTTAAGCGGGCTGAAGTTGATATCATGTATGGACATGGTATTTCTCAGACCGGTGAACTGGTGGACATGGCGGTTGACAAGGATATTGTGAATAAGTCTGGTTCATGGTATTCATACGGTGATGACCGAATTGGTCAAGGCCGTGAGAATGCTAAGACTTACTTGGCTGAACATCCCGATGTGATGAGTGAGATCAGGACTAAGGTCCGTAAGGCTTATAACATGGATGGGACTGCTGACGATGAGGCTACTGATACTACCAATACCGATAAGCAAGCCACCGAAAAAAGTGTTGAGGCCTTAGACCTTGATGTTAAAGATGCTAAAACGGCAAAACCAACTAAAAATAAACCTGCTAAGTCTTAATAAGCAGAATGAAAGTCCAAGCTGAAGTACAGCTTGGACTTTTTGCTGTTAAAGAGTAAAAATATATATTACAGCGATTAATTGGTTAATTTTATCATCATTTTTTAATAAATCATTTTCTTAGCTATCGTTCACTACTCTTTTATTGACAGCGTTGCGACTTAACATTAGAATATTAGTTGTGTCAATAATCAATTAACATCTTAAAATTTACTGATTTAGCAATCAAAAATTTTGATGATGCGGAGGTGGAATCATGGGTATTCCTGAGATAATCCTCGCAATCATCGCTATCGTTGTAGGTGCTGTCATCGGATACTTTGTCCATAAGTCAATTGTTGAACGCAATTTGGACGCAGCACACGAAACAGCACAAGGCATTTTAGCTGATGCGAAAAAGCAAGCTGAGACTGATACCAAAGAGGCACTGCTTGAAGCCAAAGAGGAAGGTCATCGCTATCGATCGGATGTTGAAAAGGATTTAAAGCGGCAACGCGGAGAAGTCCAAAAACAAGAAGACCGGGTATTACAGCGAGAAGAAGCACTTGATCGTAAAGATAACGCTTTTCAAAAGCGGGAAGATGTTCTCGAACGCAAGGAAAATAAATTGAGTTCGGAACAGCAAAAACTAGCTAAAACACAGCAACAGGCGGACTCACTTGTTGAAAAACGGCAAGCAGCTGTGGAAGAAGCAGCCGCGCTTTCTAAAGAGGAAGCACAGTCCCTGATTATTAATGATGCAAAGCAAGCGTTAAGTTCGGAACGCGCTAAAATGATTAAAGAAAGCAATGAACAGGCCGCTAAAGAAGCGGACTCGAAGGCTAAAGAATTAATCGTTCAAGCGATTCAACGCAGTGGTGCCGATATGGTATCTGATACCACAGTATCGGTGGTCACACTGCCTAATGACGACATGAAGGGTCGGATCATTGGTCGTGAAGGTCGTAATATTCGGACCTTAGAGACCTTAACTGGGATCGATTTAATTATCGATGATACGCCAGAAGCCGTTGTTTTAAGCGGCTTTGATCCAATTCGTCGTGAAGTTGCTAAGATTGCCTTGGAGAAGCTCATTCAAGATGGTCGGATTCATCCAGCTCGCATTGAAGAGATGGTTGAAAAGGCCCGTAAAGAATTGGATGAGAAGATCCAAGACCTTGGTGAACAGACGGTATTTGATCTCGGTATTCACTCGATGCACCCAGCTTTGATTAAGCTGGTTGGTCAGATGAACTACCGGATCTCGTATGGTCAAAACGTCTTAACGCATGCCATAGAAGTTGCTAAATTATCAGGAATTTTTGCCGCTGAGTTAGGTGAAGATGTCACGCTAGCAAAACGCGCAGGATTATTACACGATATAGGTAAAGCGGTTGAAAATGACGTGGAAGAGTCTCATGTTCAGATTGGGATTGATCTAGCGAAGAAGTACAAAGAAAGTCCGGTTGTAATTGATTCAATCGCGGCTCACGAGTCAACGGCAACGCCGCACTATGTCATTTCAGAAATAGTGGCAGCTGCTAATACGATCTCGGCTTCCAGACCAGGTGCACGGAGCGATTCACTTGAATCCTACATTCACCGGTTGGAAAAGCTGGAAAATATCGCTGATGAATTTGACGGCGTGAAGAAGTCATTCGCCATTCAAGCAGGGCGAGAAGTTCGCGTCATCGTTAAACCAACTAAAATTTCAGATTTGGACGCTGTTACACTGGCTCACGATATTAAAGAGAAGATTGAAAGTGACATGGATTATCCAGGTCACGTCAAGGTTTCCGTTATTCGTGAAGTTCGGTCGGTAGCGTACGCTAAATAGTCATTTAGCAGGGAGTATCTTCAAGTACTGGCAACAGTGCTTGAGGATACTTTTTTATACGGTAAATGTGTTAAACTAAAACGTGTTGTAATAGACTAAATTAGATAAGAGGACCAGCATGCGGATATTATTTATCGGAGACGTTGTCGGTGATCGTGGCGTCCAAATGATTCAAACTTACTTACCAAAATTGAAACGAGACTTGAAGCCTCAGGCAACCATTGTGAATGGTGAAAACTCAACACCTGTCGGCCGTGGTATCAGTCGCAAGATCTACAAGCAGCTGCTCGAAAGTGGCGCTGACGTGGTCACGATGGGCAACCATACGTGGGATAATAAGGAAATTTACGAGTTTATCGATGACACGACCAAGTTGATTCGGCCAGCTAATTACCCGGGAAAAGACGTCCCAGGCCGGAGCTGGACCAAATTAAAGGTTAATCAGGCAACCCTTGCCGTGATCAATTTACAGGGACGGGTCTTCTTACCGCCGCTGGATGATCCGTTTGCGGTGGCTGACAAATTAGTGACTGAGATCAGAAAAGAAACCCCCGTGATCTTCGTTGATTTTCACGGCGAAGTGACCAGCGAAAAACGCGCGATCGCCCTGTATCTAAAGGGCCGCGTGTCAGCCGTGGTCGGTACCCATACGCACGTGCAAACCAGTGACGGTCAAATTATCGACCATCAGACCGCGTTTATGACGGATGCGGGGATGACTGGCCCGGCTGCTGGTATTTTAGGGATGCAGCCCGCTAGTGTGATCCAACGTTTCTTAGATCAAAGACCAGCTCGTTATGTAGTTGAGACTAGTGAACCCGGGATCATGTCTGGCTGTGTGATCGATGTCAATGATGAAACCGGGCACGCCACTAAAATCAAACCGGTTTTAATTGACGATGCCCACCCGTATGATTTGTAAACAATCGTTAATGAAGTAGAGGTGGAGAGATTGGCGAAAGTAAACCAAACGCCGATGATGGTTCAGTATCAAAAAATAAAAGATCAGTACCCGGACGCTTTTTTATTTTACCGTTTGGGTGATTTTTACGAAATGTTTAATGATGACGCTGTGAAGGGTGCTCAATTGTTGGAGCTGACCTTGACCAGCCGGAATCATAGTTCTAAAAACCCGATTCCCATGTGCGGGGTACCGCACCGGGCAGTTCAAAACTACATCGATATCTTGGTGGATCGGGGCTATAAAGTTGCCATTTGCGAACAGATGGAAGACCCCAAGCTCGCTCAGGGCATGGTTAAGCGCGAAGTGATTCAATTGGTCACACCGGGGACTCAGACTGATACGGGTGCTGGTAACGCCAAGGATAACAACTATTTAACCGCTCTGACTCAGGTCAAAAACAAATTCGGCTTTGCCTATGCCGACTTATCCACTGGTGAATTAAAGGTGACGTCGTTGACTGATTTTGACGCCGTATTAAACGAAGTGATGAGTCTGCAGACTAAGGAAACGGTCGTTGATAAGTCGGTTTCTAAGGACGTTTTGGAGCAGTTGCAGACGGTCGGAATCCTCATTTCTCATCAGGATGAGACTGAGGTGAAGTCGGAACTGAGTTATCTGACCCAGGGTGTGACGGCTCCGGAACAGCTGACCGTTTTGAACCATCTGCTGACCTACATTATCACGACGCAAAAGCGAAGCCTGGCCCATTTGCAGCGGGCAGTGATGTATGAGCCCACCTTTTTCTTAAAGATGGACCATTACTCCCAGCGTAACTTGGAATTGATTCAAAATATGCGGACCGGCAAAAAGAGCGGTACGTTACTGTGGTTACTGGACGAAACCAAAACGGCCATGGGCGGACGCCTGCTGAAACAGTGGCTGGATCGGCCGTTAGTGAGCCGCAAACACATCTTAGCCCGGCAAAAGAAGGTCAGCGTGTTAGTTGATCAGTACTTTGAGCGCAACAGCTTGCAAGAAGAGCTGACCAAGGTCTATGACTTGGAACGACTGGCTGGCCGAGTGGCTTTCGGCAGTGTGAATGGCCGGGACCTGATTCAGTTAAAGACTTCGTTAAAGCAGATTCCAAAACTGCAGCACATTTTAAATGAATTACCGGACGCTGTTTTTGATGATATCTATGACCGGTTAGATCCAATTGATAATGTGACGGACGTCATCGACGAAGCCATCGTGGATGAACCACCGCTGTCAGTGACGGATGGCGGCGTGATCAAGGATGGCTATGACAAGACGTTAGATTCCTACCGTCAAGCCATGCATAACGGCAAGCAGTGGCTGGCTGAGATGGAAGCTTCCGAACGAAAAGCCACTGGCATTAATAACCTGAAAATCGGGTACAACCGCGTTTTTGGTTACTACATTGACGTGACCAAGACCAATTTGGATAAGTTGCCAGAGGGCCGCTACGAACGCAAGCAGACTTTGACGAATTCGGAGCGGTTTACCACCCCTGAGCTAAAGGAAAAGGAACATCTGATCCTGGAAGCCGAGGAAAAGTCCACCGATCTGGAATACAAATTATTTGTCAAAGTTCGTGAACTGGTCAAGAAGAATATTCAACGGATTCAAAGCTTAGCGCACGCGGTTTCCGAACTGGACGTTTTGCAGAGCTTTGCGGACATCAGTGAAAAATACCGCTTCGTGGCACCCACTTTTACCAAGTCGGGCCATGATCTGGAAATTGTTGAAGGTCGGCACCCCGTGGTCGAAAAAGTACTGGGCCGCCAGACCTATGTCCCTAATGATGTTAAGATGCCCGAAGAGACGTCTATTTTGCTGATTACGGGGCCTAACATGTCTGGTAAGAGTACTTACATGCGTCAGCTGGCATTAACGGTTATACTGGCGCAAATGGGCTGTTTTGTTCCCGCTAAGTCGGCGAAGATGCCGATCTTTGATCAGATCTTTACCCGGATCGGTGCGGCGGATGATTTAATCTCCGGTGAAAGTACCTTTATGGTGGAAATGAAGGAAGCTAACGAAGCCCTTGCTCACGCCACCGCCAACTCGCTGGTCTTATTTGATGAGATCGGTCGGGGAACGGCTACTTATGATGGGATGGCTTTAGCACAGGCGATTATTGAATTTGTTCATGATCGAATTCACGCAAAAACGCTATTTTCCACCCACTATCATGAATTAACGGTACTGGATAAGAGTTTGGCACATTTGAAGAACGTCCACGTGGGCGCCGTCGAAAAGAACGGTGAACTGGTCTTTTTGCATCAGATGCAGGATGGGCCAGCCGATAAGTCATATGGGATTCACGTGGCTAAATTAGCTGGTTTACCAGATTCACTGTTGAAACGGGCGGATAAAATTCTGACCCACCTAGAGAAGACCCAAGATCAGCACGCCTCCGTTCAAGTGGCGGCTGAGGATAAGCCGGTGCAACCGGAACCTCAACCGCAACCCAAACCGCAGCCCAAACCGCAGCCGGCAGAACCGGTGACAGAGACGGCTGAAGCTACGGATGCTGATACCCAGTTGTCCCTATTTGGTGAGCCGGAAAAGAAGGCTACCAAGGCGGACAAGGTGGCAGCGCAAGTTAAGGCGTTGAATTTAATGGGGCTGACCCCCATGGACGTCATGAATCAAGTGTATAAGTGGCAGCAAGAGTTAACACAGTCAAGAAAAAAACGGTAATGAGGTGATAAAATGGCAGCAATTCATGAACTTTCAACAGTGTTAGCTGATCAAATCGCAGCGGGTGAAGTGATTGAACGGCCGGCTTCCGTTGTCAAGGAACTGGTTGAAAATGCCATTGATGCCGGTAGCCACGAGATCGATATTCTCGTTGCTGAAGCGGGATTAAAGTCCATTGAAGTCATTGATGATGGCGACGGTATCGCAGCAGATCAGCTTGAACTGGCGTTTCACCGTCACGCCACCAGTAAGATCACTGACCGTAAAGACCTGTTTAAAGTCCATTCACTGGGCTTCCGTGGTGAAGCTCTGCCAAGTATTGCGTCTATCGCGGACGTTGAAATGGTCACGTCAACGGGTGGTGAAGGTCAGGTCATTCACATCGCTGGCGGTAAAGTGATCTCCCAAAAACCGGCGGAAGCTCGGCGCGGGACGGACATTACGGTTAAAGACCTGTTCTATAACGTGCCAGCGCGGTTAAAATACCTGAAATCACTGAACACGGAACTCTCTAAAATTGTCGATATCATCAACCGGTTAGCGTTGGGCCACCCGCAGATTCAAATCTCGTTGACCCATAATAACCGTGAATTGATGCGGACAGCGGGTCGTGGTGATCTGCGGCAGGTCATCGGCAGCATTTATGGCATGAATAAGGCCGGTAAGATGCTGGCAATCGACAGTGCGGATGCGGACTTTAAAGTCAGCGGCTACGTGTCATTACCCGAATTAACGCGGGCCAGCCGCAACTACATGACGATCCTGTTAAATGGCCGGTACATTAAAAATTATCAGTTGACCAAGGCCATCATTGCCGGGTACGGTTCGAAATTAATGGTGGGCCGCTACCCAGTTGCCGTGGTGAATTTAGAGATGGATCCGCTGCTGGTGGACGTTAACGTTCACCCGACGAAACAGGAAGTGCGGATCAGCAAGGAACCGCAGTTATCAGAGATTATTTCAACGGCGATTCAAGAACAGCTGAGCCAACAGAATCTGATTCCAGACGGACTCACTAATTTAAGGCGGGGCCACGTGGACCCCAAACAGGTCGCTCAAAATCTAGCTGCGGTTTCAGCTACGCGCGGTCCGCAGACTAGCAGACCGGTGGCCCCGCAAGCACGGGCGACATCACAAACGCCCAAAATGGCTCAAAAGAAGTCGGTTGACGCTAAAGACTCTGATTCTAGTGGGGCGCTGTTTGCCCAAAAGCCCTCTGACGGGTCGGCTCAACCGATCATGATCCGGTCTAAGGCTGAACTGGCATCACCTAAAGTCTCGGCGTTTGAGCAGAAGTATCAGCAGCCGCAGACCCCGTTTAATGAACCGGTGGCAGGGACTGCTAATACCGCTTCAACGCCCAAACCGCAAAAGCCGCAAGAAACCGAGCTGTTAAACCAGCAGCAAGACCGGTTCCCTAATTTGATCTACATTGGCCAATTTCACGGGACCTACTTGCTGGCGCAGTCGGATGAGGGACTCTATATCCTCGATCAGCACGCTGCCCAAGAGCGGGTCAACTACGAATACTACCGGCAGGCCATTGGTGAAGTCAGCGCAGATCAGCAACGTTTATTAGTGCCAATCGTGCTGGATTACAGTACCAGTGATATGTTAAAAATCACGGACAAACTGGATATTTTAGCGGCAGTCGGCCTGCATTTAGAACAGTTTGGCCCTAACAGCTTTATTCTGCGGCAGCATCCGACTTGGTTTAAAGCCGGGCAGGAGTCTGACACAGTCAAAGAAATGATCGACTGGGTCTTGCGGGATGGTCATCTAACGGTGGCCCAGTTCCGTGAGAAGACGGCCATCATGATGAGCTGTAAGCGGGCCATCAAGGCTAATCACCATTTGGATGATCAGCAGGCTAAAGCTTTGATTGCACACCTGAAAACGGCGGAAAACCCGTTTAACTGCCCCCATGGCCGGCCCGTGCTGATTCATTTTACGGATACTGACATGGAGAAAATGTTTAAGCGAATCCAGGAATCGCACCATTCATTAAGATCAGAAGCATAGACTTAAAAAGCAGGTGATTGTCAGTATTGGCAATCACCTGCTTTTTTCTATTGTAGAAATGCGTTAGACCTGTTAGAATTTTCATCAGGATATTTGCAAAAACGCGTGCTTACCGCAACGGGATTTGGTAGAATTAGACTGTTAAATTGAATTGGAAAGGGGATTCTCATGGAGGAATCACAATTAATCGGCATTATTAACCGACTTAAAGCAATGCAAGAAGATGCCGGAGACGAGCCACAACCACGTCGTTTCGAAAAGGAAGGCGTTGAACTGGCACAAGTTGTTTATCACCCAGAAACACAAACCTACAGTTTGGATGAACATCAAGCTAAGGAACACTTTGAGTTTGATAACATTGATCTGACTGCAATTGAGTTATTTGAATTGCTAACCGATAATTAAAACAAAAACTATGGGGAACCATAGTTTTTATTTTTATCACTGCTGATTCGTCATTATCGAAAAATTGATATCACTTATAAGTGTGAAGTTTTTTCAAAGTAATTTAGAGAAGATTGCTATTTTATAGAGATTCGATATAATGGCACTTGTTAAGTTTAACCTGGAGGCACGATGTTATGTCGGATTTTGTAAAACGAACGGCTGCTAAGTTGAATACCGTTTTTGGGTTCTTTATATTAGTAGTCGTTTTATTTTGTATTAAGACGTATATCGCGTATCAGACGGAGTTTAGTTTAGGGGTCAAGGGTGGTATTCAGCAGTTCTTACTGGTGGTTAACCCAATTCCGGCTGCACTTTTACTGTTTGGTATTGCACTATACTTTCGTGGACGTTTAGTCTACTGGCTAATGATCCTGATCGATCTGATTCAGACTTCCTGGATCTTTGCCAACATTCTTTATTATCGCGAATTCTCAGATTTTATGACGTTTAGTGTTATTAAAGGGTCTGGTAATGTTCAAAATAATCTGGGCAAAAGTATTGGCCAGATCATTCATCCAATCGACTTCTTTGTCTATTTGGACGTTGTTTTACTGATCGTTTTGTTAATGACCCACGTCATTCACGTTGATAGCCGGCCCTTCAAGCGCCGTTACGCGTTAACGATGACCGTATTGGCCTTTTCATTGATGGGTGCCGAATACGGGATGGCTAACGCTAACCGTTCGGGCTTATTGACCAGAACTTTTGATAACAACTATTTGGTTAAGTACCTGGGCTTGAATGAATATGCCGCCTTTAGCGTCTACCAGACGCAAAAGCAAAGTTCAACGCGGGCCCATGCCAGCGCCAGTGACCTGCAAAGTGTGAAGAAGTATCTGAAACATAATCGTGTGGGGGACAACCCGGCGTATTTTGGGACGGAAAAGGGTAAGAACGTCATCATCATTCACCTGGAGAGCTTCCAGCAGTTTTTGATCAACTATAAGGTCGATGGCAAGGAAGTTACGCCTAATCTGAATAAGTTCTATAAGAATCAAAACACGATGAGCTTTGATAATTTCTATAACCAAGTGGCTCAAGGAAAGACTTCAGATGCCGAGATGATGCTTGAAAACTCATTGTTTGGGCTACCGCAGGGTTCTGCTATGACGGAGTACGGGACGCAAAACACCTTTCAGGCGGCGCCCGCAATACTCGGTCAAAGGGGCTATACTTCAGCGGCTTTCCACGGGGACGTCCCGAGTTTTTGGAACCGGGATAACACCTATAAGTCATGGGGTTATAACTATTTCTTTAGCTCTCAGTACTATAAGGAAAAGCCGGACTACTCGGTTGGCTATGGCTTAAAGGATAAGATCTTCTTCCGTGACACGTCTAAGTATCTGCAGCAGCTGCCGCAGCCGTTCTATGCGAAATTGATCACACTGACCAACCACTATCCTTATGAGCTGGATAAAGAAAACACTGATTTTCCTGCGACTAAGACTGGCGACAAGACAGTTGACCCCTACGTTCAGACGGCTCATTACTTAGATGAAGCCTTTGGTGAATTCTTAACTTACATGAAGCAGTCCGGTCTGTACAAGAACAGTGTGATCGTATTGTATGGGGACCACTATGGCATCTCGAACAATCACCGACCCGCTATTGCGCAGTTATTGGGCAAGAAGAAGGTCACCAACTACGATCTCGCTCAGTTCCAGAAGGTACCGCTGATGATTCATGCCGCTGGGATGAAGGGCGGTATTAACCACACGTATGGCGGTGAGATCGACGTGTTACCAACGTTAATGGACCTACTGGGTGTGAAGGATAATCATACGATCCAGTTTGGCAATGATTTATTAGCAAAAAACCGCAACCAGACCGTGGCGTTTAGAAATGGCGACTTTGTGACGCCGCAACTGGCAAAAGTGAGCGGGACTGTTTACAATACCAAGACGGGCGCAGTAGTGAAGCCAAACACTGTTCAAAAGAAGCGTCTGGCTCGAGAGCAAAACCACGTCACTTCAGAATTATCCCTGTCTGATCGGGTAATTCAAGGTGATCTGTTACGCTTTTATCAGCTGAAAGATTTCAAATCAGTTAATAAGGGGAAGTATAACTATAAGTACTCCAACGGTATGCAGCAGTTGAAGGCTGCTCAGAAGTCGAAACCCACGAGTTTAATGGCCAAAAACCATGGCAAAGTTACAGCCACGTACAAGACGGATGCACCAGAACTTAAATAAATGAAGGTAAAAGAGTGATGTTGAGACGCATCACTCTTTTTTTGTGAAAAAATGTAAAATATTGCTTGACCCAGAATGCATAACTTGGTAATATTATATTCGTTGTTAAAAAGCAGGCGCGCAGATGCGTCGAATAATTATACACATCATGCTCATGGAGAAGATGGCGATATAAGAGTTACGATTTATCTGCAGAGTATGCTCTACCAAATCAATTCATATTTATTCAAAATAGTGATTGACTTGGTTGCCAACGATTGTTATACTTATGAAGTTCTGTTATTTCTACAGCAACTTGTAGAAGCTGATCTCATAGCATTTGACAGTGAAATCAATTGCCTGGCAGTTAAAAATAACGCTTGACATTGAATAGCACGAATGATATGATTTAAGAGTTGACTGATTAAATATTCATCAGTCATTCAGGACTCAGTAGACCTTTGAAAACTGAACAAAGTTTTGTTTCACAAATGTGCAGGGCATATCAGCTTAGGCTGGTATCAAATGTAATTTGCGAAGTCAATTTCGCTAGTAATATTAATGAGTCACAAACAATCATAAAATGAGAGTTTGATCCTGGCTCAGGACGAACGCTGGCG
>NZ_BCMG01000005.1 GCF_002217945.1 Secundilactobacillus silagei JCM 19001
ATCACTTAAGTCCGAAGCCACCGTGCTTTGATCACTCTGGAAGCCAGTCGAGTCGCTGTTGATCTTCGTCTGATCACTGTTGATAGCGCTCTGGTCATTGCTCAACGCATTCGACTTAACAATATTTCGATCACTAGCATACTTGTTTTCATCACTGATATATTGCTTAAAAGTACCATTATAATCACTTAATAGTACTGACTTTGAGTCCGAAGTAGCAGCCGACCCAAGATCGCTCGTTTCCTTTGAAACATCACTATTCACAGAGATGTTGCTAGTATCCAAATTGCTCAAGTCACTGCTCAAGTTACTTAACTCATTGGAGAGGATACCAGAAGTCGTATCCGAAATTGCCACATCTCTAGAAAAATCTGATTGGTCGGTGTTGAAATCACTCTGTTTAGAATTGAAATTACTCAAATCATTATTAAGTTTGGTATCATCGCTGTTCAACACGCCATCATTACCATACACAGCACTGTCACTAGAAGTATTGGCACTATCTGTATTGAATGTATTAGTATCACTAGTTAACGTAGCATTTTCAGCAGAAGTCCCATTCAATCCAACATCAGACTGTTCATTACTCAAATCAGAGCTAACTTTAGTTAAATCAGAATTCATATTGCTTACATCAGTATTAACAGTAACTAAATCACTGGAAATACCAGCTGAATCGTAACCACTCTTACCTATATCTGAAATAAAATTAGATTGATCACTTGTAAATTTATCAGAAGCGCCATTAAATACACCATCGTCCGAAGCTAAATTGGAAGAATCCTTAGACTGGTTGTTAGTATACGCAACAACTATGCCAGCCTTACCACTGCCGGCACCATCAAGAAGAGCCTCATCATATGTCAAGCTTGTCGCTGGTGTAACTGTTGGCTGCTGAGTACCAGTTGCGTAATTTGAAATCGTCAGTGTCTGACCTAAACTCAGAGTTAAACCGCTATCATCAGCCGAGCCAAATGCCACTCCAGTCTTTTGTGAAACAGTAGCACCATCACTATTAGTAATGGTATAGTCAAAGGTTTGACCTGTAGGTGCATTAGTTGCTGTTACTGAAACTGCTTGAGCCTGTCCTTCTTTAACAGTATTAGAACCATAACTAATCTGAATAACCCCACCGTTTTCTGGAACAGCATACTTACTTAAATCTGATACTGATGGTTCAGAAATTGGCTTACCATCAAATGTCAAACTTGCTGGTAAATTAGAAGTATCAATGCTGCCACCGTATACCCCAGTTAAACTAGCACCATTAGCATTAGTGGTAATTGGTTTACCGAGATTTGTAACAGTCGTACTGATAACATCGCCATCACTGTTCGTCAACGTTGTTGTATATACAGGCTGTTCTGAATAAGACAATGCGTTAGCCTTCACTGCAGCATCATAAAAACTTGTAAAGTAAGCTTTGCTTTGCGGACTAACATAGTTGGCCTGTTCGTGTGGGTTAGTCTCAGATGTATCTACGCTAGCGTCTGGTGTTAGCGTAAGGGCATCTCCTGCGCTATCCTTAAGTATTTGGCCACCCTTAGTTGGATCAGTAACTCGACTCCATACAGCATCCTCTGTTGCTTGCTCAGTAGCGCCAGAAATCTTTTTATTATTTGCAAGGTCTTTTAGAGCAGCATCATAAAATGGTTTGATGTAGTGGTAAACATCCCAAACACCTTGTTGGAATGTTTCTACCTGTGTAGTCTTAGTTGTATCAATAGATGAATCTAAATTAGCAACTTTAATATCACTGGGTGCAGTAGTTGCACTTATTCCAGCCGCTGTCCACGCAGCATCAGGATCAGCTGCATTTTCTGAGTACATAATTGAAAGCGCCTTATATTTCCCGAACATAGCTGAACCGTACAGCGTACTTACAAGTGCCCTTGAATAGGCATAATAAACGTTATTCCAAGTTGAAAAGTTAGAGAATGCCGTCATCTTACCATTTGCAGCCGATGTTCCAGTTACTGAACCATAAGCCGCGGCCCCAACATATTCAGCCAGTGTTTCAGTTTCAGGTGCGCCAACAGCATCACCCAAACTTCCCAACTTTGCATACATAGAATCCAACTGCGGCACAATGGTTGTTAACGAATAACTGCCATCAATTGTCATTAACGAATGAACTAATTGATACAGGCTACCATCTACCGAATCCCTGATGCCAGCGTCTGTCGTTGCGGTCATTCCCTGCGTATCAGTAATTGTATCAACAGCTGGCATTATCTTATTAAGAACGTACTGTTCGGCAGAGGGCACAATAGCATCGATGTAAGTTGAAAAAATACTATTTACAAACTGACTAAAAGTAGTATAAAAATCCGAATCCATACTAGCAGGTTTAGTGTATGTTCCAAGCGGGGTAGACGAAAAGCCAACATTGTTTTCCGTTGCCACTAAAATATGACTATTTGAAAAAGTATCTGAATTATGTTCCAGGGAATCCATAGGGGTCGAGTGTATATCATTCACCCCATCTTGTGCCATCGCAGCCTTCTGTTGTGGACTCATCTGATTCAAAGCAGTCGACAACTGATTAATATAACTATCACTAGCACCATTAAAATAGTAATAAATTTCGGAAAAGTAGTTCATATACTTAGCAAACGTATCCGCATTAGTACCCTTCAGAAAACTATTAAATTTGAGTGGATCTTGTTTACCAACTGTGTATTTTGTTTCAAGTTCATTATAGTAAGTTTGAAGTTGAGCAGCTGTTGCATTCGTCACTACTGTATTCGTATTGAGATCCGGATATGATCCAGTACCAGCTGCAGTTACAAGTGCAAGGTCGCCCATTGTTATAGGATTTGATAATTCATTCTGAACCGTACGAGCTTGTTCATCAGATACCGTACTTGTAGAATACGTCCGCCACGTTTCATCTGCCGCCGAAGCCGTTAAATTAACCGACTTAAAACCGGCAGTTACCAGTCTCGATTGGATTGAGGTAATTGTCGTTTCGTCAGTAGCTAAGGTCAAGGCTATCGTTAAGGTACCATCCGTACCGACTTTATAAGTAGATCCAGTTGGTAGGCTGGTCAATACTGCAGTTTGAGCAGCAGTTAAATCAACCTTAGCTACTTTAGCTGCATCACTGGAAGCTGTGTTAGAAGCGCCTTGGCCCAACTTAACTGAATTTTGAGTTAAATCTAAGGTTGTCGTATTTGAATCAGATGAAGCTTGCCCTGTTTTTACGTTATCGCTGCTATTTGTTGTAGCAATCTTGCTGGTTGTATTGGCTGTGGCTGCACTGTTATCAGACAGTGCACCCGCATCAGACAAGGAGTTAGTACCGGACAAGGCGCTAGAATCAGTCTTGCTCGTCACACGTGAAGCAGGCGTGGCTGCAGGTTTAGCTGATGTCACATTACTGCTGCTGGCATCAGATGAGGCAGGATTGGCAACTTTTGTAGCGGACTTTGTAGTAGCATTATCCGTACTCGTTTTTGTTGAATTAGTAGTCGCTGTAGCAGCTGTTGTTGGCGTATTAGCCGCAACATCGCTGCCGCTAGATTCACTGGAACTAGACCGTAAAACAGCCGTTGTCGATGATTGGTCAACTGCTGATACCGTTCCAGTAGATTCTGTTTCTGTGTCTTGTTGCGTATCGGCACGAACAGTATTTGGTGAAAATGTCGCTAGTACCGCTGAAAAGCCTAAAGTTAACAAGCCGGCAAATACGAAATTCTTGCCAACTTTATACATCTTATAATGTAATTTTTCATCCGTTAAATCATGAATTAATTTACGTTGTCCATGTTGATTTTTTTGTATCATAAAATTCCCCCCAATTCTAAAATTTTAGGACCGACAACTATATTGGTAGTTGCAAAATCGAGCACCTGTTTGGCCCCACTCCTCCAAGAAAGGGACTGCCACTCGAAATTAATGATCCATATCATACACTTAACTAGTATTGTACATTTTTTATACTTGATTCATATAAACATTTCGGTTAAAAGTGTTTATTTTTACTAATTTTTTAATAGTAATAATTATATTTTAAAAGGATCGTATACCTATCGATACAAATTTGATCATAAAAAAGGTTCCCCTTTTACATGGATATCTCTATTAGTGAAGATTATAATCAATACTATTCTTTTAGCCTAATGGATGCTTACTAAAAGTAATATATAGTGGTACAATGCTGACATTGAACCCTAAAGCATCACATAAAAAAGGCGGCGAATAATATGGCTGACAATTCCTTACCACGTCATCATCAATCACATCGAACCACTGAACAACTGATTGTTCAATCCTTCATTGATTTGTTAAATGAGACCCCCAATCACCCACTGAAAGTGATCGATATTTGTCGGAAAGCCTACATAAATAGAGGCACTTTTTACCATTATTTTGAAAGCGAAGAAGAACTAGTTGAGGCTTGCGAAGACCATTTAGTCAATAAACTTTTTTTATTCGGACAAAAAATTTTTAAACACCAAACTCTGGCTTCCTTTACAAAGCAGCTATCAACTACTCATCTTAATCTTTTCAAACAATTTGTTGATGAACTGCCGCTAATCGATGTATTGTTGCATAAATCAACCAGATCTCACCTAACCGATAAATTAATCGAAGTCATTGAAAATAGTGGTGCTGCAGGTTTAGCAATGTTAGCGCCGCACTCAAATAAACAGCTTAGAACCCTGATTGCAGTCGATAGTGCCGCCGAAATAATCGGGCTGCTGTCGTATTGGAGTATGCATCCCGATATAGAGCCTAGCGTTCTAGCCAATTTATTAGCACTTAGTGAAAAGGGGCAATTTGCCCTGCTTCAAAATAAAAATTAAATGATTTTAGACCGACAATTTCTGGTATTGGTGAATAACCAATGCCAGTTTTTTGATATATAACAGAAAAAAGTACAGCCACAAAATTGTGACTGTACTTATAAGGCACCACCGATACGATCTGACAATAATCTAATTAATGGTGAAGCAGTTTTTTAATGTTCATTTAAAATTTACAGATTCTTCTTCGGTTTAAATAACTGGGTAGCCTTAACCGCTTGCTGCCAGCCAGAGTAACAATTCTCACGGTCTTTAGCAGACATTTGCGGATCGAATTCTTCGCCAGCTTTATGCATCTTTTTTATTTCGTCCATATCCTGCCAGAACCCGGTTGCCAGACCAGCTAAATATGAAGCACCCAACGCAGTCGTTTCAGCAATCGCGGCTCGTTGAATATGGGTATTTAGGATGTCAGCCTGGAACTGCATCAAGAAGTTATTGTTGGCAGCCCCACCGTCCACACTCAGCGTCTTAATATCGATGCCGGTATCAGCAGCCATAGTGTCCACAACATCTCGCGTCTGGTAGGCAATGGCTTCCAGCGTAGCTCTAATAAACTGTTCTCGAGTTGTCCCACGTGTCAGTCCAAAAACCGCTCCACGGACTTCCTGATCCCAGTAAGGCGCCCCCAGACCGGTAAAGGCTGGTACCACGTAAACGTCGTTAGTCGTCTTGGCTTCCACGGCCATTTTTTCAGATTCGGAAGCGTGTTTAAACAGCCGCATGCCGTCTCGTAACCACTGAACGGCTGAACCGGCCACGAAGATACTGCCTTCCAAAGCGTAAGTCACTTCATTATTGATCCCATAAGCAATGGTCGTTAATAACCCCTTGTCAGACAAAGTCGGTTCGGTACCGGTATTCATCACGATGAAGGCACCAGTACCGTAAGTGTTCTTAACGGAACCCTTCTCAAAGGCGGTCTGTCCAAACAAAGCCGCCTGCTGGTCACCGGCAATCCCGGCGATTGGCACCTGCAGGCCAAAGAAAGTAAACCCAGCCGTGTAGCCAAAGGTATATGAAGATGGGTGAACTTCTGGCAACAGACTAGCCGGAATGTTTAACAGGTTTAAAATCTCCTTATCCCACTTTAAATCGTGAATGTTAAACAGCATGGTTCGTGAGGCGTTGGTATAGTCAGTCGCGTGTACCCGGCCACCAGTGAGTTTCCACAAGATCCAGGTATCAATGGTCCCAAATAACAGTTCACCCTTTTCAGCCCGTTCACGTACGCCGGGAACGTTATCCAAGATCCACATGATCTTAGTCGCTGAGAAGTAGGAGTCAATCACCAGACCGGTTTTCTTGTGAATTAGATCAGCGTAACCCTTGGCTTTGAGTTCATCCGCAATCTGACTAGTCTGCTTTGATTGCCAGACCACGGCATGGTAAACCGGTTCGCCGGTATTCTTGTCCCAGATAATGGTCGTTTCACGTTGGTTGGTGATTCCGATACCCCGGACTTTGTAGGGCTGAATCTTCGCGTCAATGACCGCGTCTGAAATCACCGACTGCACGGCACTCCAAATCTCATTGGCGTCATGTTCCACCCAGCCAGGCTTTGGAAAATGCTGTGTGAATTCACGTTGCGCCTGACCCACAATTTGACCATCCCGGTTAAATAGAATTGCCCGTGTACTCGTCGTACCCTCGTCAATTGCCATTATATACTGTTCGTCATTCATCGATAAGTCTCCATTCGTTTACGTTCTCAAGATAGTTAATCAACCTACAGTATACCGAAGAACGGCGAATTAGCCAACTAAATTTCATTAAAAAGGGGTGATATCAGTGCTGTAATCGGTTACACAAAGCCCATCAAAAAAGGGTTAACGCAGTTTCGTTAGCCCTTTTGAATTACTTTTCGTCGCTTTTAAGAACACCGGCAACACCGTAACGGTCCTTGGCCATTTCTCTCAAAATAACGTGAACGTGTTCAGCGGGTGCATCCGTATCTTTAACAACTGCATCAGTCACGTCTTTAACTAAGTTTTTAAGCTGTTCTTGTGAACGGCCTGCAATTAAATCAATGTTTACGATTGGCATGTGAAGTGCCTCCCTTGTTTAAGATGTTAAAAGTATACCCTGTTTCCAGCTTTCAGGCAAGTTTCTAAGACTGTTCCTGTCGCGCCTTTAGCTGCTCCGTTTCATCGTAGAAGTTACCTTCAATATCCACGGTACTGACGAGGTTCACAAACGACCCGGGATCCACCGTTTTGACCACGTGTTCCAGTTCGTACAGTTCATAGCGGGAAATGACCACCATTAAAACGGCTCCTGGGCGTCGTTTATACGCCCCTTGAGCGGGCAGAATCGTCACCCCGCGGATCAGCGTGGCCTTTAGCCCATCGATTACATCATCCGGCTTAGTTGTCACAATAAACGCGGTCAGTTTTTGGTGCCGGGTATGAATGGCATCCACTACCCGCGACATCCCATATAGTGAAATAATCGTGTACATGGCATTTTCCCAGCCGACTAGGGTTCCAGCAACCAACACGATCACCATGTTAATGGCGATCATCAACGTTCCAATCGTTTTACCCGTAGTCTTCTCCAGAATCACCGCAATGATATCCATCCCGCCAGTAGAAAAACCATACTTGAGTGGATAAGCCACCCCGACACCGGTTAAAATGCCACCAAATAACGCACTTAACAGTGGATTATGCGACAGCGTCTGAATCGGCAGTACTACGGCTAGAATAGAAGTGAGAAATGAGGTCAAAAAACTGTAAATCGTAAATCCCCGACCAATTTTTAACCAGCCCAGAATGCCAATCGGCACGTTAAATAACAGAATCAGCCAACCGGTATTAATATGGAAATGAAACCACTGCAGCGCCAAGATGGATAGAATTTGTGAAACTCCATTGATCCCCGCGCTAAAGATATTGCCCGGAATCAGAAAAAAGTTCAGCGCAATGGCGTTAATGAACGCTGATCCAACAATCAAAGCGCATTTAATTGCGAAGTCTTTACGGTCGATAATTGCCTGCATATCAAGCACCCTTTCAACTAATTTGAGTCACAGCATTCATTTAATCACATTTTAGCGGCTTTGCCTATATCAATTAACCGTTTTGCTTGCTTTTAGACTGGTCTATAATACCATGTCTTGGACTAATCTATGATAGAATGCACTTAGCAATCAAGCATTGGAGGAATTATACATGACAGTTACACCTTATTCAGCCTGTACCAGTATTTTGATCGGTAAGCAAGCCTCGGTTGATGGCTCGGTAATGATCGGCCGAAATGAAGATTCACGTCCGGCCTGGCCAAAACACTTTCTGGTTCATCCAGCCGCCACAACTGAGCAAGCCAGTTTTGAATCAACGGATAGCAACTTTAAAATGCCGTTACCGAAAACCGCCTATAAATACACCGCTACTCCTGAGTGGACCGATAAATACGGTTTGTTTGAGGAAGACGGCATTAACGAATACGGCGTGGCAATGAGTGCCACCGAAAGTACCTATGCCAATGACCGGGTATTAGCCGCTGACCCTTTAGTCAAAGATGGGATTGGTGAAGAAGCGATGGTCACGGTCACCTTGCCCTACGTCAAAACTGCTCGTGAAGGCGTCAAACGGCTGGGTGCCATCGTAGCGCATTATGGGACGTCCGAGTCCAACGGCATTTTATTTGCTGACCGCGATGAGGCTTGGTATTTTGAAACCGGTTCTGGTCACTACTGGGTCGCTCAGCGGATCCCGGATGACAGTTATGCCGTGGTGGCTAACCAAATGGCGATTCAAGAAGTTGATTTTGACGACCCAGAGCACTTTATGTGGCAGCGTCACATTAGTGATTTTGTCCGTGAAAACGCGCTGAATCCGCACCGTAACAGTTTTAATTTCCGGGAAATCTTCGGCACTAACAACCAAATGGACGCCTACTATAACCTGCCACGGGTCTGGTACGGTCAAAAAATGTTTAACCCAAGTATTGAACAAGCGACCAACAGCCATCAGTTACCCTTCATCCGCCAAGCAGAAAAACTCTTGTCAGTGGACGATGCCAAAGCGTTCTTGAGTTCTCACTTCCAAGAAACCCCTTATGATCCAATTGGTGCGGGATCTGAAGCGGATAAGAAACGTTTCCGGCCAGTTAGCCTCGCCACGACCCAGGAATCCCACATCCTACAACTACGACAATTTAATCAACCTGGATTGTCTGGCATTCACTGGCTATCGATGGGGCTTACCGCTCAAAGCGTTTACGTGCCATTTTACGCCGGTATTACGGAAACACCAGCCGAATACCAGCGTGGTCTGGAAACGTACAGTCCAGACAGCGCCTACTGGGTCTTTAAACAAGCTGGCGTTTTGGTCGATGCGCACTATGACCAATTTGGTGACTTATTAAAACAAACGCAAACAGAGTTGAACCAATACTTGGGCCGTTCAGTATTGCAGACAGATCAAAAAGCGCAGCACTTAAATGGGATTGAACTGAGTGCGCTACTTACACAGGAAAGTATGGCAAATGCGGCACTCGCTTTGAAAAAATACCGTGAGTTAACCGCCAAATTAATTACCCAAGCCACTGCTTTTTCACCGTTAAGTTATAAACATGATGCGAACTTGTAACAATAAGGCACCCACCTTTGAGTGGATGCCTTTTTGACTACCTTAAACTTGAGATAAGAAGTAAATGCCTAGGATCAGAAACAGCGCTGCTTCAAAACTCATGGCGAGTTTTGGCAGCCAATTTCGACTGACTTTAGTGATTCGACCGGCCCGCTTTTGCGCACTAACAATCACTGCGCCTAATCCCCACTGCACCAGTATGATCACAAACATCGCTATTAATACATTACCAGTAAGAAATTGAAATTTTCTCTCTATATTAACCTACCAAAGAAAATCAGAAGTAATAATAATAGTTAGATTTAATCCCTATCGAATAACTGTGTGAATTTATCACTGTTCCCAAATCAGTACTTTTAATCACTTTTTTATTATTCCCGAGTTTAAGCTCTAAGTGCAACGATAAATAACTAGACCTAACTACAACTGTACTCACCCAAATCAACAAAAGCACACAAAAAGCGTTCACGTCAGCTAACTGCCAACATGAACGCTTTTTTAACAGAAACAGTCGACTACTTACGAGGACGACGAGCTTCTGGGATACGCGCTGCTTTACCGTTTAATGCACGGATGTAGTAAAGTTTAGCACGACGTACACGGCCGTAACGGATAACTTCTACTTGGGCAACACGTGGTGAGTGAACGGGGAAAGTCCGTTCAACACCAACACCGTTAGAAATCTTACGAACAGTATACATTGATTGGATACCAGTACCGTGACGTTTGATCACGACACCTTCAAACAATTGGATACGTTCGTGAGTTCCTTCAACAACCTTGGCGTGGACACGAATGGTGTCACCAGGGCGGAAGTCAGGAATATCAGTCCGTAATTGATCCTTGTTGATCTTTTCGATTAATTGGTTTTGGCGCATATTGTTTCTCTCCTTCAATCAACATTCATACTCATTCTCGACAGCGGAATGTTGTTAATTGTGGCTAAACAGCCAGTTACTAGAATATCATATCTAAATACCTGAGTAAAGGTTTATTTATAATTACTGCTGGTTATCATCTAAATCGATCTGAATATCACGCAATTTACGTTTTTGATCGCCAGTCAGATCTAATTTCTCCAATAAATCTGGTCGTCTGAGCAGCGTACGTTTCAGTGACTGAATTTCCCGCCATTCATCGATTTTCTGATGGTTGCCGGAAATCAGCACATCGGGCACCTTCATACCCCGAAAGTCAGCTGGCCGCGTGTATTGCGGATATTCCAGCAGCCCGGTCGAAAACGAGTCGCCGGGAGCGGATTCTTCGTTGCCTAGCACTCCGGGTAACAGCCGAGAAATCGCATCGATCATCACCATAGCCGGCAACTCACCGCCAGTTAAGACGTAATCGCCCATGGAGATTTCATCCGTGACTAAGGTTCGAATCCGTTCATCATAACCTTCATAATGGCCGCAAATAAACGTCAGGTGGTCTTCATGAGCAAAGTTTTCGGCAACCTTTTGCGTAAAGGGTACCCCAGCTGGGTCCATCAAAATGACCCGGCCCTTTTCATGGCCTAAGTCTTGCGCCTTTTTCTGCGTGGCAGCCATGGCATCAAACAATGGCTGAGCCTGCAGCAGCATTCCCGCGCCGCCACCGAAAGGATAGTCGTCCACGTTACCGTGCTTGTTGGTGGAATATTGACGAAAATCGGTCACTTCAACTTCCAGCTCATCGCGATCCAAGGCTTTACCGACAATCGAGTCGTGCAGCGGACCGAACATATCTGGAAATAAACTGAGTACATCGATTCGCATTACTCCAAGCCCTCCATCAATTCAACAATTACCTGTCCGGCCGGCAGATCAATCTTTTTAACCACTTGTTCGATCACGGGTAACAGCAGATCATCCTTACCAGGCCGTGCTACCACCCAAACGTCATTGGCGCCGGGCGACATGATTTCTTTAATGGTCCCTAACTGCTCGCCGTCTTCCGTGACCACGTTGAGGCCAATGATTTGATGATAATAGTACTGACCAGCGTCTAAATCGTCGTCACTCAGATTTTCTTCTGCAACTTTCAAGATCAGCCCCTTATATTTTAAAACGTCGTTGATATTGTCATAGCCGGCCAGCGTAATGAGGATAAACCCCTTGTGCTGACGCGCACTGTTGATCGTGATCGTGCCAATTGGCTTTTGATCCTGATCGTTTTTAAAGAGCGCTAACTGGCTACCCTTCTTAAACCGCTGTTTGGGAAAATCGGTTTCGGCAACCACGCGCAATTCACCACGAATGCCGTGGGTGTTAACAATGGTTCCAACTTTATAGTACATTTAGGCACCTGCCTTCCACTTGATAATTTATCTACGAGTAACAAAAAAGCTCCCGAGACATGAGTCTCATTTGGGAGCTTTAGACTCATCGTTAATGACAAGTCGCACACGCTTGGGATCATTGATCCGTACGCTATATACGATTGTGCGAATTGCAGAAGCAACGTGCCCCCGCTTACCAATTACACGACCCACATCGTCACCGGCAACCGTTAAGTGATACTCGTAAAACCGATCAGTTTCAACGCGCTTGATCTCAATGGCTTCTGGATGTTCAACTAGGGGCGTTACAATCGTGGTAATTAATTTTTTAAAGTCAGTCATGACTGATCACTACTTTTTTGAAAACTTAGCTTCGTGATACTTCTTCATGATACCTGCTTGGGAAAGTAATGTCCGAACAGTATCTGAAGGTTGGGCACCGTTGTTTAACCAGTTCATGATACTCTCTTCTTCAAGTTCAACTTGAGCTGGTTCTACAAGTGGGTTATAAGTCCCAACTTTTTCGATGAAACGGCCATCACGAGGACTCCGTGAGTCCGCAACAACAATACGGTAGAATGGGCGCTTCTTAGAACCCATTCGCTTTAAACGAATCTTTACTGACATGCATGACACCTCCTGTTAATTCTTTCAACGATAAATAATATACCAGTTATCTAGTGGGTTGTAAAGGTTTTTTTCTTTACACCTTGAAACAATGTGGCTGTAAGCCTGAATAACCTTTTTAAATTTAATCACGCAAAACAAATTCACTTAAAGGACCGCAGTAAAAATTCCCGGCTACCTGGCGCAAGATCAGTCTGATGCTGATGAATAAATGTCATGACGCTGCCATAATCGCTGGGATCCGCAAACTGATGATCAGCCTGAACGGCCTGCAGCGACAGTGCAAATTGTAAATCATCAACCGTCATGAACTGCCTGGCTAACGGATTTTCGTCATTCACGCGCTGCCAGTCATTTTTCAAAATACTCTGTGCCCGCTTAAACGGCAGATCTTGCTGGATCACGGCACGTAATTGCTGTCCTGTCAGCATATAAGCTACTTCCTTTCACGAATCACGGTGACCCTCCCAATGGGCTTTTTAACCGACAAATCAGCCTTAGTGGTCGTTAAACCCCAGATCAAATTGGTTAATCCATGTGTATCCACCACATCTTCACCATGCCCATCGGTTAGAATCAGTACCAGCGCATTACCATCGTTGGCACCCTTCCTAAGTAACCAATCAAAAATCGGCTGATAAGCAGTCCCGCCGCCAGCAACCCGCTGAAAGACCACTTGGTTGCCGTGCGCAACGGATTGCTGCCGGTCATCATACACAACCGCGTCAAACGGAATTATAGTTATTTTATCACGATACTGCTTTAATAGCTGAACAATCTGTCCGAGAATGTTTTGGACTTCATTATCCGTCATGGAACCGGACTGGTCCACAAATAAAAACAACTGGCGGGTCGCCGCTCTGGTCACCCCTGGTAATTCCAGTCGGTATGGCTGGCGGCGGTTAAACCGGTTGAACGCTGGTTCCTGTAATTTTCGTGGCCCGTTTAAACCGACCATGACGAGCTTGCGCCAGTCTAAGCCCAGTTTTGCCGGTTGCCGATTCAGCCGGTGCTGTAATCGTGTTGGCACTAACCCCCGTTGCTTGGTCGGGGTCTCCTGCCACGAACTCGCCACCAACTGATTTAATTGCAGTTTTGCCTCTTGATTCAGTTCCTGCCAGCCAACGTGGGTTTCCGGGGACTGACCCAGCATTTTTTTGACCTGCTGTGCCTTGGTGCCATCTTGATCTTTTTTTAAGATTAGTTTCAGTTGCGCCAAATACTCTGCCGACCCCAGATCAGCCGTTAAATGCAAGCCCAATTTAAAATTAACCTGCTGCCGCGTGACGGCCCCTGGATACAGCGGGTGCAGATGGTCGTTGATTGCCATATCCGTTGCTAATTGAACCAGCTGGTCAGCGCCTTGTCCCGCGTAACGCTGTGGGTGCTGCCACGCTAAATGACTGACTACGTGTTCCACTAAACTCAACAGATCTTCATCCGAACGCACCATCTCATTTAAGCGCTGTGGGTTAATTAACAAGGCTGGCCGCTTAGCTGTGGTCAGCGCAATGGCTACTGGCAGCTGCGAATCAACCCGTTTATCTAGACGCAGCAGTAACTCACCGTAAAAGCGCTGAGAATTCAGCAACTGACTGGTAACAGTCGCAAACAGTTCTTGTACCTGTTGCTGAGCCGCTTTTGAATCTTTTGGGTTCGCCAAGTCATTTAACTGCGTATGAAACATTGGCTAGACCTTCTTTTAGTTAACGTCATTTTTCAATCCAATGGCCGTCAGCTGGTCGTACAGCTGCTTAACGACCGGATGCTGCTGGGCCGCTTCATAAAGCTGCTCTAATAAATTCGGCACTTCGGCCAGCTTCAAGGCCACCGCGAACTGACCGTCCACCGGCATCAAATTTAACAACGTGGTAAACCGCGCGGCGTAAGTTTCCTGAGTCAGTGGAAATTCTCCGGTCTGCTGAATCAGACTGTTCATGATCGACTGCTGCTGGTCAATGCCAGCCTCATTAAAGATCTGGGTCACTGTCGGGTCTAATAGATTGCCAGCATAGATTTCCTGTGCGCTGAGGCCCACCTGCTGCTGACGGACGAACTGTTCGAAGCTGCGAGCCACCGTGACCCCTAGATCACCTTGAAGCAAGTCTAAGCGCAATTTTGCCTGCTGATCAGCGGGCAATTTATTAAGTTCTTGTAAGTTACGCGACACGCGCTGCCAAGCCCGTGGTGTGGGATAGAGATCATCATCGTGGTCAGCCGGCGCTAATTGCTGCGGATTTTCTTCAATAAACCGGCGCACGCTTTGAACAATGTTGCCCGAGCCTTGCGCCCACTGCAGCCAATCCGAGGTATCTGCTCGCATCACCAGTCGCACGGTCCGATCATTGATGGCAGCATCCCCCACCGTCACGCCATAGTCGCTGGTTTCAAATCCAGTCATGGTCGCATCAGGGTTTTCAGCTAATACCATATGGACCTGATCTGGTAATCGCAAAGAATTGATCTGCCGCTGAAGCACCAGGTTCATCAGTTCACTTTGAACTGCCTGCGTACCGCGATTAAACTCATCCAAAAACCAAATAATCGGTTGTTGTGGGTGCGCTTCGGCCCACTGAATAATTTCAATCAAGGTATGGGTATAGCCAAACTTCACGTCTGCTAATTCACCATACTGCGAAGTTTTCACAAAGGCCGCATCCGTCATGGGTGGTACTGGAATGGCCAGATCACCCTTTTCAGACAGGCTGACCACAGTTGTAAACAACTTGGCATTCATTTTTGCCGCGATTGTTTGAATTAATGCTGATTTACCGATTCCAGCTTCACCAACCACGGCCGGCACGTTACCAGCCTTGATCACGACCGGAATGGCTGTTACTAATTCTTGAAACGATAACATCTATCCGCCTTCTTCTTATTTCCAAAAAAGAGCCCAGGATATGCACCCCCGACTCCATAGTTTGCTTATTTACGACGGCGCCTTAAACTGTTACGCCGCTTTTTGTTTTTCTTGATGCGCCGAGACATTGACTTCATCGCCATCTGACCCATTTTACCGCCTAGGGCATTACCCATACCGGCATTGTTCATCATGTTTTGCATCCCGGACATATTCCCATTTGAAACTTGATTCATCATCTTTTTCATTTGGTTAAATTGCTTGATCATCCGGTTAACTTCTTGAACTGGTCGCCCAGAACCGGCCGCGATACGCCGGCGCCGTGACGGATTCAGCACGTCTGGTTCCGTTCGTTCTTGTTCGGTCATTGAGTAGATGACCGCCTTCACGTGTTCCAGATCTTTAGGATCCATTTTAGCGTTGGCTAAAGCCGGGTTGTTGGCCATCCCAGGGATCATCTTCATGATCTGATCCATGGGACCCATCTTTTGAATTTGCTGCATTTGATCCAAGAAATCGTTGAAGTCAAACGAGTTCTCACGCATCTTTTCGGTTAATTCCTTGGCGTGTTTCTCATCGACATCTTTTTGAGTCTTTTCAATCAGGGACAGCATATCCCCCATACCCAGGATCCGCGAAGCCATTCGGTCGGGATGGAAGACGTCCAGATCAGACATCTTTTCACCT
Organism: Secundilactobacillus silagei JCM 19001; assembly: GCF_002217945.1. Taxonomy (GTDB): domain Bacteria; phylum Bacillota; class Bacilli; order Lactobacillales; family Lactobacillaceae; genus Secundilactobacillus; species Secundilactobacillus silagei. The sequence continues at coordinate 15,841 of NZ_BCMG01000005.1, forward strand.
TCACCGACAAACTTAATCGGCTTGCCAGTCACCGCACGAATTGACAGCGCGGCACCACCACGGGTATCACCGTCTAACTTGGTTAAAATGACCCCGGTAACGTCGAGCTTATCATCAAAGCCCTTGGCAGTCGCCACGGCATTTTGACCAGTCATGGCATCCACGACCAGCATAATTTCATCTGGATGAGCCAGTTCTTTGATCCGTGCCAGTTCGTCCATCAGCTGTTCGTCGATTTGCAGCCGACCAGCGGTATCAATAAAGACGTAATCGTTATGGTCAGCTTCGGCCTTAGCCAGCCCTTGACGTACAATCTCCACTGGGTCAGTGTCCGTTCCCATTTCAAAAACGGGGACGTCGATCTGCTTTCCAACGGTGACTAATTGATCAATGGCGGCTGGCCGGTAAACATCGGCAGCAATCATTAACGGACGGGCTTTTTCTTCGGTTTTAAGCCGGTTAGCTAATTTGCCGACCGTGGTCGTTTTACCAGCCCCTTGAAGCCCAGCCATCATGATGACGGTTGGAATCTTCGATGACTTATTTAGCGGGACGGCCGTTTCACCCATCGTTTTGGTTAATTCTTCGTCAACGATCTTGACGATTTGCTGCGCTGGGTTTAAGCCTTCCAGCACCTTGGTACCCACTGCTCGGTCACGGACCGTTTTAACGAAATCCTTCACCACGTCAAAGTTAACGTCGGCTTCTAGTAAAGCCAGTCGAATCTCACGCATGGTGTCGCGTAAGTCGCCTTCAGAAATTTTACCCTTGCCACGAAGTTTCTTCATGGCGTTTTGTAAACGCTCGGTTAGTCCTTCAAATGCCATTTGTTATGCACCTAACTTTCATTCTTCTTCAGCCGATTCCAATTGGTGGACCAGCTGGTTAAGTTGTTGATCTTTTGGATAATGTTTTGCGACATAGCTCTGAATCTCGTCCGCTAGCTGATTGCGCTGAGTGAACTCTTCCAGCAGATGGAGCTTTTTTTCATAGGTTTCCAGAATCTTCTCGGTCCGCCGAATATTATCATAGACTGCTTGACGACTGACGTTAAAGTTTTCCGCAATTTCACCTAGTGAATAATCATCGCCGTAATAGAGCTGCATATAATCATTTTGCTTCTTAGTCAACAGCGGCTGATAAAAGGCAAACAGCGAGTTGATCCGGTTATTTTTTTCAATCTCCACGTTGCCACCTCCATTCGCCTGCAGATAAGTTTAATCTAGCCTATTCATTATACCAAATTCTAACTATTACGATAGGGTTTCCTTGGAAAAGTCAAAAAGTCGTTAAGTCCAGATAGACTAACGACCTCATGTTTACTTCACATCGATCAATCCTTTGAACAGCCCGTAGACAAATTCGCTTGGTTCAAATGGCCGAAGATCGTCCACCTGTTCACCTAAGCCCACGTACTTGACTGGTAGATGCAGTTCGTTTCTAATGGCCAAAACGATCCCGCCTCGCGCGGTTCCATCCAGTTTAGTCAGGACAATCCCGGAGACGTTGGTCGCTTCCTGAAACAGTTTAGCTTGATTCAAAGCATTTTGACCAGTGGTGGCGTCCAACACAAGTAACACTTCGTGAGGGGCGTCCGGAATCTCGCGGGTGATCACCCGCTTCATCTTCTCCAATTCGTTCATCAAATTGGTTTTGTTTTGCAGCCGGCCAGCCGTATCCACAAACAAAATGTCATAGTTTTCGGCTTTGGCCTTTTTTAGGGCATCGTAGACCACGGCAGATGGATCACTTTGCTCTGGCTTTTTAACGATGTCCACGCCATCACGCTGCGCCCAGACATTGAGTTGCTCAATTGCGCCGGCACGGAAGGTATCCGCTGCGGCTAGGAGCACTTTTTTACCCTGCTGTTTGAACAGGTTAGCCATTTTACCGATCGTAGTGGTCTTCCCAACACCGTTAACGCCGACAAATAAAATCACGGTTGGCCCCTCTTTAGCAAAGGTCAGCCCATTATTTTCGTTGGTGCCAGCCTGATCGTAAAGTTCGATCAATTTTTTAACCACCACGTTTTGAACGTCCTTGGACTTCTTCACGTTTTTGAGCTTCACTTCTTCACGCAGCTCGTCGCTGATCTTCATGGCCATATCGTAGCCGACATCCGCGCCAATCAGCGTTTCTTCCAGATCATCAAAGAAGTTCTCGTCCACAGATCGGAAATTGGCCAGTAAGTGATTTAATCGCTGACCAAACGTTAACCGCGATTTTTCCAGACCTTTGTCGTAGCGCTCAGCATCGGTTGTTGCTGGTTGTTCGTCATCACTAGATTCGGCATTACTGGTTTCAGTATTGTCAGTTTCAGTTTTATCGGCAGCTGGTGTCGATTGTTCGCTATCAGTTTCAGCTTGTTTCTCTTCTGGTTCAGCTGATACTGGTTGCTGCGGTTCAGGCGCCTGAGATTCAGATTTTTGTGACTCAGGTTCTTGATTAGTGCTTGTTTCAGGCGCTTCAACTGTTTCTGTCTGCTGCTCATCTTGATCAGCAGGCGTTGCTGGTTCTGCTGGCTTTTCTGAAGTCGGTTCAGTCGCTTTAACCGTTTGCGGTTCTGCTGGTGAAGTGACTTCATCAGACTTAGTTTCATCAGTCGCTGTTTCAGCGGTTTGAGCTGGCTTTTCCGCTACTGATGTATCCGACGTAGGGGTAGTCTTAGCAGCTGATTCATCCGTTTTTGAGGCTTCTTTTACTATTTCTGTTGAATTTTCGGTTTTTGGTGTTTCCGTTTCTGGTGCTTGTTCGTCAGTTTTTTTCGACTTATCCTGCTTGGAACGGCGTTTGAAAAAATCAAATAATCCCACAAGATCACATCCTTTATCCCATTATTTTGAGGCTGGTACTTGATCTAAATCTACGGAAACCAGCTTGGACACGCCGGATTCCTGCATCGTAATGCCGTATAGACGATCAGCTTGAACCATGGTTTCCTTCCGGTGGGTGATCACAATGAATTGCGTATCATCGTTAAAATTGTTCAAGAAGCTTGCAAATCTGGCAGTGTTAGCCGGATCCAAAGCCGCTTCTGCCTCATCCAGTACACAAAATGGTGCTGGCTGAACTTGCAGGACCGCAAACAAAAGCGTAATGGCCGTCAATGCCCGTTCACCGCCGGAGAGCAAGCGCATATTTTGCAGGCGTTTGCCAGGCGGTTCAGCCATGATTTCAATGCCGGTCGTCAGTAAATTCTTGGGTTCGGTCAACACTAACTTGGCTTCACCGCCACCAAACATTTTAACAAAGGTTTCCTGAAACTTCTGGTTTAAGGCTTTAAACGTCGTATCAAAGCGTTCAATCACCTGCTGATCCATTTCAGTCATCGTTTCTAACAAATTATCTTTTGAAGCGCTGAGATCTTCTTTTTGCTGGGTCAAAAAATCATAACGAGTCTTGACTTGGTCATACTGGTCAATGCTGGCAACGTTCACGTCACCTAAATCAGCCAAGCCACGCTTAAGTAACTTCAATTTTTCTTGAATCTTAGCTAATGGTAACGCCACCTGATGCTGTCTGGCAAAGGCCAGACTCACGTGGTAAGTTTCGGCCAGCGTTGTTTGGTGCTGATCGACTTGCGAACTGAGCTGTGAACAGGCCACGTCTAATTTCTGGACTGCTAACTGTTCGTTATTCAGCGTGGCCGTAGCCAGTTGATTGGACCGTTCCAAAGTAGCTTGCTGGTCATTAGCAGTACCCAGATCCAGATTCAGCTGTTTTAAGGTGGCCTGCAGGTGTTGCTCTTTATCAGTCAGCTGCTTCAAAGTGGCTTCGTGCGTCTGAGTCGACTCGCCAGTCTGAGACTGGGCCGTATTCAGCGTGTCGATACGCTTCTGCAACGTCTCAATCTCATCTTCCAGCGTCTTAACACGCTGGGCTTGTTCCGTAGTCTCTTTACCCAGTTGTTTGACTTGCACCGACTTGGTGGTCACGACTGCTCGCTGATCTTGATACTGCGCACTCAATTTCTGAACTGAGTCACTGCGCTGATCCTGCTGCTGTTTAAGCGTCGTCATTTGGGCTTTTAACGCTGCCAGTTTTTGTTCAGCAGTCGCTGTGTCTTGCTGGTTATGTTTTAACTGACCCGCAAAGTCTTCACCATCCTGGTCAAGGCCCCACTGCGCTTGGTGAGTCGCAATCTGCTTTTTAATTGAAGCCACGCGATCCGACAGTAATTTAACCTGATTTTCGGCTTGCTGACGCGTCTCGTTTAACACATTGAGCTGGTCTTGATAATCACTGGGATCAGCTTTCGCCTGAACAGTCTTCAACTGCTTTAATTCGGTCTGTTTAGCTGCCAGTTGACTGGTCATCTGTGCGATGTTGGCCTGCAGCTTAGTTAGTTCTTGCCTCTGACTCAAAATACCGTGGTGCTCGCGCTTATCCTTACCGCCAGACATAGCCCCGCTCGTCGAGATGACTTCCCCAGCCAGCGTAATAATGCGGTAACGGTGATGAATCAGGTTGGCTAAGGTCACGGCATGGTCTAAATCAGCCGCAAAAATTACGTTTCCCAGCAAATGGTCAGCGACCGGTTTTAACCGCGTCTCGCTGACCTGCACTAGATCCGCAGCCACGCCTAAGAAACCGGGCGCCTGCTGACATTTAGCTAACACATTTTCAGCCACGTAAGTTATTTTCAGTTTATTCAGTGGTAAAAAGGTGCTGCGGCCGAGCTGGTGCTTGGTTAAATACCTAATCGCCGCCTTACCAGCCGTTTCATCGCTCACCACCACGTGCTGCTGTTGGGCACCAATGGCCGCTTCAACCGCCTTGGTGTACTTTGCTGGCACATTTAAGATCTCTGCTACGGGACCGATGATGCCGGTCAGCTGATCAGCTGCTTTTAACACCGCTTTAGTCCCTTGATAAAAGCCGGTATAATTTTGCGCTAATTCCTGCAGGCTTTTCAAGCGGGCCTTAGCTTGCTGGCTGACTTCCAGAGCAGATAGCCATTGCTCGTTTAACTGGTCAATTTGCTGCTGGCGTTTTTGGTGCTGTTCTTTGAGCTGCTGACAACTGGCTTGCAGCTCGTCAAATTGTTGCTGTTGCGTCCGCAATTGCTGCTTAGCCGTGTTTAATTTGGCCTCCTGCTGGGCCCGTTCAGTCTGCAATTCACGCAGCCGCTGATTGGCCTGCTGACTGGCAGAAGTTGCCCGCTGCTGATTCTTTTCTAAAAATTGCTTTTGATTATGCAGCGTCGTCAGCGTTTGCAGCTGATCAATGTAGTCATTTTGCAGCTGGTCAGCTTCATCCGCCAGCTTTTGCTCATCCAAGGCCGCCAGCTGAGTTTTCAACTGACTAGCATTGTGACGATCAGTTTTCAAAGCTTGTTTTAACGTCTGCAACTGCATCTCAGTTGCCGTTAGTTTAGCTTGAGTCTGTTTCAGGTTCGTTTGGGCAGCGTTAACCCGTGTGCTTAACTCACTTAAGGTTTGCTGCTGATGTTTTTGGCGTTCTGAATCCACCGCCTGTGCGCCAGCCATTTGCTGTCTGCGCGACGTAATATCCAGTAACTGCTGGTTAGTGTCGTCCTTTTGCTTGGTGAGTGACTGTGTGGCCTGTCGCGCCTGTTCTAACTGTGCTGAGTTGTCGGCCAGCTGTTTTTTAGTGGCCGTTACCCGTGACTGCTTTTCCTTCAGTTCAGCGCGCTGATTCTTCAACTGCGTCTGTAAGTCATCACTTTCGAGGACAAGCCGCGTCTGGTCTAATTCATCAAACTGCTTTTTTTGCGCCACGTATTCCTTAGCTAAACTGGCTTGCTGCGCTAAGGGTTCAATTTGGCCCCCCAGCTCAGTCATGAGATCGTCGACCCGGTCAATGTACCCTGCCGTTTGGTCCAGTTCACGCTTGGCTTTTTCCTTACCCAACCGGTACTTAGAGACGCCGATCAGTTCTTCAACGATAAACCGCCGTTCTTTGGGTTTACTGTTAAAAATCGCTTCCACGCGACCTTGCGAGATCATCGAAAAAGCATTATCACCAATCCCTGAGTCCATAAACAGGTTCAAAATATCTTTTAACCGGCAGTCCTGACCGTTGAGCTGGTAACTGCTGTCGCCATTTCGAAACAGTTTTCGAGTAACGTTGATCTCACTGTATTCTGACTTTAAATACTGATCAGAATTATCCAAAACCATGGTGACGCGGGCCCGATTCAACGGTTTGCGTTTAGCAGACCCGTTAAAAATAACATCTGGCATCCGACTGCCACGCAGGTTCTTGGCGGATTGTTCGCCCAGCACCCAGCGAATCGCTTCACTGATATTAGATTTGCCACTCCCATTGGGGCCCACGATGCCAGTAACGCCATCCTCAAACTCGATTTTGGTATCGTCCGCAAACGACTTGAAACCACTAATTTCTAGCGATTTTAGTTTCATAAGAGTTGCTCCCCACTAACTTCAATATTAGGCTTCGTGATCTGGTTCAAGCTTAAACAACGCCTGCTTGGCAGCACCCTGTTCCGCGTTCTTCTTGGAGTGGCCAACGCCGACACCCAGTTCTTTACCGTCAATTTTGACGGCCACTTTAAAGGCCCGGTCATTATCCGGTCCATTTTCAGACAGTAATTCGTAATCGATTACCGCAGGACCGTTCTTTTGCGCAACTTCCTGCAGTTCCGTCTTGTGGTCAAAGAATTCATCAAACCGACCCTCATCAAGTTTTGGAAAAATAACCTGGTCAGAAAATTTACGGACTGGTTCCACTCCTTGATCAAGGTATAAAGCGCCAATAAAGGATTCAAAAATATCGCAAAGTAATGAATCCCGTTCCCGAGCGTGCGCCTTCTCTTCACCCTTGCCTAACCGAATGTACTGGTCAAAGTGGCATTCCCGAGCGAAACTGGCAAAACTGTCTTCGTTAACCATGGCTGCTCGCAGCCGCGTCAACCGGCCCTGAGGCATTTTGGTGTACCGTTTATAAATATAGTCTGAAACAACTAACTGCATAACGGCATCACCTAAAAATTCGATCCGTTCGTAAAACTTTAAGTTTTCATTGGGATGCTCGTTGACGTAAGACGCCTGCGTAAACGCCTCATCCAGCAAACTCTTATTTTTTATTACAATATTAAAATTAGTTTTAAGTAACTCATCTAATCCCTTAATCAAGATTCGTAACGCTCCTTTTTAATTTAATTTGATACAAGGAAAAAGGCTGTGACAAAACAAATCGTTTCACCGCAACCTTTCCGTTTATTAATCGATACTGCTATTTCTTCGCACTGTTAGACGCAATGTAATCAACAGCTTCACCCACAGTGTTCAGGTTTTCGGCCGCATCGTCCGAAATTTCCGCACCAAAGGTATCTTCCAGTTCCAAAATAAATTCCACAAAATCAATGGAATCCGCATCAAGGTCGGTCTTAAAGTTTAAGTCTAACGTGATCTTGTCACGGTCAACTTCAAACCGGTCCGCAATGATGTCGGCTATTTTATTAAAAATTTCATCTTTAGACATAATTTACCTCACCCTATTTAGTTCAACAATCAGTTTAGCACAAACCATTCAGAAACGGTAGAACTACCTACCTACTTCTGCATGTCAGCCTTGGCCTGCGCCATTTCTTCACTGTGGGCATCAAAGTAATCGACCACGTTATCAACGGAGTGGTTTTTAAGCATGGTTTGAATCTGGCCGATCGTGTTGGCAATGGTTTCAGCTTTGGCTGAGCCATGGGTTTTAATGACCGGTGCTTTCACACCCAGCAAAACGGCGCCACCATACTTTGAATAATCCATTTTAGATTGAATGTCTTTAAAGACCGGTTTCAGCATGGCTGCTCCTAGCTTACCGGAGATCCCGCCAGCCATAATGCTGCTCTTGATCAGTTTTAGCATGGACAGCGCGGTGCCTTCGGTGTTCTTAAGTACGGCGTTGCCAGTAAAGCCATCCGTGACCACCACGTCAGCCACCCCGTTTAAGAGTTCACGTGACTCCACGTTACCGATAAAGTTAAGGTCTTTAGCAGTCGCTAAGACTTCATGAACAGCCTTGTGGACCATATCGCCCTTATCCGCTTCAGTTCCGTTATTGAGCAGACCGATTCGGGGGTTCTTAACGCCCATGACGGTCTGCGCATAATACTTGCCTAAAATGGCGTACTGGTACAAATTAAACGGTTTGGAATCGGCATTAGCGCCCACGTCCAGCATCAAGAACTGATCCTGATCCGGCTTATTCAGTACGGGCAGCGTCGTGGTTAGACCGGGACGATCAATGCCCTTAATTCGGCCAATGATCAGCAGACCGGCTGCTAACAAAGCCCCGGTATTTCCTGCTGAAAAGAAGGCGTCATCCTTGCCATCACGAACGGCCTGAGCACCCAGTACAATGCTGGACTGCTTTTTGCGCCGAATGGCACGAACGGGCTCGTCTTCCATCGCAATCACTTCATCCGCTTGAACGAGATTGATATGATCCGCGTTGTTCAAAAACGGTTTGACTTTATCAGTTTGGCCGTATAGATCAAACTCGATTTCTGGATAGCGGTCACGGGCAAGTTCGATCCCCGCAACAACTTCTTTAGGGGCGTAATCGCCGCCCATTGCATCAACAGCAATTTTCAATGTTATTCATCCTCTCTTAATCAAACATATAAGCGTGTTCTTCAGCTTGTTTGAGATAACTGACTAAATTGGCATTGTCTGGTTGATCCTGCCAGCCAGGGGTACTGGTCAATTTTTTAGCTTCATCCTGGGCCACGCTCAGCATGGTCAGATCAGCAATCGGGTCCCCAACCTTAAAATCGGGCAGACCAGATTGTTTCTTGCCTAACACATCACCGGACCCTCGTAACTCCAAGTCTTTTTGCGACACCACAAACCCATCGTTGGTTTCAGTCATGACCCGCATCCGGTCGACACCGTTTTTATTCTTGGGGTCAGCAATCAAAATACAGTAAGACTGCTGATCAGACCGGCCGACTCGACCGCGAAGCTGATGTAGCTGTGCCAGCCCGAAGTGGTCGGCGTCATAGATCATCATCACAGTGGCGTTTTTCACGTCCACCCCAACTTCGATTACCGTCGTGGCAACGAGTACTTGGTATTGGTTTTCCTTGAACGCCTGCATGACCGCTTCTTTTTCATCGTTTTTCATCCGGCCGTGCAGTAAACCGACCTGATAATGCTGTGGTGCGAAGTAGGCGGAGAACCGTTCGTAAATTGCTTGGGCGTTCTTCATGTCCACCGCTTCGGATTCTTCAATCAACGGGGTGACCACGTAGGCTTGATGTCCAGCGGCTAACTCCCGCAAAACAAACTGAATGGCGGAATCAATCTGAGCATTCTTGATCCAGTGGGTCGTGATCGGCTTTCTGCCAGCTGGCAGTTCATCGATCACTGAAATATCCATTTCACCGTAGCTGGTGATCGCCAACGTTCTAGGAATTGGCGTCGCGGTCATCGCTAGGACATCGGGGTTAGCCCCCTTTTGCCGTAACGCTTGTCGCTGGGCCACGCCAAACCGGTGCTGCTCGTCAATGACCACTAAGCCCAAGCGGTGATAGTCAACGCCCTCTTGAATCAAGGCGTGCGTACCAATGATCAGGTTGATCTCACCAGACGCTAACCGGGGCAAAATTTCTTTGCGAACGGCTGGCTTAGTGGACCCAGTCAGTAACACGATATTCACCGGCAACCCTTCAAAGAGTGCCTGCAAGTTATTGGCATGTTGCTCTGCCAAGATTTCAGTTGGCGCCATCAAGGCCGCCTGGTAGCCGCCAGTAATGGCCGCGTACATACAAATTGCCGCTACCACCGTTTTACCACTGCCAACGTCACCCTGTAAGAGCCGGTTCATGTGAATTGGCCGTTTTAAGTCGGCACAGATTTCATTGACCACCCGTTTTTGGGCCGCCGTTAGTTCATAAGGCAACGCTTGAACGAAGCGCTTCAGTCGCTGGTTGTCATAGTCAATGGCAATTCCGGCCTGGGTTTCATCCCGCCGTTTCAGCAATTGCAGCTGCATCTGAAAGCGAAAGAACTCTTCGAATTTTGCTGATCGCCGGGCCGCCTTAGCCGCCTTAAGATCCTTTGGAAAATGCATATCGTGAATCATCTGCGCCCGGTCCAGCAACCGGTAATGCGTTTTAATCGCAATGGGAACTAAATCGTGAATCTCCGTGTGGTATTTGTCCCAGGCCGCAACGACTAATTGCTGAATGGTCTTTTGGCGAATCCCCTGATTAGACGGGTAAACGGAGGCCATGGGGTCAGCTTTGCCGCTGCTAAGGATCTTCATACCATTAAGCTGTTTACGGTTCGCATCGAAACGGCCGTAGACCATGATTGGTGATTCAACTTCGATACTCTTTTTTAACCATGGCTGATTGAAGAAAGTTACGGGAACCACGTCTTGGCCAATCAGCAGCCGAAAATTCAACCGGCTCTTTTTGCGGCCAAAGCGACTTAAGGTTGGCGGTGCGGCCACGATGCCCTTTAAGGTCACTTGCTCCTGGTCACCAATTTCGTTTAAAGCCTTCACCCGCAGATCTTCGTAGCGAAACGGATAGTAAGTCAGTAACGATTCGATTGTCGTAATACCCAGATCTGCCAGTGCCGCAACCCGTTTCGGTCCAACGCCTGGCAATACCGTCACGGAATCAGATAACCCCACGAAACTCCCTCCTAACCTAACAACTAACAAACAAAGTGCCGGTTCTATTGAGCCGCCACTTAATGAAACTGAATGACTTTAATTATTCGACATCATTTGTGGTGTTCGAAGTTCAAATTATCAAACAATATTTTAGTTTACAACGTCCTACATTATAATCGAAACAAACCGAAAAAACCAGCCGGACATCGCGTGACTCTGGGAATGATTCACTGGCCTAACAACGTAAATGGCCAAAATAACTTAACGTTAATTACTTAACTAACGTCCTTTTTCTACTCAGTCAGCGTAGAATATTTATCGAGGAGGAAATCATGACTAAAACTGGATTAGTAACAACCGCTTTAAGTATTGGCCTATTAGGCACACTGGCTACTTCAACGATCACTGTGCACGCTGCAACGTTACATAAAGGACTGCCCCAGGCCTTTGTTGGAAAATGGAAACACCATATTGATTATCAAACAGTTCAGGGCAAGACCTACGAACAAGCCCATTTATACCAAGGCACGAAACACGGTTTTGCATTAAGTACCACTTACAATGATCCCTTGTACTTTCCCGTCCGGTACAATCAATATCTCGGCAACCACACTTACAAAATTCATATGACTGCTGCGTATGGTGGCCAACATGGTATCATCTTTTTTCACAAATACTCCCCAAATAAAATTGGTTTTAAACTTTCCGCTCACGGTAAATACATGTCTTACAATAGCAGGAAGCCCGTGGAAAACTATCCTTATTCGTGGCTGGGTTTAGACGATTAGTACGTTTCGGAGTGTTTAAATAAAATATATGATTAGTCCAGAAACCGATGACGGTAAAAGCTGAATTCATTTTAGGAGATTGAATCTTATGTATTTCAAGAAACTTGTCATGTTAGGTGTGACTGCTCTTTCATTAGGTGCAACCGATGTCGCATTGGCACAGCCACAAACCGCAGAAGCCAGTACACACAGTATTTCTAGATCGTGGAGAGGTCATTATTCAGGACCACAGCACCTGACACTGTCGGCCCATTATCTGAAACTTGGCGGTGTCAAATCACACGTTAAATACATTACCAAGTCTTCTCATGGCTATCATTGTATTCATTTTTCAAACGAACAGCCACTATGGTTAAAGCATGGATACAACAAGATATATTTGCATTATGGTGTTGGCGGCAGCACTGACGTCTATTACCGTTAATAATTTTAAATAAATAAACTGGAGATATTTCAATTGAAATTAAGAAAATATGTATTATTAGGCGCTGCTGGCCTAGTGCTGGGAACTGGCATCCCTTTTGCACAATCAACTGCTGGAGCCAGCACCTATCATTCAATTCCTAGCTCAATGAGGGGTTATTACATTTCATCAAGTAATCAGGCTATGTGGTTACGCAAACATACAATAACTGACGCAATACCACAGGGGGATGCTGATTCTTTTCACATCAGCAGGATCAATCACAACGGTCATCATTATACGATTCATGCTTCAGTTTATATGGGAAACACGGTACACGTTACTTACAGGCTGAATCGTTACGCCAAGAATAAGTTTAGTTATCGTGGCCGTTATTTTCACAAGGTTTCTAAATCTCACTATTATTACTATGTAAATCATTAAATCTAAATAAATGTTCCAGAATTTGTGACTATGAAACGAAATACAACATCAATAAGTACTCAAAAGAACGGCCAATACAAACAAAAAATGAGGTGTCCCATAGTAGTTAAATTTCTGTCTAACTATTATGGAGCACATGCCATCCAACCTAGGATGGCCTTTTTTATTTGCTGGATTGATTTTTAAATATACTTGGTTTATCAAATAAATCTGTTAGTTATATTAGAACTCCTGTATACTTATAAATCGGGAGATGAAGAAAATGAGAATTGGAACAAAGTTTGCTTTAATCGGATTAGCTTTTGCGTCTGTACTGTCTGTTACGCCAACGGCACAGGCTAAAGATCATAAGGTAGATGGGATGCCTAAAACTTTCCAACATGTTTGGCATTGTGGCAAATACAAAACCAAAATTACCAAACATCATATTTACTGGGCTCCCAAAGGTGGCAAATACATAACACATATTACTTTTAAGTGGGTTCTTAAACAGGGCAATAAATATACTGTAGATAGCATGAAGATATTAGAACAAACACCCTATTGGACTAAAGGTCACACCATGTACCATGGCATCAATAATGATTCAATGTATAAGACAACTAAATGGGTACGGTAATTGATTAGTCCATAGAGATGTGGACTTTTTATTTTGCCTCTTTATCTATTTGCTTGACTTATTACAACTATTTCTAACAAATTAACTAGAGTAATATATTTATTACTAGGAGGAAAATATGAAAAAATCTGTATTAGTAACACTTGCTTTAAGTATTGGTCTATTCAGTGTAGCAGCTACTTCAATTACAACTACTGATGCTCAAGCTAAAACAATAAATTATGGTTCGATAGCTCGTTCTTCTGACTATGATGGCGTTCATTTTAAATTTAAACTCGATAAGCAATTATCGCGTGTCACAAACAATTCATCGGACTGGAATGACGTTGCTGTATATGATACACGAATCACCAATCGTACAAACAATTCCGTCAAATTTTACTTTACCCAAATGTATATGTCTAGTCTTAGTCCTGACCCCGATGGAAACTATACAAAGCGAGTTGATCATCCTCATTCTCACGTTACGGTTAAACCACACGGTACTATAACTGTTTACAATAGCTTCCGTGATACGGATAATGCTGCATACAGCCTTTTCATGCCACACAAGAAAGATCAAGACGTCCTTCAATATTACCGAGACAATGACTATTACTTGATGAACATCAACAGGTTACATAATTCCGCAAAGGGATATGGCTGGCATCCTAAGAACAGTTGGACAAACTCATAATAGCAATTATTTTTTAGAAGGCATTTCGCCTTCTTTTTTTCTGTCAACTTTTGTCATGTCATTGCATCTTGCCAATCGTAAAATGCATCACGGCATGGACATACATTCTATTGTCCTAATTGTCATTAACTAATGAACGGATTAGCAGTATATTTAAGCTTGTAGGGGGAATTACATTATGAAAAAATCTATCTTAGTCACGTTAGCATTGTCAGCTGGCTTAATTACTGGCGTTGGCGCTATATCTACAACTGCCAATGCAGCAACATACCACAAGGGTTTTCCAAAGAGTTTACGCAATACAAAATGGCGTGGGAGAACCGCTGGTGTTTCCGCAGAGGTAAAATTTGGCAAATCAACATTATACTATGCACCATCTATGGGTGGCGATCCACAATATATGCTGCACACAAAATATCGCTATCTTGGACATCATGTTTATTATTTAAAGGGCCGTGTATACGATAATGCACCAGCAGGTGGTATTTCATGGAGTTATAAGGTTAAACGGTATAATTCCCATAAACTATATTTCAGGGATATGCGCAATTCAAACATTAAAGGTATGTTCAAGCGTTAGGAGTAATATTATGAAAACTGATGGAGAGTTAATTTCTAAGCACTTAATGGAATTAATTACTAAAAGGAAACTACCAATTAACCGAATCGCTACTTTAGCTGATATGAGCCAATCAACAGTTAATGCAATGTTTGAAGAGCGTAGCAAGTAGCCAACTATCACAACTATTAGAAACGTTTATCGCGTGCTTGGAATTTCTGTTCATGACTTCTTCAACTTCTCGCCTTGTAACAAGGTGAAAGCATGAACGGGATAATTGAATGGATTTTGCATCAAGTTTCAACTCAATGGATAGCAATCATCACAGCCATAGCAGGCTTTATAGCATGGAAAAATAGTAATGCCAAATTATTGATAGAATCTGATAAAATCGCTAAACCCGCAGCCGGAATTCTTTTAAATGATGGTGGTTCCATTCTTAATCAGGAAGTTAGTATCCAGCATTTAACTTTGTGGATAATTAACCCTTCAGCAAATGACATAAGCTATTTTGATTTACGAATGCTTTCAGATTCAGGAGAAATTGATTACTATACGTTAATCAAATTCACTTACTTAAATAATTTGGCTGGAAAAACTGCAGAGGCCCTAATACCATTCAAAGATGGGAAACCATCCAGTGAATCAATCGCAATAGAATTACCACGAAACAACTATGGAACTGTACCAGCACACGGCTTCGCTCAACTTGATTTAGTCTTTCACGCTGAAGAACCGTATAGTGATGGAATGATTGTGATGAAACTTGCCCTTCCGCACAATCTTTGGAGCCGTTTCCGTCATTCGAAATATGCTCCAAAATGGTTACACCCAAAAATGGGTTATATTTTGTCCCCGAGTTTAAACTCTAAGTGCAACGATAAATAACTAGACCAAAAAGGTCATGATGACCTATTCTTATTAGTAACCACACCACTAAGAAAGAGGAATCCATCATGACCCAATCTCAGACTATCATGTCTCATCATTATACACAACTGTCTTCCACAGAAAGAGGCAAGATTGAAGCCTGGCGGACGCCACAGCGTCGGAGTGACGGCACTACGAAACCACTTCCATCAATTTCGGAAATTGCGCGACGTTTAGGCCGTAATAAGGCTACTATCAGCCGTGAAATTAAACGTGGTACTACCACTCAGATTAAGGGTAATCACAAACGGGTCACTGTCTATTTAGCGGACACTGGGCAAGCAGTTTATGAGCGACACCGTCAGGGGTGTCGCTCGCAGCACAAATGGCAGACCTGCCCAGACTTTTATACCCAGCTACAGGTTGAGCTTCGCCGGCGACCACGCGTACACAGTGTGGATACGTTCGTTCACTACTATCGGCAAGCCTATCCAGAGCGAGATTGTCCATCAACTCCCACAGTATACCGTGATATTGATTCTGGGGTCTTGTCCTTACGCAATAGTGATCTGCCGATGAAATTACGCCGACGTGTTAAAGGCAATGGTAAGTCCCATGCACGCATGAGCACATCTTAGGAGCCTCAATTACTGAACGGCCGGCAGTTGTTGCAACGAGAACTGAAATTGGTCACTGGGAGGGTGATCTGGTTAAAGGTAAGCGGACCGAAGATCAACCAGCCTTAATGACTTTGACAGAACGAACTACCCGTTTTCAGATTATCTATAAGATCCCGAATTATCATGCTGTAACTTGTCGTAACAGTCTTCAGACGATTCTGGCTGATTACGGTGATGAACACTTTAAGTCCATTACTTTTGACAACGGTAGTGAGTTCGCAGAGCTCGCTCAGGTCCAAGGAACACAGATCTACTTCGCTCATCCCTACTCGCCATGGGAACGGGGGACCAATGAAAACCACAATGGACTTATTCGTGAGTTCATTCCCAAGGGACACTCTCTGCATGATTATGACATTACTATGATTCAGGCTGTTCAAGATGCACTAAATAACCGTCCAAGACGAATTCTAGGATATCGCACACCTAGTTCACTTATGCCTGATTTATAGTCGCTACTAGACCAATTATGAGAATAGGTCATTAACGTTGCACTTGACTTGACAATTCGGGGTTATATTTTGTCTGAAACTCAAGAAGTTTCTTTGTCATTTCAGGTGAAAGATATTCAAAAATTAGTACAGCCGAGTTAAATCGAGATTTAATACTGTGATCAGTTGCGATGATTGCAACGCAGATTGTCACTCATCGATATCACACTATCGACCCATTCACGATGGTATACGAGCTGGGACATGTGATTATGTAGGAAGGCTTGATTGACTATTATTATTTAAACAACCACGCTCACTCTGTTTTAGAGAATGAAGCCAATGAGAGTTTACAGTGTCCCTGCCGGCTCAACTTTATATAGAAGAAAATGACTGTTTACCAGCCAATTATTCTGACTTGATCTGTGCATATAGGCTGTCTGGAATGGCATTAGGCTAGTGATTTTTTGCCTTTATGTATGGGTTTCTATTACAAATCAATCAAATAAAGACATAATCAGATAGAATGCATCTCACTAAGTAAGGAAGATATGATGTCAAAAGCGCTAAAAATCTTCCGATATTTTTTATCGTTTGTAATTATTTTAGCTGGATTGATTTCCGCCATGGCATTGTTTGAACCTGGTATAAATTTTGGTACTGCCGTTACTATTATTATCATCGTATTAATAATCTGGGCAGTTGGCCTACTTATTATGCCTCCGGTGTGGTCAAAGTTTATTGCACTTTTTTATACGTCTAAAGCAGCCCAGTTGAATGAAAGCACAAAGTGGCTCCACAAACAGCAAGTGGAAGCAAGCAATAGACTGACTGAACTTAATTCAAATATACAAAAGAAACAGGCAAATTTAGATACTTTAAACTTTTATCTAGCCGAAAAGCAGTCAAACTTAGATTCTCTCAAAGATAATATTGAACACCAACAAGTAGTGTTAGAAAATGCCAATAGTGAAACTGAAGAAATTAAAAACAACAAAATTATGCAAGAACAAATAGCGTTAGGCGACGTTAAAAGAGCGGTTAAAGGAATCGAGAACAGAAAAGTTGTCCGAGAACAAGAAGCAAACCAAATAGAATCTCGCATTGCAGGCAAAAATTCAGAACTTGATTTCATTCGAGAAAAAATTACGAAATCAAAAAAAGAACTGCAGGAAGTTAATAACAAAATTGCAGATCTTCAAAAAAAGCTTTCTGACCCCGACAATGCAAAGACATTACAAGAGATTGAACACGTTAACCAAGAAAAACAACAAGTGATTTTCTTCTACTCCAGTGAAATATTTCAAAATTTTTTGGACTATTCGGCTGATAATGAACTAGTAAAGATTGACGGTATGACCGGTTTAGGCTTTGAAAAATATGTAGCCGATCTTCTAAAACGAATTGGATACACAAATGTAGCCACCACTTCTGCTTCCGGCGACAATGGACTAGATGTACTAGCACATAATGGAAATACCTACTATGGCATCCAGTGCAAGCTGTATACCACGCCAGTTGGCAATTCAGCTGTCCAAGAAGCATACTCTGGCGGATCGTATTATAAAACTGACAAAAATATAGTTATCACTAATAACTATTTCACACCCAATGCTACTGACGCTGCAGCTACAATGGATGTTGACTTATGGGATCGAGACAAGCTTAAAGAACTCATCCTCGAAACATACAATATTTTTAATGAGCACCGTTCAGACATTGATGATGATAAAAGCTGAATTAAATATTAGGAGATATTTCAATTGAAATTGCGAAATTATGTATTATTAGGTATTGCTTCCCTTTCATTAGGTATAGTAGCAATTACATCACAACCGGCACAAGCTTCAGCAGCCGCAGTACCAGCTAGAATGCGTCACGATTGGCATGCAAACAAATGGGGTGAAAGCTACTATCTAAACTGTCATAAGTATCATGCTAACTTCTACGATGGTGCTTGGCATACACTTTATTATTCTCCCGCCGGCTACAACAAATATAATCTGAATCCAGCCCACCACTCTTACGATGGTGTCTCTATGACGTATAAAAGTGCTCACCGAGTAACCGTACTCTATGACACAGCTTATTTGCACTTTACCCGTGGTAGTAGTCATGAAATGTCGCCTAAAAAGGTTAATTTTAGGACAGCCGACAACATCAACTTCTTTTATAATTCTTGGAGCCCTGCATACTTAGATATACATTCTACTGGTATAGATTTATATGGTTCAGCCGATAATGCGGAAAACCAGAATGATTCAGTTGGGACATTTTCAAATGTAAGAAAACAAGTTTCTGCTAAATGGATTAATGAAAATGAACAAAGCAATGTCTTAATGCTAAAAGTAAACGGCAAAGTTTACTATTCTGACAACAAAGGACATGATATTCGACCATATAGTGCACATCGCGAAAAGGATGGTATTTGGTCAAGCTTTAAACCCACAAGCAAATATGCACGTCTCAAGAAAAGCACTCATGTTTATGTTGGTACTGAATGGACATATGAAAATGATACTGATACTGATTTAAAAACCTATAAATATAACGGATCACATTGGAAATTCGAATACTAAATTTTAAAAATACTAACTAATTAATAATAAGCAAACAACCCTAACGGCTGTAATCTAAGGAGATATTTCAATTGAAGTTAAAACACTATGTAATGATAGGTGTGGCTGCCCTTTCATTAGGCGCTGCTACCACTGCACAACCACAAACTGCAAATGCCAGTTCATATCATCGAGCATATGTTACACGTAGTATAACCGTATACCACTTCATTTGGGGTGGCAGTTTTGCTAATAGTTCATTAGGCAGTTATCTTCGTCTACATGCCGGACGTACGGTTCACGTAAAACCGTTCTATCACATGGGTAAAGATGGCTATATGCTGCATGTCTCTGGTCATGGGTCAAGAACGTATTATGCCAGAACGAATAGTTCAAGCTGGTATCGAAGATAAATACAAGCAACGTTGGATATTTTGCCCTGCACGCCAGCAATGGCCTGCTGAGCATCGGGTGAATTCAAGGAAAATCTAAACGCAAGCAGGCTTATCCAAGTTTGCCGTAACTAGTGTAAACAACAAAACTGACGCTGAAATGGCGATAAACACTAATGGGCACAATACCATAAATATTGATTTACAAATTATATTTAAAAAGATTAATGGCTTTCTTGACGGTGAAGAAACGGGACTGACTAATCAATTAGTTTTTCCTATCTATCTAATTGATTCAAACTAATTGATTCAAACTAATTGATTCAAACTAATTGATTCAAACTAATTGATTCAAATAATATGTCCCAAAATATCGGAGACAGTCCCCTTCAGACATTGAAATATGAGATTTTAAAGGCACAGTCCCCGATAACTATTTCATCTGGGTCAATCCTGATACCGGTAAACCCATATCAGCCAGAACGACCAGCGGATTTGTTTGCCAGGATCAGCCTTGTGTCCGGTGTTAAAATTAATCCCCACAAATTTAGACACTACTTTGCAACCAAGGTACGTTCAAATGCAAAAATTTCTGACACTGACGCGATGCACTGGCTTGGCCATTCCAACATTGAAATGACCGACTCATACACCAGAGAGACCCCAGAAGGCTCAATTCAAGCCTTTAGAGGGGTTGAGGATGATTTAAGCCCAATTCCGTCCAATAAATAGTTCGGCTTAAAACGCCATTTAGCTGGATGTTACCATTTTTATTTGGGTGTCACCAACAGCCACCAAAAACACTAATTAAATGCAACCAAAAAAATGGAGACCCTCGTTAAAAGAGCGTCTCCATTATGTTTTAGTTCAATTTAGTTATGCTGATTCTGAATAAAGTCATTCCACCGAGATCACAAACGGATAAACCGGTTGGTCCCCTTCGTGAATTTCAACTTCCAGCTCATCGTCGATCTTTTCAACGGCTGCCTGAACGTGTTCAGCAGTTTGCTTATCCGTATCGACACCGTAAATGATCGTCACGATTTCACTGTCTTCATCGACCATCTTAGTGACCATTTGAATGGCGGCTTTTTCGGTGCTGTCAGTCACAACCGAGATCTTACCGTCAATGATGCCCATAAAGTTGCCCTTCTTGATATCAAAGCCATCGACTTGGGTATCACGGATAGCGTGAGTGACTTCACCACTCTTAACGGTCGACAGGTTGTCTTCCATAGCGGATTGGTTTTCTTCAAGGGTATGATCCGGTTCAAAGCCCAACATTGCGGTCATGCCTTGAGAGATTGTCTTGCTGTGCACGATCACTGCCGGAACATCAACGACCTTAACTGCTTGTTCAGCAGCTAAGAAAATATTGCCGTTGTTCGGCACAATGATGGCCTGCTTAGCGTGACTTTCTTGAATTGCATCCGCAATATCTTGGGTACTTGGATTCATGGTCTGACCGCCAGAAATAACGGTGGTGGCCCCTAAACTCTTAAACAGGGTCTGCATCCCCTTACCAGCAGCAATCGTAATGATGGCCGTCTCAGGGGCTTCAGCAGGCGCTTCGGCAGTGGCAACTGGTGCTTCACTCGCAGCGTTTTCCTCGTCATTTTCAATGATGGTCTCTTGCTGGAGACGCATGTTATCAACTTTGACTTTAGCCAGGTCACCAAATGACTGGCCCCAAGCCATGACCTTACCTGGGTGTTCCGTATGAACGTGGACCTTCACGATTTCGTCATCGTTGACCACTAATAATGAATCGCCCAACTTAGCCAGATAATCATAGAAGGTATCATAGTCAAACTTGTGTTCAACTTGTTTACCCCGGCCGATACGAACCATGATCTCGGTGCAGTAACCATAGACAATGTCGTCAGGGTTCAATTTACCCTGCACACTGCGATGGTGTTCAGCATCGACCATTTCATCCATCTCGGTAGGATTAGGCTGGTGAGCGCCCTTTTGAGCCGTTTCACGGCCATTTAAGACATCATCAAATGCCTGAAGCACAAAAGTTAGCCCTTGACCACCAGAATCCACCACACCAACCTGCTTCAAAACAGGTAGTAGATCAGGCGTGGTTTTTAAAGCAGCCGCAGCCGCATCATAAGTGGCATCCATCACGGCTACGATATCATCTTCGCGAGCCACCGTCTTACGGGCCGCCTTAGCAGCTTCCCGAATAACGGTCAGGATGGTGCCTTCAGTTGGCTTCATAACCGCTTTATAGGCGGTTTGAGCACCGGCCGCGATGCCATCGACCAAGTCAGAAGCTGACAAGGTATCTTTGTCCGCAATGGCCTTTGAAAAGCCCCTAAAAATCTGCGATAAAATAACACCAGAGTTACCACGGGCACCCATTAACAGTCCCTTTGCGAGGGCTTGGGCTAATTCACCGACTTTGGTGCTACTTGATTCGTTAACGTACTTTAAGCCGCTATCCAACGACAAACTCATGTTAGTCCCAGTGTCACCATCGGGCACCGGAAACACATTTAATGAATTAATGAATTCAGCGTTTTGATCCAGTGCTGCTGAGGCAGCCTCAATCATTTTGATGAACTCACGATTCGTTATTTCTTTCGTTTGCAACAACTTTATCCTCCGCTTCTTACTCACTTAATACTTGAACGCCTTGAACTGTAATGTTAACAGCATTGGCAGTAATTCCAAGCATCGTTTCCAAATTATATTTCACTTTTGATTGAACGGTTCGGGAAACTTCTGAAATCTTCGTTCCGTAGCTGACAATAATATTGACATCAACTGCAACCCCGTTATCTTCTTGACGGACGACAACGCCCTTGGCATAATTATTACGATTCAAAATAACATTTACGTTATCCCGGATCTGGTTCTTGCTTGCCATACCTACAACACCATATGAATCAGTGGCAGCACCACCAACGACTGTAGCAATGACATCATTATCAATATCGATTAAGCCATGTTTTGTTTTAATTTTTACGGCCATCTAGAGTAGCCTCCTTGCATACTAGTCTTCACGATAATTTATATTACCACAAATTGGGCATTACCGTTATGATAATTAATCGGATTGATTGCTGTCAAGTAAAATTACTTGAAAGAAAACTATTGCATTCCACCGGGGGTTATGATAAATTATTTTAGTGAGCTAAAAAGCAACGTTTTTTAGATAAGTCTAAAAGGAGGTAGTTACCATGGCAAAGGATTTCATCAACGGTAAGCGCACCCGTTTCGGTAACAAGCGCTCTCACGCCTTGAATTCATCACGGCGTGCTTGGAAGCCAAACTTGCAAAAAGTTCGTATTTTAGTGGATGGCAAGCCTAAGAAGGTTTGGATTTCTGCACGAACTTTGAAGTCAGGCAAAGTGACTCGAGTTTAGTTAAGAAAGTTTGGCGCGGTAGCCAAGCTTTTTTTGTGAATTTTTAAAATCTTTCTTTCAACCAAAAGAACCACTGTTAACGATCAATTTCGTTAGCGGTGATTTTTTTGTGCACCTAAAAAAGTTAGGTGCGATTGATCAGCACCTAACCCCTTCCAAAAATGATTAATCTTTACTTTGAATAACAGCCACCATGCCACTATCAAATGAAAAATGACCGGTGTCGCCAACAAATTCATTACTGGCGTAAGAAATTGGCCGGGTCACGTTTTTACCCTGCAAATTGTACTTTTCATCAGGCAAGGTCAAGTTATTCACCTGTTCAAGAGTCACAAAGGCCAAATATTTTTTATCCGGTTCCTTAGTGATCTCATACGAACCCGGTGCGTAAAACGTAATCGTGTTTTGCCGATCAATAAAGCGAATCTTCGGTGCAAATTGGCGGTACCGCGGTTCCAAAACGATCCATAGGTTAGCCAGGAAATGGTCTAAACGGCCACCAGTGGCCCCGTAAATGTCTAACCGGTCGTAGTGAAATTCATGTAGCGCCACGGTCACAGCTAGCTGCGTATCGGTTTCGTCCTTTTCCGGTTTGGCCTGCCGAATGTCAGCAACTGCACCTTTAACGCGCTTTAGTTCATCAGCAGTCAGCGAATCAAAATCGCCAATGGCCACTAATGGCGTAATGCCCAGCTTTAATAAGCGCAGCGTGCCACGGTCAGCACCGATCCAGTCACCGCTTACCTTGCCAGCACTTAACTGCTCAGGCCATTCACTGGTAGGACCACCTACCAGCAAGTTAAGATGTGTCATTTACTTGGTCGCATCCTTCAAAGCTTTAACTTTAGCAGCAGGGTCAACCCCGTCAAAGACGTATGAGCCAGCAACAGCAACGGTTGCACCAGCTTTTTGGCAGTCCACGATGGTCGTGTTCTTAACGCCGCCATCAACTTCGATGTCAAAGTCATAGCCTTCAGTTTGCTTCAATTGGTCGAGTTGCGTAATCTTCTTCAACGTTTCAGGCAGGAACTTTTGGCCACCAAAGCCGGGGTTAACCGTCATGACAAGTACTTGGTCAACCATATATAAAACGGGCTTGATTGCTTCGACAGGCGTCCCTGGGTTGATCACAACTTCGGCCTTGGCACCAGCGTTTTTGATCAATTGCAGTGCCCGGTGAATATGTGGCGTTGCTTCAACGTGCACACCAATGATGTCAGCACCGTTTTCAGCAAACTGTTCAACGAACCGTTCTGGGTTTTGGACCATCATGTGAACATCCAAGGTCATGTTAGTAATTGGGCGAATGGCCTTTAACCAACCTGGACCATAGGAAATAGCGGGTACAAATGAGCCGTCCATAACGTCAATATGGAGGTATTCAGCACCAGCCTTGTCCACTTTTTCAATATCTCTTTGAAGATTAACATAATCAGCACTTAAAATTGATGGTGCGATTTTCATACATAATCCCTCATTTCTCAGATTTGCGATAATTTGGTTTTTGATTCTTCAGAGTCTGATACAGCTGCAGGTAATTGTCATAACGCGATTGTAAAATATCACCTGACTCAACTAATGCCTTCACAGCACAGCCGGGTTCATTGACGTGGACACAGCCCCGAAAACGGCAATCAACAGAGGCGCGACGGAATTCACGAAAATACTTGCCTAATGATCTGGCATCCATTGAAAACGTATCGTACGATGAAAATCCTGGTGTGTCAGCAATTAAGCCACCAGCCACTGCCAGTAATTGAACGCGCCGGGTGGTATGCTTCCCACGATTTAAGGCAGCAGAGATCTCGCCGGTGGCCAATTTTAAATCTGGCGCCACGTGATTCAGCAAAGTTGACTTACCAGCCCCAGTCTGACCCATGATGACACTCACTTTACCAGCTAGCAGGTCGTCCACTTCTTTTAGTGCCGCTGCCGAAAATGGTTCGGCCGTATACACGACCTGATAGCCAATTTTGCGATACGCAGCCGCAATTCCAGCAAATTCAGTCTGTTCAGCTGCCGTCAGCAGGTCAGTCTTGGTCAGATAGATCACCGGTTCAATATCGGCAATCTCCAGGGCCAATAACTGCCGGTCAAGCAGATTAGTTGAAAAGGCTGGCTGGCGCACAGCCGTCGCCACGATTGCCTGATCAACGTTGGCAACTGGTGGTCTGACCAATGAGTTGCGCCTGGGCTTAACCTCTAAAATATAGCCTTCGTGATCGTTAGGCGCATCGATCACAACGCGATCCCCCACTAGCGGCGTAATCTTCCGGTTACGGAAATTACCGCGAGCACGGGTGCGTACCAGTCTTCCTGAGTCCGTCATGACATCATAAAAGCCACTTAATGATTGTCGAATTTGGCCTTCCGCCACATCAACGCCACCTTTCATAATTCTGGATAATTAAAACCAGTTCTCTTATATTATAAAAGAACTGGTTTTAAAATGCAGTAATTATTAATGAGAATTTTTAGTCACGTTGTTATCGGATAAAATAACCTTACCATCCCGAACGATTTTATAGCCGCCACTCTTACCGGAAGCCACCGCAAACGGAATCGAGACTTGGGTATCCTGAGCAATAGTTAATTGCTTATAAACCGTTTTGTAGCTATGATCGTGATCCCGGATGTAGATTTGAACGGTATTCACGTCGTCACTAGATGAAGACGAGCTGCTAGTCTTGCTTGAATCACTGGAGCTAGAAGCACTGGCTTCAAAGGGAATATCAACGTCAACGTTAAAGTCTTCAACTTTTGGTTCGGACTTCGAGACTGGCTTTTTCCCTCTGGACAAGGTGACAACCACGGTTGACCCTTCCCTGACCGTACTGCCGGCCCCAGGAGTTTGGTCAATGACCGTGTCTTTAGTTCGGTTATCATACCGGTACCTAAAGGAAATATTGATCGACTCACGCGTCGCATACCGCTGAACCTGAGCCTTATTTTTACCCGTTAAATCAGCCAGCTGCAACTGCCGCTGACCAGCTGAAACCGTTAAAGTCACCGTGGTGTTTTTCGGATCGATGCGCTGGCCATTTTCGACACTTTGCTGGAGCACGTTACCGATGGGCACCTCGTTAGACGACTCATTTTGCCGCTTAACGGTGATCCCCTTGGCCTTCAGCAGCGCTTCCGCCCGTGTATAGGATTGACCCACGTAGTTGCCAACTTTGACTAACCGCGGTCCCGTACTGACGTAGAGGCTGATCTTAGCGTTCTTTTTAGCCGTTTGCTCCGCTGCTGGTGACGTTTTAATGATCAGGTTCTTCTTAATATCCACACTGGATTGCCGTTTAATCGAACCAGTATTCAAATCATTATCGGATAATTTTTGCTGCGCCTCATTTACCGTCAGGCCACTCACATCCGGTACCGTCACTGATTGGGGACGGCCCAGCCAAAACGCCAGACCCACCGCTGCCAGCAAAATAACCGCTAATCCCAATAAAATGTAACGTAAGCGCCGCCGATGCCGCCGCTTTTTTTTCGGCTTAACCGGTGGGGTGTCATCATCTTTTACCGGCGGGGTCTCAGTCTCATCTTGAACCGCCTGCGAATGTAAAGCAGCCGGGTCAAGCACCTTGGTTTCACCATCATCAACTTCTGAATTAGGTACAAACTTCGGTTCTGATGCCCGCCTCGGCGATAACGCCGTCTCCAGATCATTGGCCATATCGGTCACCGTTTCGTAACGGTCAGCCGGCCGCTTGGAGGAGGCCTTTAAGACCACGTTTTCTAACGCCTGCGGAATCCGCGGATCAAATTCACGGACGGATGGAATATCGGATTGAAAGTGCTTGATGGCAATTGAAATCGCGGTTTCACCCTTAAAGGGCACCGTTCCCGTTAAAAGTTCATAGAGAATGATCCCTAACGAGTAAATATCCGACTTTTTAGTCGCCATACCGCCACGGGCCTGTTCTGGGGACAAATAGTGAACTGAACCCAATACCGTGTTCGTTTGAGTCAGTGCATTCTCTGATAAGGCCACTGCAATCCCAAAATCGGTAATCTTGGTGACCCCATTTTCATCGATCAGGATGTTTTGCGGCTTCAGGTCACGGTGAATAATATTGTGTTCATGCGCGACTGCCACGGCCGACAGCACCTGTTCCATAATGTTGATGACTTCCTGATAAGGAATGGGAAAGTGCTTTTTGATGTAGGCCTTTAAGTCCATCCCCTTCACGTATTCCATCACCATGTACTGCATGCCGTTTTCTTCACCCACGTCATACACGCTCACGATGTTTGGGTGAACCAGCTCAGTGGCCGCTAACCCTTCCCGCTGAAACCGCTTGATGGTATGGGGATCGTCGCGTAGATCAAGTCTTAATAGCTTCACGGAAACGTCCCGGTCTAAAATGAGATCATGGGCTAAATAAACGTTTGCCATGCCGCCTTCGCCTAAGGCTTTCAGAATTCGGTATCGGCCGCCTAAAACGTAATTTGGTCGCATTAGTCAGCCACCTCCGATTGGTCATCGATCAAGATCACACTAATATTATCCAAACCGCCAGCATCGTTAGCTAACTTAATGAGTTCATCACATTTTGCCTGCAACGCTGCGTCAGATTCAAGGACAGCTTGAATCTGATCATCATTGACCATATCGCTTAAGCCGTCCGAACAGAGCAGCAGCATATCGTTATCCGTTAATTCTAAGTAATGCATGTCAATTTGGACCGCTTTTTCAATCCCCAAAGACCGGGTAATGACGTTTTTTTGGGGGTGAACCCGGGCCGCCTGCTTTGACAGTTCACCCCGTTTGACCAGTTCATTGACCAGCGAATGGTCTTCCGTCACTTGAGAAAAAACGTGATCACGCAACAGGTAAGCTCGGCTATCACCAATGTTGCCAATCAGCACCGTCTGGTCAAAGATCACCGTTAGCACCACGGTCGTCCCCATGCCCTTTAGATCAAGGTACTGTTCAGACCGATCGCGAATGTCCTGATTTTCAGATGAGATCTGGTTTTGCAGCCAGTTTTTGGTTTCGTCGATCGTTTTGACCGTGGTCGGCTGAAACGAATGGCCCATGTGCGCCACCGCCATTTCAGAAGCCACATCGCCACCCTGATTACCACCAATACCATCCGCAATGATGGCCAGTGTTACGCCACTCTGGTTGGTAAATATGCCAATGCTGTCTTCGTTATCTTGTCGGCGCTTCCCTATTGCTGTTCGATAAGCAATCTGCATGAGTAACCTCCACTAACGTACCCGCTTGAACTGACCGATAAAGAAGCCGTCAGAATCAAAATCATCCGGGTAAATTTCAAGATAATCAGTTGTCCGGTCCGCCTTTAGATCACGGGCGGTTTCAACCCGTTGTGATTCAAAATCAGGGTGTTCAGCCAAGAAGGCCTTCACTACGTCCCGGTTTTCCTGATTAAGTATCGTACAAGTACTGTAAGTTATTATACCGTTAATTTTCACTTTTTGAGCAACGGCGTTTAAAATATCCAGTTGAATTTTAGCCAAGGACGTCACGTCTTTCAGCTGCTTTTCGTAGCGAATTTCTGGCTTACGACGAACCAGGCCAATCCCTGAACAGGGCGCATCCACTAGAATTTCGTCAAAGGTCTGATCTTTAAAGACATCCTGGATCTTACGGGCATCAATAGCCTGCGTAACGACCCGATCACTCACGTTCATCCGGCGAGCGTTTTGTTTGACCAAATGAACTTTGTGTTCGTGAATGTCCAAAGCCACGACTTGACCGCGTTGATCAGCTGACAGCTGTCCGGCGATCTGAACCGTTTTACCACCGGGTGCTGAGCAGGCATCAAGGATCATCATGTTAGGCTGAATCTGCATACTTTCTGCGGGCAGCATAGCACTTTCATCTTGAATGGTCACTTGACCGGATTTAAAGAGCTTCGCCTGATTAGCGGGTTTACCGCTGAGTACGAATCCCTGAACGGCCACTTGACTGTCCGCTACTTTGTAGCCTTCTTCTTCCAAGGCCGCCTTCGCATCCGCCATGGAAAGCTGTTCCGTAGCGACCCGAATCGACTGGTTAGCTGGATGGTTAATACTCTTTAAAATACTGGTGGTCTTATCGGCCCCCAACTGGTCAGTTAACTCATTGATCAGCCATTCTGGGACGGAATAGACCAGACTTTGCCGTTTGATTGGATCATCAATGTCAGCAGGGTCTTTGATCCCCACCCGGTCCATTTGGTGCAGCACGCCGGTCACAAACCGGCGAATACCCTCATGGCCACGGGTTTTAGCAATTTCGATCGATTCATCAAAGATCGCCCGCTTGGGAACCCGTTCTAGATACTGCATCTGATAAACGGCAGTCTCTAGTAAGATCATGACCCAGTCAGCGACGCGCTTTTGGTTCTTGATGAAGGGTTCTAGCTGGTAATCGATGGTCATGCGGTGCTGAATGACGCCGTACACGATGGTGGTCATTAAACCGGCATCACGTTGGGAAATATTGGAATCATCGATCATTTGATTCAGTTGCAGATTAGAATAGGCGCCATTTTTGACGCGGGTCAGTGCTGTAACGGCCATTGACCGCGGATTGTTATCAACTTTACTCATAGTTTAACCACCTGTTCGCCCTCTGTTAGGGCATCCTCAGTTCCGTTCAAAAAGTCAGTAATGCTTTGTTTCGGTTTTCCTGCCGGCTGCAGTGCATTGATCTGCAGGGTGCCGTGATCGCCAGTCGATAGAACTAGCCGGTGCTTTTCGTGCACAACGACTTTGCCTGGCGTTAAATCCGTTTTATCAGGGAGTACCGTGACGTCCCACAGCTTGGTTCTCGTTCCCGATAAAATGATATACGACGTTGGAAATGGCCGCAGACCGCGAATCTTTGCGTCGACCATTGTCGCTGACATACTGAAGTCCACTTCTTCTTCAGCCGGTTTGATGGTTGGCGAAAAGGTGACCTTCGCCTCGTCTTGTGGCACCGGATCGACATCACCGTCAATTAACTTCGGCAAGGTTTCCAGCAGTAGGTCACGACCTAACACGCTTAATTTATCAAACATGCTGCCCACGTCATCGGTCTTTTCAATGGGGATCGACTTTTGGCTAATAATATCGCCAGCGTCCATCTTTTTAACCATGTAAATGATTGAAACACCGGTTTTAGCATCGTTGTTCATCACGGCATAGTGCACTGGCGCGCCGCCACGATACTTAGGCAATAACGAGGCGTGCACGTTAATGGCGGCCGTTTTAGCCGACTTTAACAGCTTGGTGGGCAAAAATTGCCCAAAGGCCGCCGTAACGATAAAGTCCGGTGCCAGCTCAATGGCCCGGGCCATTTCTTCACTGCCGCCAATTTTTTCCGGCTGCAGGACTTCAATATTGTGCGCCAAAGCGACCTGTTTAACCGGTGAAGCAGTCAGCACGTGTTTGCGGCCAACTGGTCGGTCCGGCTGCGTCACAACGGCTTTGACGTCGTAATGGTGTTGAATCAGCGCTTCTAGAATTGGCGCTGAAAATTCGGGTGTTCCCATGAAGACGATTGATGTCATACTTATTCTCCTTTTGGCTTACATAAAGCTCATTGGATTGCGGTCGATTGCAATTTGCAACCCGCCACGAGACTGTTTTTGAGCCTGTCCTAAAATCTTGAACAGGGCCGAATCCAGTTGTGATTCACGTTTATATTTGATCACTAATTGATAATAGTAGCGTTTGTTCACGCGGGCAATGGCGCCTGGCGTGGGCCCTAGGATGATTGCCTGGGGACTCAATACCGTTTTTAACTGGCGCACGATCTTAACCATGGCTTCAGCTGCCTTGCGTTCTTCCACGTCACTAGCGGTCAGCTTAACCGCAAAATAATACGGCGGGTAGTTGCCCCGGTGACGCAGCTGCATCTCCCGGCCGAAGAACTGTTCGTAGTTCTGCGTTTTCGCCAGTTGAATCGCGTAGTGGTCCGGATTATAAGTCTGGATAAAGACCTGACCAGGTTTGGATGCTCGCCCGGCCCGGCCGCTGACTTGGGTCAGCAGTTGAAACGTCCGCTCGCTGGCCCGAAAATCCGGCAGACCCAAGGCGGTATCCGCATTCAGCACGCCAACTAGGGTCACATCAGGGAAATCCAGCCCCTTAGCGATCATTTGCGTCCCTAATAGGATATCTGCCTGGTGGTCACCGAAACGTTTCAGCAGACGCTCGTGAGCACCCTTTCGCCGGGTCGTGTCAACATCCATCCGAATGACGCGAGCAGTTGGCAATAATTCAGTCAATTCTTGTTCAACCTTTTGAGTACCCGTGCCATAATAGCGGATATGGCGCCCATGACAGTTGGGACAAACGTGCGGAATCGGTTCTTCATGGCCGCAGTAATGGCACTTCATCGTTTTGGTGTCCATGTGCAGTGTCAGCGAAATATCGCAGTTGGGACATTGTAAAACAAACCCGCAGTCCCGACACATTACAAATGACGAATATCCGCGACGGTTCAGCATCAACAGCGACTGTTCCCCGCGCGCCAGCCGGGTCTGCAAGGCCTGCAGCAGCCCGCTGGAAAAGTTACTTTCCTTGTGGTGCCGCAATTCCTCCGTCATATCAACGATGGTGACTTGCGGTAACGCCTGGTGATTGACCCGGTTGGGCAACAACAACCTAGTATACACGTTCTTTTCAGCCCGTGCGCGACTTTCTAGTGACGGCGTGGCACTGCCTAAAACCACGGGGCAGTGATGGTACCGTCCCCGCCATAACGCAACGTCACGGGCGTGGTAGCGAGGATTATCCTCTTGTTTATAGCTACCTTCGTGTTCTTCATCCACAATAATGACGCCTAAATGCGTCAGCGGTGCAAATACCGCAGAACGCGCGCCGACCACGACTTGGGCTTCGCCACGCTGAATTCTGCGCCATTCATCAAACCGTTCACCGCTGGACAAACCGCTGTGCAGTACCGCGACTTGTTTGCCAAAACGGCCACGAACCCGGCCGACAATTTGTGGCGTTAACGAAATTTCAGGGACCAGCATTAAAGCCTGCTTGCCCTGCGACAGTGCGTTGGCCATCGCCTGTAAGTAGACTTCGGTTTTGCCGCTGCCGGTGACCCCCTCTAATAGAAACGTTTCGGATTGTTCATGATCAGTGGCCGAACAAATCGCACTGACCGCCTTATCTTGATCCGGATTTAATTTTAACGGCTTCGTTTTAACAACAGCCGTCTGAAACGGATCGCGATAAACTTCCACGGCCTTCCGGGTCAGCCAGCCATTTACTTCACCGGTTTTTAAACTGCTGCTGGAGAGCTTTAACTGATGTTCTAAATCCGGCTGGCTGATGGTGTCGCGATGCGCAATTAAATAATCGAGCAAGGTGGCCTGCTTCACCGCCGTTTTTCTCAGCGACGAACGCGCAGCCGTTAATTCAGCCACGTTCATCGCTGGTTTGATCATCATCACTTTTTTAACTTTGGACTGGTTACGAACTTCGTAGCGCACGGTGATCAGATGCTGGCGATTCAAAGCCAGTAACTGTTTGACCGTGTCCGTGGGCAATGAATCATCCCACAATAGTTCTGGCTGATTGCCGAACAACTGCTGACGAATATCGTTAGCCAGCTGTTCAGTGGGCCTGGCCCATTTTTGATACTTCGCTTTTAAAGCGTTGGGCAGCATGGTCTGCAGACACGTAATGGTAAACGCGTACGTGGTGTGCGCCAGCCAATCCGAAAGCTGCATCAGTTCGGCGTTCACGATGGGTGCTGGATCCATCACGGTATCAATGGCCTTCAAAATCACGTCCGGATCCGGTTTAGCGTCTGGTTTGACCTGCCAAACAAAGCCCTGCACTTTACGGCTGCCGTTACCAAAGGGAACCACCACCCGCATACCGGGCTGCAGCTGGTCAACTAAGGCTGACGGTATTTCATACGAATAAGGCGTGTTGGTCTGCATCGTTGGTACATCCACGATGACCTCAGCGATTTGCGTCATTCCTACCCCTCTTTTTGTAGCCGTTGGCTGATCTGATCAACCACTTGCTTAGCGATGGTGTGTTTATCCGCCAAAGTGGTTTTAATGGGTGCCTGATCTGGCTGTAAAATGGTCACTTGGTTCGTATCGCCATTAAATCCCACCCCTGGCTTGGAAACATCATTAGCAATTAACAGATCAAGCTGTTTGGCAATCAATTTCTGGTTAGCATTATCCAGTAAGTTTTGCGTTTCAGCCGCAAAGCCCACGGTGATCTGACCCGGCTGCTTTAACCGCGCCACCTGCTTTAAAATATCGGTTGTTTTGGTCAGTTTGATCGTCAGTTGATCATTATCAGCGGACTTTTTAATTTTTTGATCTGCCGTATTCACGGGTTTAAAATCAGCGACCGCCGCGGCCATGACTAAAATGTCGGTTTGTTTAAACGCCTTAGTCACCGCGTCAGCTAAGTCTTCCGTTGTCAGCACTGGAATCAGTGAAACGCCCGCTGGCGGCGTTAACTTCGTTGGTGCGGAGATCAAGGTCACCGTGGCGCCACGCTGCTGCATTTCTTCGGCGATGGCATAGCCCATTTTGCCTGAAGAATCGTTAGTAATAAAGCGCACCGGATCGATCCGTTCACGAGTACCGCCGGCGGTTACCAGTACTTTTTTACCGGTTAAAGGCGTCGTTTGTGGGCGCAGAGTTTCAATTTGCTGCATGATGGCTGCCGGTTCCGGCATTCTGCCACGGCCGCTATAGCCTTCAGCTAAGAAACCCGTCGCTGGTGTCATCACAGTGACGCCATCCTGTTTTAGTTGCGCGATATTCCGGTTAGTGGCCGCACTGTCTAACATGTGCTGATTCATTGCCGGCACGACTAACTTAGGCGCCGTGGTGGCCATCAGCGTGAGACTGGCCATATCATCCGCAATGCCGTTAGCCAGCTTGCCAATGATATCGGCACTGGCGGGCGCGACAACCGCTAAATCGGTCCAGTCAGCCAGTTCGATATGGTCAACTGCCTTAACTTGGGTACCAGCAAACATCTCAGTCGCCACGGCGTTTTTGGATAAAACTTGAAAACTGAGCGGCGTCACAAAGGCTTCAGCTGCTTTCGTCATGACCACTCGAACTGCCGCACCTGATTTAATCAGCAGGCGGGTCAAGGTCAGTGCCTTATAAGCCGCGATACTGCCAGTAACATACAGTGCAACGTGTTGTTTCGCCATTTTAAATACCCCCAAACGTTTCGTTAATTGTTTCGTTAATTAATCTTTATTATTGTACCAAAGTAAATGCCACCTTGCACAAACAAAACCGCCATCTTAACACCCACTTAATTGGGGGTCAAAACAGCGGTTCAGTAGTGGTGAAGCTCATTAGATCTGGTCAGTTTCATCTGGGTCGATAATAATTTTACCAGCCGCAATTTCTTCCAATGCACGGCCAATCGTTTTTGGTGATTCATAGTGGTCTAACAGTGGCTTAGCGCCAGCATCTAGTTGGTGCGCACGCTTGCTAGCAAGCATGATCAATGAATAACGGGAATTAACACGTTCAAGTAACTTATCTACTGATGGGTATAATAACATTCTATTCGTCTCCCTCTAATAACATTTGTTCATAATCTGGCATTACCCGGTTGACCCGTAAGCGTTCTGAACGTATAATCGTTCGAATACGCGCAACCGCGTTTTCAACTTCATCGTTCACAACGGCGTAATCATAGTTACGCATCATTTTAATTTCGCCAACCGCTTTTTTGATTCGAGCGTTGATCACGTTCATCTCTTCGGTCCCACGGTTGATCAGTCGGTGCTTTAATTCCATTAAATCAGGTGGGGTCAAGAAGACAAAAACAGCATCCGGTACGTTTGCACGAACCTGCATCGCACCGTTGACTTCAATCTCTAGGAAAACGTCCTTACCCGAATTTAAAGTCTCATTAACATATTTTAATGGCGTTCCATAGTAGTTGTCAACATATTTGGCGTATTCGAGCATCTCACCATTCTTGATGTTCTCTTCAAACTGCTCTTTGGAAACGAAAAAATAATCAACGCCATCCTTTTCGCCTTCGCGCGGCTTACGGGTAGTCATGGAAATGGAGTACTGAAAATCAGTGTCTGGCTCATCAAACAAAGCCTTACGGACAGTCCCTTTACCAACACCGGACGGCCCGGATAACACAATCAACATCCCTCTTTTAGTCATTACTTGAGATCCCCTTATCTAGTTTCAAAATGATAATAAGAACCATTATCGCACGCCAGACCGCGCTTTGACAAGCTCTAACTCAGGCTTTTCAAAATAATCGTGATTTAGACTTGCAAAGACAAACGTAGGTTCGTATAATAATAAATGCAAACAAATGTTCGAGGTGATTAAAATGTCCAATCAAGTATCTGCAATTAAAAAATTCTCGTCCCAGTTAAACGACCGTTACCGCCAATTTTTAGTCATTGATCCTACCGAACCGTTGGGAATGCCACAAGCGCAACGCGATTACTTTTTAGAACAAGCGTTGACCCGTCACTACCACGTGACCCTGCACCTGAATTTGCCAAGCGAACCAGGTGAACCCAGCGAAAATGAAGCGTTGATGTCTGGCTACCTTACTCAGGGGCCTAAAGACACCCTGTTAGTCACTAATGCCAGTCAAAATATCACTCAAGTCGCTCATTTGAATCAAATCAAGTTTGTTGAAAGAAACGATTATCGCTAAAACAGCTCGTACAATCAATTAATTTTATATTTAAACCAAATACTAATGGCGTGTTAACACCTCTCAAACGAGAGCTGCTGACACGCCATTTTAGATTACTTGCTTGGAATCCGTTGCTGTTTTTCTTCAGTCGCCATGTCCAATAATTCTTTTGCGTGGTCCAGCGTTAATTCCGTCACTGTGGTCCCGGCCAGCATCCGTGCCAGTTCTTTGACTCGCGCTGACTGATTCAACCGTTTAATGTGGGTCACCGTTCGATCACCCGTCACCTGCTTATCAATAAAGTAGTGGTGGTCGCTCATAGCAGCCACTTGCGGTAGGTGGGTAATGCAAAGCACTTGCGACTCGTTTGCGATGCCACTGATCTTTTCGGCAATCGCCTGCGCCACGCGACCAGAAACGCCAGTATCGACTTCATCAAAGATAATCGAAGTGACGCCTTGTGACTTCGAGAAAATCGTTTTTAACGCTAACATCAGCCGCGATAATTCCCCACCGGACGCAATCTTAGCTAAGGGCCGAATCTCTTCACCCGGGTTGGGCTGAATGTAAAACTCAACGTCATCCATCCCCGTGGCAAAATACTGCTGATCATTGGTTGGCTTAAAACGCACTTGAAAGACCGTTTTAGCCATGTAAAGGTCCTTTAGCTCTCCCTTGATTGCTGACTCCAGCTTGGTAGCGATTTTATGTCGCTCGGTGGTCAGCTGCTGGCCATACTTAAGCAGTTGCTGCTCTTTTTTGGCTAACTCTTCATCGAGGTCGCCTTCATCAATTTCAGCGGCCTCCATATCAGCTAATTCTTTTTTGATTCGTTTCAGATAACTTAAAATCTGCTTTTCGGAATCGCCATACTTGCGCTTTAATTGGTGAATCACGTTTAAGCGGGCTTCGATCTCATCTAACTTGTTATCGTCCCACTCCAGCTGATCGACTTGTTTGGAAATCTCACCAGAAGCGTCTTGTAAGGCATAGTAAGCCGACTGCAACGACTCAAACAACTGGTTAAACGCTGGATCCAGATCCGCAATTGCAGACAGCGAATTCATCGCTGTCCCGCTAAGATCCAAAGCCCCGGTGGACTCTTCATCACCATTTAAAGCCAAGAAACCCTCCTGCAGCGATGTGTTGATCTTCTGATAGTTCATTAACCGGTCGCGTTGCTGACTTAACGTGGTCTCTTCATCCGGCTGCAGCTGGGCATCCTCAATTTCTTTAACTTGAAACCGCAGCATATCCAGCCGCTGCGCCCACTCTTTTTGGTGGGTATTGCGCGACACCATGGAATGGTGCAGGTGCTGATAATCCTGATAAGTGGCTTGGTAACGCGATCTAATTGAAGACAGCTCGTCACCGCCAAATTCATCGAGTAACCGCAAGTGCTTGTCTGGCTGCATCAGTTCCTGGTGTTCATTTTGCCCGTGGATATCAACGATGGTCTCCCCCAATTGCTTCAGGGTACTGGTGTTCACTAACATCCCGTTGATCCGGCAAACGTTTCTGCCCGAGCGATAGATCTCGCGTTGTAAGATCACCGTGCCGTCATCGTGGTCAATGCCCAGCTGATCTAATTGGCCATAGGTCTGACCGCCTTTAGGGAAGACGAAGGCCCCCTGAATAATGGCCTTATCGGCACCGGTTCTCACAAAGTGCTGCGAACCACGGCCGCCAGCTAACAATCCGACGGCATCAATGATGATCGACTTGCCGGCACCCGTTTCACCCGTCAGAACCGTCATGCCATCCTCAAATTCAACGTCTAAGCTAGCAATAATCGCAAAATTTTTAATTGAAAGTTCCTGAAGCACCGGATTACCCCCTGTAAGTTGTCTAGACTAATTATACCCGATAACTCAAAAACGAGCTAGACCAGACACTTAAAACTGGCCTAACTCGTTTACTATTCTAATAAATCGTTAATGGCTGCCTGCAGCTTCTGCGACCCTTCATCATTCGTACAAATCGCCAAAACCGTTTGGTCATCACCAATCGTACCGAAAACAAAGTCATAATTCATCTGATCGATCAATGCGGACATGGCCGGTCCATTACCGGGTAAAACTTTAATAATGACGTCCTTACCCTGAGCCGCGATGCTCACGTAAGCATCTTGCAGGGTCCGCTTTAACTTCTTTTTGGTATCCAGCGTTTTTTGAATCGGCATGTTGTACCGATAACCGCCGGAAGCAGCTGGTACTTTAACTAACTGCATTTCCTTAATATCCCGTGAAATGGTGGCTTGGGTCACGTGAATATTCTGTTCTTCAAGCAAACGAACAAAATCTTCCTGTCGCTCAATGTCTTGTGAACTTAGTAATTGACGAATCAAACGTTGCCGGTCTTGCTTCTTCACGCCGCACCATCTCCAATCGAGAAATTTATTTAGTTACATCATACAGCTAAGCTGCTGATTTTAAAAGTAAATTGCAGATTTTATGCAGTTAATATACGGTGAGCCTTTTCAACCGTGCCAGCCACGTCGATTTCCGGTGCCACTTCAGGCGTCCCAGCGACCGATTTCAAATGAATCAGAAATTCAATGTTGCCTTCGCCACCAGTAATTGGTGAAAAATCAAGGTGGCGGGGACTAAAACCGCTATCCACAGCCAGTTGAATCACCTTTTGAATCACACTTTCATGAATTTTAGGGTCCTTCACGATGCCGTGCTTACCCACGTGCTCCCGGCCGGCTTCAAACTGCGGCTTGATCAGCGCCACAACTTCACCATCGGGTTCAAGGATCTGCTTTAGTGGCGGCAAGATCAAACTGAGTGAAATAAACGACACGTCGATCGATGAAAAGCTTGGCTGGCCTTGGGTGAAATCTTCCGCCTTGCTGTAACGGAAATTAGTGTGTTCCATGACGACCACTCGCGGATCTTGACGCAGTTTCCAGACCAGCTGATTGCTGCCGACATCTAAGGCGTATGACATTTTGGCGCCATTTTGCAGCATCACATCCGTAAAGCCACCAGTTGACGACCCAATGTCTAAAACGATGCGATTCGAAACATCAATCTGGAACACTTTGAGGGCCTTCGCCAACTTAAAACCGCCGCGACTGACATAGGGAATCGGCTTGCCCTTGATATGTAAATCAGTATCGATGGGGATCTTAACCCCTGGCTTATCTAGCCGTTCTTCATTTTTGCCCAGCACTTCACCCGCCATCACAGCACGCTTAGCCTGTTCACGGGATTCAAATAATCCTTGAGTTACTAATAATACATCAACGCGTTGTTTTTCCATAACGGGCTCCTATTCTTTAATCTTAAAATAACTGCAAAAAGCGTTCAGCAAACTAAAATCGCGACCAGTAGCGTGGTTTAAAGCCACTAATTGCGCCTCAGCATCAGTTACAACTTGTTTGAGCCGTTTTTTGGTACCAGCCACCCCAAATAAGCCAGGATACGTATTCTTTTCCTCATCGGCATCCTTGTGAGTCTTTTTCCCCAGTTCTTCGGTGGTCGCCGTGACATCCAGCAGGTCATCATAGATCTGGTAGGCCAGTCCAAACTGGTCCGCAAATTTTAACAGCCCCTGCCGTTCTTCCGTGCTCACCTCAGCCATAATGCAGCCGGCTTCAACGGCGTAATGCAGTAGTGCACCCGTTTTATGACGGTGCAGATCGGCCAACTGGTCAATGTTTAACTGCAGATGTTCACTGGAAATATCCTGAGCCTGACCGGCATCCATGCCAGCTGGACCGGCAGCGTGACTGAGGGCTCTGACTAACGCTAACTGCTGTGCATCAGGGATTGCCGCCTTACTGAGCCATTCAAAGGCCAGCGTCAGCAACCCGTCACCGGCTAAGGTCGCCATGCCAGCACCAAACTTCATGTGATTGGTGGGTACACCGCGACGCAAAGGGTCATTGTCCATTGCCGGCAGATCATCATGAATCAGTGAATAAGTATGCAGTAATTCCAAAGCACTGGCCGCCATCAACTGGCCATCAGTTGGCTGGTCATGATAGGTTCGCAGTACTGCTAACGTCAATAATGGCCGCAGACGTTTGCCACCAGCATTGACGGAGTAAGTCATCGCTGACTGTAAAATTGGCTGGTCGATCCACCCATCATTTAACCGCTGCAGAGTTTGGTTGATCTGCGGGACGTATTGAGTTTCAAAATCCTTTAAAATTTGTGACGCATCACTCATTCTTATCATCCTCAGAAGCTTCAAACGTTTCAGTCTGATCATCATCGTTCATCATTTCAGCTAACGTCTTTTCCGCATCCGTTAACTTGACCTGTAAATCGTGACTCAAAGCAACCCCCTGCTTAAACTGTGACAGGGCTTCTTCCAGTGGTACATTGCCCTTTTCAAGCGCCGTCACAATTTCTTCCAGGTGATTTAAATTTTCTTCAAACGTTGGTGTCTCGTTAGAAGTCTTTTCGTTGGTTGGTTTTTCACTCATGATTGTCCATCCTTTTTAGTTGGTTGAATTGATTGAATCGTCGCTTCGGCCTGACCATTCGTCAGGTGCATGACCACTTCATCACCCTGGTGAAGCTGCTGCACATCGGCAATGACTTTTTTGTGACTCGTCACGTAACTGTAACCCCGACCCATAATTTTCAGCGGACTTAGATAATCCAGTGACTGAACCAATTCAGCTAACCGCTGTTTTTGCTGCTGAAAATCTTGCTGCATGTCCCGATTAAGTCGGTCAGACAAGGCTTGTTGATCCTGTTTCAACTGGCTGATCTGACTCGCCGGAGAGGCTACTTTTAGCCGCTGATCAACGGCATCCACCTGGGCGCGGACCAAACTTAACTGGTGTGACATGGTCTGCTGCAGCTGCGTGGTGAGTTGATCGACCTTTTGGCTGTAGCCCTCATACAGGCGCTCAGGCTGCTGGAAGACATAGGCTTCACGCAGTTTTTTCAGCTGTTCTTGATACATCGCCAAATGATGATGGAAAGCGTGGTAAATTCTAACGCGGTCTTGTTGGATCTCTAGTAAAACGTCGCTTAAGACTGGCACTGCCAGTTCAGCCGCCGCTGTTGGGGTCGCTGCACGAACATCCGCAACCAGATCGGCAATCGTGGTATCCGTTTCATGGCCGACTGACGAGATCACCGGAATTTGGCTGTCAAAAATAGCGCGAGCAACCGATTCCTCATTAAACGGCCAGAGGTCTTCGATTGAACCGCCGCCCCGACCAATGATCAGGGTATCAAAATTACCGATTCGATTGACCCGTTCGATCTGACGCACAATGTCGCCAGCCGCTTCGTTGCCTTGAACCAAAGCTGGAAAGAGGACGATCTGCGCAATCGGATAACGCCGACGCGTCGTGGTAATAATATCTCTGATCACGGCCCCACTAGGACTGGTCACTACCGCGATCCGTTTGGGAAAACGGGGTAACGGTTTCTTAGGCGCGGAAAAAACACCCTCCTGGCTTAACTTTCGCTTTAACTGTTCGTAAGCCTGATAGAGCTGACCCACGCCATCCGGTTCCATATGATCCACGTAGATCTGGTAGCTGCCACTAGGCTCGTAAAGCGAGATCCGGCCAGTGACGAGGACCTTCATCCCCTCTTCCGGTGTGAATTTCACCCGTGAAAAAGCCGATTTAAACATAATGGCACTGATCTTAGCGTGATCATCCTTGAGACTAAAATACTGGTGTGCATTAGGACGTAGCCGGAAGTTAGAGATTTCACCCGTGAGATAGACCTTGCCCAAATACGGATCCACATCAAATTTGCGTTTAATATAACTCGTCAGTGCACTGACGGTTAGATAGTCGCTAGGTTCCAAATTATTCACTCCATTTTGCTAATTCAACGGTCTGCTGCATCAGAGTGGCAATGGTCATGGGACCAACACCACCGGGTACCGGCGTAATCTTACCGGCTACCGGCTGGACGCTGTCAAAATCAACGTCACCCGTTAAATGACCGTTTGCATCACGGTTCATGCCCACATCAATGACCGTGGCACCCGGTTTAATAGCGTCGCCCTTAATCAAATTGGCGATTCCCGTTGCCACCACTAAAATATCCGCATCCCGTGTATAAGCTGACATGTCTTTCGTATGACTATGAACCACCGTGACGGTTGCGCTGGCGTTTAGTAGCAGCGCTGCCATTGGCCGGCCAACAATGTTAGAACGGCCAACGATGACGGCGTTTGCCCCAGCTAGTTTCACCTGATAAGCCTTTAACATGGTCATGATGCCCTTAGGCGTACACGAAACGGGATAGTTTTGATCCGAGTCCGAATATAACTTACCGACGTTTTCCGGGTTGAATCCGTCAACGTCCTTTGCTGGTAAAATTGCCCGCGTAATTGCGGCTTCATCAATTTGTTCAGGCAATGGTGACTGGACCATGATGCCGTGAACCGTTTCATCCTGATTATATTGGTCGATCAGACTCAAAATCTCTGCTTGCGTGGTGTTTTCAGGTAGCCGTTTGGTCTCGGAAATGATGCCGATCTGAACGGCCTTACGGTGCTTATTACGCACGTAAATTTCACTAGCTTCATCATCGCCAACAATGATCACGACTAATTTAGGGGCGATACCCCGTGCTTTTAATACCGTTACTGAGGCTTTCGTTTGTTCATTGATCTTTTTTGCTAACTGTTTGCCATCAATTAATTCTGCCATTACCTTCACACTCACTATCTTCGTTAATTTGATGGCTGCCCATCACTATTTCATAAATCTACTGCAGTTTATTTTATCACATTTCAATTCGTTAGGTGCTATGAGCCGGTACTTTGCAAAAACCAACGCCTTAAATCAGCAAAAAAGCACGAAATAATCATTAAGATTATCTCATGCTTTATCTAAAAGCTTATTTATCTGGTTCAATTTCGTGTGACAGCACACCGTTAATAAACCGGCGTGAACGGTCATCACTAAATTGTTTGGCTAATTCCAAGGCTTCGTTAACGGCAACCCGCTTTGGAATGTCAGTTTGATAATCAAGTTCATAAAACGCAATTCGCAAGATCACCAAATCGGTTTTCGCAATTCGCTGTAACGTCCAGTTGGTCGTCAGATACTTTTTAATTTGGGCATCCAGTTCATCTTGTTTATCCAAGACACCGTCAACCAAAGTTTCCAAGTATGCTGGAACCGCTGCTGTTTGCCCATCTTCATCAGCCAATAGCTGCTGGTAGATCACATGCCGATCAGCTTCTGGATTAGCGTTCATGGCAAATAACGTTTGAAAGGCACGTATGCGAATCTGGTGTCGAGTTAATTCTTCAGTCACTTATCCTCACCATTTTCACTTTCGTCATTATCGTCAAAAAGATTATCAGGATCAACCGCCTGAGTCGTCTTTTCAGGAATCACACCTTGAATGTGGACATTAACTTCACTCACGCGCAGATCAGTCATGAACAAAAGCTGCTGTTTGACCTGTTCTTGAATGGCCAAAGCAACCCTTGGTACTGACACACCATAGTTGAGATAAGCATACACATCAACGTTCAGTGTATCACCTGTTACGGATAGTTTAACACCCTTACCGCGTTCCTTTTTGCCGAACAGCTCGTTGACACTATTGGCGATAGAGCCGCGCATTCGAGCCACGCCATCCACGTCACTGGCAGCAATGCCGGCAACGATTTCGAGGACTTGCGGTGCAACTTCAATTTTACCCAGAGTAGGCTCGCTCGCTTTTAAAACAATGTTTGTATCTTCAGCCAATTTCAAGCCTCCGTTTCAAGAAGTCAGTTGTTAGTTAGCACGTGAGATGTATGAACCGCCGTCTTGCGTGTTGATTGAAAGTTTGTCACCTTCGTTAACGAAGAATGGCACTTGAATCACCAAACCGGTATCCATGGTAGCTGGCTTGGAAC
The DNA here is from genome assembly GCF_002217945.1 of Secundilactobacillus silagei JCM 19001. Lineage (GTDB taxonomy): Bacteria > Bacillota > Bacilli > Lactobacillales > Lactobacillaceae > Secundilactobacillus > Secundilactobacillus silagei. Next base: position 58,727 of record NZ_BCMG01000005.1, read on the forward strand.
CACCTGAAGCCGTGTTCCCCTTAATGCCGGGTTCAGTTGACTTAACCGTCAAAACAACGGTGTTAGGCACTTCGATGTTGATGGTTTCTGAACCGTATTGCATCAAGTTAACTTCCATGTTTTCTTGCAGGAATGGGAGTTGATCCTTAATGTTTTCATCCGGCACTTCGATTTGTTCGTAGTTGTCAGAATCCATGAAGACCCGGGAATCGCCGTCTTCGTACAAGTACTGCATCTTGCGAGTGATGATTGGTGCTTGTTCCATCTTAGCACCAGAACGGAAAGTTTTTTCTTGAACGGCACCAGTCCGTAAGTTCTTTAATTTTGAACGAACGAAAGCGCCACCCTTACCAGGCTTAACGTGCTGGAATTCAACGATCCGCCAAATTGCGCCGTCAACCTCGATGGTTAAGCCGTTTTTAAAATCTGCTGTAGAAATTGCCATATTATGTTTCCTCCTAAATAATTCTTACTAATAATACCAATTAAGTGCGTGCAATTGCAAGCTACACCCGTAAATAATTGGCGAATCACAGACTGATCAGGTCGGTCGGACCGGCCGTTAAAATGCGGTGACCCGTTTTGGTAACTAAAATATCGTCCTCGATACGAATCCCGCCAAGGTCTGGTAAATAGATCCCGGGTTCTGCGGTAATGACGTTACTTGCCATCATTTGGTCATCTGAACGGGTCGATAAAGCCGGCCCCTCGTGAATATCAAGGCCGATGCCATGGCCGGTACCGTGATTAAAGTACGGTCCGTAACCGGCAGCTGAAATCAAGTCACGCCCAACTTCATCCAACTGCTGGCCAGACACTCCCGGTTTCACCGCATCAATAATTGCCTGCTGAGCTTGTTGCACGATGCCATAAACTTGTCGGAGTTTTTCACCTGGATCGCCTAAAGCCACCGTGCGCGTCATATCAGAGGTATAGCCCTCAAAATAGTAGCCAAAATCGATCGTGATCAGCTCGCCCGTTTGAACCTGCTTGGCAGTGGCCGCACCGTGGGGCAAAGCGGCTCGCTTACCACTGGCGACAATGGTATCAAAGCTGGCTTTTTCAGCGCCCAGATCGCGCATAATTGCATCAAGTCGATTAGCTAGATAACGTTCCGTTACGCCAGGCTTGATCAACGGTAAAAGCGTCTTAAACCCCTTAACCGTCATCTGGCAGGCATGCTCTAGGATCTGAACTTCTTCGTTTGATTTAAGTTCGCGCATCTGCTCGATCAAATTAGTCATGGGAACAATGTCTGAACTCATGAGTTCGTCAATTCGGTCATATTCGTGAAACGGAATACTGTCTTCAAACCCCAGAACCGTAATGTGCTGTCTTTCGATCTGCTGAGCCGCAGCTTCGAGGTAGTAGCGGGTAATGATCACCTTAAAATCATGGTCGGTGCGTTTCAGTGCTGTTTCATACCTCGAATCAGTAATAACATAAATTTGGTCTGCCGTCACTAAAATCACACCGTCACCATCAAAACCTGTCAGATACTGCTTGTTGACCGTGTCCGTCACTAAAAACGCGTCGATCCGTAATGCATCGAACTGCGCCTGAAATTGTTGAAGCCGATTATTCACGATGAGCCTCCCTCATAAACACCAAATTAAGTCAAATAAAAAAGGCCCCTAAGGGCCCTTTTTTATTATCTAGCTGCAGCTTCTGTCACAGGATAAACGGAAACTTGGCGCTTATCACGGCCTTTACGTTCGAAGCGAACAACACCGTCGACCTTTGAGAACAAAGTATCGTCGTTGCCACGCAAAACGTTAGCACCTGGAAAAATATGCGTACCACGTTGGCGGTAAATGATTGAACCACTGGTTACAGTAGAACCGTCAGCAGCCTTCGTACCGAGACGACGTCCGGCAGAATTACGACCGTTGGCAGTAGAACCGCCCCCTTTATGGTGAGAGAAGAATTGTAAATTCATTTCTAACATGAGTTTCACCTCCATAAAAGATTAGTTAATTCGAATGTACTTCGAATATTGTTTTTCGACATCTAAAAGTCCATTTTGAAAACTTTGCAATAACGCTTGACTGATTCGATCCTGAATGTAGTCATCCACCGGTGGCATCCGGAGACTTAAAAAGCCACCTTCTGCCTGTTTAGCAACCACTACGGGCTCGATAGAAGCCACGGCTGCTAAACCGTTCACGGTACTGATTGATAATGCTGAGACCGCCGAACAAACGATATCACTACCGTAAGGGCCGCTATCAGCATGACCGGTCAGCTTAAAGCCGATGATCCGATCATCATTATCGTAGTCAAATGCTGCTTGAATCATAAGATCACCCACAGATATTAAGCGTTGATAGCATCAATAACAACCTTGGTGTATGGTTGACGATGACCAACTTTAGTGTGTTGACCCTTCTTAGGCTTGTACTTGAAGGTAACAACCTTCTTTTCTTGGCCTTGCTTTTCAACAGTTCCAGTTACTGAAGCACCTGAAACTAAAGGTGTTCCAACCTTAGTTGAATCGCCACCAACAAAGACAACTTGGTCAAAAGTAACCTTGTCGCCAGCATTGGCATTCAGCTTTTCAACGTAGACTGCTTCGCCTTGTTGAACGCGGTATTGCTTACCGCCAGTTACGATAATTGCGTACATGTATGTGCACCTCCTTTTTATATATCACTTAGACTCGCCGAGAACAAGCGCTGCATAACAGACTTAAGACTTGGCCCGTGCGGTTGCAGCTGTGGAAGCCCACAAATACAACAAACTGTATTTTACAAAACATCCAGCCATCCGTCAACCCTTAAAACCAACAAACCGTTAAAATTTTCGAAAAAAGGCGGCTCGTTTGGCTAGTCTAGTTGCATTATCCTGCTGACAAAGTTCACCAATGGCACTGGTCAAAGCCGTTTTCAGTGACCCATCCGTCAGCATTTTTTCGGGAATGATTCGGTGAATAGCGTGCTGCTTTAATAGCCAATCTGGGGTCAATCGCATCAATTCAGCAGCCTTATCCGCCAAATGCGCGTCCTTCCACATGATCGATGCAAATCCTTCTGGAGAAAGCACCGAATACATACTGTTTTCAAACATCCAGATCTGATCTGAGCAGGCCAGTGCCAGTGCCCCGCCAGAACCGGCTTCGCCCACGATCAGGGTTAAAATTGGCACCTTTAATTGGAGCATTTCACTGATGTTTTTAGCAATCATCTGTCCCTGTCCGGCCGCTTCAGCATCCGCTCCCGGATAAGCACCGGGGGTATTAACTAACGTAATAATAGGAAAGTTTAATTTTTCAGCTAATCGCATGACCCGTAACGCTTTGCGGTAGCCGGCCGGTTCCGGGCTGCCGAAGTGCGTCGCCAGCCGATCTTCTAGATTATTGCCCTTTTGAGTGGCAATTACAGCGATCGGCTGATCGGCTAATTTAGCTAGGCCAGCAACAATTGCGGGGTCATCACTGGTGATTTGGTCGCCATGCAGCTCAAAGAAACCGGTAAATAACTGATCAATCATGGCATAAACGTTTGCTTTACAATCACTTCGAGCGCCGGCAATCACTGTCTGGGTATCGGTCACTGCGTCTCACCCCACTTTTTAGCTTCCAAAATACTTAGTAACTGACTTAACCGCTGAGCCAGCTGCTCTCGGGGGACGATCTCATCGATCAATCCCCGCTGATAACCGTTTTCCACACTTTGAAAATCATTGGGCAGCTGTTTGTTGATGGTCTGCTCGATGACCCGTTTGCCCGTAAACCCATATAACGCTTTGGGTTCGGCCAACGTTACGTCAGCCTGGCTGGCAAAGCTTGCCGTGACCCCGCCAGTCGTTGGATCCATAATCACTGAGATGTAGGCTAACCCAGCTTTTCCGTGGTCGTTAACCGCCTGACTGATCTTAGCCATCTGCATCAATGAATAGATACCTTCTTGCATGCGTGCGCCACCGGAAGCTGTCAGCACGATTACCGGTAATTGCTGCTCAGTGGCTTTTTCAAATAACCGGGTCAGCCGTTCGCCATTAGCGGTGCCTAAACTACCCATGATAAACAGCGGGTCCATAATGCCTAAGGCAACCGGATAATCGTCGATCAGCGCTTTACCCGTCAAGACGCCATCTTTTAGATGTGTCGCAGACTGCGCTTTTTTAATTTTACGCTGGTAGTCTGGAAATTCGGTGGGATTGCGCGTTTCTAAATCACTATCCCACTCCTCAAAATGCTTCGTCAGCATCTTCAGACGCCGGCGAGCTGTGACCCGAAAGCCATAACCGCATTCCGGGCAGACCCGGTATTGCCCCGCCTTCTTAAAGTAAAACCCGGCATGACAATGGGGACACTCCTGCCAAATACCGCTGGGCACCTTAGCTTGATCGTGTTTTAACTTCGGCACGGAACGCGATGAAAAGCGTTTAACGTGTTCACCAAACAGCATCGACTACGACACCTCCTGAACATTGCGTTTCATAAATATTGGCATGAATCGCTCTGTCACGTAGGCCGTGGTGGCAGTCCCTTGCTGCACAACGGGATCCGCTAATAAGGCCTGCAAGAAGTTTTGGTTAGTTGCAATCCCCACGAGTTCAAATTCGGCCAGTGCCTCACTAAGCTTCTTCAGTGCTTCTTGATAAGTAGGCGCATGCGCAATTATTTTGACGATCATTGAATCATAAAACGGTGAAATCATATCACCGGCCTGAATCCCGTTATCAACTCGGATACCAGGTCCACCGGGCAGTTTAAGCTGCTTAATGACACCGGCTTGCGGCATGAAGTTCAGCGCGGGATCTTCCGCGTTGACCCGGGCTTCAACCGCAAAGCCCTGTACTTTTAGATCTGCCTGATCAAATGATAGCGGTTCTCCGGCTGCTACCCGCACTTGTTTCTTCACGAGATCAACGCCGGTCACCGCTTCGGTAATCGGGTGTTCGACCTGAATACGGGTGTTCATTTCCATGAAGTAAAACTGATGCTTAGCGTCCATCAAAAATTCAATCGTCCCCGTATTTAAGTAGTCAATAGCCTTCGTTGCCCGAATCGCAATTTGCTGTAGCTGCCGCCTTTCTGGTGCTGACATCTCCGGGCAAGGGCTCAATTCCAAAACTTTTTGCTGGCGGCGCTGCAAGGAGCAGTCCCGCTCTGGAAAAGCCGTCACGTGTCCAAATTGATCAGCGAATACTTGAACTTCAATGTGTTTGGCTGGTGAGATGATTTTTTCTAAGTACATCCGCTGATCACCAAAGGATAACTGAGCTTCTTTAGTTGCGGACTGATAAGCAGCCCGCATCTCATGTTCGTTGGCCACTTGGCGAATGCCCTTGCCGCCACCGCCAGAAGCAGCTTTTAACATAACTGGGTAGCCGACTTCACCAGCCACCTTGACCGCATCCGTTTCATCCTTTAAAAAGCCGGTACTGCCAGGAATCACCGGCACCTTCCCCGCCTGCATTTGAATTCGAGCGTTAGCCTTATTCCCCATTAACGAAATGGTTTGAGGTTTCGGCCCGATAAAGGTAATTTGACAGGACTCACAGAGCTCCGCAAATTCCGCGTTTTCAGATAAAAAGCCGTAGCCTGGATGAATCGCTTCAGCACCTGTCAAAACCGCAGCACTGACAATGTTTTGCATATTCAAATACGAATCAGCCGGCTGCGGGCCACCCACGCAGATGGCTTCATCAGCTAATTTAACGTACTGAGCATCCGCGTCCGCCGTGGAATAGATCGCCACTGACTGGATATTTAACTCCCGCAGTGCCCGAATGATGCGCACCGCGATCTCGCCACGGTTGGCAATCAAAACCTTTTTAAACATCTTATTCACCTACCCAATCATAAAGGTGAGCTCTCCTGAACAAACTTTTTTACCCTCAACGTATGCTTCACCGTGTCCTAACCCCGCGTGACCGCGAATCTTTTCTAGGGTCACAACGAGTTTCAACGTATCCCCCGGTTTGACCATCTGCCGAAATTTAACTTTGTTCATCCCGCCAAAATACGCGGTCTTACCCTTAAATTCCGGTACCGTTAGTAACGCAATCGCACCCGCCTGGGCCATAGCTTCAACGATTAAAACGCCAGGCATCACGGGATTGCCGGGAAAGTGTCCCTGAAAAAAGGCTTCGTTCACGGACACGTTTTTCCTGGCGATCACTTTTTCTCCCGGAACGTAATCCAGCACCCGGTCAACCAATAACATCGGGTATCTGTGCGGTAAAATTTTTTGAATCTCAACCACGTCTAATTCATGTGTTGCTGCTGTTTCTTCTCCCAAATTTCATCACCTCATTGCGTTACTTCAAACAGCGGCTGATCAAACTCAACCACTTCTTCATTGTCCACTAAGATCTGCGAAATCGTACCAGCCACCTTACTCTTGATCTCCGTCATCATCTTCATGGCTTCGATCACGCATACCACTTCACCGGCGCTAACGTGGTCACCCACTTTTTTATAGGATGGTTTATCAGGCGTTGGCTGCAGGTAGATCACCCCGACCAGCGGTGCTTTAATGGTCGCTGCCTTCTGCGCTGGCTGTGAAGTTTTCACCTTAGCCGGCTGATCGGGCTTAGTTTCTTTTATGCCCTTAACTATCTCAGTCGGCTTTTGCTGGCCTGTCTCGACTTGCTGGTGACTAGTTTTATTTTTATTTAGGTAAAGGTGCATCCCTTGATAATCAAGTTCAATTTCGCGAATATTACTATCATTGATCTGCTGAATGATCGTCTGTAGCTCGTCAAATGTCATTACTCCGCCCACTTTCTAAATGCGAGAACGGCATTATGACCCCCAAAGCCAAATGAATTACTAATGGCGTATTCAGTTTGACGGTCACGGTTATCAGCGTTCACTAAGTTCACTTGACAAGCCGGATCTTGGTGAGTCACACCGACATTTTCCGGTAATTGACCGGACTGCAGTGCACCGACTGTCGCCACGGCTTCAATGGCCCCGGCTGCGCCTAACAGATGACCGGTCATGGATTTCGTACTGGAGACCAGAACGTCGCTATCGCTGCCAAAAACGCTGTTGATGGCCTTTGATTCAGCACTATCGTTACCCATGGTCGCGGTGCCGTGTGCGTTAATGTAACCAATATCAGCCGGTTTAACCCTCGCTTCATCGATAGCCAGCTGCATCGCACGGGCAGCTTGAGTTCCCGCTGGATCTGGTGATGTCATGTGATAGGCATCGGCAGTCGCCCCATAACCGACAATTTCGCCTAAAATCTGAGCGCCACGAGCCTGCGCGTGAGTCAACGATTCCAGCACCAAAGTCCCGGCACCTTCACCCATCACGAAGCCTAAGCGATCCGCGTCAAACGGCAGTGAAGCCCGCTGAGGATCAGTTGCTTTAGACAGGGTCGATAACGCTGCAAATCCGGCGATGCCTATTTCGTTGACCGAGGCTTCTGACCCTCCTGTCAGCATCACTTGGGCGCGCCCTGACTGAATTTGCCGAAAGGCTTCACCAATGGCGTTCGTCCCAGAAGCACAGGCCGTCACGATGGTCGTACAAATGTTTTTGGCATGGTAGCGAATGGCCATGTTACCAGAAGCCATGTTGGAGATCGCCGTTGGCACAAACATCGGTGAGACCCGCTGCGGCCCCTTGTTAACCATTTTAATGACTTGTTCTTGAATGGTGGTCAAGCCGCCAATACCTGAACCGTAAATGACCCCCATGGTCTCAGGTTCAGTATTCGCTTCATCGATTCCAGCTTGTTCAACCGCTTCTGCCGTCGCATACATCGCGTATTGACTAAAGGCATCCATTCGCCGCAAATCCCGTTTACCGAGTCGTTTTAACGGCTCAAAATCGTGTAGTTCACCAGCTAAAGTGATCCCGGTTTCACTGGCATCAAAATGGGTAATGGGCTGAAAGCCGACTTTGGCAGTTCGTAAACCCGCTTCAAACTCCGGTACGCTATTGCCAATCGGCGTTAAGGCACCCATTCCCGTAATTACCACTCTAGTCATACTTTTCCTCCTTACTGCATGGTCAAACCGCCATCAACGGTAATGGTCTGACCCGTAATATAGTCGTTTTCGGCTAAAAAGATCGCTGTCTGGGCAACTTCAGCCGTCGATCCCAGCCGTTTAAGCGGAATCTGCTGCAAAATGCCAGTCTTGACTCTATCCGCCAGCTGAGCCGTCATGGCCGTGTCGATCATCCCGGGCGCAATCGCATTGCATCGGATACCACGCATAGCTGCCTCTTTGGCCACTGATTTAGTCAGGCCAATAACGCCAGCTTTACTGGCCGCGTAATTTGCCTGACCGACGTTGCCGGTAAGCCCAATCACACTGGCCATGTTGATAAAGGCACCGCTGCGGGCTTTATACATTGGCCGTAAACAGGCCTTGATCACGTTAAACGTCCCGGTCAGATTCGTGTTGACTACCTGACTAAAGTCCGTTTCGCTCATCCGGTTAAGCAGTTTGTCATTGACGACACCGGCATTATTCACCACAACGTCTAGGCGACCCGCTTTTTCATAAATAGCATCAATCATTGTTTGAACCGCGTCAGGGTCAGTAATATCTGCTGAAAGGTCCCAGCAAGACACGTTTTCAGCCTGAATCGAATCGATCACCGTCTGTGAAACAGCGTGGCGGCCATTGACCACCACGTTGGCACCCTGTTTGGCAAACGCCTGCGCGATGGCCAGTCCAATGCCCTGCGTACTGCCTGTCACTAAAACCGTTTTATCCGTTAATCTCAACTTGACTATTCACTCCTTAATGCCGCTAACGTTTTATCAAGGGAAGCCAGATCATCAATGTGATAATAATCAATCCCCTTAACCGTTTTGCGAGCAAACCCCATCAACGTTTTACCAGGACCCAGCTCGATGACCGCATCAACTTGACCCTGCAGCTGTTGAATCGCATCCGTGAACCGGGTGGTGGAAACCAGCTGCTGCGTAAGTGTCACCGTCAGCTCATTAGGGTCAAACGGTGCTCCAGTGGTCGTGCTGATCACCGGAAATGTTCCTTGCGACCAGTTGACCTTGGCTAGAGCGGCTTGCAGGCTTTCCTGAGCCGGCTGCATCAATGGTGTATGAAAGGCCCCGCTAACGTTTAGTGGCACCATTCGTCTCACCCCCTGTGACTGAAGGTCAGTAACCGCTGCGTCTACGGCAGCAGTTTCACCGCCGATCACAACTTGTTTTGGCGTATTGATATTGGCAATCGCCACGATTCCTTTTACGGTAGCCGCATCACAAGCCGCCTGAATCACTGATAATGGCGTGTTCATGATGGCCACCATCTTGCTGGGTTTGGCATCACTGGCTTGCTGCATCAGTTCGCCACGTAATTTAACTAGTCGCAAGGCATCATCAATGTCAACACAACCACTGGCAGCTAAAGCACTATACTCACCTAAGCTCAGCCCGATACCCGCCACAACGGCTGGTAATTGCGGCTGAACCGTTTTATAAAGCGCCCAGCTCATCGCCACAATGGCCGCTTGGGCGTACCGGGTTTCAGACAACTGTTCAGCATGACCCGCATCAAAGTAAAGTTTGGGCAGATCCAGTTCCAGCGTTTGACTGGCCTGGTCAATGGCCGCCTTATAAGTCTGGTTTTGCTGATACAGATCCATACCCATACCGGTCTTTTGTGACCCTTGGCCGCTAAATAATAACCCGATTTTCAAGTTAGACACCACCCATCAATTGCGTTGCCTGCTGATAAACGTCAGCTAAAATTTCTGCTGCCGGCTGGGCCTGTCTGACCATGCCTGCCACCTGACCTGCCATGTAAGCCCCATTCTCGCGGTCACCAGTTAACACGGCGTTGCGTAAAGCACCGTTACCGATTTCCTCAACTTCGCTAAAGTCCGGGTCAGCCTTGGCTGCTTCCGTCTTCTCAAGCCTAACAAAGCGTTTAGCCATGGGATTTTTTAACACTCGAGCTGGGTGCCCGGCAAATTCACCCGTGATCATGGTATCGATGTCCTTAGCTTTGAGCACCGCTTCTTTATAGGTGGGATGGACTTTGGATTCAGTGGCCACTAAAAACCGCGTGCCCATTTGACCCCCAATCGCCCCCAGCATAAACGCGGCTGCCAAACCACGGCCATCACCAATTCCGCCAGCAGCGATTACCGGAATGTTAATGGCATCAACTACTTGGGGAACTAACGCCATGGTGGTGAGCTTACCAATGTGGCCCCCCGACTCCATGCCTTCAGCAACCACTGCATCAGCTCCCACTCGAGCCATCCGTTTGGCTAAAGCAACTGAGCCGACAACGGGAATCACTTTAATGTTGGCCGCTTTGAATTCAGGCAGGTACTTGGACGGATCACCAGCACCCGTTGTCACCACCGTAATGCTGTCATGGGCGCTTAAAATAACTTTTACGACATCGTCAACGTGCGGTGACAGCAGCATGACGTTCACGCCAAAGGGCCGGTCTGTCAGTGCTCTAGCCCGTTTAATTTCCCCTTCGACCACTTCACCGGAAGCATGACCCGCACCAATGATGCCTAATCCGCCAGCGTTGGAAACCGCTGCTGCTAACCGGCCATCTGCGACCCATGCCATACCGCCCTGAAAAATGGGATATTTTAATCCTAATGACTGCATAAATGGATCTAAAGGTCTCACTTATTTCTGCTCCTGAGCTAATTGCTTTTCAACGAAGGTCACCAGATCAGAGACGGTTTCAATCCCCTCTTCAGTTTCGATCTTGATATCAAACTCATCTTCAATTTCGTTAATAACTTCAAAAATGTCTAGACTATCAGCATCTAAGTCTTCTTTGATGTTCGTCGTCAACGTGACCTTTTGCTTATCTTCACCCGTTTGATCCACAATAATTGCCTGTACTTTAGAAAAGATTTCGTCGTTAGTCATGATATTAAACTCCTTCATTGTCATTTATTTTAGTATTTGATTACTTGCGTGCCGACGGTCAGCCCGCCACCAAAACCACTCAGTACGATCGTTTGACCGCGCTTGATCACCCCAGCTTGAATCGCTTCAGCTAGTAAAATAGGCACGCTGGCAGCCGAAGTATTGCCATATGCAGCCACGTTTGATAAAAACTTATCACTGGGCTGGTTCAGCCGCTTAGCGATTTGGTCAATGATGCGTTGATTAGCCTGATGCAAGATAAAATAGTCAATGCCCTGAACTAATGGGCCAGCTTTTTGGAGCGCCCGTTCGATCGATGCCGGGACCTCGTGAGTAGCAAATTTATACACCGCCCGGCCATCCATTTCAAAATATTTCTGGTGGGCCGCCGTTGTATCCGTTGCAAAGACCGAATTCACTGGCTGATAACCAGCTGTTAGTCGGTCACTAAGCTCCCCAAAGGTCTGCAGATCAGTTGCCAGAAAAGCTGATATCTGTGACGGCTCATTTTTCAGCAAAACCCCCGCGGCACCGTCGCCAAACAAAACTGCGGTTGAGCGTTCGTGCCAATCGACCAATTTAGATAACACTTCGCCGCCAATCAGCATGCCGCGACTGCCAGTAACCTGCAACAGTCCCTCGGCAACTTTTAAGCCGTAGATAAAGCCGGAGCAGGCAGCGCTTAAATCAAAGGCAAAGGCTTTTTTCGCCCCAATTCTGCCCTGGACAATAGCTGCTGTGGCGGGTGTCAGATAATCTGGTGACATGGTCGCCACAATGATAAAATCCAAGTCTGCCGCCTGCCAACCAGCTTGCTGCAACAACTTCCGTGCAACTGACGTACACAGGTCACTGGTCGTCTGTCCAGTAGAAACGTGTCGCTGTTTGATCCCGGTTCGTGTGGTGATCCAGTCGTCTGAGGTCTCCATATAGGCATTCAGCTCGTCGTTTACAACCGTACGCGCCGGTACTGCACTGGCACTCTGGACAATTTGAATACCTGTCATTAAATCACCCCTCACTTCTTTGGAGTTGGATCGGCGAACTCCAGAAACGCTTCTAGATTCAAGAGCGCTTTTTCAATAATCTGCAGTTGTTCGTCATCCATATCTTTCGCAAAACTTTCAACCATCTTGCGGTGAAAAGATTCGTGCGCGCGGTAGATCAGCCGTCCTCGCCGCGTCAGCCCCAGTCGGACAAAACGACGATCATCGTCACTTCTGATTCGCTGCACGTAATCTTTTCTGACTAAATGATTGACCATGGTCGTCAGCGTCCCAGGCGTGATCCGTAATTCACGGGCCACCTGCGACGTGGTTTTATGTTCGTACATTGAAATGGCGTCCACAGCGTGTACTTCTTTGATGGAAATATCTTTGAACTGGCTCTGCCTGAGCGCTAATTCTTCCACCCGCACAATGTCGCCATAAACCGTTGTTAATAATTGATTGATCCGTTTAGCTGTCGCGTAATCCATGTGTTCACCACCCATTTTGATTCTCAAATAGTTCTAACATCAAAATAATAGCAGTGAGGATATAGGCCGTCAACGCACGGGTGCTTCGGGCTCAACAATAAACAACAGTTCCGCCGTTAAAACCACTTCTTCGTTGACCACAGCTTTGCAGGACACAACGCCCATATTGTCGCGCTGCTTTCTCATTTTGACTTTCAATGCTAACTGATCTGCAGCATGAACATCTTTTAGAAATTCAGCTTTGGAAATGCCACCAAGGTAAGCCGTTTTATGCGCAAACGCTGGTGACTTTAAAATCAGAATTGACGCCGCCTGTGCCAATGATTCAACGATCAGCGCTGGCGGCATCACGTACTCACCGGGACGAAAACCATTCACAAAGCTCTCATCCGCAGTCACGTTCTTGATTGCTGTAATTGATTCACCAGCCACTAGTTCTTTGACCCCATCCATGTAAAAAATCGGAAACCGGTTAGGAATCAGCGCCTGAATCTCTTGAGAAGTTAATTGCATATGACGCAAGACACCTCCTTCAAAACTATTTCAAACATCAAAGTATTTGATGGCAGTATCATATTCTAAACTAAGAGTCGCTGTCAAGTAATTTTCTAGAACGAACCGCTTCTAGCCCGTCTCTACCCAGCATTGAAGCTAATTATTTAAGAAATATTAAAGGCCTAGTAGTTTGAGTATCAAACTACTTCTTGAAATTTAGCTTAAATCATGTATGCTAGTCTTATCACATACTGGGGGTCAGAGAATGGATGATAACGATATCGAAAACGCGTTAAATACTCAAACTGACGCCAAGCTCAGCTTACTGCATTTTGCAACGATTGGTTCGACTAACCAATACGCCAAACAGCTCTGTGAGCATACCGCGTACCAAACGCCTTGTGTGGTGTGGGCGGACCAGCAAACAGCCGGTGTGGGCAAATTTTCCCGGCCCTTTTACTCCGCTGCTAATGGCGGACTCTATACCACTTTGATCATGCCCAACCTGTTAATTAGCGCCCCTAAAGTTGGTCTATTTACAACCAGTCTCGCAATGGCCACGGTGAGCGCCATTCAAACCTGTTTTAACCTCACCGTCGACGTCAAATGGGTCAACGATATTTACCTGCATGACCGTAAAATTGCCGGCATCCTAGTTGAACAAGGCGCCCATAATGCAATTATTATTGGTATTGGGATCAATCTGTTCCAGCAAAATTTCCCGAACGAGATTCAAAAAACAGCTGGTAATCTCCTGACTGCCGCACCTTCTGAAACGATTCGGCAACAATTTTTCATCACGCTGATCAGCCAGCTCTACCAGTCATGTTTTACCTATACCAATCTCAAATTTTTAAGTGACTATAAACGCCACCTCATGTTAATGGATCACCGAATTCAGCTGCAGCTGGGCCGTTCGGTGATCACCGGTACAGTGACTGATATCAATCAGTTAGGTCAGTTAGTCATCGTTGACGCAACGACTCACCAGCACCGCTCGATTCCCGCTGGTGAGGTCACCAAGGTTTTCCCGTGATCATTTGTCGCTTAATTAGGTGTAACATGCTAAACTGAACGCAAACCAAGGGAGGTTATTATCATGTCAGAAATTATTGTGACGACGACCGAAAAGATTCCCGGTCAGGAATACGAAATTATTGGCGAGGTATTCGGCCTGACCACGCAATCCAAAAACGTCGTGCGCAACATTGGTGCTGGGCTGAAGAACATCGTTGGTGGTGAAATCAAGGATTACACGAAAATGCTGGTGGAGTCTCGGGACACGGCTATTGAACGGTTAAGACAAAACGCTGTTAAAATGGGAGCGGATGCCGTGGTCATGATGCGGTTTGATTCAGGTTCGATCGGCACTGATATGCAGTCGGTAGCCGCCTACGGAACAGCTGTTAAATTTAGCCATTAAAAGTATCAAAAAAAGGGAGTACTGGATTTTATCCAGTGCTCCCTTTCAATAAACTACCCCACGACTTGTTTAGCCGTTTTAGTAGTAGTCCTGTGCCAGTATAATTTTTCAGCTTCTTTACGGGCATCAATGGCTTCTGCTTTATTATCAAAACTCTTCAGTAAGACATAGTGACCGCCATACATTAACCGCGCCAGCCAGCGATTCGTTGTCTTATCATATGACACGCCAACGACGCCAAAAGTATTACGTGGTGATTCTTTTAAAGAAGAAACCATAATGCCATCACTATTCCGCAGATTTGCTGGATTCCCCATATTTTTGGTGAACCCTTCGTTTTGACTGTAACGTTCATGGGCTAGTTCCCGGCGTAAACAACCGCAACTTCTCACGTAACCACCGCGAAGCCGAGCACCATCCACGGTAACGATCTTACCGCAGCTGCACCGGCATTCCCACAGCAAATCAGCGTTCTTGGGATCTTGTCCATTCTGACGAATTACCGTCAAGCGACCAAACTGCTTGCCTTTCATCTCAATCATTCTACTCATTACGCACACCCCATCCTTTAATGAAAATGACAACCTCCATTGAACATTTCACCGAAAATCTTTTATGCCTATTCACCAATTTGATTAATAATCTCATTAAAATTAAATGTACTCCTCCACAAGCGCTTTCAATTTTAATTAATTGGTTCGCACTAATTTTATCAGTGCTAGTGAGATATTTCAATTGTAAAGAGCTAAATGATGAGAAAAGTTATCTATTTTTTCATTAATTTACCATAATCATTAAAAATTTTGGTTCATTTTAGACCAAACAGCTAAGTTTTTTTTAATTGTAATTTCCAATTTCGAATAGATATTAGTTTAAGGTGTTTAAACCCACTTTTTGAATTGACTTAACCCCCAAATTCACATATAATTATACATGTTGTTTTATTGTTATGCGGCAATAGCTCAGCTGGATAGAGCAACGGTCTTCTAAACCGTAGGTCGAGGGTTCGAACCTCTCTTGCCGCACTAGATTAATCAGATCATTTCCAAGTAGCTGTCTCTTAGCTAACTTGGAATTTTTTTTGCCCTTTTTGGGTGTTAAAAGGTGGCTAGTTTCCCCCCATCTAAGCAATTCGTTTAAAGTCTTTTATCATCCCTTATTGAGCCATACATCTATTAATGTAAGGGCTTTCTGTGCTACGCAATGAATTATTTGTATTCTCAAATTTTTTTGATAAAATTACTTGCAAATTTTTCGTCACAAAACGATAATGTAACTGTAACGTAATTGAAATCTTTTATGGGGAGGCATTGCGATGATTTTTATTTCATTTATTATTGGCTTGTTTCTATTTGCAGGCGTATGGGAATTGTATCTCAGCGCAAGCCGTCAACGTGCACAATCGAAACACCTTGTTACCGCACCAAAGCACTCTTACTTGCAGCTATTTTTCAAATTACTACACATTAGCTAATTGCTTTTATATTTTACACAAAAGGCCCCGTTTATCACAAATGATAAACGGGGCCTTTGTTCAGTCAGCCTATTCATTCAAATAAGCATCTTGAATTTGAGTTTCAGTAAACTTAAGATCCACAAGACCGAACTTTAAGATCAAATGCCAAGCGTGCCGAAAAGCAGCCTGCTGCCGATCAAAAAACGATTGGTCGAGGAAGTGCGAAATCGCCAAATATTGTTGACTCGGGCTTTTAGCTGGTGCTTTATGAGCTAATTTATCCAAGTCTTCTGGCTTCATCACAATTAAGTGCGACCAAGTTTGTCTGGCGGCTACCTGAAACGTATGATCGATCACTTCAATATACGCTTTTAACAAGTCCTCAGACGACACAGCCGGCTTTTTTTGCCCCAGCTTAAACCAGCCCATCAGGTCAGACAAGTGAGCCAAAGAGACACTGAGTGCAACGTAGTCGACCCGTAGCCCCTCTTCTGGGCTCACTGCAACTTGATGGTCATAGTTATATTGATTCCGCCGCTGAATAGCGGTTTGTAGTAAATTTGCTAAATCTAATGTCAAAATGTCACCTCTAAAAAACTAAGCTGTCGGAACGAATCTGTAAATCACCAATATTTTCAAGGTACCATTTACGCAAGAACGGATATTCTAGCAAGACCTTAAACCAGGATACTGACTGGTCTTTATCGGTCACGTAAAGACCCCAAGCTGCCCCGCCATTGGCGTTGTGGCTCGCAATTTTAAGCGTTAGGTCCGGTGCCAGTTCCAAAACAGCACCATCCTTATCGTGCTTCAGCATATAGTTTTCCTGTGCTGCAGCCACGAATAATTTATCAACCACTTCACTGCCCAAGTTACTAGTGGCAAATTCGTAAAATTCATTATTATTTGTATCTAACAAGTTGAAGTCCACATCAAAGCCGAAGTCGGTTTTAAGGGCCTGGCCAAATGCAATTAACAAATCAGTCGCCGTCAGTAATTGATCCTTTTCGATCTTGTCGGCATACGTCTCAACAAATAGCTTCGTAATGGCACTGCTATTGAACCGCATCATCCGTCGTGAAAGGTTTAAATAAAAGAGTGTCTCATTCGTGACCCGGTCCTGATAATAGACCCCGCCATTAGAATCATTAGCACCGACAAACGCAAACACCCCGAGATCACCCAACGCGGCGATCTGCTGAGTCAGGTGCTGATCATCTTCGTGAGATTCCAAGGTAATGGCTTCACCTTGGTCATGCAGCTCCAATAAACGGCTCATAAAGATTAGGTAGTAGTCCGCGTTATTGTACTGATGCGGAAACGTGACATAATCACTATCAAGCTCAAAAACGGACAGTGTTTGAGCTGCTTCAACCAATTTTTTAGGATCCTTCGTGTTGATCAATTGGTCCATGAGTTCGGTGAATTGCTGACCAGTCTTTAATCCCTCTTTGACCGCATTATTATAGGATAATAACCGTCCGCTAGTACTTAGCGTTGATGGATCGTTCTCATTAATCATCAGCCTTCACCTGCCCTTTACCAATTAAATTTGTCAGGTAATCCGTATACAAACTCTGATTATGTGATTCAAAGTGTGAAAAGTCTTCAAATTTTTGCTGGATACTTTGTTTTTCGTAGGTTAAAATCGTATCTTCTTTTGACAAGCTCAGAATCTTTTCATCATTTTCCTTGATCTTTTTGTTAGCATTAATCGCTTCTTCATCGTCATCTGCTAATTTCGACAGCTGATCGACAATCCCTTGGCGTTCTTCTTTGACCTTACCAGAATCCCAAGGCAACGTGCTTTTTTGACTGACTTCTTTCAATTGCTGTCTGAGCTTTTCCTTTTCGTGGTCACGTTCATCCTGGCCTTCGATCAGTTTTTGCAGTTCAGCACTATTAGCGGTGATATCAGCGATGTTTTCTGTGTTATATCGCTGATTGAGCGCATCGAGCTCAAAAGCCCGCTTAAGCTTGTTATATTCGGTTTCATCAAACTTAAAAGCCACGTTTAAAACGTCCAATTTACCAAATTTACGGCGATCCCACCAATTACCAAAGTAAATGTCAAATTCGCCGTCCTTAACTTCATCATAGTAGAAGAAAGGATAGGTTTGTCCGAGGTAATCGATCAGCTTTTCGCTTAAGTAATGGCTCAATTGTTCATGATCATCAGCCACTAAGTCTGCTAATTCCTGCGTTTTAGTTGTTGAACGCGACTTCTTAACTTCCCGCTCATAACGGGTCTTATCGATCAGCTCGTAAATCTGACGATCATCATGGTCGTGGAGTGCTGATTGAAGGGTCTGCAAATAGTTAATTTTTTGGGTGATAGATGAGTCAAGCTGAGCCTGGCCTGGCGTAACTTCTTGCGTTGTATCTTCATTATTATTCGGCATTTAATTATCCCTCGATTGTTATTTCTCACTGTACATAGTTTAATCTTAAATGATAATTTAAGATTAATAAAGCGGTTTTAAAGAAAAAGTTGAGATTTAAAGGAAATCTGAATCATTCCCCACACTCAACACAGCGTGATTACCGTAACGTTTTGATAGTCATTTTAACCAAAATAAATAGCCTGCCGATTAGTCAAATGACTGGTCAGCAGGCTATTATTAAATTCAGTTTAAAAGTTTAGTATTGTTCGAGGTATTGATCGCGTTCCCACTTAGAAACTTGGGTACGGTAAGCATCATATTCCAAATTCTTAGCTTCAATGAAGCTGGCATATAGATGCGGACCCATTGCTTTGCGCATGACTTCATCAGCAGACAAGTCTTTCAATGCGTTGTGCAAGGTATCTGGTAAGTTGGTAATGTGGCTTTCGCGACGTTCCTTATCATCCATCCGGTAAATGTTACGATCAACGGATTCTTCAGGCACCATCTTATTATTCAAGCCGTCCAGGCCAGCTTCCAAAACAGCAGCAATGGCGAGGTATGGGTTAGCGGTTGGGTCAACACTCCGGAGTTCAAGACGGGTTGATAAACCACGAGAACTTGGTACCCGGATCAATGGTGACCGGTTGGAACCAGACCAAGCAACGTAAACGGGTGCTTCGTAACCGGGAACTAACCGCTTGTATGAGTTAACAGTTGGGTTGCAGATAGCAGTAAAGCTACGAGCATGTTTCAATAGACCACCCAAGAAGTAGTAGGCAGTTTGTGATAACTGCAGATCACCCTTTTCATCGTAGAAGGCATTCCCCTTGTCATGGAAGAGTGACATGTTCAAATGCATCCCGGAACCATTGATACCAGTCAAAGGCTTTGGCATGAAGGTTGCGTATAACCCAAACTTACGGGCAACCGTCTTAACCACCAGCTTAAAGGTTTGAATGTTATCAGCAGCGTGCAAGGCATCAGCATACTTGAAATCAATTTCGTGTTGGCCTGGTGCCACTTCATGGTGGGCAGCTTCAACATCAAAGCCCATGTCTTCCAAGGTTAACACAATTTCACGCCGGCAATTTTCACCCAAATCCATCGGGGCCATATCGAAGTATGAGCCTTGGTCATTTAAGTCCATTGTTGGCTTACCCTTATCATCCATCTTAAATAGGAAGAATTCTGGTTCTGGTCCAATGTTGAAATCAGTAAACCCAGCTTTACGCATATCACCGAGGACCCGGATCAAGTTGTTTCGTGGATCGCCTTCAAATGGCTTGTTATCTGGTGTATAAACTTCACAAATAACACGGGCGATTTTACCACGATCACTGCTCCAAGGGAAAATCATCCAGGTTGAAAGATCAGGATAAAGGTACATGTCACTTTCTTCAATGCGGACAAAGCCGTCGATTGAAGAACCATCAAACATTAATTTGTTATCAAGTAACTTTTCCAATTGAGAAATTGGTACTTCAACGTTTTTGATTGTTCCAAACAGATCCGTAAACATCAGCCGTAAGAATTGAACATCCTCGTCTTTGGCCATTTGACGAATATCGTCTTTGCTGTAATCGTGTTTTGGCATAAAATCGCTCCTTGAATGATAGATTGTGTTAATAGTCAGCAATAATGTTACTTAAGGGGGCGCTGTGAATGTAATGAAGTCCCAGAATTAGGTTCAAGTCCACTAATATTCAAAAATTCATCATGTAAGATTCGACGAACATCGTTATCAGTCAACGAATCGTTTTTCAGTTCATTTTGACGTTTCTTTTGTTGGGCATAAATTGCTTTGATGCCTGCCATGTTGATGCCATCATTTAAATAATCTTTGATTTCAAGCAGCTTATCAATATCGTTTAGTGAATACATCCGCCGGTTACCTTCCGTTCGTTGCGGAATCACCAGCTCCTGTTCCTCATAATAACGAATCTGACGGGCCGAAAGATCAGTTAACTTCATGACCGTACCAATTGGCAAAACTGACTTGGATCGCTGTAGTTCTTTTTCTGCCATTACACTCACCTCCCTCTAACAAGTTTAATCATACCACTATTCGTTTGCCTGTCAACACTTCATGTCATGTTTTATTACATCATTTTTCTAACCAGGCTGAAACCGCCGTACCAATGGCTTCCTTTGGGGTTGGATCAGCGATAATATCGTACCAATGGACCGGAATCTGGTGCCGAAACCAGGTCAACTGCCGTTTGGCGTAGTGCCTAGTATCCTGTTTGATTTTTTCAATCGCTGATGCTTTTGAAATATCATCCTTAAAGTAGGGGAAGAGTTCCCGATAACCAATTCCCTTACCGGACTGCCACTGTTCACCGCCTGCTTCATACAGTTTGCGGGCTTCTTCCAGTAAGCCCATCGACAGCATTTGGTCGACTCGCTGATTGATCCGTTCGTATACCTTGGCGCGATCGGTATTCAGGCCAATCACATAGGCATCGTATCTGGGTTGCAGCGTCGTTTGCTGCTTCGAAAACAGGGTTCCCGTCCGTTCATACACCTCTAGTGCCCGGACCACTCTGCGTTCGTTTGTGACCGGAATCTTGCAAGCAGCGTCCGGATCGATCTCATTTAACTGATCCCACAGTGCCTGTTGACCATGCACCGTGGCGTAGTCATGCCATTTATTTCTAACTTGTTTGGATTGTTCAAAATGATCGCCGCCCAGGTTCATGTCGTAGAGCAGCGCTTTCAGGTAAAATCCGGTTCCTCCCACGATCATGGGCAAACCGCCCCGCGCAGAAATGTCGTCAATTAACCGCCTGCTTTCCGCCACAAAATCAGCCACGGAATACCGTTCATCGATATTGCGAATATCAATTAAATAATGCGGGATGTGTTGCCGTTCTGCGGGCATGATCTTAGCCGTCCCAATATCTAACCCCCGGTAGACCTGCATGGAGTCCCCAGAGATAATCTCCCCTTGAAATTTGGCTGCCAGTTCCAAAGATAGCGCGGTCTTGCCCACCGCTGTCGGCCCAATAATGGCCAATACTTTCTTCACGTTTATCACTCCGTTATAATTTTGTTAATTACTGGAAATTCAAGCCTAAAACCTGCATAATGTAGGTAATCAATCATATTTTAACCTGTTAGGGGGTCTTTAACAATGAAACATTTTGTCAAGGGATTTTTATTTGGCGCAGTCGCTACAGTCGGTGCAGTCGCTGGTGCCGCTTTATCGTTTAAGAAAAAGGTTGTTGAGCCCATCGAAGACGAAGAAGAACGGTTTGAAGAAAACCGTAAACGGGCCGCTCGTAAATCACGTTCTGCTCACCACTAGACAGTTAATAACGAAGATGCGATGCCCGCTACTTAATCAGTAGCGGGTTTTTATTGCTACTAAAAGATCAAATAAAAAGGCTTATCACCCGAATTCTTGTCATTTTACAAGGATTCGGGTGATAAGCCTTTATTTGTAACTTAATAACTTACTTTATTTAATCACAATATCTGATGGTCGAACTTCTTTACCGAAGTATGGCTTCAATTGTGAATTGTAATCTTTTTCAAAGAAACCATTATTGTTCAACTTCTTGATATCCTTATTCGTCCAGTTCAAAAGGGACTTGTTACCCTTCTTAACGGCTGGCGCAATGTATTGCTTAGGACCGATGGACTTAATGCCAACGGTAAACTTCGGCTGGTTCTTAACCCAGGCGTAAAGGTAAGAATTATCATCCGCTAAAGCGACCCCACGATTGTTCTTTAAGGCGTTAAACTGCTGCGTCTTAGAATCAAACTTCAACAGGTTGACGTTTTGCTGCTTTGTCGTGAAGTAGTTTTCAGCAGTGGTCCCCTTAGTGACGATCAAACTCTTGTTTTGCAGCTGACTGACCTTGGTCACCGGCTTAGACTTCGGTGATACCACGCCCACAGAAACCTTCATGTATGGTGACGCAAAGTCAATCACTTGTTTCCGCTGCGGCGTCACGGTGAAGTTCGCCAAAACTAAATCAACTTTATTGGAGTTCAATGCATCCACTCGGTTATTAGCATTGACCTGCACAAATTTCGGCTTAACCTTAAGATCCTTGGCAATTTGCCGTGCTAACGTCAAATCATAACCGACTCGTTGACCCTGCTTGTTGACCCAGCCGTATGGTGGCAGATCGCCGAAGACCGCGATTCGAATCGTCCCACGCTTCTTGATCTGTTGAACCGTGCTGGGATTATTGCTGCTCGAACTGGCCGATTTGCTGCTCTTACTGCTACTGCCGCAACCGCTTAAGACCAACGTTAAACTAGCTGCAATTCCTAAGAACAAGGCGAGTTTCTTGAACCCAAATTTCTTCATCTGTGTATCCTCCTATATTTTTGATTGGTTTTTTAAAGCCTGGTTGGTTAATTAAATGTGATACCTGTAAATAATGGCTACTGTTTTCGGCTTCTCAGCCGAAACGTGTTCAGCAAGGCAGATAGCTGCATGTAAGCGAACTTTAACATAAATCCAAACCCGGGATTTCTGTCAGCCTTCTTTTAAATGATGGCTACCCTGTTTTCGGCTATCCAGCCGAAACGTGTTCAGCAAGCCAGACAGCTGCATGTAAGCAAGCTTCAACATAAATCCAAACCCGGGATTTCTGTCAAAGCTTGCTTACACTCCGCTATCTTACCGGCTTGCTTCACACTCTAGAAATCCATACTCTCCAAAAATTCCTTGGCCCGATCCGTTTGCGGCTGCTTGAAGAACTGGTCACCCTTAGTTTGTTCCAAAATCTTGCCATCTTCCAAGAATAAAACCCGGTCAGCAATTTGCTGGGCGAAGTTCATTTCGTGAGTCACTACGATCATCGTCATATCAGAATCTTGGGCCAATTTTGAAATGATGTTCAGCACGCCCCGGACCATTTCCGGATCAAGCGAAGCAGTAACTTCATCAAACAGCATTAGCTCGGGGTTCAACGCTAAAGCGCGCACAATGGCGATCCGCTGTTTTTGACCACCCGATAACTGCCGCGGATACACGTTTTCGTATTCCCGCAAGCCCACTTGATCGAGCAATTTTTCAGCCGCTGCTTTTGCTGTTTCTCTTGACTGCTTTTGCACCTTAACGGGGCCTAGCAAGATATTATCTAACACCGTTAAATTAGGAAATAAATCATAGGATTGAAACACCATGCCAATTTTTTGACGGAGCTTCTGCCAGTTTTTTTCCGTTGGTACCACCTGGTCACCGTTAAAGCTCACCGTTCCGTTTTGATAAGGTTCCAATCCGTTCAAACACCGGATCAGCGTACTTTTTCCCGACCCAGATGGACCTAACAGCGCCACAACCTCACCCTGATCAATTGAAAAATTGATATCGTGCAGGATGTGGTCTTTTTGATAATATTTCTCCAAATGTTCGACTTTGATCACTTGTTTAGCCATTTGCCCGCTCCAATCTCTTCTTATCCATCCGTTTTGCCCACCAGGACAGTGGGTAGTCGATCGCAAAATACATCACGAAGATGATGCCGTAAACCCAAAAAACACCCGTGGGATACTTTTGATTATTAGCTTCTACCACTTGCTGACCGACGTTAATGACATCCATCACACTGATCAGCATGAGCAGTGAAGTCGTTTTGATCACCCGGGTCACCAGATTAATGGTGGCGGGCAATTCCAAGGAAACCGCCTGCGGAATCAAGACGTAGCGGTAAAGCTGCAACCGGTTAAGGCCAATTGCCATACCCGATTCACGCTGGTGCTTGGGTACCGAGATCAACGCGCCACGCACGATATCACTCATTTCAGCGGCCGTCCACAGCGCAAACACAAGCGTTGCTACTTGGTTAGCGGGCAGGTTAACCCCTAATTGTTTCGGTAAAATATAGTAAAACAAGAAGAGCAAAACCACGGTTGGTACGATCCGGAAGAATTCCAGATAGAGCCGTAACACTAACCGTAATAACCGGTTAGGAAAGGTTCGTAAAACACCTAAGATCACACCTAAGATCAATCCTAAGACTAACGCAACCGCCGCAATTTCAACGGTCGTCCATAACCCGCCAAATAACCGGATGAGGTTGCGCCCTTCGAATAAAACATTAATTCCCGAATGCGCCATAACGAACCCTCTTTTCTAGTAGCGTCAAAATAATTGACAACGGAATCAAAATAATCGCGTACCCAATCACGAGCACTAACAGATACTCGCTGGACCGGTAATACATCCCGATCAAATCCAGTGCGGTGTTGGTTAATTCCGGAATCGCAATCACCGTAAAGATCGAGGTCTCCTTGATCAAGAAAATGATGTTGGCGGCCAACGCGGGCACACTTAACGTAAATCCTTGGGGAAAAACAACGTAACGGGCCAATTGCATCCGCGATAAACCAATTGCTTTACCAGTTTCAACTTGGGTTTTACTGACGCCGTCGAACCCGCCGTTGAATCCTTCGGCCATGTAACTGCCACCGAGGAAGATTAGGCCAACGATGCCACACAATTCAGCGTTTAACTTAAACCCAAAAACCGGAAAGGCGTAATACAGGAAGAACAGCTGTACTAGCAGCGGCGTGTTTCGGGAAATCTCAACGTAAACGGCAGCTATCTGACTGAATACCGGTACCCGAAAGTACTTTAACAAGCTACAGATCAGGCCAACGATAATCGAACCGATGATCCCGATAAATGACAGCCAAAGGGTCAGTATGAAGCCCTTTTCAAAAAGCGGTAAACTTTGCTGGATAATTTGCCAGCTACTCATGTGATTTTGCCCCCTGACTTAAAATTATCACATTATATTTTAATCTTGTTTTAGAAATTACTCAGTTTTGGCAAATAAAAAAGCCCCCATCAGCTCATTTCTAAACTGATAGGGACGATTAAAATCGCTATTCCACCCTAGTAATATACTATCTATGGCTCGTCATCAAGCCCGGGACGATAACGTGTCCTAACGGTCTGCTATTGAGCAGATGGGTTTCTTGAGCAGGCGCACTTCGTTAAATCACTAGGATCCCTTTTCATCAACTGGGACTTTCTGTACCTAGCAGATTCAATTACTCTTCTCGCTCATAACCTCTAAAATAAGATTAAAATGAAATGAAAATGTAAACCTTTATTGGCTCCTATTATAAAGGGCTGAAATTACACTTGTCAACCCTCCACGAATAATATTCTGAATATTATTCCCAACAGTTAATATCCTACCACTTCTTGTGAAAATGGTACACGCGTTTGCTTACTTTTTATCAGAAAATTTCATTTTTTATCTGCGATACCATTCATAAAGTGATTGCGCCACCTGGGCCGGTAAGTAGCGAACCTCAACTTCCTGGACGGCATCACCATGCCGTAATTCAAGCTGCAAATGTGCGAGCTGAGCACGTTTCATCCAAACTGATTGCGTCACCATCATGGCCTGAATGCGATGTTTAGGAATTAGATAAGTCGATCGTTTAAAAAAGTGACCATCCTGCGTACTCATCAACTGCGGGCTTAAAATCGCCACACCCATATTCCGGCCAGAGTAGGCCCCTAATCCCACCGCTATTGGCAATGCGACTAGTGAAAGCCAGCCCCATGGCCGAAAAACGATTCCTAAAATCAAGACTGGCACAGTGACAATCATAACGGCATTGCGAATTAATAACCATTTTGCCCACGGACTGATCCGGGTATACGTTGGCAGCACTTGCGGCAGCCACTGAATAAAAGTACGCGCCTGGCTATAGTGCTGCTGCTTGACTACCGGCATCATAACCAGATTATTCTGATCCTCATTATTGGTCGCTGATGACGCCAGTATCACTTGAACTGACACCAGTTTTAGCCATTGTCTAAGAATCGTTTGCGAAATGACCACTGCTTGAATTCGGTCCAATGAAGCCACAATCGTATTTCGCTGAAAAAAGCCCTTTTCAGTCAACAGTCGCTGATCTTGTTTTGCCAGTTGAAAATGATAATAGCGCTGAATAATAATCAGATAGCTGATCAGTATTCCAGTAATCAAGACCCCGATCACAGCCCCCACAATGACTAAAACACTAAACTGTGATGTGCGACTAAGCACCGCATTCAACCATTTTTGCGGCAGTATATCATCCAGCTTACCGTACAGCCAGCCCAAAGCAATCAGCAGTGGCATAATCCCCATGGACGTTACCGCATAAGCGTTTAAATCCGACCAGTTGATGCGGTAAACGGTGCTGGGTTTCGTCTTGTAAGTAGTTATTGCAGACGTTTGAGAACCACCATTGACCACCGCCTGCAACTGATCGACCACGTGTTTAGTGACCATTGGCAACTGGCCTTCCGCTTTGGCATGGGATTGACCAGCCGTTTCGATGCTCACCGCAAAGACGTGAAATGGTTTCATGTAAAACCACTGTTTCAGCTGTAAAGTTTGAATCCGGTTATAGGGGATGTGAATCTGCTGGCGAAAAATAACGCCCGAATGAATGGTGATTGCCTGATTTCCCAATTCATACGTCAGGCACCAATATTTTAGGATCGCTAACAGGATTGCTAACGACACCACAATCCCTAAAATCGTGAAATACTGCCACTGTTTTAGGGCTTTAAATAACCCAAACACGATTAGGACTGAAAAAATCACGTTGACGAGGTTCTTCCACATCATTGGCAAGATTGCCAGCGGATGTAAGTGTTTAGCGGTCATCCGGCTTCGCCTCCAGTGCTAAGGCCATGATCTGCTGCTTTAATTGTTGGGCGGTTTCCGGTAATACCGACTCAATCTTGTGAGACGTCGCAGCCGTTTCAATACTGACAGTCTGCAGCTTTTGCCACTGAAGAATCGGGCCAGCTTCCAGCGTGACATTTTGAATGCGGTTAATGGGAATCGCCGTTTGCTGGTGAAAAAAGAACCCCGATTCAATTTCCACGTCACGTTCTGAAATCCGGTAACGCCAAAACCGGTAGCGATAAGGAATCAATGCCAGCTCGATAACAACCTCAGCGACGGTCAAACCCGCACTGATCAGCCAAAATAAGCGTGACCATTGCCAAATGACGGTGGCCGTTAATAGACCTCCCGTAATCAACAATCCGACTAAAAATGAACATCCCGCACTAATCCGCCACACCGTTTTAATCTTTGCTGGTAACGCCTGTCCGCTTTCCATAATGCCCTCCGATTAGTTAACCAGTTGCTTTTACTAGTATTAGAATAACCGATTACTTGAAAATTAGCTATGATGTCGCCATAAAAAAAGCCTGACCCCTGTTAAACACAGAGATCAAGCCAATGATTAAAAAATTCATTTATTTACTTTTTATAAACCTTATTCGGACTTTTTAGTCTTACCATCCCACCGTGCGTAACCGGTCTTTAAGATATAGATCTCTTTGTAACCATGCTTTTTTAAAAGCACCGCTGACCGCGAACTCATGGTTTTCCCTTGATCATAAAGGTAAACGGGCAGATCTTTTCTGATCTGTTGATAATAAGCGCGCATAGTTGAGTAAGGGACGCTGCGAGCACCTAAAATGTGCCCGGCATCAAAAACCTTCTTCTCTCTTACGTCAATGACTTGAGCTTTACGCATACCTGCTCTAAAAGTTTTTTCATCAATTAACGTTGCGGCTTGATTGCGTTGATAGATACCATAAAGATACCAACAAGCATACGCAACTAACAAGATAACTAAAACAATCGTATAAAGTGCCGATGTCGAAATTGCTGCAACAACCATGTATCTCGTCCTTCCAAATTAACTAATTAAGCGCCTGCGTTTTCAAACCGGAGTGCCAATGAAGCAGCACCAATTGCACCAGCATCATTACCAAGCTGAGCCAGCTTAATTCGGGTTGAATCACGAACAGCAGGAAAGGTGTTTTCCTGGAAGTAACGGGTAGTTGGTTGCAGTAAGGTGTTACCGGCTGCTGAAACACCACCACCAATGATAATATTGGCAGGATTTAAGATATTGGCACAGTTAGCTAATGCTAAACCAAGGTAAGAAGAAACCTTATCCACGATCCGGTTAGCTAAGATATCACCATTATCGGCCAAGTAGACCACCATCTTAGAGGTAACTTCTTCATGGTTATCAAAGAGTTCCTTCAACCGTGATTTACCGGTAAATTCAGCCGCCATGTCCTTAGCAACGTGGACGATCCCAGTTGCTGAAGAGTACTGTTCAAGACAGCCGCGTTTGCCACAAGTACATAGGTAGCCGTTTGGTTGTACCGTAATATGCCCAATCTCACCAGCACCACCGTTAATCCCGTGTAAGAGTTGGCCGCCAGCAATGACACCGCCGCCGACACCAGTTCCAAGGGTGACAAAAATGACGTCTTGATCCTTTTCGCCGGCACCCTTCCAGAACTCACCCAGAGCGGCAACGTTAGCATCGTTTTCCAAAACGAGTTGTAAACCAACACCTGCTTGAATCTGATCACGCACGTGCTGAGTGGTCTTCCAATTTAAGTTGAAAGCACCAATAACTGTCCCATTTTCAATATCGACAGCCCCTGGCGTACCCATTCCGATACCCATAAACTGATCCTTAGTATAACCAGCATCCGTCATCGTTTTCTTAAGTGACGTAATAATATTCGGCACAATGTGCTTACCATTTTCACTGATATCAGTAGGAATGCTCCACTTTTGCAGAATGTCGCCATCCTGAGAGACAAACGCAATCTTAGTGGTGGTCCCACCTAAATCAATACCAATCAAACTCTTTGCCATGAACTTGTTTCCTCCAGACTTATTTCGTGTTCTCTCGTAATTCTTCGAGACGGTGCTCGTGTGTTAAAACTAACTTCGCATGCGCAAACGTTTTGTGATCGATCACCTTAGCATCATGAAGATGGTCCAGTTCCAAGGCCATGACCTCAATATCCCACAAACGTTTGCCGACATAAACGTAAATTCCAAATTGTTTTAGCAGCTGTTGTACATCATAGAGCGTTTTCATTTCGACATCCTCCGAAATTCGCACGACTACTTTTCTATTTTACAACGTTACGCCATAATAGTATAGCCCAACCATAATGAGAATGGCAACGATTACAGCAATAATTCGCTTAACCGAACTGATTCGCCCTAATTTAGGCACGCCAACAACGTAGGCCATAAGAAATCCAATGACTAACCCGCCAATGTGGCCAAAAATATCTGTACCGGGGCTGAAAAGATCGAACGCCAGATTAAGCACAGTAAACATCAAAAACGTTTTTGTCATTTGACGGATATAGGGGTTCTCCCAAAAAGACTCCCCTAGCATCAGAAAAGCGCCAAAGAGGCCAAAAATGGCTGTACTAGCACCTGCCGAAATCGCATTGGGATTAAATGCAAAGCTCGCTAGATTGCCACCAATGCCTGATAATAAGAAAATGATCAGGTAGCGCCAATGGCCAAAAATGGCCTCAATTTGAAAGCCAATAAAGTAAAGTGTCACCATGTTAAACAAAATGTGTTCAAAACCCATGTGCAGAAAAATGGGGGTGATCAATCGCCACCATTGCCCAGCCGTAATCAGGGGGTTGTATTTAGCCCCAAAGTTGACCAATACCTGGGTATTTTGACTGCCACCAGCTAGCGTCATTGCACCATACACGATAACCATCAGGACAATTAAGCCAACGGTCACGTATGGCCCAGCTAACCAGCGTTTCAGTTGTTGCTGCATATTTGCCCCCCTAGCGGCTTGTGATGACGTGCTGAACGAGAATATCCGTTTCAGCAACTGGCCAGGTTGGTGTTTTAAACATTTGAGCTTCAAAAGCCAGAGTCACTGTTCGGCCCTGATAATCAGCTAAGAAACGGTCGTAATAGCCACCGCCGAAACCTAATCGAGCACCCTTTTTGGTAAAGCCCAGACCGGGAACAACAACTAGATCAATTTGATCTTTCGCTACGGCAGTCCCGTTTTCCGGTTCCATAATGCCAAAGTTAGATTCTTTTAGAACACTAGCATCCGTCAATGGCAGAAAAATCATTCGCCGATCAGTACTAAACGTCTTGGGAACAACGACCTGTTTGCGGGCTTGTTTAGCCGCTTCAATAATCGGTTTGGTGTCCAGTTCAAAACCAGTCGACAGCGTAATCGCCACTGTCTGGCTATGATTCCACTCTTCGGATTCAAATAACCGTTCATATAAAATTCCAGCTTGAAAACGATGCACATCATCTGGCATGGAATTTAACGCTGCAATAATTTGTTCACGAACTGCTTTTTTTGTTGCCACCACCGATTCCTCCTATTCTTAAATAAAAAAGGCGCAGGCTCATCGCCTATGCCTTTACTTTGTTTCTTTGTGTAACGTCACCTTGTGTTGACGTGGGCAATACTTCTTCAGTTCTACCCGGTCAGGATTGTTACGACGGTTTTTACTTGATAAGTAGTTTTGTTCGTGACATTCGGTACATTCTAATGTAATGTGTACGCGCATGGCTTCTGACCTCCCTACGTTTTTAAGATTTGGCAAATAGCCTTAACTCGTAGTATTTTATCATTTATTCAAACTAATTACCAGCCCAAATATTATATTTGTTAAGTAAATTTACTTTACAGCTAATATTTAACCGCAATTTAAATTCTATTGTTGCGGTTGCGCTGTCTGCTGAACGTTCGAGCTATTTGAACTGCTGGTTCCCGATTTCAGAGTTGAAGTCGACTGAACCGTATCCCAATAAGCTTGGTAAATTGACTTAGCCAGCTTCATGTTATTATCTTCGGCGTTGTAATCCAGGTTTGGCATTGCCAAGGCAACCACCACTTGTGGGTGGGTCGAAGGGGCATATGAAGCTAGACTCAGCGTAACCGTTTCAGTCCCCTTATAGAAGGTTTGAGCAGTCCCGGTCTTAGCAGAGATCTCTGGTTTAATGGTATCCAGTTCCCCACCAGTCTTCCAGGTGTTAGTCCCATGAACAACGTCATAGAGACCTTCCGTAACCATTTTACGTTGGGCTGATGTCATGTCAATGTGGTTCAATACGGTTGGTGTAACGGAATCCTTCACCGCACCTAAACCGCCATTTTTACTCGTCCCTCTAATTGAGGACAAAATGTGCGGCTGAATTCGGTAACCGCCATTAGCAATCGTGGACATATACTGTGCCACTTGAATCGTGGTGTAGGCATCGTAGTTCCCATAGGCTTCATCCAAGGCATTCCCTAAATGGGCTCTAGAACTCGATCCAGCCAGCCCAGTGGTTTCACCAGGCAGGTCAATACCGGTTTTAACACCTAAACCAAACTGGTTAAAGTACCCGCGTAACTTATTGAAGATATTCGGGTTCATATTCAGTGCAGCACCTTCATGGTAGTGGAACCCAGCTTCCTTCATCGCTAATTGCATCATGTAGGAGTTAGAAGAAACTTCCAGTGCAGTTGACGCGTTGACGGCCATGTTGGCACCACCATTTTTGTTAAACCAAGAAGCTTTCTTGGTTCCGCCAACCGTAATTGGCATATCGGTCAGGGTACTGTTTTCCGGCGTGATCACGCCATCCATCAAAGCACCCGAAACCATCGCACCCTTAACTACTGACCCCATGGTAATGGAGTTATTAATGGCACCTAAGGCGTTATTAGTGATCTTTTGAGTGCTTGGGTTACGGTCAACCCCCGCCATCCCAATAATGTTACCATTGTTAGGATTCATGACAACCGCGTAGGTCCCAGTAGAAACCCCACCGGCACCACCTTCAGCTTGACGAACTAAGGATTGCAGTTTCTTTTGGAACCCAGCATTAATGGTCAGTTGCAGGTTATCACCTTTTTGTCCGCCATAACGCTTAACTTCCTTCATGATCTTAGTACCTGAAACTTCCACGTCAGTTTGTGACTTACTGCCTCGCAAAACTGGTTCGTACTGCTGTTCAAGGTAACTTTGACCAACCGAATCGTTGCGGGAATAACCCTGTGCCAAGTACTGATTGACCTTATTATCTGGCAGCCCAATTTTTTCGGAAGAAACCGTCCCTAGAATACTCTTGAGCGAACTGCCGTATGGATAATCACGGGTCCAGCTTGTACCGACCTTGACACCTGGTAATTCACCTAAGTGTTCACCAACTTCTGCCAATTCCTTACCAGTCACACCCGTTTCTTTAATATAGGTGGTTGATAATGAATAAGCACCGCTCATTCGAGCGTAGATCATGGCGTCATTTTTTTGCTGTTTACTTAATTTGAAAGCAGCAGGATGGGCATACAGATATTGAAGTTCTTTGTTATTCACATCTGACTGAGCGGCATTTTTGATCCCTGGAATATTTGAATCAACTTGCTTTTCCCGTGAAGAAGATGCTAAGAAATAATCTGCTCGGTTACGTCTAGTCAGCGAATCAGTTGGGACCTTTAAATACTTGCCCAACCGGTTAGCCGTCCGGTACATATCCGGTGCCATGACGTTGACACCCTTAGTATAACTGATGGCCTGGTGGGTTTTATTCCCAACCAGGACCCGGCCAGTAGAGTCGAAGATCATGCCCCGTTGCACATTATTGGTTTCAACGGTACTGTCGGTCCGGCTCACTTCGGCTTTAAGCTGCGTGCCGTGGAGAATTTGTAAATATGCTAACTGTGCAATTAACGCCGCAAATAACAGTCCCACAATAATGAAGAGAAAGTTCATTCTAAATGGAATCTGAGCTGTGGTTGACGTCTTATTGCGAGACGTTCGGTGTTGAGTAACTCGACTAAAGAAATTTTTCAATGTCCTAACGCTCCTTATCTAACTTCATTATTCTACCAGAATTTTCCTAACGAAACCATTAACACTGAACGGTTTTAAAACTTTTTATGAGTTTTTTATGATATGCTAAATACTTAGAATCATACTCGTAGATGAATCACCATTTTACGGGGTTATCGGAGGTTTTTATTCTTGAAAATATTCATTCAATGGGTGCGTCAGCACGAAAAATTATCATTACTGATCTTAAGCTTTTGCATTCCAGCTGCCGTGATGGCCGCCTACTTTAGCTATCGCGGTATGGGACCGTTCGGCAATTCAACTTTGCTCACCGTGGATCTCGGTCAGCAGTACGTTGATTTTTTTGCCTATTTTCGCCATACCCTGCTCAGTCATCCCAGCGGCTTATTTTACACGTTTCAAAAAGCGCTCGGTGGCGAAATGTTTGGCGTGTGGACTTATTATCTCATGAGTCCCTTTAATTTGCTCCTGTTATTATTTCCCGATAAATCGCTGCCCAGTGCGATCTACTGGATCACCATTCTGAAGTATGGCGCTGCCGGACTGAGCTTTGCTTGGTTATTAATGAAGACTAAGGTTCAAAAACACCTGCCAGTACTGGCTTTCTCAACGAGTTACGCGTTGATGGGCTGGATGGTTGCTAACCAGCTCAACTTGATGTGGCTGGACGCGGTCATTATTTTACCCCTGATCATCTGGGGCATCATCCGCCTCGTTGACACGGGAAAAATGCGCGTCTATGTTGGCTGGCTGGCGGCCCTTTTGATCATCAACTACTACATGGCTTATATGGTGTGCCTATTTGCCGGTCTCTTCTTTTTGTGGTACTGGCTGTCAAACACCCATTGGGGTAAAGACGCTATGCACTCACTGGGCCGCTTCGTTGGGGGCTCACTACTAGCGGCGGGGATTGCCGCCGTTACCCTGCTGCCCACGTGGTACTCTTTAGCCATCAGTAAGAACCAGTATACGCAAACGGACTGGTCCGCTAAGTTCGAATATTTCCCACCTAAAATGCTTGCCAAATTCTTCTTAGGCAGTTTCAATTTTAGCCAGATGCCAAAGGGAACGCCCAACTTGTTCATTGGCAGCATCATGGTCTTAGGGGCCATCTTTTATTTCTTACAAAAAAATCATCGTCCACGCACAAAATGGTTAGCGTTAGCGATGACCTTGATTTTAGCACTGTCAATGTGTTTTGAGCCACTAGATCTACTATGGCACGGGATGCAGTTTCCCATCTGGTACCCCTACCGCTTTTCTTTTGTCGTCAGCTTTTGGCTGATCTGGCTAGCGGCTAACGCATTAAATGCCGAATTCACCCCAACGTTAAAACAGCTGATCGTGCCAATCCTAATTTGCACAGCTACCGTGGCTTACGTCTGGATCAATGTCGGCCAATTTTCATTTTTAAGTCAAAACCAGATGCTGATCGGCAGTTTATTGCTGGTCGCCGCGTTTTGCTTAATCGCACTGCCTAATAAGCAGCCGTGGTTTTATCAAGTGGCCTTCGTTTTGTTTGCCGTTATCGAAATGTCCAGCAACGCCACCACCAGTTTGAACCGGATCAGTTACGTCACGAAACCGGAATATCAAAATTATCAGCAAGTCTTAGCGACACAATCAGCTAAGATCACTGATCATGACCACAGCTGGTACCGGATGACGCCAACCTTTATGCGGACTAAAAACGATCCTTTATCCGGACAATTCAATGGTGGTTCCGTCTTCTCATCAACGCTTGAAAAGAGCATGCCAACCTTTATGGGGAACATGGGTGAACCTGACGGCGACGGCTTTGTCACCTACACCAACGGTACGTTACTGAGTGATTCGCTGCTCAACATGAAGTACGTCATGAACCGGCAATCCAATTCCGGGACGTTAGCAGCCAATGTCATTGATCCAGTTTCTACGCGAGCTGATCTAACGACTTATCAGCGGGTTCGCAAAGATGGTTTGATCACGACCTACAAAAATCCTGACGCCTTACCATTAGGATTTCTGTCCAGCAACAAGATTTTGACTTTAGATAATACCACGAAGGATCCAACCCAGTATCAGGCAAATCTGTGGGCCGGCTTAACCGGTAATCCTCAAGATCAACACCTGTTCACCGCGCAGAACTTTGATCACGTGGTCTTCCAAAACGTGAAGCAGCAGACCAAGCTGACCGGGGCGATCCTACAGAAAAATAACCTCATCAAGCCCGGTGTCATCACCTTTAACTTTACGCCCAAGACCAATAATGCTTACTACCTGACGTTAGGCTCAAATTTGATTGACGATAACGTGTCCATGCGGTTAAATAACCATCCGCTGGCCCAATACCCCACCTACCGCAATACCATTGTGGTCAACATCGCTGATCACCAAAAGGGCAAACCGGTCAAGTTACAATTAACTCTAAAAAAGTCAACTCTGTGGTTGCAAAACTTCACGCTGTATCAATTTAACAACCAGCAATTTAAAGCTGGGCAGCAAAAATTGGCGGCCAACCCAATGATCGTCAAACAGCACAGTCAGAGCAGTTTGACCGGCTCAGTTAAGGTTAAACCTCACCGAGCAACGTTAATGACCACCATCCCCTACAGCCAAGGCTGGCACGTAACGGTGGACGGCCATCCTGCTAAACCGGTCAAAGTTGCCGGGATCTTCACTGCTCTAAAACTGACTCATGGCCAGCACACGATTCACTTTAGATACTGGCCGCCAATGCTGAATATTGGCCTGCTGATTACGATTATCAGCTTGGGTATTTGCGCCATTTCAATTTATTGGCAACGAAGGAAAAACAAATATTAATTAAAATAACACCAGTCGAATCATCATTCTAGTGATGACTCGACTGGTGTTATTTTTTAACCTTGAAAATGAACTGGCTTACATTTCACCGTTTTCAACGTAGTTATATCTGGGACTATCATGATCGGCATCATAGTCAATGATCAGATCATAACCCTTGAAAAACCAGCGGTCATCTTCAGGAACGTAGTAGTTAACCCCATCTTTTTTAGTGATCGCATATGGGTTTTCAGGATGGTCGTCAGGTGTCATGGCCAAAGAGAATCCCTCATGAACCGGTGTACTGCCATAGACCTTACCAAAGAAGCGGACACCACGGCCGTCTGACAGCCCCATTTCGCTCTGAAACCACTTACTGACGCGATCAGTTACAATAATTTTCATGACGACAGACCTCCCTATTTTGCACAAATGTTTGCGCTTTCATTCAACTCATTTATACCTTAAGTTTCACAAAAGTGCAAGTTATCAGAATCATCATGGGTACCGACCGTCGTTAAAAGGCCTTTAAAGTCAGCAAAAGAGCCACCCTAATTAAGAGTGGCTCTTGGTCATATTATCGAAAAAGTTTGTGAAATCTATGAAGCATCTTCAACTTTTAGAATTTTAACTTTCATATCGCCGGCGGGAATTGCAATCGTGACTTCTTCGTTGACCTTGTGGCCTAACAAGCCCTTAGCAATCGGTGAGTCGTTCGAGATCTTACCAGACATTGGATCAGCTTCAGCTGCCCCAACGATGGAGTATGATTCTGGATCTTCATCGGGTAATTCCTTGAAGGTAACCTTCTTACCCACGTTGACTTCATCCTTATCAGTCGCACCGTTATCGACCACATCAGCGTATTGCAGCATGTGTTCAACCGTGGTGATTCGACTCTCAAGCATACTTTGTTCGTCCTTAGCAGACTCGTATTCAGAGTTTTCAGAAAGGTCCCCAAAGCCACGCGCGATTTGAATGCGTTTGATGACTTCAGGACGCTTGTTCATTTTTAAATCTTCTAATTCTTTTTCCAACTTAGTTTTACCATCAGCGGTCATTGGATATGATTTTTGTTCAGCCAAAATAGCACCTCATTACAATTTTATTGTTTACCGTCGCCTACAATAGCATGCGACAATCTTTCATGCAAGTTTTAATTTTGAATCCGGTCGCGCGAACTACTTCGCCCGGCCATTTTTCTTTTGTGCCAAAATGGAACGGATCTTGGTCGTCAAAAGATCAATGGCGACTTGGTTTTCGCCACCTTCTGGTACGATCAGATCAGCGTAACGCTTGGTTGGTTCGACGAATTGGTGATACATCGGTTTAACGGTCGTCAGGTACTGCTTGATGATCCCATCAAGATCCCGCTGGCGTTCCTTAATATCCCGTTCGATTCGCCGAATGATTCGAATATCGTCATCCGTATCAACGAACACCTTGATATCCATCAAATTACGCAGCCGTTCATCATCCAAGATCAAAATGCCCTCAAGAATGATGACGTCCTTAGGTTCTTGATGAATGGTCTGCGCACTACGGGTATACTGCGTGTAATCATACACTGGTTTTTCAATAGCGTGATTATCCCGAAGCTGCTTTAACTGTTCGATCAATAGATCGGTGTCAAATGCCAATGGATGGTCGTAGTTAACTGCTTTACGTTGTGCCATCGTCATCTTGGCCTGGTCATTATAATAAGCATCCTGCTGCAAAATCATGATCGATTCATTTTGCAATTGATCGTAAATCGCACGGCTAACCGTCGTTTTTCCACTGCTAGAACCACCGGTAACCCCAATGATTACTGGTCTTGACTGTTGTACTGACATGAGTAAGTTAATCCCTTCAATATAAAATGATTAGTTGTTAACCTTTGATAGTGATGAAACCCGTTTGTTGTGTTGTGCTAAAGTCTTTGAGAAATAGATCTTACCGCTCTTAGTGTTCGCCACAAAGTACAGGTAACCCTGACTGCGTTTAGATGGATTTAAGACCGCCTGAATTGCAGACATGCTAGGGTTATTAAATGGTCCCGGCCCGTAGCCAGCGAACTTATAGAGGTTATAAGGTGAATTTGATTGAAGATCCTTAGTTGATAGATGCTGCTTATGGTGGCCAATCGCATATTCTACGGCCACATCAGATTGCAATGGCATTCCTTGATCAATTCGATTCAGGAAAACCCCCGCAATTTGACGGCGATAGGCCTGACTAACACCTTCACGCTCAACTAATGAGGACAACGTCAAAACTTGCTGAACCGTTAATTTTTGTTTTTTGATCTTCTTATAGTACGGTGTTAATTCGTCATTCGTATGGGCCACCATTTGATTAACTAACTGTTTTAGTGACATGTGTTTGTTCACAATGTAAGTTGCCGGATACAGATAACCTTCTAGGTGGTATCTGACCTGCTTGGTTGCCATTGATGATGACAGCAGTGCTGGATACTGTTTCTCTAAGGCCTTCATGTAAGTCTGATCCTTCATCAAGCTTAAGAATTCCGCCTTGCTGAAGTCAGTGGTCGTAGAGATCTTATTGGCAATATCGGCGATGCCGGCCCCCTCTTGAACGAGGACCTTCCCCTTACGACTTTGAATCGGTTCACTGGTACCACCCTGTTGCAGGCGTTTAGCAACTTGATTCAACGTCATGGAAGCATTCAATTGGTAATACCCCGCTCTAAGGTCGGAATAGTTATGCGATTTAACGTAGTAGTTAAAGACCGAACCGTTTTTCACGATCTTCTTATCCTGCAAAATCGAACCGATCCGTTTGCTTGACGCGCCCATTGGGATATCTACCTGTACAACTTCTGAACTCTTAGGATCCAGTGGTTTTAATGCTGACTGGAAGTAATGATAGAAAACGACGCCGCTAATAATAAGCAAGACGACTAAAATACTGACGACTCCCGTGATTATCTTTTGTCCGGTCGACATTTTTTTCTTCCCCGGCTGCCTGGAAGTGCGTTTGTCGTTATTGTCGTTATCCAAAATGTTTCCTCCGTTCCGTTCTTCAATATCTGCACCATTATACAAGATTTTAAGTGCCAATGCAGTAAAAATTTGGTGAACTTAAGAATTTTGAAAGACACCGGTCTTAACCTCGCCACATTTAGTTAAAGCAAAAAACGTTAGAACAGCTTGATTTGCAAGTTCTAGCGCTTTTTAACTAGTAAATTAGGCACTTTTAATCATTCAGTTTAACGTTGACTGATCGCATAGACGTTCAATAATCGGTCTTAACCCATTATCTAATTTCTGCTCCCAGTTCACTGACCAACGTTTTTTGAACCTTTTCAAAGGCTTGGTTGACTTCATCATCCGTCAACGTAGCATTCGGGTTTTGATACGTCAGCGTATAAGCTAATGACTGCTTACCGCCAGGCAGATTCTTACCATCGAAGATATCAAACAGGTGAACGGACTTCAAGTAAGCGCCGCCCCGTTTGTGAATCTGGGCCAAAACCTGTGCGTTAGTAACGGACTTATCGACTAATAACGCCACGTCACGCGTAATCGAAGGATACTTCGAAATTGGTTCAAACTGGTTCATATCCTTTGGCATCTCGATCAAGGCATCTAAGTCTAATTCAAACACGTAGGTCTGGTTGATCTTGTAAGCTTCAGCAACTGAAGGATGCACTTGACCAATAAACCCAACGTAGTGACCGTGAATGAAAATGTCTGCTGTCCGTCCAGGATGCATTTCCGGATACTGATCCGTAGCGACAAATTCAATGTCACCCTTGATGGCTAAGTTGTTCAGATACTTTTCAACGATGCCCTTTAATTGATAGAAATCAATGGCATTATGCTTCGCATTCTTCAACGGGTCAACGACTAATTGGCCGCTCACTGCCCCAGCAATGTGTTCGTGCTCGCTGGGTCTAACTTCGTCTTCTGAGTCTTTGTAGAAGACCCGACCCTGTTCGTACAGCGCAACGTCTTTTACCCGACGCGCATTGTTGTAAGCCACGTCGTCCAGTAAACCGCTGATCATGTTCATCCGCAACGTAGTGTGATCAGCCGTCATCGGCCAGCTCAAATGCGTTTCGGCACTCTCGCGCATCATAAACTGCTTGGCTTTAGTATCCGTTGTCAAGGCGTATGAGATGGCTTGGTTAAGGCCTAATGATTCCAGCACGTGGCGGGAATCCCGCATCAGTTTCTGCTTTTCAGTCAAAGCGCCAACCGTGGTTGGGCCACTTGGCAGTGTTGATGGAATCTTGTCATAGCCATAGATTCTGGCAACTTCTTCTACTAGGTCAGCTGGAATATGGATGTCCCAACGAGTTGAAGGCACAGTAACCGTGTACTTTTCACCATCGAGCGTCACACCAAACCCTAACTGTTTGAAGATTGCCTTTACTTGGTCAAGACTTAAATCAGTTCCTAAAATATGGTTGATTCGTGAAAGCGTGATGTTCACCACGACCGGTTTAACATCATAACTTGAACCAGTAACGATGCCCTTTAAAACATCGCCGCCAGCCAATTCATGCATCATTTGAGCAGCCGCATCAGCTGCTTCTTCAACACCACCGCGGTTCACGCCACGTTCAAACCGTTGAGAAGCATCCGTATGCAGGTTTTGACGCTGAGCGGTCTTCCGAATCAACGTTGGGGTGAAAACGGCTGATTCAATGGCGACCGTTGTGGTCTGGTCATCAATTTCAGAATTAAGGCCACCCATGACCCCAGCCAGTGCGATTGGTTTTTGGTCATCGGCGATCACAATGTCTTTTTCGTCAAGGTCATGTTCTGCTTCATCCAGCGTGGTCAGTTTTTCGCCCTTTTGCGCGTAACGGGCTTTGATCGTTGACCCCGAAACCTTATCGTAATCAAAGGCGTGCAATGGTTGACCATACTTCAATAAAATGTAGTTAGTGACATCGACCACGTTATTTATTGGCCGCACACCGGCGTTCCATAATTTGATCTGTAACCAAAGTGGACTTGGTTGAATCTTCACGTTTTCAACGATGCGCATCTTATAGATCGGTGCGAGTTTCTCATCGGCTTCAATCGTGACTTTATCAGCAGCAGCCGTGGCCACCTCTTCGACTTTAGGGTGATTCAGCTTAGGCGTCTGCGCGTAAATGGCACCAAGATCACGGGCCACACCGTAAACACTGAGCATATCACCACGGTTAGGAGTCACATCAACATCGATCAGATAATCATCCATGCCCAGATATGGGAATACTGGTTCGCCGATCTTAGCGTCTTCTGGTAAGAAGTAGATGCCATCCGCCCATTCCTTTGGCACAACGTCTTTTGAAAAGCCGATTTCGTCTAAGGCACAGATCATGCCGTTGGAAACGACGCCGCGCATTTTAGAACGCTTGATCTTCACGTTGCCGCCAATGCGTGAACCTGGCAGCGCCACGATCACTTTTCGGCCAGCTGCAACGTTGGGTGCGCCACAGACGATCTGAGATAAGTCATCATCGCCGACATCAACTTGGCAGACCTGCAAATGATCTGAATCAGGATGCGGTTCCATCGACATAATTTTACCAACCACGATCTTCTTTAAGCCATCGCTAGGCTGGGTAACGGAATCAACTTCAACGGAAGAACGTTCAATTTTTTCTCCCAAATCCTTAGGGGAGACTTGGATATCTAAATATTCTTGTAACCAACTGTAAGCAATTTTCATTTTAGCTGATTATCCTTTCTTTGAGAATTGAGTGAGGAAGCGAACATCATTTAAGTAGAAGTTTCTGATATCGTCCACACCATATTTCAGCATTGCAAACCGGTCTGGACCAACACCAAAGGCGAAACCACCGTAAACTTCTGAGTCGACCCCAGCCATTTCGAGAACGTTTGGATGCACCATACCAGCACCTAAAACTTCGATCCAGCCCGTGTACTTGCAGACCGCACAGCCTTTACCGCCACAGTTAAAGCAGGTGATATCAGCTTCAACGGAAGGCTCCGTGAATGGGAAGTAACTTGGCCGTAAGCGGATATCAAACCGGTCACCGAACAGTTCGTGGGCAATTAATTCCAAGGTGCCCTTCAGATCAGCCATAGTAATATGCTTATCGATCACAATTCCTTCCACTTGATGGAATTGATGGGAGTGGGTCGGATCATCGGTATCCCGACGGTAAACAACTCCGGGTGAGATCATCTTTAGCGGGCCCTTGCTGAAATCGTGCTTTTCCAAAGTCCGCGCCTGCATTGGTGAAGTCTGCGTCCGCATCAGAATTTCTTTGGTGATGTAGAACGTATCCTGCATATCACGGGCTGGGTGATCTTTGGGTAAGTTCATCATTTCAAAGTTATATTTATCTTCTTCAACTTCGGGACCAGATAAGACTTGATAGCCCATCCCGATAAAGAGGTCTTCAATTTGGTCGATAATTTGTTGGATCACGTGCGGCTGCCCTTGGGCAACTGGCTTACCGGGTAACGTCACGTCGATGGTTTCGTTTTGCAGCTGCTTATTTAACAGCGCTTTTTTTAATTCATCACGCCGCGTTTCAATGGCTGATTGCAATTCATCTCTGACGCTGTTAGCAAATTGACCAAACTTAGGCCGTTCGTCGGCTGACAAATTACGCATCCCTCGAAGTGCCTGCGTAATGGGGCCCTTTTTACCTAATAACTCAACTCGCAAGGCGTCTAATTTTTTCAGATCACCCACGTCTTTAATATTTTTCTCTCGTTCTTGCCGGATCTTTTCCAGATCGTCTCTCAGTGTCATGTCTGACCCTCCTTAACAAAATAAAAAAACTCCGTCCCCAATATAAAGGGACGAAGCTTTCGCGGTACCACCCTTGTTTACTTTAATAAAAGTACACTCGGTAATTTAATAACGGTTAATTAACCGGAAGATCTTTTGTTACCTCAGTAACGCCCAACCTCTGCTCAAAAAGTGAATTCATTCCTAGCCAACCACGGATTTCCACCATAGTATCCGCGTCGCTGTGATGGCATCAGAATTACTAATCTCTCATCATTGCATTTGTTCAATTTGCACAATCACTAGTTTACAGCGGTTGATGGCATTGGTCAACCTTAGGTGCCGTTTGATTATCACACCATTTTTCTGACCAGCCATGCACTGACCGCATCACGTCTGCTAAATCTTGCCCCTTTTGCGTCAGCGCGTACTCAATCAACGCTGAGTTGCGGTAGGTCTTGCGCATAACGATACCGTCAGCTTCCAATTCTTTCAAACGTTCAACTAACACCCGATCGGAACACTTGCTTACCTTATTAGCGATGTCTTTAAACCGTTGTGGTCCAAGGTTTAACAATACATCAATAATAAGACCGTTCCATTTTTTCCCTAAGATTGAAAATGTCCACTCAAATTTCGGACAAAGCTCGAATTGAGCAGCATCTACGGTCTTGTTAACGACTTGGTCCATTTCAACACCCCTAATTTATACCAACCTTATTTTTCCAACAAATTCAATACTCGGTCAACATTGCGCTTGCGCCAATCCATGACCCGTTTTCTCATGGGCGACATGAATTCAACGACTGCTTGTCGATCATCGACTAGACTCACGATCACACTCTCGCGGTATTTTGGCAGTGCGGCTGTCGCACCCCACATATGCTTCAGAATAATATCTTTTTCCATCGGGCTCAGTTCAGTGAGCTTTTCTGCGTTTCGTAAAGCTACTCGTGGATGAATGAAAGCGTGCGAACCTAAGTTAAACTTAGTGGTCCGCCAGTCATAGTAAAATAAATCGTGTAGCAACCCTGCCCGTGCAGTGGCACGAACGTTCAAATGATGCTTTTTAGCGATCAAATAGCTCTCATAAGAAACGGAAATGGAATGGTCCAACCGATTGGAGTGGTGGTGCTGGGTATAATTAGCCAGTTTTTGAACTTCTGGCTTAGCCAACAGATCACCGACTAGAGCAATATAATCTGAATCTTTTTGCCAATCATTTCGTGTCATACAACGCTTCCTTTACTTTTTGTAAGTTTATTCTGTGTAAACTATACTGAATGTAATCAAAGATTGCAAGCAAAATACCCTCAAAACCGGTAATTTAAGCCAGTTTTTGGTTTAACTTAAACATGAGTATACCAGCGGCAAC
Organism: Secundilactobacillus silagei JCM 19001; assembly: GCF_002217945.1. Lineage (GTDB taxonomy): Bacteria > Bacillota > Bacilli > Lactobacillales > Lactobacillaceae > Secundilactobacillus > Secundilactobacillus silagei. The sequence continues at coordinate 102,323 of NZ_BCMG01000005.1, forward strand.
CGCAACGTTTAACGATTCTGCCTGGCCCTTGATGGGAATGTACAGGTTAGTTGTCGTTTGGGTCATCAGCCGTTCAGACATCCCCTGTCCTTCATTACCTAAGATCAGTCCAAAATCAGCCTGTGGGGTTACCGTACTGTAATCCTCAGCCTGATCATTTAATGCTGAACCATACACTGGAATTTGCCGAGCCTCTAAAGCTTTGACCCAGTCTTCCAGGTTACCGTGGGTCAGATCAATATGAAATTGACTGCCCTGCATGGCCCGGACAACTTTTGGTGTGTAGCGGCTAGAAGTACCGTTACCAAAAACGACGCCCCTAAAACCAGCCGCGTCAGCCGTCCGTACCATCGTACCAATGTTACCAGGATCTTGAATGCGGTCCAATAATAACCAGGCGCCCGTTGCGGTTTCGGGGTCGATCGTTTCGCTTGCCAAAATATCCATCACGGCAAAAATTCCTTGTGGGGTAACCGTGTCGGATAGTTTTTTGGCAATCTCTGGGGTGATCTCAAACGTTTCAATGTTTTCCGGCAGTTCTCTTTGATGGGCATCAAGCTGTTCGCCAGTCGCGATGATTTGGACCACTGGCTGTTCTGCGGCTAAGGCGTCAGAAACAATGTGCCAGCCTTCTACCAAGTATTGGTGAAACTTTTGATGACCTTTCTTAGTGGTTAAATGCTGCCACTTTTTTACCTTTGCGTTTTGAGTTGATGTAATTTCTTCGATCATGAATTGCCTCTTCTTTCCGATTTTTGTTACTATTATCCATAATATCACGATTAGGGGGTGCAATGATGGAATCTGCGATAATTTCAATTCACGGCCGGGTCCAAGGCGTCGGCTTTCGCTGGACCACTGCCCATTTAGCCAACCGGATGCACATCGTGGGCTGGGTCAAAAATGAGATCGACGGCTCAGTGACGGTGCGGGCGCAGGCTGACGAAACCAGTTTCAACGCTTTTATTGAAGCTTTGAAGCATTCGCCAACTCCCTACGCCAAAGTCAGTCATCTGACGGTGACCCCTAAAAATGTTGAAGACTTTAAAAAATTTACTATTACTGATTGAAAAAGCCCTTCATATCAAGTAAGATTTAACCTGTTGTCATCGTTAGGGAAATTAGCTACTATATTATAATGACGAATTTGTTTAGAAGGGAATTGAATATTAGTAAATGAAATCAAAAAAGCCTGTACAATTAGGACTTGCGCTAAGTGCACTGCTCCTAATACTAAGCGGTTGTGTGCAACGAACGAAGAGCGGTAAACCATACGGTATCGTGTATGATTACCTCGCTGTCCCTGGACAGCATGTCATGGAATGGTTAGCCAACATGTTAGGCCATTCATATGGCTGGGCCATCATTGTCGTGACGGTGGTCGTTCGAATGGTCTTGTTACCACTGATGGTGCGTCAATTACGTACTTCCACGGTCCAACAAGAAAAGATTTCAGCCATCAAACCACAAATGACTGAAATTCAAAACCGGCAAAAGACCGCTACAACCCAAGAAGAAAAGAACGCCGCCGGTCAAGAAATGATGGCACTTTATAGCCAAAACGGCATTAGTATGACTGGTGGGATCGGTTGTTTACCATTGCTGATTCAAATGCCAATTTTTGCGGCTTTGTACGCTGCCATTCAATATTCACCAGAGCTGTCATCGTCAACCTTCATGGGAATTCCACTGGGGAAATCTTCAATTCTACTGGCCATTTTATCTTTCTTGGCCTATCTGCTGCAAGGTTACCTCTCAATGATTGGGATGCCTGCTGACCAACGTAAGGCCATGCGCATGACCATGATAGTCAGTCCGGTTATGATCCTGTTCTTCACGATTTCGACCTCCGCTGGTTTAGGCCTTTACTTCTTCATTGGTGGAATCTTCGCCTGTGTCCAAACGCTGATCATCAACTTATACCGGCCACGGATTCGTCGCGAAATTGAAGCCGAAATGAAAAAGAATCCGCCTAAAGTGGTTAAGCCAAAACCAGTCGTTGCCGCCCAGCCGGCTGCAACAGCTGCTACCACACCAAAGCCCAGCACCGTTTCTCAAGATAAGCGCAATCGAAACCGCAATGCTGGTAAACAGCGTCACCATTAAATTAATTTTGAGTTTAAAAAAACTTCCCTAAAACTAGGGAAGTTTTTTTTAAGGCATTTTTTGCGGTGTGATTAGATTTTTAACAATGCCAAGTCCATAGAAGATCACGGCCAGCCAAGGCAAGAACGGCAATAAAACCGCGCCAATGGTACTGATCACACTCAGAGTTGCGGTCGTTGCAACACCATTTTGATACATCGCTAAGGCTAATAGCATCGTCACAATAGCGGTAATGATCCCCCAGCGCTTCAACCGCTGACCGCCAAATTGATGATGAATCACTGACTTCATTAAGCCACCAATCACCATTGCAGTCGCAATTCCTAAAACGCCTAGCCCAATGAAATAAACGTCAGCCGTGATGCCTAAGTTAGTTTGATTAAAGATTTGAGCAGTCTGAATGCCACGCTTAGTCATCACCTGCCTAGCAATTAAATAGCCAATTAAGCTGGGAATGATCAGGATACTGCCAGTTTTAAATTCTAAATTCGAAGCAAAATGAAAACGACCTCGCTTAGATACTTTCTGATTCTGCGTTGGCTCAATCCTTGGTTTAGACTGTACCCTAGCTGCTGGTTCAGGCTCGCTCACTGGTTGATCATTTGGTTTATCATTCGACTCCGGCTGGTTTTTAGGACTTAAAAATGCTGTTTTGCCAGTGAGTAGCGGAAACAAATAGTTAATCAGAATAAACAAGCCGAAGATTTCCCAGCGCCAGTGATTCAACACGAGGCTGGCCACGTAAACGACCAGTAGGAACCAACCGTTATTCACCATGAAGTAGCCAACCCGTTTAAGGTGTGCCACATTAGGGATCAAGCGTCGCTGCCAGGTATCGGCTGGCCGTCTTGACCGTCGCAATTGTGCCCCATCAGCCTGGTCAGTCTGGGTCAGGCGAGATGAAGTTGGACTGTCATTTTCTTCAGTTAAGTGGGCACCGCAATCCGGACAGAAGATTGATCCTGCCGGAATTGAGTGGCCACAGTTTGGACAATGCATCATTGTCATTTTCGTCACTCCGATCTACGAATAGGTCTTTGAATATACAAATACTATACGTAATTTTTAAGCTTGACGACATTCAAAAATCAAAAATTAAGGGAATCAAAAGAATCTCAATCAACGGCTGCAATGATCAGAGAAGTCTGAAATTTAAACGGGCAAAAACAACTTCCTGAATTTTGAGGAATTATTTTTGCCCGTTAATATTAGCAATCTCTAGCTATTATCATTACAGTTTGTCGTTTGCTTGGTGTCTTTGCTTCAGCCAATTAATCAAATCATGCCATTGCCATTTACCGGCTTTGGTACGCTGAAATCGGCGATAAAGAATCCCCGCGATTAGTGGTACTGCCGTTGCAATGAGCACCTGTAACCAAAATGAATCCGTCAGCTGAGTCCGTTTCACAACGTTTAGAACCATTTTATGCATATACATAATAATCAGGGAGTGCCTGCCCATGACGAATAACGTTTCGGTGATGAACACAAGTGGTGACAAGATAATTTTTGCCCGTGGGCTTGTGAACCTTAAGGGATAAGCAATGATTCGACTAATTCCAAAAACCACCAGGGTACAAAGAACTGGAATGATCCCAACCATTAACGCTAATTGCGCATGAGTGACTGGCACATTTTCGTAAGCACCAGAAAGTTGATGACTGCGCATGAACAAATCAAAAGAAAGTTTTCCCGATTTTAGTTGCAGAAACAAATAACCAACCACGACTGCTGAAGGTAAAAAAACGTACCCCTTAATCAAATAATTCTTACAAAAGTGAAACAGGTTATAGCCAATCAGCATATAGGCCATCACCAGTACGGCCACATCCATGTCCCAAGGCGCTGTCACCACACCGAAAAAGTGAAATTCTGTCAATTTAACATAACTGGTAGACCAATAGACAAAATAACCAGCAATAATCAGCTGTAAAGGCCTCAATCGAATGAGACTAATGATCACGGTAGTCCCAATGATTCCCAGAATATAGGTCTCCGGGTACCAGAAAATAGTGGTGTAATGACGTAACGCCTGACCGCCGTAAAAGAGGTCAAGCACATAGGTCATACTGCGTGTAATTGACTTATTATGAATAAACTTATACGCAATGATCAATAATATACCGGCAAGAAAGTAACTCTTTAGTATCGGGACGACCCTTTTTTTAAGAAATGCCGTCACCTTTTGGATATCCTGTAAGTTAATGGGCTTTAAGAAAAAACCACTAATCAAGAAAAATAGTGGCATATGCCACCAATAAACGAAATTATATAAGTATCGGCTGTCTGGATTTTGCTCAACATATGATTTCAAATTATGCCCGCAAACCACTGCAAACATCCCGATCCCCTTAGCGATGTCTAGCCAAACAATTCGTTTGCGCTTCTTAACCGGTTGCGGGTCACGTAGCGGATGCCAATTATCGTGGTCATTTGCCGTTAAAGAGTGACGCTTTCTGTTTATAAAATCCATAATAAGAAATCATTCACCACCATTGATTACCCATCCTTAATGATCAATACAGCAAAAAGTCATTAATTAAACGGTCAACTTTTAAATTATTAAAGTGTAACCGGCTGTGTTGCGCGTTCGGGCCGGTAACTTGTCTTTCCCGATAGCTGATCTTAACGTGACTGGTGTTGACTAAGTACCTTAATGACCGCGCACTCGTCGTTGTCACCAGACCATCACTATCAGAACCATCTTTGAGATTGCCATAAATATTTAAGATTTTCAGGTTAGCCGGTAAGCGGTGACTGTTCTTTAAAAGATGCTTAAATTCCGGACGTTCGATTTTAGGACGGCCATTTTTTCTCAAGACATTCTGACCAACATAGTCATCCCATAAGCGACCAACACGCGTATTTGCAGCTGGCTGGTCTGACTTATGCCGGTTCAAAATGCCATCAAATGGTCCGGCAATCGTTACTAGCCGATGCGGTTTGATCTGACTAACCTGGTTAGGATGAGTTTCAAAATAGTTCACCCACGCGTACGATCCCATCGAGTGGCCAACCGCATCATAGTCTTTAATATGATATTTCCGATTAAGTTCAGGCATGATCTTAGCTAGCATGGCACTGTAATAAAATTCACCCGCATGATTGTTCTTGATCACGATCGGAATAACTTCTTTGTGGGCAGCGGTTGGATGATATTTGCCCATCAGATGAACGTGACTATGTTTATCAACGTAAACCATTAACTGCTGCTTAACTAAGTGCGTCTGATGAAGACTGGCGATAATGTATTTTTCTGAATTATAAGAACCCCCAAAACCATGCAGTAACAAAATGGGGCGCTGGGGATTCTGTGGCACCGTTTGCGCGTGTGCTAGTCCTTGCTGCTGCCGGGTAGCCAGCAACCGCTTTTGATGTTTGAAACTCTTGATTGCCCGGGTCAATTGTCGTTGGGTCTGAACCTCGCGCTGATGCAATTGGTACTGCTGAAAGCTATAAACCGACAGTCCAACCACTAGCACCCCTACTAAAGTCAATAACCACTTGTGCTTCAGTAAAAATCGACCAACTTGTTTGAGATGAGCAAACCAATTCATAATCGTTGCCATTTTGTTCACTCCAATCTACCAATAGCTCATTAAATATGTTAACACGATTTGAATCTCTACTGCACGATTTAACGCCACATTAAAAACGGGTTCTCTGATTCTAGAGCCCGTTTTGGTTGCGTTAAAACTCACTAGTATTATTTAGAATCATCGTCATCTGATTGCTGTTTGTCAGGATCAGATAGGTCAGAATGGGGTTGTTCACTAGCCCGATAGACCCCCGGAATAGCTGATGAGTCTGATGAACTCGGGTCAGCCCCCAGATTAGTTGCCAGAGGATCACTGACCGTCCGTTCTTCTTCGTCTTCTTCCTTAGCGTGATCGAGTTGGATTTTAATCTCTTCTGAAATTAATGGCAACTCAATTTGGAAGATCGACCCATAACCCAGCGCACTTTCAATACTGATCTTACCGTGATAGGCCTCTACCAACCGTTTAGCGATAGAAAGCCCTAACCCGTTACCGCCCTTGTTGCGGCTGCGAGCCTTATCCACGCGGTAAAAGCGGTTGAAGACCCGTTTTCGGTTTTCTTCTGAGATACCTTCACCAAAGTCTTGCACGGCAATTTGTGCCACGTGACCGCTGGAAGACAAGGAGAGGTGGATCTCCTTTCGTTTCACCGAATATTTAACGGCATTGTCCAGCAAAATGATCAAGATCTGTTCCAGATGGTTCCGATAAATTTGTGAATAAGCGTGCCGTTTGACATCGTCATCCAAAATAAAGGTAAAGTCCGGGTGAATCATCTTAAAGTCGTTGAAAACCTGGTTAACAACTTCTTTAATGTCTGACGTTTCATGGTTCAACGTCACTTCAATCTGTTCTGCCCGGGTCAGATCCAGCATTTCCGTGACCAGACTTTGCATCCGTTTAGATTCCTGCATGGCGGCAGAAAGTGACTCGTTTAAGACTTCCGGATCATCTTTCCCCCACCGCTGCAGCATTTCAATGTGTCCTTGAATAACGGCCACCGGTGTCCGCAACTCGTGGGAAACATCCCCCACGAACTGCTGCTGCTGATCAATATAACGCTGCATCTGATCCAGCATATCGTTAAATAGTTCACTCAGATCCGATAATTCATCATTTCGACGCGTGATGGTTACCCGCTCATCAGACTGCGGATCCGAACGCACTGCGCGCATTGTTTGGTTAAGCCCAGTAATGGGTTTAAGCAACAGGTCTGCTAAACAGTAGCTGAAAATAGAAGCCACAAACACTGCAGAGATGACCAGTACGATCAGAATAAAGGTAAACCGGTTACGGGCTGCCTTATATTCCGTCATCGCGTTGGTCACTTGGACGTAACCCAGCAAACGGTGACTGTCTTGCGCATAAATTGGTGCTTGGCCAACTAACCCATCGAAATGACCAGTTTTCCGCATTTTGGTTTCCCGCTTTTTGGTTAACTGATTGTTATCAAGGTGGGTATTACGGGAATTAAAGATTTCTTTCTTCTGCGCGTTATAAACGGAAACTCCAGTACTGTCTCGCGAAAGATCCGTAATGACCGAATTTTGATAAATATTGGCCTTCTCAGATATGGCACCGCTGGGCTGATTCAAATTAGGCTGCAGGGCACTGTTGACTGATGAGGCCGTAAAGTGACCCTGCAGATTATCTACCCGGCTAATGACGGTGTCCAGCGTGCTGCTGACGTGGTTGCGTTCCTGCTGCAGCAGCACCCCTGATAAGCCTTGAAACATCAGCACCGAAAAAACGAGAAAGATAAGAAAGACGCCGGTTGCACTACCCAGCGCCCACTTCCACTTCATCGATAACCGATGTCGTTTTTTTAAATTTGTTTCATCTAACCGGTTATCTGTTTCACTCATGAACGCATCACGTACCCAGTACCACGAACCGTTTGAATGTAACTCTTTTCACCTGGTCGATCGATCTTATTCCGTAAGTAACGGACGTAAACATCGACCACGTTAGTTTCAACTTCTGACTCATAACCCCAAACCTTGTTTAACAAAACGTCACGCGCCAAAACAACGTTAACGTTCTCCATCAAAGTCAACAGCAGTTCGTATTCACGCTTGGTCAAGTTAATGACTTCATCGCCACGGCGAACCACCCGGTTTTCCTTTTCAATGGTCAGATCCTTGTAAGTGACAGTGGTCTGCTTAAAGTCCTTTTGTTCGCTTTCAATGTGAATCCGACGCAGTAAGGCCCGAACACGAGCTAAGAGTTCTTCAATCGCAAATGGCTTAACAATGTAGTCATCAGCACCATGATCAAAGCCGGAGACCCGATCAATCACGGAATCCCGGGCAGTCATCATGATGATCGGCGTACTCTTAACTTCACGAATCCGGCGAGCAACGTCGATCCCGTTAAGTTCTGGCAGCATTAAATCCAGGAGAATCACATCAAAGTCTTCAGCTAAAGCAGCATCTAACCCGGTACGGCCATTGAACTGCACTTCAGTATCATAACCTTCATGCTTTAATTCCAGCTCTACAAAGCGAGCTAAGTTTTTTTCATCTTCAATAATTAAAATTCGACTCATTTTAACGAACTCCTCTTATTTATAATTTTCTTTTTTCGTTCAGAATAACTTCTGATACACCGTTAATAGTGTACCATACAGTCCATCAAATTACTTTTACATCTTACTATATAAATTAAAATTTGGCGAATCTAACGTGAATCAATGCAGAAAATTCTAAATTTAGTGAGTTAGTGAAATAAATTTTTCCTGAGTAAAAACTATAAATTCTTAGAAAAGTAGTTTGATTCAAGGTGTAAACCGCTTTCTTGGAAATTTGTTTTTTTGAAATAAATTATCATTGCTCAAAAAATCACTTGTATTTTTAGTCGTTATGTGATTAAATAACATTGTCAAATTGTTTAGGCAATCTTGTGAAAACATAAACGAAAGAGGTAATTGAATAATGAAAGCTGCTGTTGTACGCGACCCAGTTGATGGGTATGTTGATATTAAGGACGTCAAACTTCGCTCATTAAACTATGGTGAAGCTTTAGTTGACGTTGAATACTGTGGCCTATGCCACACCGACCTTCACGTTGCCGCTGGTGACTTTGGTAAAGTTCCTGGCCGTATCATTGGTCACGAAGGTGTCGGTATCGTTTCTAAGCTTGGTGAAGGTGTCGAAAACTTAAAGATCGGTGACCGTGTCTCCATCGCTTGGTTCTACAAGGGCTGTGGCCACTGTGAATACTGCTTAACTGGCCGCGAAACACTTTGCCGTAACGTCAAGAACTCTGGCTTCACTGTTGACGGTGCTATGGCACAACAAGTTATTGTTGATGCTAACTACGCCGTTAAGGTTCCAGAAGGCTTGGATCCCGTTGAAGCAACGAGTTTAACCTGTGCCGGTGTTACCATGTACAAAGCCCTTAAAGTCGGCGAAACTAAGCCCGGCCAATGGGTTGAAGTTGTTGGTGCCGGTGGTTTAGGTAACTTAGCTATTCAATACGCTAAGCACGTCTTCGGTGCACACGTTGTTGCCGTTGATGGTAACCCTGACAAGTTAAAGGCTGCTAAAGATGGTGGCGCTGATATCTTAATCAACCGTAAGACTCAAAACGTTGCTGAAGAAATTCAGAAGCAAGTTGGTGGTGTTCACACTGCCCAAGTTACTGCTGTTAACGATGCAGCGTTCTCTCAATCAGTTAACGCCCTTCGTCCAGATGGCCGTTTAGTTGCCGTTGCCTTACCACAAGGTGACATGAAGTTAAACATTGCTAAGACTGTTCTTGATGGTATCCAAGTGGCTGGTTCACTTGTTGGGACTCGTCAAGACTTAGCCGAGACTTTCCAATTCGGTGCTGAAGGCTTAGTTCACCCAATCGTTAAGACGCGTCGTTTGAGCGAAATCAACGACATCATTGACGAAATGAAAGCTGGTAAGATTACTGGCCGGATGGTTGTTGACTTTACTAAGGAATAATCATTAGTCATTAAACTGCATTAAAAATGAAGCACCGGAGATGAATGATCATCTCCGGTGCTTTTTTATTGTGTATTACTTCCTATATTTGTAAGCATAGTTAGTTCAACAAATAATTAGGCTAATCATAAATCCAGTCAAAAAGACCCCTGTCCTTAATTCTAACCTGGTACCGTATTTCTTATTCACAAATTTATCATAAGCGCTTATACGGTTATTATCTGCGCGTTAACAACGTCACACGGATAATGTCTATAAATATGTACAAAAAAAGAAGCAGCCAGAGACCGCGGTTCTCTTGGCTACTTCTTTTTTAATTAATTAGTTGTTAGTCTTAACAACCTGACGACCATCATAGAAGCCGCAGTTAGGGCAAACAACGTGTGATTTACGTAATTCACCACAGTTTGGGCAAGCACTCAAATTAGGTACTTGCAACTTAATGTTTCCTCGACGCATACGTTTCTTCGTCTTAGAAGTTTTACGTGCTGGTACAGCCAATGGAAACACCTCCTTATTTTTAAAATTATCCACTAGTGAAAGATTTTTAAAGCCTTACTTTTTATCGCCTTTCGACGACTCATCAAAGAAGTTTTTCAACTTAGCAAGACGTGGATCAACAGTTTTAGAATCTGACTCATCGGCCTCTTTGTCACCTTCAACCGTTACCTCCCAGCCGTGGCCTTCGGGTAACTGATCAGCTGACTGTTCAGCCTTCGTCAGTACTTGCATCGGAATCTTTAATAACAGATTGTCAGCAATTGCTTTGTCCACATCAATCACGTCATCGGCAACCACTAAAACGACATCGGTCTTCTCGTACCGGTCAACGGCTGCCTGTGAGGCAACGTAGAACTCAGTAACGTCAAACGCCATTGGTAGCTCAACTGGTGTTAATGAACGGGTTGATGGAACCGTCATAGTGGCCTTAACGTGCGCGTAAAACAACGCATCGCCACCATCTTCGACACTCACCATCCCACTGATGTGAACTGGGGTTACGTCAAGCACTTCATCCGGATAACGTTCCATCAGATCTGCTTTTAAATCCAGGGCCTCATCGAATTTAAGCGGTTCATGCCGGTACTCTTTTTGTAACTCGGATAACGACAATTTCAATTCAGTATCCTCCTAACGCAACTTTATTATTATAACTATGGCTTGTGGGGATGTCAAGGGAATTTACATGACACGTGGCAAACAATTTCAATTAAACGATAACGGCGTGCCGCAGTCGGTCTTGATCGATACCACTCACCATCTGACGCAGCAAACCAGCCTGATAATCCAGCCGGTATGGACCATTGATCCAATCATCGGATACACGGGAAATTAACGGTAGCTCTGACCGTTTTTTCAGCTGGCTTAAGTGTTGCTGCCCAACACTGTTAAAACCCAGCACACGCGCATATCTGACCTCAGTTGGTAATTCCACCCGGTTGACCTGCAGCAGAATATACACGCAGAGCCGCTGCAACCGCGCATAGGTAAATCGTTTCGTTTTAGCATCACGCAAAAACTGTTCAAAGTTTGGACTAGTCAGTGCGGCCTGCTTCAGTCGATACTCAATGCCTTCGCTCATTTGATAGATCTCATGGAGGTCAGCCAATGATGTAGAAAGGATCTGATACCTCAAGTACGGCCAAAAATCGTCCCAGGTCACCTGCTGGTCCTCCCGTAATGCTGTGGCCGTTGCAGGTGACACCATTTGGTCAACGGCTGATTGCTGGCCGTTTTTTATCGCTTGGCGAATAGCCGCGCCACTGGCAATCGTCGCATCAGTATCAATGGCGGTCTCCTGATGAGCACTGCCCTGCCTCTTAATGGGTAGGATCTCCAGTGGCTGCTTTAGCTGCTGATTAGCTGCCACGTAACTAAATCCCAGGATATCGTTAGACGCCCGAAGATCCAGCCCAGTTTGTAACTGGAGATAGTCATTAAACAGTGTGGGATACGTTTCATCGAACCGTTTAAAATGACTAGCAGCATGCGCTGGCTGATTAGCGACCAGCTTAGCAAAATTAAGTTGCGGATGTTCAGCACCAAACGCTAAGCTGGTACAGCCTAATTGCGATAGTAACAACACGGCACCCTTCGCAAATAAATCGGCAGGCTGCACGGCAAATTGAAAGGGCAGCTCAATAACTAAATCAACGCCCGCAGACAGTGCCAGTTTTGTCCGCTGCCACTTGTCCAATAACGCCGGTTCACCGCGCTGCATCCAGTTACCGCTCATCACAACCACGGTCACGTCAGCGTCAGCACGCTTCTGGGCCTGATCAAGCTGGTAAGCGTGGCCATTATGAAACGGATTATATTCTGCCACGATTCCTAATATCTTTGCGATACTGCCGCCCCCTCAAGCTCAGACGATAATCTTACTTAGTGCAAACAAAAAACCACCGCGTCGTATCAGCCTGCACGCTGGCTTGACCAAAATCAGCACTCACTTCAACCTGCTTAAAGCCGGCAGCCTTCAGCAACCGTTGATAAACAGCGAGTTCGTAGGTCCGTTCATGGTGCAGTTCAGCGACTTCATCATAGGCGTCCTTAGCCTCATTATAGGTAAAAAAAGTCAGATCATGGTCAACTGAATGGGGCTCGTCGCCGGCTTCACTGGACCACATGAACGCCCGATTCGTATCACGGAAATTATACATGTAGCCCGGATAAACGGTATCGGTTTGATGCGGCGAGATCACGTCAAACAAAAATTGCCCATCATCATCTAGATGACGTGCAACTTGCTCAAATGTTGTGGCCAGCGCAGTTTCATCAGGCAGATAACATAGGGAATCAGCAAAACAGGTCACCGTATGATAAGTGTCTAAATCACTCAGATTCAGCATGTTACCTTCAATTAACGGTAACGTCACCTCAGCCTCACGGGCGTGCTGATCAGCCAGACTGAGCATTTCATCTGACAGATCAAAACCAGACACGTTATAGCCGTCCTTTGCTAACAGTACGGCTAACCGGCCAGCACCGCAGGCCAATTCCAGTAACGGCTGCTGTTTATCTAAAACCCGCCGTTCAACAAATGATTGCCATTCAAGGTACAACTCGCTGTCAAACAGCTCATCGTATAGTTTGGCAAAGGTCTGATAGATCATGCTTCGACCCAATCGTCAACGTTAACTAGCGGTGCTTCTGACCATAATTTTTCTAAATTGTAATGTGCCCGTTCGTCCTTTTGGAACACGTGCACCATCACGTCGCCGAGGTCGATCAGGACCCAGCGAGCAGCGTTGCGGCCTTCGATCCGTTTAACTTCAATTCCGGCTTTTTCACAAGCTTCCTGAACATTATCAGTAATCGCTTGAACCTGACGGCCAGACGTCGCGTCAGTGATCATGAAGTAATCCGTGATCAAACTCACCTGCTGCATATCTAAGGCAACAATATCTTCTGCTCGCTTGTCTGAAGCGGCTTTAACAACAACTTCCAAAATATCTTTACTATTCATTAAAAATCCTCCGTTAATCTTTCAGTCCGCTTTGGGGAACCCAAGCGTTGTAAGTATCAATCGTTTTCGGATAAATCCGTTGATTATTTTCTAATAGGTACATCAAGGTATGCTTGGTCTGATACGCAACTGCTAGTTCAAGGCTTTGTGACGTCAGTAAACGCGCCTGCTCAACCCCATCGAAGTCGCGAGCCGGCTCAATGTAATCCGCCATGTAAATAATCTGCGCTAACGTCGTCATGTAACGGTTACCAGTGGTATGATAACGCACCGCATCCAAAATTTCTTCATCGTAGATGCCCAGCTCGCTCTTGATCAGTTCAGCACCGACCAGGCCGTGCCAGATGGCATTGTTCCAATTCACCAAGTCGGGATCTAGCTGATAGTGACGAATGGCCGCAATAAAGTCTTCATCCGGACGCTGTTTGGCGTAATCGTGAACCAAACCGGCAATCGATGCCTTTTCAACGTTTGCACCATACTGTTTCGCCAACTTGACCGCGGTGTGTTCAACGCGCTGAACGTGGGCAAACCGCGCCGGCTTTAACTGTTTTTCAATTTTAGCCAATAGCTGGTCACGGCTATCAGCTGTGTACCGACCCGTATACGTTACTTCTTCACTCATGATATAACTGTCGCTCCTTAATGTACTTTGCGACTGAATCCTTCACAAAGTACCTGATAGATTGTCCCTGTCTGATCCGGCTGCGGATCATGGATGAACTAATATCAATTAAAGGAATATCAACCCACAGGATTGGGTATTTAGATGACACCGGGTAGTTGCCGCGTCGCACACCAACGAATTGTACCAATTTAACTAAATCGTCGATCCGGTGCCATTTTGGCAAATAATCGACCATGTCACCGCCAATAATAAAGTAGTATTCATTTTCAGGATGCTTACGTTTCAATTCCAGCATCGTGTCATACGTGTAGCTGATACCGCCGCGCTGAACCTCCGCTAGTTCGATGCCAAAATTAGGGTTGTCGGCAATACTAGCCGCTACCATTTTGACCCGGTCAGCAGCATCAATTGCCACTTTCCGATCAACGTGCGGCGGATTAGCGTCCGGCATGAACAGTACCCGATCAAGTCCCAACTGCGTCATGACTTGGTCGGCCATGATCAAATGACCCACGTGCGGTGGATTGAACGTCCCTCCTAAAATACCAATGCGTTTCTTACTGACAGAAGCGGCTAACTGTTGCACAACCTTAGTCGCCGTTTGCTCGACTACCTTAACCATCGTGATTTCCCCTTACTTCAAACTTCAAAATGATTACGCTAATTTTTTAACTTGTAATGAAAGATCCTGATACTTCTCTTCTGATGCTGGTTGGAACAAGACTAATACCCGGCCAATCGTTTGGACCACTTGGATCCGCGTGTTGTTTTCAATATAAGCTTGAACCTCTTCGACCGTTTCATCAGCACTCTGCTGTAAATTGATCTTGATGAGTTCCCGCTTTTGAAGGGCACCGTCTAACTGGGCCAGCCAAGTTTGGTTAAGCCCGTTCTTACCAACGGAAAAGATTGGGTTTAAATGGTGTGCCTGCGCACGCAAAAACCGTTTTTGTTTACCTTTTAAATTCAAATTGATTTCTCCTTATATCATTGCTCGACGAACCACAACACCCACGCCTTCAGGGGCGTAGCCGGCAACCACCGTCCCAGCCGGAACGGTGATCCAGCCTAAGCCTTCAAAGACCAGGTCACTTTTATCAGTAATCTTAAACTCGTGTCTCACCAGTGGCGGCAGGTCATTATCGGGACTTTCTGGCGGTGTCAGCAGATCACCGACGTGCTTGTCATAAAAGTTATCGGCATTCTCTAACTTAGTCCGGTGCAGCGGTAACGTATTTTCAACGTACACGGTAAAGCCGTGCTTGGGACCAGAAACATAGTCAAACCGCGCAACCCCCGCTAAAAAGACCGTTTGCTGAGCGTTTAACTGATAAACTTTCGGCTTGATCTGCTTTTGCGGTGTCACGATTTTAAGTTCTTTGCCTGATAAATAATGAGCCATTTGTGACGGATGGATGATCCCTGGTGTATCCACTAACTTGTGGTCATCACCCAGTGGGATTTCAATCTTATCCAAGGTCGTTCCTGGGAACCGTGACGTGGTGATCACGTCCTTGGCACCGGTGCTGCGACGGATAATTTGATTGATCAAAGTTGACTTTCCTACATTAGTAACACCCACGATGTAAACATCCCGGTTACCACGGTGCTTATCGACCTTTTCTAAAAATTGATCCACTGATTGATTGGTTTTAGCCGATAATAGGGAAACATCAATGGGCCGAATCCCCTGTTCATTGGCACGTTGCCGCAACCAGTCACGTAACTTTGACCGGCGTAATGAACTTGGCAATAGATCTTCTTTGTTGCCCACTAACATGACCGGATTATCACCGACAAACCGGTGCAGGCCAGGAATGATCGAGCCGTTAAAGTCAAAAATATCGACCACGTAAACGATCAAAGCGTTAGCATCGCGAATTTGCGTCAATAACCGCAGAAAATCATCGTCTGTCAGGCCAACCGGCACGATCTCATTGTAGTGCCGTAACCGAAAACAGCGCTGACAGTAAAGCTCACCGGTTTCAAGCCCTTTATCTAACGCCGACTTTGGGGTGTAACCAGGACGATTTTTCTCCGTAGTCTGAATCTGGGCGCCGCAACCGATACAATAAACGGTTTCGCCATCAACTAACACTTCATCTTTATTTGTTTCGCTCATGAATTAAGTCCTTTCGAAACTTGAGTTCTGGATGTTTTTTGCGCATTGCGTGCATCACAAATCGTTCAAAGAAGCGATTGATCTTCGTGTTCCACGCATCGCTTTCAATGATTGGTCTCACTAAAATACTTGGGATGCCGCTAAAATTAGCAGCAGCCACATCTGTGAGTAATTGATCGCCAACCATCACAACTTCATCTTTACTAACGTGGTAGCGGCGCATTGCCCGCCGAATACCACCGGAAAATGGTTTGAGTGCACGGGAAATGAAGGGTAACTGTAAAGCAGCCACCGCCTTTTTAACCCGGCGATGGGAATTGTTTGACACAACCACCAACTGAATGTTCTCACGTTCTAACGACGTCATCCAGTCTCTTAGCTCTTCAGTCCCATAAGGATTGTTCCATGCAATGAGGGTGTTATCAAGATCTGTCAGTACCACTTTGACCCCTAATCGCTTCAATTCCTTAGGGTTAATATCATAAGTCGCATTGATCATCCAAGTTGGTGTAAATTGTGCTAACATTTACAGACTCCTTTATCCTATTACTGAAAGTTTATTATACGAGATTTTTACCGACATTACTACGATTATGGCGTTTCTCTACCGAATAAAACAAAAAACGAGGTTGGAAGTCTTCATCCAGCCTCGTTTAGGTTTAAATTATAATGCCTTTTTTGCTTCGTCAGCTAATGCCTTGAAAGCATCAGCATCGTTAACAGCTAAGTCAGCTAGCATTTTACGGTTAACTTCGACGTTAGCTTGCTTCAAGCCAAACATCATCTTGCTGTAGCTTAAACCGTTGATACGGGCTGCAGCGTTGATCCGAGCAATCCAAAGACGACGGAAGTTACGCTTGTTGGCCTTCCGATCACGGAATGCGTATTGGCGACCCTTCATGACTTGATCCTTAGCAACCTTAAACAAACGGTGCTTTGAACCACGGTAGCCCTTAGCTAATTTAAGAATCTTTTTGTGACGTGCGCGTGTTACTGTTCCACCTTTTACTCGTGGCATATTGAATTCCTCCTAATACTTACGGTTATCATCGTTATAAACGATTAAATTGTGTTCCCTCTTATCAGAATTACTTTTGCAGTAATTGACGGTAAGTTTTCTTAATCGTGTTAGATTTCATCATTGAAGTCCCACGTAATTGACGACGTTGCTTCTTAGTCTTACCGTGGAAACGGTGACTCGTATAAGCATTCGCACTCTTAATGCCGCCCTTGGCGGTAACCTTAAAACGCTTGGCACTGGCGCGGTTTGTCTTCATCTTTGGCATAATCGAAAATCCTCCTCAAATACTAAACAACTAGTCTTCTTTTTTTGGTGCAAGCATCAAAAACATGCTCCGTCCGTCCATCTTAGGGCGTTGTTCAACAGAAGCTACATCGCTTGTTTCTTCAGCCATCCGGTTTAGAACTTGACGGCCAATATCCTTATGGGTAATGGCACGACCTTTAAACCGAATTGAAACCCGAACTTTTTCACCCTTACCCAAGAACTTCTTAGCGTTCTTAAGCTTAGTATTGAAATCGTTCGTATCAATTGATGGACTTAAGCGAACTTCCTTAACGCTAACGACCTTTTGCTTCTTGCGGGCTTCACGTGCTTTCTTTTGCATCTCGAAACGGTACTTCCCGTAATCCATGATCCGGGCAACCGGTGGCTTTGCTTTCGCTGCCACTAAAACAAGATCTAAGTCTGCATCTTCAGCCAGTTGAAGCGCATCACGCTTACTCTTAATGCCCAGTTGTTCGCCATCATTACCGATCAACCGTACTTCACGAGCGCGGATTCCTTCGTTAACCATCATATCGTTTGCTATGGTCATTCACCTCCGAGTGAGTTTAAAAACAATCAAATATAAGTCTTGCCCAAATAAATAACGGGCACGCAATTGCGCACCCGTTAAATACCCAAACCCTTTCAGGTCCGGTTTATTTACGTATCAGCCAGGCAGCGTGAGCCACGAGGCGAGAAGCGGGTGCTTCTACTTACATTTTTTCAACTCCACTAATATACCATGACAGGCAATATTAGTCAAATCACTTGACTTTAAGCTCACGAATAACAAGTATATCCTTATTATTTTGTGTGTCAAGCCACTTTTCAAAAATGTTTAGCCCTTGTAATTACTGTAATGGGCAATGTCATCCAAAACTTCGTCTCTGAACTTGTCAGCGCTCATGGTCTCACTGTTTTGTTCACCATACTTACGAACACTAACGGCCTCATCAGCCATTTCTTGATCACCAACAACCAAGGTGTATGGAATCTTATGCGTTTGAGCATCACGAATCAAGTAGTTCATCTTTTCACCACGGTGATCAACTTCAGCACGAACACCGGCAGCCAACAATTTCTTGCTGAGGCTTTCAGCGTATTTACCATGTTTGTTGTCACTAACAGGGATGATCTTAACTTGCTTAGGAGCTAACCAAGTTGGGAAAGCACCCTTATAGATTTCAGTTAAGTAAGCAATGAATCGTTCCATAGTACCAACGATCCCACGGTGAATCATAACTGGACGGTGGTCTTCGCCATCAGCACCAACATACTTCAAATCGAAGCGGTCTGGTAACATGAAGTCCAATTGAATGGTTGACATGGTTTCATCATTACCCAAAGCAGTCTTAGTTTGGATATCCAACTTAGGACCGTAGAAAGCAGCTTCACCTTCAGCTTCGTAGTAGTCCAGGCCAAGGTCATCCATGGCACCCTTCAACATGGTTTGGCTACGGTTCCACATTTCGTCATCATCGAAGTACTTTTCAGTGTTCTCAGGGTCACGGTATGAAAGCCGGAAGCTATAATCGTTAATGTTGAAGTCCTTGTAAACGTCCATGATCAAACGCAGAATCTTCTTGAATTCGTCTTGGACTTGGTCCAAAGCAACGAAGGTGTGGCCATCGTTTAAAGTCATTTCACGAACCCGTTGCAAACCTGATAAGGCACCAGACTTTTCGTAACGGTGCATCATACCTAGTTCAGCAATCCGTAATGGTAATTCACGGTATGAACGAATGTGGTGGTTATAAATTTGAATATGGCTTGGGCAGTTCATTGGCCGCAGTTCAAGCATTTCGCCATCACCCATGTCCATTGGTGGGAACATGTCTTCACGATAGTGGGCCCAGTGACCAGAAGTCTTGTACAGGTCAAGGTTGGCAAGCACTGGGGTGTAAACGTGTTGGTAGCCATCGGCAACTTCTTTATCGATGATGTAACGTTCGATGGTCCGACGAATGGTAGCACCGTTTGGCATCCAGTATGGTAAACCGGCACCGACTTTAGGATCAACGAAGAAGAGATCCAAATCATTACCAATGACACGGTGGTCATGTTCACGTGCTTCTTGACGGGCTTGCAAGTCAGCATCAAGATCAGCTTGCTTGTAGAATGCAGTCCCGTAGATCCGTTGGAGCATTGGGTTAGATGACTTACCTTCAAAGTAAGCACCAGCAACGGATAACAGACGGAAGAACTTGATGTCGCCAGTGTTGTCGAAACTAACACCGCTAGCTAAGACGGAAACACCATCGATTTCGTAAAATGGAAATTCAGTCTTGTCACTGTCTTCAACCAGCTTAGCTTCGTATGAAGTGCCTTCAAGCTTCTTCAAGGCATCCGCCTTGCTGACGATCACGTGCTTGATAGCTAATTTTTGATTGATGAAAGCTTGGACCTTGTCAGTAACGGCAGGCAATGAATCAACACTGACCTGACCATCCTGCTTATCAGTATCCACGTAAAAGCCGTCTGCATCGCCGACTTCTGAACCGAACTGAATCTCAGGGAAGGTTTCCTTCAAAGCAACCTTAGTGAGTAAGGCAACGGATTGACGTAAAACTGCCAAGCCGTCTGCGCTGTCCTTCGTCACGATTTCGATCTTACCGTCGCGCTTTAGAGGGGCGTTCAAATCGATCAATTGACCATCTAATTTACCGGCAACCGCCTTTTTAGCTAAACTGATAGCGATTGACTGTGCCACATCCTTGGTCGTTGCATTGGCATCAAACTGTCGTTGCTTGCCATCTGGGAACTGTAACGTAATATCTGCCATTCTACTCTTCTCCTTTTATCTACTTGCTTCAAATGCTGAAAACCACCGAACCCGTGAAACTAAAAAATCCCGGTATGCACATTACTGTACATACCGGGACGTCTCTACGCGGTTCCACCCGAAATTCATCTGATTCATACTGCGAACCAAACCTTCATTCAGTGATAACGGGACAGCCGATGCGGTATTTCCACCGCACATTCGAGAAAGTGGTAACTTAGAATCGCTCACAAAGCACTTCCAGAAGTGGTGCTTCTCTCTTGGAGAGTTCAGCTAAATCTTGTCTTTCAAACATTTAAATTTCTTTGAATTTGATTACAATTCACATTAAACCACTTTGAAAAATAAGTGTCAACTCTATTTTTGTCGACGGTTTTCACCAATCATTTCAATTTCCTGCGATAAGAAGCGAATTCGCTCCATCAGCCGTTTGGCCTTCAAGGGCTCTACGTCGCCCTTTTGCGTCTCAGCCAGGTGCTCCGTTTCTAACTGTTTCATTGAAAAATTCGATGAAAAGAAAGTTGGTAATTCGTTTTGCATCCGGTATTCCAAGATGACACCGAGAATATCGTCACGGACCCAAGCAGACATCGCGTCAGCCCCAATGTCGTCGATCATCAAAATCTGCGCCTGCTTAACATCATCCAGCCGGCCAGCAACCTGATTGCTGGCAATGGCATTCTTCATTTCAACCGCAAAACTGGGGAAATGCACCAGCGTGGTCTTGATGCCCATATCGGCCAGCTGATTAGCAATCGCACCCAGTAAATAAGTTTTACCGACACCAAAGCTGCCATACAGATAAAGGCCCTGATGGAAATGCTTTTGATCCTTCGAATAAGCTTCAATGAAAGCCACCGCTGCCTGTAAGGCCTGCGTCCGATCCGCATCGTTAATAAAATCATCAAACGTGGCGTTTTTGACCAGTTTAGGCATCATGATGGCATTGACCCGGCGCTTCAAAGCCGCCTGTTTTAACTTGTCTTTTTGCGCATCCGTGGGCTGATAAGACACTTCAACCAGATGGTCGCTTAGGACTAATTTGGGTTCATAGCCGGGCGCAAACGTGGTTTCTCCCGCAGCCAGCTTATTGCGCTCGTTAACGTATTCATAAAGCTTAGCTGACGAACGGTCGATCTGTTCAGCATTCAGCTGATCCGCATGCTGCTTCAAAAAGGCCTGCACGTCAGCGTCCTGATACACGGTATTCATCAATTTCTGGTAATTAGCATTGAGCTGGTGCTGATCCATGTAACGTTTCATCGACTCACTGATATTTTCCATCGCTAATCACCTCCATTTCGCAGTTTTTTGAGTTTATTCAGCTGCGCGTTAAATTGCTCTTTGTCAGACTGAGTCAACGGCTTTTTAGTGGTTGGCTGATAGTCGTTTTTCGCCCAGTCTGGCAAAGTTTCCTTGATATTTTTCTGATTATTTCGGCGCCGGCCCACTTTTGGCTTCGCCCGTTCCGCCTTGAACTTGCGGATGCTGGCTAACGCGTCCTCCGGTGTCTTAACACCGTCTTGGGCCCAACGGTTAGCAACCGTATCCGTCAACCGCTGAGTAATCGTTGGATTATTCAGGTCGATCAGCACTTCGTAAATTAAAATGTTGATTACCGGGCTAGAAAAGATCTGCTTGCTGGCGATCTGTTCAACGATCCGCTGTTCACCGCTGGCAACGTAGCCGCCCTGCTGCTGCCTGATCTGCGCTAAGAAAGCCATCGGTTCGTACTGCTTAGCTGCGGCGATCAAGGCCGTTTCTTCTTGGCTTTCACTGGCTTTTTTGGCAGTGACCGCCTTTTGCGATGCCACCACCGGCGTCGTTTCGCTCTGATAAGCTGCTGCGACCGTTCGCTTGAACTGTGTCGCATCCAGTTTATTGGTCGCCAAATTAGTGGCATCGCCAATATAGCGCGCCATCTCAGTTTCATCGATGCCGTACAGCAGGTGTTCATTGATAATCAGCTGGCGATACTGCTGCAAATCGGTTAAATCAATGTAGGATCGTTTCAGCAGCTCAGAGAGTAACCCAAAATCAAAGTCGGGTGCCGTGGGCTGTTCAGGCTCCACAGATGTTTGGCCTTGGTCAAAAGCCGCCTTAGTAGTTTCAATCAGCTTCGGCGGCGTGGCAATTAGCCGATTATCCAGCGAAAAAACGTCTAAGAACGATTTCGAGATCTCATGCCACTTATCCCGTTTCAGTTGGCGTGGCAAAAAAGCCTGCCGCAGACGTTCAAATTGCCGTTCACCAACGACTTCTAATAGCAGCAGGCTTAACAGATCATCCTTGAAAAACATCTCACCGCTAACCGGTTGCTGCAGTTCATAGATCAACTCCGGCATGCGGTCTGGCTGATTTTCATACGTGCGCAATAGACTAGCTGCTTCTAACCGCTGACGGGCCGATTCAAGGGCCGTCATACTGATATTTAACAGTGCTAAGAGGTCCGTATGGGTAACCTCAACTTTTAAATCAGCCGTCAAAGCGACCTGGCGCCACATCACGGTTGCCAGGCTATAGGCTGACACGCCTAAGATTGGCTGATAGAGGAGGTCTAATACCCGTCGACGTTCATCTTGAAGCCGCGTCGTGGCCACAATGGCAACCGTCGTTTTTGGCATGAGTGGCTGTTTTGGCTCCACCATGATTATGCCCCGTTTCATTTCGACTTGTCTGATTGATCGGATTTATCAGAAGAAGTCCCTTTTTGCTTATCTTTTTTCATCACATCTTTGAGCTCTTCCAAAAAGACGCTCATATCCTTGAACTGACGGTAGACACTCGCAAAACGGATGTAGGAAATCTCATCGATATCCGCTAACCGTTTCATGACATATTCGCCGATCAGTTGACTGGAAACTTCATTTTCACCCAGCGCACGGACTTCGTTTTCAACTTCGTCCACCAGTTTGGTCATGACATCCATGCCCACTGGCCGCTTTTCCGCCGAGCGAATAATGCCCCGTAAAATCTTTTCACGATTAAATTCTTCACGGGTTCCGTTTTTTTTGATCACTAATAATGGTGTGGCTTCGATGCGTTCAAAGGTCGTGAAGCGAAAGCCGCAGTTTTCGCATTCACGGCGCCGTCTGATTACTCGGCCTTCATCCGTTGGCCGGGAATCAACGACCCGTGACCCATTATGGTGACAGTGTGGACAGTGCATAGTCTCACCCCTTATTCCTTATCATTCATTTTAGTTTTCAACACGTTTAGTTTTTTCTTTAATTAATGAGCCGAATCCGGCTTCATTCAGCCATCTTACCACTTGCGCTTTCGTTTTATCAACCGCATGACTGTTATCAATCACCACATCGGCTCGATTGGCTTTTTCAGCCAGTGGTAACTGCGCGTTGATTCGTGCCAAGGCGTCTTTTTTAGTCAGCTGATCACGGGCCATCAAGCGCTTTAATTGCAGCTGTGCTGGAATGGTAACGACCATAATCTCGTTGACGCCCGAAGCGCCGTGCGCCTCAAATAACGTGGGGGCGTCATACACGACCAACGGCACTTTACGTCTGCGATAGCCCTGCAATTTACGGACCACCGCCGTCTTGATCAGCGGCCCCATAATCTCATTCAACTGGGCCAAAGCTTTCGGCTGGCTGAACACCAAGGTGCCTAGCGCGTGCCGGTCTAGCGTGCCATCTGGTTGGATCATCTGCCAGCCAAAGGTACTTTGAATGGCTTTTAACCCCTTAGTCCCCGGTTCAACTACCTTACGGGAAACGAGATCCGCGTCAATGATCGGCACACCGTATTCTTTGAACAGGTCGCTAACGGCTGATTTGCCCGTTGCGATCCCGCCAGTCAGGCCAAGAACCATCGTCACGCCAGGATGTTCACGTAAGGCCTGGCAATCTGGGCAAAAATGAGTACCACGTTGGGCCACCTTGATTTTTTCAATCGGGGTCCCGCAACGAAAACACGGTTCACCTTTACGGCCATAGACCATCAAATGATTCTGAAATTCACCGGCTTCACCATAGGCCGTCGAGAACGAATGCACAGTGGTCCCGTGACCGGCAATTGCCCGGTTAATTTCCGTAATAATATTTTGTCGCAGCTGACGAATTTGAAATTCCGGGATCGTGTTAGCCGGCTGCTCCGGATAAATACGGCTTAACCACAGCGTTTCATCCACGTAAATATTGCCTAGACCAGCAATGTTACTTTGATCCAGTAAAAAGGGCTTAATCGCCTTTTTACTTTTACCAAAGATTTGTTTCATGTAGTCAACCGTCAGTGTTTCCGCCGTTGGCTCCGGCCCCATTTTTTTCAGACCAGAGACTAATTGCGTCTCCTCGCCCGTCTTTAACAGGTGCATCCGCCCAAATTTACGGGTATCGGTGTACCGCAGATCACGGTCGTCATCAAGATGGAACACCACGTGAGTGTGCTTTGTGATGGGGTTGCCAGCTGGCTGCACGTCGTACTTGCCTTCCATACGCAAATGCGACACCATGGTCAGTTCATCATTGAAGCGAAATAAGAGGTACTTTCCTCGCCGGTCGATGCGTTCAATCGTTTTGCCAGCGAGCATTTTTTTAAATTGATCAGCCTCAGGTGAGACCATTTTTTCATAATAAACATCCACGGTTGAAATTTTAGCGTGGCCCACTAGTCGTGTTAACCCCCGTCGAACCGTTTCAACTTCTGGTAATTCAGGCATCCAAGACACTTCCTTGTTTGGTTACTTTGCTTCATACCAAGTATTGCCATAATGGGATTCCACTTTTAATGGAATTTCCAGTTTAACGGCTGAATCCATCACGCTTGGCACTAATTTTTCCAGTGTGGGGATCTCCTCAGCAGGTGCTTCAAAGATCAACTCATCGTGGACTTGCAGCAGCATGGTCGCCTGCAGATCCTTGATCGCATCTTCCATGTTGATCATGGCAATTTTAATGATGTCAGCTGCACTGCCTTGAATCGGCGTGTTCATGGCCGTCCGCTCGGCAAATGACCGTTGGTTAAAGTTGCGCGCGTTGATATCCGGTAAATAACGGCGTCGATGGGCAATCGTTTCAACGTAGCCCTTGTCCTTAGCGGAAGCCACGATATCAGTCATGTATTTTTTAACGCCGGGATATTCTTCAAAATAAGTATCGATGAATTGGCGCGCCTGCTTACGGGTGATCCCAATATTTTGAGACAGCCCAAAATCACTGATCCCGTACACGATTCCGAAGTTCACGGCCTTCGCTTGCCGCCGCATATTCGGATCAATTTCGGCATCCGGTCCTAAGTGGAAAATACGCCGCGCGGTAGACGCGTGAATATCTTCACCTTCTCTAAAGGCTTCTTGGAGGTTGGCATCGTGAGTAATGTGCGCCAATACCCGCAATTCAATTTGTGAATAGTCAGACGAGAAGATCTGCCAGCCCTTGTGACTGGGGATAAACGCCTGACGAATGCGCCGGCCCTCTTCTGTTCGAATCGGAATGTTTTGCAGGTTAGGATCCACGGAAGACAGACGCCCAGTTTGCGTTAACGTCTGCAAGTAACGGGTGTGCACCTTCTGGTCGGTACTGTGAACCACTTTTAATAGCCCTTCAACGTAGGTCGACTGAATCTTAGAAATTTGCCGATACTTCAAGATGTTTTCAACGATTGGCGCTTCAGCGGCCAGCTTTTCCAGCACATCTACGGAAGTTGAATAACCAGTCTTGGTCTTTTTTATGGGCGTTAAGCCTAATTTTTCAAATAAAATGTGCTGCAGCTGCTTGGGCGAGCCAATGTTAAATTCTTCGCCGGCTTCTTGAAAAATGGTCTGCTGAGTCTGCGCTAACAGTTCAGTAAACTCACTTTGCATGGCTGTCAACCGGTCAGTATCCACCATGATCCCCGCAATTTCCATGTGCGCAAGGACGTAAGCCATTGGTAGCTCAAGGTCTCGATACAACTGAGTTTGTTCATTATTGTCAAGTTGCTTAAAGAGTGACTTCTTCAACGCTTCGATCGTGATGCCCTTGCGCGTTAAATGCTCAAAGAAGATTTGGTCATCGTCTGGAATGGCGCGTTTAGCACCCTTCCCGTAGACTTCTTCATCCGATTGAATCTGATGGTAGCCGTGCTGAAACGCTAATCGGCCAAGATCATTGCTGTTTTCGTTAGTATCCAGCAGATACGATGCCAGTAAGAGGTCAAAGTCAACGTGAGCCAAATGGATCCCCAACCGGTTTAAGCCAACGTAAGTCCGTTTGACGTCAAAAACGTCTTTTTGAACTTGTTCGCCACTTAATAAGGCCTTCAATGGGGCCTGTTTTAACAGGTCCACATCACGGCTCACAAACCACTTGTCGCCTTCACCGATCACAAAGCCTGCAAAAGTCGACGTATGATAATTCGCTTCAGGCATTTCTAGGTAAAACGATACGTGGTCGTTAAACTGGTCCAGGTCACTTAAATGATCAGCGGTCAGCACCGTGAACTTGACTGGTTTTAACCCCAAAACATCTTCATCACCAGAATCAGCGTTCATTTTATTTAAAAATGACTGGAAGTTCATTTCTTGGTAGAATTCGACTAACTCATCACGCTGATCACCCTTGTAAGCCAGGTCACTCAGTTTAATTTCAATGGGCGCGTCCCGGCGAATGGTTGCTAAATCACGGGATTGAAAGGCAGAATTCTTGTCTTCAATCAGGTGTTCCTTCATTTTTTTAGCGGTGATCTTATCAAGATTATCGTAGACCCCATCAATGGTATCGTACTTCTGAATCAAGGAAACCGCGGTCTTAGGACCGACACCGGTGACCCCGGGATAGTTGTCGGAAGTATCCCCTTGCAGCCCCTTGATTTCAATAATCTGGTTGGGGCGCACGCCTAATTTTTCTTCCACGTGTTCTGGGGTATAAGTTTCGACTTCGGTGACCCCTTTTTTAGACACGGCCACACTGGTTTTGTCAGAGGTCAACTGGGTCAAATCACGATCGCCAGTAAAAATGGTCGTTTCATAACCGGCTTCTTCGGCCTGCTTCGCCATGGTACCGATAATATCATCGGCTTCGTAATTTTTTAATTCATAAGATTTAATGCCACGAGCGGTCAATAGTTGACGGATCACTGGCATCTGCTCTAAAAGTTCTGGCGGGGTCTTGGAACGACCGCCCTTGTAGTCAGCATATTTTTTAGTCCGAAAAGTCACCTTACCCGCATCAAACGCTACCAATGCTTCGGTGGGCTTAACTTGTTCCAGCATAATGTCGAGCATCCGGTTAAAGCCAAAAATCGCATTGGTATGCAAACCGTCTGCGTTCGTGAAACTATTCAATGACGTGTACAGCGCAAAGAAAGCTCGAAAAGCCACACTGTTGCCATCGATAAGTAATAATCGTTTTGATTCAGTCATCGTTAGCCTCCGCAATTTGTCATAACTCTAGTTTACCAGAGAATTTAAGCAATTAAAAATCAGTTCAGTGGTAAATTAACCCGCTGTTATCTTAGCTTTCCAAATCAGCAAAAAAAGTAGCGCACAATGTACGCTACTTTTTTAAATGGTTACTGTTTTATTCAAATTAATCCCGGTCACCCATGCCACCAAAAATCTGCAGTAACAGGATGAACAAGTTAACAAAGTCCAGATAAAGCTGCATGGCACCGATAATTGCCAGCCCAGTCGAAGTGGTGGCACCGCCATCACTTTGTAAATAAAACCGCTTCATCTTTTGGCTATCTGAGGCGGTCAAAGCCGTAAAGATCACCACTCCAATGATGGAGAAGACAAACGCAATCAAAGAACTCTTCAGCCAAATGTTAATTAAAAAGGCAACGATCAATGCAATTAAAGCAGAAGTTGCTTGCGCACCAATTCGAGATAAATCACGCTTGGTTGCAACACCATAAACCGCCATCGCAATGAAGATCGTCGAGCTAGAAACAAACGCGCTGGCAATCGTCGTACCGGTGTAAACTAACGCGTACATCGACAAAATTCCACCGGTCAATAACGCGTAAACCATTAATAACACAAAACTAACGGCGGGTCGCTTCATTGCTTGACCACTAACTAGGAATGGAAAGACAAACCAAACAATGATTGGCACGATTCGATATGAACCGGTAAAGAGCGACATCAAGGATGGCGTGGTGGTGACGTAAAGTGCAGCCACTGCTGACAGCAGCACGGCTACCGCCATCCACCCGTACATCTTGGTTAAAAATTTGTTCAAGCCAACATCCGCATTGATCACGCGCCGCGGCTGTTCATCGAAATTGTTCATCAAGGTTCCTCCTTCTATGATCCTCATTAACGATACATTCTAACAATCTTAGAATAAAAAGCAATCAAAAACGATCGTCTGGGTTAGAAATAAGTTATCCTTTAGAAAATATTAATCATTAGTTATTCTTTAAAGACAAGTGACTCAATAATTCTTCATAAGCCCGTTCATACTTCTGAACATCGCCGGCACCCATAAAGACCACAACGGCATCATGGTAATCCAGCAGTGGTGACATGTTATCCAACTTCAGAATCTCGCCGCCCTTATTGATCTTCTTAGCCAAATCCGCACTTGAAACCTTACCGTTGGATTCACGAGCTGAACTGAAGATGTCAGTCAAGTAAACTTGATCAGCGTTATTCAAAGCCTTAGCAAAGTCGTCCATCAACGCAATCACCCGGCTGAAAGTATGGGGCTGGAAGACCGCAATGACCTTCTTATCGGGATATTTTTGACGAGCAGCGTCTAAGGTTGCCCGAATCTCTGAAGGATGGTGGGCATAGTCATCAATGATGGTCATGTCAGCGACTTTACGTTCAGCAAAACGACGCTTAACACCCTTAAAGCTTAGAATTTCATCTTTAATGGCATCCAGGTCGACCTCTTCAAAGTAAGCCACCGCAATAACCGCTAAGGTGTTCAAAACGTTATGTTCACCAAACAGCGGCACGTGGTAGTTGCCTAAAAATTCATCGTGATAGTAAACATCAAACTGTGAACCCTTAGTGGTCCGCTTAATATTGCGGGCTTGGAAATCATCCTTGTCACCGGTACCGTAATAGTAAATCGGCACATCCGACTTCAGCCGACGTAGATTTTCATCGTCGCCCCAAGCAAAAATACCCTTGGTCACTTGGTTAGCAAACGTCTGGAAGGCAGTGAACACATCGTTGATATCCTTGTAATAATCAGGGTGATCAAAGTCGATGTTGGTCATGATGGCATAGTCCGGCTTAGTGGCTAAGAAATGGCGCCGGTACTCGTCAGCTTCGTAAACAAAGAAGCGGGCGTTAGGTGTCCCCTTACCAGTTCCATCACCGATCAAGTAGCTGGTTGGTGCAATTCCGGACAACACGTGTGAAAGCAAACCAGTGGTGCTGGTCTTACCGTGGGCACCGGCAACCCCAATACTGGTATAGCCTTCAATTAACTTACCCAGGAATTCATGGTACCGGTATACCGGCAGACCCATGTCCCGTGCTTTTTTGATTTCTGGATGATCATCCGTGAAGGAATTCCCAGCAATGACCGTTAAGCCTTCGTGAATATTCGCTTCGTCGAATGGATAAACCGGAATCTTGGCCTGTTCCAGTCCGCGTTGGGTAAACGTGTACTGAGTAATATCTGATCCGGCTACCTTATAACCCTTGTCGTGTAAAATGAGCGCTAATGAGCTCATCCCTGATCCTTTGATTCCAACAAAATAATACGTGGTTGTGTTGTCCATCAAAATCCTCTTTTCATCGTTTCAATGATTTAATTTAGGCCGACTATTGCTGGTTAATCAGCCATCATTGGTCCATATCAATATTTTAGCAGAGCGAACACTTCTTGAACAGTGCATTTTATGCAATGTAACATGAGTGGCTTTCACTCTTTAATCGGTTCTGGGAGCCCGCATTTCAGCCAGCTGCTTCTCAGTGAGAAACACATCACGGGGTTTGGAACCGTTTTGTGCCGAAATATACTGCTTGTCTTCCAAAGTATCAATTAAGTTAGCTGAACGGTTGTAACCAATGGAAAAGACCCGTTGCAACTTAGAAGTCGAAACCGTCTTTTCCTGAACAATATAGTCCAAGACTTCCGGCAGTAACTCGTCTTGGCTCTCAGCGACTTGCTGTTTTTCCAGTAGACCATCCGGATCAAACGCATAGTGCGGTTTACCTTGCGTCCGGACAAAGTCAGTGACCCGGTCAACTTCCTTATCAACGTAGGTGCCTTGCAGCCGAACTGGTTGCGAAGCGCCGTTGCCGAGGAAGAGCATATCGCCCTTCCCTAGCAGCCGCTCAGCACCGGACGTATCAATAATGGTCCGTGAATCAACTTGTGACGAGACCATGAAGGCCACCCGCGTTGGAATATTGTTCTTGATGGTGCCGGTCACAATATCCACGCTTGGCCGTTGCGTGGCAATCAATAAGTGAATCCCAGCTGCCCGTGCCTTTTGTGTAATCCGCACGATGTAGTCTTGGACCTCACTAGAAGCCATCATCATTAAATCGGCTAATTCATCGATGACGATCACGATATATGGTAATTTTTGCACATCATTGCCCGTTAGTTCAGCGCGCTCGTTGTACTGTTCAATATTGCGAACACCAGCCGCTGCTAAGCGGTCATAGCGGTCATCCATTTCTTTGACCGCCCATTTAAGTGCTGCCGCTGCCGCCTTGGAATCAGAGATCACTGGTGACAGTAAGTGTGGCAGCCCATCATAAGGCGCTAATTCAACCGCCTTCGGATCGATCAGCAGTAACCGCAGTTGAGCAGGTGTTGCTTTGTACAGTAACGAAATCAGCAGACTGTTAATGAAGACTGATTTCCCGGACCCTGTCGCCCCGGCAATCAGACCATGTGGCATCTTGCGCAGATCATAGACTCTAGGCTGACCAAATAAGTCGACCCCAAGGGCCACAGTCAACGGTGACTTGCTGTCTTTAAAGGCTTTTGAGCCCAATACTTCTGACAGCATGACCGGCCGCGTCTTCGGGTTAGGAATTTCGATACCAACGGTGGTCTTGCCGGGAATTGGTGCTTCAATCCGAATGTCTTTCGCCGCTAAAGCCAGCTTCAGATCATCCGTCAAATTGGTAATTTTATTCACTTTGACACCCAATGCTAAATGAACCTGGAACTGGGTCACCGTTGGCCCCACCGTCCAGTCCACCACGTGTGCATCTACGTGAAAAGCCTGCAGTGTTTCATCAAGGACTTCACCTTGATGTTCGATCCATTCGTCTAACGCGCTTTCATCCGCCACGACGGGTTTAGTCAATAGCGACGTTGAGGGGAATTGATACCCCCGTTCATCTGAATTGACCTCACTCACTGGCTTGACCGTTGGCTTATCGTGAAATAATGCCAGTTTATTCATTTGCGAACTGGTATTTTCCTCTTGTAAAATATCGCCTAAAGAATGGCCCAAACCGTGTTCAGGCTGTGATTCTGGCTTCGACGGTGTTTTTTTCGGTGCTGGTGTTTTTGGTGTTGATGCTTTCGATTCCGCTGGTTTAGGCTCTGGCTGCTTATCAGCCGTCTGCACTGGTATCGCCGGTTGAGGATCAGTGACCGGCTGTTCCTGCTTGGGTTCGGTAACCGGTTTGGCTGCCAAAGCTGCAGCATTGGTCGGTTCAATCTGCGGTTGAACCGACTGTGATGAAACAGGTTCTTGATCTTCTGCAGAACTAGCTGTCTGATCTGAGACCTCATCATTTTCGTGAACTACTGCATCACTTGTCGTTGAAGCTGCTGAATCAGTGGTTGATTGCGCTGGTTGTTCTGCATCAACGGGCTTATCGGGTGCTGTTTCATCAACTGACTGTGTGGTTTGAATTTTCGTTTTCGATTGTTCATTATCACTAGTCTGAACCGGTTTCTGATCCTGGGCATGATTTTCTGATGTCTGCTCAGGCGCTTCTGATTGTTTAGTAGTAGCTGCTGACGTAACAGTCGAACTTTCAGGATCGTGATACTGGTCAGTTTTCGACTGTGGCTGAGCCTGCTCTAAATTCTGGTTTAAAGGCTCGCTACCATCGTCAAACAGGATCACTGCACTATCCTCTTTTTGAAAATAGCGTTTAATGATCGCCGGATAATCAATTCTCGGTGGCCGGCTCACGCTTCGATTAAGCTGCTGAGGAATCTTAGTTGGCCGAAACGGTGTCGAATTCCGCCTTTCATCTGGGCCTTGCGATTGCCTCTTAGACTGTCGCGGCACTTCACGTACCGGTGGTGTTTCGCGCTGACGTCGTTCTTCACGCTGGCGCTGTTCTTCTTGTTGACGGCGCTCTTCGTGCTGCAGCAGTTCTTGCCGCTGCGCCTCAGTTCGACGCATAATTGCCGGTTCTTCAGACGCCTCGTGTGACTGTTTACCAGGATCTTTAAATTGTGGTGACGCGGATTCTTGATCCGACTTGTCTGGTCGGCGATATCTCCGGTAAAAAGCTGGTCCATCATAGTGATTCATATTTAGTCATCCATTCAATATTCAAGTTAGTTAAGTTATCAATTCAGGGCAAAATAAAAAGGAGCCAAGGCCCCTTTCGCGTCGTTCATCTAACTGAATAAAGTCTGTGCCTTGTTAAAGTCAAATGGCGTTCCAACTTCGTAATCATCAGGTAAAATCAACGCGCCCGGCCGATCGGGTGCCCCAGGAATCTTTAATTCTCTTCCTGATGAAATCATACCATCACTTTCAACGCCACGCAATTTACCAGGCCAAATAATCTCGCCATTTGGCATCATTGCACCAACTTCAGCAACCACCACTTTAATATCGGCTTGCATGTTCGGTGAACCGGAAACGATTTGCAGTGTCTGCCCATCTTGAACCCGGGTCTTCGTCACTAATAAGTGGTTAGATTTAGGGTGCGGTTCAGCTGATTCGACATAACCGACAATGAATCTGGCGTCTAAATCGACCTTTAATTCCGGTTCAAAACCAGCATCAGCCAGCGCCTCATTCAGCGTGGCAACTTGCTTGGCTGATAAAAACACTTGGCCATTCTGATCGATAGGTCCTAAGATAGCTGACACATGAGCCACGTTATAGCCCAAGGTCGTATCAGTTTTAGGATCAAAAATCCGGGTAAAATCACCCTTAGTAACAACGGATTGTTCTTTGGCATCTGGTGCAACGTAGATAATCATCACGTCACCCAGTGCTTTTTGATTATAACTAGAAATTAACATGGAGCATCCTTTCAAAAGCAGGAGAACTTACAGTGCGTTAATAAAGTCTTCTACTTGCTGTTTTGTTTTGCGGTCTTTGTTAACGAAGCGGCCGATTTCTTCACCATTATTATACGCAATAAAGCTGGGAATGCCTAACACATTTAAGTCAACGGCCAGATCAATGTTTTCATCACGGTCAACGGCCAGGAATTTAAAGTCGGGATATTCAGCTTCAATTGCCGGCATTGCGGGCTTGATAAAGGCGCAATCAGGGCACCAGGTGGCTGAGAAGAACAGCATGTATCTGCCGTCCTTAATTTTTTCAGATAGTTGATCCTTTGTCATTTGCGGTAATTTTTCCATTGTGTACGCTCCTTTACTTACTTTTAATTAGTAAATTGATTATACATCATTTTTCAAAAAAAGACATTAATGTGGTATCAAAACGTAATTTGAGCTACCATAATACTAAACAACAGCGCAGGAGGAAACGCCTATGGAACTCAATGTCAAAGATTATCAGCAACTCAGTCTGCTATCCCTGTTAAGTATCTTATTTGGTTTTCTAATGGGAAAAACCGTGTTTACCCGTCAGTATCTGACACCGGATGCCATCCTAGCTCAGGTCAAACAGGCCTTTCGCAAGGAATCAACGATCGAGGGTACTTGGATCGATGAACATCCGCACAAGCACGCGCAATTTGCAATTCACACCATGGTTTATAGTGGCGGTCTTTCACGTCTGGAAGATAATCAGCTCGTTTCTTACGAGTTCATTGCGGATGCTAAGACCGGCAGCATTTTAAAAATGCAGCGTCTTTAATCGATTCGCATACGTCGTCAAATTAACTGAGCTGTTGACGTCATTTAATCATTAAATAATGCCCCACTGTAAATTTACAGTGCGGGCATTTTTTATTTAGAAATGCGCAACCAACTTATAAATGGGCCCTTTAGCGCTGAACTTTTCTTCGTATTCAGTCTGCACGTTGCCAACGTTACCGTCACTGTTATGCAGATCGAGCCAAACTTCTTCAAAGGTCATGCCGAAGTTGTTGAAGCTCATCAGCGAATATTCAAATAAACCGCGGTTATCCGTTTTAAACTGAATTCGGCCGGCTTTTTTAAGCACTTTTTGATAGTGAACTAAAAAGTTGGGTGCGGTCAGGCGACGCTTAGTATGCCGCTTTTTAGGCCAGGGGTCTGAAAAGTTCAAGTACAGTTTATCGACTTCCCCTTCAGCAAACAAGGTATCGATATTGGCGCCATCCGTTTCAACCAGCTGCACGTTTGTCAGCCCGCTTTCAACTAATTTGCGCAATGCAGTGGCGATCACCGATTCCTGAATTTCAATGCCTAAAAAGTTGATCTCTGGATTTTGGCGAGCCATTTCAATAATAAATTGTCCCTTACCGATTCCAATTTCAACCTGAATGGGTTGCTGGCTTGGAAAACGTTCCTGCCAGTGACCCAGCTGCGATGCCGGATCCGTTACGATCAAATCTGCGTGATCCTTAATGTAGGGTGCTGCCCACGGTTTCTTACGTACCCGCATGATATTTTCCTCCGGTTTCCAAGATAAAACGGCGAACTTAAATCAAGCTCGCCGTTTAAGATTACTGTTCATTTTAGGCAAACAAGCCAGTTCAGTCAACTGGTTTTTGCGTTTCACTACTTTTTCCGTTTCAATCTTAGCGGCAGATAATATTGCACCATCAAGACCACTTCCACTAATTCAATCACTAATGTAATCAGCCCCATTTGCCAATCTAGGTTAGCGATGATGACCATGATCAGAAATAAAATGGCTGTTAATCCCGTTAAGGCAAACATTAACCGTCTGAAACCGTTCACTCGCTGAGATTCGGCAATCGGATACAGATGAGTAAACACAATATCGTCGAACTGCCAGTAAAACGGAATCAGCTGGAAGCCGATCAGGTACAGGAACAGCGCCGCTAAAGCGATGGGCAACCAGGTCCCGCGCACGAAGTACAGCAGGATCATCCCCAAAATTGTGAGCCGTAAATAAAGGCCGCTAAATTCGCCGCTGCGCACAATACCGCGGCTATAGAGATAAAGGTAAGTGTTTTTCGGTGTCGCTTTGACGCTGTTTAACAGCCAGTCCAAATAACGGCGACGCTTGGCCACCCCTTTTAACATCGGCACGTTAGTAAAGAGGTTAAAGAACCGGTAAACGCCTAACATTCGGTTATTTTCTAAGCCAATAGCATGCCACCAGTCAAACGGTACCGCATTGAAGCGGCGATCAGCTACGCGCAGCCCAACTGCTAGAATTAACGCTAACAGCAGTCCAATCAATGGCATCCCGTAAACGCTGACCAGTAAAATGATCAGCGGGACTAACCACTTGAACCAAAATGTTTGTTTTAACCAACTGGCCTTGACCTGAAAACGACTGACGATGGCTAAACTAAACAAGCTGTCCTTTAGCAGTAATTGCGCGACCGCTATCATGGCCAGATCAAAGACTGGCATGCTATCGGTCACCTGAATGAAGGGTAATAGGATAAACATCCCAAACAGTTCATAAATGAAGGCTAGCCCCTCACTATACAACCGGGCACCTTTTAAATACTGGCGAATATCGGCTTCTCGCGGTAACAGGAAAACCACATCAGCGTCTTGGAACAGCGTGGCAAACCGGCCCAGCTGAAGGACCAGCAGCAAAACCACCACGATCACGGGTCTCGCCCACCAAAGATGGGGTGAAAGTCCCTTTAGCCCATTAGAGTAAGCTAGTCCGAGACCGCCGATAAAGATCAGCAGCGCAAACACAAAGTGGTCATTGAAGACCAGCCGCAGGTACTTAAACATTTCTTTTAAATGACTGGCTAAACGTTTTCGATATAAGTTATTCATGCTGATCAGCCCTCGTCATTGACATGTAGATGTCATCTAAGGATTCCCCTGCATCCGGCAAAGCCTTGCGCAACTCTGGCAGCGTGCCTTCTGTCTTGACCGTGCCGTCGTGCAGCAACACGAAGCGGTCACAGTATTTTTCAGCGGTGTCGAGCACGTGCGTTGACATCAGCACACTGGCACCCTTTTGCTTTTGTTCATCGATCAGGTCCAGCAGATCATGCACTGCTAGCGGATCCAGTCCTAAGAAAGGCTCGTCAATGATGAATAACGGTGCTTCCGTAATGAAGGCGCACACGATCATCACCTTTTGCTTCATCCCCTTGGAGAAGTTGGCTGGAAACCAGTCCAACTTGTTATCTAAGCGAAAAATACTGAGCAAGTGATTGGCTTTCTTCCACGCCTTATCCCGATCTAAGCTATACGCCATCATGGTCATTTCCAGATGTTCTTTTAGGGTCAGTTCCTGGTAAAGAATCGGGGTTTCTGGAATGTAAGCAATCTGTTTTTTATACGCATTTTTATCTTGATTTAAAGTAATGCCGTTAATTTTGATTTCACCCTTAAAAGGTGTCAATAGTCCGATAATGTGGTTAATGGTGGTCGATTTACCAGCCCCATTCAGTCCAATTAAGCCCACAAGTTCACCATTTTGAACGTCAAATGTCACTTCTTTTAAAACTGGTATCTGCGAATAGCCACCGACAAGATTCGTCACCTGAAGCGTCATAAACATCCCTCATTTCTCTGTTATTTTTAGTCAATTGGTTTCATTATATCATACGCAACGGTGTATAGAATTTGGGAATAATGCGGTATACTTAACCTAGTTTTATGATTTTTAAAGGAGGAACTGAAATGATTCATAAATATGATGATGATTGTATTTTCTGCAAAATTATTAAGGGTGATGTTCCCAGTTACACCGTCTACGAAGATGACGATGTCAAAGCCTTTTTGGATATTTCACAGGGTACCCCGGGTCACACCTTAGTGGTCCCTAAGACCCACGTGCCAGATATTTACGCCTACGACGCCGACTTAGCCGCCGCCGTTTTTAGCAAGCTGCCACTGATTGCCAGAGCCATTAAAGCCTCTAACCCAGAGATCAAAGGCTTAAACATTTTAAACAATAACGGTAAAGTCGCTTATCAGTCCGTCTTTCACTCTCACATTCACCTGATTCCCCGCTACACCGACCACGATGATTTTGGCATGACCTTTAAGGATAACTCCAGCAAGTATGACGAAAAAGCCTATACCGATATTCAAAATGCCATCAAAGCACAATTTTAAGGTGAGGTGAAAGTATGAAACGATTTTTAACCAGTGCCCTGCTCACAGCGGGGGCCTCGTTAGCGGTTCACCTTTACCGCAAACAGCAGTCCCCAAAGGCGTTCGTCCAAGAAACCGTTGACCACGTTCAAGCCCGTAAGGAAGCTTTAACCAAGGTGAACCAGCAAGCAGCTGACGTTAAGACCCGCTTGGCCGATTTTCAGGATGAACTTAAAAAAGCGCAGCCGGCCATTAACGGCATCGAAGCCGCAGTTGGCCAATTTCAATTTAAAATTCAGCCCCACGTGGACGAGATCAATGACCGTTTGTCAAAATTAGGGGATCCCAAATCGAATGAATAGAAGTATTCAATTTTTATTAAGTTCCCTTTACAACTGAAAATTGTTTTCAGTTTATGTTATATTAAGTAAGATGTCCCAACGGGATGAAACTAATCTAGAAAGAAATGGATGTGTTTTCGAATATGAAAAAATGGCTCGTTGCTCTTGCAGGTGTCATGTTATGTTTGACTCTTGCAGCATGTGGCAGTAAAACAGTTGCTACCACTTCAGGCGGTAAAATTACGGAAGATCAATTTTACAGCAGCCTAAAGAATACTTCTAGTGGTAAGCAAGTCTTACAGCAAATGATCTTGAACAAGGTCTTGCAGAAGCAATTCGGCAGCAAAGTTAAGGATTCAGACGTTACTAAGCAGTACAACAATTACAAGAAACAGTACGGCTCATCATTCAACTCTGTGCTTCAGCAAAGTGGTATGACGGCTTCTCAATTGAAGCAGCAGATCCGCAGCAACTTACTTTTGAAGGAAGCTGTTAAGGCTGATACTAAGGTAACTGATGCGCAACTCAAGAATCAATTCAAGAGTTACCAACCAAAGGTTACGGTTTCTCACATCTTAGTTTCTAAGAAATCTACTGCCGAAACGGTTATCAAACAGTTGAAGGCTGGCAAGAGCTTTGCTTCACTTGCTAAGAAGTACTCAACTGACAGTGCGACTAAGAACAAGGGTGGCAAGTTAGATCCATTCGACAACACTGATACGCAACTGGATGGCACCTTTAAGAAGGCCGCTTTCAAGCTGAAGACTAACCAGTACACCACTACCCCAGTTAAGACTTCTTATGGCTACCACGTCATCAAGATGGACAGCAACCCTGGCAAGGGAACTTACAAGCAACATGAATC
Source organism: Secundilactobacillus silagei JCM 19001 (assembly GCF_002217945.1). GTDB lineage: Bacteria > Bacillota > Bacilli > Lactobacillales > Lactobacillaceae > Secundilactobacillus > Secundilactobacillus silagei. The sequence continues at coordinate 140,695 of NZ_BCMG01000005.1, forward strand.
TGAGCTGAAGAGTCAGATCTATGACAAGCGGATGAACGACAGCGCTACTTTGAAGAGCGTCGTTTCTAAGGTCCTCAAGAAGGGTAATGTTTCCATCAAGGATAGTCAATTACAAAACGTCCTTGCTGACTACTTGACTTCAAGCAGTTCATCAAAGGTTTCTAAGTAATTTATCCTTTAAAATAAGCAAAACAAAAGGTCGATCACATTGTGGTCGACCTTTTGTTTTGCTTATTTTTGATCATCTTGACTGCCGGCTTCTGGTTCATTCGGCCGGTAGAACGAACGGCCATCCATGGCAAACAGCCGTTCACCAAATTCACCGGGGGTCGTATTTTCAACGGCGTTCGTCATCATCATGATGGAAGCGTCCAATTCATCGAGTTGATGCAGGACTTCCGCTTCTAACAAGCGGGGCCGTACTGGCGATCCATATTCCATTAGGCCATGATGCGCCAAGATCATGTGCCGCAACAGCACCACGTTTTCGTTATGCACGTCAAACTTGAGTTCGTTGCAGGCCGATACGATCTCGCCGTCCACAATACTGATGTGGCCTAAGAGGTTCCCTTCCACCGTATACTGCGTGGAAACCGGCCCGGATAATTCGATCACTTTTCCAAGGTCATGCAAGATGGCACCCGCGTAAAGCAACGGGGCATTAACGGCTGGATACTGCTTCACCACGCTGTGTGCCAGCCGTAGAATCGATAAGGTGTGAAAGGCCAAGCCACCTTCAAACGCATGGTGGTTGTGTTTGGCCGCCGGATAACTGAAAAAGGCATCCCGGTGCTTCGCAATCAAGAAACGGACGATCCGGTTCCAGACCTGATTAGTGATCTCAAAGACTACTTGATTCAGTTCATCTTCCATCTCACTGGCTTTCATCGGCGCGTGAACCACAAATTCACTGGGATCTTGCGGTTCATCGGCATTGGCTAGCCGTAAAGCGCTGATCTTAACCTGTGGCGAGCCCTGATACATTTCCCGCTTGCCGGTTAAATGCACCACTCGGCCAGCTTTAAACCGTTCAATATCAGCGGCACTGGCATCCCAAAACTTACCAGTGATCTCACCAGACTGATCTTCAAAGGTCAGATCAAGGTACTGTTTACCATTTTTGGCGACCCGGACGTTCACGTTCTTCAAAAGTGCCATCAGCTTCATCTGTTCACCCACTGCATGGGCCATTAATTGTTTTTCTGCCATGGTTAATCCCCCTCGTTTAAGCTAAGTTTACCGTTTTTCAAACCGACTTTCCAGCCAGCTGATAGACCTCATGCGCGTCAACCAAGGCTAAATTATCATGATTAGCCGTCAAATAAATGATCTGACTGGTCTGGGCTAACTGTTTGAGCATCGTCAGTGCCGCTTTTGTCCGCGAACGGTCAAAGTTCACGAAGGCGTCATCAATAATGATCGGCATGGCGATCACATCCGCCATGACTTTCGTAAACGCAAACCGTAACGCAACGTATAACTGTTCCGCAGTTCCACTGGACAATTCCCCCACGTCAAAGGTTAAATCATCTTCGCGAATCACCTGAACCGTGGCATCCGTAAAATTAATCTGCCGGTAACGATTACCCGTTAACGCTTGAAAATACCGTTCCGCCACCTTGATAATTTTCGGCTGCCGGCCTTGTGAAGCATTGATTAACGTCTGGTCGATCCAGTTGATCAGTAACTTTTTGGTCAGCCAGTCATCCGTTAACCCGTTGATCTCAGTCTGTAGATCCGCTTGGTGCTGCAGCAAAGCCTGATACTTATCACTGGAAGCCAGCTGCTGCAGCTGATAATGCTGCTGGCTGGACTGGGTCAGCAGTTCTGATTGCTGCTGCTGTTTTTCCAGGTACTGCACGTGAATTTTCTGGCTGGTTTGTTCCAGGACAGTCTGAGAGGCAGCAGCATCTAAAATTTGCCGATCAGCCTGAGACAATTGCGCATTTAACACTTTTAGCCGTTCGTTTTGCTGCGCAGTTGCCTGATCCTGCTGATAACGCGTTTCAAACGCCGTAAACGTGGTTAACCCATACTGATCTAATAGTTGTGTCAGCGCAGCTTGCTGCGTCTCTAATTGCTGCTGAAGCTGGTCTTGACGCTTGGTACTGGTGGTCAAGGATTCATTGGCCCAATGCAGGCGCTGACCTTCATCGCGTCTGTCTGACAGGAACTGGCTAAGCTGCTGCAACTGCTGGTCACTGCTGCCCGCTAGACCAATCACGTCAGCCGCAAACTGCCACTGAGCTAAGAAGGATTGGCTCTTTTGACTCGTCTGGTCATGCTGTGCTTGAAGGGCGTTTTGCTGGGCTGTCGCTGCCTGATACTGACTAATGTCAGTTTGCAGGTCCAGCCACCGTTCGGGCGCAAACCCCTGCAAATGATGGTCGGCACCGAACTGGGTAACCTGCGCATCCGCATCGATCAGCTGCTGGTCTAGGTTAGCTAGCTGCTGACGATCCTCATCTAGCTGCGATGACAGTAACGCCAACTGTGAATCAATGGCTGACTGCTGATTGCCAGAGATGATCGGCTTAAAGATGCCGTAAGCCGCGATACCGATTCCAAGAATGCCACCAATGGTTTTCAGTACCCCACTGAGGGCAAATAAGGCGACCAGCACAACACCCACGCCCGCAACCAGCCATTTTAAGCTCATTCCAGAAGACGTATCCGTATCCGCTTGCTGCTGCAATTGTGCAAACGTTTTTTGATGGGCCTGTCGCTGATCCGCCCGGGAATCCCGTTCAATACTTAAATGTTGCTGCTGATCAAACGCAGCTTCAATTTGCTGCTGCTCGCTAGGAGTTAATGGGTTTAAGTCAGTTAGTGCTGACCCATACTGTTGGTTCAATGCCGTTAGCTGCTGCTCTAATTGTGCTAACTGCGCCTCAGTTTGATGTTGCTGCTGTTGCGATTGCTGCATAGCAGGCAGTTGCCCTGCTAGTTGATCAATGGTTTGCTGATGTGCCGTGTAAAATTGCTGAGCGTCACTGGCAACTTGGGTCGCTTTTTGCTGTTTAACCGTTTCCGTCTGCGTTGCCAGATCAGACTGCAGCTGTTTGACCGTGGTCGTTAACCGGGTCGCTTTTTGCCAATCAGCGGTACTGATCGGTTTTGCCGTTTGCACAGGTGTGTCGTTTTTAAATTGCTGATACTGCGGATACAGTGAAATTAAGCGCTGATATTGATCTTGCTGGTGGGTCAACTGCGTGAGCTGCTTTTGAACCGCGGTTAAGTCGCTTGATGTCTGCTGAGCATCGATCTGCAGTGTCTGGTACTGCTGAAACTGCGCTTTAGCGGCGGTAATTTTGGCCGTCAGATCATCATATTCATGAAGTAAGCGAACCAGTGGCTGAACACGACCCCGTGGTTTGTAGATCTCACCAGCCGTCGCCGTGAGTTTTTGGGTCAAGCCGATCCAGTTTTCACTGCCAATCGCCCCAATGCGCTGAATCCGTTTCACGAGATCAAAGCGGGTCAAATTAAAGACCGCCTGTAATTCCCGTTCACCAAAGCAAAAGATTTGATAGAATAATTCCTTATTTAAGGGCTGTAATAATTGGGATAAGTCATCTTTGGTCAACAGCGTATCAGTTGTTAAATTACGAAAGGTCACCTTACCGCCGTGCGTACCACCCACCCGTTTAAGCCAGTACTTAGTTTGGTCATGGGTAAAATACAGTTCGCCACCGTATTGCGAACCGGCTTTTGGCCGGTACATGGCATAGCGGTGCTTAGCGGTTTCAAAGCCGAACAGCAGACTGGTGATGAAGGCTACCAGAGTGGATTTACCCGCTTCATTTTCACCATACAAGAGTGTGAATTGATCAGGCAATTCGATGGTTGTATCGTGAAATTTACCAAACCCATAGATTTTAATTGTCGTGATCTGCATCGTTGTCATCCTCCAAGCGCGATTGCGCTAACAGTTCGTTCTTAGCCCGATCAGTTAATCTGGCAGTGGTTTGAGGATCGCGTAAATGGTCTGCAATGAATGGATACTGCATTAATTTGCCGGCGGTCATCTCCACGTTATCGGCCGTAAAAACCGTTGCTTGCGCCCGTTGCCAAAAGGCAGCATCTAATTTGGCGTACTGCACCGGCTGATCAGTTGGCGCAACGGTCACTTCGTAGACCCAAGTGTGAGATTGCTGATAAGTTCTTTTTTGAGTCTGATCAAAGCGTTCCAGCCAAGTGCCGTCGTTTAACCGGCTCAGCATACTGGCCGAAAGTTTTTCGATTCCGGTTAGTTTAAGTTCGATCAGTTCAAACACGTCTGGTTTGACTGCCTTAAGAGCTGCCTGCACGGTCTCAATTAACTTAACATCCGTAGTCGTCTCATCCACCGTTAACGATAGCGACGACCAGCGCAGCGAATCTGCCGGGACAAATTGATGGTTTAACTGCTGTCCTTGACTGCTGACCAGCTGATAACCGTGTTCACCCGATTCCAGTTTATGACGTCCCTGAAGCGTGCCCGCGTAAATGATCGGTGGCTGTTCGGATAGCACACTGGGCTTATGAATGTGACCCAAGGCCCAGTAATCATAGTGGGTCGCAGCTAATTCACTGACTGCAAACGGGGCGTAGTGATTGACCGCGCCCTGCTTAACGGCACCATGCAGCATACCGATTTGAAAGTCAGCTGTGCCACGACTTGGAAACTGCGGCACCACGTCTTCTTCCAGCCAGCGGTCAGCATAGCTAAACCCACTGATGGCCACTCGGGTATGGTCGTGCGTGGTAAGCATTTCAGTTGTCACGTCACTGCCAAAGACGCGGACCCCCTCAGGTAAAGATAGCTGCTGATCATCAGTTATGTAATCATGATTGCCAAATGAAACTAATACCGCAATCTTGGCATCGATTAGCCGTTGCAGCTGTTCATTTAAGAAGACTTGGGCCTGAACACTCTGGGTCTCGCGGTCAAATAAATCCCCCACCAGTAAAACGAAGTCGACTTGTTGGCCGATCGCGTCTGTAACCATTTTTTCGGTCGCCTTGAACGGTGCCTCGTGAACTCGTTGCCAGAGGGTTTTAGGCAAATGCTGCAGCCCTTCAAACGGACTGTCTAAATGTAAATCCGCTGCATGAATAAACTTCACTCTTTGTCACTCCTAAAAAACGCCGAAGAAAATTCTTCGACGTTTTTGATCTATTTAATCACTGATAAGACTCTGTTTTAGCTTTGATACAGGTCTTGAATCGGTTTTGTAATGTCGTTATTCAGTCTTGCCAGCAGTTGATTGACGTCCTTTTCTTTTTCCATCAAATCTTTGATAACGTCCTTAGCACCAACTTTGGTTGCCATATCTTGAGCCTGCTTCATTTCGTCTTGATCAGGCTGTTGACCCTGCATCTGTTTTTGCTGCAGCTTCAACTGTAATTCCTGAAACTTCTTGAATAGATCATAGGCTTCAGAATCAGCCTTCATTGTGTTATAAGCACTTTGTAATGCCGTAAATTCATCGGAACTAGCTAGCTCCTCACGTAATTCACCAGCGGTTTTTTCAATGTCTGCCATAAAAAGCATCCTCCTGTCTTCAATACTTTCATATTGTATCATGAATTGAAAGTGGGCGAAAGCTGGGGCATGAAAGTGCTTCAATTTTACCTAGCTAAACGTGTTTCGTCAGGCAGCGATACCTGCATATAGTAAGCCCCACCACAAACCCAAAAACGGAGAGCTCTTTAATCTTACCTAGCTTAAACGTGTTTCGTCAGGCAGCGACCTGCATATAAGCCAGCCCGCCACAAACCCAAAACCGGGGTTTATGGCGGGCTGGCTTATACACCGGTCGCTAGACGCCTGACTACACACTCTACCCAAACGTATTCTGCCACCACTTTTTAACGGTGTTTGCAGCGTTATTAGCACCCTGCTGAATTTGATCACCCACGCTGCCAGCGCCCTGCTGCACGTTGTCCCATAAATTATTATCAGACTTCGACGCCTTTGCCAAGGTTGAAGCATCCTGCGTATCAAAATGAGTTTGTTTCGTATAGGGTAAGATTTCTTCCATTTCCGTCTTGAACAAGGGACCAACACCCGTACCACTCAAGTTTTCCAAATGGTGGCTGCTGTTAGTACTGTCAAAACCTTCCCAGGTCGTTAAGACCACGTCTGGTGTGTATCCCACGATCCATTTATCACGGGTCGCATCACCATCACCCGTGGCATCGGCCTCAGTACTCCCGGTTTTACCGGCGACTGAGTACCCGTATGGCTTAGCGTCAACACCAGTTCCGCTATTGAAGACGCCCAGCATCATACTGGTCATTTGCTTGGCAACCTTTGGTGACATGACTTTATGGGTTGTCACCTTCGGATTATCAACGACCACATTACCTGAAGCATCCACGATCTTACGGATGTAGTGGGTATCTGTCCGCGTCCCGTTATTGGCAAACGCCGTATAAGCTCCCGCTAATTCCTGTGGCGAGACCCCTTTGCTCAAGCCACCCAGCGCCAAGGCCAAGTTCTTATCAGACTTGTTAACTGGTAGCCCGAACTTTTTAACTGACTCATAGCCCTTATTAACACCGATTTTATTTAACAGCCAAACCGCGGGTGCGTTGACACTGTTGGCCAGTGCCTCGTACATTGGAATCTTGCCAGAATAAACGTTGTTATAATTTTTCGGCGTGTAGTGGTTAGTACCATACGACGTTTTTTTATTTTGTAATTGCGAATCATAGAAATAGCCGTTCTCAAGTGCTGGTGTATAGACCGCTAAGGGTTTAATCGTCGAGCCTGGCTGCCGTTTGATCTGAGTTGCCCGGTTATAGCCCCGGAACACGTGCTTGCCACGGCCACCGACCACGGCCATCACGCCGCCATTATTTGGATTGACCGCTACGGAAGCTGCTTGAACCTTGGTGCCGTCAGCAGCGTTTTGCGGGAACAGATAACCGTTCTTAAAGTTTTCCTGCAGCCGTGACTGGTAATTTTGATCCAAATACGTGTAAATTTTGTACCCATGATTCATGATGTCTGACTCCGTTAACCCATACTTAGAAATCGCCTCGTCGATCACGGCATCAAAGTAGTAAGGATAACGGTACGAATCCTTATACTGATACGTGTCCGCGGTGGTTAACGGTGTTTGTTGATAAGTAGTTGCCTGAGATTTAGTGATATCGCCCGTTTCAGCCATCAATCCCAGGACTACGTTACGCCGGTCCTTGGAGGCTTGCGGATGATCAATTGGGTTAAACCCGCTTGGTGAAGTCAGCATCCCGGCTAACACCGCTGACTGCGGTACGGTCAGATTTTCTGCATCCGTTCCAAAATACTTGTGTGCCGCATCCTGGACACCCCAGACACCGTTGCCAAAGTAAGCATTATTCAGGTACATGGACAAAATATCCTGCTTTGAATACACGTTTTCAACTTCAATGGCTAGAAAAATTTCCTTTAATTTACGCGTCATGGTCTGCTGCTGCGTCAAAAACGCATTCTTCACCAATTGTTGTGTCAGCGTACTGCCACCGCCGCTAATATAGTCGCGATGAAGTAACTTATTTTTAGCAAGCAGGAAAAAAGCCCGCGCAATCCCTTTAACCGAAAAACCGTGTTCGTGATAAAAATTACGGTCTTCAGTAGAAATCACCGCATGTTGCACGTTTGGTGAAATTTTTGCTAAGGGTACATACGTCCCTTTTTGAGCGTAAAGCGAGCCCGCCTTGTGACCACTTTTATCATAAATATAAGTAGTCTTTTCCAGTTGTGCCTTCAAATCGCCCACATTAGCCGTCTTAGCTTGAAATGTCAGCGTCGCACTGACGACAAAGATCAGCGCTAAAATGGCGACAATAATCCAGCGGGTCAGCTGATAACGATGCCAAAACTTACCAAAATGACTTTTAAACCGTTGATAATACGGCGACATCATCGCTTTAAACCCTTGATTTGATTGATTTCCCCGATTATTCTTCATTCGTTTCCCTCAAATAAGTAAAAGATTTGCTTCATCAATTCTATCATATTATGTAAATGCAGCTAAATTACGCTCCAAATTTTAACAGTCCTTAAACAAAAAACACGCCAATGGTGGCGTGTTTTATACCCGTAAGCGATTAATGAACAATATCTGGGTTCATATTTTCAGCGATTTCATCGTTTAGTTGCTGAGCAACTTCAGCATTTGGACTAATAACTAAAATCGTATCATGCCCCGCTAACGTCCCCACAACCTCAGGTAACTTTAAATCATCTAAAATTGCGGCTAACAAATTGCCATTACTGGGTAACGTTTTGATCACGTTCATAAATTCGATTCGTGTCAAACCGATAACCACTTCGTTAATAGTTTCGCGCAGGTGTTCTTCTTCAGATTTATTGCCGGGTTTAAAAATCGTGTAACGCAAGTGTCCATGGCCATCTTGGGCTTTGACAACCTGCATCTCGCGAATATCACGTGAGATTGTTGCTTGCGTCGCCTTAATCCCAATTTCATTTAGATGACGCATTAGGTCTTCTTGTGTACCGATCGGATACTGATTGATCAATTGTTCAATCCGTGATTGACGAATACTTTTTTTCATCCTAATGCAGCCCCCTTCAACTGAACTAAATACTGTGATTATTATAACAAAATGAAAAACGAAAAGAAAGCAAGATTTTAAATAAGTATTCAATGTTAGTATAATTTAGAATATAAATTAGTCACCTGAAAGTTAAAATTCGGTTTACTGTCCCCAATTTGTCTTCACAGTAACTAATATAAATGCAGGAATACTTGGGTTACTACTCGACCGATCACGACATCAGCCTAATCCGTTTCTAATATTGGCACAACCCAAAAATGCGACTGGAATTTCTTCCAGCCGCATCAGTATATATAAAGTTAATTACATTTCGTCCGGAGCTTCAACGCCTAATAGACGAAGGGCTTCTTTCAAAACAGTTGAGACACTCTTAACTAACGCCAAACGGGCAGGCTTTTCTGCGTCGTCAGCCAAAATCTTAGAGTGCGCGTAGTATTTGTTGAAGGCCTTAGCTAACCGAATCGCGTATTTGGCAACATCTGAAGGTTCAAATTCCTTTAGGGCTTCCACAATAACATCGGGGAAGTCGGCCAACGCCTTTATGGTTTCCCAAGCTTCTGGGTCAGAGATCTTAGCGTCACTGGTTGGAACGGTTACGTCACTTGCTTTACGCAAGATGCTTTCAGCACGGGCATGCGCATATTGAACGTAAGGACCAGTTTCGCCTTCAAACTTCAATTGTTCTGCCAGGTTAAAGTCAATGCTGTTCATCCGTTCGTTCTTCAGATCACCGAAGATAATGGCGCCAACACCGACCTGCTTAGCCACCTGATCCTTGTTAGGTAAGTCAGGGTTCTTCTCCGCAATCTGCTTTTGCGCCATTTCAATCGCATCATCCAGCACGGCATCCAGCAAAATAATCCGGCCAGAACGCGTTGACAGCTTCTTACCGTTAACGGTGATCAGACCAAACGGAATATGGTGCAGGTTCTTAGCGGATGGTAAGCCCATTTCAGTTAAAACGGCCTTTAACTGCTTAAAGTAGTACATTTGTTCAGAACCAACCACATAAAGGTTCATGGCTGGGTGATAGGTGTTTTCACGGTAAACCGCGGTCGCAATATCTCTGGTGATGTAAAGTGAGGCCCCGTCACTCTTTAAGATCAATGCGGGATTCAAATTATACTTTTCCAGGTCAACTACTTGGGCGCCTTGAGATTCTTTTAGCAGACCCTTTTGCTTTAAGTCATCAATGACGGCTTGCATCTTGTCATTGTAGAAAGCTTCACCATTGTAGGTGTCAAATTTAACACCCAACTTGTCATAGATGGTCTTGAAGGCCTTTAAGGATTCATCACGGAACCATGACCAGAGGTGACGCGCTTGTTCATCACCGTCTTCAAGCTTCTTGAACCATTCCCGGGCTTCATCGTCCAACTCTGGATGTTCAACGTCTTCTTTATGGAACTTCACGTAGTATTTAACCAGGTTAGTGATTGGGTCTTTCTTAACGTCGGCTTCGTTCCCCCACTTCAAGTAAGCGGTGATCAGCTTACCAAACTGAGTGCCCCAGTCGCCCAAGTGATTATCCTTGATCGGGTTGTAGCCGTTTTTCCGTAAAATTTCAGCAATCGAATTACCAATCACGGTTGAACGTAAGTGACCCATGGAAATTGGCTTGGCAATGTTAGGTGATGACATGTCGATCGGCACGTTACCGTTATTACCGGACTGATTTTGACCATAGTCTGCACCAGCCGTCAAAACTTCGCCTAGAATTTGCGCGCTAAAAGCGGCCTTATCCAAGAAGAAGTTCAGGTAAGGACCAGCAACTTCAACCTTCTCAAATTTACTGGTATCAATTTTTTCAACTAGGTCGCTAGCAATTTGCTGCGGGGCCTTCTTAAAGGTCTTAGCTAAGGTAAAGGCTGGAAAAGCGTAGTCCCCTTTGCTCGTATCCTTGGGCCGTTCAATTTTTTGGTAGATGTCTGCTGCTGAAAGCACATCCGTTAATGCTGGTGCTAACGTATCAGCAACGACTTGTTTGTAATCCATAATATTAACTCCTCACGTAATAAATTTTGACTGCGGTTAAACTCCTTGTAATATCGGGGCAATAAAAAAAGTCCCCCTCCTACACTTAAACATGTAAGAGACGAGACTACCCGCGGTACCACTCTTGTTGATATTACTATCCACTCAACTTATAACAATGTCATTCTAAAAAGCGCGCTTCATCAGCGTGATCATTCGGCTTCCATCATCCCGAACTCGCTGTCCATCACTAACCGACTACTCTTCTTTTATGATCGAACTGGGCTACCGTGGTAACCTCACTTGTTGCATTCTATAACATCTCGATATAAAGCACAAGAAAAATAGTGATTTTTTGTCATTATCGGTTTTAGAAAACGCTTTATTAAATCAATTCTCATTTAACATCTCTTTTTATTAAAATTTGATGTATAATAGGATATTATATTCATGTATTAATATTTTATTCATTTCATGAAAGGAGTTTGGAAATGGATCATAAAAAGAAAACTTCCACGCTCTTCCTTCGTAAAGACATCAAAACTGATCTTTATAAGAAGACTGGGCTGGAAAAGTCCCTTACAGCTTTTAGTCTGATTACAATGGGCGTCGGCGCAATCGTTGGTGCTGGGATTTTTATTACTCCCGGAATCATTGCCGCCAAGTATGCGGGGCCCGGTGCGTTTTTGTCGTTCGTTGTGGCCGCAATCGTTTGTTCGTTGGCCGCACTCTGCTATTCGGAATTTTCATCAACCATTCCACTAGCTGGTAGCGCATATACATACATATACGCTGTTTTCGGGGAATTTATCGCTTGGATATTAGGCTGGGCGTTAGTTTCGGAATACTTATTCTCCGTTTCAGCGGTTGCAGCAAGCTGGTCGTCGTATTTTCAAAACATCTTAGCTGGTTTTCACTGGTATCTGCCAGAGGCGTTTCGGGCAGCGTACGGCACCGCTGGTATGCCTCACGCCATCTTTGACCTGCCTGCCTTTATCATCATCATGTTGCTTTCGTTCCTATTGATTGGCGGGGTTCGTGAATCAGCACAGATCAACGCCATCATGGTAATTCTTAAAATTATCGTGATCATCTTGTTCATCGTTGTCGGGGTCTTCTACATCCGACCTGAAAACTATCATCCCTTCTTGCCATTTGGCATGAAAGGCGTGGTTTCAGGAGCTGCCGTTGCGTTTTACGCCTACATCGGGTTTGACGCGGTCTCTACCGCGGCCGAGGAAGTCAAGAATCCGCAAAAAAACGTCCCACTTGGCATCATTGGCTCCCTGTTGATTGCTACGGTGCTCTACATCGCCTTATCACTTGTCCTTGTGGGGATGGTCAAGTATACGCACTTAAACGTGGCTGATCCAGTGGCTTACGCACTGCACTTTATCCACCAAAACTGGGTCTCCGGTATCGTGTCCTTAGGGGCCGTGATTGGGATGACCACCGTGCTCATGGTGTTCTTATACGGGGGTACGCGACTGGTCTTCGCCATTAGCCGTGATGGCCTTCTGCCACGGGTCTTCAGTCGGTTAAGTACTAAAACTCACGTGCCAGTGACGAACACCTGGCTGTTTGGTATTTTGGGCAGTTTCTTCGCCTGTGTGATCCCAATCGATAAGATCACTGAACTGGTCAACATCGGGACGCTGTTTGCCTTTGCGATGGTCTCAATCGGAATCGTCTTTCTACGGCGGAACCCTGAATTTAAAGAACTTGATTCAGCCTTCAAAGTGCCCTTTTATCCCGTTCTACCAATCGTTTCGTTTATCCTGTGTGTCATTTTAATGTTTGAATTGAAATCATTCACTTGGATTGCCTTCTTCATTTGGCTGGTGATCGGTTTAATCTTCTACTTCAGTTATGGCTACCGCCACAGTGTAGTACGGAATCGATACCATTCAGAAAACAAATAAATCAAAAAGAACCTGGAAATTAAATTTTCAGGTTCTTTTTGATACAATCTTAGCGATTTGTTAACCGCTCAATCGGTAAGACTTTAAACACGATTGAGATCACAACCGTATAAATGGCAAACGAGAGTAATTCTTGCGGTACTCGAGTGGTGAACAGGACGTTCCAGGTCATTCCGTACATGATATGGAGCCAGAGACTATTCAGAAACAGGTTCCAACCGATCGTCACAATGAATGATGCTGTGATGATTCGCCATAATTTAACCGGCTTTTGGTAAAATAATTTGCCAAACGTGTAGCCTGTAAGCGCGGCGGTAATCAGAAAACCAAAGAAAAAACTAAATTTAGGAAATAATAGCATCCCAATCAAATTAGACATGGCCGTGGCAGTAGCCGTTAATTTCGGCGGAAATAACCGCGCCATAATGGCCGTGACAATAAATGAAAACGTAATCTTAGTGATCAAAAATTGAATCGATAAAAGACTGCCAAGCACGACTTGCATCGCCATTAAAACACTTATCGCAGCGACGGTGTACGCTGAATTAATCCTAAGCTCTTTCAACCCTAATCAACTTCTTCCCTCTTTTATAATAACCGCTATCCGAACGGTTATATCTATTATTTAACAATAGTTCGGCTAAATTGCCAACTATTTTTAAAATTTAAGACAAAAAAAGCGGCTTGCACCGCAATTAGTAAATAATTAAATTTCTGATTATAAGACTTACAACCCTATTCTTGCTTCTTCATCACCATCAGACTACCACCCACCACAACGGCGATAATCACAACGACCCCCGCAATTAGCAATGGCCCGCGAGAAGTTACTTGACTGTGATCTTTTTTGACCGCTGCAATTTTTTGGGTGTTAGCTGACGGTTGTTTAGTCTTGGTTGCAGGCGTTGTCTGACTTGAAGCTGACGACGAATGAATAGTTGATGGTTGGCTTGAAACAGCCTGTTTGCTGGCTGATTTACGCTGATCTAGCTGCTTAACCTGTCTGTCCTTGGGCCGACTGCTCTTAGACCGTTTATTGCCCGTTATCCGCTGACTCTTATTAACCGCAGTCGTACCCGTCACTTTTACTGTAGCGGCAGTGACAACCGCTTTACCTTTTAAACTCGGTAACCCTTTCGTATTGAATTTGAATGAGATCAAATGTTTGGCATGGTATAGCATTGGCACGTTAATCGCTAATTTGGCAGTGATTCGTTGCTTCAGATTAGTTGTCGTAAATGAATAATACAGGTTGGTGTTGCCTGCATGATCCTTCACTCGACGCACGTTTTTGGGTGCACCACCGTTAATGGATAATACTTTGACTGGATCCGTAGATAATTTTTTAGCGGTCTTAATTCGCATAGTGACCACGTATTTATGATGTACCACTTTAACACTAGCCGGTTTCACAAAATAACCGCTAGCCATTGACGTTTGATTCGTCTGATATTTTAAAGCCTGATAGTTGATTGCCTTGGCTTGAGCAGTTGTGCTGGCCACTGAAAACAGTAATCCCAAGGTGAGAAAAGCTAACCAGCCGATCACCCACTTTAGATGTTTCATGATCTTACCTCGCTTCCTAATGAACAAACCGTATTTCACTCTTAAAACCATCACACCAAAATAAGCTGGGATAGTATTTTGACTGAAACTATTGAGCTGATTTCTTTCTAATCATTGCCGTCGTCACCACTAAGACCAGACTGATAATGCCAACCACTGCTGTGCCACTTTGCACATCACTAGTTTGTGGTAATCTGCTGGACGAACGCGCTACTACGTGGGCTTTAGCCCCTGAATTGGCACTTCGACCTGAAACCGCACTAGTGTCGGGAACAGTTGTCTTTGCTGCACGAGTTGTATCAGTACCACCAGTAGCAGAAGCGCCAGTAAAATGATAGTAAACCTCAAAATCAGAACTAATGCTCATCATTGGCACTGACACATGAATCGTGCCTTTAACGGGGGCCTGAGTCAATGCGTCAAGTGTGGGAACAGTGAAGCTGAAGCTATCGGTATACGTTTTAGCCGTCGAGCCATAATTAACGTGAGAAACTTTTTGGCCATTCACTGTCAGTGGCGTAAATCCCTTAGCTGACATACCGGAATTTTTACCGTATTGCACGTGCATGGTGACTTGATAAGACCCATTGGCCAGCTTTTTCACATCCGCTTCATGGGTATAGAATTTATTAGCCTCAGAAGTTGATTTATCGTTGGCTTGAAGGACCGTGTAACGCATTTTGCTAACTTTATGCGTGTCGGTTACTGAAGTAGATCCTGATGATATGGAAGGACTACCAGTACCAGGAGTTGAAGAATCATTAGTACCGGAAGTAGTTGTCTTCGCCGCCTTGGTTGTACCAGTTCCACCAGCAGTAGAAGCATCAATAAAATGATAGTAAACATCAAAATCAGAACTCATACCCATCGTTGGCACTGATACATGAATCGTACTTTTAACGGATGCTTGGATTAGTGCATCAAGTGTCGGAGCGGTGAAACTAAAACTAGCAGTATACGCTTTAGCCGTTGACCCATAGTTAACGTTAGAAACCTTTTGATTATTCACTGTCAGTGGCACAAAGCCCTTAGCTGACATGCCGGAATTCTTATCATATTGCACGTGCATGGTGACCTGATAAGATCCATCAGCTAATTTTTCAACTTCTGCTTCATGAGTATAGAACTGATTGGCCGCAGAAGTTGATTTGTCGTCGGCTTGAAAAACCGTGTAATTCAATTTACTAACTTGAGCCGTATTGGGTCCTGATGGTAATGAATTGCTAACACTTGAAGATGAAAAACTACTCGATGATGAAGAACTGCTCGATAATGCAGAACTACTTGACGATGAAGATGAGAAAACGCTCGATGATGAAGAACTGCTAGCGCTTGAAAATGCAGAGTTACTTGACGCTGAAGAACCGCCTACATTGGTAGTTGAAGAATCCAAACTACCCGAACCCTTGACAGCCATCACCTTTGACCAATCAAACGCTTCATACGCAGAAGTTGTCTTATCAAGATGAAGCATCGCAACTACGATGTGGTAATCGACTTGGACTTTCGGTGTTTCATCAGACATCATAAACGTTAAG
This sequence comes from Secundilactobacillus silagei JCM 19001, assembly GCF_002217945.1. Lineage (GTDB taxonomy): Bacteria > Bacillota > Bacilli > Lactobacillales > Lactobacillaceae > Secundilactobacillus > Secundilactobacillus silagei. Next base: position 156,248 of record NZ_BCMG01000005.1, read on the forward strand.
TTCGAACCATCTAAAACTGAACTTTGACCAACAGAGGCACTCTTTAAAGCGGCTTGCCCCATCGAAGTTATCGGCACTGATATCTTGTAGGTCCCATTATTTACAACAACGTTTGCTGTGTCCCCGAGAAAGGCCCCGGCTGCACTAGAACCCCCCGTATCCTTATTAATGGCTTCCGCTGGTACAGTATACGACCCATCCGCCAACGCAGCTGCCTTAACTTGACCTAAGGTACTTACACTTACTAGTGCAAAAATGAGCAATAGAGTGTCCCTAAATACCCTTTTAACCCAACTCTTCTTCATCAATAATTCCTCCCACGTGAGCATCATCAATTTATGGCTTAACCAGTCTGCTCACTTTATAAAAGCGATAATGCATTTTCTACGTTGAAAAGTATAACTCAAAATCATTAAAATATAAATCTAAATATTCCAAATAGATATATTTTTTTAAGCTGTGAGGATAGTAAATCAGCTTCTTATTGTTTGTTGTTTTCTAATGATAAGTTTCACTTAGGAAGAAATCATTAATTTTATCTATAAGTTTACAATTACTTCCACCTAACGATTCCTGGTATTAATCAGTCTATTTTCTACACCAAGGCAGTGCGTAAAAAAGGTCACAAAAAAAGCCCACCGAAATGAGCTTTATCAGTAACTATCCTAATTTAAACGGTGTGGAAATCGACACGTTGATTGCCTGATGGCCATTAGCCACACACGATTGGGCAACGTGACTGAGTAAGTGATGCGACTGGATATAGGTCCTAAACTCTGACAATTTTGGTACCTGTAACTGCAGCCGGTTAGCCGATTGATCAACTTCGATTCGATCAAGCTTGCACTCTTGATTAAGCCGCAAAATCACGGTTTCAATAATGCCTAACACAAACTGACTGTTCGTCAGATAGTTAACGTTGGCAGTTTCAAGATTGAATTTCATTGACCCCGTCGTTAAATCCTTCTGTTCATCATCCATTGTGGCGCGATATGAAACCACGATATCGCGTGAAGTTACCTTGTTGCGAATCTTCAACGTATAAGCAATCAAAAGACCATCTCCTATCGCACTACTTTAGAATAATTTATCACTATCAGCATTAGAACGTGCGCCAACAAAGATCACGCTACCTGCCATAAATACCAGCTGCAGGGCTGGGAAGAAGCGCAGGGCTAACACATCCAAAATGACTAACCCAACGATGTACCACCAATTGGTTAAACCTCGATACATCGGCATCGACTTAATCTTTTCCGCTGCCTCATCAGCATGAGCCAGATGGTTGGCCTGAATCAGCGAACGGCTCAGCAAAATATAAGAGATCGTCCAAATCACGTAAACAATCGTATAAAAAGCTTCTGGACCAAAGGCGTTCAGACCACGGCCAACCCAAGCAGTTGCGACTGGCAAAAATGACGTTGAAAATAACCAGAAGTTGTTCATCCAGTACACCTTTTTGGTGATCCGTTTAGAAACCGAAAACATGTAGTGATGATTGTACCAAGCAACACCCACAAAAATATAGCCCACAACATACGACGCAAAATAAGGCAGATTTTCGTAAACTGCTGAGAATTGAAGTGACTCTGGTGTTTTAAATTCCAAGATCATGATGGTCAAAATGATGGCCACGACAGCATCCGTAAATGCTTCAACTCTACCCTTATTCATGTAATCCCCCCAACAGGATTCATTTCATACCTATATGTTACTAATTTCACACAGCAAATTCAAACCTTTTTTATCGATACGATTCGCTATTTTGAATATAAGTAATTTCGTCAAAGGAAATCCGCTGCTGCAATTTTTCTGCGAGATCCGCGGAAATATCGCCCTTAGCGATTGCCCGCTGAATCAGTTCATATTCCGCATGGAAGGCACGCATGAAGAGCTGGTAGACCATGTTGGGATCGACATCCCCGCCACGAATTCGACGGTGGCGCGTCCGATAAAAGCGCCGAACAAGGTTAGTTTCAACCCCATTTTCACCGCTATTACGCTTCAGATAATCCATCACCGCTTCAAAACCGGCTTCTTCAATGGGTAAAATATCTTCGCCATGTTTTTCAAACGCCTCACGCCAATAAACTTCTTCCAGCGCCACCGGGGCAGTCAAAAAGGCTTCCTGTGCGCGGTGCAGGTCTTTGTAGAGCGTCCCAATATGGAGACTAAAGCGAATTCGCAGCCACACGTTCTTCCAGACTTTTTCATCTGCGGAAAAATGGTTTAGCTCTAAGAATTTATTGTAGTAAGTCATTTCATCTTCTGTGATTTGACCCTTTTCAAACATTTCCTGGATCTTTTGGCTTTCAACTTTGTGTACCTGTTTCATAATTTGCCGTTCGATCCGTAAATTCGGTGTCGCATCCAAGATCAAGGCCTGCTGAAGTGAATCAATGACGATCTGAGCCTCTGCTGGATGTTCCTTTTCCGCAACTAAATCACTGATACCGGCTTGAATCATCCGCCGAACCCACTTATACCGTGGCTGCGTTGACTTCTGACTTGGCAGTAGTAACGGTACAAAAATGGTTGGCAGCAGTAAACTGGTTAAAATCACGACGGCGGCCAGAAAGATCAACGGTCCCCGCAACAAGAACGCATGCCCGTTGACCATGGTTGGAATTGAAAAAGCCAAGGACAACGTAATCGTCCCGTTAGCTCCACTCAGTGCCATGACCAAACTATCACGCCAGATATGATCACTCTTCGTCCGCCGTTTGAGTAAAAAGCGGGTCCATAACAAGCGAATAATGCCCTTTAAAGCATACAAGAAAAGGCCTAATAATAATAACTTAGGAATCGTGATCTGCGTATCCGCGTGGGCGTTTAAAGCCCGAATCACGTCTGGTAGCGAAAGCCCTAAGAGCACGAACACCGTCCCGGATAAAACGCCACTGAGAATTTCCCAGACGTTGCTGGTCACGATCTGCATTCGCGATGACGTCAAGCGCAATTTATCCCGTTCGGATCCCTGAACCATTCCGGCTGCAACAACTGCCAAAATACCGGACAAAGCCAATTTTTCAGCTAACAAATACACCAGAAATGGTGTTAACAGCTGAATCAGTACCATGATCAACGGTGTGTCATCGTTATGCCGAATCAGAAATAGTCGCGAACTGACCACCATCACACCGATGAAGGCACCAAATAACAGGCCGCCAAGAAATTCCCAGGCAAACATGCCAACGGCCGTGCCAATTGAGAACTTGCCTGACATATAAGCCGCCAAGGCCATATCAAAAATAACGATCCCGGCAGCATCGTTAAACAGCGATTCATGCTGTAAAGTGGCCGCCTGTTCTTCCGCAATTGGGTTCGCTTCGAAAATCGAGTTCACCGCAGAAGCATCGGTAGGCGCCACGATGGCAACCAAAGCAAAACTTAAGCTCAGCGGCAAGATTACGTAAAGCGCATGAACACTCGTCCCAACAATGAGCACCGTGACCACTACCAGTCCAACGGCTAACGACAAGATATTAGTAATCGAGCGTCCGATCCAAAACCGGGAGCTGTTCTGCGCTTCATTGAATAGCATCGGGGCAATAATCGCAAACGCAAACGTTGATGGGTCTAAATGAAACCCCTTATAAGCTGGTAGTAATGCCAGCAGTAACCCCAATATAATTAGAAAAAATGGCAATGGAATAGCCGTGACGTGCCGCGACAAAATATTGGCGAGCACCACCACAGCTAAAATAATAATTAATAACAGTACTTGATCCATAACTTACCCTCACCCCACTCTTATAAAACCAGTATAACGGTGTTAATGGGATTTGCCACAAATTTTGTTTACTTTTGAAAAACTGTTTAGAGGACCTACTTATAGGTACTTAGCGTCTCTAACCGGATCCTGAGAAGTCAAGATTTTCGGTCCGTCCTGAGTAATCACTAAAGTATGCTCAAACTGAGCTGATGGTTTCCCGTCAGCAGTGACATAGTATTCCCAAGAATGGTCAGCCGTTTCCATTGACCGAATCTCACGGGTGCCTAAATTGACCATGGGTTCAATGGTAATGGTCATCCCCTCGCGCAATCGCAGGCCCTTACCCGCCACACCATAGGCTGGCACGTCCGGTTGTTCATGCATTGTGGGCTGAATCCCGTGACCAATTAATTCACGCACATCGCCCATGTGGTTTTCCGTTTCCACATATTGTTGAATGGCTGCACCAACATCGCCCAGGCGGTTACCGATCACGGCTTGATCAATACCGCGGTACAGTGATTCCCTAGTAACATCAAGCAGACGTTGGCTGTCTTTTGAGATTTCACCCACAGCGTAACTACGACAGGCATCACTCAAAAAGCCGTTCAGGTTCACAACCAGATCGACTGCAACCACGTCACCGGACTTCAACATCAAGGCCTTTCTAGGCGTTGCGTGGGCCACTTCATCGTTGACGTTCACGCAAGTCGCGTATTTATAACCTTCAAAGCCCTTTTCTTCCGCAGTAGCGCCGTGGCCTTCAATGTAAGAATTGGCAAATTTTTCAATTTCCCAGGTTGAAATGCCCGGTTTAATAACGGCTTCAAGACCATTTAAGACACCTGCTAAAACCGCGCCTGATGCGCGCATCTGTTTAATTTCACGTGCTGACTTTAATGTAATCATATGCTGCTCCTTTATTTTTACTTACAACTTTTAAGCTGACCTCATGCTTCATCTACCAGCAGACCATTATACGCCAACCTGCAACTAAAGGCGCTATTAACACCCCTACTAGATTGGCATTATGGTAGGACAATTTTAGCCACTGATTTACCCTGACCTACTGGCTGAACTTGAATCTGGTAAGGGATGGTTTCTTGTAACAGTGTCACGTGGCTGATAATACCAATCATGCGATTGCTGGACTCAACGTTTTCCAGGGCTTTCATCGCCGTTGACAGCGATTCTTGATCCAGTGAACCAAACCCTTCGTCAATAAATAAGGCGTCAATGCTGATGCCACCAGATTCATTTTGAATCGATTCACCAAGTGCCAGTGCCAAACTCAAGGCAGCAATGAAACTTTCACCGCCTGACAGCGTATGGACGCTCCGTACTTGACCGACATTGTCATCATAAACGTCAATTTCCAGGCCCGTATTCTTTTGATAGGCCCCGGCTTCCAAATGAAGCTGCATCGAATAACGGCCAGAACTCAATTGCTTCAAATGCTGATTAGCAATGACCAAAATTTCAGCTAACTGGGCTCTGAGGACATAACGTTCCAACCCCAGTTTATTATCACCGCCACCCGCGACGGTTTCAACTAATAGCTGAAGTTCATTCAATTCATCTAACTGAGCCGCAACTTGGTGCGTGGTAGTTTTTAATTGTGCCAAAATATCACCGTTTACGGTAACCTGCTGCTGTCTATCATCAGCCAGTTTCTGGGCTGTCTTCAACTGTGTCTTAGTCTCATTTAACTGTTGCTGAATAACGGTTAAATCAACGGTCTGCTTATCACCAACTAACTGCTCATAAGCCGCGACATCCGCCTTGGCAGCTGTCATCGCTTGCTGGAAATCTTGCAGCGTTTGTTTAAGTGCCGATATTTCGTCAAGCTGACCCATTAACCCTATAAATTGAGTCATTTGATCTGCACCTAGATGGACTTTTACGGCCTGTTCCAAAGTGCCGGTAAGCTTGGTCAGCCGTTGTTCGGTTACCTGCAACGTTGATTCTGTAGTATGCAAATTAGCTTGCGTTGTCGCTATTTGTTCCTTACATTGCTGTAAGGCTTGATGATTCGTTTGAACTTGTTGCTGGTAGTCAGCAACTCGCTGACGCTGTTGCGTCAAATAATCATCAAGCGCGGTCAAATCGGCAAATTGGGCCGGTAATTGCTTTTGAGCTGCGTCCAGTTTAGTCTGAGTGGTTTGCTGGGTTAATTTGGCCGACTGAACTCGTTGCTTCAGCGTTTGAATGGTTTGCTGCTGGCGTTCAATTTCAGCGGTTTTGGTTTGCCGTTCCGCAATTGCCTGGTCAATTTGCAAGAGCTGCTGTTTAACCGCACCAAGCTGCTGTTCAGTTTGGGCTTCTTGTTCAGTCACTTGTGAAAGCATATCGGTCACTGTCACACTAGCTTGAACTTTAAGCTGCGTCCGTAAGGCTTGAGCCTGCTGCTTAACGACCTGAGTTTGTTTTTCTAAGACCTGCTGCTGATTTGATAAATCAGCCAGCGCCTTTGTTTGCTGATCTTTTAATTGCTGGAGTGCCTGCTCAGCCGCCTTGATAGTTTCATTATCAACTAGCTTCGTTTCGGTGACGGCGTGGGGTGCTGGGTGGGCCACACTGCCGCAGACCGGACATGGCGTCCCGGGTTTCAGCTGACTGGCCAATACCGCAATTTGCCCCGCCAACCACTGATTTCTGAGATTCTCATAGTCAGCACTGGCGGTTTTAACTTTTTGACTGATGGCCGTCACTGCTGATTGGGCATCTGCCACCAACTTTTTTTTCTCAGCTAGTTGTGACTGCTGATCAAACAAATCGCTCACCCGTTTTTCCTGAGCCGTCTGATCAGCCTGCAGTGCTGTTAACTGCGCACTGGTTTTTAGCAGCTCTGACTGGTGATCAATTTGCGCATTCAATTGTTTGAGCCTGTCCTGCTGGGTCACCGTATCCGTCTGAGCCTTTGACAGCGCAGCCGTTGCTACTGTGTACTCGCTGGTTTCTTGATCCAACTGAACGTTGAACTGCCGGACCTGTTCGTACAGTGGCCGTTGCTCTGTGAGAACAGCTATTTCAGACTGAATACCCGTCATTTTTTTAGCGTTCGCGGTCAAATCTTTTTGCTGCCCGTCAAGTTTTTTCGAGTCTTGGGTTTGGGTGGTTAAATTATGAGTTAAAGTAACTTTTTGCCGTTTCAGTTGTTCTTGCTGCTTTGTTAATTCTTGTTGCTGTTCATAATCGTGCTGTTGCTCATGCACCCAGTTCAATGTGTCCAAGCGCTGCTGTTTCTGATCAATTTTGGACTGCTCAGCTTGAAGCTGCTGTTCTGCTTGCCGTTTTGCGGCCAATTTTTCAATGTTTTGGTTCATTTTTTGAGCCGTTTCAAGTTGCTGGTTCAACTGATTAACTTGCTGCTGGGTCTGGTCTAACACCTGTTTGGCAGTTGTTAACTCCGTCTGATCTTGCTGGTACTGACCTTCTAGCTGAGTAAGGTCATGGTCACCATCAGAATCAGTCCAGCGCACCCGTTTCAGCCCACTGTCAATCACCGACCGTGCCGATTTAATCTGTTCTCGTTGGGTATTCAGCTGCTGTTTGAGTACCGTTGCCCAACGTTGAAATAACTGGGTGCCAAACACTTTTCTGAGGATGGCTTCTTTGGCACTGGAATCCGAAACCAGAAAACGTCTAAATTCACCTTGCGGGAGCAGGACAATTTGAACAAACTGTTTGCGGCTGATCTGCAAAATATCGGTCAGTTTCAGGTTAATCTCCTGCATCCGGGTAATTTCATCAGTCTTAATCCCGTCTTTAAAAATCATCAATTTACCGCTGCTGGGATAGTCACGGGTACCCGTACCGCGCTTCTTAGCTAGGGTTTGCTTGGGTTGACGCGTGACCTCATACTCTAACCCCTTATGCTCAAACTTCAGCGTCACTGCCGTGGGTTCATCCGCTTCGGCGAAATCTGAGCGTAACGCTGAAGGATCACGGTCATCACTGGCACTTTCGCCGTATAGCGCAAACGTCATCGCGTCAAAGAGCGTGGTTTTCCCACTGCCAGTTGGACCAGCGATCAAAAAGATCGACGCCTCGTCCAACTGGGTAAAATCAATCGTTTGCTTGGCGTACGGGCCAAAGTTCGTCAGTTTAAGCTGCAGTGGTTTCATGCTTGATCACCGCCTTCATTTGCCTGCTTGAGTGCTGCTCTCGCCCATTTTTCCTGTTGCGAAGTTAAGTTCTCCTTAGCCACTTGTTCGTAAAAATCTCCCAGCAACGCCATTGGAGACTTTTGCTGAATCTGCTGACTCGTTTCCCCATGGTAGCGAACCTGTGATTCAAAACCAGCTGCCCGTCCTAAAGTGACGATTCGCGGAAAGACTGCTCGTAATCGTGCCATAACGTTAGGAATCGGCTGCCTATCCGTCAAAGTGATGCCAACATAGTCCTCGTGATTGATCGAATCATCATCGGCAGACGCGATCAGGTCATCAAAACTGCTGGTTATCTGTCTGACGTCATGGATCGGTGTAATTGGCTTAAACGTCACTTTGACTGGTGTCTCATCCGTATCCACGATCCAGACCCCCTTGTGCTGGTTAGCCTCCGACAGCGAAAACTTAACTGGCGAACCACTGTAGCGAGCATTGGGCAAGTGCAGCGCGTCCTTACCGTGCAAATGTCCCAAGGCAACGTAGTCAAAATCCGCTAATAGATCCGTTGGGACCGCGGCTAGACCACCAACCGTTAGATTCGTTTCCGAGTCAGTGGTTGAACTGCCAGCCACAAAAAAATGCGCCACTAAGAGGTGCTTCTTAGCTGGATCAAAGTGTGTCTTCATCTCCGTAACCACCCGTGCAAAAGCCTGGTCTAGGTGCTGGATAGACTCATCGTTAAAATATTGCTGCGCCGCGAAGGGTTCAAAATAAGGACATAGGAAAAGCTGCGTATCCGTTAATTCAATCGGGGTAAAAGCCTGACTCAAATCCGTGTGCAGGTACAAATGAGTAGCTTTAAACCAAGGTGTCCCCGTTGCTAATCGTGTCGCACTATCATGGTTACCGGAAATTGCGTAGAGGGGAATCTGGTCAGTTAGATTCAGTTGCTGCAACATTTGGTTAACCATTGCCACTGATGCTTCGCTGGGCAGCCGTCGGTCATAGACATCGCCGGCAATAATCAGGCCATCAACTTGTTCGGCCTGGGCAATTTGTTCGATTTGGTCAAAGGCATTTTGCTGCTCATCGGTCAGATCAAAACCATGAAGCCGTCGACCAATGTGCCAATCCGCTGTATGTAGCAATTTCACTATTATCGATCTCCGTTCGTATTAGATACTATTTATTTTAGCAAATTAACCGCCCTTGGAAAAGATAACGGGCGAACAGATTTTCGATTTATTTGCCATCACTTGCCAAATTCATCAAAATAGCCTAATCTTCAGATAAATTATAAAGGAGCTGATGACATGCTGCAGACAACTTATGCCTCACCATTAGGTCAACTGATCCTGTTGGCGGATACCTCACACTTGCTGGGTGTCTGGTATTTTGACCAGACGCATTTAGGCGCCAATTACCCGCTTGAAACGATCAAACATGGCACTTCCCCCGTGCTAAAACAAACGGCTGAGTGGTTGATCGCTTATTTTAATGGTCAAAAGCCAACCATTGATAAGCTCTCGTTGGCACCAGAGGCCACACCCTTTCGCCAACAGGTCTATCGTGTTTTGACAACGATCCCCTATGGTCAGACCATGACCTACCAGCAAATTACCGAGCGACTGTCTGAACTAAACGGCCACCCAACTGGCTCCGCTCGAGCAGTTGGTGGCGCCGTGGGTCATAACCCAATTTCAATTATCATTCCCTGCCACCGAGTCGTCGGGTCTAATGGCAGCTTGACCGGTTACGCTGGGGGATTAGCACGAAAAAAGGCGCTGTTAGCGCTGGAACGGGCTTAAATGCCGTTAATTGCAATATACAATGATACTTACAAAATGCTTGATAGCAACTTTTAGGAGGCAGTTGAAATGATCCAAAAAATTGCGGTTTACTGTGGTGCATCAACCGGAAATTTACCGATTTACCAACAAGCGGCTGCTGAACTTGGCGGATACCTGGCGAATCACCAGCTAGAATTAATCTATGGTGGTGGCAATGTCGGTCTAATGGCCGTATTGGCAACTGCCGTGATCGATGCTGGTGGAAAAGTCCACGGTGTCATGCCTCAAAACCTCGTCGACCGCGGTGCTGCAGCTCACAACCTCACAGATCTGACAGTGGTTGATAATATGGCGCTGCGTAAACAGCGGATGTTAGCCATGGCTGATGGCTGTATTGCCCTGCCAGGCGGTCCAGGAACCTTAGAAGAAATCGTGGAAGCCTATTCTTGGGCACGAATCGGCGATAACCCTAACCCCTGTGTTTTTTATAACGTCAATCACTACTACGATCCGTTAAAAACCTTTTTTGATCAAATGGTCCAGCAAGGCTTTTTGACTGCTGAGCATCGCAGTAAAGTTTTGTTTACCGATCAGCTCACCGAGATCTTTAACTTCATGGCGCATTACACCCCACCAACCGTTAGAACCAACTATCAACACTAAAAGTCCTGCCAGTTATCAATTGGCAGGGCTTTTTAGTGTTCAATTTGCTAGATTCTAGTTATAATCATGTAAAAGTAAAAAGTAGCTATATTATGAAAGGGGCTGTCCATCATGCTTTCCAATGTGCGCTACTCAACACAAGTACACACGGATGTTTTTCAGGGGCTCATTACGTTAGATAAGCAGGCAACACGTCATTTTTTAGCAACCTGCTCACAACTGGTCTGTTTGGTCGTCTTATTAGCATCGACACTTGGCATGGTGAGCGTGCAGCCACTTTCATCAATGAACTATACGGCTGTTAGTCTGCAAGCGGTTTGGGCCGCTCCGGCCGAACGCTTATTTATGTTCTTAATCCTAGGTTCATTTGGTATCTCATGGATCTTTTGGCTTCGCGACCTTAAATATCAAACTCTGGCTGCAAAATACGATCAGCTTTATCAGGAACACTTAGCCATGATCAAAGCTTCAGCTCCCCTAACGGAACTGAATGCCCACTATCGCTATCTGATGGCATTGGCCAATCATTTTACACTGACTAGCAATGTGATCTTACTAGCATACGCAGCAGCAATTATTATTTATCATCTTCAGCCCTGAAGCGATCAAAAGCGGGACGATCAAGCCAAATACTTGACCTTGTCCCGTTTTTTTGCCATACTCATCGTGAATTTAACCTTTGGAGGTGGGTAAGATGCAAGTGAAACATGATATTGTTTATGATGAAAATCGCCATTTAACACTGGACGCTTACCACGATGGCACTAAGCCGTTTTTAGGACTGATTATTGATATCCACGGTGGGGGCTGGTTCCGTGGCGACAAAAGTAAGGATGCGGATTGGGCATCTCGTTTAGCTGACCTCGGTTACATGGTATTAGTCCCCAATTATCGTATGACCCCAGATGTTTATTACCCAGAACCGTTATCTGATATGGCTTCCCTAATGGAGTGGATCTCGCGCAGTGAATACAACCAGATGCCAATTGGTGTAGTCGGCTCTTCCGCAGGGGGTAACATGGCGGTTGAAATGGCCATTCGATACGGCATTCCAGCGGTTTCGCTTTCCGGTATTTTGGATATTGATGACTGGTTGGCCAACCATAAAGATGTGGTCGCTGCTGAAGGCGACACCAGTGGCTTTAACCAGCAGGCCAGTTCAACAATTAATCAAAATGGTGCTAACGACGCCTTTTACAAGTGGTTTGTGATGAACTACTTTAACCAGCGCACAGATGAATTAACCGCCGCCACACCCGTTCACCGGGTAACCAGCGAAACTGGTCCAATGTATCTGGCCAATTCCTTAAATGAATTTGTCCCAACCAGCGGAATTTTATCAATGGCCGATGCCTTGACGGACGTTGGTGTCCCCTTTGAATTGAATATGGTACCAGGTACGCGTCACGCTAAGGGTTATTTAGATGATGTTTACGATGAAACCGTCGACTTTTTAAAACACCATGTCTTAGTTGAACACGTGGATGCTAAATGAAAAATTAACCCTGTTCAAACGCATCATTATCGTGTATGCTAACGTTAATTAATTCCGATAGCAGGTCAATACCTGTCATGTTACTAGCAGAGCACTTCTCTAGGCGGGAATCGTCTAAGGAGTGTTTTTTTATGTCTCACAAAAACGTTTTATTATTAATGGTGACTGCCGCTAATTTACGACTTTCAGTCACCGCCGTCACCCCGTTATTCGCACTTATCCGCCGTGGCTTACACGTAAACAGTGTTATCACCTCGTTACTGGTGACCCTGCCACTAATCTGTTTTGCACTGGGCGCACTTTTTGCACCCCAGTTAATTCATCAATTCGGTTTAAAGCACACGTTGATCAGCGTCGATAGTCTCCTGCTGCTGGGAAATATGCTTCGGCCGTTTGGTCAAGTTCAGTTAGTGCTTGGTACCCTCATGATTGGCATCGCAATTGCCATCCTAAACGTTGCTGTACCAACCCTCATTGCGCATTTTCCACTGTCGCAAGCCACCCATCTGACCAGCCAATATGCCGTCATGATGAACCTAGTAGCAGCCATCGCCACCGTGCTCGTAATGCCGCTCGCACAGCTATTCAACTGGCAAACCGTCCTTGGCGGTTTTGGGCTGCCCGCCTTGCTGGCACTGTTAGCCGCTTTATTGATCCCACAAGAACAGTCGCAACCCGTTAATGTCGTTAAATCACCTTCACAGTCCGTTTGGTCCGATCCTGTCAGCCTGCGCTTAGCCTTGTTTATGGGTTTGCAATCACTGATCTTTTACAGTTTGATTGCCTGGCTACCAACGTTATTTCAAGCACAGGGCGCTTCTGCAGCCGAGGCCGGTACACTGCTGTCAGTTTTCCAATTCGTAGGTATTCCTGCCGGTTTGCTGCTGAATCATTTTGTTAATTTTAAGCGACTGTTATTAATCCTATTACTGGGTTACCTCATCGGTGAATTGAACTTTGGCGGCGGGCAATTAGGTTGGTGGCTAGCAGCTATCAGTCTTGGCTTCACCTGCTCACTCATTTTTAGTCTCGCACTCACCTTGATTGCGACCAGTAGCGACGACCCTGAAATCGTCACAAAACGTTCTGGCTTCGCACAATCTGCGGGTTACGGACTAGCTGCAATTGGACCAGTGATTCTAGGAACGGTTCATCATCTCAGCGGTTCCTGGACGTTAGTACTCGGTTTAATTGCCAGCTTAATGCTGGTCACAATTTTAGTTGGCTGGGTCGTCATTGACCGCCAATGATTCCGTTTTTGGCCTTAATCCGTATTAAGTCAGTCGCCTGTCACATAACAAAAGAGTAGCGTTGGTAACCCCCATTCAGGTTGCCAACGCTACTCTTTAATTAAGCCTTTAGAGCTTCAACGATTGCTGGTTCGATTTTTTCTGGCTTAGTCACTGGTGCATACCGGCTGATCAGCTGCCCGTCTCGGCCAATCAAGAACTTCGTAAAGTTCCACTTGATTCGGCCATGGCCAGCAGTGTCTTTCAAGTAGGTAAACAACGGGTCTTCCCCGTCACCGTTAACTTGAACCTGCTTCGTCATTGGAAAAGTCACGCCATAGTGTAATTGACAATATTCCTCAGTGGCTTCGTCGGAATCGAGTTCCTGATGAAACTGGTTTGATGGCAGTCCCAATACTTCAAACCCCTGTTCATGATACTGCTGATAGAGTTTTTCAATGCCTTCAAGCTGCGGTGCCAGGCCACATTTACTAGCGGTATTCACGATCATCAAAACCTTACCGGCATAATCGCCAAAGTTGATTTCTTGTCCGCTCATTTCGGTTTCTTTAAAATCATATAGCTGACTCATATTTCATTAAACCTCCCTTAAATAAACAGATTGTGTACAATCAATATACTGCTTTTAGCTTCTTCTGGCAAGCCACTGTTAATTTAAAAATAACCTGCCAAACAGTCATCGCTGTTAGACAGGTTATTTATTGAAGTTTAAATGGTTCTATCATATCTGTTGTTGGTCATGTCACAAGACATGATCGACAACAGATTTTTCTTTCTGTAATCTATGTATGTTGACACGAAAAAAGGATATCGCCATTGCTTTATCCTTC